>JAWLAT010000005.1:0-269905 GCA_041395325.1 Lysobacterales bacterium
AGACGAACTGGCCCGAGGTGATATCAACCTGGCCACCGCCGAAGTTCACCGCGTACAGCCCACGCTTGACCGAGCGCAGGATCTCCTCCGGATCGTGCGGGCCGGCGCGCATGTAGGTGTTGGTCATGCGCGGCATCGGCAGATGCGCAAAGGACTCGCGCCGGCCATTGCCGGTGGGCGCCACGCCGAGCAACCGCGCATTCAGGCTGTCCTGCATGAAGCCCTTGAGGATGCCGTTCTCGATCAGCACGGTGCAGCCGGTGGGCATGCCTTCGTCATCGACGCTGAGCGAGCCGCGACGGCGATCCAGCGTGCCGTCGTCGACCACGGTGCACAGCTCGCTGGCCACCCGCTCGCCGACCCGCCCGGCGAAGGCCGAGCTGCCCTTGCGGATGAAGTCACCTTCCAGGCCGTGACCGACGGCCTCGTGCAGCAGCACACCCGGCCAGCCCGGCGCCAGCACCACGGTCATCGGACCGGCCGGCGCAGCAATGGCATCGAGATTGACCAGCGCCTGGCGGACCGCTTCACGCACATGCCAGCGCGCCTTGTCGGCGGCCAGATAGTCGGCCAGGCCAAGGCGGCCGCCGCCACCGGAGAAGCCCTGCTCGCGACGCCCGTTGCGCTCGGCGATGACCTGCACGCGGAATTGCACCAGCGGTCGCAGATCGGCCGCCAGCGTGCCGTCCGAACGCGCCACCAGCACCGTCTCATGCTGGGCACTGAGGCTGACCATGACCTGATTGACGGCCGGGTCCAGTGAGCGCGCGTAGGCATCCATCTCGCGCAGCAGCGTGACCTTGTCCGCGGGCGCCAGCGCGTCGATGGGATCGTCGGGGCTGTACAGACTGCGCACCGACGGCTGCCGCCAACGGGCCAGCTGACCGGCCGTTCCATGGCTGGCGATGGCCCGCGCGCTGCGCGCGGCTTCCGTCAGCGCCGGCAGATCCAGCGCATCCGAATAGGCCAGTGCCGCCCGCTCACCGGACAACGCCCGCACACCGACGCCGCTTTCGATGCTGTGGCTGCCGTCCTTGACCAGCCCATCTTCCAGCGCCCAGGACTCATGCCGGGAGCTCTGGAAATACAGATCGCCGGCATCGATACCCGGACCCAACAGCGAACCAAACAGCCGCTCGAGTGCCGACTCGTCCAGGCCTCCAGGCGACAGCAAGGTGTTCTTGGCAAGCGTGAGGTTTGCGTTCATGGGCTGTTGGTCCTGATTGAGCGCGAACCACCGGCATCTTCCGAGTCCGAGGGTCGCACCGAACGGCGTAGTTTATGAGGATCGACGTATCCGCGCCTGGGTCAAGCGGCACAGCCCGGTCAAGCGGACGGTTGAGATGCCGCCGTCCCGCTATTGACGGACCGCTGAGCCTCGCTCTGCATTGCAGCTTTCGCCGCCGACGACAGGCCAAGGCAGCACCGGACGCTGCCGGCACATCGTCGGATCTCGCCAGTCAACGAGCGGCGGCCTCCTGGGCCCTGAGCCCTGTGCCCTTGCTCACCCCTCCCCATCCCGCCGCACCAGCGGCCGGTCCAGCCGCTCCACAGCCGGGTCTTCCCAGGTACCGGTGACGCTGTAGAGATAGCGATTGGCGCCATCCAGACCACCGCCCAGCATGCCCTGCATCAGCCAGCCAGCCGCAGCGCCGGCCGGTCCGCCAGCCAGTGCGCCAACAACGGGGAAAGCGCTGCCGACCCGGGGCAGCACGGCCACTTCCTGATCGTAGTCGCGCAGGGCCAGGCCGGTGCGACCGACGATCGAGATGTCCGCCGCGGGCCCACGCACATTCAGGTCGGTGGTCCAGGCGTTGCCTTCCTGAAACTGAAAGCTGCCCTGGATGCTGTCGAAGGCCAGGCCGGTGCCGAAGACATCACGGAAATCCAGCGTCAGCCGCCGCGGCAGGGCGCGCAGGGCAAACAGGCCGAAGACGCGACCGGCGCCTGGGTCCAGATCGAGCAATTGCCCCGGGCCAACGCTGACGTCCATGGTGCCTGCCAGACGTTCCAGTCCGAAGGCCGTCGGTGGCCCCTCCCAGCGCGCATCGATGGAAGCCAGGGTCTGACCGCCACGCACCGGCGCTTCGAATCCCAGGCCCAGCAGCATCTGCCCCAGATCTTCGGCCGAGAAGCGCAGCTGAAAGCTGGAGGCAATCCCGCCTCGGGGGTCCACACCCCACAGACCGCTGCCGGCCAGCGTCAATCCAGGCGAACGCGCATCCAGTTGTTCGAAGCGCAGGCCGTCCGCGGTGGGATAGGCCTCGATGCGGGTCTGACCCAGCAATGCCGGCCCGACCTTCAGCTCGTCGGCCGCGAAATGCAGCGCCGGCAGCTGCCGCGGATCGAGCGTACCGCCCTGCCCGGCGGCGTCGCTGGCATCGGGCAGGTGCAGCCGACTGAACTGGGCCGCCAGCGCCGGCTTGCCATCGCGTGGATCCAGGCGAACGCTACCGGCCACCGCATCGCTGTCCAGCGTGACTTTCCAGCCGCCTTCGCCCAGATCCTCGTAGCCCAGCCGCTTGGCCGGGCTGGCACTGCCCAGCAGATCAATCTCGCTCAGGGTCAGATCCACCCCAGCCAGCTGCAGCGGCGGTCCCTCCTCCATCGACTGGGCCGCCAACCAGGCAAGCCAGCCGCCCAACTCAACGCGATCGGCCCGACCGGCGATGCGCAAGCCGGGCTGCAGACAGTCGCCGTTCGGGCACGCCTCCGTGGTCTCGGGCGAGCCCAGATCCAGATGACCTTCGAAGGGCTGGTCCAGATGCGGCAGCCGCGCCTGCAATCGCAGCGGCAGTGCACCGCCCAATTCCAGCGCCAGTCGAGGTGTCTCGGTCAGGCTCAGCTGCAGCTGCAACGGCGCCGCGGCAGCAGCAGACTTCGCCAGCGGCGCCGGGAAACCAATCCGCGTGCCCTGCAGGTCGGAACTCAGCGACAGGCTGGCGTCGCCCTCGCGCGGGATCTGCAATCGCCCCTGCCAGCGGCTGCGGCCATGGGTCTGCAGCAGGATGGCGGCCAGATCCTCAGCGTGATCGGCGAACAGATCGGTGGCCGTCAGACTGCCGTCCAGTCGCGCTTCAAAGGCCAGATCCGCACTGCCGGTGTGCTCGCTGCCCAGCGCCAGCGCCAGACCCACCGGATCGGAGTCGCCGAAACGCGCCTGCAGCGCCGGGGCCGCGAAGCCGCTCAGGCTGTAGCGCGCCTGCCCATGGATATCGAACAGCCGCGTGTTCCATTTGGCATCGCTGAAATCCACGCCCTTGACCTCGGCGGTGCCATCGAGCACCGGCTCACCCAGTTCGTTCTTCAGCGGAATGGTCAGGTCAAGCTGCGTATCGATGTTGCCGTTGACGGCCATGCCCAGCAGCACGCTGCCGTAACGTTGCTCCAGCGGACTGTGGCGCAGCAAGGCGAGCATGTCTGCCGATTGGCCACCACCCTGGACCGACAGCGCCAGCACCGGATCGCGGAAGCTGCCAATGCTGCCGGTGGCCTGCGCCGGCACGCCGCTGATCACGCCGTCGACGGCGTCAATCCACAGCGATCGATTGATGATCCGAGCCTGCGCCGAACGCAGTTGTGCCGACGGCCAGTCCTGGTGGAAGTCCAGATCCACCCCCGAGCCTCGCGCCAGCAGCTCCATCCGGCCCTGCGCCTTGGCAAAGGGCCAGTCGCGTGGCGCGCCGCGATAGAAGAAGCGGGCTTCGTCCAGATGGCCGTTGTCCAGCGCCTCCTCCAGCCAGGCCACGGACTTCGGGCTCATCTTGTTGCGCGTCCAGAACAGGCGCGAAGGTGCCAGCGCACCACTGGCGTGTGCTTCCAACTGCAACACCGGCGGCTTGCCGGGCTCGATGCGCAGGTTGCCTCGCCCCTGCGCCACCGAACCGCCATAGCGTATGTCGGCGGAGTGGAACCACAACTCACGACCGGATTCATCGTTGCCCAGCGCAAACTGTGCCTCCAAAGCCTCCAGTTGCACCCGTTCCGGCCAGGCGCCGGGCCAGGCAACGCTGGGCGGGTCGCCGCGCAACTCGCCCCAGGCACCCTGCGCGTCGGCCATCAGATACAGCTGCAGATCACTGACGGCCGGCCAGCGCTGCGGATGCGCACTCACCTCCAGCCCGGACAGCGAAGCTTCCAGCCACCACTCTCCACCGGCGGGTCGACGCAGCTGCAAATGGTCAATCTGCCCGTGCGGATTAGCCTGATACAGCGCTGCTCGCGCCTGCTCCGACAACGGCAACAGCGGGGCGATGCCGGCCAGTGGCCGCAATGAGACGCCCTGCAGGTTCACACCCAGATCGCCCTCATCCAGCGTCCACTGACCGTCGAGCCATGGCAGCCGGCCCTCGTCATCCTCCCAGTCGGCACTGAAGCGCTGGACCCCGGCATCCAACCACCAGCTGGCCAGCAGACGACCATCAGGCAAGCCGCTGCGGGGCTCAACTTCGCCCACCTCCGGCAATTCGATGCTCTCGGCGGCACCGATGCCCACGTCGACCAGGTGCATGTCGATATGGCCGTCGACCATTCGGCCATCGGCCCAGCGCCACCACACGCCGCCGTCCAGATGCCCATGCTGCGGCAGCGGCCAATGCGCCTGAATGCGATCGCCCCAGCCCTTCAGCGCCAACGTGTCCAGTCCCAGCCAGCCCTGGCCACCGCGCAGATCGGCGGAAGGTCGCAACACCAGTTGCAGGCTGCCCGCGTCGGCATCGACGTCGCCCACCCGCAAACCCAGGCGCAGAGCCTCACCCTCTCGAGCCAGCAACAAGTCACCGGGCGGGGTCTGCAGGCGCCAATCGCGATCGTGATCGATCAGCGTCACCACCACCTGCCGCAGCCGAACCGCACCAAGCCGGCCCAGCCAACGCTGCAGCGCATCGGGATCGGCACCACGCGGTTGCGGCAGGCCGCTGACGCCCCACTGGCCGTCGCGACCTTCGACCGTCAGCGCGACGCCATCGATGATGATCTCGCGAACCCAGTGGCGACTGGGCAGAAAGCCAAACAGATCCAGCTGCAGTTCGCTTTGCTGGACCTGCAATCGCTCGGCGCTGTCGCGCTCTCCCAACTCCAGTCCTTGCAGTGCCAGCCTCGGGCCACTGCCATCCCAGCGTGACTCAGCCGACTGCAGTCGCACATCGGCGCGCAGGGCCTCGCTCAGCACCGTCGCCAGCAACTCGGGTTGATCGGCCAGCCACGGTGCCGCCAGCCGCAGGATGCCCACCAACGCGGCCGCCAACAGCAACAGCACCGCCGTGCCGCGCAGCAGGGCGTGACGAGCGAAGCGAATGGTGCGGCGGACGGGCACTCGTCTAGGGCTCAGGGCTCAGGGCCCAGGGCCCAGTGGAGCGCGGATGATTGAAACTCGGCGGCCGTTGAGTGGACGTCGGGAAGAGCACCCGCCGAAGATGGAAACTGCTGCTGGAGCCTGGGCCCTGTGCCTGGGCCCGCACAAAGGTCCCCGATGCCGCCCGGCACCCGGCCAGCGTCAAGCGCGCCGGCTGCCTCAAAGCAGCACCACGTCGTACTGTTCCGGGGAATACTGGTCTTCGGCCTGAAAGCGAATCCGGCACCGATGAAGGGTTTCCCGGAGTCCGCCACCGCGGCGGATTCTTCGTCGACGATGCGTTGACCACCGCGGTGCTGGCCAGCACCGGCAAGGCTACCGGCCTCGAACTGCCGCACCGCGCGGGCGATCTCGCGGAAAATCTCGTAGATCATCGTTCCGGTGGACTTGATCCCGGCCCGCGACCGCTGCAGGTCTGGCAGGGCATGCACAGCAACCGCTCCAGGCTCTCCGTCGTCCGCTTGCGGGTCATCTCGACGAGCCCAGCGGAGAGAACTCGTAAACCGTGGTCTTGGCGGTGTCGCGGGCCAGCGCGCGCTCCGGCGTGCGCAGCACCTGGCGGCGGTGCTCCTCGTCGTTCATGTCGATGAAGTCGAGGATGATGATGCCCCAGGTTGCTGACGCAGCTGCCGGGCAATCGCCTGTGCGGCCTCAGATTGGTCTTGTGAATGCGTTTCCTCCAGATTGCGGTGCCCCAGGAAGCCACCGGTGTTGACGTCGATTGTGGTCATTGCTTCCGGTCTGTTCGATGGTCAGATGACCACCGGACTCCAGCGGCGCGGGTGCACCCAGTGCACGCTGGATCTCATCCTCGACGCCAGTCAGATCGAAGAAGATCGGTCGCTCGCCGCTGTAAGTTCGATGCGATCGGTAACTCGGGCAGAAACTTGGCGCAGAAGCCCTGCGCCGTTCCAGCGCACCCTCACGCGAATCGATGCGCACCTTGTCAGGCTGACTGCATCCAGATCGCTGCGCAGCGCGCGTAGCGACAGCGACAGGTCTTCATAGACACACTGGCCCACCGCGGCGGCTCCGTACGCTCGCGCACCACCGCCCAGACCCGGCCCAGATAGGCCAGATCGGCGGCCCAATGCTTCCTCGGCGACACCATCGGCGTTGGTGCGGACGATGTAGCCATGGGGCGAATCGGCGGCCAGCCGCCATGATCTCGCGCAGCGAAATTGCGTTCGCTCTCATCCTCGATGCACACCGGAGATCCGGCACGCTGCTCGGGCAACAAGACCAGATGGCGCGAAGAATCGACAGATGCGTGGTCAGGCAGGCGCCCTTGGTGCCGATCGGATCGCCAAACCACTTGCACGATCAACTC
Source organism: Lysobacterales bacterium (assembly GCA_041395325.1). Classification (GTDB taxonomy): domain Bacteria; phylum Pseudomonadota; class Gammaproteobacteria; order Xanthomonadales; family SZUA-5; genus JAWLAT01. Next base: position 6,684 of record JAWLAT010000005.1, read on the forward strand.
GTGCCCCTCGCGTACCAGTTCGGTGATCGAGGCCGGAGGTTGGCTCGGCCGGCCCTTCCTCGCCTTCGGCCAGCGGTTCCACCGCCGGCGCCTGCAGATCACTGGCGTGCAGAAAGGCCGTGCGTTCCAGGCCCACGTCGACGAAGGCCGCCTGCATCCCCGGCATGACCCGCGAGACCTTGCCCTTGTAGATGTTGCCGACGTAGCCGCGGCGGGAGGCACGCTCAATGCCGATCTCCTGCAGCATGCCGTTCTCGATCAGCGCCACGCGGGTTTCGCGGGGCGTGACGTTGATCAGAATTTCCTCACTCATGGGCGCTGGTCACTCCTTCAGGCTGGCGCGCTTATAACGAAGCCGCACCGGCACTGTCGATCCTCTGGACCCAGCGCGGCTGTACGCCGAGGTCTGCCAGGGCACGGCCGACCTCAAACAACGGCAGCCCCACCACATTGGTGTACGGACCACGCAAGGCGGCCACGAACAGGGCCGCGTGGCCCTGTATCGCATAGGCGCCGGCCTTCCCCTGCGCTTCGCCGGTGACCACATAGTCGGCAATCTCTGCTGCGCTCAGCGGCCGAAAGCGAACCCGTGTGGATACGGTGAACTGCACCGTCTGCTGCTCGGCGATCAAAGCCACCGAGGTCTGCACCCGATGCCAGCGGTCGCTGAGCGTGACCAGCATTGCGGCGGCATCGGCCGCATCTGCGGGCTTGCCAAAGATCCGCCGTCCATGCCACCTCGGTGTCGGCGGCCGAACACACGCAGCCGGGTCGGGCGACGGCGCGCGCCTTGTCGAGCGCCACACGGGCACCGTAGTCGACGCTGCTCTTTCACCCCGGCGCGGCACTTCTTCCGCATCCGCAACCGCCGTGTCGAAGTCATAGCCAGCCATGCGCAACCGGTTCAACCCGCCGCGGGGAGGCGGAAGCCAGCAACAACCGATGAGCACTGTGCCGCGGCGTCAGCGGCGCGGGCGAAGATGCGGACGCGGTGGATTGCGCAGCCGAAAGCCCGACGCTGGCGTGCTTAAGCTGCCCTTAAGTCGCCAGGGAGAGACTGTGCTTCGGCCAGTCAATGTCTTCTTCACTTGCGTCTATCGCTTCGATCCTGATAATCGATTTCCCATATCACTGCGCACTCACCATCTGTCAGTGGTCGTGATGGAACGTTGCCCGATCCCGGGTCCACATCGATCGGCCCGCCACTGCTGGATGCCCTGCCCATGATGGATCAATCCCGCAAACCGGACCGTCAGCACACGCTGGCGTCGCGTTTCACTGCGTGGGGTAGGGGTGCACAGCGGAGCACCAGTCGCGCTGAGCTTGCAGCAACGCCAGCGGGTCACGGCATTCGATTCGTGCGCAGCGATCTGCCCGCCACGCGTGGCACTGTCCATGCCAGGTGGCAGAACGTCGTAGACACGCGCTTGTACCGTACTGCGCAACAACCGCGGCGTCAGTGTGAGCACCGTCGAGCATCTGCTCTCGGCACTGGTCGGCTGCGGCATCGACAATGCTCTGATCGTGCTCGATGGTCCCGAAGTCCCGATCCTGGACGGCAGCGCGATCGGCTGGGTGGAGTTGCTGTTGGACGCCGGCCGACAGAGCCAGGTGGCGCCGCGCTGGTGGCTGCAGGTGTTGCAGCCGGTGCGGGTGGACAGCGGCGATGGCTGGGCGATGCTGTTGCCAGCGAGCAGCAGCCGCTACGAGATCAGCATCGACTTCCCCCACCCGGCGATCGGCCGCCAGCACTGCGTCTTCGATCTGCGGCGTGATGACTATCGCGAGGCGATCGCCCCTGCCCGTACCTTTGGCTTCGCCGCGCAGGTCGAAGCCATGCGTGCCGCGGGTCGCGCTCGTGGCGGCTCCCTGGACAACGCCATCCTGCTGGGCGACGAAGGCGTGCTCAACCCGGGCGGCTTGCGCTTCGCCAATGAATTCGCGCGACACAAGCTGCTCGACTGCATCGGCGATCTGTCCCTGGCCGGTGGTCCCATCGAAGGCCGCGTCGTCGCCGAGCGACCCGGGCACGGCCCCAATCTCGCATTGCTGCAGGCCTTGTTCAGCCAGCCAGGCGCCTGGCGCTGGCGGCGCGGTCAGGCCTTGTCGCGGCAACGTCTGGCGCATGCCGCCTGAGTTGGGCCGTTTGACGGTCGATCGTGTGTCGGGGCGGGTGGAGGTTGACCGCGCCTGAGCGGTGCCGGGACGATGGTCACCAGACCCACCCGGAAGCCCTGCCATGCGTCCTCCTCGTTTGCGCCGCTATCTGCTGACCGGGCTGCTCACCCTGCTGCCGGTGGGCTTGACCGTCTTGCTGCTGAGCTGGATCTGGCAGTCGCTGGCGATGATTGGCACACCGCTGGTGGCCGGGCTGGCCGGCGTGATCCGGCCATGGGCACCGACGCTGGCCGCCTTGCTGAGTGACTCGATCTTCACCGGCGCGCTGGGGGTGCTCTGCCTGCTGGTGCTGATCTATCTGGTTGGCTGGTTTGCTTCCAAGCTGATTGGCCGGAAGATGCTCACCTGGCTGGACCGCACACTGGACCGGCTGCCCTTGATCGCGCAGATCCACGGCGCCATTCGCAAGACCCTCGATGCCCTGCAGCAACAGCCCAAATCCGGCCAGCGGGTGGTACTGATCCCCTTTCCCTCCGAGCAGATGCTCACTGTGGGACTGGTCACCAAGCTGTTCCGCGATGTGCGCAGCGGCCGGGAAGTCGCCGCGGTCTATGTGCCGACCACCCCCAATCCCACCTCGGGCTATCTGGAGATCGTGCCGGTGGAGCAGCTGCGCGATACCGGCTGGAGCGTCGACCAGGCGATGACCTTCATCATCTCCGGCGGCACCGTGGGGCCGGACGAACTGCCCTTCGATCCGGACCGGAGCGGGCCGCAAGCTCCAGGCTGACATGGCCAACTGATTGGCGAGCTGCGTCAGCCGTCTGCGTCTCTGTGCCCTGTGCCCTGTGCCCTCGCCCCACGAACCCGCCAGATCTGACCCACCACCCGGGCCTTAAGGCACAGGCACGCAAACGGGCCGTGCCTAGCATGAGCAGCATCTTGTTCCCGAGTCCTCGCCATGTTGCCTGCCCGTCGCTTGTTGTCCCTGGATCTGTTGCGCGGCCTGGTCATCGTGCTGATGGCCATCGACCACGTGCGAGACTTCTACTCACCTTTCCCCTATCAGCCCGAAGACCTCGGCCAGGCCAGCGCCGGGTTGTTCCTGACCCGCTGGATCACCCATTTCTGTGCGCCCGTGTTCGTTTTTCTCGCCGGTACCAGCGCCTGGCTGTATGGCCATCAGCGCGCCTTGGCGACTGCGCCCGGCAGTGCTCCCGATGCCATCGACAAGGCCGGACTCAGCCGCTTCCTGCTCAGCCGCGGGCTGTGGTTGATCCTGCTCGAGCTGCTGATCGTCAATCCCAGCTGGAGCCACGGTTTCAACTGGAGCTTCGTGCAGGTGATCTGGGCGCTAGGCTGGTCGATGATCCTGCTCGCCGGCCTGCTTTGGCTGCCTGCACGAGCGCTGCTGATCGTCTCGCTGGCGCTGGTCGCCGGTCACAACCTGCTCGATCGCTGGACCCCGGCCGACTTCGGCGCCGCAGCGCCGTGGTGGGGCCTGCTGCATGCGCAGTACTGGATTCCGGTGCAACCGCAGGGCTATGGCATCTTCGTGGCCTATCCGCTGCTGCCCTGGCCGGCGGTGATGGCCCTGGGCTATCTGCTCGGCCGGGTCTACACCGATCCAGCCATCGACGCACGCGCGCTGCTGTGGAAACTGGGTGCCGGCTGCATCGCCGCTTTCTTGCTGCTGCGATTGCTGCTGCCCTATGGCGATCCGCAACCACTGGCCGGCCAGCCCGACCACTGGCTGGCTCTGCTCAACACCACCAAGTACCCGCCATCACTGCAATTTCTGCTGATGACGCTGGGCCCGGCACTGTGTCTGCTGGCCTGGTGGCGACGCTATGACGGGCAACTGGACCGGATCGCTGTGGCACCGGGCTGGCTGGCGCAGCGACTGCTGGTCTTCGGCGCCGTGCCGCTGTTCTTCTACCTGCTGCACACGCCGGTGATCTCCCTCAGCGCACTGGCGTGGCATCACTGGGCTGCCGGCACCGCCTTCAACCCGATGAACACGCCGCCACCGCAGTGGCCCGAGGGCTATCAGCCTTCGCTGCCACGCATCTACATCGCCTGGACGCTGCTGTTGCTGCTGCTCTATCCCTTGTGCGTGGCCTACGGCCGCTTCAAGCGACGAGCGCGATCACCGCTGTGGAAGCTGCTGTAGGGATGCTCTGAACAAGTCCCGTGGCCGCGACGGCGGCTTACGCGACTTGTTCAGAGTATCCCTGGCTACACTCCGCCACCTTCATGCAACGGTGAGGAATGGCTGTGAGTTTGGTGCTGGATCTGATCATCGAGAAACTGCCCGAAGACGATGGCGCTGCCTGGCAACGGATCGAAGCGCTGCGCGAGACCTACAACGAGTCGCCGGGAGCGCCGTCGGCTCTGATGATCGCCCTGCATGACCGTCTGACCCGTCGCTATCCCTGCCTGAGCAGCTTCACTGACGGCGACCCGGACAACCAATGCGCCTGGAGTGATGGTCCGCTGTTGGGGAATCTGGGGACGCACATCGGCCGTCTGGCGCTGGCCAACGCGCACCTCGGAACTTCGCTCGACTTTGTGGTCAGACAGGCCCACGCCCTCGGCATCACCGTCGTCGACTGGATGAACGAAGGCCTGTGGCGCCCCCCCGCGCCGCCTGCTGCTGTCGACAAGCCCGCCGCCGCACCAGCAGCGCCGGCCACCGTCATGGTCACCAGCGACGATCTGCTGGCGGTCAAGGTCGGCCCGCAGAGCAGCCTCGGGCAGTGGTTCGAGAAGAGCTTCCCGAAAGGGGTCGAGTTTGGCGCGCTGTTTCAGGCACTCCGCGACGAACGGAACTCCGACGCATCTCATTTGTTCGCGAATCTGCTGCGCCGCCTGGATCCGATTCACCGAAGTGCTCTGGTCCTGCAGGCGGTCGAAGCGGACCCAGCGGGCAAGACCGCGGGCGACGATGCGCCGGAAATCCACACGACCGACGATTACACGCCTGCGCTGGCCACGGCCGAGGACCAAACGGCAAGCACCGCTGGCTATGGTGCCATCGCCTTGACGCTGCACAACTACGCAGCCGCCCGCACAACAGGCAAGGATGCTGCGGCGACGACGGTCGGCTGGTTCTCTCCCGCCGTGGCACAGGGGAAGTTCGCCAGGGCGGTCAGCTTCGGCAAGTCCTCCCACGCGGTGGCGACCGGCACTGACGGCGTCGCGGTGGCGCTGGATGTCTACAGCGTCGCGCTGACCGGCGAGTCAGGTGGCGACGCCGTAAGCCTCGGTGGCGATGCGCTGACCCGCGGGCAGCGTGCCGTGGCGCTGAGCATGGGACCCAACGCCCAGGCGTTGACCTTCGGTTCACAGTCCGATGCCCTGACCACCTTTGGCGGTGCCTCCTCGGCCACGCTGGGGCCCGGCGGCGTCGCCGTCGCGCTGGGTCGCGGGTCCCGCGCGCGGGCCGCTGCGGGGGGCGCCATCGTGCTGGTTCACCGAGACGCCAACGGCGCACTGCTGGATGTGCGCTCGGCCATGGTCGGCGCCGATGGCATCAAGGCCGACACCTGGTACCAGCTCGATGATCAGGGCGAGTTCGAAGAGGTGGCAGCGGGCACGTCTTGAGGAAGTCGACCTGACCTGATCGCGCCTCGCCGCCGTGCGACGCAGGCGCGCCATGCCCACCTGCAACCAGCCGCTGGGAAGTCCTGCAGCGCCGTGCTCCCCCTGACGGCATGGCTGTCGCACCTGTCCTTTCGTACGAGTGCGCCGCGCCAGCTCGCGGCGCTAGCCTGCGCGCACTGCCAACGCTTTCGGGGAGGGGAGCATGCGTCAGATTCTGTGGGTTCTCAGTGCCGTGTTCAGTCTGGCTGCCAGTCAGGCCTTTGCCTTGTGTGTGGATTCGGTCGTGCTGGTGCACGGCAATGCCGGATATCCGTCGGATTTCGACGAGACCCGGGCCGAGTTGCTCTCGCGCGGCTACAGCAGCAGCCAGATCGTTCGGCCCAGTTGGGGCAGCAAGACCTGCCCGGCCTGCAATGACCACAACGGCTCGGAAGAGACACCGGTTCGCAACGCCCTGCAAAGCGCGATCAGCAGCTCCTGCACTGGCCGCATCGACGTGATCGGCCATTCGATGGGCGTGACGCTGGCTGCCCGTGAGATTCAGCGCTACAACCTGGCCGGCTCGGTCGACAGCTTTGTCGGCATCGCTGGCGGTACGCGCGGTCTGTGGACCTGTGGCAGCTACCCCTGGAATGTCTGGACCAGCACCTGCGGCTACTACGGCCTGTCGGTCAACAGCCCGCTGCTCAACAGTCTGGCCGGCCGCCAGTTCGGCACCCGGATGTACTCGATCAAGTCCTGGATCGACCAGATCGTCTGCGCCACCGGCGTCTGCACGGTCGGTGGCATCCACAGCTCCAGCATCGCCGGCGAGAACGCCAGCTACGATTTTGCACTGGGGCACTTTGGTTTGCTCAGCGACACCGTTGAGTTGCAGGCGAATCTGATTCAGTGACTGTGGGAGGGCCCTGGGCATAGGGCCCAGGGCCCAGTTCCGAACCCCGGGAGACCGGGGCGGAAGGGCAAGACCCACCAATCAGCGCTGATGCCCGCTGGGCCCTGGGCCCTGGGCCCTGGGCCCTGCTACTCGTTGACCTGACCGCCGCCGCAGTAACTGGCCCCCTTGTCGAAAATGATCTTCCAGTCGCCATCGGGCTGTCGCTGCCAGATCGACTGGAAGACGGCGATCTGCTGGCCAGCAGCATTCAGCACCGGGCCGCTGCTCAGGGCCAGCTGGCCGCCAGGCCGCACCACCACGGTGCTGGGTGCCCAGCTGAATGGGGCCTCATCACCGTCGTAGAACCTGCGCCAGGCATCGATCACGGCCGCCTTGCCTTGAATGGACTGCTCGCCGGCGAAGAAGATCGTGTCCTCGTCCAGGAACTCGGCAAAGGCGGCAAGATCGCGATCGGCCATCGTGGCGGCGAAAGCCCTTTCAGTGTCGGCCACGCGTTGAGTCAGCTCGGCGATATCGTCCATTGCCAGGGCCGGCCGCACGAGCAGCAACATCGCCGGCAAGCTGAACAGAGCAAGCAGTCGATCCATCATCGTGATCTCCACATTGGTCAAGTGACGGGCAGCGGCCACCGATCATGGCCCAGTCTGCGACGCTGATGTCGGTCCGTTCTTGCGATCTTGCGTCCCTGCGCGGCTGTGGGCACAGTGGCGCCCCCTGTTGCAGACGAGCATGCGGATGGCACGCGCGCTGGCGTTCCGGTTGGGCGAGCAGACGGTTTCCTTCGAACTGGGCAGCAAGGTCGACAAGCGGTCGCTGTACGGTCATGCGAAGCGGATTGCCGAGAAGGATGGCAACACGCTGAGCAAGGGTGTGCTGCTGGCCGATGGCCGGCTGTTGCCGACGCAGGCGCTGAGCTGGGTGCGAGTGGATCCGGAGGGTTCACCGGTCGGTGAGGTGCAGACCCTGATCGACGGTGACGCGGTCGAAACCCTGCCCAGTTCCTTCGACATCGAGAGCCCGCTGCAATCGCTGCCGTTGCGGACGCTGGCCACCTTCCAGGTGCAGGACGTCTATCCGCTGCAGGGCGAGGGTCTGGACGAGGGGCTCTACGGCACCGAGTTCAACTATCGCAAGGGCCCCCAACGCAAGGATGCGCTGCTGCTGATACGGCCCGATCAGGCCTTCCTGCTGGTGGGTCAGGGCAAGGCGGCGACCTTTCTCGACCGCACTGTCAGCTATGAGTTCTTCGACGCCGAGGCCGAGGCCGACGATGGCGACGAGCTCGATTTCTCGATGATCTGACCGCTGGAGCCCGACCATGGCGATGACCCTGCATCTGGAACACGGCAGCCGCAGTGCCAAGCTGGCGCTGCATGGATTGCCCGCCAGCAAGCCCAAGCCCAAGCTGCAGCAGCGCTCGGCCGTGGGTGAGGTGGGCAGCTGGCGCATCGCCAACGGCATTCAGCGCCAGGCCGAAGGCTTCGAGGCGCTGCGCGACGGCGATCCGGAACTGGACCTGGCCCTGGCCGGCACCGAGATCGACAGCGACGAGACCAATCCCGCCTGGTTCGATGCGACGGCCGCCGAACCGGTGCCGATCGGCGATTTCGCCGACATCGACATCGTCTTTGGTCCCGACGGGGAGGAAAAGACCCGCCGGCCACACCTGGTCCGTCGACCGAATCTGGACGAGTTGCATCCGGTCAAGCTGGGCAAGCGCATGCCCATGGCCGAGGCGCTGACCGGCTTTGCCTTCAAACAGATGCTGCAACTGGCGCACACCGATGGCCTGAGCTTCGAGTTCCTGCGTGATCTGGCCGCCGACCTGGCACAGAAGCAGGAAGTGGCGCTGCTCGGTGGCGGCCCCAAGGGCAATCTGCCGCTGGTGCTGCGCGAGCATGGCAGTGCCTATCGCGCTTTCCTCTATGGCGAAGTCGACGACGCCGGCCGCTATCAGCTGCTGTTGCTGCTGAGCGATCAGGAACTGAAGCTGCCCGCGGCGAAGGAGGCCTGAAGGTGCTCGACCAGACCAGAATCAACTACCGCGGTGAGTACGGCCTGGCCAGTGGCGGCGCGGTGCGCGACCACGTGCTGATGGCGGTGGCCACCGAGTACGAAAACACCGTGATGCGCAAGATCAGCGCGCTGGCCCCGGACGACATCGGCCAGCGCTTCGGCGGCAGCGACACACTGCTGGTGCAGCGCAAGTACGACGGCGAAGGCGCGTTGATCTACTTCGATGCCGAGCATTGCTTCAGCTTTTCCGCCCCGGCCGGACGCGTTCGGGTGGGCTACCCGGCCCTGCAGGCACTCGCCGAGCGACTGCGGGCCGCCGGGGTGCAGAAGGCGCTGCTACGCGGTGAGCTCTATCTGCAGGCCACGGCCCAGGGTGAGGAACGCCGAGCCGGTGTGTCGGAGGTGATCCGCGTCAGCTTCTCCGGCGCGGCGGAAGACCTGGCCCGACTGAAGTTGGCGCTGTTCGACATCGTCATGCTCGATGGCCGCGATCTGCGCCCGCAGCAATCCGACTACGGCACCACGCTGACGCAACTGGAGCAGTTCTTCGGCACCGATGAGAACGCCCTGGTGCACGCCGTCGCTGGTCGACGAGTGGCCGAGTCCGAACTCCCTGCAGCGTTCGATGCAGAGATCCAGGCCGGCGCCGAAGGCGTGGTGCTGCGCCGGCTCAATCGAGCCGAGGCGTGGAAAATCAAGCCACTGCGCACCGTCGATGCGGTGCTCATCGGCTATGTCGAGGGCGATTTCGAAGGCCAGTTCGGGGTGGCCTCATTGTTGACCGCGCTGGTCTATCCCGACGGCGAGGGCGGACGCTGGCTGCAGACTTTCGTTCGTGTGGGCTCGGGCCTGTCCGACGCCGAACGCATCGCCATGCTCGATCAGCTGCGGCCCTTGCGAGTCGACGCGCCGCTGGCCATGACCGATTCTTCCGGCCGCGAGATCCACTTCCTCAAGCCGCGCCATGTGCTGGAACTGCAGGGCGAAGACCTGATTCATGCCGAAGGCGGTCGGGCTCAGCGCACACAGCTGCTGAGCTGGGACGAGGATAACGGCTGGCGTTTCCTCGGGCTGCAAGCCTGTCCGCGACTGAGTTTTGCCCGCTTCGCCCGAATGCGCGAGGACAAGAGCTGGAATGACGGCGGCGCGCGGATCGAACAGATCGGCCTGTCGGGTGCCCGGCCGACACTGCAGACCACTGAGAGCAGCACCGAAATCATCAGGCGCGAGGTCTACGGCAAGGGCGAGATGCTGCGCAAGCTGGTGGTGGTGCGCAAAGGCGGCGAGCTCAGCTACCCCTATCTGATCTACTGGACCGACTATTCGGCCCGACGCGCAGAGGCCCTCAAGGTCAGCCTGGACCTGGCCGCCACCGTCGAACGTGCCGAGGCCATCGCCAGCGAGCTGCTGGAGAAAAACCTGGCCAAGGGCTGGGAACGTATCGGAACCTGAGCCGAACGCAGCGAGCGACAGCGCCGAGGCCGCGAACCTCGCAGACGGCGCATGCAGCCCCCTCGGTCAAGCGCCTATCGGTAAACGCCGTTGCGGCTCATGCTCGTGCAGGAAACGGGTGTAGAGATCGCGCGGCGGCGCGACACCGATCGACTTCAGAATCTGACCCACGTTGCCGCGGTGATAGCTGCCGTGCGCAATGACATGCAGCAGCATCTCCTCAGCCGTCATTCGCCCCTGGTCGCCATCGGTGAAGCGGAACTCGATCGGCGCGGCGAGTTGCTCAGCGCTGGCCGCTTGCGCGTGCGTCAGAAACCACTGATCGGTCTGCAGCATCGCCAGCCGCAGTTCGCTCAATGCGGGCGTCGCTTCGGTGTTGGTGGCCGTGAACGGAATGGAAGCGCCCTGCAGGTGGGCCTGGAAGATCCGGTCCACCACATGAACATGATTCAGCGTGCGGATCGATGCGTGCAGCGCCGATGCCTGCTCGGGTAACAACTGAGCCAGCGTGTCGAGGAGTTCCCGGTCCGCCCAGATCTTGCACTGGAACAGCGTCGTCAACGTCGTTGAAGTCATCAGTCCACCATCCAGATCGGTGTTCAGCCCGGCCCGTCCAGCACGGGAATCAGGCGGGAATCCGACAGTGCTGCGAGTCGGTGGCGCAGGGCCGCCCGATAGTCCGGTAGCCCCAGCATCTGCTGGAACGCACTGACCGACGGATAGCGAACCAGCATCACCTGCTCCCAGACTTCGTCTGACGGGCCAATCAACGCGGGCAACGCCGTGCCGACGAACTGCAGCTCACCGCCCACTGTGGCCACCGCGCGCGCGGCTTCTCGAGCATAGCGCTGGTAGGCTTCGCGACCACTACAAGCGGCGCCGGTCGCATGCGGGCCGTAGTCGGCCTGCACGCGATAGCGCAGCAGATTGAGCATCACGAAGGGGCGATCTGCCGGTATCGCGGCAAGCACTTGCCGCTGCTGGGCGTTCAGGATGTCGGTCATGATGATGGGTCCGCTGTGGCTGGGGCGCCAGCATGCCAGCCAGCACCGCCGTCATTCGGAACATCGGCCGTGCCGCGACGCCGCAGGTCCGTTGCTCGATCAGGACTGCGCGCGATGCCAGGCCACCAGGGCATTCGCATGCCCATGTCCCAGCCCATGCTCGGACTTCAGCAAGGCCACCAGTTCCATGTGCTTCAACGGACCGGCATCGGTCAACAGCTTGAGCCAATGATCGATTGGCTGACCATAAGTCTTCTCGATCGACGGAAAGTACGACGCCGGACCCTTGACCTTGCCGTTCTCGCTCATGCGCCTGCCTGTGAGGTGGGAGTGGCGACAATGATGGGACCTGCGTCGCGGGCTGCCCAGTGTCCGACCTCATGTATTCCCACAAACGGGACGGCATTCCGCAAACCGGGAAGCGTCGATTCGAAAACAAGTCTTGTCGTTCACCAGGAAACGCCGCTACGACGGCCGATCGACGATCGGACGACGATGGCATGGGCTGTGCAGTTCGAACGGGTCGGCATGGTCGAGGTACGACTGCCGGCACATCCATTCAGCAGGAGATCTCTATGACACAACTTGCCATGCTTCGACTCACCGCCTTGTCTCTGACCTGTTTCGGCGCGAGCGTCCAGGCCGCGCCCTGCCCCGAGACCACGACCCTGCAGCAGCTCAGTGCCTGGGATGCCTATCGCAATTCCGGCCCCTATGATCTGGCCAGTGTGACCCAGGCCCGCGCAGTGCTGTCGGCCAAGCGCATGCATGTGGTGCTGACCAATACCGACGTCACGGCCACCACGGTGGCGAACCACATCACGGTCAGCCAGGTGAATCAGCCGGGTCAGCTGGCGCTGGATCTGGTGCTCTCCAATGCCAGCAAGCCGCTGGTCCCCGGCAGCTATTCGGCGCACTCGAAAGATCGCTTTGGTCAGTCGGTCAGCACCACGTTGATGATCCCGGGAACGGCCTCCGGCATTTGGGCCGATGACGGCACGGTCGAAGTGCTGGCCATCGATGACCAGCACATCTGCGGTCGCTTCTCGCTGAGCGGCAAACTGGGCGAGACCTCCGGCAGCTTCGTCGCCACGATCGAGGCGCCTTGAGCCGCAAAGCTCAGTCGCGCGCCATGGCTGTTTCCGGGTAGGCGCCGGGCAGGCGTTCGCGCTCGTCCCAACCGGTCACTGAGCGTGCTTCGGCCGAAACCGCTCGCAAGGTCACGCCGGGTAGGGGCTGAGCGAGTTCGAAATGCCGCAACTCGACGCTGCGATAAACCGGCCCGGGATAGTCGAGCAAAGCCCGACCATGCACTTCGACGTCAGGCACGCTGGCGCGGAAGTCGGCCAGCGTGGCGTAGCTTGCCTGACAGGAAGGCTCCGGCACCGGGCTCCAGCTCAGCAAGGGCTGTGTGGAAGCGCCGCGGACATAGACGTTGCCGTCCACCTGGGCAGCCATCGGCCGGGTCAGCAGACCGCAGACCGAGTCACTCTGGTCGAAGTGGAGCAAGGGGGCGTCGAATCCAGGCCCGCCGACCAGCAGATTGCCAACGAAAACATGGCCTTCTCGTTCGTCCACATCCGGCCCGGTCTGTGGATGCCAGCCGAAATGATCGCCCTGGGCGCTGCGCTCGTTGCGATCGAACATCACCGGCGAGTTGTAGAAGCTGTTGTGATAGACCCGCGCCCGTTCGCTGTTGAGGATGCGGATGCCCTGATCGTTGTTGACGAAGACGTTGCCGGCGGCGATGGCGCCCTTGGAGATCTCGAAGAAGAAGCCGATCTGTGCGCCTTCGACGTAGTTGTTGACGAACACCCCGTCGACGTTGCCGACGTCGTACCAGACCCCGTTGGAATCCGGGTGCTCGATGATCAGGTTGTCGCGCACGATCACCCGCCAGGACTGGTTGAAGATCTTCACCGCGGCCGGGTAGTAGCCAGTCAGCCGCTCGATGTTGTTGCGGCGGATGATGTTGCGCTCCAGCAGCACGTCCGATGAGCCGATCACATAGATGCCCTCGGTTCCGGTGTCGCTGATCAGCGAGTGGCGGATCGTCAGGCCGTCGCCGCGGAAATAGCCGGCCACCCGTGAGCAGTAGCTGATCGTCACGTGCTCGAGTGTGGTGCCGACCACCGCCTTGCCGTGCTGACCGGGATCGGACACGCCCATCGGATCGTCGGTGGGTTCTTCGCTGACCAACGTCGAGGGCTTGTCGCCCTCGATATCGATGGCCCGGTAGGCGTACTGGGTGAACGTGATGCCGCGGATGGTCGGACCACGGCGATCGGAATCCTTGCCGTGCACCCGCCGCGACGGGCGATGCAGCGCGATGTCGTACGCGGTGATCTCGACCTGCCGATCGGTGGGGTCGATGCCGATGTAGACGTAGCCGGCGTCGTAGTCGATGTAGAAGGCGTCTTCACCGAGTTCACCTTCCCAACCGGCCGATTGCAGCAAACGACCGTCGACGAAGACCATGTCGCTGTTGAAGCGATGCAGTGGCGTGCGCATGCCCTCACGCTCGCGCCGCCACCAGCCCAGCGGCTGGGCCGGGAACAGCGTCGTCCAGCGGGTCCGCCAGACGCCATCGCGCAGGGCCTCCCACTCAGTCGCCAGCCGCGTGCCCTTGAGAACCGGTTGCTCATCCAGATAGGGCTGGATCGTGCTGCCCTGATTCAGTTGCAGCCCACCGGTGCGATAGGTGCCACCACGCAGCACGATCGCATCACCCGTGACCACCCGGCTGATCGCGGCCTCCAGCGTTGTCGCTTCGGCCAGCGTCCCGGGCGCGCCGGCAAGACCATCGGGCGCCACGATGTAAACCCGCCCGGTCTGCGGCAGCGGATAGCTTTGCGGCAGGGGGCCGTAGGGTCCACCGGAGGGTTGCGCCCAGACGCCACTGGCGCACAGCAGCAGAAACAGTGCCAGCGCAGTGATCGAAAGTGGACGGGTGCTTGCATTGCGGATCGAATGCCGGGTCGTCATGCGGCTACTCCTCGACTTTGGCAGGGGCGCCGCGACCGGCGGCCGAGGCTTCAGGATCGCGGTGATAGACCGCGTCGCGGAAGCGCTTGTGCAGATCCAGGCCGCTGGGTGGGACGTATTGGGTGAAGAACACCGCAACGATGTGGTTCTTCGGATCGACCCAGAACAAGGTGTTGGCATAGCCATCCCAGAAGAACTCCCCGACCGCGCCGGAGTTCTCGGCCGCGTCGGCGGGGGGTGAATGGCGCACCGCGAAGTCGATGCCAAAGCCTACCTGACCCTTGGAGGGCAGCCAGGACCGCAGGCTGACGTCGACTGACTCGGGCAGCATGTCGGTGGCCATCAGAGCCACCGTTCCCGGTTTCAGAATGCGCGTGTCACCCAGCGCCCCGTCATTGAGCAACATCTGGCCAAAGCGCAGATAGTCGTCCAGCGTGGACACCAGACCGAAGCCGCCGGGCGTCAACGGCCAGGGCTGCAGCACGTTGACGAAAGCCTCGGCGTCATCAACGCGTTCGAACTGCTCGTCCGCGTAGCGATAGACCGCCGCCAGACGCTCGCGCTGCCCGTCGGCCAGCACATAGCCGGTTTGCGTCATCTGCAAGGGATCGAGCACCCGCTCACGGAGCAGTTCCGCATAGGGCCGGTCGGCGAGCACCTCGGCCAGCCGCGCCTGGACATCCACCGAAGGACCATAGGACCAGCGCGTGCCCGGCTGGAAGACCAGGCCGATCTCGGCAATTCGCCGAGACACTTCGGCCAACGTCAATTGACGCCCGGCGTCCCACAGGCTGGCCAGCCGTTGGCCAACCACGCTGTCATCGTTCTCGGTGGCAAATCCAGCCGTGTGGCGCAGGATGTCCGCGATCAGGATCGGACGGGCGGGTGCCTCGAACTGTGGCTGACCTGACTCGTCGACGCCGACATAGACCTGCACATCGGCGTATTCGGGCAAATACGTCGATAGCGGCTCGTCCAGTTGGAAGCGCCCCTCGTCGTACAGCGTCATCAGCACCACGCCGGTAAGCGGCTTGGTCATCGAGTAGATCTGCGCGACGGTGTCGCGCGTCATCGGCCGGCCAGCTTCGCGATCGGCCATGCCAAAGGCGCCGAAATAGGCTTCCCGCTCATCCTCCATGATCAGCGCGGCGACACCCACTGCCTTGCCTTGATCGATGAAGCCCTGCAGCACCTTGTCCAGATGCGGCGGATCGACCAGCGCCTGCGTAGCGTCAATCACCGTCGCTGGTGGCTCAGTGTGATTGCAGGACACCAGCAACAGGGCTGACAGACACAGCCCCACGACAACCAACCCTCTCATGCAACGCCCTCCCGCTCTGCATGAGGCCCGTCACTGACAGGCCATGGAGGCAGAATGATAGCGCTACCAATCCGACGCCGCCAAGGACTGGGTTGCGATGCTTCCGGGCTCCCCTCACGCCTCCTTGGTCATGACGTTGGGGGACACGATCCAGGTGCCATCCGGGTTTCGAGTTGCCGTCATGGAGGTGATGTTGGGTGGGAAATCCACCAGCGCGCCGTACATCGTCGCCTCGCTCGCGTCGAAGAACTCCCCCTGTTGGACATCGCCAAAGAACACCCAGTACTGAGGGTGGGGCGTGAAAACGGATTGCCTGTTGGGCTGGGCCTGCACGACAAAACTGGGCTGACCGGACATGCCGATCCCGGTCGCGGCACTGTCAATGGGAACACTCGAATCCTGCACGATGATCAGGCTGCCTTTCGGTTCGCCGTCGTGCTGATCGGTGAAATGGAAGGCTCGGTGCGTCGAGTCATAGCTCAACGTGATCTGATTCTGGGTGTCCAAACCGGCCGGCACCACCTGGGATGCCCGAAACATGACGCCATTCTGAATCTTGCCGGTCGCGGACCAGACCAGCGACCAGTCATTCGGGTTCCAACTGAATTGAATGTCGGTGCCGGAATAAGCGTACTTGGCAAACCAGGCGACCACCTGCTGGTTGGACATGCCAAGCATCACCTGGAACACGACCATGTTGCCGGCAACGCCGGAGTTGTTGACCAGAATGAGCTGGAGCTGGGGCATCTGTGTCTCCTTGCGCGTGCGGACCACTCGACGTTGAGGTGGGGACCGATGTCCAATCCACACACTTCAACTTCCCGGTCCGGGCGGAAACTCTCAGCGCCAGGGATCCTCTGAACAAGTCGCGTGAGCCCGGTGTGCCAAATCGCTCGCAGCAAGGCGTCATTTCGGCTGCGCGCCACCGTTCTGCGGCGCCGGAAAGCAAGACAACGCCGGGCGATTTGGGACGCGTCCCGACGGGTGGGGTCTGCATCTCCAGACAGAATATGAGCCCGCCAGTGGCCTCAGTCGCCGCCCCCTTCAGCGCCAGCGATGAGAATCGTTCCTTCCTGGGGAGGCTGGCCCGAACAGAGCGGCAACCGCCGTCGCGGCCACGGGACTTGCGCGTAGACGATCCCTGGTTGAACCGCGCGCTGCGAGAACGCTCGCCAGACTCAGCCAATGCTGGCCGCTGGTCATTGGTCGCTTGCAAACTGCCAGCAGAACTCAGACAACTCCCCGTGCCCACGGTAAACAAACAATGGCTACAGGAATCTGCTGACTGACAATCAGTATCAGGGGGCTGGACGAACGTCGGGCCCCAGAACCTCCAATTCCACCCTGGCCCGCAACAACTGATCCACGCTGCGGCGATC
This sequence comes from Lysobacterales bacterium, assembly GCA_041395325.1. Lineage (GTDB taxonomy): Bacteria > Pseudomonadota > Gammaproteobacteria > Xanthomonadales > SZUA-5 > JAWLAT01. The sequence goes on from JAWLAT010000005.1 coordinate 23,463, forward strand.
GAGGTGAACGACGTCCCGACAGGGGTCCAACATCAGTGCGCCACCGCCACCCGATGGCATGCCTTCATGAACCAGGCCCATGCGCAGTGGCTGATGGCTGTCGGTCCAGGCATCCACGAGTTCACAACGATCTGCATCGGGCGTACGCAGGCTCTGGGGCTGCACCGTGTAATGCGCGAGTGGCACACAGGCCACGGAAGCCAGTACAGCCAGTCCCAGAAACCCCAGGTGCAGCCATGATGGCGCCGTTGTTGCGGGCTTGCGCCGCTCTGCTGACTGAAATTCCGATCCGTTCACCACGATACCCTCTCGATCCAACCTGCCCCTTTGACCCTCAGCCAACGCGTCCAGCGAATTGAGCTTGGTCTGTTGATCTGCCTCGACACTCGGGCTTCTCGCAGGGTTAAGTGTCACCAATGGCAAACTTGTCCTATCGCGCCGGATCGCGACGCCTTCATCATTCAGAAGCTTCTAACATTGACAAAAGTGACGAGTGCCCCGGGGGGAGTCCAGGTGGAGACGACCACACGACGGGTGGTTGCAGCTGCAATGCATCGGATCCGCGAGTCGCGAATAAGGTCGGTGTGCGTATGCCCTTCGAAAGCGCGCCGGCCGATTGAGCGGCGCCGTCGAAACGACCCGAGGGGGATCTGATGGTTCTGCAGGAATTCGTCGTCCTGAGCCTGATCTCGGCGACGTCCCTGACTGCCTGCCTGGTTCTGGTCGTGACCGCGGCGATGGGGGCCGAGCGGCGGGCGGCGCTATTGTGCGCCACGGGCGCGCTGTGCGTCGGCATGCTGCCCTGGGCCACCTCGGGGAGACCACCGCACGACGACCTTGCCATCCTGATCAGCAACACCCTGCTGCTGACCAGTTACGGTTGCTGGTTGGTCGGCGTCCGGCTCTTCCGGGGACTGCCGTCATGGAGAAACCCGGTCGGTGTGTTCGTGCTGCTGTCGATCCTGGTGACCAGCTGGCTGACGCTGGTACAGCCGTGGACAGAGCTGCGCATCCTGATAGGATGCTTGGTGATGGCCGCGATGCGCCTGGCGACGGCGCATGTCCTGATTCGCAACACCGGCATCCAGCGATTGGCCGGCATCCCCTTCGCGCTGATCCTGACCATGGAAGCCGTCGGCCTGATCGCCAGGGGTTTGAGCAGTTGGGGAGTGGCCACCGCGCCATTGGAGCTGTACTCAAGTGGCAATCCGCTGGTCTGGCTCTACTACCTGCTGACGTCCATCGTCACCCTGCCGGCGGTGCTGCTGCTGGCACTGAGCAATGTGATGAGCAGCCAGCGCCGGGTCGCCAGTCAGCTGTCCGCCACCCTCAACGCAGTACCCGACATCATTCTTTGTCTGGACCGCGAGCTGAACTATGCGCAAATTCATACCGCGCGGCCCGAACTGCTGTTTCGGCCCATCGAGGAACTGATCAACCGCAACATTTTCGACATCGTGCCGTCGGAGCTGCACGAAAAACTGCGCCAAGCCATCGATGAGGCGCAGCGACATCAATACTCATCGCAGATCGAGTACCCCAGGACCCTGCCGGACGGTACCCATTGGTTCGAAATGTGCGCCTCGGTCTACGGTGAAACGGACGACAGCTTTGATGGCTACGTCATCTCGATCCGAGACATCAGCGCCAAGCGCCAGGCGCTGGAAGCGTTGCGCTATTCGCAGGATGTGCTGCGAATGCTGTTTGAACAGGCGCCGATCGCCCTGGTGCTCAGTGATTTCGAAAGTCGGCGACTGCTCGAAGCCAATCCGGCCTTTCTGGCGATGAGCGGGCTGACCGCGGAAAACATCGGCGACTACCACACCTACGATGTGATCTCCTCCGGTACGCAGGTGTCAGTCAATCAGTTGCGTCACCTGGTGGAAATCAATGGGCGCGTGGGTCCGGCAGAGTTGCGCGTGCGGCATGTTGATGGCACTTCCATTCCGGTTCAGGTCCGTGCGGTCGCAATTACCGACGACCAGCAGCGCAAGCTGGTCTGGAATTTGCTGGTCGATCTGCGCGAACGCGACCGTCTGGATCAGATGAAGAACGAATTCGTGTCTGTGGTCAGTCACGAACTGCGTACGCCATTGACCGCCATCTCGGGTGCCATGGACCTGCTCGCGCACGGCACATTGAACACCGGCGCACACGATCGGCTGGTTCGAATCGCCCGCAGCAACTGCACCCAGCTGCGTTCATTGATCGATGATCTGCTTGATATGGATCGGCTGCAGACCGGACGAATGCCCTTCGATTTTCTCGACCTGCCGATGCAGCCGCTGATCGAAGCCGCGGTGGAGTCAGTCAGCACGTGCAACGCCGAGCCGGATCGCTTTGAGCTTCATTGTGAGTGTGACAGTCCGGTGCAATGCCGTGTGGACCCGAATCGCTTCACGCAGGCATTGACCAACCTGCTCTCCAATGCGATGAAGTTCTCGCCGCCCGACAGCAGAATTCTGGTCACTTGCCGGGTGGACGGTGAGCGTTTGCGGATTGACGTACGGGACCGCGGCCCAGGTGTACCTCAGAGTTTCCAGCCACATCTGTTCGAGAAATTCAGCCAGGCCGATGGCACCGACTCCCGAGCCAAGGGTGGCAGCGGATTGGGTTTGGGCATCGCCCGTGAACTGGTCGAGCGGATGGGCGGCTCGATCGGCTACGAGGATCCACCGGAAGGCGGCGCCTTGTTCTACCTGAGCTTCCCGATTCGTACTGACATGGCAGCGGGTCAGTCGGGGGATTCGGTTCAATCCTGAGCGCGACGCCAGAGTGCGCGCAGTTGCTCGGGCAACTTCACCGGATCAAAGGGTTTGGAGAGCACTTCGAGCACGCCGGGTGTGCGCAGTGAGGCCTGCTCGGCAGGCAACACACGAGCGGTGAGATAGACCGCGGGAACCTCGGACATCCCGTCCCGCTGGCGCAATGCCGCCAGCGTCGTCGGTCCATCCATCTCCGGCATCATGACATCGAGCAGGAACAGCTGCGGATCGAATTCTTCAGCTCGAGCCAGGGCTTCACGCCCGGAAGCGCACAGACAGATGTCCAGGCCACCGACCGACTGCAGTGAAAACTCGAGAATGGCGAGGATGCTCTCATCATCCTCGACAGCCATCACGCGCTGCAGTGATTCCGGGACCGTGCCCATTGTGATCCATTCGCCACTTTCACCGAATCACATCGTAACGCCTTGTGACGCTGCCACTTCATACTCGGGACTGACCTGGGTCAAGCCAGTACCCGATTTCCGTGTGTGTCAGGCAGATGGATGCAAACGCTGCCCCTCAGGCCCAACCACGTTGACCTCAATCTCCACACCATGGCGCACGCTCTCGGTCACCACGCAGAACTGTTCGAACTGCGCCAGAATTCGATCCAGCTGCTGATAGCTGGCCGGTTCATCGGGTAGCGTGACGGTCGCCTCAATGCGCTCCACGCGCAAACGACGCTCGGCGTTGCGGCCCATGGTCGCGGTGGCATGCGTGACCAGCCGCCCAGGTGCGTTGTGAAACTTGCGCAGCGCAAACAACAAACTGGCGCTGAGGCAATTGGCCACTGCGGCCAACAGCAGGCGCGAGGGGTTGGGGCCACTGTCACCGCCCAGTGGCGCTGGTTCATCGGTGTGCAGATCGGGCAAGTTGGCGTCATCGAAAATCACTCGAAAGGCGTAGTCACTTTCCTGCTCGATCGTGATGCTGAAGCTGGCTTCGCTCATCTGCCCTGTTCCCTGGATGGTCGTCGGTCGGTAGGCATCGATACATCGGCATCGAGCCCTCATACGTGCAGGCTGGAATGGACCATGGGCAGCTGCAGTTGCGCGCAAGTGCCGGCGGCATGAGACCGACCGTCACCCAGGGACTTCGCACCATTCTGGCTCGATACAACCTGAGGTTGTTGAAGCAGCTCAGCCCTCCACCCAGCCCGCGCTGGCCTGGAAGCCGCCGGCCACCCCCTTGGTGACCACCGCCACAGCGTCATGGGGATGCAGGCTTTCCATGTGGATGGCGCGGGCCCAGAAGTCGGCGATGGCGGCGTCGTCGTTCAGCGCAGTCTGGATCCGGCGGCCGGCGTCTTCGCAGAACATCAGATTGGCTCCATTGAGACGGGCGAAGGCCTGCTCGTCCTCCCGCTTGACCGCAGTCTGCACCGGCGTGGCCAGGGCGGCTTCAGCGCGGTCGATCAGTGCATCAATGGGGAATTCCCGGGCATTGGATGACAGTCGCACGCGCATCTGCATGCGCGAGCGCTGGCTGTGCGGCGTGGCAACGATGCCCTGCTCGCTGCCCAGCCAGGCCAGCACGCTTTCGCGCTCGACGCCGGCGCCGGCCGGGAAGTCGCGTTCGAATTGCTCCTGAATCAGCTGCCGGGCCAACGCGGCCGAACACGGGCAGGTGCTGGAATAGAGCACCTCGGTGGCCAGCTCCACAGTCAGATGCCCCCGATCCAGCTGCGCGCTGATGGTGACCGGGTAGGCTTTCCAGCCCTGCTTGTCGCTGACCAGTGCCTTGCGCCGGATCAGGTGCTCATAGCGCACGCGGACGGCGGCGCAGTCGCTCAGGCCCTGATGGGAATCCAGAAAATCGCGCAGCAACTGACGTACCGTCGCCGGCGTCATCACCTCATTGGTGAGCACCCGGTCGACGTGCAGATAGAGCCGCGACATGTGAATGCCGCGAACCTCGGCCTGCTCCAGATTGACGAAGGCCGCCACTCGTGCGGGTGTGCGGATATAGCCGGTCTCGGACGGTACCAGTACCGGTACTTCGATCTGTTCCATGCCCACCCAGTCCAGCGTCCCCTGGTGACTGGGGCGTGCGTCGGCTGCGATATCGGGCATTTCCCGCAGTGCGGGGGTGGAGAGCGTGGTCTTCATGCTGATCCCTCAAGGTCAACGTCACGGCACGAATGCCGTGACTACGGTTCAGGATCGGTCTGCCGATCGCTGATGGGTCTGCCTGCAGTCGGCTGCAAACCGACCGCAGGCAATATTAGGTATGGGCTTGTCTGCGCGGTGTCAAGTCTCCTCGGGTCAACGACTCAGCGCCGCAGTGCCTGAGACAGGCCGTTCGCCAGCCAATGGCCGGCCTGCAGGCGTTGCCTCGCGTTGCCCACCACTGTAGCCCGTGAACCGCCGCCGCCAGCCTGATCGGTATCCCAGGCCTCGCGTAACAACGGCACCAGGGTTGGCTGATCGGCAGCTTCCAGCGCCTTGTTGAGGCGTCGCAGCGGTTCGCCGAACAGTGCATCGGCACGCCCCCGCGCCCGGCCCAGCTCGGCCTGCAACTGCTCGTGGCGTTGCAGCTGCGTGGCACTGGGCCGGCCGTCGTAGCCGGTGATCTCGCCATAGAAGTTGCCATAGCGCTCGCGCAGCTGCTCTTCGCCGGAGACATAGCCGCCATCGGTGTCAGAAGCGGCCAGACTGCGGCCCAACTGGTCGAGTTGCTCGGCGTACTCACGCGCAACGCGGCCCTGTCGATCGCCCAGCACGCTGGCGGCCGCCAAACTGCGTTGCCGCAGGTCGCTGACCTGCTCGGCCAGGAAGGTCAGATCAGCCAGTTCCCGATACAGCGCCATCGCCAACATTTGTTGGACCTCGCGATCCTCGGCCGAATGCGGACTGCGCGGGTCGGGCCGGAGACTCACCTGCCCTTCCAGGACGGTCTTGCCCTTGACCAGTTCGAAGCGATAGTCGCCCTCAGGGACCCGAGGCCCGACGAAACCGGGCACCAACTGCGTCGATGGCGGGAACTTCGGCGCCTTCAGGCGCATCGGCCAGGGCACGCGCACGATGCCCCGGCGCTTGTCCACCGGCAGGCTGGCGATCTCGGCGCCAGCGGCGTCGTAGACCTTGAGCTTCAGGTCGCCAAACAGGTGGCGCTTGCGCTGGTAGAAGGCGATGGTCGCGGCCTCTTCCAATGTCTGGCCGAGAAACTCATCGTCAGCGCCAAAGGCCTGCAGCGCTCCACCGGACACCATTTGGCCCGGTCGCGTCGGCAACAGGAATACATCCTCACCCAAGCGATCCGGATCCAGGCCGCGCAGCGGACTGAGGTCGTCGATGATGTAGACGCCACGACCGTGCGTGGCGATGACCAGATCGTGCTCGCGCGGATGAACCACCAGATCATGGACCGCGACCTTGGGCAGATTCTCCTTGAAGCGGGCCCAGTGCGCACCGGCATCGATGCTGATCCACAGGCCGAACTCGGTACCCAGGAACAGCAGCGCCGGATCCACCGGATCCTGGCGAATCACCCAGGCATAGCCCTCGACGGCGTCGGTCCCGAGTCGTTGCCAAGTTTGTCCGTAGTCGTCGGTGCGGTACAGATAGGTAGCGAAGTCACCGGTGCGATGACCGTCGAAGGTGACGAAGGCGGTGCCGGCGGCGTGCGGGCTGGCATCGATCCGCGACACCCAGGTGCCTTTCGGCACGCCCTTGAAGCCAGCGCTGAGATTGCGCCAGTCGTCACCGCCGTTGCGGCTGACGTGCACCAGACCATCGTCCGAGCCCACCCACAGCAGCTGTGGATCGAGCGGCGACTCGGCGATCGTGTACAGCGTGGCGTTGTTCTCGGCGGTGGAGTTATCGCGCGACAAACCACCGGACTGCGCCTGCCGTTGCCGCTTGGGATCGTCGGTGGTCAGGTCGGGCGAGATCCGCTGCCAGCTTTCGCCGCGATCGGCAGAGCGATGCAGATACTGCGAGCCGTAATACAGCACGCCGTCCTGCGTCGGCGACAGATGCAGCGGCGTGTTCCAGTTGAAGCGCAGCTTTTCGGACTGGGCATCGGCCACCGGCGCGATGCGCTTGACCTCGCTCAGGCGGCGATCCACCCGCAGCAGCTGACCGCCCTGATACTCCGAGTACACCGTCTGCGGGTCGGCCGGATCGGCAAAGACCCAGAAGCCATCGCCGAAGCCAACACTGTCCCAATCGCGGTTGCGGATGCCCGCCGGGCCCCGCGACGGCGCAGTCCAGGAGCCGTTGTCCTGCAAGCCGCCATAGACCTGGTAGGGCTGCTGCATGTCGACGCTGACGTGATAGAACTGGCTGACTGGCAGGCTGCCGACGAAGCGCCAGTGCGCCGCCCAATCATAGCTGGCGTAGATGCCGCCATCGGTACCCAGCAGCACGCGTTGTGGATTGCGTGGATCGATCCATAGCGCGTGGTGATCCGGGTGCACGCCGCCACCGAAGCTCAGCGCCGAAAAGCTCTGACCACCGTCCTCGCTGACGGTAGTGGTCAGCGCCGGGCGATAGATACGCAGATGATCGAGCGGATCGACCTTGATCTCGCCGAAGTAGAACGGCCGCATCTGCACATTGGCCGAGCTGTTAACTTCGGTGAAGCTGCGGCCCATGTCGTCGGACCGATACAGCGCGGTCTCTTCCGCCTCGACCAGCGCATAGACCACCTGGGTTTTCGATGGCGCAATGGCCACTGCGATGCGGCCCTTCTCGCCGGCCGGCAGACCATTGTGCAGTTCCACCCAGCTGTCGCCGCCGTCGAAACTGCGGTACAGACCACTGCCGGCGCCACCGGAGGTGAAGAAATCCGGGTAGCGGCGATAGGTCCACATGCCGGCGTAAAGCACGTTGGGATTGGACGGGTCCATCGCCAGATCCGAGCAACCGGTGTCGTCATCGACGTGCAGCACCCGCTCCCACTGTGCGCCGCCGTCACGGCTGCGATAGACCCCGCGTTCGGGATTGCCGCGCCAGGCGCCACCGGTGGCACAGACGAAAACCGTGTTGCCGTCCTGCGGGCTGACCAGCAGTTCGGCGACCCGCTCGGTCTGCGCCAGGCCGGCGGGCTTGAAGCTGTCGCCACCGTCCCGACTGACGAAAACACCTGCGCCCACGCCAACGCTGTTGCGCACCCGGCTCTCGCCGGTGCCGACCCAGATCACTTTCGAATCGGTGGGATCGATGCGTACCGCGCCGATCGACTGGACGTGCTCGTCGAAGATCGGCTTGAAGCTGATACCGCCATCGGTGGAGCGCCAGACACCGCCACTGGCCGCGCCAACCACGATCAGGCCCGGATCCTCGGCGGTGGCATCGATACTGGCGATGCGGCCACTCATCGTGGCCGGACCGATCGCACGCGCTTTCAGGCCGCCGAACAGATCCGAGTCATAGGGCGCTTCGGCAGCGCCGGCAGCGGCACCGGCCGCCAGCGTCAGCAGACCCAGCCACCGCCAGCTCTGGCGCGCCATGTCAGCCCTCCTGGGCCGGTTTGGCGGGCATCGCGAAACGATCGGCCGACAGATTGACGCCCGTTTCGATTTTCTCGATCGTGATGGTCTGCGATCCCATTGGCACCGTACTGGTGATCGAGAACGGGAAGATCAGCCCATCGACTTCCTTGTAGTCGCCCAGGGTCGTCGACACGTCCATGACCTGGCCCATCTGCTCGATCTTCGAGGCCGTCTTGATCGGCAGGTAGTACTCGGCGTCCAGCCACCAGGTCTCCTGATCGCCATTGGCCTTGGTGATCTGCAGTTTGTAGGCCTCGGTGCCCTCGACGGACTCCAGGCCGATCATCTCGACCTGATGTCCCTTGGCCTTGTAGCCGATCAAGGCACCATCGAAATCGGCCATGTCCTTGATGCTCTTCAGCTGATCCTCAGCCATCGGCTCCGGATCGAGCTTGCCGAGGAAAGGCATGACAGCCCAGCCTGTTTCGCCGTCATAGGCCTGAATCGCCGTCATGCCCTGCAGGTCAAATTCCATCCGAACCTTGTTGTCACGGGCGAATTCCAGTCGGAACGGCGCTTCCATCGGTCCCATTGTCATGTTGCCCGTCATCCGAGCCGTCTTCATTGCCTGCCAGGCATCGGCGCCACCGCGGGCTTCTTCAAATTTCGCCACCACCTCGTCGACGCTGGGTTCGGCCCAGACCGGTGTGGCAGTGGACAACAGCAGACCGAACGAAAGTGCCATCAGGGGCTTGGACACGGCTTTTCTCCATCGTTTTGGGTGGAATGCGCAAATTCTGGTGCCTGGCGTTTGCTGCATGGTAGTGACGTTGGTCACCAACTGGGGATGAGTCGCTCCCGGATCGGATCTTGCAGAGGGTGAACCCTGGGGCTTAACCCCATTGCCGGATCTCGATCGTTAGACGACTTCGAAAGCGGCCAGCCCGGCCGACTGTGCGGAGTCCCAGATGAAGCCGATCGCCATTCACCCCCTGAGCGCTGCCCTGGCCCTGACCTTGGCCCTGGCCGCCTGCAGTACCAGCCAGCCTACCAGCGAGTTGCAGCTTCGAGACCAGGATGATTACGTCTCGGGCGAGCAGACGGCCGCCATCGAGGAGACGATGGGTCAGAGGCAAGGCCAGGCCTCCGCTCCGGAAAGGCGCGAACGCAAGCTCGAGATCGTGGCCCAACCGGTGGCGGTGGGATCCGCCATCCCCGCCGCGCCGGCCAGCGAGCCGGAACCGGCCCGCCCCGCGCCGAAGTTGGCCAAGCAGCGCGCCGACGATCGATCAAGCGCCAACCTCAGCGGTGGTCAGGCCGCGACCGTGGCTGACCTGCAGGCGCAGACCGGACCGGCAGACACCGAGCGCTATGCCGAAATTGTCGCCAATCCCGTACTTGCCACGCTGGACCAGCCGCTGTCGACCTTCTCGGTGGACGTCGACACCGGTGCCTACAGCAATGTGCGGCGCTTCCTCAGCGCCGGTCGGCTGCCACCCACTGATGCGGTGCGGGTGGAGGAGCTGATCAACTACTTCGACTACGACTACCCGCTGCCGGCCAGTCTGGAGCAGCCCTTCAGTGTCAACACCGAACTCGCCCTGGCACCGTGGAATGGCGACCGCTGGCTGTTGCAGGTCGGCCTCAAGGGTTTCGAGGTACCGCGTGAGCGGCTGCCCGCCAGCAATCTGGTGTTCCTGCTCGATGTCTCGGGCTCGATGAACTCGCCTGACAAGCTGCCGCTGGTGCAAACCGCGATGCGCAAGCTGGTGGGACAGCTGCGCCCGCAGGATCGCGTCTCCATCGTAGTCTATGCCGGCGCCGCCGGTCTGGTTCTGCCGCCAACCGGTGGTGACGAGCAGGCGACGATTCTGGCCGCGCTGGACGCCCTGCAGGCTGGCGGTTCCACCAACGGCGGCCAGGGCATCGAGCTCGCCTATCGAGTAGCTCGCGAGGCCTTCATTGAAGGTGGCGTCAATCGCGTCATCCTGGCCACCGATGGCGACTTCAACGTGGGAACCGTCGATCAGGGCGCGCTGGAAGACCTGGTCAGCCGTCAGCGCAGCAGCGGCGTGGCGCTGACCACGCTGGGCTTCGGCCGCGGCAACTACAACGACCATCTGGCCGAGCGGCTGGCCAATCTGGGCGATGGCAACCACGCCTACATCGATACCGAACTGGAAGCGCACAAGGTGCTGGTGGACGAGCTGGGTGCCAATCTGCTGACGATTGCCAAGGACGTGAAGATCCAGATCGAGTTCAACCCGGCGGTGGTCGCCGAGTACCGCCTGATTGGCTACGAGAACCGACTGCTCGCCAATGAAGACTTCAACAACGATCAGGTCGATGCCGGCGAGATCGGTGCGGGCCACACGGTGACCGCCTTGTACGAGCTGACTCCGGTGAACTCTCCGGCGCGTCGACTGCCCGAGTTGGTCTTTGGCGACAAGCCGGCCGTCGGCGGCAACAGTCGGGACGTGGCCTTTCTCAAGTTGCGCTACAAGCAGCCAACTGAAAGCCGCAGCCGCCTGATCGAGCAGATCGTGGCGCAGCCCGCGCAATTGGGCAGCGGTTCGGCCCGACTGCGCTTTGCCGCAGCCGTGGCGGCCTATGGCGAGGCCCTGCGGGGCGGCAAGTATCTGGACGGCTATCGGCTGAGCGACGTGGCCCAACTCGCCTCAGCAGCCAGCGGCCAGGACGCTTTCGGCTTGCAGCGGGAATTCCTGCAACTGGTGCAGCGCGCCAGTCAGTTGCGAGATGGCGAGCCCGCTCAGCTGGCGAAGATCAGCGACTAGTCGCTGGTGTGCCGAGCAACTCGGCATAGACTGCCAGGGTCTGTTGCTGCATCCGATCGACCGTGGTCAGCCGACCACGGTCGATTGTTTCAATCTGGGGATCGGCCAACAGTGCGCTGGCGCGCCTCAGCAGACTGCCTTCGTCACCCAGAGGAACCAGCCCGGACGGAAAGGCATCACGCAGCTGCTCGCCCACACCACCCAGGTCCCAGCCCAGCACCGGCCGACCCAGCAGCAGTGCCTCCGCCACCGTGCGACCGAAACTCTCAGGGCGAGTCGACAGCTGCAGCACCAGATCCGCATGCCGGTAGTAGTCCGCCACATCGGCTTGCATGGGCAAAGCCTGCCAGTGGCCGCTGAGATTCAGCTGGCTGGCCAGTTCGTGCAGGTGCCGCAAATAGCGCTCGCGCCCAGCCTGGTCGGCGCCGAGCAACAGCAGACTCGCGTCCACGCCCTCCGCCCGCAGACGGGCCAGCAGTTGCAGCGCGCTGTCATGCCCCTTCAAGCGCGTGCCCCGCCCGGGCAGCAGCAACAGGTAGCGTCCGGAGAGTGCCGGGTAGCGAGCCTGCAGTCGGGCACGCCAGGACGGATCGGTTCGCTTCGCGTCGGCGGAGAACTCCATCGGATCGACGCCCCGACGGATCACCCTCAGACGCTCGACCGGACAGTCTGCGTAGTGCTGTTTCAGGTAGTCGGCCGAGGTCTGGGAAACGCAGATGATCCGTTCGGCCCGGAGCAGGATGGCGCTGTAGGCATTGACCGAGTTCAGCCCGTGCACGGTGCTGACCCAGCGCGGCCGAGGTGACCGCTTGGGCGGCCGAGCCAGCCAACACAACCAGGCCGGCAAACGCGAGCGCAGATGGAGCAGATCGGGATCCAGCGTCTGCAGCAGTCGCCGGATCGCCGAGATCTGAGCCAGTGAGCGCAGCGACTTGTTCGCGATCGGCAGGCGATGATGTTCACTGCCCTCGGCCAGCAATTGTGCTTCCAGCCGACCACCCGCCGACAGCACGACCGAGCGATGCCCGGCTGCGACCAGCGCCCGGCCGATTTCGAGCGTACTGCGCTCCGCCCCGCCGGCCTGCAGGGCTGGCAGCACCTGCAGAACCGTCCAGCGACGAGCTGGCGCAGTCACGCCCGCGACATGACCGTCGAAACGCTCAGGCTGCGTGGGGATGCTGGTCGCTCAGCGTGTAGACCGCGCCGCAGTAGGGGCAGCGCGCTTCACCGCTGGCCTCGATCGGCAGATAGACCCGCGGATGCGAGTTCCACAGGCTCATGCCGGGCATTGGGCAGGACAAGGGCAGCTGGTCGACACTGACGCTGTAGCGGTTTTCCGCGTTCGGCGGGATGGCGTCGGCCTTGGCAGGATCTGGACGGCTCATGGGCAGAAGTCGAGGGGAAACCGCCATTATCGGTGATCAGGCGTTGCTGTGCACCGTGACCCACCCGAACTGAACATCAACCCCCGGGCGTGCGTTGACGAATCATCCCCCAGGCCGCCAATGGTCGGTCACCCAGGAGTTCGGACAACAGGCTGCGCAGCAGCTGTCGTTGTTGCCGGCGCAGCTCCAGTGCCGACTGATTCGCTGGAGTCCCCTGCTGCAACGCAGCCAGACTTTGCAGCACGCGCCCTGACCAGGGACCATCGGTCAGCGCGCGCACGCCGCCCTGCAGATCCACGACATAGCGACCGTCGCTGTCGACGGCCATGCCACCCTGGGTATGAAGCAGATCAAGCCCGTAACCGAGCGCGCCCAACAAAGTCAGCTCGAAGGCCCGCAGGCGCGCCTCCAACTGCTGCCCACGGTCCTCCGCGACGGCATCGAGGTTCGCTGGCGAAGGGGGTGACAGCAGGAACTCCAACAACAGCCGGTAGTGCTCAAAAAGCTCGACTTCCGGTTCCTGACGAGGCAGCAATCGAACCAGCAGTTCGTTCAGATACAGGCCGACCAAGGCGTCATTGCCGACCGGTGCAGGCGACAACCGTTGGATTTCCCAATGCTGCAGCGATCGCACTTCTCCGCGACCACGCAGCTGCAACTCGAGCAACTGGTAGGGAACCAGCTCGGCCTGGCGATTGCCCCGACTGCCGCGCACCCGGTGGGCCATCGCAGGCACGCGGCCGAGTTCGCGCACCCACAGCTCCAGCAAGAGATCCTTTTCGCCGTAGGCGCGTCGATGCAACACAAAGGCGCTGAACGGCGCCATGGTGATGGCCTAAAGGCCCAGTTCGTGCAGTGCGGCTTCGTCGTCTGCCCACTGCGGTCTGACCTTGACCCACAGTTCCAGATGGACCCGGCCATCGAACAGCGCTTCCATCGCCACGCGTGCAGCGCTGCCTACTGACTTGAGCTGCTCCCCACGCTGACCGATGACGATGCCCTTGTGACTGTCCCGGTTGACCCAGATCGTGGCCTGGATGCGGCGCATGCCATCGGCCACCTCAAAGGCCTCCGTGATGACCGCGATGCCGTAGGGAATCTCATCGTGCAACTGCCGCATCAACTGTTCGCGAACCAGCTCGGCGGCGAGGAAGCGCTCGGAGCGATCGGTCAGCGTGTCGGCGTCGTACAGCGGTGGCTGCACCGGCAGTTGCTGACCCAGGTCGGACAACCACGCCTTCAGTCCATCCCGCTTGTTCGCCGCGACCAGATGAACCGAACGGAAATCCGCCAGCTTTGAGACCTCTGCCAGATAGGGCAGCAGTCTTTCCCGCGGCTGAATCCGATCGATCTTGTTCACGACCAGACTGACCGGACGCTGGCTGCGCAGCACTTGCGCGAGCACGAAACGATCACCCTCCTCCAACCGACCGGCCTCAATGACCAGACAGGCCAGATCGACCTGTTCCAGCGCCGCCTGAACGGCACCGTGCATGCGCCGGTCCAGCGCCTTGCCCTGCTGGGCGGAAAGCCCGGGCGTATCGACAAAGGCAATCTGAAAATCATCGCCCGTCACGACGCCCAGCGTCCGCTGACGAGTGGTCTGCGGTCGCGGCGACACAATGGCGATGTGCGCGCCGACCGCCGCATTGAGGAGCGTCGACTTGCCGACATTGGGACGGCCGACCAGCGCGACGTGACCTGCGTGGAACTCGGACGGATTCATTGGTTCAATTACCCAGCAACAGTTCGTGCAATCGCTCCGCCGCCTGCTGTTCGGCGGCTCGCCGGCTGCCGCCACGACCCTCAGCCTGCTGCTCGCCCAGCTGACAGCGGGCGATAAAAGTCTTGGCGTGATCCTGTCCGATCGCGTCGACCAGTTCGTAGGTGGGGAGCGGTTTACCCTGACTCTGCAGCCATTCCTGCAAACGGGTTTTGGCATCCTTTGGAGGTGGAACCAGGGATTGCGCCAGACGTTCGGCAAACCAACCGCCAATGACCTCTCGCGTCCGGTCCCAGCCGTGCTCCAGATAGCAGGCGGCGATGATGGCTTCGACCGCATCGGCCAGGATTGAATCTCGTCGGTGCCCGCCGGCCTTGAGTTCACCTGGCCCCAGGCGCAAGAACTCGCCCAGCCGCATCGATCGCGCCAATTCAGCCAGCGTGCCTTCGTTGACCAGTTGCGCGCGTCGACGGGTCAACTCACCTTCGCGGGCCCGCGGAAATCGACCGAACAACTCCAGGGCGATCACCGCATTGAGGATCGCGTCACCAAGGAACTCCAGCCGTTCATTGTGCTGGCGCGCGGCACTGCGGTGTGTCAACGCCTGCTGCAGCAGGTCGCTTTCAAACGGCGGAAGTCCAGTGGCGTTGATCACCCTCGCTGCGGCTTCAGAGGTCAATTCGCGCGCATCCCCACTGGCATCTCCATCCAACTCCTCCGGAGAGAGGGTCAATCTGGCCCGCGTCGGACGAGATCCACGGTCTTGTCGAACTTCGCAACGACGTCCAGGTTACCGACCAGAGGACTGCGAACCTCATATGCAACTCGCAGAAGATAACCGCCCCCCGCCCGAGTCAAAGTGATGTTCTGGCGCTTGACGCTACTGACGTAGCCCACCGCAAAGTTGTTGTCCAACAGCGACAGGATCCGGTCCGGTTGCATTTGCCCCACGCCGGGCGCTGCCTGCACCGTTTTCATGGCCTGCAGCACACCGTAGTACTCGGTATACATCGGAAACAGCCTGATCCCGATATAGGCGAAGAAGCCCAGTACAGCGAGGATGATGATGATGCTCATCAGCGTGATGCCACGCTGCCGTCGCCTTGCGATCATGATGGTCTACTCCACGGTGGTGCCGAGTCGTCTCCAAGACACAAAACCGGGCAACTTCCAGTCCCAGTGCATCCAGACAAAGAAGGCTCGCCCGACCAGATTCTGCTCGGGAACCATACCCCAGGCGCGACTGTCCTCGCTATTGTCACGGTTGTCGCCCATCACGAAATACTGCCCTTCCGGGACAATCCAGCTCTGCCGGCTGCGATCGCGTCCGCTGATGGTCAGAATCTGGTGCTCCACGTCACCCAGTTGCTCGATCAGCAGTTCCGATCCGGTCGCCTCGGCATTCGCGCCCTGGCCCACATAGCGCCCGACGGAACGCTGCGCCGCCGGCTTGCCGTTGACGTAGATCATGTGCTGGTCGTAACGGATCTCGTCGCCCGGCAAGCCGACCAGCCGCTTGACATAGTTCTGCCGCTCGTTCTTCGGATAGCGAAAGACCACCACATCGCCGCGCTGCGGCTCGCCGATCTCCAGGATCTTGGTGTTGGCCACCGGCAAGCGCAGTCCGTAGGCGAATTTGTTGACCAGGATGAAGTCGCCGATCAGCAGACTGGGAACCATCGAGGCCGAGGGAATGGTGAAGGGCTCGACCAGGAATGAGCGAATCAGCAGGATGATGAACAGGACCGGGAAGAAGGACTTGGAGTACTCCACCACCGCCGGTTCGCGCGGTGTCTCGTCGCCTTCGGAGATTGGCAAGGCAGTGCGGCGCTTGCGCAGGAACAGGATGTCCAACAACCAGACAAAGCCGGTGATGGCCGACAGCAGCACCAGGATCAGGGCGAAATCAATATTCATGGCATCCGTTCCGTTCTCATGCGCTCCAGCTCAGGCCTAGCGCTCGTCTACCTGCAACACGGCGAGGAAGGCCTCCTGTGGAATCTCCACTCGGCCGACCTGCTTCATTCGCTTCTTGCCGGCCTTCTGCTTCTCCAACAGCTTGCGCTTGCGCGACACATCACCGCCGTAGCACTTGGCCAGCACGTTCTTGCGCAGGGCCTTGACCGTTGAGCGCGCAATGATCTGGCCGCCGATGGCCGCCTGAATGGCGACATCGAACATCTGTCTGGGGATCAGCTCACGCATCCGCTCGACCAGATCCCGACCCCGTCGCTCGGCCTGCTGTCGATGCACGATCAAGGATAGCGCATCGACCCGGTCACCATTGATCAGCACATCCAGTCGCACGAACGGTCCCGCCTCAAAGCGCAGCAGATGGTAGTCGAAGGATGCGAAGCCCCGACTACATGACTTGAGACGGTCAAAGAAGTCCAAAACGACTTCACTCATCGGCAATTCGTAGCGGATCTGTACCTGCGAGCCCAGATAGGAGATCGACTTCTGGATGCCACGCTTCTCCTCGCACAGCTTAATGACCGGACCGATGTAATCGGGCGGCAGCAGAATGTTGGCCTCGATGATCGGCTCGCACACGGCGTCGACCAGATTGGAGGTCGGCAGGCGTGAGGGATTGTCCAACTCGACCGTGCTGCCATCACGCATCTGCAACTGGTAGATGACCGTCGGCGCCGTGGTGACGAGGTCCAGATCGTATTCCCGCTCCAGCCGCTCCTGGATGATCTCCATGTGCAGCATGCCGAGAAAACCGCACCGAAAACCGAAGCCCATGGCCTCGGAGTTCTCCGGTTCGAACTGCAGGGAGGCGTCGTTCAGACGCAGTTTCTCCAGCGCCTCACGCAAGGCCGGGAAATCATCGGCGGACACCGGGAAGAGGCCCGCGAACACACGCGGCTTGACCTGCTGAAAACCTGGCAGTGCCTGGGTGGCCGGCTTGCCGGCCAAAGTGAGCGTGTCACCCACCGGAGCGCCGTGAATATCCTTGATCGAAGCGCAGAGGAAGCCAACCTGCCCTGCGGCAAGCTGCTCTCTCACCATGCGCTTCGGGGTGAAAACCCCAACCTGGTCGACCTGCCAGGTCCGTCCCGTCGACATCACCAGGATCTTGTCACCCTTGCGCACCTCGCCATCGACGACGCGGATCAGGGACACCACGCCCAGATAGTTGTCGAACCAGGAGTCGATGATCAGGGCGCGCAGACTGTCCGGTCCAGACTCCGGCGGCGGCGGGATCCGAGCGACAATGGCTTCCAGCACCGCTTCCACACCCAGACCCGTCTTGGCACTGATCTCCAGCGCGTCATGCGCGTCGATGCCGATGATGTCCTCGATCTCCTTGCGCACGCGGTCGCAATCGGCCTGTGGCAAATCGATCTTGTTCAGAACCGGTACGACTTCGAGCCCTTGCTCAACTGCGGTGTAGCAGTTCGCCACGCTCTGGGCTTCAACCCCCTGTGCCGCGTCGACCACCAGCAAGGCACCTTCGCAGGCTGCCAGCGACCGCGATACTTCGTAGGAAAAGTCGACGTGACCGGGCGTGTCGATGAAATTCAGCTCATAGGTGTGCCCGTCGCTCGCCAGGTACGGCAGCGACACACTCTGAGCCTTGATGGTGATGCCTCGCTCGCGCTCGATCGGATTGGAGTCCAGCACCTGAGCTTCCATCTCGCGTGCCTGCAAGCCACCGCAAAGCTGGATCAACCGGTCAGCCAGCGTCGATTTGCCGTGATCGACGTGGGCAATGATCGAAAAGTTGCGGATTCGCTTCATGGATACGGCGGGCTGACCAAAACAGTCAATAGTAGCACAACCAAAGACCCGGCGAGGGCCTCGGCCCGGGTTTAGTAACCACGACCTCAGCTGGCGCCCACACCATCCAGAAAACGGCGCAAAGTCTCTTCGGGCACATCACCAATCGCAGTCCAGCGGGCCCCAGGCGCGTCCTGCGTCACCGCGCGCATCGCGCCGGTCGGATGCAACGACGGAAAGGTCCCGGGCTCGGCACGCTCGGCGAAAACCGACACTACCGCCAGACCGTCGGTGAAAACCCATTGACGCCGGTCATTGCTGCCCACCACCGCGCGCAACTCAAACCCATCCGGAGCCACCCCCGGCCAGTCCTGCGCGGCCGCAGGCGCAGGTGCGTCGGACTGCTGCAGCGACGTGCTCGACACCTGAACGTCGGTGAACAACATCTGCTCCAGCACACGATCACCATCGATCACGGCGCTGCGCAATGGCAGCCCGGTCTCAATGTCGACCCAGGCATGCCGAGCGAACCTAGCCTGATCCAGAGGCCTGAAGCTCAATTGCCGCACCGGCCGGCCGGCCACGCGATCTTCTGCGCCAACGATGACTTGGTAGTTGTGGCGAATGACGCGCGTGTTGGCCGCCACCGGCACATCGACGGCCAGTGGCGTCTCCAGATACTCCGGCGGTTCGTTCGTCACCCCGGTGCGTTGCGCCACCCCGCCACCGGCAACAACCGTTTGCGGGGGGCCCATCAAGTTGACGGCGTTCTGGCGAACTCGGCCGTCCTCGATGACCTGAGAAACGCGCAGCGCAGAGACCTCGGCACCGGCCATGAAAACGACCGTGCCGCTATAAACATAGCTGCGGCCGGCTTGGCCCATTCGCTCGAGCCAATCAGAAGATTCCTGCGCGCTGGCCAACGTGGCCGTACAACAAAGCAGTGCCAGCCAAGTGCGCACTCAGCGAGTCTCCGCGGGCGCCGCCAGGGGCGTCGGTTCATCGGATACAGGCTCAACCGAACGAGGCAACCAGGCCAGCGTCCCCAGCGAGCCCAGCGGCGCGACCTGTGCCCCGAGACCGTGTCGGATCCAGTAGGCATCCTCGCCCTGGAAAGGCACAAAATTCACCGGTTGTGCCAGCGTACTGACGGACACCTGCTGCACACCGCGTGTATTGACGACAGCCGGGCCCACCACCGGCGCTCGCGAAGGCGGCGCTGCCAGTGGCGCATCGGCCACCGACGACACCGGTGATACGCGCTCGGCACCCGGCACGCTGACCAGCGTCACCGCCACCCAGGCCACCGAGGCTGCAACCGCCAGTCCGCCCGCCCAGCCCCACCACGCTGGCCGACCATTGACCGAGCGCTGTGGTGTGCCTTCGGCCCGAATCGCTGCGGCGACCCGGTCAGCAAAATCGCTCGGCGCCGGCAACACCGCGCGCCGGGCCAGCAGGTCTCCGGCCAGGGCCCAGCGCGACCAGCGCTGACGCAGCACCTCGTCACGCTCGACCCGGTTCAGCAAGAACCGTGCGGCCTGTCCGTTCTCCTGGCCATCCAGCAGAGCCGACCAGACTGCATCAGTGTCGTCAAACTTGTCCGTCACGGCATCAACTCCTTGATATTTCTGTCGATCGCTTCCCGCCCGCGGAAAATTCTCGAGCGAACGGTACCAATCGGGCATTGCATCAGTTCAGCAATCTCGTCGTAGCTCAGACCATCCACCTCTCGCAGGGTCAGCGCGGTGCGAATGTCTTCAGGCAATCCTTCGACAGTCCGCACGACCGTTCGTTCCATTTCCTGACGCAGCAATTCGTTCTCCGGCGTGGCCTGCTCCTGCATCCGACCGGCCCCGCTCCAGTGTTCGTCCTCGACCGTCTGCAATTCGGCTGTCAGCGGACGCCGACCGGAGGAGACGATCTGATTCTTGGAGGTATTGACGGCGATTCGGTAGAGCCAGGTGTAGAAGCTGCTTTCGCCACGGAAGTTGCCCAACGACCGCCAGGCGCGCATGAACACTTCCTGGGCCACATCCTGTGCCTCGGACCAGTCCGACACCATTCGACCAATCAGCCCGAGCACGCGATGCTGGTATTTGCGCACCAGCAGATCGAATGCTCTTGCATCTCCGGCCCGTGCGCGCTCGACCAGCGCGCTGTCCTCATCGGTTTGTTCCGCCATCCTGGCTTGCGCCCCCATTCCATCCATTGCCTGGCCTGCCTCCACCTCGCAGCCTGCAGAAGGTGGTCCGCCAACCTCTGGCGCCCTGCCTCCCTCCAATCTGTCGCGGAGGTACTGACCTGAATGCCATGTGAAAGTTCATTGCCGCGGTGAAATCGGCTGGGCAGCCGCGGGGCTCACCCGGCGAGCAGGCGCTCACGCTCCAGCAGCAGATTCTCGAAGCTGGCGGCCGGCAAGGGCCGGCAGAACAGAAAGCCCTGCATTTCTTCGCAGGCGTTCTCGCACAGGAAGCGCAGATGGTCTTCCATCTCCACGCCCTCGGCGATGACCTTGCAGTTCATGTTGTGGGCCATGTCGATGGTCGCGCGGACGATGGCTTCGTCGGTGGGATCGATGCCGATATTGCGCACGAAGGTCTGGTCAATCTTGATCCGATCGGCCGGAAAGTGCTTGAGGTAATCCAGTGACGATTGCCCGGTTCCAAAATCATCGATCGAGATGTTGCAGCCCAGCGCGCGCAATTCACTGAGAATCTCGATCAGGTTCGGAATCGACTTGATGTTGATGCTCTCGGTCACTTCAAGGTCGAGGCTCTCGGGTGCCAACCCGGAATCCCGCAATGCATCCTTGACCACCTGCAGCAGGTTGGGCTGTTTGATCTGCAGAGCGCTGAGGTTGACGCTGACACGCAGGGGCAGGCCGAACTGTTCATGCCAGCGGACGGTATCGAAACAGGCGGCGCGCAACACCCATTCGCCGATCGGAATGATCAGGCCGGTTTCTTCGGCGAGCGGGATGAAGAAGCCCGGACTGATCAGGCCCAACTCCGGATGCTCCCACCGCACCAGCGCTTCCATGCCGACGATGTCTTCCGATTCGGCATCGACCTGAGGCTGGTAATAGACCCGCAATTCGTTGTTCTTCTCGGCCTGCCGCAGCTTGGACTCCAGGCCGAGTCGCTGCTGATGGGAGTCTTCCGGACCGGCAACAAAAGTGCGGAAAGTGTTTCGCCCCATGCCCTTGGCGTTGTACATCGCAACGTCGGCGCACTTGACCAGACCGTCGGCGGTGGTGCTGTCTTCCGGGAAGAAGGCGATGCCGATACTCGCCGTGATCTGCATCTCCGAGCCATCAGACAGGGTCAGCGGCGCCTCCAGCACCCGCGTGATCTTCTCGGCAATACGCAGCACATCGTCGCGCTGAATGATGTGCCGCAGCACCAGCGTGAACTCGTCACCGGCGTAGCGCGCCACGGTGTCACTGGCACGAACGGTGGCGCGCAGGCGCTTGGCCACGGCCACCAGCATCTGATCGCCCACCGCGTGACCCAGGCTGTCGTTGATGGTCTTGAATCGGTCCAGATCAACGAAAAGCACGGAGAACTGCTCTCCATTGCGCTGCGCTTCGGCCAGCGCCGATTCCAGTCGATCGTTGAACAGCAACCGATTGGGCAACTTGGTCAACGAATCGTGCAAGCCGCGGAAACGACTGTCGATGCGGTAGTGATGAACCAGCGACGACAGCGCATAGCGCTCGGCCAGATTGCGCAGCGTGGCCAGCACCGGCTCCGATCGGGTCCAGCGCGTGCGCGAGCCGGCCAACAGGGCGCCGACCGTGCGATCCTGATCATCATGCAGCGGCAGTCCGGCCCAGGAAGCGATGCGGTGGCGCTGCACCCAGACATCCTTGACCCGTTCCCAGGCCTTGTCTTCCAGTACCAGTGGCTTGCCCTGCATCACCATGTGATAGCTCTGGTGATTCCACAGCGCTTCGTCCTCATTGGCCAGCGCGCCGCCCTGGAAACGCGCCAGCTCCTGCGGCTCGGATTCCTGCCCGCCGCGCTCGCGCAAAACGGTCAGGAATTCAATGCCATAGTGACCGCACAGCAATGCCAGACCCTGCTGATTGCGAGCGTCGTCAGCGACCAGGCAATCGACGCCATTGAGCAGGTCCAGTGCCTGTTCGATCAGCGTCGGATCGGCCACGGGGACCGCTGGTGACACGGTCTCTGACGGCCCCTCGCACAAGGCAATGACTTGCCGCAACTCCTGTTGGTCGATCGGTGAGCGCAACCAGCTGCGCACACCCGCGACCTCCACGCCCCAGCCGTAGGTGTCGTGACGAGAGCCATGCGGCAGCAAACCAAGAATGCCGTGCAGATTGGGCGCATCAGCCAGCAACCGACGGCACAGGGCGAGGGCGTCCTCGCCACTGCCGGAAAACTCGACGATCACCAGCGCGGGGCGGGCACCATGATCGAGCAGGCTGTTGGCTTGATCGAAATCGCGAGCCGTCAAAATGGTGTCGAAAGCCCCACCATCGAGCGCGTCAAACAGGTCCCGTCGATCCTCGCGCGACGAGGACACGATCATGAAAGCCGAACCGGCGTCCATCAGCTCCACCCCACCGGGCCGGGATCCGCCATCAGACTACCCACCGACCGTCGCGCAGGCGCAACTTCGGCGCGGTGCGCGTCGCCAGGGTCAGATGACTGCAGAGCGCGTCCAGACCCGCCGGAAGCCGGATCTGCGACCCCATCAACACCACCTTTCGATCCACCCCGGGCAAGGCTCGCGCCACCTGCCGCAATTGCGGTCCGAATTGCCCGTAGATGTTCGCAGTGACTTCGGGAAAGAGGTAAATGCCAAAGTGGTTGCTTTGCAGCACGTAGCGCAGGGCGTCGGCCGGCCGCTGGCTGCCTGGCACGGCGATACCGGCTTCGCGCAGACTCGCCAGACCATGCTGGGATGACCACGAATAGATCGACTGTCCCTGACGCCGCGCCAACATGCGCAGATGGTCAATCACCGGCTTGCAGTCGACCACGTCCAGCACGATCAGCGCTGACGACGCTTCCAGCAGGCGGGCGTAGAGCCCATCGGGAACCGAGCCGTCGCCGCCCAGGTAGAGGACTTCGGATGCCTGTGCTGCCTCGCTGGTCATCACATCGTATGGGTTATTCGGTCCGAACCCAGGGTACCGGCCAGGATTGTTTCAATCTTGGTTCGGACTGCCTCACCATCGGCACCCTCGTTGAACTGTACGCCGATGCCGGACTGGCGATTGCCTTGCGCACCTTGCGGTGTCACCCAGACAACCTTGCCAGCAACGGGCAGGCGATCCTTGTCATCCATCAGCGTGAGCAAAATGAACACTTCGTCGCCCAAATGGTACGTCCGGGTCGTTGGCACAAACAGACCACCACCCCGCACAAATGGCATGTAGGCCAGATAGAGCGCCCCCTTGTCCTTGATCGACAGAGACAGGATGCCCTGCCGCGGTCCTGCAGAAGTACTCATCCCTTGACTCTCCTCATGCCCGGATCCTCCTTCCATTCACGCCGCACGCTGCAATACAGCTGCAGTATCCGCGCCAGCGCCAGATCCTCGCGCAGTCCGCTGCCCAGTTCACCGGCCATGCGACGGCAGGCCTGCCAAGCGTCCGAGAGCGTCGACTGCCACCGCGATGATGTCAAGCCGCCGTTCTGACCTGGCTGCAATTGCCGGGCAGCCATCCACTCCAGCTGGCGCGAAAGATAGTCGAGCAGGAGATCGACCTGCCCCCCCAGCTGCATGGCGCAGATCGCCGGCGACACTCGTCCGCTTGCGCATGCATCCAATACCGATTGCAGTTGTGACCATTGCGCAGGCAGTGATTGCGCTTGGGCGGCCAGCGCGCGCAGGGGACGCCCCGAGGTCTGCTGCAACAGCACCTCGTCCACCGTCACGCCCTGCGCTTCCAGCCAGGTCCGCTGGACCGCGTCGTCGGGGACCGATGCCGTCAGGCGTACGCAACGGGACAATATCGTGATGGGCAAGCGGGCTGGCTGATGGGTAACCAGCAGCAGATGGGCATCGGCGCTCGGTTCCTCCAGCGTCTTGAGCAAGGCGTTGGCGGCCGATTCGTTCATGGCTTCGGCGGGAACCAGCAGCGCCACCTGGCGACCCTGTCGCTGCGGCCGCAGGGTCAATCGGTCGCGCAAGGCGCGCACCGCGTCGACGGTGATCTGGCGGCCCGACTTGGAATCCGGATCCTGCCGGATCAGGTCCGGATGATGACCGGCCGCCAGCAGTTGGCACTCCGCACAATGTCCACATGGGCCGTGCCCGACGGGTTGGGCACAGAGCAACCACGCCTGCAGGTGCTCGGCCAGGGCGGTCTTTCCCAGTCCGGCTGGTCCCTCGATCGACAGCGCATGCGGCACGCGCGCCTGGCGCAACATCCGCTGGCACTGATCCAGCAGCGACGCCAGCCAGGGCATCTGGCGTACGTCGGCCCGAACCGTCGCTTCGCTCACCGTCGCCCCAACTGATAGCGTGCCACCGCCTGATTGTGTTCGCGCAGGGTCCGCGAGAAATGGTGCCGGCCATCGCCACGGGCGACAAAATAGAGCGCCTCGGTCGCGGCTGGCTGCAGCACGGCGCGAATGGCGTGTGGGCCCGGCATGGCAATCGGCGTGGGCGGCAGCCCACCGCGGGTGTAACTGTTGTAGGGCGTATCCGTCCGCAGGTCCACACGGCGCAAGTTGCCGTCGAAGGCATCACCCAGGCCGTAGATGACGGTCGGATCGCTCTGCAGGCGCATGCCAATGCGCAAGCGGTTCGTGAAGACGCCGGCAACCTGTGGCTGTTCGTCGATCTGGCCGCTTTCCTTCTCCACCACCGAAGCCAGGATCAGTGCTTCGTAGGGCGAGGTCAGCGGCAGATCTGGCTGGCGCTGCTCCCATTGTTCAGTCAGTTCTCGCTGCATGGCCCAATAGGCCCGTTGCAACAGGTCCAGATCGCTGAAGCCTCGTGGAAACTGATAGGTTTCCGGCAGAAACAAGCCTTCGGCATGACGCTCGCTGGCCCCGATCCGGGTAAGCACCTCGCCGTCAGTCAGACCGTCCAGGGTCTGCTGCAGGATCGGATCGGATCGCAAGCTCCGACGCAACTCGGCAAAACGGGCCCCTTCCAGGATCGTGAAGCGGTACTGCGCCACCTTGCCGGAGGCCAGTAGTTGCAGCACGTCGGCCGGCAGCATGTTGGCCTTGACCCGATACTCGCCGGCCTGCAATCGCCGTCCGATGTCGCTCTCACGCTCCAGCAGACGCCAGTACCAGCGCTCGTCCCAGCGCGCCGGGCCACGACCGCTGGCGATCAACAAGCGATTGACGATGCCATCAAACCCGGTGCCCGGCTCGATGACAACCAGCATCTCGCCGGTGCTGAGCAATGGACGTTGACGAAAGGCGCTGTAACCGTGCCAGGCCTGCAACGCGACCGTGGCCAGGGCCAGACCGAGCACACACAGCCACAGACCGACCCAGGCGCGGCGGCGCAACACGCCCTGAGCGTGCTGGCGGGCGGATCGCGGCGCAGACTTTCTCATGACGGACGCAGGGCCGATGCACCGGCATCCGAAAGCGCGACGATGGGCTGATTCAGCAGTAACAGCCATCGGCGCATCAACGCCGGGCCACGAAGTCCCTGCGGCAACCGCCGCGCATCCAGTTCAATCACCGGTACGGGTCCCCGCACGGCATTGCAGAACAGCACTTCGTCCGCACTCAGCAGATTCTCCATCGTCAGCGGTTTCACAGCAGCCACCACGTCGGTCTGACTCAAGAGCCAGGCACGCGTCACACCAGCCAGGGCACCGTGGGCCAGCGGCGGCGTCAACCAGCATTCGCCGTGGCGGGCCAGCAGACTACCCTGACTGAAGCTGACCGGTCGACCCAGTCGATCACGGATCAGTGCAGTGTCATGACCTTCTCGCTCGGCCAGCGATTGGGCTCGAACCTGAGCGGTCAGCGCCAGCCGCTTCAGACCCTGCGGCGAGGGCGCCTTCCCCAGTGCCTCGCAGGAAAGCCCGGCGCGCAGCGACGGCTTTGCCGGCGGCAATGGATGGGCACTGAGCACCCAGCTGACTGCCGCTGGCCAGGCTCGTCCATAGCCGCGCCCGGTCGAGCACGCCGTGACCAGGAGCTTGACGACACAATCTGCCGCGCCGGGTGCCAGCTGCTCGAGCGCCTTCTCCAACTCACCCCAGTCGGGTTGCTGCAGACCCGTAGCGGCCAGTCCAAAGCGCAACCGTGCCTGGTGCCAGGGCCAGAATGGCAAACGACCGCGGCAACGTCGCATCGTCTCGAACACGCCATCGGCGTAGTTGAGGGCTCGGCTGTCGACCTCCAGCTGACGCCCGGGCCGGCCATCGATCAGACAATCCAGCATGGTTCCACGCCCAATGCCCGCAACAGGCCGCGGGCCTTGCTGCGGGTTTCGGCCAGTTCCCGCGACGGCAACGAATCGGCCACGATGCCCGCCCCGGTGCGGAAACGCACCGACCGTTCCCTCTGCACCATGGTGCGGATCAGGATATTCAGGTCCAGCGAGCCATCGATGCCCAGGTAGCCCAGCGCACCGGTGTACGCACCACGACTGTCGCGCTCAAGCTCGGCGATGATCTGCATGCAGCGCACCTTGGGACAGCCGGTGATCGTGCCTCCCGGAAAGCAGGCGGCGATCGCATCGATGGCGTCGTATCCCGGCGCCAGTCTACCGCGCACATTCGACACCAGATGGTGCACATGCGCGTAGCTCTCGACGATGCAGAACTCATCGACTTCGACGCTGCCCGGCTGGCAGACCCGACCCAGGTCGTTGCGCTCCAGATCGATCAGCATGATGTGCTCAGCGCGCTCCTTGGGATCGCACTGCAACTCGGCCAGCAACTCGGCATCTTCCGCCGGATCGGTGCTGCGGCGCCGAGTCCCTGCAATCGGGCGGGTTTGCACCAGATCGTCGCGCACCGAGAGCAGCCGCTCCGGCGAAGAGGACAGCAGATCGGTGCCGCGGAAATGCAGCCAACCACTGAAGGGAGCGGGATTGGCGGACAGCAACGCCTGGTAGAGCCCTGCCGCATTGCCTGCTGCCAGTTCCAGCTGCCACGCGCGGGACAAATTGACCTGGAACACGTCGCCGGCCAGCAGATAGCCCAGCACCCGTCGCACAGCGGCCTCAAAATCCTCGCCCGGTGCTTCCTGCCAGTGACTGACTTGCGGTGGCTGCGGTGGTGAAGCGAGCGTCGTCGGCGGCTCGAGCAGGCCCTCCCAGCCAGCCTCGGCGATCGGATGCAAGCTGTCACTGCCTCGATTGTGCAACCAGGCGGCCGGTGTCCGCAGCGCCACGGCGATCGGCAGGCCGTCATCCGGTGGCGGCAGCTGCAGGATCGGTTCGAGTTCGCCGATCAGTTCGTAGGCCAGATAGAGACACCAGCCGCCGCCAAATGGTCGAGCCGGTGCCGGTTTCGCGCTCTGCTGCTCGCGCCGTTGCCACATGCGTAGTGTGGGCAGGAAACCGCCCTGATCCTCGACACCCGGCGGACACTCCAGCCGACCGTCCGCGTGCAACACCAGCGCTTCGCCGTTGCTGGCCAGCAGCAGATCGTGACGGGCATCGGGTCCGGTGGCGGCCGAACTGCTCAACAGGCACGGAAAGCGCAACGGGTCGGCCGCGCGCCAAGCCAGCAACTGATCCCGCACGCGCGGCGCGCTCACGGCGTCAGCCTGGCCAGTGTCGCCAGCATGGATCGACTCGCGACCCGTGCTGTGCATCGTGCCGGGATCCCTCGCGCCAGACCGGGCCGACCACCGTCGACCCGGATGCGTTCAACCCATGCGCCGGAACAGCAGACTGCCGTTGGTGCCGCCAAAGCCGAAAGAGTTGGACATGACCGTCTGCAGCGCCGTTTCGCGCGCGGTGTTGGGGACGAAATCCAGATCGCAGCCTTCATCCGGATTCTCCAGATTGATCGTCGGCGGCACGACCTGATCCCGCAGCGCCAGCACGCTGAACAACGCTTCCACACCGCCGGCGGCGCCCAGCAGGTGGCCCGTCACCGACTTGGTGGAACTGACCATCAGCTGCTGCGCATGGGCACCGAAACAGTGCTTGATAGCCAGCACTTCGGCCCGATCGCCCAGCGGCGTGGACGTGGCATGTGCATTCACATACTGCACCGCGGTGGGATCGACCGAGGCATCGCGCAGGCAGTGGGTCATGCACTGGGCCGCGCCCGAGCCGTCTTCCGGCGGCGCGGTCATGTGGTGCGCATCGGCACTCATGCCAAAGCCCACCAGTTCGCAGTAGATCCGGGCACCGCGCCGACGCGCGTGTTCGTACTCTTCCAGCACCAGCACACCGGCGCCATCACTGAGCACGAATCCGTCGCGATCACGGTCCCAGGGGCGACTGGCCCGGGTGGGTTCGTCGTTGCGCCCGGTCAATGCACGCGAGGAGATGAATCCGCCGACAGCCAGCGGGGTCGTGGCGTGCTCGGAACCACCGGCAATCATCGCATCGCAATCGCCGTGGCTGATCAGCCGCGCAGCCAGTCCGATGTTGTGCGTGGCCGTCGTGCAGGCGGTGACCGTCGCCAGATTGGGCCCCTTCAGACCCAGCTGGATCGACAGGTGACCGGAGGTCATGTTGATGATCGTGCTCGGCACGAAGAACGGTGAAATGCGCCGAGGGCCCGAATCCACATAGCTCTGGTGGGTCTTCTCGATGGTTTCGATGCCGCCGATGCCGGCACCCACCGTCACGCCGATGCGCGTGGGATCGTCCCGCTCCACATCCAGGCCAGAGTCCGCCCAGGCCTGATGGCCAGCGGCAATGCCGTAGTGGATGAAGGGGTCCATCTTCTTGACGTCCTTCGGCGCCACCACCGTGGTCGGATCGAAATCCCGCACCTCGCCCGCAATGCGGGTCGCGAAGGCGGAGGCATCGAAATTGGTGATCGGGCCGATACCGCTGCGGCCTTCGAGGACATTCTTCCAGGCCGTGGCCACATCATTGCCCACCGGGGAAATGATGCCCAAGCCGGTAACGACGACTCGACGGGACATGTGCAAACCCTTGTTTTCAGGCAGCCGACTGCGGCAAACGGCGCCAGCGGCACCGATCACTCAAGACGGCGGGTACCAGTTGGGTGGGCAGTCGGACGGTCGTCGCCGTCCGACTGCGGTCAAATCAGGACGCGTGCGCCTTGATGTAATCGATGGCCTGCTGCACGGTGGTGATCTTCTCCGCTTCCTCATCCGGGATCTCGCACTCGAATTCTTCTTCCAGTGCCATCACCAGCTCGACCGTGTCGAGCGAGTCAGCGCCCAGATCATCGACGAAAGAGGCCGTGGTCGTGACCTGCTCTTCCTTCACGGAGAGGCGGTCGATGACGATCTTCTTGACACGTTCTTCAATGCTGCTCATGGACGAGATTTCCTTTGCGGGTCGTCGGTGGACGCGGGATTGTAGTGGATGGAAAGTTAAGCGGCCATTCGAGGCAAGGCCCGGCCCGAGGCCATTGCGCACCCGGCGCAGCGGCCGCAAATGAGGATCAGGGCATGTACATGCCGCCGTTGACGTGCAGGGTTTCGCCGGTGATGTAGGACGCGCCCGGCGACAGCAGGAAGGCCACCGCCGCAGCGATGTCATGGGCCTGCCCCATGCGCCCGAGTGCGATGCGTCCCAGCAAGGCCGCCTTGGCGTCTTCGGGCAGTTCGCGCGTCATGTCGGTCTCGATGAAGCCGGGCGCCACCACATTGACGGTGATGCCGCGGCTGCCGACTTCCTGGGCCAGCGACTTGGAGAAACCGATGATGCCGGCCTTGGCGGCGGCGTAGTTGGCCTGACCCGCATTGCCAGTGACCCCGATCACCGAGGCGATGTTGACGATGCGCCCGGCGCGCGCCTTCAGCATGGGCCGCAGCAGCGCCTTGCAGGTGCGGTAGATGCCGGTCAGATTGGTATTCAGAACGGCCTGCCAATCAGCTTCGGACAGGCGCATCAGCAACTGGTCACGGGTAATGCCTGCATTGTTGACCAGTGCATCGATCGCGCCATGCCGCTGCAGGACATCGGCCACGCAGGCATCAACGGCCGCGCTGTCGGCCACGTCCAGGACCAAACCTTCACCGTGGCTACCCAATCGCTCGCCGATGGCTTGCGCCCCGGACTCGCTGGTCGCGGTGCCAACCACCCGCCAGCCGTCGTTGACCAGACGCGCGGCAATGGCCGCGCCGATGCCGCGACTGGCACCGGTGACCAGCGCCAACGGCTGTCGCTCATTCGAACTCATGACAGGGCCTCCAACGTGGCCGCGAACTCATTGGCACTGGTCAACGCATAGGCCTGCGCACCTTCGGCACCCCGACGGGCCAGGCCGGCCAGCACCTTGCCCGGCCCGCATTCGACCAGACGATCAATGCCGGCGCCACGCAGCGCTGCCATCGTGTCGGTCCAGCGTACGGGCTGGCACAGCTGCTCAACCAGCGCGGCGGCAATGGCCGTCGGCTCAATGCGGGCCTGGGCGTCGACGTTGTGCAGCACGGGAATCTGCGGCGCACGCAATCGGGTTTCGGACAAGGCCTGCTGCAATGCCGCGGCCGCGGGCGCCATCAAGGCGCAGTGCGAGGGCACACTGACCGGCAACGGCAACACCCGTCGCACACCGCGCTCCTGCAGCGCGAGCTTGGCCCGTTCCACGGCGCTGGCGTGTCCGGCAATGACGATCTGACCGGGCGCGTTCAGATTGGCGGCAGAAACCACTTCATCGCCCGCCACTTCAGCGCAGACCTCGTCGATCACCGTCGGGTCGGCATTGAGCACCGCGACCATGGCGCCGGTGCCGGCTGGCACGGCGGCCTGCATGGCCTGGCCGCGCACCCGCACCAGGCGCGTGGCGTCGGCCAGGTCCAGTACGTCGGCTGCGACCAGGGCGGCGAACTCACCCAGCGAATGCCCGGCCAGCAGAGCCGGTGCCGCGCCGCCACGAGCCCGCCACAGGCGCCACAGCGCCACATCGGCCGCCAGCAGCGCCGGCTGGGTATTGGCGGTTTCGTTCAGCGCACTGTCGGGACCCTGCTGGGCAAGCGCCCACAGATCCAGCGAGATCGCCTCGCTGGCTTCGTCAAAACTCTGCCGGACGATGGTCTCGTCGGTGAAGTCGCCCAGCATGCCAACGCTCTGCGAGCCCTGGCCGGGAAAAACGAACGCTAGCATCGAGTCCTCCCAGTGATCGATGAGTGTCCGAAGATCGGAATGAGTGGAAATGGGGCCTACAAACGGACCAGCGCAGATCCCCAGGTGAAACCGCCGCCGAAGGCTTCCAGCAGCAGCAGCTCACCGGGCTTGACCTGCCCGGTCGTGATGCCGTGATCGAGCGCCAGCGGCACCGAGGCAGCCGAGGTATTGCCGTGGCGGTTGACCGTGACCACGACCCGCTCCATCGGCATCTTCAGATGCTCGG
Source organism: Lysobacterales bacterium (assembly GCA_041395325.1). GTDB lineage: Bacteria > Pseudomonadota > Gammaproteobacteria > Xanthomonadales > SZUA-5 > JAWLAT01. The sequence continues at coordinate 54,765 of JAWLAT010000005.1, forward strand.
CGGTGGCCTTGATGATGCGCAGATTGGCCTGATGCGGAATCAGCCAGTCGATGGCGTCCCGCTCGAGATTAGCCGCCTGCAGCGTCTCGTCGACGATCCGCGACAGCGTCCGCACGGCGACACGAAAGACCTCGTTGCCACTCATCATGACCTTGACGCCATGATTGGGCTCGTCCTTGAAACCGGCCGAGACACCGACCGGGTTGTAGAGCAAATGCTTGTAGCCGCCGTCGGCGTGCAGATGGGTGCTGATGACACCCGCTTCGTTGTCGGCCTTCAGCACGACCGCGCCAGCGCCGTCGCCGAACAGCACGCAGGTGCCGCGATCATTCCAGTCGAGCATGCGCGACAGTGTCTCTGCGCCGACGACCAGCACCGTCCTGGCGGCGCCACTGCGGATGAACTTGTCCGCCACCGACAGCGCGTAGATGAAACCGGTGCAGGCGGCGTTGACGTCGAAAGCCGGGCAGTCCTTGGCGCCGATCCGGTTCTGCAGCAGGCAGGCGGTACTGGGGAAAATCAGGTCGGGCGTGGTGGTGCCGACGACGATCAGATCAAGGTCTTCAGCCTTGACGCCAGCGGCAGCCAGCGCCTTGCGGGCAGCCCCCTCAGCCAGATCACAGGTGGTCTGACCTTCGACCGCAATATGCCTTTGTTCGATGCCCGTACGCTCGCGTATCCACTGATCCGAGGTTTCGATCCGCTGCTCAAGGTCAGCGTTGGTCAGGATCTGTTCGGGCAGGCACGAACCCACCCCCACGATTTTTGCGTACATCCCGCTCCCTTGATGGCATCCGACTGGCAAGCCGGTGGCGACTCATGGCGCCACCAGCCGGGAAAGGCAAGCCTCAGTCGAGCTCGCCTTCCACTTCGGGCACGGCACGCTCGATCACCTTGCGGCCGCGATAGTAGCCGTCCTTGGTGACGTGGTGGCGCAGATGTGTTTCGCCGCTGGTCGGGTCGACCGACAGCGTCGGCGCCTTCAGGGCGTCGTGCGAGCGGCGCATGCCGCGACGTGAGGGGGTCTTGCGGCTCTTCTGGACAGCCATGGTGTACTCCTGTCAATCAATTCCAAGTGGCGCCAAGGCCATCATTGCAGTTTGCTGCGCAACCCGGACAGCGCGGCAAAGGGCCCGTGGGCATCCTCGTCACGACTGTCCAACTGCAACAGCGCATCCTCACTACCCGGCTTGCGCGGAAACTCCGGCAGTGCCAGCAGCAACTCATCTTCCAGGCGAGCCAGCGGCAGCACTCGACCGTCTTCTTCCAGCGGCAGCGACTCCCAGTCGGCTGGCAGCGCTGCTTCATCCTGTTCGTTCCGCGTCGGCGACAGGTAACGATCCACCTGTAGCGCTTGCGGATAGGGCTCCAGGGTCCGCTGACATTGCAGCATCACCTCGGCCTGCGCCTGCACCCTCATGAACCCGCCGCCAAACGCCTGCGCACCGAATTCGATCCGGTAGCAAATTTGCCCCAGCAACTCAATGACGGCCTCGGCCAATCGCGGCAGCGCGTGCAGATCGACAGCACCTTCCAGCACACGCCCGGCGTGGACGGCGCGAGTGAAATCCAGAGGCTCGTCGACACGCGCGGACATAAGCCGGACATTGTCGTGGCCCTCCAGGCAGTCTGTCAACCTATCTCAGAGCTCGGGGCGGTAGCAGGCTCAGACCTGCCCGCTCGCTCACTGAGAAACTCGGCAAAGCGGTCGGAAAGCTCGACTGATTCAAACGCTTTCCGCGGTATCACCAGGACCGAGAGCGGACGCAGGACAATCGCGACGTGTCCGGGCAGTCGCTGGACGGCGCGGATGCCCGACCATCGCACTAGCGCTTCACCATCTGGACCTTCTCCGCGCAAACCGTGATCCGAGACGGAAAGAACTTGTTCGCTCGGAAAAGGACCGGCAACCGCCAGCAGTGTCGCCTGCAAGCGCTGCGACCGCCAGATGCCTGACAACCAGATCGCCATGCCGCCTGCCGCAACAAACGACATCGCCCACCAGACGCGCTGAGGCCCAGACAACGCGGTGTCGGCAGCCTTCAGGAGTTGCAGCACGCCCAGGCTGATGAAGGTCCACGCCGCCACGTTGCTCCAGAAATACGCTGCGGCGCCTCCGACCCTTGATGCGGTCTGTTGACATGCCAGTTGCAGAGCGAGCCGGTAGTCAGCTTGTTCGACCCGATATTGGATGCGAAATCCAAGGAACTCATTCATGCTGACATTGCCCCCGGCTCGCGTGTTCCAGTTTGGAATTGTCGCAGATGGCTGGGCAGCGCGGGTTCGGTGCCCGAAGGGTCGTCGACCACAAGAGCGCCGGAGCCGTCACCGATCATGCGTCGCACACATCTCCTTACAAATACGCTCAGTGGCTGACAACGCTCCGCATGGCCAAGCGTTCTATGCTTGGCTCGCCTCCCGATCGGCAACTTCCATGATGCGGTACCCCATCGCGCTTGCCTGCTGTCTCAACCTGTCGCCTGGCCTCGCTCAGGACCTGCCCTACGTCAATTTCGAAAACCACCCGGTCCATCCGCTGGACATCAGCGCGGATGGGCGCTGGCTGGCGGTCGCCCACACGGCCGATCAGCGGGTGCAGTTGTTCGACATTGCCAGCGGCCTGGCCACCCCGGCCGGCAGCGTGGTCGTCGGTATCGACCCGGTGGCAGTGCGCTTTCGTGGCAATGGCGAGCTGTGGGTGGTCAACCACATTTCCGACTCGATCAGCATCGTCGATGTCGAGCAGCGACGGGTGCAGCGCACGCTGCAGACGGCCGATGAGCCATTCGATGTGGTGTTCGCAGCTGAGCGGGCCTTTGTCTCGGCGTCCCAGGTCAATCAGGTTCAGGTGTTCCAGCTGGATGACCTCAGTGCGGCACCGCAGAGCGTGGCGATTGCCGGCGAGGATCCGCGCGCGCTGGCGATCAGCGCGGACGGCCAGTCCGTCTACGCGGCGATCTTCGAGTCCGGCAACGCCAGCACGATCCTCGGCGGCGGGCTGGAAGACAGCATCGTGGCGATCCCGAATGTCGTCAGCGATCCGCGTGGCCCCTATGGTGGCCGCAATCCGCCCCCCAATGCCGGCGAGGACTTCGAGCCGCCGCTGGACCCCACGGCCACGCCACCCGCGGTCGGGCTGATCGTGCGCAAGGATGATCAGGGCCGTTGGCTGGACGACAACGACGGTGACTGGACGGCTCTGGTCAGCGGCGAAATGGCGGCAGCGTCCGGACGCATCGGTGGCTGGGACCTGCGCGATCATGACCTCGCGATCATCGACGCCCAGGCACTCACGGTGAGCTACGCCAGTGGCCTGCTGACCACCGCGATGCAACTGGCCGTGCATCCCAGTGGCCGAGTCGATCTGGTCGGCACCGAAGCCCACAACGAGATCCGCTACGAGCCCAATCTCAACGGCCGCTTCCTGCAGGTGATGCTGGCCTCGGTGGCGCCCGATGGCGATCAAAGTCGCACCGACCTGAACCCGCAGATCGTCCTGTCCGCCAGTGGCACCGATCCCATCACGCGGCAACAGGCGCTCAGCGATCCGCGCGGTCTGCTGTGGGAGAGCAGCGGTCAGCGTGGCTGGATCGCCGGCATGGGCTCGAACAATGTCCTGGCCATCGACGCGTCCGGTCAGCGCCAGGGCCAGCCGATCTCGGTCGGCGAAGGCCCGACCGGCCTGGCACTGGACGAGGCGAATCAGCGCCTGTACGTGTGGAATCACTTCGAGGCCAGCCTGTCGACGATCGACTTGCAGCAGGCCCGCGAGATCGAGCGCCAGCCGCTGTTCAACCCGCTGCCGCAGGCGATTCGCGCCGGTCGACGATTTCTCTACGACGGTCACCTGACGTCGGGCAATGGCCACGTCGCCTGCGCCTCCTGCCACGTCGATGCACGCTTCGACCGGCTGGCCTGGGATTTGGGTGATCCCTCGCAACCACCGGCGCCCTTCGATCAGAACTGCGTCACCCGCCTGGGCCGGGCCTGCGAGGACTTTCACGCGATGAAGGGTCCGATGAGCACGCAGACGCTGCAGGACATCATCGGCCACGAGCCGCTGCACTGGCGCGGCGATCGCGCCGGTCTGGAAGCCTTCAATCCAGCCTTTACCGGCCTGCTTGGTGCCGACGCTCAACTCAGCGCCGCCGACATGCAGGCCTTCGAGGATTTCCTGGCGACGATTCACTTCCCACCGAATCCCTATCGCGAGGCCGACAACAGCCTGCCCGAGACCGTGCCGCTACCGAACCACTACACCAGTGGACGCTTCGCCATGGCCGGCCTGCCGTTGGGCAGCGGCAATCCGCAGCGCGGCCTGCAGCTGTACACCAGCGGGTTCCTCGACGCCCCGTTCCAGTGTGCTTCCTGCCATACGCTGCCCACCGGCATGGCCGCCAACGGCCCCCTGTTCACCGGCCTGGGCGGCCTGTCGGCCGGTGGCAGCGTGCTGCCCGCCGGCCCCAATGGCGAGAACCATCTGGGGATCGTCAGCCTGGATGGATCGACCAACGTCTCGCTCAAGGTGCCGCAACTGCGCAATCAGTACGACAAGGTTGGCTTTGAACTGCGCCGCAGCGATGGCACCGCCGGCTTCGGCTATCTGCACGACGGTTCGGTCGACTCAATCAGCAGCTTCCTGTCGGCGCGGGCCTTCTCGGTACGCTCGGACCAGGATGTGGCCGATCTGGTGGCGCTGATGCTGGCCTTCTCCGGCTCGGACTTCCCGCTGGCCGGTCCGCCGCTGGGCAATACCGCGCCGATGTCGCGTGACAGCCATGCCGCCACGGGCCGCCAGCTTATGGTCGGCAGCAGCGCGCTGGCCGACATCGACCAGTTCGTCCAGTTGGCCGCCTCATCGCGGCTGCAACTGGTCGTGCACCAGGGGGCAGCAGGCTGGCAGTACGACGCTGCACAGGGTCAGTTCCAGTCCAACGCCGGTGCGCCACCGGTGGCGCTGTCGGCGCTGCTGTCGCTGGCCAGCGACAGCCAACCACAGACCTGGACACTGGTACCCGCCGGGCTGGGTACGCGACTGGCGCTGGACCGAGACGGCGATGGCCTGAGCGACGAAGAGGAACGTCGCCAGGGCTCCGATCCGGCCGACGCCACATCGACCCAGCTGCGCCCACGTGCAGGCCTCTGGTTCAATCCGGCCCGCAGCGGCCATGGCTTCGACCTGCAGTACTCCGGCCCGAACCTGTTCGTGCTCTGGTACACCTACGAGGACGATGGCAGCCCGGTCTGGTACCTCGCTGCAGGCCCCTACGCACCGGACTGGCAGGCGGAACTGGTCCGCTTCACCTGGGATCCGGCCGCCAGGGAGCCACAGCCCACGACCATTGGCAGCCTGCGCCTGCGCTTTGCCGATGCCCGCTCGGCCAGCTTCGAATGGCAGATCGGCGCGCGCAGCGGCACAGAGACGGTACAGCCATTGACCGACCTGCCCGGTTTCGCCGCGCCAGAGCGGACCGGCGCCTGGTATGACCCCGACGAGCCCGGCTGGGGCATCAGTGTGCACAGCGACGATGACCTTCGCGTGGCCATCCTGTACTTCTACGACGGCGACCAGCAGCCCCGATGGACGCTGGGTCAGGGCAGCAACAGCGCCAGCGAACTCCTGACCATGTGGAGTTTCCGCGGCTTCTGCCCAGATTGTCCCGCCGTGCCGACCGATTTCGTCGACGCCGGCAGCATCCGCTTCGACTACGACGGTGCCCGACAAGCCATGGTGACCGTGAACAGCTTTGAGCGCGGGCAGCCTCAAGCGCCGTGGCAACGCGGCCCAGTCGCGATCGAACCCCTGTCGGATGCGGCGCTGCGGCCGGAAAGTCGATAAGAGCCAGTTCCAGTTTCCAGTACCTGTAGCCAGTTGGGGCACGGACAGCCGAAGCCGAGCAGAGACCATGTCGCTGCGAGTCATTGCGCACTTTGACGGGCCACTGGAACGGGCGACTGGAACTGCGCTTGGATCCGAACGAGCAAACATTCCAGCGACCTGCCGCTACACTGGCTGTCCCGACCCTGATTCACCCTCGACATGCTCAATATTCAAGGTGCCATGCACCCCAAGACGCGTCGATTCCGCTCGCAGATCGGTTTGGCGGTGGCTGGTGGCGGGCCGATCGGGGGGATCTACGAATTGGGCGCCCTGCGCGCACTGGACGAGGCCATCGAGGGTCTGAACATGACCCGGCTGGACGTCTACGTGGGCGTCAGCTCTGGCGCATTCCTGGCCGCCGGGCTGGCCAATGGGCTGACCACGGCTGACATGTGCCGGATGTTCATCACCGATGACGCACCGGCGCACCGCTTCCGCCCCGAGATGTTCCTCAAGCCAGCCTTCCCGGAGTTCTTCAAGCGCGCGATGAATGCGCCGCGGGTACTCCTGGACTGGTTCACCAATCTGGCCACCCATCCGTTTCAGGCACGCATCAGCGAGTCACTGGGACTGCTTGGCGGACTGGTGCCGACCGGCCTGTTCGACAACAATTCGGTCGAGCGTTTCCTGCGTGAAGTGATGTCCAGCGATGGTCGCAGCAACGACTTTCGCGAGCTGCCGCGCAAGCTCTACGTCGTGGCCGTCGAACTGGACACCGGCGAAGCGATCCGCTTCGGCTCACCCGGTTTCGAGCACGTGCCGGTGTCAAAGGCGGTCCAGGCCAGCTCCGCCCTGCCCGGCTTCTATCCACCGGTCGAGATAGACGGCCGCTGGTATGTCGACGGCGCGCTGCGACGCACGCTGCATGCCTCGGTGGCACTGGATGAGGGCGTCGATCTGGTGCTCGGGATCAATCCACTGGTGCCCTTCGACGCCGCGCTGGCCCGCGACCACGGTCGATCGGTGCCAAACAGCCTGATTGCCGGCGGCCTGCCAGCGGTGTTGTCGCAGTCGCTGCGCGCCATGCTGCAGTCACGCATGCAGGTAGGACTGGCCAAGTACGGCGCCACCTACGAGCACGCCGATCTGATGGTGCTCGAACCCGAAGCCGACGATGTGGACATGTTCTTCACCAACGTCTTCAGCTTCGCCAGCCGCCAGACCCTGGGCGCACATGCCTTCGACACGACGCTGGCGGACCTTCGGGTACGTCGCGAAGAGATCGGCGAAGTGCTGGCCCGGCACAAGCTCAAACTGCGCGACGAAGTCCTCGACAACCCGGAGTTGACGCTGTGGAGCAGCCTTGGCGTCAAGGCGCCACGGCACACCTCGACCACTGCCCAGCTGCGCCGCACGCTGGATGAGCTGGGTCATGTGGTGGAACAGCGCGGGAAGGAGGGCAAGGCACCACAGTAAGCTGGCGACCTCTCAGCCCTCGGCCCTCAGCCCAGAAATCCCCCCGCCGCACCGGCGGCAGGGGATTCCGCATCACAGCTCGAAGTCGTAGACGAAGCGCAGGCCGATTTCGCGTGGGCGGAGCACATCCTGGTAGTAGCGGCGCACGGTCACCGGATCGCCGTTCTCGTCGCTGACCGTCTGGATGAACGCTCGGCTGGAGCGCACACCCGTGACCGCGTACTTGTCCCAGATGTTCTCGGCGTACAGCTGCACGCTCCAGTTCAATCCACGCAGGCTGGCGGCAGCGTTGTGCACGCTGTAGCCGCCCAGACGCTCGCCGTCGGCCCGGTTGCCGGTGCGCGTGAGCACATCACCGATGGCCGACAGGCCATAGTTCAGGCGCAGATCCAGGCCATCGAACACCGTCGTGTCGTAGGTCAGGTACAAATTGCCCTGCCACTCCGGCGAACCGGGCAGCCGATCCCCCGCCAATCCGTCGACGTCGATGCGCGGCGAAAAGCCCGGGCCACTGATCGTGTTCAGCAACGCTGGTGCGTCCTCGCTCAGCTCGGCCTGGGTGTAGGCAACCGAACCGCGCAGACTGAAATTGCTGCTCAGCAGCGCGTCGAAGGACAGCTCCACGCCGCGGCTCTCGGCACCCTTGCCGTTCTTGGTAATCGGCAGCGCCGCGTTCTCGGTGGTACCCGCCAACTGCGGGTCTTCCCAGTCGATGAAGTAGACCGCGCCATTGACGGTCAGGCGGCGATCAAACCATTGGCTGCGCAGGCCCAGCTCGAAGTTGGTGGTCTTGTCGGGAAAGAACTGCAACTCGTCCGGCAGACCGCAGGCGATCTGGTTGTCCGGCAACGGATCCGGACACGGCGCGACGCCGTTCGAATTGCCGATCCGATAGCCTTCGCTGATCGTGAAATAACCCAGCACATCCTCGCTGAAGCGATAAGCCGTGTTGAACTTGAACAGGGAGCCGGAGTCGCTCTGCCCACCAGGCTGGAAGTCCAGCGTGATGTCGGTGGGACCGGCATCGCCGAAGATCGAGTTGAACAGCGGGAAGTCCACGGCGTCCTGCGTTTCGAGGTCGTACTTGTAGTAGCGCGCGCCCACCGTCACGGTCCAGCGATCAGTGAACTCGTAGCTGAGCTCACCATAGATGGCCTTCTCGGTCAGGTCAGTCTTGTTGACCGAGAAGTACTCCAGATTGTCCGGCCGGCTGCCGCCCAGAAATTCCGGGTAACCCGGCGTGAATTCACGGCTCTCCGCATTCACTTCCAGTTCGTTGTAGAAACCGCCGACGATCCAGCTCAACGGGCCCTCGCCGGTCGACACCAGTCGCAATTCCTGATTGAAGGTGTCGTCTTCCTGGTCCTCACGGGTGAAGGCCGAGAAGCTGGGGAAAGCCTCGTAGCTGTACTCCAGCGTGATCAGCAGGTCGGTCTGGTCACGCTGACCGTTCTCGTCGTAGCTGGAAACGCCGGTGGCGCTCGTCAGTTCGGCGAAACCCAGATCCGCAACGATTTCCAGGGCCAGCAACTCGTTGCGGCGATCACTGGGTTCCTCAAAACGATGCGCCGAAACATATTCACCGGTGCCAAAGGCCAGCGCGTGGTTCTGCGTGCGACCACCCACTTCCTGGTCCTGGAAGTAGTAGGTCAGATTGATATCGATGGCCTCGTTCGGCTGCAGTCGCAGACCCAGCCGGCCGGACAGCGTCTGCTGGAAGTCGGCGTCTTCGCGTCGGCGCAGATTGGCCGCCACATCGGCCGGATCGTTGAAGTTGGGTTCCGGATCGGACACGCCCGGATCCCGCACCAGATAGTCGTAGTCGATGAAACCGGGGTCATCGAGGTAGTCGATGGTGGCGCGAAAGGCCAGTGTCTCGCTGATCGGCAAATTGGCGGTGAAGCCCGCGGTGTAGCCCAGGCTGCCGCTGTGCGCCAGATCGTAGAGACTCGACCGGGCCTGCAGTTCGACCCCATCGAAGGACGGGCGCTTGGGCAGATAGCGGATCGCGCCGCCGAGAGTGCAGCGCCGTACAGGGTGCCCTGGGGTCCAAGCAGCACTTCGACCCGCTCGATGTCTTCCAGGCGCAGATCGACATACAGCGGAATCTCGCCGACGTAGGTGGCCACAGTGCCGCCACCGCCGTTGCCCAGGGCCTCGGAGGCCGCAATCGGATCCGCGTTGAGGCCGCGCACGATGATCGCATTGGCGCCGCGGCCACCCTGATCGAGCACGTACAGGCCAGGCACACTGCGGCCGATCTCGACCAGCGAGCTGACGCCCTCCTCGCGCAGGCTGTCGCCGCTGAGGGCGCTGATGTTCAGTGGGACATCCTGGACGCTCTCGGCACGACGGGTGGCGGTGACGGTGACTTCGTCCAGTCGGGCCGTCTCTTCATCGCCCGATTGCGCCTGCAGGCTGGGCAGCCACAGACCTTGTGCCAGTACGGCAGACAGGGCCAGAGTGAGCGGACGACGCCCGGGCAGCGCCCGGCCGGAGTTGCAGCGTGGATTGCGGGACATCGGAGCTTCCTTGTCGACGATGGGGGCAGCAGGCGGCGGTCGGTCCGTCCCAAGACGATCCGCGCACGAAATCTGACTTCGCACCACAGGACCGTTGTTACATGACATCCCTGGGTACCTGCCGTCTCCGCCGCGAACCGGCCATGGACAGACTGGGTCACCGCCGTCGGTAACCCGTACTCCCATGAATGCACCTCGCGAAAGTAATCGATCGCACGCTCGTTAGGGAAGCATGAATGCCACCATCTTCCGTTCACCCGTTCCACTACCCGGACTGGCACCGCCACGAGCGGCGTCGGAAAGCGTGACATCGGCGCTCCACTCCGACGTCAGATGTCAGCATTTCTGGCCCACGCCGGTCCGGTGGAACAGTCCTGACCGGAGTACCGCCGTGTTGAAGATCCCGATGGCTGCCAGCCTCGCGCTGCTGAGCGCGCAACCCATTCACGCGGCCGAAATGGCGACGTGCGAGCGGAGCAGTGGTTCGAATCAGGTGACGCTGGTGGAGCTGTACACCAGTGAGGGCTGCAGTTCCTGCCCCCCAGCCGACCGCTGGTTGGCCCGGCTGCCGAGCGACGAGACGTTGATCGCGCTGGCGTTTCACGTCGACTATTGGGACTGGATTGGCTGGCCGGACCGCTTCGCCCAGGCCGATTTCAGCCGCCGACAGCGGGCCCAGGTGTCGCAGCGCGGCGCGCGCTCGGTGTACACGCCACAGGTTTTCAGCGCCGGCCGTGAACTGGTTCGCTGGTATGACCAGCCGCAACCACCCAAGGCGGCAGTGCCCGCAGCCGAGCTGTCGTTGCAGGCCAGCTTCACCAGCGGCGGAGCCGTGGCCTATCAGTGGGACTGGCAGGGCGACACTGATGACGGCGTGATGCAGCTCGCCGTCGTGCAGTCGCAGGCCAGCACGGATGTGCGCGCCGGCGAGAATGCCGGCCGAGCCCTGCAGCACGCGCACGTCGTGAGGGCCCTGCAGGCCAACAGCCTGCGCACCAGGGATCGCGGCGAGCTGCAGCTCCCAGCCGACCTGCCGATGTCGGATGCTGCGCTGGTCGCCTGGGTGGAAGACCGTCGCAACGGAGCCGTGCGGCAGGCTGTGCGGCTACCGCTGTCCTGCCTGACCGATCAGTCCACTGCCGGCGGCTCGTTGTAGCGGGCTGCCTGCCGCGGCTGACCGCTGCGCTGATAGTAGTCACGCAGCGCCTGGCGCAAGTCGGGCAAGAGCATCGCGGTGGGCACGTCGGGCTGTGAAGCCGCCTCGTACAAGCGCAGCAACGCGGCCTCGATTCCGGCCAGATGGCCTTGCGCCAATCGACTGCGCTGCAATGCCAGTTCGATATCGGCCAGCATTGGATGTCCCGTTCCGAAGGCCACCGGCGCCTGCTCGCTCAGGTCGAGCAGGAGTCGTTCGGCAGCCTTGGACTGCCCGGCCAGCAGCCGTGCATTGGCCAGATTGAAACCGGTTCCGACCACATTGGGATGACTCGGCCCGAAGGCTTGGCGAAATCCCTCGTAAGACTTGCCAAATGCGTCGGCCGCTTCCTCAAAGCGGCCCAGTCCTTTGTAGGCACTGCCGAGAAAGCTGTACACCGACAGCGTGGCCGGGTGTGCCGGCCCGTAAATTCGCTGGGTCGCAACCAGCTGCTTCTCGGCCAGGGGCAGCGCCTCATCGAAGTGGCGGGCACTGATCATTCCCATCACCAGAGCGGCCTGATCTCGAATGGTCCCTGGATGATCGGGACCATCGGCAGCCAGACGACGCTCAATCAGCGTGTGTAGTTGCTGCAGTGCCTGATCATTCCGACCGGCGCGCAGCGAGGCCCGGGCAATGGTGTTCAGCAGCCGCAGTGTGCTGCGGTGATTGGGGCCCAGCTGGCGCTCCAACTGCGGCAGCAAGCCTTCACCGGCTGCAATCACTGGGGCAGGGTCACCGGCTCGCAGCAGATACTCCAGTCGTTCGGCGTCCAGTTGCAGAACATCGATCCCCTGCTCGCCCTGTACCGGCACCAGCTGTGCACGGAAGCCGTCCAGCGTCGCCATGGCTTCATCGGTGCGACCCAGGTCGTCGTAAGCCATGCTGAGAATGCGCATGTCGACCACGCTGCGCAGCTCACCCTGGTCCCGTGCCCGTTCCAGCAAAGGCAGTGCCCGTGCCGGCTCTCCCAAGTTGCGATAGGTTCGACCAATCACCGCCTCGATGCTGCCGAGCACCGCCGGGTCATCAGCCAGTTCAGTCCGAGCCCGCTCAGCGGCCTCGTCCAGCACCTTGCGCAGGAGGGTCTTGTCCAACTCCCGCGCCACATCGGGGTCGACCGCGCCTAGGATGGACCGAACGAAGTCCGACACACGTTCGGCGCGGGCGGCTTCGATCCTGGCCTGTTCAGCGGCGGCAATGGCATTGGCGCGTTCGGTTTGGGCTTGCCGCAAGCCGTACAGCGCCACCGCCAGACCGCCCACCAATGCCAGGATGGTCAGGCCCGCCAGCGCGGCCGGCAGCCGATTGCGTTGCAGGAACTTGCGCAGCGGATACAGGCGGCTTTCCGGCGCCGCTTCGAGCGGCCGTTGGTCCAGAAAGCGCTCCAGATCCAGGGCCAGATTCAGCGCCGATTCGTAGCGTGCCTGGCGGTCCTCGGCCAGGGCGCGCGCCAACAGCCAGCGTAGTTCATCCGGCAGGGACCGCAGTCGCAATTGCAGCTGCAGGCCCTCCGGGTCTTCGGGCTGCGTCCAGCTGCCCTGCCTGAGCAGCGCCGCACAGCGCTGGCTGTCCAGTGTGGGCCAGGGTTCCAACTCGTCGCCCAGCAGCATCTGCAGCAACATGACGCCCAAGGAATAGACATCGCTGCGCGGATCCAGATCGGCACGCCCGCCGCGTTGCTCGGGACTCATGTAGGTGGGCGTGCCCACCCGCTCGACCAGGCTGCGTGGCGGCGTGCCTTCATCGTGACGCTCGGCCAGCCAGGCAACCGCGACACCAAAGTCGATGATCTTGGGTTGTTCGCGACCCTGCTCGCTGACCACCATGACGTTGTCTGGCTTGAGATCGCGATGCAGGATGCCGTTGGCGTGGGCGTGATGTGCCCCGCGCGCCACTTCGGCCACCAGCGCCAGACGCTGACGACGATTGGGGCGGCGCCTGGAAATCCACTCGCTCATGGGCAGGCCTTCAACCCACTCCATGGCCAGATAGGGCTGCCCTTCCAGGCTACCAGCGTCATAAACCTGCGCGATGAACGGGTGACGCAGTCGCGCCAACGCCTGGCTTTCCACCTGGAACAGCGTTTCGGCCAGCGTGCCCCGCAAGCGCTGTTGCAGCAGTTTCAAGGCAACGACCCGGTTGACCGGCGTTTGCTGGCGGGCGCGATAGACCTCCCCCATTCCCCCGCGGCCGATCGCCTGCTCGATCGTGTACGGACCGAACGGCTGGCCCGGCGCGAGCGTGTGCAGATCGTCCGAACTGCCGGGTGAGGCTTCCCCCAGGACTTCGGTAGGCAAATCCTGACTCATGTCCTGAATCGTCCGGCGGACGCCAGGCGTCGTCAACTGTTATCCCGCACCCCGTCAGCCCCGCTCAGGGATGGCGCCAGCAGACCTCGCCATCGGCGTAGTACTCGCGCTTCCAGATCGGCACCTGTCGCTTGACCTCGTCGATGATCCAGCGGCAAGCCTGGAAGCTCTCGTCACGATGCGCACCCGCCACGCCAACCCAGACCGCGATCTCACCCAGCGCCAGTTCCCCGACGCGATGGACGCAGGCGGCTCGAACCGCGAACCGTTGGTGCGCCTCGGCCAGCAGCCGTTCGCCGACCTCGACCGCCAGGGCCTCATGCGCTTCGTAATCCAGTCGCAACACGGCCCGACCGCCATGCTGGTTGCGCACCCGGCCTTCGAAGCAGACCAGGGCACCGGCGGTCTCATCAACATCCAGGCGCTCGACCAGGCGGGCGATGTCCAGTGCTTCGAAGGCGAGTGCAAACACGCTCAGCCTCCAGAAAACGGCGGCAGGAAACAGACCTCGTCACCATCATCGAGCGCCTGCGACCAGTCGGCCAGGCGTCCGTTGACGGCCACACGCATGGCCTGGATTGGAAAGCGGAAACCGTGTTCGGCCTGCAAGCGCGCGTACAGCGCGGCAGCGTCGGTCGACGCGGTCAACTGAATCCGTTGCTGGTCGGAACCGGCACGCTCGCTCAGTTCAGCGAAGTAACGGACATCAACCTGCACTCAGGAGCGCTCCCCTGTCTGGCCCTCGTCGAGGCGAAATTCCCGCTTGCCACCGGACTTCTGCTGCAACAGGAAGGGACCCAGCTGGATTTCCGGCGACAGCGCCTTGCACATGTCGTAGATCGTCAACGCGGCCACACTGGCACCGGTCAACGCCTCCATTTCCACCCCCGTGCGGCCACTGACACTCACCTCACAGCGGATCGCCAGTCGATCAACTCCTTCCGGCTCGATCTGCAAGCGAATCCCCGTAACGGGCAGCGGGTGGCAGAAGGGAATCAGGTCGGCCGTGCGCTTGACCGCCATGGTGCCGGCGATGATCGCCGTATCAATCAAAGAACCCTTGGCGGCGCGCCAGTCTTGCGCGGCCAGTCGGCGGGCGACCTCGGCGGGAAAGCGGACGTGCCCCATCGCCACGGCGCGTCGTTCGGTCACCGGCTTGGCGCCAACGTCGACCATGGTCGGACGGCCTGCGGCGTCGATGTGCGTCAGCCCTGCCACCGATCAGCCACCCACCGCGTACATCTGCACCCTTACCGGCAGGGCCTTGCCCTGCAACTCGGCCCGCTGCTCGGAGTAGCGATCAAGGCGAGCCCGCCAAACGGCGGCGATCTGCGCTTGCATGGCCTGCGCCGATGCACCCGCCCGCAGCGGCTCGCGCAAATCCACGCCACGACTGCCGAACAGGCAGGTGTAGAGCTGGCCATCGGCAGTCACCCGCGCGCGCCCGCAATCGCCGCAGAAGGGGCCACTGACCGAGGCGACAAAGCCGATCTCGCCGGCACCGTCAGCATGACGAAAACGACGCGCGGTGCTGCCCGCGGCGTGTTCAGGGATCGGCAAGAGCGGAAAGCGCGTCGAGATCTGCGCCCGCAGCTGCGCCGCACTCACCACCGCATCAGCCGTCCAGTGATTGAGCGTGCCCACATCCATGAACTCGATGAAGCGCAGTACATGCGGCGTCCCACGGAAGTGCTCGACCAGCGGCAGCACCTGGTCATCGTTGACCCCACGCTGGACCACACAGTTGATCTTCAGTGAACCGAATCCGGCCGCCTCGGCCGCGTCGATCCCGGCCAGCACATCGGCCACTTCGCCGCGACCGCCGCTCATGGCTGCGAAGATCTGCGGGTCCAGCGCATCCAGACTGACCGTGAGTCGGTGCAGGCCGGCCTGGCGCAAGGTGACGGCCTGACGCGGCAACAGGCTGCCGTTGGTGGTCAGGGCCAGATCCTCCAAGCCCTTGATCGCGACCAACCGTGCCAGCAGGTCCGGCAGATCCGGTCGCAACAATGGTTCGCCGCCGGTCAGACGCAGCTTGCGCACACCCAGCGCCACGAAGCTGCGCACCAATCGCTCGATCTCCTCGTTGGTCAGGCGCTCGGTGGGCGCCAGGAAATCACGTCGTTCGTCGATCTCGGCGGCCGGCATGCAATAAGGACAGCGGTAGTTGCAGCGGTCGATGATCGACAGGCGCAATTCGCTGAGCGCTCGCTGACGCTGGTCCAGTGGTTGCGACAGCCACTGCTGCTCGCCCGGATCACGACCCACCGTCGCCTCCCAGTGGAAAGCACTCACCGGGCGCCGCCACGCGGAAACCGGCTTCGCGCCAGTCGGCGGCGGTCTGCTGATCGGGATAGTGATAGAGCACCATGCGCGCAAGCATAGCCGGGGAATACTCGCGCTGCAGATCGGCCAGGCCGGTGTGTGACGGGTTGGCTGTGGGTGAGCAGTCATGAAAGACCCACTCTCCCGCGCTGCCGTGCCGAATCAGCACTTCGGGAATGGGCCGCGTGTCGCCGGTGTACAGCAGCCGGCCCCGCAGACCCAGACCGTAGGCGCCGTGGACGCTGTGATGGCGCACCGGCACGGCGTCATAGCGCAGTCCCTGCCACCAGAAATCGGCCGACACCGGCACCAACTGCAGCACATCCCAGAAGTTCGCCCCGCCTTCGGCCAGCAGATTGGGGAACTCGGCCAGGCGCGCATGCAGCGGTGCCACCAGACTGACTGGCACAAACAGGCGTGGTCGTTGCTCGGCCGACAGCGTGCGCGCGGCGTAGAACAGGGCCTCCAGGCCCGCCACATGGTCCATGTGCAGATGGGTGACAAAGACCGCCGGCGGCAACTGCACATACCGATCACGAAAGGCGCGTAATACGCCAGGACCACAATCGATCAACAACAGCGGTCTGCCGCCGCATTCCAGCACGGCCGCCGAGGGCAGGTCTTCGGAGGTGGCACTGCCGGTGCCCAGGAAGCGCAGGGTGTCTGGGATCAAGATTTGAAGGTCCGGAACCTGGAGCCAATGCGATCTAACACGAAGGACACGAAGGACACAAAGGAAAGAAGTTGAGCGTGGCCGTGAACGCACACCTGCCGCGACGGCGGCCTGGCTTGCTGGCCTCCCGAAGGCGGTACGCAAGCACCGGAACCGGCAGCCCGCAGACGACAAATGGCATTGGCTGCGGTCGCAATCGAATGTCTGTCCGGCACAAAAGCAGAACGCCGCCCGGAGGCGGCGTTCTGTTGGAGCACTAGTAGCGCGACTTAGAAGTCGTAGCGGATACCGATGCGGATCCGGTAGACCGACTGCGCCGGGCTCAGGCTGCTGCTGGCCCGATCCGTGAAGTCGTTGAAGCGATACACACAGGCATCCTGAGTCGAGCAGGCGATGCGCGCCGCGTCACCGGTGAGCGCGGTGGCGCCGTCGATGCCGTTGGCCGCCACATCAGCCCGCGTGACCAGGTCGGCCTGGACGTTCGGCTGCTGGTTGTTGCCCGGGCCGTTGTAGAAGTTGCCCCACTTGCTGTTCAGCAGGTTACCCAGGTTGTCGACGTCCAGCACCAGCTTCAACTTGTTGTCGCCGAAGATCTTGTCCATTCCCGGGATACCCGGCAGTTCCTGCTGGATGCGCAGATCCCACTGACGAATCCAGCGCGAGGACTTGGAGTTGACCTCGTGGATCTTGCCCGTTTCGATGCCTTCGCGAGCGACGAAGTCGAAGAAGGCCTGGGTATCGAAACCAGAGGAGTAGACCACGGACGGGTCAACACCCGGACTCGGGATGTACAGCGGGCTGTTGTCGAAGGGACCTTCACCCTGACCGGCGCGACCGAACAGCGAGTTGGTGTTGCTGACGTCAAAGGTGTAGGTGTACGGCGTACCCGAGTAGGCCTGACCGAACAGATCGAAGCGGGTCTTGTAGTCGCCGAAGAAGGCCTTTTCATAGCCGATGCTCAGCTTGAAGGCATCTTCGATCTGGAACGGTGAGGTCCGAGCCGACGGGTTGTTGCGATCCACTGCCACGATGCCGCGCCAGTTCGAGATACCACGCGACGAGGTGCCCTCGGTGGTGTCTTCGATGTTCTGACGGGCATAGCTGAACTCGGCGTCGAAGCCATTCTCCCAGCGCTTGGCCAGCGACAGCGAGATGGTGTGGCTGCTGCCGCCATCGAAGTTGCCCAGCTGGGTCAGGTTGTTGATGCGCAGCGCGTCCAGATCGGCGTAGATCGGACGACCGTCCGGTGCCACACCCGTCGGCTGGGCGGCCGGCAGATCGGTCTGCGCCAGATTGGTCCACAGGAAGCCTTCACGGACCCGCGAATACAGATACTGCGCGGTGAAGGTGTAGTCGGTGCCCAGGTCCAGACCACCGAACTGCATGTCGAAACCCTGATCCCAGCGCAGCGAGGCCTTCAGATCGTTCGGGGTCCGGAAGTCAGGGTCAATGGAATCGATGACCACCGGGGTGCCGTTCGAAACGGTGTCAATCAACACGCTTGGGATCACGCGCGGATCCAGATTGGTCAGATTGCTCTGCGCCGCAAAGACCGTAGCCGGCTGGAAGGCATTGGAGATCCAGACCTTCGGATCACCGCCAGCGAAGATACCCAGACCACCGGTGACGACCGTGCGATCGAGCGGCGTCCAGCGGAAACCAAGGCGCGGCATGAACAGCTTGTTGCCATCGACGTTGACGTCGTTGCGCACACCGTAGTCGCTGAAGACCTGCTGGTTGAAGACCGGGCGATCATCCTGGCTGAATTCTTCCAGACGGAAACCCAGCGTGACCTCGAAGTTCGGGGTGACGGTCCAGGTGTCCTGCAGGAAATACGAGTACTTCTCGTAGCCCCAGGCCGATGCGGCGTCATTGACATTGTTGCTGATCGCGTTGGCGTACTCGACGCGGCCAGTGCGGTTGACGATCTGATCAAAGCTGTTGAAGCGGAAGCGACCCGTCGAGCTGCCCACGAACAGATTGAAGACGTCGAATTCTTCGTACTCGGCGCCGAAGGTCCAGACGTGATCGTTGTAATACCAGTCACCGGACAGGAAGACCTGGGTGCGCTCGTCATTAAACAGGTTGGCGTGGCGGAAGCGATCGCAGCCCGCAATGAAGGTACGACGCTGGGTCAGCAGGCCGTCCAGCGGCGTGCCGGCCAGGCCACCATTGGCCGGATTCAGATCGAACTCCAGCGCGCCGATGCCCGCACCAGCGCGGCACAACTGATCACGCTGGAATTCCTTGTTGTTGTAACGGAAGGTGGTGGAGAAGCTCGGCGACCAGTCGGAGAAGATCTGCAGGGTATGCGCGGTCAGATCCACCGGGGTGTCGTACCAGGCAGATTCAAAGTTCAGGGCGCCCGTGACAGTGCCGGATTCTTCGGTGCTTTGATAGGTGTACGAAGCGCGATGATCGTCGGAGATGTTCCAGTCCAGCTTGACCAGTGCGCGTTCGGAGGTGATCGGGTTGGACACCTGGGTCGCACGCGTACCCGGATCGTAGCCGTAGGTGTCCTGGATCACACCGCGCAAGGCGTCAAAGAAGCCTGGCTGCACGCCGTTGTTCTCGTCAGTGACCGAGAAATCGGTGGTCGAGGAGGACTTGAACTCGTCGTAGGAGACAAAGAAGAACAGCTTGTCCTTGATGATCGGACCGCTCAGCGTGACGCCGTACTCACGCTCCTTGAAGGGGGCGGCGTTGAAGTCGCGCTCGCCGTCTTCGCCGTACTCGTCACCCAGGAAGTCTTCATCCAGGTAATAGTAGAAGGCCGAACCGTCAAACTCATTGCCACCCGACTTGGTGACGATGTTGACCAGACCGCCGGTGAAGCCAGTGGCCGTAACCGAATAGTCGGAAGCGACCAGCGAGGCCGACTCGACGGCATCCAGATTGATCGGCGAACGATTCGTGGCGTAGGTGTTGCTGCCCAGGCCGAAGTCGTCCTGCTGCAGCGCGCCGTCGATCGACAGGCCGTTGAAGCGCGGGTTGGCACCGGCGACCGACAGGTTGCCTTCGCCACGCGAGGAGGCCAGCGGGTCACGCAGCAGGGTGCGAATGACGTCGCGGCGGCTGGCCGGCTGGTTGCTGATGTCCACCGAGGTGTAGGTGGAGCCCACGCCGCTGTTCAGGTCGCGAGTCGCTTCGCGATCGGCCGACACCACGATGGCGTCGAGCGCCTGGGTGCTGCTGGACTCCATCGACAGGCGCATCGCCGGCTGCGTGCCGGGGCGCAGGAAGATCTCGTCGACCGTGCTGGTGCGATAGCCGTCCGCGGAGATGATCAGCTGGTACGGACCACCGACGCGCAGACCGCCCTGGAAGAAGTTGCCGGTGTCACCGGTGAAAGCTTCCGAACGGGTGCCGGAGGGCTGGTGAATCAGCACCACCGAGGCGTTCACCACCGGCGAGCCGTCTTCGGCCGTGACCGAGCCGCTCAGGCTCGACGAGGTCTGCTGGGCAAACGCGCTCTGTACCGGAACGGCACTGATCAGGAGGGCCGTACCAACGGCCGGGGCCAGCGAACTGCCGAGCCCGAGCAGCGCATAGCGGATCGCAACACTGAGGCCCTTACGGCCGTTCCTTGTACTCATCTTGACTACCTCGAAGGACAAAAGGAGGCGCGGGTGCGCCAGGGAAAGACAGGCGGCAAAGTTAAACTTCGGTTATGAAGGGTATGTTACATCAAGCTGTCAGGTCCCGGATGATTGCATCGGGATCGCAATCGCTGGGAAGATTCGTCCCGGGCAACCGCTTCGACAGGCCCGATTGACCGTCATGTATGTCGATACCCACGCCCAGGCGCGAACCACCCCAGCGATGCGCGAAGCGATCCAGCAGGCCACCGGCAGCGTGGCTGAACTGGCCCAGCGCTTTGGGGTCAGCGAGCAGACCATCCGCAAGTGGCGACGGCGTGATGGGGTGGCCGATCACAGCCACCGTCCAGAGCGCCTGCGCACCACACTCGACGGCGTGCAGGAGGATCTGCTGGTCGGCCTGCGCGTGGGATTGCGTTTGCCCCTGGACGGCCTGCTGCAACTGGCGCGATCGCAACTCAACCCGGCTGCCAGCCGCTCGGCCATCGACCGCACACTGCGCAGACGTGGCGTCAGCCGACTGGACCTGCTGCGTCCGGCATTGCCGAACGCCCCGACCGACGCGACGCTGCTCTTGAGCCTGATTCCGATCCGCAGCCCAGCGCATGGCCTCAGCCGCTTGCTGGTCGCGCGCCGCTGGCCCGATGCGAAGGTGGCGATCACCCACCTGCCCCCGCGCTGGCGCGATCTGTGGGTATGGCTGCTGCCGCTCCTTGCCGTGGCGGCGGAAGCCCCACTGCGCCTGCTCGCTGGAGACGATGTGGATTGGTCGCTCCCCAGGCCGCTGCGACACCCCAGCGACAGACATCCGCTGCCGAGCAGTCAACAGCAGGCACTCTGGCTGGCCTTGCAGACTCAATGTGAACTTTTGGCACAGGAACAGCCCGGCCGAGTCACGGTGGACGGCAACACCCCACCGCATCGCCATCTGGACCATCAGGCCCTGCTTGGTCTGGGCAGCCACTGCGAGAGGATGCTCGTTGCGGGTGCGCCTCGCCGCAACCTCAAACCGGCGCTTCAGCCACCCAGATAGCGGGCCACCCCATCGAGGAAGAGCTGCACGGACAGCGTCACCAGCAACATGCCCATGAGCCGCTCCAGGGCGATCAGCAGGCGCTTGCCCAGGTAGCGCAGCAGCAGCACAGCACCGAGGATCACGGCAAGATTGCCGGCCCAGGCCAGGCCCAGCGCGGCCAACAACACACCCTGACTGTCGGGATGACTGGCGCCCAGCAGCATCAAGGTGGCCATCGACGAGGGCCCGGCGACGCAGGGAATCGCCAGCGGCACGATGAACGGCTCACCGTCTGGCGTTTCGCCCATGATGCCGTCGGCTGGCGGAAAGATCATGCGCAGGCCGATCAGGAACAGCACGATGCCGCCGGCGATCGACACCGACTCCTGGCGCAGATGCAGCCACTCCAGCACTGTCGGCCCCACCGCCCAGAAGATGGCCAGCACCAGCAGCGCAATCAGCATCTCGCGAATGACCACCAGGCGCCGGCGTGCAGCCGGCAGGTCCTTCAGCAGCGTGATGAAGATCGGCACGTTGCCGACCGGATCCATGACCAGGAACAGCAGGATCGCGGCGGCCAGCAGGTCCATCAGTCGGCGGCCAGCGGTCGGGCGTCGTAAACACTGCCGGTCATCCCCGGCTGGGCGAGCAGATCGACGACGGCCGGCGCAATGCGCTCGGGCGGACAGAAGCGGTCCGGCGGGCTGGCCGGAAAGGCGCGCAGATTCAAATTGGTGCGACAGGGCGGCGCCAGCAGGCCCAGCACACGCGGACCGAGGCGACTGCTTTCCTCGCCCGCGATGGCGACGAAGGCGCGCAAGGCCGCCTGCGCCACGCCGTAAGCGCCCCACAACGCGTGCTCGCAGCGCGCCGGATCATCCAGGTAGACGATCAACGTCCCCTGCGCCTGCCGCAGTGCCGGCAGACAGGCACGCCAAAGCAGGAAGGCCACATTGACGTGCACATGCCAGGTGCGCAGCCACTCGCTGCCATCCAGATGCTCCAGTGCCGCCAGGCCCTGCAGGCGACCGGCGGCCAGCACCAGGCCATCCAGACCACCGAATTCCTGCTGTAGCGTTTGACCCAGCTGATCGAAATCGTCCGGCTGGGCCCCTTCCAGGTTGATCGGGTACAGCGCTGCCTCATGACCGGCCGCGTCCAGTTCGTCGTAGAGGCGCTCGAGTGCGGGAACGCGCCGTCCCGCGAGCACCACTCGGGCGCCGGCAGCCGCACAGGCCCAGGCCGCAGCGGTGCCGTGGCCACCCGAGGCGCCGACGATGAGCACCGTCCGTCCTGCCAGCGACTGCTCAGCCGCAGCCGAAGGTAGCGCCAGGGCCTGCACTCAGGAACTCTGCGCGTCGCCGACGATGCGCTCGAGCTCGCCGGATTCATACAACTCGACGGTGATGTCCGCGCCACCGATCAGTTCGCCGTTGACGAACAACTGCGGAAAGGTCTTCCAGTTCGAGTAGTGCGGCAGGTGCGCACGGATCTCCGGATCCTCCAGCACGTTGATGTGCTCGAAACGGGCGCCACAGCGCTTCAGCGCCTCGACAGCCTGGGAGGAGAAACCACACATCGGAAACTGCGGCGTGCCCTTCATGAACAGCACGATCGGGTGGGCGTTGACGATGCGCGCGATGCGCTGCTTGACTTCCATGGCAACGAGAACCGGGATGCGAGGGGAGCGGATGTTAGCAGCCGCGCCGCGCACCGGTGTCCAGGCCGGCAACAAGTCCCGGCGCTCGCAGACCCTTGCTGAGGCGGTGCTACCCTTGCCGCCTGCTAGCGCCGACCCCGCTGTCATGCTGAAGATCGATACCCACACCCACATACTGCCGCCCGACTGGCCAGACCTCGCCAGCCGCTTCGGTGACGACCGATTTCCCGTGCTGCGTGTCGAGGAGGGTCGCCACAACATTTATCGCGGTGGCCGCTTCTTCCGGCAGATCCAGCCCAACGCCTGGGATGCCGACTTGCGCATGGCGCAGTACGCGTCTTTCGGTATCGAACGGCAGGTCGTCTCGACGGTGCCGGTGATGTTCTGCTACTGGGCCGAGGGTCAGGCGGCGCTGGTGCTGCACCAGCATCTGAACGACCATCTGGCTGGATTGCAGCGCGATCATCCCGGCCGCTATGTGGGTCTGGCCACAGTGCCACTGCAGGATCCGGTACTGGCCTGCGCCGAACTGGAGCGCAGCGTCGTCGAACTGGGCCTGGCCGGGGTGCAAATCGGCTCCCATGTGGATCTCTGGAATCTGGATGCCCCGGAACTGGCTGATTTCTTTGCCACGGCCGAACGCCTGGGCGCCAGCGTCCTGATCCACCCCTGGGACATGATGGGCACCGAAACGATGCCCAAGTACTGGATGCCCTGGCTGGTCGGCATGCCGGCCGAGCAGAGTCGCGCCGCCTGTGCGCTGATTTTTGGCGGCGTGCTGGAGCGACATCCCGAACTGCGCATCGCCTTTGCCCATGGCGGAGGCAGCTTTCCCTACACCCTCGGACGCATCGAACACGGCTTCCGGATGCGCCCGGATCTGGTCGCCATCGACAACCCGCACCCGCCCAGCCACTACCTGTCGCGGCTCTATTTCGATTGTTGTGTCCATGACGACCGCGCGCTGCGCTATCTGCTCGACACCGTCGGCAGCAGTCAGGTCATGCTGGGAACCGACTACCCCTTCCCGCTGGGCGAACAGGAACCCGGCAGTTCGATCGAGCGACTGGCGCTGCCGCAGGCCGAGCAGGAAGCACTGTTCCACGACAACGCCCTGCGCTGGCTCAATCAGTCTTGACCCGTCTGGACATTCGGTTCAGTCCTCGAAGCCATCAGCAAACAACGGGGCCACGGTGACGGCGTAGACGTAGCCCTCTTGAGGCTGTTCGATGGCCTTGAAAGGTGCAGCGAGCATGGCCCATTCACCGTCCGCGGCCAGCGCCAGACCGAGGCCGTCCAGACCGCTGCCGTCACTGACCAGCAAGCGTTCGTCCTGAGTCCAGATCCCGCCAATTCGGCGCCAGCGGTACAACGCGCCCTGACTGCTCTGCTCGTCGATGTCCACGCCAGGCGCGCCGGCCAACAGCACATCGCCGCTCAAGGCGATTGCAGAGCCCAGCCGATCACCCGGCATGGCGTCATGTGCAGTCAGCACCACATCGCCGCCTGCCGAGCGCAAGTGGATCGCGCCGGCCGCCGTGTCGGCGGTTGAGTCGGTGGAAGCCCCGATGGCAATCAGACCCTCGCCCAAGGCAAGACTGCTGCCGAAGGCACCGCCTTCCTGCGGCACCGCCGCCTGCAGACGATCCTCGAAAGCCCAGCCAACGCCCAACCGGAAACGGGCCACCGCGCCCGCGCCAGGCAGGGCGTCGCTGGTGGCGCCCGGAGCCGCCAGCAAGGCCAGATCCCCACGCAGTGCCACACGCGTGCCGTACTGCACGCCAAACTCTTCGCCCGGGACCAACAGCGTGTCTTCGAGCGTCCACACGTCGTTGCTGCGCCGATAGACGAATCCCGCGCCCTCATCGAAATCGGACACATTCGCGCCGGGCGCGCCGACCAGCAGACGGTCGCCGTCCAATGCCACGCTGAATCCGAAGAAGGCCTCGGCCTCGGCCGTTTGCATGCGGAAGCTGCGCTCCAGCAACCACTGGCTGCCGTCAAAGCGAAACACATAGGCGGCGCCGGCATCGGCCTGACCACCCAGGGCGTCCCAATAGGCCCCGACCGCCAGCCGCTCACCATCGAGCGCGACGGCAACACCAAAGCGCTGCTCGATCGCCGGATCCGGCGAGAGCAGACGCTGGAAGCGCTGCCACTGGCCATCCACGAGCTGATAGAGGTAGACCGCGCCGGCCTCGCTGCCGGCCTCCGTTCGTTCAAGGAAACTGCTGGCGACGGCCCACGACCCGGAGATGGCCACCGCCGATCCGAATCGCTCCAGATAGGCCCCGTCGCCGCGATCGATTCGAACCGGTGGGTCAAAGCCACCGCCCTGTGCCTGGAACCGCTGCACGGATCCCTGCCCGTTCGGACCGACCTTGTCCAGATCGGCACCTGCCAGCAGGCTGCCATCGGCCTCTACCGCCAGCGCTGTCCCGAGGCGCCCGGAGGGACCCGGTGCTGGTGCGCTGAGACTGAGCGGCACACCGGCCGCGCCCATGCTCAGCGGATAAACGTGCACCTTGCCATCGTCCGGATCGAGGCCCACATCGGCCTGTGGCTCACCCACCCAGAGCCGACCGTCGGCGATCGTCAGCGCCGCGCCATAACGCGCCTGATCGGCCGGAATCGGTGACTGCAGCGTCTGACCTGGTCCGGCGTCCAGACCGGCCGGATAAAGCACCACCTGGCCCGCCCCCGGCTCGGCGGCCACTTCGGACAGCGGCGCGCCGACCGCCACCAGCGTGCCATCAGTGGCCAGCGCACTGCCAAAGCCGGCACCTGCGCCGACAGGCGTTGCGACCCTGGGCTGCAACTGCAGGGTCCCGGCGATGAATCGGTCCACCGCGCCGCGATTGTCCGGCCCGGCCTGCGGCGAGCCAACCAGCAAGCCGCCACCGACCTCAGCCAGCGCGGCGCCGAAGCGGGCCTCGGCATCAGCGGTTGCCGGGAGCAGCGTCTGCTGCAGGACCCAGTCCCCGGCAGATTCCACATAGACATGGACGCGACCTGCGCCACCCTGACCTCGATCAACCTCGCGCGGAGCGCCCACGGCGAAATGCTCGTCATCCAGCCAGGCCACGGCGGTGCCGAAGCGACCGTCGAACTGTGGCAACAGTGAATCGATGCGGGCGCTCAACAGCCACTGACCATTGCCATCATGCTCGTACAAGTAGACCCGACCCGCCTCCTCCTGCCCATCGACGAACAGGCGCGGGGCTGCGACCAGCAGCCGATCCCCTCGCAGAGCCAGCGCAGCACCGAAGTTGGCGTTCTCGGCCAGATCTGGCAGCGACAGGTCCTGCGTCGCCTCCCAGGCGCCACCAACTCGTCGATACAGATAGGTCTCGCCTTGCGCCAGGCCGTTGAGCACATCCGGCACCGCGACAACCTTGCCCCAGGCACCCACCGCCAGCCAGTCACCGTCCTGGGCCAGGGCGATGCCAAAACCATCGCCGGCAGTCCCATCGCCGGTCGTCCAGGGCGACAATCGTTGTTGTTCCTGCAGGGGCACTTCCGCGTGGGCGGTGATGGTCAGCGCCAGACCGACGCTCAGGGCGAGCGCCCCGCGGCCCACGAATCCGATCAGATCCGTATGATGGCGCGCAGTTCGCGGTCCGCGCGTCTGCGCGTGGTGCGGGTACGGCAGGGGCATGGCAACTCCGGTCCGGATCAATGAGGTGGCTGCGCGAGCAGCGAGGCTGTGAGGGCACCACCCGCGGACACTCCATCCAGCAGGAAGCCATCGATGCAAGCCACCGAACTCGATCATAGCGATGCCCTGCGAGCTTTTCGCGAACGCTTCCACCTGCCACGCACGAATGGTCGAGAGCAGGCCTACTTTTGTGGCAATTCGCTCGGATTGATGCCCAGATCGGCACGCGACCAGGTTGAGGAAGTGCTGCAGCAATGGTCGGCCGAAGGGGTCGAGGCCCATTTCAAGGGCCATAGCCAGTGGATGCCTTATCACGAACTGGTTCGCGATGACCTGGCCGCGGTCGTCGGTGCGCTGCCACTGGAGGTGGTGGCGATGAACTCATTGACCGCCAACCTGCACTTGATGATGGCCAGTTTCTACCGGCCTGCCGGCAGCCGACGACGAATCCTGATCGAGGCGCGGGCATTTCCCTCCGATCGCCACGCGGTGGCCTCACAGATCCGCTGGCACGGTGGCGATCCAGCCACCGACCTGATCGAACTGGCACCAGAGCCTGGGCAGGACCTGCTCACCAGCGAAGCCATCGAAGCCGCGCTGGCTACTCAGGGTGAACAGATCGCGCTGGTGCTGCTGCCCGGCATCCAGTACGTCACCGGCCAGGCCTTCGACATCGCCCGCGTGACCGCGGCGGCGCATGCGCAAGGCTGTCAGGTCGGTTTCGATCTGGCCCATGCGGTCGGCAATCTGCCCTTGCAGTTGCACGAGCAGGGCCCGGATTTCGCTGTCTGGTGCAGCTACAAGTATCTGAACAGCGGGCCAGGTGGTGTGGCCGGCTGCTTCGTGCACGAACGCCACGCCCGCGCCGATCTGCCGCGGCTGGCTGGCTGGTGGGGTCACGATGCCGCCAGTCGTTTCCGCATGGGCCCGGAGTTCGTGCCCACGCCCGGCGCCGAGGGCTGGCAGCTGTCCAATCCGCCGATCCTCGCACTGGCGCCATTGCGTGCGTCTCTGCCGCTGTTTCTGCAGGCCGGCATGGCCGAGCTGCGGCAGAAGTCCGTTGCGCTGACGGGGTATCTGGAGCGGATGCTGCTCGACCGGCTCGGCGATGCGCTGAGCATCGTGACACCGGCCGATCCCAGCCAGCGCGGCTGCCAGCTGTCGATCCGCCTGCGCCAGGGCCGCGAACTCGGCCAGCAGCTGTATCGAGATCTGCTGGCTCAGGGCATCGTCTGCGACTGGCGCGAACCGGACATCCTGCGCGCCTCGCCGGTGCCCCTGTACAACCGCTTCGAGGACTGCGACCGCCTGGTCGAGGCCGTCGAGCTTTTCCTGCGCCAGCACGGCACGCACTGAGCGCACCGCGATGACGATGACGACCCGTTGTGATCATCCGGACCGCGCGATCAGCATCATCGGCGCCGGCCTGGCGGGTGCACTGCTGGCCCGCCTGCTGGCACAACGCGGCTGGCAGGTGGATGTCTACGAGCGACGCGAGGACCCACGTGCAGGCCCGGTGATCGGCGGGCGCTCCATCAACCTGGCGCTGGCCGAGCGCGGCTGGAACGCGCTGCGCCTGGCCGGGGTGGCCGATGCGGTGGCCAGTCAGGCCATCGCGATGCGTGGGCGCGCCGTGCACGCCATGGACGGCCGGGTCGAGGTGCAGCCCTACGGTCTCACCGACGCCCACGTCATCCACTCAGTCCACCGCGCCAATCTGAATCGCCTGCTGGTCGATCAGGCGGCCGCGGCGGGCGCGCGTCTGCATTTCGAATGCGGACTGCGGGACGTCGACTGGGACCGGAACGAGCTGCTGCTGGAATCGGACGGGCAGACGCTGCGCCGACCTTTCGGCCGGGTTATCGGTGCCGATGGGGCCGGCTCGCCGCTGCGCGCAGCGCTGGCCCGCGTGACGCCGCAGCAGGAAGTCTGGGAACCACTCGGACACGGCTACAAGGAGCTGAGCATTCCGCCAGCCGCCGATGGCAGTTTCCGCATGGATCCCAATGCGCTGCACATCTGGCCTCGCGGCGAGTTCATGCTGATCGCGCTGCCCAATGCCGATCGCAGCTACACCGTGACCCTGTTCCTGCCGTTGCAGGGGCCGCGCAGCTTCGAACAGCTGCAGTCGCCCGCGGCCATCGATGCGTTCTTCCAGACCGAGTTCCCATCCGCCGTACCCTATTTGCAGGATTTGCAGAGTGAGTTCGCCGAGAACCCATTGGGCCAGCTGGGTACCTTGCGTCTCAGCCCCTGGCGGCTCGGCGAGCGGGCCCTGCTGATCGGCGACGCCGCGCATGCGGTCGTGCCCTTCCACGGTCAGGGCATGAACTGCGCCTTTGAGGACTGCGCGCTGCTGGCGCGTTTGCTGGAAGGCCCCGACTGCAGCGATGCCTTCGCCCAGCTTGAGCAGCAGCGCAAGGCCAACGCCGATGCCATCGCCACGATGGCGGTGGAGAACTACCAGGAAATGCGTGATGCAGTGGCGCAGGCCGGCTTCCTCTGGCGCCGGCAGATCGAACATGCTCTGACCACCCGATTTCCCGAGCGCGTGCTGTCGCGCTATGCGCTGGTCAGCTTCACCCAGGTGCCCTACGCCGAAGCCCAGCGCCGTGGCGCCATACTCGGCGGCATCATCGATCGGCTGCAGACGGCCACCGATCTGGATGCCATCGACTGGACCCTCGCCGCCACACTGGTCCATGAACGACTGAGCGTGCTGCCCGATGCGGCCCAACTGGGGCACGTCGACCGGCAGTGCCCTGCAATTCCCTGATCCTCTAGCCTGGAGTCAAAGCGCATGGCCAGCTCCGCCCGCACCGCACTGATTACCGGCGCCTCGGCCGGCCTGGGCGCTTGCTTTGCCCGCCAACTGGCCCAACGCGGCTGGCGTTTGGTCCTGACCGCCCGACGCCTGGATCGGCTGCAGGCATTGGCCGCTGAGCTGACGCCGCAGACCCAGGTCGCTTGCCTGGCACTCGATCTGGCCGAGCCCGGTTCGCCGGCACGCTTGATCGAGCTGATCGACCAGCATGGCTGGCAGATCGACATGCTGGTCAACAACGCCGGCTTCGGCCTGCCGGGGGACTTTCTCAGTCACGACTGGGACACGCACGAGTCCTTCCTGCGGCTGATGCTGGTGCATCCGACCGAACTGGCGCATCGGCTGCTCGGTGGCATGTGCGAGCGCGGCTTTGGACGCATCATCAACGTCTCCAGTGTGGCCGGACTGGTGCCGGGCACCGCCGGGCACACGCTCTACGCGGCCAGCAAGAGCTATCTGGTCAAGCTGTCGCAATCGCTGGCGCTGGAACATCGCCACCAGGGCGTGTACGTCAGCGCCCTCTGCCCGGGCTTCACCTACACCGAATTCCACGACGTCAACGGCACCCGACCGATGGCCAGCAAGATGCCGCGCTTCATGTGGATGGACGCCGACCCGGTGGTCGCCGCCGGCATCGAGGCGGTCGAGCGCGGCCAGATCGTCTGTGTACCCGGCTGGTGGAATCGCTTCATCTACGCGCTGGTCTCCTGGCTTCCGGACAGCTGGGCGCTGGGTCTGGTTGACCGTCGCTCCAAGGCCTTCCGCAAGCGCTGACGCCGAGGCAGGCCCCGCCTCGGCGTCGCGATCAGAAGACGCCCTATTCGAAGCCGCTGCCGAACAGTCCGTCGAATTCGTAGGCGCCGATATCGATCGCACCACCCTGCACCCGGACGCCAAAGTCGAGGTCGCGGGCGCCGGCTTCGCCGACGGTCAACGCGATACCGGCATCGCGCAGTGGCGACTGGCTGGCCAACTGGTACTGGCCGCCACCGACGAAACCCGGCGCGCTGGTGACCAGCGTGCCCTGCGAGTTGGTGTTGGCTGCGCCGTTGATGACTTGCACGGCGTTGTTGCGCAGGACGTGTGACGAAGCCGGCCCTTGCCCGAAGCTCAAGTCGACCGGGTTGCCAAAAGCCTGGTTGCCGACAATGGCGTTGTTGCGCAGCGTGATGATGCCGACCGTGGCCTCCTGAGTGGGTGGCGAGAAGCCGCCCGCACCCGGAGCGAAGGTGCTTGCGTTGGCGACGATCGTGTTGTTGGTCAGGAAGGTTCTGGCATCCACATGATCGCTGTTGACGGTCACACCGCCAGCCGTGTGTCCCTGGTTGTTGCTGATCAGGCTGTTGCGCAGCGTGATGTTCGAAGCACTCCAGTTGCGGATGTACGCACCGCCGGCGCTGCCAAACAGGTTGGAGCCCTGACATCCGCTGACGATGATCCGGTCGATCACCACGGTGAAGCTGCCCTGCCTGAAGTCGACAAACAAGCAGCCGCCGAAATCGCTGCTGCCACCCGTCAACGACAAGTTGCTCAGGAACAAGGCACCGCTGGTCGCGCCGACCACCGGTTCCATCTGCAGCGCCGATGAACTGCCCTGGGCATCCAGCAGGGTCGCTGCCGGATTCTGACTTTGTGTGGTGCATTGCCCTGCGGCGCCACTCCAGCCGCCACTGAGCGTGGCGATCCGGTCCAGCGCTCGGAAGGGAAACTGTTGACCACCGGCGAGATAGACGCCGCTGCGCACTCTGATATCCAGCGTGTCGCTGGCATTGTTCAGCAAGGCCGAGCGAAGTTCGGTGCTGTTGCTGACACACAAGGTGGTCAGCGCCTGCGCGGTGGGCGCAAGCACCAACAAGCCGAGGGCGATCAGCCAGCTCGAGATACTGATCTTCGGCGTCCACGAGCAGTGAGCGTTCATCGTCGGCATTCCTGTCAGTGAGGTGTGCCTGACCGGAACGAGAAAGCCCGGGCAAACCGGACACAGCCACCGACCCGGTCGACCACAGAATGGGACGCCCGCCCTCCATGACTTTCGACCCGCTTGCCGGTACCGACATGGTGTATTACATTACTAACACACTAAGTTGTTCGTGAGAGTCCACATGAACCGTTCAGTCCCCACCGCAGTCGTCCCGTCCGCCGCGCCCAATGCGTCGACTGGTTACCGTCGCCAGTGGGTTCGGGCCCGGCTGCATCGCCACGAGTGGCTGCGGCTGCTGCAACTGGTACCGCAGCGCACCCGCGCGGTCGCCGCCGTGCTGAGCCTGATGGTGCTGAGCTGCCTGGCGCTGGTCCAATCGACCGAGACCCATTCGGCCGGGACGCCGTTTGCCGCCGTCCAGGCAGAAGCCGTCATCAGTGCAGAAGCCACTGTCGACCAGGAGCCTGCGACGGCATCGTCCATCCTCGGTGCCATCACCCGGGAACTGGACATGCCCTTCTTCTCCTTCGCCGGGCTGACTCGAGCCACCCGCTTATGAGCAGCGAATGGAACGATGCGCTGCCGATCTACCGGCAGCTCAAGGAGCGGGTCATCGCCATGATCCTCGATGGCGAGCTGAATGAGGGTGAGGCCATCCCGTCGGTTCGCCAGGTCGCCGTGGAGTACCGGGTCAATCCGCTGACCGTCTCCAAGGCCTATCAGGAACTGGCGGATGAATCACTGGTTGAGAAACGCAGGGGCTTGGGCATGTACGTGATGGAAGGGGCGCGCGAAGCGCTGCTGGAACGCGAACGGGAACATTTCCTGAAAGAGGAGTGGCCACGCATCATCGAACGCATTCATCGCCTGGGATTGAATCTGCAGCGGCTGCTCGACGGCGCCGAGCACAACGGCCAGAACGCCAACCTGGAGGGGAAACGATGAGTGCCGTGATCCACGCCCGTGGACTGCGCAAGACCTTTGGCAACAAGGCCGCGCTGGACGGCGTCGACCTGCAGGTGCAGGCCGGACGCATCGTTGGGCTGATCGGCCCCAATGGCGCCGGCAAGACCACCGCGCTCAAGGCCATCCTCGGCCTGACGGCTTTCGACGGCGAATTGAGCGTGTTGGGCCGCGACCCCTTTCGTCAGCGCCATGCGCTGATGCAGGAAGTCTGTTTCATCGCCGATGTGGCCGTGCTGCCGCGCTGGATTCGCGTCGGTGAGCTGATGGACTACGTCGAAGCGGTGCATCCGCGCTTCGACCGCAAACACTGCGAAAGCGTGTTGGGCCGCACCCAAATCAAGCCCACCCAGCGGGTACGCGAGCTATCCAAGGGCATGGTCGTGCAGGTCCACCTGGCACTGGTGATGTCGATCGACGCCCGTCTGCTGATCCTGGACGAGCCCACGCTGGGTCTGGACATTCTTTATCGAAAGCGCTTCTACGAGCAGTTGCTGAACGACTATTTCGACGGCGAACGGACCATCCTGATCACCACCCATCAAGTCGAAGAGATCGAGCATCTGCTGACCGATCTGATCTTCATCCGCAACGGCAAGGTGGTGCTGGACGACACGATGGAGGCCGTCGGCGAACGCTACAACCAGGTGCTGGTGCCGGCCGATCGACTGGAACAGGCACGCGCCCTCAAGCCGCTGAGCGAGCGCCGCGTGCTGGGCAAGACGGTCTGCCTGTTCGGCGACGTCAATCCGGCGCAACTGGAGGCACTGGGCGAGATTCACCCGGTCTCGGTGTCGGATCTGTTCGTGGCCTACATGGAAAACCCGGACGCGACGGGGGTGCTGCAATGAACCAGCGCAAGCTCTACACCCTGCTGAAGCGGGAGTACTGGGAACACCGTGGCGCCATGAAATGGACGCCGATCTGGATCGGTGCCTCGATTCTGGCCATCATGCTGCTGGGCTGGATCACTGGGCAAAGCACCATGTTCCGCGTCGAGGGCGCCGACCATCTGGTCGAAGGCGGCCTGAAGATGCTGGAGAACAACGCCACGCCCGAACAGCTGCGAGCCGGCACGGCGGCGATGCTCTATGGCACCGGCGCGATTTTCTCGGTGGCCATGTTCTTCGTGCTGTTCTTCTACTGCCTGGGCGCGCTGTACGACGATCGCCGCGACCGCAGCGTGCTGTTCTGGCGCTCCCTGCCGGTATCGGATCTGGAGACCGTGCTGAGCAAGCTGGCGATGGTTCTGGTGGTCATACCACTGGTTTACTTCGCCGCAATCATCGCCTTCCATCTGGTGATGTTGCTGGTAGCCGGCCTGCTGATCGCCTTCCAGGGCGGTAGCCCGGTGAAGTTGCTGTGGGGACCGGTCGAACCCTTCAGCTATTGGGGCCGGCTGCTGGTGGCGCTGGGTTTGCAGGCGCTGTGGCTGCTGCCGCTGTACGGCTGGCTGTTCCTGGTTTCGGCCTGGGCGCGTTCCAAGCCTTTTCTGTGGGCCGTCATGGTGCCGGTGGTGCTGTCGATACTGGAGGCCTGGGTCAATCTGACCGCGTCATTGCGGCTGGGATTCCGCTTCGGCGACCTGCTGCTGTCGCGCATCACCACCGGCTTTGCACCGATGAGCTTTCATGCCGACGTCGGCAATCAGGAGATCAACATCGGTGGTTCTCCCGGCGATGCCTTCAACACCGAATGGGGCCAGCTGATGGAGCGTGCGGTGTCGCTGAACCTGTGGATCGGTGTGCTGATCGGCGCTGCGATGATCGCCGCCGCCATCTGGCTGCGCCGCTACCGGGACGATTCGGCGACGGAATGACGGATTCAGAGCCGAGGGCTCAGGGCTGAGGGGTCAGGGGCTCCCGGTACTGCGACGTGTACCGGGCGTCCTGCGTCACTCATTCTGTGGTGCAGGCCCTGCAGCCGCCATCTGGTGCGACTCGCAAACCCAACCCTCAGCCCTGAACCCTAAGCCCTGGTCTCATCAGCGCCGAAGGCCATCGGCGCCTCGCCACCACCATCTCACCCCACATCCACTGGCACTGCCCCGCCCCCACTGGCACAATCCCGACCCATCTCTCAATCAAGATGAAGGGATATAGCCATCGACCTGGCCCGCTGTTCGGCGCTGCTGCGCCTGTTGGCTGATCCGACCCGCCTGCGTCTGCTGGCCTTGCTGGTCGGCGAGGAACTGACCGTGGCCGAGTTGGCGGCGGCCACGCGCCTGGCACAACCGCGCGTCTCGACCCATTTGGCCAAGCTGAAGGAAGCCTCGCTGGTGGTGGACCGGCGCGCTGGCGTGTCGGCCTACTACCGCTTTCCGCTGGAAGAACTGGACGAGGCGGTGCGCAGCACCTGGGAACACCTGGTGCGGGTAGCCGACGACGGTCTGCTGGTCGAGGATGCCGAGCGTCTGCGGCAGGTGTTGACCCTGCGCGCCCGCAACGAGAACTGGGTCGATCAGGTCGCCGGCGACATGGAACGCCACTATTCGCCGGGCCGCACCTGGGACGCACTGGCTCGCGCGCTGACCTGCATGATTGACGCTGGCGACGTGCTGGACATCGGCTCCGGCGACGGCCTGATGGCCGAGTTGCTGGCCCCGCAGGTCCGCAGCCTGACCTGTGTGGACGTGAACCCGCGGGTGGTCGAGGCGGCCCGCCAGCGGCTGGCCAGTCAGTCGCATGTCACCGTGCGCGAGGGCGACATGCACGCGCTGCCGCTGCCCGACGGCAGCGTGGACTGGGTGCTGTGTCTGCAGGTGCTGCCCTACAGCGAAAAACCCGCGACGGTGATCGCCGAAGCCGCTCGAGTGCTGCGCCCCAGCGGTCGTTTGCTGCTGACCACGCTGGCCAGTCACCGGCATCAGGGATCGATCACACCGTTTGGTCACCGCAATCTCGGTCAGGCGCCGGATGAACTGCGGCAATGGAGCTCAGCGGCCAGTCTGCAGGTACGGCATTGCGGCATCTCCAATCAGGAACGCCGCCCGCCGCATTTCGAGATCCTCAGCCTGCTGGCGGAGAAGGGGGCGGCGTGACGATGGGCCCAGCGAAGGTGATGGCTCACTGGTTGGCGCCACGACTCGCTCAGGGCCCAGGGCTCAGGGCCCAGGGCCCAGTCAGGACGCGCGTCTCCGAGGCCTCAACGCGTACGAGGCGCTTCGGCGCCGTCGTAGGGGCGTGCCTGCACGCGACCGATCGCCTTCGGTCCAGCGCCATGCCCAAGGTCTGGGCAGGCGCGCGCTCCCCGGTGCCGTGTCGGCATTCCCCGAGCCCGCTCGAGAACGGCCAGTCCCGTGTCGCGAGCAGGCTCGCTCCTACCCGAGCTGGACACCTTGCCGCCCGACTTTGCCCAACCCGCAAGTCAGCTCTTGCTGGGCCCTGGGCCCTGAGCCCTGGGCCCTCGAAGGCTGAGCCCTTGCAGCTTGGACCTTCGCAATCTGGGCCCTGGGCCCTGAGCCCTGGGCCCTTGGCCAACCCTCGCCACGACACGCCTTTTCCCGCGCTGGTCCAGTGCCGCGCGCGCAACCTCCCGGAAACCACCCCATGACCCTGCCCTATCGCGAACCTGCCCGGGCCGAAGCCCTGCTGCGTGCACTGCGCCAGCGCATCCTGATCATCGATGGCGCGATGGGCACGATGCTGCAGCGGCACCGTTTGCAGGAAGTCGATTTCCGCGCTGAGGCCTTTCGACACCATGGCCACGACCTGCAGGGCAACAACGACCTGCTGTCGATCACCCAGCCGAAGATCGTTGCCGACGTGCACCGGGCCTACCTGGCCGCAGGTGCCGATCTGATCGAGACCAACAGCTTCAACTCGACCTCGGTGGCGCAAGCCGACTACGGGCTGGAGTCGCTGTGCAGCGACCTCAATCACGCCAGCGCCCGGCTGGCTCGGGCGGCCGCCGATGAGTGGTCCGATCGCACACCGGACCGGCCGCGTTTTGTCATCGGTGTGCTCGGTCCCACCAATCGCACCGCCTCGATCTCGCCGGACGTCAACAACCCCGGCTTTCGCAACATCAGCTTCGATCAGCTGGCCGAGGCCTACCGCGAAGCGGCCGCCGCGCTGATGGATGGTGGCGCCGATGTGCTGATGGTCGAAACGGTCTTCGACACGCTCAACGCCAAGGCGGCGCTGTACGCCATCGACCGGCTGTACGAGCAGCGTGGAGAGCGACTGCCGCTGATGATCTCCGGCACCATCACCGACCGCTCCGGCCGCACCCTGTCGGGACAGACCGCGGAGGCCTTCACCTACTCGGTGCAACATGCGCAGCCGGTCGCCATTGGTCTGAACTGTGCGCTGGGTGCCAGCGATCTGAAACCCCATCTGGAAGACATCGCGGCACACACGCCGGCGCTGACCAGCACCCACCCGAATGCGGGTCTGCCCAATGCCTTCGGTGAATACGATGAATCCCCGCAAGCGATGGCCGCGGTGCTGCGCGAATTCGCCGAAGAAGGCCTGCTGAACCTGGTTGGCGGCTGCTGCGGGACCACGCCAGAGCACATCGCGGCGATCGCCGCCGCAGTGGCCGAGTTTCCGCCGCGTCAGGCGCCCGAGTTGCCCGCGCAGACGCGTCTGGCCGGTCTGGAGCCGCTGACGCTGACCCCGGAGCTGAACTTCGTCAATGTCGGCGAGCGCTGCAACGTCACCGGCTCGGCACGTTTCCGCAAACTGATCGAGGCCGACCGCTACGACGAAGCCATCGATGTGGCCCGGCAACAGGTGCTCAACGGCGCGCAGATCCTCGACATCAACATGGATGAGGGCCTGCTCGATTCGGAAGCAGCGATGTCGCGTTTCCTGCAACTGCTCGCCGCCGAACCCGACATCGCGCGCCTGCCGCTGATGGTCGATTCGAGCAAATGGAGCGTGATCGAGGCCGGCCTGAAGTGCATCCAGGGCAAGGCCATCGTCAACTCGATCAGCCTGAAGGAAGGTGAAGCACCGTTCCTGGAACAGGCGCGCCAGCTGCGCCGCTATGGCGCGGCGGTCGTGGTCATGGCCTTCGACGAGCAGGGCCAGGCCGACACGCTGCAGCGCAAGGTGGAGATCAGCAGCCGCGCCTTCCAGCTGCTGACCGAGCAGGCGGGATTCCCACCTGAGGACATCATCTTCGATCCAAACATCTTCGCGATCGCCACCGGCATCGAGGAGCATGACGGCTATGCGGTGAGCTTCATCGACGCCTGTCGTGAGCTGAAGCAGCGCTTTCCGGCCAGCCACGTCTCCGGCGGCGTCTCCAATGTCAGCTTCGCCTTCCGCGGCAACGATGCGGTGCGCGAGGCCATTCACTCGGTGTTCCTCTATCACGCCATCGCGGCGGGCCTGGACATGGGCATCGTCAATGCCGGCCAGCTGGCGGTGTACGACGATCTGCCGGCCGAGCTGCGCGAGGCGGTCGAGGATGTGGTGCTGAATCGCCGTCCGGACGCCACCGAGCAACTGCTGGCCATTGCCGATCGCTATCGCGGCGATGGCCGCAGCGAAGAGAACAAGGCGGATCTGGCCTGGCGTGACTGGCCGGTGGAGAAGCGCCTGGAGCACGCGCTGGTCCACGGCATCGACCAGTTCGTCGAAGCCGATACGGAAGCGGCGCGCCAGGTGGCCGAGCGGCCGCTGCACGTGATCGAAGGCCCGCTGATGGCCGGCATGAACACCGTCGGCGATCTGTTCGGCGCCGGCAAGATGTTCCTGCCGCAGGTGGTCAAGAGTGCCCGCGTGATGAAGAAGGCGGTGGCCCATCTGATCCCCTTCATCGAGGCCGAGAAGGCGGCCGGCGGGCAGGCCAACAAGCCGCAGGGCACCATCGTCATGGCCACGGTCAAGGGCGACGTACACGACATCGGCAAGAACATCGTCGGTGTCGTGCTGGCCTGCAACAACTTCCGCGTGGTCGATCTGGGCGTGATGGTGCCAGTGCAGAAGATCCTGCAGGCGGTGCGCGATGAGCAGGCCGAACTGCTGGGGCTGTCGGGACTGATCACGCCCAGTCTGGAAGAGATGAGTCACGTTGCCCGGGAACTGCAGAAGCAGGGCTTCGAATTGCCGCTGCTGATCGGCGGCGCCACCACTTCACGCGCCCACACGGCGCTGAAGATCGAACCGCACTACGCCTCGCCGACGGTCTGGGTCAAGGATGCATCGCGCGCTGTCGGCGTGGCGCAGCGCCTGCTCGGCAACGAAGCACAGCGCCGCGACTATCTGGACGAGCTGCGGGCCGACTACGCCGAGGTCCGTGCACGGCACGCTGAGCGCGGACCGGGCAAGGCCTTGCTGCCGCTGGCCACGGCCCGCCAGCGCGCCCTGCGCATCGATCTTCAGGCGCACCGCCCGGTGGCTCCGCGTCAGACTGGCGTGCACGTGATCTCGCCCTACCCGCTGGCCGAACTGGTCGAGTGCATCGACTGGACCCCGTTCTTCCAGACCTGGGAGCTGCATGGTCGCTACCCGCAGATCCTCGACGACGCCGTCGTTGGCGCGCAGGCGCGCAGCCTCTTCGAGGATGCCCGGGCGATGCTTGAGCGCATCGTGGCCGAGGACTGGCTGGAGGCACGGGCGGTCTACGGACTGTGGCCGGCGGCAGCCAGCGGCGATGACATTCAGGTCTACGCCGACGAGCAGCGCGGGCAGACGCTGGCCACCTTGCATGCGCTGCGCCAGCAATCCGACAAGGGACCGGATCGGCCCGACCTGTGCCTGAGCGATTTCATTGCGCCGAGCGGCAGCGGTGTCGACGACTGGATCGGCGCCTTTGCCGTCACCGCCGGCATTGGCATCGAGCGCAAGCTGGCCGAGTTCGAGGCCGCCCACGACGACTACAACGCCATCCTGCTGAAGGCGCTGGCCGACCGCCTCGCCGAAGCACTGGCCGAACGGTTGCACCAGCGCATCCGGACCGAATTCTGGGGCTATTCGCGCGACGAGGCGCTGGACAACGAGGCGCTGATCGCCGAGCGCTATCAGGGCATTCGGCCTGCCCCGGGTTATCCAGCATGTCCCGATCACACCGAGAAGGCGACGATCTTTGCGCTGCTCGATGCCCAGGCCAGCATCGGCGTGAGCCTGACCGAAAGCTATGCCATGTACCCGGCTGCCGCCGTCAGCGGACTGTACTTCGCCCACCCGCAGAGTCAGTACTTTGTTGTCGGCAAGCTGGATCGCGAACAGGTCGCCGACTACGCCCGCCGCAAGGGCTGGAATCTCGAGGAGGCCGAACGCTGGCTGGCACCCAATCTGGGCTATGAACCCGGTGCCGAGGTCCGCGGCAAGGCGGCCTGAGCGCCCCGGCGCCAAACTGGATTTGACGGCTTTGCGCGACCCTCAACCCAGCTCGAAGCTCGTGATTCCGTAGATCCGATCCAGCGGCAGGGGCGGTGGGGTGCCGGTGTACATCCGCGCCGTTTCGAAAACCGGCTGCAGCCCCTTCGATTCGGCCAACGCGATCCCGGCGGCATTGGGCTCGGGAACATCCAGAAAAATGGGCGCACCCGGCGTGGCGGTCGCAGCCAGCGCGTCGTACAAGCGTGCCGCGGTGTCCGGGTCAGCGGCGTTCAGCGGTCCGATCTTGTAACCCTCGACACAAGGTCGGAGGCAACCGAAGCCGACGATCCGGCTGCCATCCAGGCAGACGAGCGCAGTCGCTTGCTCCGCTGCGATCCAGTGCCGCAGAAACGCCTCCCGCGGCGCGGG
The DNA here is from genome assembly GCA_041395325.1 of Lysobacterales bacterium. GTDB lineage: Bacteria > Pseudomonadota > Gammaproteobacteria > Xanthomonadales > SZUA-5 > JAWLAT01. The sequence goes on from JAWLAT010000005.1 coordinate 94,432, forward strand.
GAAGTGGGCGCGGTCATAGGCGGTCAGTGCCTGCCAATTCACTCGCGATGCCGGCACGATATCGGCCGATGGCCGGCCCAATGCCGCGGCCCGACCACCAAAACGAATGTTGCGATGTGCCAGGCGGAAGCCGGAGCGGCGATAGTTGTCCTGCTGGGCGACCACGCCGTCCAGACCGACGTTGCGACCAGCCAGACTTGCCATCCCAGCCTGCCAGATCTGCCAGCCATGACCGCGGCCGCGATGCGCCGGGTCGACGATGTACAGGCCGATGAAACCGAAGTCGTCGCCGTAGCGCACTGCCGACAAGCTCGCGACTGGCTCGCCGTCGATCCGTCCCAGCAGGAATCCGCCAGGATCGGCCACGTAAAAGGCTTCGGCATCCTGCAAGCCTGGGTTCCAGCCTTCCTGCCGTGCCCATCCGATCGCGACATCGACGTCGGACCGGGACATGACCGTGATGTTGAAGCTGCGCTCCTTGTGGTCGATGGTCAAGCGCTCCCCAGGAATGGCGTGGCACAGATCATCCCCCCGCCTCCCGGGGACAACAAGTCACCGAGTTTGAAGATCGCGCCGACAGCACGTGGACTCCAGCCACGAGCCGAGCTCATCGCCCTGCGGCGCGCGGACACCGAATACAGTCCGTCCCTAGGCGCCAGCAACGTATCCTTGCCGCTGATCCCCGACCATCCGGTAGCCGACATGAGACAGCTCTGCATCCTGTTGCTGACCTTGGGACTCGTCGATCCATTGTTTGCCGAGACCTTGAGCGTGGGCAACAGCGAGGTGCGAATACCGGCTCCGAATGGCTATTCGAGAATGACGCCCGAGATGGCCAGCACCGCGGTGCTCGAGACGTCGATGGCGGACGGGATGAACGACTTGCTGGCCATCTACATTTCCGACGACGAAGCAGCAGGCGCTCGCATTGGCGAGGCACCTGATATGAATCGCTACTTCGTCATCAAGGTCAACAAGGAGCTCAAGAACCTGGCTCTGGGCATTGCCGATTTCGCCCGCTTGCGAAATCAGGTCGATGAGCAGAACGAACAGGCCATTGCATCGGCCCAGGCGCAGATGGCCGACCAGATCCGGGAGAACAGCGAGGCGGTGAGCACCGCGTTGAACGTCGATCTCGACTTGCAGATCACGCCAATGACGCCGATGGCGGCACACGTCAATGAGGAACATGCCATCGCCTTCTCGATGTATCTGAACACCTCGGCGGTCATCAATGGCGAGCAGACCGACACGGCCCTGGTCGTGACCAGCACCTACATCAACGTGGCTGGCAAGGTGCTCTTCCTCTACACCTACGCGCCCAGTGCCGATCTGGACTGGACCCGCCAGGCATCCAAGGACTGGGCAGCGACCATACTGGCCAGCAATGACAAGGCCGAACCGGCAGAGAAACTGAATTGGGGCATTGATTGGGGCAGGGTCGCGGAGAAGGGTCTGATCGGTGCTGCCGTGGGTGGCGTCATTGGCCTGATCATGTGGATTGCGTCCTGGCGGAAGAGGAAGCGCACTGATCGTTGAGGGCCGCTTGGATCGGCAGGTATCCACGGTGAGCACCATCGTGCTCAAACATTGCGCTCAGCCCTGAAGCCGATCTCGAAAGCGGGTCAACAGCATCGGCAGCAGCTGCTCGCGCCAGTGCTTGGTGGCAATGCCGCCGGAGGACATTCCGCCGTGCGCGTGCCGCGGCAGGTGTAAGTTGCCCACTGTGGACAACGATTGACCGGTGAGCTGCTCGAAGGCATCGACCAGTTGTTGTGCCAGGTCACGCAAGTCGGTGGGCAATGGCGTCTGCCGAAAATGCTCGGCCATCTCCTGCCACAGGAAGGGATCACCGCGCAGGCCCCAACGAACGGGCTCGGGCTGAAACAGGTCAGCGATGGTTGAATATGTCATGGCTGCCCAGCCGCCTCAGCGCGTCACGATCGGGAAAATGCCTGGTGCTGCTTCAATCAGGCCAAAGAAGCGCCCCAGGTCGAGACGACTGCCTTCGATGTCGGTCTGGTCGGACAACAACAGGTCGGTGGCGCCCGCCTGACCGGTCATCATCTGCAGGAAGAAGGCCTTGGTCAGCCGCAACGTGGCATTGGCCCCGGCGACCGGTGGGCCAGCCCGGTGATGCAGTACGCCGTTCTCAATGCGAAGTACGTAACTCTGATCCAGGTCGCTGAAGACCAGGTTGATGGTCAATGCCAGATCGGCGGCGGCCGGTCCATCGATGGAGGCGGCCATTCGTTCGAGGAAGCGCTCGATCGGGGTGTGCTGCAGCATGTCCAGCATCGTGGCCAGCGAGATGCCCTGCGCCGGCCCGCCATGTCGCAACTCGTAGGCGCCGCTCAGGTAGACGTTCCGCCACGGCGCTGACTCGGCCATGTAGGCCAGTTGCTCGAAAGTCTGCGCCAGCATCTCGGCGGCATCGACGTCGCCCGGATCGGCCAGCACGGCATGCTTGAGCAGTTCGGCCGCCCAGCGATAGTCGCCCGCATCAAAGGCCGCCTTCGCAGAAGATCGTAGTTGAGCGGAGCCGCCAGCCAACTCGACGTATCGACGGCCGGCCTCCACCGGCGGCAGCGGTTGCAAATTGGCCGGATGACCGTCGAACCAGCCCATGTAGAACTGGTAGACGGCCTTGCTGTTGTGGCTGACGGTGCCGTAGTAGCCGCGCACATTCAGATGCTGCTGCAGCGCAGGCGGCAGCACCAGCTGTTCGGCGATCTCGTTGGCATTGAGACCAGCGTTCAGCAGACGCACCGTCTGGTCATGGATGTAGCGATAGCTGTCGCGTTGCATGACGATGAAATGCTGGATCTGCGGCTGCCCCCAGACCGGCCAGTGATGCTGGTTGAACAGCACTTCGGCATCGGCGCTCCAGTTGCGTGCCCGTTCCAGGCTGTCGGCCCAGCGCAGGGCATCGCGCACCTTGGCACCGCGCAGGGTGTACAGGTTGTGCAAGGTGTGACTCATCAGCTCGGCGCCGCAATAGGCCTTGAACTGTGGCAGCGCGAAGACGAACTCCGCCGGCGCCTCGGTGCCGGAGACCAGGTGGAAGACCAGGTCGACGCCATCGATGCGCAGTTGCTGCTCTGGCTGGTCGACAACCACAGTCGGTGGCAGCAGGCCCATGCGGCCAATCGCCACCGCCTTGCCCAGGCCATTGTCGACCAGGCCCTTGGCATCCCGGGACAGGCGCTGACCGTACATGTAGCTGGCCCGCCGGCCCATTGCCGAACCGACCAGCACGTTCTCGCTGGTGGCTTCGGCCAGAAAGCCCGCCGGCGCCACGATGGGCACGCCGCGTTCGGCGGCCTCGGTCGCGGAGAGCACACCCAGTGCGCCGCCGAAATGGTCGACGTGGCTGTGGGTGTAGATCAGCGCCGACACCGGCTGATCGCCCAGTTGCGACCGGGCAAAGGCGATGGCCGTCCGCGCCGTCTCCAGTGAGGTCAGCGGGTCGATGACAATCCAGCCGCTGTCGCCCTGCACCAGCGTCATGTTGGCCAGGTCGAAGCCACGCAGCTGCCAGATGCCCTCGGTGACCTCGAACAGACCGATCTGATTGTTCAGGCGCGCCTGCCGCCACAGACTGGGATTGACGGTCTCGGGCGGATCACCGTCGACGAAGTCGAAAGCATCGAAATCCCAGATGACCACGCCCTGATCATCGCGCACCTGGCCGCTGGGCGCGGCGATGAAGCCCCGGCGGGCATCGGCCAGTGATTCCGGGTCGCCCCAGTCGGCCAATGCAGCGGTGCGCGCATTGGCAGCCATCACGGTGGCACTGGCATCGACACCGGGAGCTGGCGAAGGTGGTGGCGGGGAGCAGGCCGAGAGGGCGAGCAACGCGAGTGCCGTCAATACGGGTTTGACCAAGATCTGTTCCCCCTGCCAGATCGCCGATCGCGAAGTTCGGAGAGATTGTGGGCGGCGTCAAGGGTTGTGGTGAAGCGGGGAATGGCGCCCCCCCCGAAAGCCGACCGCTGCGGATCGTGCGAGGCCGCGCTCAGTCGCGAGCAAGCTCGCTCCCACGGGGGGCACCGCATGCTGCGCCGCCCTTCCTGGGCCCTGAGCCCTGAGCCCTGGGCCCTCGCCCCTCACTTCTCATACCGATAGTTCACGCCCGCCTTCAACTCGCGGCCGGACAGCGCCTCCAGTTCGAATCGGCTGGACAAGCGATAGCGCAGGATCGCGACCTGGATCTGCTCGAACAGCGATTGGCCAACGCCGAAATAGATGTCCGGCGTGATGTAGCGACCTACCGTCAGTGCCGCACCGCCTAGATCGGCCGAACTCTCGACCCCGACCGACAGGCCACTGCCGTTGTTGCCCAGCTTGGAGGCGATCAGACTGCCCCCGACACTGCCCAGCGCAGCGGCGGCCGCGCCCAATTGCTGCGTGTCGTCGCCACTGGCGGCATTGAGCGGTCGGCCGAGCACCAGATAGGAAAAGGCCTCGGCCTGATCCATCGGCGGATCGGAGTAGACGCTCAGCTCCGGCCGCTCGGCGGCGCCACGGACGCGCACACCGGCCTCGATGGCATCCACCTCCCGAATGGCCAGCAGATCCAGCCCCGGATTGGCCAGCGGCCCGCCGCTGAACAGCAGCTTGCCGCGCTTGATCGTCAAATCCTGGCCATAGGCCTTGAACTCGCCGGTGACATTGAGCTCGCCGCGGCCGGTGGTCGGCCGCCCCGGCCGCTCACGGACGCCCAACGAGCCACTGAGTCGTCCATCCAGACCAAAACCCTTCAGGCGCACCGCGTCGCCCATCTGCACCTGGATATCGGCGCGGATCGCCATCGGCAGACCGGATTCCTGCGGCGGGTCGTCGACTACGACCACGTCGGTCGACGGCTTGACCGACGGTTCGAAGCGGGCCAGGTCGATCAACGCAGTGGGGATCAGTACGGTGCCCTTGGCGCGGATTTCCCCACCTCGGCGCTCCACCTGCAGGTCCGGCGAGGCGGTCATCCGAACAATCGGCAGATTGACTACCTGGACCCGCTCACCCTTGATCGTCAGGCTGGCATCGGCCTCCGGATCCAGCGGATAGCTGCCCGAGAGCTGGAACTGGCCTTCGCCGGACTGACCGCTGCCGGTCAGTTCGAAGACGCCGCCAGGCGTCGCGTTGACCGACAGGTCCACGGCGCTGAGCTGCAGTCCGGCTGCGGGCAGTTCCATTGCGGCCTGCTGCAGCCGCAGCTGCCCTTCGGCCGCCCATTGCGATTGCCGCTGCAGCAGCTGCAGATCCGCCACCAGCGTGCCTTGCGGTGACACCAACTCAGGGCTGACACCTTCAAGGATCTGCAGACCGACGCCGTCACTGCGAATGGCCAGGGTCCAGGTGGGATCGGCGGCCAGCGCGTCGCCATCGACGACCACCTGCAACGCGCCCTGATCGGCCAGGTCCAGCTGCAACTCGGCGTGCTGACCCGTGGGTTCGGCATCGGCCTGGGCCTGACCATCGCCCAGACGCAACTGCAGCGCGGCTGTGCGTTCGATACGCTCGCCACCGTCCGCTGAGGGCAAGGACAACTGCAGTTGCGGGATCTGCAGTTCGCCATCCACCACCAGCCGTCGATCCAGATCCCAACGCCCCTTCACCTCGCCGCTGAGGGCGCCCTGCAGCCGGGCTGGCGTATCGATCCACAAGGGCTCCAGCCAGGCCAGCTGCAGCGCTTCGAAGCGGCCTTCCAGCGACAGCCCGCTGTCCGGGGCGTGACTGAGCTGCAGGCAGATGCGGCCCTCGCGCACGCTCAGACAGCTGTCCTCCAACCCGCCGCCGCCGTTTTCTGACCAACGCCAGCCCGTCGCCGAATCCAGTGCGACCGCCGGGTAGTCGCCATGGGCGAACTGCAGGTCGCGCAACTGTCCGCTCCAGGTCCCTTCCTCGACGCCGGCAGAGGCACCCAGCGTCAGATTCATGTCCGGGCCGCTGGCGTCGAGTTGCAGGGTCCAGCGCTCGCCGGGTTGCAGCTGCGCGCTGGCCGTGTCCAGACGCTGGCCGGCGGCCTGCAAACCCTCCAGCTGCAGGCTGAGCGGCTGGTCCGTACCAGCGGCACGCTGCAGGCTGATCTGCTCGACACTGAGCTGATCCAGGCTCAGCGAGCGCACTTTCAGCTCACCGCTGGCCTGACGCCACTGGTCCAACAAGGCCGGCAGCATCAGCTGGCCGCGGACCGAGCCCTGCAGATCGGCCAGCAGCAGCCCGGGCTGGTCGATCTGCAGCAGCAGCTGACCCGACTCGCCGGTCGGCCGCTGATAGCCAATCTCGTTGTCACCCCAGCTCAGGCGCAAGCGGCCGCTGGGCAGCTCGGCATCGACCCAGGCGAGATGTCCCTCGCCCTGCATTGGTGCATCGCGCAGTTGCCCGCTGAGTTGTTCGATCTCCAGTTCGGCGCTGAGCTGCTCCTCGGCGCGCGCCAGCTTTGCGCGACCCTGCAAGCCCAGCTCTCCTGGCAGCTCGGGCAGCAAGACGCCAGTGTCCAGGCCGGAAGTCTGCAGCGCCAGATCGGCTTGCAGCGGCTCGAACTGCACCTGGCCATCGATCTCGATCCGGCCAAAGTTCGATTCCAGCGTGGCCACCAGCGACTGCAGCTGCTGCAGATCACCTTGCGCCTGCAGCTGCAGATCACCAATGGCGTCGGGCGTCGGCGCTTGGCCGGCGCGGGCAATGGCGGCCCGCAGACTCAATGTGTAGGCCTCCGGCCGACCGCTCAGCTGCAACTCGCCCTGATCGCTGCGCAGCGGCGATTCGGCGTCGGCCAGTACCAGATCCTGCCAGCTCAGGCGCAACTCGCCTGCCGGCGCTGACTCGTCCAGCGGCCATTGCCCTTTCGCGCTGGCCGTCAGACTCAGCGGACCGCTGGCAGACAGTTGCGCCGCGGGTACCCGCAGCATCTGGTCGTCATCCAGGCGAATCTGCACCGACTGCAGCTGCAACTGCTGTTCGCCCTGCTGCAACTCGCCACTGATCGTGCCAATGCCGCGCTCGCCCTCGCCACTGAGATCGAAGCGCAGGTCTTCCGCTTCGGCCGTCGCGGCGCGTTGCCCTTCGAGCCGCAACTGCCAACCCGGCGCCTGGGTCAATGCGCTCAGTTCGATGCGGCCCTGCACCTGCAGCGCACCCTGCGCATCCAGCTGCAGCTCGTAGTGATCCAGGCCGCCATTGAGTGACAGCTCGACCGTGCGGATATCACCGGACGTCAGCTCGGCCTGCGCCTTCAGCTCACCCGACCAGCGATCGCCGCTGTCCAGATCGGCAGACAGCTGCACGCTGCCGATGGACTCGGCCTGCGCCTGCAACTGACCCACCCGAATGCGGCCGCCAACGATGCTCAGGTCCTGCGCCGACAGTTGACCCTGCAGCAGCACTGCCTCGTCAGCCGACAGCACTTCGACCTGCTGCACCTCGAGTCCGTCCAGCTGCAAGTCACCTGGAAGATCCAGGGCAGGCAGATCCAGACGCCATTCACTGGGCGGCGTGGCCGGCGGTGGCGGATCGACTGCAGGCGGCAGCACGATGCGCAACCGCTCGACCACCAGCGTCTGCACCACCAACTCGCCGCCAAACAGCGGCATGAAGCGATGCGCCAGATGCACGCCGTCGGCCTCAACTCGCATCGCGCCGTCGCTCCAGCGCAACACGCCGAGTTCGATCGGCCCCACCAGCCGTCCCGCCTCCGCCTCGCTGCTCAGACCTGGTACCTGCCGCAGCACCAGTCGCAGCGCGGCCGTCGACAACAACACCCAAGCCAGCAGCAAGCCAATCAAGGCCAGCAAGCCCAAACCAATCCAGCGCCGACGAATCATCCGCATGGGTGGGCCTCTTTTTCGCGACCAACCGGATGCTGCGCGAAGTCCTCCTTGCGCCAGGGCCCAGCTGCTCGATCCACCCTGACTGGGCCCTGGGCCCTGAGCCCTGTGCCCTGCCCCATCACAACTCACCCCCAATGATCAGGTGCAGGCGCAAGGGCGTGTCGTCCTCACTGACACCCACGCCCAGATCCAGCCGCACCAGGCCGACCGGTCCACGCCACCTCACGCCGGCGCCAACACTGACCACGGGATCGAACTGGCCGGTGTCGAAGGCGTTGCCGGCATCAACGAAGGCGGCGACCGCCCAGGGGTCGGAGATGCGTCGCTCATACTCGGCCGACACGGTGGCCAGATAGGGACCGCCGCGGACCTTGCCGGCGTCATTCTCCGGGCCCAGTTCCTGGAAGGAGAATCCGCGCAGCGAGCGATCACCGCCGGCGAAGAAACGCAGCTCTGGCGGCAACTGGTCGAAGTCGTCCACATAGGTGGCGCCCAGATCGGCCTTCAGGATCAGCTTGTGACCCCCCTTGCCTACTGGCCGCACGTAGCGCCCCTTGGCCAGCAACTGCAGGAAATCGGTGTCGCTCCCCAACGCCGAAGGTGCCCCGCGCAAGGTCAACGAAAGGCTGTGTCCGCGTGACGGATCACCGGCCGGGCGCAGCGTGCTGCGCGCCAGCTCCCAGGAGGGATACAGCAAGGTCGAACTGCCCGACTCACCGCCCACTTCAAAATCGCCATCGAGCAGATTCATCGACAGGTTCTGCTTCCAGCCGCGCCAGTCGCCGATGTAGCTGACTGACAAACGCTTCTGCCGACTTTCCGAGCTGTCGGTGACGCGATCGCTCCAGCTGGCCTTGGCCTGCAGCAGCGGCCGCCCCGGTCGATCCAGCGGCCGGGTATAGATGATGGCCCCGTACTTGAGCTTGTCGGAGAACTCAAACTCGGCCCGACCCTGATCACCACGTTGATTGAGCCAGCGGCGCTCCATCGATCCGCGGATACCCGGCCCGCTGTCGGTGCCGAAGAACAGGCCGGCCCGGTATTCCGTCCGAGCCGTCGGTTCCAGCCGCACCTCGATCGGCACGCGGCCATCGCCCAGGTCATCCACATCCGGCGCGACATCGACGACGCTGAAATAGCCGGTATCGACCAGCCGCCGTTGCAGGGTCAGCAACTTGTTGAGGCGATATTCCTCACCCGGCTGGTAGGGAATCAGCCGTGCCAGTCGCGCGGTATCGACCTGGCTGCCGACGAAACGCGTCTCGCCCAGTGCATAGCGTGGGCCGGGTTGGTAGACCAGCTGGATATCCGCTTCGTTGCGGGCACGCACCACCTCGACCCTGGCCTGCTTGACCTCGGCCTCCAGATAGCCCTCGGACAGCAGCGCCTGGAATACCTTGCTCTTGCTGTCTTCGTAGGTCGGGTGGCGCAGAACCTCGCTCAGGCGCGGGCGAAAGCGTTCCACCACCCGGGCCACCCGACGGTTCTCTGCGGCCACGCCGCCGGTGTCGACGACCAGTTCCACGACGCGGGTCGGTGGGCCGGGGTCGACCTGGTAGGTGGCAACGAAGCGCTCCCCCACCTGCTGCAAATCGCCATCGACCTTGACCTGGTAGTAGCCGAAAGCCTCCAACGAACGGGCGATCTCACCGGCTGCCTGCTCATGCAGTCGCCGCACCAGTGCCGGGCTGACCTGCTTGCGGCTGGCCAGCGCTCTCAGCTCGATCGCCTGGGTGGCCGATTGCAGCATTGCCTCGTCGAGACCAGTGACACGAACCTCGACGACCGGCGTTGGCGCTGGCGCACTGTCCTGCCTGGCCTCCAGCGGTGAGCCAGCCAGCAGCCAGGCGCTCAGCAGAACGGGAATGAGGGAACGACGCAATCGAAGGGTCCGGCCACGAGCATTGCCCCGATGATGGCAAATGCGATGTGCCCTTGTCGTGTTGAGCCACCGCGGATCGCGGTGACTTGATCCGGGTCCACTCGTGCCAGTCCGGTTGGAACCGGGCAAGGGCGCGGCCTGACCGCTCGGTTAAGCTGATCTGACCGCCGAACCGACCCTTGGAAACTTGGCGGACGCCACCAGTCTAAGGAGGCTCGCCAATGTCCACCCTGAAGGAGCGTGACACGATGTCCAACAATGCTCTGGTCCCGGCTGCCGTTCTCGGCCTGGTCGTCGCTGCGGCCCTGACCGCGCACATGACGCAATCCGAAGGCCAGGCCATCGCGGCCCCGGCACCGTCCAGCAACCCGGCCGCACAGGTGCAGCCCGTTTATCAGGCCGCCGCGCTGAGCAGCAGTGGCGCCGCCCTGCCCGACTTCCGCTCGATTGCCCGCGACAACCGCGCGGCGATCGTCAGCATCAACACCGTCGGTCGACGCGAAGCCGGCGATGAGGGCGTCCCCGAGGAACTGCGAGAATTCTTCCGCCGTTTCGGTCAAAGCCCGCAAGCGCCGCGACCCTCGCAGGGCCTGGGCTCCGGTTTCATCATCGACACCGAAGGCACCATCCTGACCAACGCGCACGTCGTGCGCGGCGCCGACACCATCACGGTCACACTGGCCGACCGTCGGCAGATCAGCGCCGAGGTCGTCGGTTCCGATGACCGCACGGACGTCGCCGTGCTGAAGATCGAGGCCGACGATCTGCAGGCCGTCCGGCTGGGTGACTCGGAGCAGATGGAAGTTGGCGACTGGGTACTGGCCATCGGCTCGCCCTTCGGACTGGACTACACCGCCACCCAGGGCATCGTCAGCGCGACCGGCCGTTCGCTGCCCAACGAGGTCTACGTTCCGTTCATCCAGACCGATGCCGCGGTCAATCCGGGCAACTCCGGTGGTCCGCTGTTCAATGCCCAGGGCGAAGTGATCGGCGTGAACTCGCAGATCCTCTCGCGTACCGGCGGCTACATCGGCCTGTCCTTCGCGATTCCGATTCGCACCGCGATGCAGATCGCCCAGCAGCTCAAGAGCAAGGGTTTCGTCGAGCGCGGCTGGTTGGGCGTGCTGATTCAGCCGGTCACGCGTGAGCTGGCCGAGAACTTCGACCTCGACCGGCCGGTCGGTGCGCTGGTTGCCCAGGTCACGCCAGACAGCCCGGCCGAGGCGGCTGGCATCGAAGTCGGCGATGTGATCCTGGGCTTCGAAGGCCAGAACGTCGAGGAATCGCAGCAGTTGCCGGCGATGGTGGCCGCTACGGCACCGGGCAGCGAGGTGAAACTGCAGATCCTGCGCAACGGCAAGCGCCGCACGCTGGACCTGACCATCGGTACGCTGCCGGAAGAGCGCAGCGCCAGCAACGGCAACCGCAGCATCCAGCGCGACACCAATGATCGCCTCGGCGTGCGCGTGGCCGATCTCAGCGATGACGAGCGTGAGGCGCTGGGCGTGTCTGAAGGTGGCGTGGTCGTCACTGACGTGGGTCGCGGCGCGGCCGGTCAGGCTGGCATTCGCTCAGGCGACGTGATCACGCAGGTCAATCGGCGCACCGTCGAGGGTGTCGAGAGCTTCAATGACCTGGTCGAGAATGTCGACGACGATGAGTCGATCCTGCTGCTGGTGCGTCGTGGTGAAGGCGCGTTGTTCATCGTGATCGATCCGACCGAATAGTTACGGCACGACATCGGCAAGACCACGGCGGGCCCTGCGGGGCCCGTCGTGCTTTGTGCTGGCTGAACGGAATGAGGTCAGCTCGCAAGTCAGGCTTTGTACCCCTGTGCGGAAACTGCGATACTTCCGCGCTTTTTCCCCGGTTCAATCCATGGCGCTGACTGCCCTTATCCTGCCGACGCCCATTCGTCGGCGGCCGACGCTGAGCAAGCGCAACTATGATCTCCGCGATCAGGCCATCGAGGCCCATGAGCGTGGCGAGTATCTGCAAGCCGTCGAATTGACGCTGGCCTTTCTGTTGCCCGAGCAGAGCAGCGTGGCACTGCACGAGGAGGCGCTCTGTCTGTTGCAGGGCAGTGCACGAGTCCGCATCGAGTGCATCGGCGAGCGATTGCGCGTCAGAGCCTTGCTGGCAGAGCTGCCGGCTCAGGGTCGCGCCACGGCCGGCCTGCGCTACTTCCTGGGGCGCTTGAGCAGCACCGGCCAGCTGTTCCAGCCGCGCCTGCGCGGCGAGCAGATTGCGCTGGAATTTGAAGACGATCTCGCTCTGCTGCATCCACAGAAACTGATCGAAGTGCTGCAACGGCTGCCACTGGAAGCAGACAGCCACGATGCCTGGCTGGCCGAACAATTCCAGCTGCAGATGCCCGACCGGGCGCCGTTGACGTCGTTGAGCGAATCTGAGTGGGCACGGGCCTGGGAGGTCTGGACCACACACTGGGCCGCCATCGACGAGTTGATGGTGGAGTCACGTCGTCGTCGCTCCCTGCGATTCCTCGATGCCCTGGGATCACTGGCGGTCAACCAGGTCCGCTATCTGTTGCCCTTGCACGGCGGGCTACGGGCTGAGTTGGCCGAACATGCCGACATCTACACCGACCAGGAAGAAGACCCGAACCGCCGCGACGCCGCGCTGGCGCGCTGCATCAAGGCGATGCGTCAGGTCGAGCCAGCGCGCTTGCAAGCCGCACTGGGCCATGCCAGCTATGCCTTCTCGCCGCTGCAGGAAGGCACCGTGTCGATGATTGCCTCGATGCTCGGCCCCCATCGATTGCAGGGCACCGGCGAGTTGCGCACCGGCGGCCGGCATCTGGAGGCGGCCCTGGAGCTCATCGCCGACTTTGTCTACCTGCTGACCTATCAGATCTGGCCCGAGCCGCTGGAGCAGGCGTTGCGTGAGGCGCTCGACCAGGCCTCCGGAAAGCCCTGGCGCGAAGTCGCCGATCTGCTCTGGCACCAGGCCGCCCAAATCAATCGGGCACATGGACAAGCCGACGAGGACGAGCGCGCCGAGGAACTGGAGTCGCTGCCCTATGAATGAGTTCGAGCCTGACCTGATCACACCGGTCGATGCCGAGATCGAGCAACTCGGCGTCTATCAGGTCTACACCGGCGGCGGCACGGGTTCCGGCTTCCTGATCGACGAGCGGCATCTGGTCACCAATGCCCATGTGGTGGCGCCCTATCGACAGGTGGCGGTAGAAACCCGCGACCGCTCGCGCATCCTCGGCCAGGTCCGTCGGGTGCATCCGTTGCGCGATCTGGCCATTGTCGAATTGCAGCAACCGCTGGCCGGTGAGGTCTTGTCACTGGGCGAAGATGCCGGCCTCAAGCCCAAGCAGCCGGTGCACATTCTCGGATTTCCGGTGGGACTGCCGTTGTCCCTGACCGAAGGGGTGATCTCGCACCCTCGCCAGCTGATGGACGAGCAGTACTACGTGCAGACCGATGCGGCCATCAATCCGGGCAATTCCGGCGGCCCGATGCTCGACGATGCGCGGCACATCATTGCCGTGACCACCTGCAAGCTCAATGCCGCCGAAGCGGTCGGCTTCGGCATTCCGGTGGCCGATGTACGCAGCTTCATCGAGGCTTATCGAGCCGCACCCGGCGAGTTTGGCGTGCATTGCCCGGCCTGCGAAGAACTGATCGAGCAGCGCCAGCGCTTCTGCCCCAACTGCGGCACCGATCTGGAGCGCCGACAGGACTTCGCCGACTACTTCGAACCACCGGAACCCGATCCGCTGACCGACTTTGTCGAGCAGGCGCTGCGCGGTGCCGAGGTGGATCCGGTACTGGCACGTCACGGCCATCAGAACTGGTCCTTTCACAGCGGCAGCGCTCCGGTGAAGGTCTGGTGTTGCTGCTCGGAGCACCTCAATTTCTCCTCGCCGCTGGCGCAAACCGGCAAACAGCAGCTGGACGAATTGTTCCGTTTTCTGCTCGATGCCGAGCACGCACCCTATGTGTTCGACCTGTCAGGCAAGATCATCCGCCTGTTGCTGGTCGTGCACATCTCGGATGTGTTCAACCGCGCCGCCCATAGCACCTTGATCGAACGTGTTCGTGGCTTCATTGCCAAGGCCGATGCCAGTGACGAACTGCTGATCGAACGCTATGGTTGCGAACCCGCTCCGGAGACCCAGCTGGACCGCCTCAATGGCAAGGACCACGACTGAGGTCATCGGAAGTCTCAATGCCTGTCCCTGTCAGGAGATCCCCGTGCGACGACTGATACTGACCCTGCTGCTGTTGCTTCTCCCCGCGCTTGCCAGCGCCCAGAGCCGCGTCTGGATACAGACCACCGAAGGCCCGTTGCTGGTGCAGCTGGATACGGCGCGAACGCCCAATACGGCGGCCAACTTCCTGCAGTACGTGAATGCGGGCTTCTACGACCGCATGCTGTTCCATCGCATTGCCAACAATTTCGTCGTGCAGTCCGGCATTTTCACCGAAGCCGGCCAGCAACCGGTGCCGCCTTTCGACCCCATCGCCAGCGAGCGGGCCAACGATGGCGGCAATCGCGCCGGCACGATCGCCCTGGCCCTGCTGGGCAATCCGGCCAACGTCAACAGCGGCCAGTCCTCATTCTTCTTCAATCTGGTCGACAACACGGCCGCGCTGGACGCCGATTTCACCGCCTTCGGTGAGATCGTCTTCGGTGTGCGCACGCTGGAAGCCATGAACGCGCTGTCGACCAGTGGTCAGACGCCGCTGCGTCCGCCTCTGATCGAGTTTGCCGTCGCCACCAATGGTTTTCCGATCATGCCGCTGCACTCGGGCTCCTGGTATGACCCGGCCAACCCTCGCCGAGGCTTCGTGCTGGAGATTGTCAACGACGCCTCGAACGACGAAGGTCCCATCGCCAACATCTACTGGTACGACTACAGCAACGGCCAGCAGTTGTGGGCCACCGGGCAGGCCTCGTTCGAGTTCGGCGCCACCGAAGCCACCATTCCGCTGCTGGTCACCGAGGGCGGGCAGTTTGGCGCCGCCTTCGATCCCAATCAGGTGGTGGTGAACTCGGACTTCGGCACGCTGACCATCCGCTTCAGCGCCTGCAATGCGGGCAGCTTCAGCTATGACACCCAGCTGGGCAGCGGTACTGCGCCAGTGCAGCGCCTGACGATCCCCACCGGCGACACCTGTCTGTAGTCCGCCGGTTGCCCCGCGGAATGCCCATGGACCTGTCGCGCCCACAGCGCGGCAGGTCCAGTCGGCCACGTTGTCAGCTCTGCCTCAACGACTGCGAGATCGCTAGAGATCCCTAGTCCAACACCTCAAAACTCAGTCCTGAGCGTTCGCGCAGCCGCGCGATCAAGGGCAACCCCAGCGCCGTGGCTGGTGTCCAGAAGCCACCGACCGGTTCACCCTTGGGCGTCTCCAGGGCCAGCATCGCAGCCGCCTCGCCGAGGATCTTGGCCGTCGAGCCATAGCCGGGGTCACGGTCACCGGTGACCTTGCAGCGAATGGTCTGACCACTGGCGGTCTGGCCGAGGAAGCGCAGATCGTAAAAGCCCCTGGCCTGCGCTTCGGGACTGGGCCCTTCGCCCGGCGCCGGCAGGACGAAGCGCTGCAGCGCCCAGCGAGTCGGCGGCAACGCTGCCCCCAGCATGAACGCCGTCAACCCGGCCGAGAACGCGGAAGCAGACAGCCGACCCTTGAGACCCTTGCCCATCAGACTGGCTTCGTCATAGCGAAAGGACTCACCTCCCCAGGGCCGCCCCAGCAGCGCGTGCGTCCGCTGCACGATACGGGTGTTGATCGGCGCCATCACGAAGGGCGCCACCCAGGCATCGAAGCCTTGATCGAACTGCGCGCCGTGGATGTTGCGCTGCCGCGTCTTCGGATGCTTGTCCTCGCTGCACAGGGAATAGGGGTTCGCGAGCTCGCGGCGCAACGCCTTGTTGGCGCTGGCCTCCTTGACCGCCTGCAGCAGGCTGGCCACGGTGCCGCCGGAGGCCGCACCGCGCATCGCCTTGACCCGCATCTGGATGCCGACGCAGGTCTCGCCGAAGCGCTGCTGCGCCTGATCCTGCAGGTACAGCACGCCCAGATCGGAGGGGATGGAGTCGAAGCCGCAGCAATGCACAATGCGCGCCCCGCTGGCCTGCGCCGCGCCCTCGTGGGCCTGCAGCATGCGCCGTATCCACTGCGGCTCACCGGTCAGATCACAGTAGTCGGTGCCCGCTTCGGCGCACTGGCGGACCAACGACTCGCCGTACAACGCGTAGGGTCCGACCGTCGAGGCCACCACCCGGGTCTGTGCGCACAACTGCGCCAGCGCGGCGTCATCATGCGCCTCGGCCAGCAGCAGCGGCAGGGATTCGGGCGTCGCACCGAGTTCGTCGCGCAGCGTTTCGAGCTTGGACTTCGAGCGTCCGGCAATGGCCCAGCTCAATGCACCGCCAGGCGGGAAGCGCTCATGCAGATAGCGAGTCAGGATCTGCCCGACAAAGCTGGTGGCCCCGTAGACAACGAGGTCGAAGCGCGGTTCGTTGGACATCGGTGCTGGCCTGGAATGGTGAGTCAGGTTGGGATTGTGACTCATTTTTGGGAGAGGGCCGAGGGGTCAGGGCTGAGGGCCGGGCTGTCACGAGGCACGTCGGGTTGATTCGGCCTCGTCAGGCGAGTCGGAAGTTGCGGCGGCCGGGTGCAGGCGGATTGACCGTGCACCGTCGACCCCTCAGCCCTCGTCCCTCAGCCCTCGCGCGTCCTATGGCACTATCCGGCCCTTTCCTCGCCCGCTGCGCGCATTCGGCGTGCCGACCCGACCTGGAGACCGCGATGACTGCCACGGCCCCCGCCGCCCCACGATCGTTGATCGACCGCCTGCTTTCGACCATCGAACGCGTCGGCAATGCCTTGCCGCACCCCGCCACGTTGTTCGCCTCGCTGGCGGCGCTGGTGGTGCTGGCCTCCGGAGTCGCGGCCCAGTTCGACCTGTCGGTCACGCACCCCGCGACCGGCGAAGTGGTCCGACCGGTCAGCTTGCTGTCCATCGATGGGTTGCACCGGATCCTGACCGGGCTGGTCAAGAACTTCGCCGGCTTCGCGCCACTGGGCACGGTGCTCGTGTCACTGATCGGAATCGCAGTCGCCGAGCACTCGGGCATGATCCAGGCTGGCTTGAGAGCACTGGTGCTCGGTGCGCCCAAGAAGCTGCTCACCGTCATCGTGGTCTTCGCAGGCGTTTTGTCCAATACCGCCAGCGAGATCGGCTATGTGCTGCTCGTGCCACTCGCCGGCATCATGTTCCAGGCTGCCGGTCGGCACCCGATCGTCGGCATGGCCGCAGCCTTCGCTGGCGTTTCAGGCGGCTACAGCGCCAATCTGTTTCCGGGAACAATCGATCCCTTGCTGGCCGGCTTGAGTCAGGAAGGCGCTCAAATCGTCAATCCAACTTATGAAGTGGGCGTGCTGGCCAACTACTACTTCATGATCACCTCAACCTTCCTGATTACCGTGATCGGCACGCTGGTAACCGAAAAGGTCGTGGCCCCGCGTTTCAACGACACACCGACGGCAAGCGGTGGCGATCAGGGCGTGGAGCCACTGTCGACAGCTGAGCGACGGGGGCTGGTCTGGGCATTGGTGACGTTTGCCATCATCCTGGTGATCGTCGCCATCGGTTTGATACCCAGCGGCGGCTTCTTGCGTGATGTCGCCACCGACAGCGTTTTGAAGTCACCGGTTCTCTCAGGTGTCGTCGCGATGATCTTCATCATCGGTGTCAGCACGGGCATCGCCTACGGCATTGGCGCCGGCACGATCAAGAGCGATGCCGATGTCATCGACGGCATGGGCAAGTCGATGTCCACGCTGGGCAGCTACATCGTGCTGGTGTTCTTTGCCGCTCAGTTTGTGGCCTTCTTCAACTGGACCAACCTGGGCCTGATCCTGGCCGTCGAAGGTGCCGAAACGCTGGGCAATCTGGGGCTGCCCTCGATACCGCTGTTTCTCGGCTTCATTCTGCTGACGGCGGTGGTCAATCTGTTCATGGGCAGCGCGTCGGCGAAATGGGCGTTGATGGCGCCGGTGTTCGTGCCGATGTTCATGCTGCTGGGCTATTCCCCGGAAGTGACCCAGGCCGCCTATCGCGTCGGCGACAGCGTCACCAACATCATCTCGCCAATGATGAGCTACTTCGTGCTGATCATTGCCTTCATGCAGCGCTACGAACCCAAGGCCGGCATGGGCACGATCATCTCGGTGATGCTGCCCTACTCGATCGCCTTCGGCATCGCCTGGTCAATCCTGTTCTCGATCTGGCTGGCGATGGGCTGGCCGTTCGGACCGGGAGCGCCGTTGGAATACGTGGCAGGAGGATGAGTGGCTTTCCAGTAGCCTGTTGCGGATGAATCATCTCGGTTGCTGGAAAACTGCGCCTCGCTGGATCTGGGCGCGATCGCCGAACCTCAGCGCTTGCCGCTTTCGCCCCGCATCTCCCGCTTGATCCAGCGGGCCCTGCGCGCGCGACTGGTCACGGCGGCAACGAGGAAGCGGGGGCGGATTGGCTTGGTGAGAAAGTCGTCGCCACCCAGATGCAGCGCATCGAAGCGGCGTTCCACATCATCGTCACCGGACAACAGAATCACCGGTGCGAACAAGGTTCGCGGATCCGAGCGCAACAGAGCGAGCAGTTCCAGGCCGTTGACATCAGGCATGTACAAATCGACCAGAATGACGTCCGGCTCGAAATCATCCAGCGCCTCGAACACCCGCAGCGGCTGATTGACCACCCGCGCCTGCATGCCGTTGTGGCGCAGGACCGTCTCGCAGAACATCGTGATCGTGGCATCGTCATCGACGATCAGCACCTGATACGGCAGTGTGTGATCCTCGCGCAGATCCACCATCCGCCGCGCCAGCGCCTGTTGGCCACCGGCCGCGGTGTAGTAGCCCTCGGCACCCGCTCGCAAGGCCTGCAGCCTGTACGCCATGCGGCTGTCCTCGCCCACACACAGCAATGCCGGCGTTGACTTGCGTTCGACGCCCGCCAGCAATGCTTGCCAGTCGGTCAATGCCGGACGATGGACGGATACCGCAAGCACCTGGCCCGCCTGAATCGCAGCGGCCAACTGCCCCGCCTGCTCGACCACACCCAATGGCTGTCCCAAGCGCTCCAGGGCCCGCCGCAAGCCATCCAGCACCGGCCCGGGCAGGCCAACAGCCCAGATCACCGTACCAGCCGGTGCCAGCACCGCGGGCTCCGGGACGAGATCTGCCACCTCGGCACGATGTTGCAGCCGTTCGGCCGCCTCGCTCAGTGCCTCGGCCAGCGTCCGCAATTGCGCCAATTGCTCGCCGTTGGGGACCATCAGACCTTCGACGAAGGAACTCAGGTAGGCCGAGTAGGCCAGCAGCGCTTCACCGAGATCGTCGTGATCGTGTTCCAGCGCCTGATCGGCCAGATCCTGGCAATCCAGGCACAGATCCTCGGCCTGCCGACGATCCCAGGGACTGGGAGGCAATTGGCGAATCCGCTGCAACTGGGTCGCCAGCGCCTCAAGCAAAGCCGGTTGTGGGTCCATGCGCGCATCCTGCGGCCCACTGGCACCGGCGTCCAGACGGGTCAGCGCATCTGTTGCATTTGATCCCGATCAGTCAGGCGTGCAATGCAAGCGACCCGAGCAGATTCCGCCATCGTCATCGTCGACGATGGCGGAGTGTTCGCAAGGATCAATACTCGCCTGCGTAGCCGCAGTAGATGTACATGGTATCGAGGAAGCTCAGGCCATATGGCGTGGTGATCGTCATGTTGACCCGGTTGTTGATGCCGGGTCCGCAGGTGACGTCGGCCTTGTCGTCCAGATAGGGTGCATTGACCCACTGGACGTTGCCGCCCTTCGTCCATGCGTAGGTTGCCGCCGGCGACTTGGGCCAGGCCTCACAGTGATAGCCGCCCCCCGTGTAGTCACAGACCACCTGCACATAGCCGGCCGGAATCGGATCGCCGGCCATCAAGTTCAACTCGCCGACCGATTCGCCGCCCGGACCACCTTTCTCACAGGCCGTGCCTTGCGTCGCCGCATCAGTCACGATAGGGCAGAACTGATAGTTCGGATTGTCACAGAGACCGTCCAGAACCGGCGGGCAAACGGGCGGGGCTGCCCACAAGGAATGGGCCGTCACCATGGCGGTGCCCAGTACGAGCATCCGGCTCACAGTCTTCATCATAAGTTCCTCATCAACTGGTTGAACGGGTTCGAAACCGATGACATTTCGCGGCTTCTTCACCCAATACTCGGAATTCGACGCCAATATCAGTCATCGACGTCGGCAAGATCGCCAAGCAGCGCCTGCGCCGACGCACACGCGGTGCTGATCTCGGCGCTCGGCCTGCCGACCTCGCAAGGCGCGCGGAGTGTAGGTGCGCGCAGGAGCTGCAGTCCATAGTCCCGATTCGGGTTGTTGTCTCGTTCCAGGGCTCTGCGATGGGCGCTGCTCGCCAGCAGCAACAAGGCCTCTTCAGGCCGTGCGGCATCGATCAGCATCTCGCCCAGAGCCGAGCGGAACAGGCTTACGGCGTTGCTGTCCAGGCCCAGTTGCACTTCCGCAAGGGCGAGCGTCCGAGTCAGTTGCTCAATGGCTTCGGGACGGGTTTGTGCATCCTGCGACAAGGCAACGGCCAGGTTGTAGCCCGCATACAGGCTGTTGATGTGTCCTTCGCCGAGATGGCGGTTCAGGATGCCCGCAGCCTGACGATAGTGGATGGCCGACTCCGCATAGCGCCCCTGGTAGGTCAGTCCGTTGCCACGAACGAGCGCGGCCTTGGCTGTCACTGGACTGAGCTCACCAAACACGTCGAGGATCCGCTCATGCACCTGCCGGGCGAGGTCGATGGCTTCCTCACCCCGTTGGGTACCCTGCAACATGGCCACCAACCGCAATTCGGTCAGCGCAACACGCGGGTGCTCCGCGCCTAGGCTCTCGCGCTGCCAGGCAATGGCCTCGCGCAAGGCCACTTCCCCATCGGCAAACTGGCCATTGCTGACCAGGGCGTCCGCCAGGCGCAGTCGCGCCGTGTAGCTCCAGTCATCATCCGCCCCCCTCGAGCGGAGTCCCTCGATGGCCGCGCGGAAGTGCTCAATCCCCTCCGCGTAGGCTCGCGCTTCGATCCGCGCGATGCCTTCCACCACGTCCATCTCCGGCCCGGTGGCCAATGGTGACGTCCGCGCCACAACGAGCACCGCGTCGCCTCGTTCGCGATCATCGGCTGCAAACCACGCTCGCGCTTGCTGCAACCGCAGCGCATGAATCTCTTCAGCCGGCAGACCCGCACGCTGGGCCGCCTGCACTGCCCGGTCGTAGAGCTCGGCCGATACACGGTTCTGCCCCAGCCGCAGTCGTACCTCCGCCAGGGTCCCGGTCAGCGACGCATAGAGCGCCGGCTGATCATTCGCACGCTCGCTCAGGGCCGATTCGGCGCTGCTCAGCACTTCACCGACCGACAACTCTTCGCCACCGACGCGCGCGGGATCGGCGGACAGGAAAGCCTCTCGCAGGATGGCCAGTGCCTCTTCGGCACGATCGCGTTCGCGCACGGCCGCCGCATTCTGAGCCACCACGATCGCGACCGTCAGCAACAAGCCGACGAACAAAGCCAGGGACAACAGGCTGGCTGCCCGATTGCGGGCCACGAACTTGCGCAGCACGTACCAGCGCTGTCCCCTCGCCGCGCGGATCGGGCGCTGCTGCAGCCAGGCTTCGATATCCTCATCGAGCAATTCGACGCTGGCATAGCGTTCGGATGGATCCTTGCGCAGACACTGCTGCACGATCCGCTCCAGGTCTCCACGCAGACGCTGCGCCAGCACCTGCCGCGATGGCAGGCCACGTCGGCTGGCCAGCTCAGTGCCATCACCGGCATCCATGCGCCGGGTCATGGCCGCCGGCGGCGGCGTCAGAATCTGATTCTCGATGGCGCCTGCACTCAGCCCGTCCAGGTCGAATGGCGGCACACCGCAGAGCAGTTCGTAGAGAATCGTACCCAAGGCGTAGATATCACAGGCCACCGTGAGGCGTTCTCCGCGCAACTGCTCCGGCGCCGCATTGGCCAGACTGAGAAAGCGGTCCTGGGTCGCGGTCTGCTTCACTTCGTCAGGCGCCAGCGTCTTGGCGATGCCGAAGTCCAGCAGCCGTGTATAGCCCTGCGCATCGACGAGGATGTTGGACGATTTCAGGTCGCGATGAATGATCAGATGCTGGTGAGCGTGACTGACTGCAGCCAGCACTTGCCGAAACAGCTTCAGGCGAGCGGTCAAGTCGAGTCGCTGACGGTCACACCAGGCCAGCAACGGCTGCCCTTCGACCAGTTCCATCACCACAAACGGTGCGCCATCGGCGTGACTGCCGACGTCAATGAACCGACAGATGCCAGGGTGGCTCAGCTGCGCCAACAGGCGGCGCTCGTTGGAGAAGCGTTGCAACAAGCTCTGGTCAAGCAGTTCCGGGCGCAGCAGCTTGATGGCGACGGTCTGCAGCAGATCCCCGTCCCGGCGCTGGGCCTTGTAGACCCGCCCCATGCCACCGGCACCAAGTTCGGTGATGACTTGATAGGGCCCGAGCATGGCACCGGGGTGCACTGCGGTGGGCAGAACCGCCTGCAGGCGACGCTCAAAGCTGCCGAAGGCAGCGTCCGTCCCGGACGATTGCAGCGCCAGTTCCTGCTCTATCAAACGAGACAGCTCGGCCGCCAGTTCGGCATCTTCCACGCGCAAGCGGTCGAGGAAACTCCCGCGCGCGCTGTCGGGCAACGCCAGCGCCTCGTCGAACAAGGCCTCCAGGCGCGCGAAACGATTCGCTCCGCCCGACTCAGCCATGCAGTGGGGCATCCCCCAGATGGCTGGACAACCAGGCACGCGCGAATCGCCATTGTCGCGCAATCGTTGACAGCGATTGCCCTTGGACCTCGGCGATCTCCTCCACCGACAGTCCCGAGAACAGTCGCAGTTCGACCAGTCTGGCCGCACTGGCATCTTCGTCAGCAAGCTGGTTCAGCGCCTGATCCAGCGCCAGCCAGTCGACCGTCGCGTCGTCGTTGCTGCCGGGCTCGGCCTCGGCTGCTTCCAACTCTACAAAGGCCAGGTCGCCGCCGCGCTTGAGCGATTGCTGCTGGCGCAACTGGTCGACCAGAACCCGTCGCAACACCGTCGCCGCAATGGCGTAGAAGTGCCCGCGGTTCTGCCAGTCCACCGATTTCTGTTCGGCAATCCGCTCATAAGCATCACTGACCAGAGCGGTCGGCCGCACCGTGATGTAGCCTGCGTTGCGGCGGATCTGGCGACTCGCCAACTCCTTCAATACCGGATAGATGTGCGCCGCCAATCGATCTTCGACGCCCGGCTCGCCCTGCCGCCAGCGCGACAGCAAGTTGGTGATGTCCACGTTCGCTGACGACGACATCGCTGCTCCCCAAACGCCCGCGTCGTAAACTCGGACGGACACTCAAATGATACGCAAGCCTGCACAGCGCCGCAGCAAGACACGCACTTGGGACACAAGTTCACAAGATCCGTGTGCTCTAGGTTGCCCCGCAACGTCTCCAGCCCGACTCTTGGCAGATGACCCGGCGCCAGGTTTCGCGCTTTGACCTGATGCTGCCTGCGCGGTTACTGCCCCTGTCGAACAACCATCGGCACCGCCGTCATTTGGGCTGCCCTTCACCACGCCGACCCAGCCAGTCCACCGCACTGGTCAATCCAAGACCGAGCAACAGCAACGCCAGACCACCCATTCCCTGGGCCAGGCTCGGCAGCTCCCAATGCGTCGGGTAGTCCTTTGCTTCCAGCGCGCGGCCGCCAGGCTGCAGCAGCAGCGTTCCGTTCGGACCCGGTGCCACCGTTTGCCCCTTCAGCTGCGCTCCGATGGCCGGGGTCACCGGTTGCTGGAAAGGCCACAAACCGGCCAGCGCGCCGAGCAGCAAGCCCAGCAGCACGCCCAGGGTCTGCCGCTGAAAACGCGCCAGTAGCCAGCGCAATCCGTGACTGACGCCGACGATGCCGATGACGACACCGAGGCCAACAGGCAGGATCAGCGCGATGCCGATTCGCCAAAGGGTGGCCATGTCGCCGGCCAAAAGCGCGGACTTCAGATCGGCAATGCCCGCCAGGATGGGCACATAGACGCCCAGCACAATCAACAGGTATCCCCCGCTGATGCCAGGCAGAATCATCGCCGCCGAGCCGGCGATGCCCGCCAGCAGGAGAAACACAAAACCCTCGCGCTGGCTGCCGGCATTGGGATCTGACTGCAGCAAGGCGACCACGGCCATCGCGATCAGACCAACGATCACATAGCCAATCACGTCGGTACAACGCCGGTCCAGCATTCGCCACAAGGCCGGGACACCACCCAGGGTCAGGCCAATGAACAGGCTGTACATGACCCAGCGGTGGTCCACGACCAGCGTCTTGATCGGCCCCGCAAACAGCAGGATCGCCATGCCTGCGGCACCCACGACACTGAACAACAACACCAGAGCTTCGCGTGAGAAGCGCAGTCCCGTCAGCTCAGCGATGGCCCCGATGAAGCGTGGGTAGATCCCCGCAGCAACCAACATCGTGCCACCGCTGATGCCAGGCACCAGATTGGCCAGTCCCATCAGCGTTCCGCCTGCCAGTCCGCGCACGCCCAGAGCACCCGTTGAGGCCACCGTTCACCCATCCACTGATATGCAGCGGCGCATTATGAACCGCGCGCCGACCCGGCGTGGAGGAATCGGCGTACGCCATCCCCATCCTGGCTGATCGATCCGGGGTAATCTGTCCGCCCTTGAATGCGGCAGACAGGACGCGATCGGCATGAAATGGGAGCGGGCGCGGCGCAGCAGCAACATCGAAGATCGTCGGGGGCGGCCGGTGGCGCGGGCTGCAGGCGGTTTCAGCATCATGGGCGTGCTGATCGTACTGGGCATCAGCTGGCTGACCGGTCAGAACCCGATTGAGCTGCTCGGACTACTGCAGCAGCAGGGAGGCCAGGCTCAGCAGTCACCGGCCGGCGCCCCGCCCGCCGACGACCCGCGCGCAGCCTTTGTCGGCAGCATCCTCGGCGAAACGGAGGATGTCTGGGGGGCCTTCTTCCAGCAGAGCGGCAACCGTTATCCGGCCCCGACGCTGGTGTTGTTCAGCGGCTCGGTACAGTCGGCCTGTGGCGGCGCTACGGCCGCCAGCGGCCCTTTCTATTGCCCGGGCGACAAGAAGGTCTACCTCGACACCGTCTTCTTCAACGAAATGCAGCAGCGCCTGGGCGGTGGTGGTGATTTCGCCGAAGCCTATGTCATTGCGCACGAGGTGGGCCACCACATCCAGACGCTGACGGGCGTGTCACAACAGGTCACCGACCTCCGTCGGCGCGGCCAGAATGTCGAAGGCGCGGACGGCCCGCTGGTGCGACTGGAACTGCAGGCCGACTGCTATGCCGGCGTGTGGGCCAATGCCGCGCAGAGACGTCACAACTGGCTGGAGGCCGGCGACATTGAGGAAGCGTTGAACACCGCAACAGCCATCGGCGACGATCGACTGCAGCGGCAGGCGCGCGGCACAGTCATCCCGGATTCCTTCACTCATGGCAGTTCGGCCCAGCGAGTTCGCTGGTTCCGGATCGGCTTCGAAGGTGGTGACCCCAATCGCTGCGACACCTTTGCCGCTGCGCAGCTATGAGCATCAATGTGCTGGGCGGGCCTCTGGCGGTCTGCAGCGTGGACCCGCTGACCGGCTATTTCAGGGACGGCTGTTGCAACACCGATGGCAGCGATCGCGGCATGCACGTGGTGTGCGCGATCATGACTGACGAGTTCCTGCGCTTCTCTGCCGAACGTGGGAACGATCTGAGCACGCCACGACCGGAATTTCGATTCCCGGGTTTGCGTGCGGGTGATCGCTGGTGCCTGTGCGCCGCACGCTGGCGCGAAGCGCTGGAGGCCGGCAAAGCGCCTCGTGTCGTGCTCCAAGCCACCCACATCAGCGTGTTGGGTGTGGTTTATCTGGAAGATCTGAAACGCTATGCGGAGCCATCCGTGACCGAACCGCCCGGCGGCAGCGGCGGCCATGGGTGAGTCAGTCGATCGCCGACTCGCTTCCAGCCACCTCGAAGCCGTAGCGGGTAGATTCTCCGGCGCCGGACTGGAACAGCAATTCGTGCCGTCCGGGCTGCAGCCCACCGAGTGGTAGCAGCAACGCATACTCGCCGCCGCCAATCCGCTCACCTCGATCCTCCCCCTGCCACAGCAGTTGACCTGCTGGATCCAGCAGGCTGACCTTCAGCTCGGATTCGACATTGACCGAGGCCGGTACGACCACACGCACCCAGAGATGATCGGGCGACTGCCGCAAGATGGGCAGGGATTCGTCCGGCAGCGAGCGGGACACGCCCAGGCGCAGGCTGGGCAGGCCCAACTGCACGCCGGCGAGGCGATCGTAGCGGCGTTGCAGGTCGGCATGCTGCTCGGCGAGTGCGCTCTGCGCCTGGCCGCTTTGCTGCACCCACCATGCCGATGGCAGGCCGACCGCCACTGCGCCCAGGCCAGCGGCCAGCGCCATCGCCCAGCCCGCAGCGCTGCGTCGAGGTTCAGCGACCGACAGACCTGCAGGTCCGGCATCGCGCAGCAGCTCTTGCAACACATAGGCATCGCGGACCTGAGCCTGAAGTTCGGTGCTGCCAATCAGTTCCAGCTCAAACCGGCGCAGCGCCGACTCGTCCAGCTGGTTGGCCAGATAGGCTTCCACCCGCGGATCCGGGGCCGTTGCAGCTGCATTGCGAGTGATCTTGTTCATGCCTGACAACTGCCCACCGTGCTCAACTTCTCTCACCTGCCGATCCAGGAAACGCGACCTGGATCACAGATACGTTGCCCGACTGGCCCGTTGGGACTGACGACCCATCCCATTTTCACTCCAGCCAGCGGTCCAGCAGCTTGCGCAAACGCTGCCGAGCCCGATGCAGCACCCGATCATAGTGCGCCGGCAGCAGATCCATCTCGGCGCAGGTGCTGGCCTTGTCCTGTTCGTCCAGATAGTGCCTTTGCAGCACTTCCCGGTCACGCGCCTGCGGCAATTCGGCAAGCACGTCGCGCAGCAGGCTGCGCCGCTGGAAGTCCCCGAGCTGACTGAAGGGATCAGTCGAGGCCTGCATCATCACTTCAGGCGTGTCTTCCAAGGCCTGCACAGGACGACGATGCTGCTTGCGTTGCTGTGATCGTCGCAGGTTCAGGGCAGTCACATAGAGAAAACCGTCGAGCCGCTCGGGTTGCTCCAGTGAGCCATCCCGCAACCGCCGCAGCACCACCATCAGGGTTTCCTGGACCAGATCGTCGGCCTCTTCGGAACCACAGCCCCGACGTCGCAGAATCATCCACAACGCAAACCGGGTCTGCGCGAAGAGGCGCTCTTCGGCGACCCGATCTCCTCGAGCGATGCGTTCGGCCAGCGCACGCAGTTCGGCTGCCCGTTCAGGGTCAACGGGTTCTTCCGGCAGTTCCGCGGGGTCGGCCGACAGCGCCATCAGCCCTCCATGCCCGCGGCCTCAGTCTGCAACGCGTACTCGGCCTGGGCCAGCCGCACGAGTTCGTCGCGCTGATGACTGACATAGAGCATGGGCAAGCTCAGCTGATCGCGCAGATGGACCAGATAAGGCAGCAGGCTTTCACGATGTGGCTGATCAATGTGGCTCATCGGCTCATCCAACAACAACAGTTTCGGCTGCGTCAGCAATGCCCGGCCAAGCGCAACGCGCTGTCGTTCCCCGCCGGAGAGCTGCCGAGTATCGCGCGGCAACAGATCACCCAGCGCCAGCAATTCGATCACCTTGCTGCGCACCAGACGCATCGGACGACCCGCAGCATAGCGGGCGGCGAAGTCGAGATTGCCTGCAACGGACAAATGGGGGAAGAGCCGAGCGTCCTGAAAGACGTAGCCGATGCCGCGCCGATGAGCCACTTGATCGATACCCTGCGCGCTGTCGTAGACGGTGTCGCCCAATATGCGGATGCATCCCCGAAGTGGTTGCAGCAGACCTGCAATCGCGTCAAGCAGCGTGCTCTTGCCGGCGCCGGACGGGCCCACCATGGCCAGCACGCGCGCGTCGCTGGCGAATCGACAATGGCGTCGGAAAGCCCCACGTTGCAGTTCGACGTCGAATTCGATCGTGTTCATGGCCCAACCCGCTGCCGACGGGCCAGCCACTCCGACGCCAGCAGGGCGGCCATGGAGACCACCACCGACAAGGCTGCCAATCGCCACAGCTGCGTTTCAGCGCCGGGGATCTGCATGCGTTGGTAGATGGTCAGGGCCAGCGTCTGGGTTTGGCCTGGGATGCTCGCCACGAAGGTGATGGTGGCGCCAAACTCTCCCAGCGCCTTGGCGAAGGCCAGCACCAGACCAGCCAGTACGCCCGGCCAGCACAGCGGCAGCGTGACCCGCCAGAACACGGCTACCGCAGGCGCTCCCAGACTGGCGGCAGCCTGCTCCAGGCGAGGGTCGACGGCCTCCAGCGACAGTCGCATGGAACGCACCATCAGCGGAAAGGCCATGACCGCTGCGGCCAGTGCGGCGCCGGTCCAGCGAAAGGCGAAGACCAAGCCGCAGCATTGATCCAGCCAGCTGCCAATCCAGCCCTGACGGCCGAAGGCCAGCAACAGCAGGTAGCCAGTGACCACCGGTGGCAGCACCAATGGCAGGTGAACGAACGCATCCAGCAGGAGCTTTCCGCGGAACTCACAGCGCGCCAACACCCACGCAATCGCCAATGCCGGCGGCAAGGCGGCCAGGCTGGCAACCAGCGCTACACGCAAACTCAGGCCCAGGGCTGCCAGTTCCGCCGCTTCGAACATGGGTCAGTTTGCCGTCGGCGGCAGGAAGCCGTGGCGTTGCCAGATTTCGCGCTGGGCAGCATCGGCCAGGAAGGCAAGCAGTCGCCGAGCCATCTCGACGTCGCCGGACGGACTGACCATGCCGGCATAGCGAATCGGCGGGTGACTGTCCGCGGGAAGGGTCAGGCAACGCTGCACGCGCGGTTCGGAATGCGCATCGGTGGCGTAGACGATGCCCAGCGGCGCCTCGCCGCGCGCGACCAGCAGCAAGGCCAGCCGAACGTTCTCGACCGGAGCCAGGTGAGCTTCAACGACCGGCCACAGGCGCAAGTGCCGCAGCGCGGCCTCGGCATAGCGTCCGGCTGGAACGCTGCCTGGCTCGCCAATCGCCAGCCGGCTGTCCACCAGTTGCCGCTCCAGCACTGCGGGATCGAGCAGATCTCCCGCCGGGCAGCGTCCTCGCGGTGCAATCACGACGATTCGATTGGAGGCGAGCTCGGTCGCGCTGTTGGCTTCGGCCCCGGCCCATGCCAGCGCCTGCAGCAGCCAGCGGCGATCCGCCGGCAAATACAGCGCATAGGGTGCGCCGGCGTGCAGCTGTCGCGCCAGGATCTGGCTGCCGCCATAGCTGACCCTTATGGCCGGTGTCGGTGACTGTTCGGCCCAGCGCTCCAGCAACTCGTCCAGAACGCCTTGCAGGCTGGCCGCGGCGGCGACCTGCAGGTCGTCGGCAGACGCATCGCTGGCGAATAGGGCGGCCATCCCACTCAGACACAGGACCAGCACACCGCACCGATGCCACCACCGCTTCATGTCGCACCACCGGCGGCCTGCGTGCGCCCCCTGACCACATTGACCGGCAGCAGCAACAGCAGTCCAGCCACAAAGAACACGCCGGTGCAGATCATCGCCAGCCGGTGATCGCCTCCACTGAGCCAGCTCAGACTGCCGTAGGCCAGTGGGCCCACCACCATCGAGGCCTTGACCGCCACGCCCCAGAAGCCGAAGACACGTCCTTCCCGCTCAGGCGGACACAAGTAGGCCACCATCGCTCGACCGGCCGATTGCGAGGCACCCAGGCACAGACCGGCCAGATTGGCCGCCCACCAGATCCAGCGCCCCTCTGCGTCCAGACCCAGCAACAGCAGCGCCGCCAGCCAGCCGCACAGACTCAGGCCCAGCGCGGCGCGGTGCCCCAGCAGATCGGCCAGGGGACCGAACACCCAGGCGCCCACAGCTGCGCTGAGATTGACCACCAGAATCAGCTTGATGCTGTCGGCGGGCGTGAAACCCAGCGCTTCCTGGGTGTAGATCGCCGCCACCGTGATCACCGTACCGACGCCAGCCTGGTAGGCCACGATGCAATACAGCAACCGACGTAGATCGCGCAGATCGTCCAATGCCCGCCAGCCTGACCAAAAGCCCTCATCGGCCGCACTCGCGACCGGCGCGGCGCGCTCGCGCAGCCACAGGAAGGTCGGCAATGCGGCCAGCAGGAAGGCGACTGCGGTGATCAGCATGCACTGACGCACAGCCGCTGAGGTCCCTTCGGGTGGCGCCTGCTGGATCCAGTACAAGCACAACGCCAGCACCAACATGCCGCCCAGATAGCCCAGGCCCCAGCCGTAGCCGGACAGTCGCCCGAAAGCCTCCGGTCGCGCCAGTTCGGGCAGGAACGCGGCAATCAGGTTCTCACCCAGACCAAAGGCAATGTTGGTCAACACGACCAGGCCCAGCGCCAGCGCGATCTGGCCACTGCCCACACCCGCCAAAGCCGCAGTGCCAGCGATGCAGATCAGACTGGTCCAGAGCAGGGCTCTTCGCTTGCTGGCATCGCGGTCGGCCAGTGCGCCCAATTGCGGACCGACCGCCATCACGACCAGATAGGACAGCGACAGTGCGGCGGTCCACCACAACGTGGCGGCCGGGTGGCCCGCTGCGACGACGCCCACGAAGTAGGCGTTGAAGATGGCGGTAATCACCACGGTGGTGTAGCCGGAGTTGGCAAAATCGAACAGCGCCCAGGCCCACAGCTCCCGCCGTTCCACCGCCGGGACGTCTGGCCCGTAGCTGCGCCGCAAGCTCATGCGCGCACCTTGGCCAGAACCACGAAATACAGATCGTCGCGACGTGGCAGGCCGAAGCGTGGGTCATGTTTTGGAAAGGGTCGCTCTTCACCCGTGGTCTCGTAGCCCCGCCGTCTGTACCAGTCGATCAGCTCCTGACGCTGCCAAAGCACCGTCATCTCGATTCGATCGCAGTCCAACTCGTCGAACAGCTGTCGCTCACATTCGGCCAACACCGCCCGACCGATGCCGCCCGCCTGGCGCGTCGGATCGACGGCAAACATGCCGAAGTACCCAGCGGAGGCAAGGCGTTCGATGTGAGCGCAGGCAATCAACCGTCCATCGGCTTCGGCCAGCACGATGCGGCTGTGCGGGCGGCCCAGCAGCGACTGCAGTCCGACCAGATCGATGCGCTGGCCATCCAGCAGGTCGGCTTCGGTGGTCCAGCCGCGGCGCGAGGTCTCACCGCGATAGGCCGACTCGACCAGCGCGCGCACGACTGACAGGTCGCCCGGTTGTGCGGCGCGAAATCGCATTGGCAGGGCCACATTGCCTCCCGGGCATGACATCAGATGCGTCGCGGTCATCCGCGCTGAGTGGCAAAGATACCCGGTCCGGACCCGGCCGTGGCCAGTCTCAAAGGTCAGGTCGAAGCAACTCGGCGGCGGCACTGCGGTGCCAGTGTGAGGCCCAGGGAAGTGCCGGAGCCGCTAGCTGCAGGGCCCGCTCCAACTCGATCTCGAAGGCCCGACGCGTCAGGCAATGAGCACCCAGACTGAGCAGATGGGCGGTCTCCATCTGCACATCGATCAGCTGATTTCCCCAGTCCTGCCACTGCCGGCAGAGCGCCAGCAGCGCAACCTTGGACGCCTGTGGTCTGCGCGAGTACATCGATTCGGCGTAGAACACGCCGCCCAGGTTCACGCCATACAGGCCGCCGATCAGTTCGTCGCCGTCGCGTACTTCAATGGAGTGGGCAAACCCCGCCCGGTACAGCGCCTGATAGGCCGTCCGCATCTGTGGACCAATCCAGGTTCCGGCGTGATCGGCACGAGGGGCTGCGCAGCCGGCGACAACCCCGGCAAAGTCCTCATCCACCCCGACCCGCCACGAACAGCCTCGCAGCCATCGTTCAAAGCGGTGCGCCTTGTGAAAGCGCTCGGCGTGCAGAACGCAGCGCACCGGCGGACTCCACCACAGGACCGGTTCGTCCTCTCCAAACCACGGGAAAACCCCGCACCGGTAGGCCGCCAGCAACCGCTGTGGCTGCAGATCGCCACCGACGGCCAGCAGGCCGGGCGGATCGCGCAGCGCCAGACGGGTCTCAGGAAAGAGCTCGGGATAATCGGGATGCAGCTGATGCAGCGGCATGGCTCAAATCCGACCGGCGCCCCGCCCACATGCCTCACACTGGCCCGATCGCTGCCTTTGCGTCATAATTGGGGGTCTTTTTCGCGCTGCTAAGGGAAACATGTCCAAGGAAGACGTCATCGAAATGGAAGGCGTGGTCAGCGAAACGCTGCCCAATACGATGTTCCGTGTCGAACTCGAAAACGGTCACATCGTCACCGCCCACATTTCCGGGCGGATGCGCAAGAACTACATCCGCATCCTGACCGGCGACAAGGTCAAGGTGGAACTCACCCCCTACGATCTGAGCAAGGGTCGCATCACTTTCCGCAGCAAGTAATCCTCGCGCTCGCGCCGCCGGACGCCAGTTGCGTCAGGCTGGCGCCAGCAGCAGCGGTTGGGCCTCGGCCTGCACCACCAGTTCGCCGTCGGTCACCGTGACCGTCACCTTGCCGCCACTCTCCAGCGCACCGAACAGCAGCTCGTCAGCGAGTCGCCGCTTGATGTGCTCCTGGATGATGCGCGACATCGGCCGTGCGCCCATGGCCGGGTCGAAGCCCCGCTCGCCCAGCCAGGCGCGCGCCGCGTCGTCGACGACCAGCGTCACCTGCTTGTCGGCCAGCTGTGTCTCCAGTTCGATCAGGAACTTGTCCACGACGCGCAGAACCGTGGCGTTGTCCAGCGGCTGGAACTGAATGATCGCGTCGAGGCGGTTGCGGAATTCCGGACTGAACTGGCGGCGGATCGCTTCCATCGCATCGGTGGAGTGATCCTGCTCGACAAAGCCCATGCTGCGGCGTGACGCCTGGGCGGCACCGGCATTGGTGGTCAGCACCAGCGCCACATTGCGGAAATTGGCCTCACGACCGTTGGTATCGGTCAGCACGCCTCGATCCATCACCTGCAGCAGCAGGTTGAAAACATCCGGATGCGCCTTCTCGATCTCGTCCAGCAACAGCACCGCATGCGGATGCTTGGTCACGGCTTCGGTCAACAGACCGCCCTGATCGAAACCCACATAGCCCGGCGGCGCGCCCACCAGACGCGACACGGTGTGCGCTTCCATGTACTCGCTCATGTCGAAGCGAATCAGCTCGATGCCCAGGGTCATGGCCAGCTGGCGCGTCACCTCGGTCTTGCCCACGCCGGTCGGACCGGCGAGCAGGAAACAGCCGATGGGCTTGTTCGGATCGGCCAGACCGGAGCGCGACATCTTGATCGCCGCGGCCAGCGAGTCGATCGCCGCATCCTGACCGAACACCACCATCTTCAGGTTGCGGTCCAGATTGCGCAGCACTTCCTTGTCCGACACCGACACCTGCTTGGCCGGAATGCGCGCCATCTTGGCCACGATGTACTCGACTTCAGCGGCGTCGATCTGCTGCTTGCGGTCACTCTCGGACAACAAGCGCTGACGGGCGCCAGCCTCGTCGATCACGTCGATGGCCTTGTCCGGCAGGAAGCGATCGTGGATGTGCTTGACGCTCAGTTCCACCGCGGCCTTCAAAGACTCCGGCGTGTACTCGACGCCATGGTGTTCCTCGAAGCGGCTCTTCAGCCCACGCAGAATGTCGATGGTCTCGCCGACGCTGGGCTCTGGCACATCGATTTTCTGGAAACGCCGCGTCAACGCGCGGTCCTTCTCGAAAACGCCGCGGAACTCCTGGAAGGTGGTCGAGCCGATGCAGCGTAGCTCACCGGAACCCAGCATCGGCTTGATCAGATTGGAGGCGTCCATGACGCCACCAGAGGCCGAGCCGGCGCCGATGATCGTGTGAATCTCGTCGATGAACAGGATGGCCTTGGGAATCTTGCGCAACTCGGCCACGACCTGCTTGAGCCGCTTCTCGAAGTCGCCGCGATACTTGGTGCCCGCAACCAGCGCGCCCAGATCCAGCGCGAAGATCACTGCCTCCTTCAGCACCTCGGGCACGTCGCCCTCGACGATGCGCTTGGCCAGACCTTCGGCCAGCGCCGTCTTGCCCACGCCGGCCTCGCCAACGTAAAGCGGGTTGTTCTTGCGCCGTCGGCAAAGGATCTGAATCGTTCGCTCGATCTCGTCGGCGCGTCCGATCAGCGGATCGATCTTGCCCTGCCGGGCCAGCTCATTGAGGTTGCTGGCATAGTTCTCCAGCGCACTCTTGCGCTCGCCCTGCTCGCCTTCGGCCTCGCTCTGCTCACCTTCCTGGCCCGATTCGCTGGCGCCCTTGGTGATGCCGTGAGAGATGAAATTGACCACATCCAGACGCGTCACGCCGTTCTGCTGCAGCAGGAAGGCCGCGTGCGAATCCTTCTCGGCAAAGATCGCCACCAGCACATTGGCGCCGGAGACCTCTTTCCGGCCTGACGACTGCACGTGATAGAGCGCCCGCTGCAGCACGCGCTGGAAGCCCAGTGTGGGCTGGGTGTCTCGCTCGTCGCCTTCGGGCAGCACCGGCACCGTGTCACCGATCACCTTGGCCAGTTCGCGACCCAGCCTGGCCACATCGGCACCGCAAGCCTTGAGCACCTGCACCGCCGAAGGGTTGTCCAGCAGCGCCTTGAGCAGATGCTCGACCGTGGTGAACTCATGCCGACGTGCGCGCGCCTCATTGAGGCACTGACTGATGCTGAGTTCGAGATCCTTGCTGAACATACGGTGGAGCCTCCTTCAGGGACGCAGGACCGCAACGGTCTGCGAACAATCAGATGCCGTCTTCAACCGCGATTTCAAGCTTCCTCCATCGCGCACATCAAAGGATGCTGATGGGCACGCGAGAAAGCGTTGACCTGGGTCACTTTGGTTTCCGCGATGTCGCGCGTGAACACGCCGCAGATGCCCTTGCCGCGAGTATGCACGTGCAACATGATCCGCGTGGCCGTCTCCCGGTTCATGCCGAAGAAGGTCTCCAGCACCACCACGACGAACTCCATCGGCGTGTAATCGTCGTTGAGCAGCACGACCTTGTAGAGCTTGGGCTCCTCGACTTCCGGTCGCGCCGCCTCAACGGCAACGCCCAGATCGCGATCGGGCTGTTCGGGCTGATCCTTCTGACTCATGGGGCGCGGCTTGTCGTGATCCTGGCCAAATCGACAACCAGTATAGCCAAGCGAACCTGTTGCGAATGTCATCGATCCGCCAAAGCGTCAAACCGGCCCTCGGCGTTCAGCGACGATCGCGCCAGGCCGCTATCCTTGTCGGTCGATTCCGCCCCCTGCACTGCCGATGACCGAACCCAGCCCCCGTCGATTCGCACCCCGTGTCACGGTCGCGACAATCGTCGAACAAGACGGCCGCTTCCTGCTGGTCGAAGAACAGGTCGGTGGCCGGCTGGTGCTCAACCAGCCGGCCGGGCATCTGGATCCGGGTGAGAGTCTGATCGAAGCGGCGCGCCGCGAGACGCTCGAGGAAACCGCCTACCACGTCGAGCCCTGGTCGCTGGTGGGCGTCTATCAGCTGGACCAACGACAGCGGCACTTCGTTCGCTTCAGTTTCGCCGCCAGGTTGCTGAGCCATGAACCGGAGCGCCAACTGGACGACGGCATCGTGCGCGCACTGTGGCTCGATCGCGACGAGATCGCCGCGCAGACCAATCTGCGTTCGGTCACGGTGCTGCGTTCCATCGACGACTATCTCAGCGGCCAGCGGGCACCGCTGAATCTGCTCACGCATCTGCCATGAGTGCTACCGGATCACTCGCCGTGGCATTGTCCGGTGGCGTCGATTCCGCCGTCACGGCCTGGCTGCTCAGCCGCGAGCAGCCGGGCCTGCCAGCCATCTACATGAACAACTGGGAGATGGACGACGACGGCAGCTGCCCGGGCGAGATCGACGCCCGCGACGCTGCTGCCGTCGCCGCACAGCTCGGCTTGCCCTTTCATGTCCGCAATCTGGCAGCGGTCTACTGGGAACGGGTGTTCGAGCAGTTCCTGGCCGAGCACCGGCGCGGGCGCACGCCCAACCCCGATGTGCTGTGCAATCGCGAAGTGAAGTTCAGTGCGCTGGTCGATGCCGCCGATGCACTGGGCGCGGAACGAATTGCCACCGGCCATTACGCCCGGATCGAGCGGCACGGCACCCAGTGGCGTCTGCTCAAGGGTCTGGACGCCAACAAGGACCAGAGCTATTTCCTGCATCTGCTCGATCAGCAACAGTTGTCGCGAGCCTGCTTTCCACTTGGCGCCCTGCACAAGCCCAGGGTCCGGCAACTGGCACAGGAAGCCCGACTGCCGGTCGCCAGCAAACGCGACAGCACCGGCATCTGCTTCATCGGCGAGCGACGCCATCGCCCCTTCCTGCAACGTTTCCTGGCGCGCCAGCCCGGTCCGATCATCAGTGATCGGGGACAGCGACTGGGCGAACACGAGGGGCTGGCCTTCTACACGCTCGGGCAGCGCGGCGGCCTGGGCATCGGCGGTGTCGACGGCGCTGCAGCGGCCCCCTGGTATGTGCTGGCCAAGCGCAGCGAGGACAATGCCCTGATCGTCGGCCAGGGTGTGGACCATCCCTGGCTCTATAGCCGCCAGTTGTGGACTGAGACGGGTCACTTCATTGCCGCTGAGCCACCCGCCTCACGCTTCGTCTGCGTGGCCAAGACCCGCTATCGTCAGCCCGATCAAGCCTGCAGCGTTTCCATTGACGGCGATGGGCGCTGGCAGCTTCGATTTGCACAACCCCAGCGTGCGGTTACACCGGGCCAGTCGGTGGTGCTCTACGACGGTGAGCGCTGTCTGGGCGGTGCGGTGATCGAGGCCGGTGACGCCCCAGTCGGCGAGAGGACTTGACGCTTCCTGCGGCTTGCCGCCCAATCCGGCGCAACGGTTCGTGACCAGAGTCCCGCGATTGGGGAGATCAAGAACATGATCAGCAGTCTCTATCTGGCGGCTGCCGCCTTGCTGGTGGTGGCACTGCTGCTGCGGGTCGCGCAACTGCGCCATCGCCTGCGGGTGGGCATGGGTGACGGCGGCCATGGCCAATTGCAGCGGGCCATCAGGGTCCATGCCAATGCCGTGGAAACGCTGCCCATGGCGCTGCTGATGCTGCTGGCGGCCGAGTGGCAGGGCGCCGCACCCTGGCTGCTGCATGTCGCTGGACTGAGCCTGCTGTTGGGTCGCGTGCTGCACGCGATCGGCCTGGGCCGACATGGCGGCTACAGTGTCGGGCGTTTCTGGGGCACAGCCGTGACCGTCCTGTGCTATCTGTGGCTCATTGCGCTGCTGCTTTACCGGAGTTTGCTCGTATGACCGATTGCGATGACCGCGCCACCGAGAATGGCCGCCGTCCGGACCCCGCTCGTCGCCGCTGGTTGCTGGCATTGATCGCCTTGCCCTTGACGGCCTGTGGCCCCAAGCGGCGGATGGGCATCCGCGGACCGCGTGTCACGCTGGCCGGTATCGAGCAGGACGCCAGCGGCTGGCATGTGCGGGTCCGCGTGCAGAACGTCATTGACCGGGATCTGGTACTCAGCGGTTTGGATCTGCAGTTGAAGCTCAAGCAATCCAGTGTCCCATTGCGGATGAGCCAGCTGTCCATCCGCATCCCCTCGCTGTCCAGCGAAGTGCTAACGGTGCCCACCGCGATGCCGGCGGGGTTCATCGCCGAGTTGGCTGCGGCCGCGCGTCGTGCCGGTGGCGCCGCCTACACGCTGCTGGGTGAGATCGACAGCAGTGAACCCGAACGTCGCTTCAAGACCGAGTACGAGGGGTTCCTGTCGCCTGTGCCGGGCCGGAACGACGCCTACCGCTGATCGCTGCCATTGACCCGGCACCTGATCGAGTCGCGCTGACCATACTCCCGCGTATCGTGGCAAGCTAGGCGTCTCTCTGAGCTGCCGCAGGTACGGTCATGCATTACAGCGCTCCCCGTGACGACATGCGTTTCGTTCTGCATCGGGTCCTCAAGGTCGGTGAGGTCTACGCCCAGTTTGGCGAGGATCCACCGTCCGAGGACCTGATCGATGCGGTGATCGAGGAAGGTGCCAAGTTCTGCGAGCAGGTGCTGTTGCCTCTGAACGGCCCTGGCGATGCCGAAGGCTGCCATTACGCCGACGGCGTGGTTCGCACCCCGAACGGATTCAAGGCCGCCTATGACCAGTTCGTCGAGAACGGCTGGAGCGGACTGACCGCTGCACCGGAGTTTGGCGGCCAGGGCCTGCCTGAATCGGTCGGCGTGGCCGTCAAGGAGATGATCGATTCCTGCAATCTCTCCTGGGGTTGTTACCCGCTGCTGTCGCACGGCGCGGTCGAGGCACTGAAGCACCATGGCGAGCCCTGGCAGCGCGAGGCCTTCCTGAAGCCCATCGTCTCCGGCCGCTGGACCGGCACGATGTGCCTGACCGAACCGCATTGCGGCTCCGATCTGGGCCTGTTGCGCACCAAGGCCGAACCGCAAGCCGACGGCAGCTACGCCATCAGCGGCACCAAGATCTTCATCACCGGTGGCGAACAGGATCTGTCCGAGAACATCGTTCACCTGGTCCTGGCCCGTCTGCCCGATGCGCCCAGCGGCACCAAGGGCATCAGCATGTTCGTCGTCCCCAAGTTCCGCGTTGACCAGTCCGGCCAGATGGGCGAGCGCAATGCGCTGGCCTGTGGTTCGATCGAGCACAAGATGGGCATCAAGGCCTCGGCGACCTGCGTGATGAACTTCGATGGCGCCCAGGGCTGGCTGATCGGGCCGGTGAACAAAGGTTTGAACTGCATGTTCACCATGATGAACACGGCGCGCCTGGCCGTGGGCATCCAGGGCCTGGGGCTGATCGAAATCAGCCACCAGAATGCGCTGGCCTATGCCAAGGACCGGTTGCAGATGCGTGCCCTGTCCGGACCCAAGCGACCGGACAAACCGGCCGACCCGATCATCGTGCACCCGGATGTGCGGCGCATGCTGCTGACCCAGAAGGCCTTCGCCGAGGCCGGTCGTGTCCTGGCCTTCGAAGGCGCACTGCTGGTCGACATCAGCGAGCGCCACCCGGACTCGGCGGCGCGTGCCGATGCCGAAGCGCGGCTGGGCATCCTGACGCCGATCGTCAAGGCCATGCTGACCGAACTGGCCGTGGAGAGCTGCAATCACGGTGTGCAGGTGCTGGGTGGACACGGCTATATTGCCGAGTGGGGCCTGGAGCAGTTCGCCCGCGATGCCCGCATCACGACGATCTATGAAGGCACCACGCAGATCCAGGCGCTGGACCTGCTGGGTCGCAAGATCCTCGGTGGCCGTGGCCAGGGCCTGGCCGGAATGATGCAGGACCTGCTTGATCGCTGCGCGCTGGCGGCCAAGGACGACGCACTGCGTGGCGATGCCGAAAAGCTGGGTGGCGCCATTCGTGATCTGGCCGGCCTGACCCAGGCCATCGCCGGACGTGCCCAGGCCAACGCCGACGAAGTGGGTGCGGCGGCGGTGGATTATCTGTTCCTGGCCGGCTATCTGCTGATTGGCGAGGCGCTATTGCGCTCGGCCCAGGTGGCTCGCCAGGAAGCCGCCGGTAGCGCACTGGCCGAGTCCAAGACGGCCCTGCTGCGCTTCTATGTGGACCGCATCCTGCCGCGCGCCGAACAGCACCGCCTGTGCGTGCAGAACGGCGGACAGAGCCTGATCGATCTGCCAGAGGCATTGTTGGCCTGAAGCTTCAGGGCGTGTGGCTGGCCCGGCGGGCCAGCCACTGCTTCAGGGCCAGCCAGGGCGTCTGCAGCAGGATGCGACTCCAGGCACCGGTCAATAGCAGCAGGTGCAGCGGCCAGCCGGTCTGTGCTCGGTCGAAACGCCGGTAGTAGCGCAACATCCCCCGGTGCTTGTGCCAGGCCACCCGCAATGGCGCGGACGCGCTGGACACGCCTTTCCAGTGCGGCACCCGCCAGCGCGTATCGACATAGTTGCGACGTCCGGCCAGTCTCGCCCGACGGCATAGATCCAGATCCTCGCAGTGCAGGAAATAGCCTTCATCTAGGCCACCGAGCGCCTGATACTGCTGACGCGCGATCAACATCAGCGCGCCGGAGATCGCATCGACTTCGACCAGCCCCGGCACGCTTGGCGGCGTCATGGAAATCTGCCATTGCGCCACACCCAGCACGCTGGCCAAACGGCGCCCACCGAGCCCGCCGATGACCGCACGCCAGGGCAACGGATCGCGGCGCAAACTGGCGGGTTCCAATTGACCGTGGGCGTTCTCCAGCAACACGCCCAGCAAACCGAGTGACGACAAGTCGGTCGCCGTCTTGATCAGTCCGGCGAGTGCTGCAGGTGGCAGATAGCAATCCGGGTTGAGCAGCAGCAGCCATTCACCCGCGGCCTCGGCCACTGCGCGGTTGCAGGCCACCGCAAAACCGGGGTTGCCGGGGCACTCGATGGCACGCCAGTGTCCGGCCGTCCCCGATTGTCGACCTTCGAGCGCCGGCAGCGCTTCGCGCAACGCGCTGAGACTGCCATCACCGGGGGCATTGTCCACAACCAGGACTTCCACCGGCACTTCGGCGGCCAGCGCGCGCCCCACGCATTCCGGCAGGGTTTCCGCCGAGCGATAGCTGACGACAACCACGCTGACCACAGGAGATCTGGTCTGCATCCTTTTGGCGTCCTGGACTCGCAGCCGATATGGACCAGTGCGCTTTGTAGCGCTGATGCGGCG
Source organism: Lysobacterales bacterium (assembly GCA_041395325.1). GTDB lineage: Bacteria > Pseudomonadota > Gammaproteobacteria > Xanthomonadales > SZUA-5 > JAWLAT01. Next base: position 134,984 of record JAWLAT010000005.1, read on the forward strand.
CTACTGATTGCGCGCAGTCGCGCTGGCCAGCCAGCGCGCCCAGCCTTGCGTCAATGCGGCCATCTGCTGCAGATCGCGACTGAATCGGGCTGCGGGCTCTGCGTCATAGCCCTCAAGCGCCGGAAGGCCGGTCGCCAGGAGCGCCTGTCCCTGCGACTCCACGATACGTACGACATCTTCCTGCCATTCGGTCAACACGCGGCCAGCCGTTTCCAGGTGGTATTGCAGCGCACCGATGAGCTGCGCCTGTGACTGGCTGACAAAGGCGGACAAGCGCTCCTGCAGCAACGACTCTGGCGCACGGCTCAGATCCAGCATTTGCGCGGACCACCAATCTGCGCGGTCGGGGGCCGTTTCGGCCTGACAACGCGGCAGTTCGGCCATGATCCAGTCGGCCAGCAGGCGGTTCAGGTCCGGTCGGAATGCCGCTCGACCGGCGCTGACGCGATCGACGCCGTTGGCGTCGCTGCGCGGAAGATTCCAGGACAGATGCAGGTTGCGACCGGCCGGATCGAGCAACTGACTGATCGCACCCCGCCACAGATGGGCGCTGCCCGCCAGTGGACCATCGAAGCCACAGGATTCGTCGACGAGGACCAGATTGGGCGCGAAGCTCAATCCATTCAACAGGCGCGGGGCCGCAATTCCGTGCACGATGCCCTGACCACGCCGGGCCCGGTTGTAGTCCGACGCCAGCAGGCGCTCTCGGGAAGCCTTGCCGATGCTGTACAGCCAGCGATTGTGCGGTGCATCCAGCGCACCGACGCTGCCGAAGATGACCGACTTGATCTGTCCTGGCGAAGCCATTTGCGCCAGGCGCGTCCGCGAGAGTCCCTGGACGGCGTCACTGGTCAAGGCAAATTCCGCTTGCCCAAGCACATCGCTCAGGCCCATGCCACAAACTGACAAGGCCGTGTCCCATCCGCCGCCATCAGGCGTCCCGGTCTGGTCCAGATCAAACCAGGCCTCACGTACCGCGGCAGCGCTGGGATCGAGCCCATTCAGCGCACCCGGCGTCGTCAGCGGCAGGCCCAACTGATCGACATCCAGCAGGGCCACGCGTCTGCCGGCCGCACGTAGCAAGCCGTAGTTGGTCTGTCGCGCATGCCAGTCTGCACCCAGACTCGGCCCCGCCAACAGATGCAGCCAGCCGCGGTCTTCGGCACTTTCGGCCAGGGACGCCAACCACGCTTCACGCTCACTGGCATCGCAGATCTCGACCTGCAATCCCTGATCGCTCAGTCCCTTGTGCCATGCGGTCGAGGCATCATCGGCCGCCTCGCAGATCAACCGAACGCGGCCAATGGTTCCCGCGAAGCGCTTGGCCGCGCTCAACGCCAGGGCAGTCGGCGAGCGCGTATCGCGTGGATCCAGCAGCAGGGTCAACGGAGCCAGATCAGGCGGAGCATGAGAGCGCGTGGCCGAATCCAGCAGTTGCCGGGCACTTTGCATCAGGCCCCGCGTCGCCAGATTCTGCAACACCGGTACGACCGCCTGGGCTCGATCCCGCAGCTCTGGCATCCGCTCCAGGAGCGCGTGGCGGTGGGCTTCAAATGTGTCAAAGGTGTCGCAGGCGGCATAGGCGCCAACGACTTCCGGTGTCAGGACATGACGTTCGCTGGTCGCAAGATCGATCAGCAGCACTTCTGTCGGCGACATCGACAGCGCCTGCAACGGGCGCGCGGCAAAAAGCTGATCGAGTCCATTCATGATTGCGATTCCGTTCGTGATTGACCCTGGCAGGTAGCCAGCTCGGCTCTGAGACGCGCGATCTCGGCGTCCTGGGCAAGGATGTGCTCACCGGCGGCGATGATGCGGCGCACTTCCTGATTGTAGTGGGCGTAGACGGACTCCGCCTGGTCTCCAAAGCAGTGCAGCCCGGGCCGAATATCCTCGAGCACGCCTGGTTGCTGCGCGCACAATGCCAGGTAGTACAAGGGCGCATAGCCCACCCCCTGCTGCAGGCGCCCATCGGCATCGATGTTCTGCGCACCCGCTTCGGCCAGTGGTTGTTCGAGGTCCCACAGGACTGACTGAAACAGCAGCTTCTGGCCCATCAGCCGATGGCAGGCAAAGTGTCGCTCCAGCAGCGCTTCCAACTCGTGCCGGTAGAGCTCACGGAGGTGGAAAGGGTTCTCCTGGCCTTGCGCATCGCTGTAGGTGGCCTTGTCAGGCGACGACACCAGGAGCAAGCCGGCGGGACTGAGCAGACGGGCAAAACCCGCCAGCATCCGATCCTGCTCCAGCACGTGCTCGAGGGTTTCGAAGGACACGATGAGATCAAAACTGGCCGCCGGCAGATCCAGCGCAGTGACGTCGGCAGCCACATAGCTGAGATTGGGTTGCTGTCCGTAGCGGCCGCGGGCGTGCTCAATGGCGACCGGATCAATGTCCACACCCAGCACGCTGTCCGCCGTGCCAGCCAGCATGGCACTTCCGTAACCTTCGCCACAGGCTGCATCCAGCACTCGCTTGCCCGTCGCCAGTCGGGAAGCAAAGGCATAGCGATGCCAATGCTCGTACCAGATCTCACGGACACACTCGGGCGTGAAACGCTCGCCGGTGAATGCCAGCGCGGTTTTGTCGGGCGATTCGCTCATCGTGCTCGTCAATCGAGGTTGACCGGGTGCGAGGGCCCGGTTGGAAGGATCATCGGGTGGCTCTGCTATAGTGCCGCGCCGCCCGGCAGGCCGCGCATCCTACCTGACTCCGGCGATCAAGCCGAGTTCCGATCATGGGGAACGACTGCGCCCGCCGTCGGTCCCACAGGCGCTCCCGACACTGGAATGGTGTCCCAGGCAAGGTTTACAACGTTCGCATGCCCCCCAAGAGCATCTTCAATCTGCATTTCGACATCGTCCACGGTTGCCAGCTGCGCTGTGTTGGCTGCCCCAACTCGACGCTGCTGCCCAAGGTCAAGCGCATTGAGGTCGAAGACTTCAATCGTTGCCTCGGCAACATCGATGTCGACAAGGTACACACGCTGCGGCTGTTCAATTTCGGCGAGCCGCTGCTGCACAAGAATCTGACCGGCATCATGGCCTGCATACCCCGGCAACGCTGGCGCGCGTCAGTGGTCGAGATCTCGACCAATGCCCAGCATGTGGACTGGGATGATTTCGAAGGCATGCTCGAGCAGGAAGTGTTGACCCGACTGGTCGTCAGCTGCGACGGGGATGGTTCCCCGGAAGCCTATGAGCGGCTGCGGCCGCCCTCGAAGTGGGACAAGCTGATCGAGTTCCTGGAGCGAGCTCGGGCTTTGCGAGACCGCCACTCGCCATCGCTGCAGCTGATCACGCGAACAGTGGTCGAGAACAAGGAAGACATGGCCGTCTGGAGGCGCATCCTCGAGCCGCGCGGTTGGACCCCCGAGTTCCGCGGTTGGATGCTGTTACCCGAGTCAGTGCAAAACATGACCCGGCGCAAGCCCGAGATTCCTAGCGGCGCCTGTTTCTTCACGGCGCCACCGGAAGCCTTTACCGGACATGCGTGGAATGGTGAGGTCCGTCTGCTTTATGTCGATCATGACGGCACGGTGGTGCCCTGTTGCATGCACCCCAGGGCAGGCGTCTTCGGCAGTCTGCGTACTCATCGGTACAGCGAGATTCTGGCCGGCCAGGCTCGGTCCCGTTTCATCGAGGGTATGGAGCATGACCGCAGCCAGATGGGGGTGTGTGGCGGCTGCGAGGTAGGGCCGGTTGGTCGCGAGGGTCCCTCGTTCCACAGTGTGATGACCGGCGGCTGAGTTGCCGCCGAGGTTCAGTGCAATCGTTCAGGCTGTCGGGCCAGCTCAGCAATCAGTTCGCGCGTCCCCTCATCTTCGGCGGCCCCCGGGCTGAGCTCGATGTAGCGCTGAAAGTCATGCAAGGCAGCGGCATCTGCGCCAATGGCCCGATACAGCAGGCCACGGTCCCGCCAGTCTTCTGCGCTGCCTACCAGGGTGACGAGCCGATCGGCCACGCGCAGGGCGCGGTCCCAGTCCTGCTGATCCACGTAGATTGATTTGAGATTGCGCAACATGCGCGCCAGGATGGCGCGGTTGTCGGAGGGCTCCAGCAGATCGATCAAGGCCTCGTCATCTGGTCGCTCGCCGGATTGCACACTCCAGGCCCGTTGACGCAGTTCCTCCGTCCCCAGAGAGCGGCCTCGGTGGTACGGGTCCAGCACCAGCACACCATCCTCGACCGGCAAGCGCACCAGGAAGTGGCCGGGGAACGAGACGCCTTCGGCAGCCAGGCCCAGGCTGCGAGCCAGCAACACGTACAGCACCGACAAGCTGATGGGAATGCCTCGGCGACGATCCAGCACGTCCGACAGATAGCTGTTTCGAGGGTCGTAGTAGTCGTGCGACTCGCCGACAAAACCCTGATCGTCAAACAGGTAGTTGTTCAGCGCGACAATCCGGGTGAGAGGCTCGTCGGGGAGGGATTGGGCGTGGACGCGCTCATGCAGATCCGCTTCCAGCAGGCGCAATCGCCGCAGGTAGTCGGCGACGTCCAGTTGTGGGTATTCGTCCCGGGCGATCAGCAGGGCGGCCTGGTCCAGCGGGATGGACTCATCTGGCGCAGCGGCCAGCCACGTCCACGGAGAGTCCATGCGCAGCAGCTTCTGTTCCTCGCTCATCGTGCCCTCCTGGCTCGGTGCGCTTCACGGCGCCTGCAGGCACAGCATGGGGTCGGAGTGACGTGTGAGCAAGGCCCAGGATCATTCAACTGACGTAGCGGGTCGGATCCGCCATTCCCGCGTCGGCAAAACCCTTCGCACGCAGACGACAGGCATCACATGCCCCGCACGCCTGACCCTCTGCGTTGGCTTGATAGCAGGAAATGGTGCGGCCAAAGTCCACCCCAAGTTCAATGCCACGCTTCACAATCATGGCCTTGCTCATGTTGAGCAGTGGCGCGTGCACTCGCCAGGGTCGCCCCTCCACCCCCGAACGCGTCGCAACGTGGGCCAGGGCCTGGAATGCTGCCACGAATGCTGGACGACAATCGGGATAGCCCGAGTAGTCAACCGCATTCACACCAGCGAACAGATCGGTGGCGCCCACGACTTCCGCCCACCCCATGGCCAACGCAAGCAAGACCGAGTTCCGGGCTGGAACATAGGTCACTGGTATGCCTTCGCTGCTGCGGGTGGGAACATCAATGTCGGCAGTAAGCGCGGACCCACCCAGTGCACGCAGATCCATCTGCACGACCTTGTGAGAAGCGGCCCCCAGCAAGGTCGCCAGTTCCGCGGCCGCTTTCAATTCCACCCGGTGGCGCTGACCGTAATCCACGCTCAAGGCATGGCATTCGAAACCCTGCGCCCTGGCCTCGGCGAGCGTCAGGGCGGAATCCATGCCGCCGCTGAGCAAGATCACGGCGTGTCGCTTGGGGGAAGGAGCTTGGGCAGGCCCGGTATCCATGGAATGCATCAGAACCTCAGTCCGGGTGCGCGCAACAATGCGGGGAGTTCATCAGGGGCAGCCGGCTTGCCAATCAAATAGCCCTGCAGGTAGCGGCAGCCAATCGACGCGAGGAAGGCCGCCTGCTCCGGCGTCTCGACACCTTCTGCAACCACTTCCGCACCCAGCGCGGTCACCATCTGGACAATGGCTTTGACCAGTTCGGCGCAACGCGGGTCACTGAGCATCTGTCGGACGAAGGACTGGTCCAGCTTGACGGTGTCAAACTGCAATGTGTGCAGTCGACTGAGATTGGAGTGACCGGTACCAAAGTCATCGAGCGCCACGCCGATGCCCAGCTCTCGACAGCGTGCCATCAGGCTGCTGACGCGATCGAAGTCGAGGGTCAGGCTCTCGGTGATCTCCAGCTTGAATCGCCCCGGCTGTAGACCCGCACGGTCCATCTCCTGTTTGACCAGATCGGCAAAATCGGGAATCGCCGACTGGCGCGCTGAAACGTTGACCGACGCCCACATCGCGTCCTCTTCGCCCTGCGGTGACTCGGCAATGAGTGCGGCAAGGGTCTGGCAGGTGCGTGTCAATGCGTACTGGCCAACGGGCAGAATCAGACTGGTTTCTTCGGCCAGTGCGATGAACTCTGCAGGCGAGATGTAGCCACGCTGAGGATGGTTCCAGCGGGTCAATGCCTCGAAACCGCTGATGCGGGATTGCTGCAGGTCGTAGATGGGTTGAAAAACCATCGTCAACTGGGCGTTCTCGATGGCGTCCATCAGCTCGGCTTCCAATCGAAACTTGTCAATCACGTGTCCGTGATCGCCCTCGTCCGAAGCCGGCTCGGGTAATGGAATACCCCTGTCTCTGACCGCCTTCAACCCTGTCCGATAACGCCTCAGCAAGGCTTGCAAAAGCAGCCTTACCACGGAATCGGCCTGCTGCAATCGTTCCTGAATCTGGTCTTCGCGGATCTCCGTCATCGTGCAATCTGACACGGCGCAGGCGCTCGCGGATCTGGGCTCGCGATCAATGACCGCCATCTCTCCGAGCAGATCGCCGGGTCCCAGGTAGTTCAGTACGAGTTTCTGGCCGCCGTGCACCGTGTAGACCTCGACGCGCCCAGCGTCGATGACATAGGCGGCGTCGGGCTCATCCCCCTCCCGGAAGATATGCGTGCCTGCTGCGTATTGGTGCTTTGAACCCGCCATTGAGCAGACCTGCCCCCGATCCAACGGCACTCTATCACCGCCCCTTGCATACACGCGCTTTGATCGGATGCGAGGCCCGAAATGCAGCAGGCCCGGATCGCTCCGGGCCTGCTGTTGTCGCCTTGGGGTGTGATCAGCAGCTTGGCGAGAAGCCGAAGCGACAGATGTCCACACCGATAAAGTCAACAACCACCGAGGGCGTACCACCTGCGGCTCGGAAGGTGCACTGGCCGCTGCCGACGTCGTTGGCACCAACCAATCCCGACGTCGTAATCAGTGACGTCGTCCGACCATCCGCATCGGTAGTGCCAGGCGGCTCGGTGATGAAGAAGGCCGCACCATCGGTTCCCTGACATTCGGCGGTGATGAACACACCGGAAATCGGATTGCCATTGCCGTCCAGTAGACGCAGATTCACACGGCCGCCGGTCCCGATGAAGCTCGACGGGAACGCCTGCAGGATGCTGATCTCAGGACCGACGATTGCAACCGCTTCGCTGTCGCCACCGGCGCTGAACACCACCGAGCGCGTCGAGCCGCCATTGGCGATGCCTGCCGTCGTAACTTCCGCAACCGTGCAGCCATTGGTGCCTGTAGGCGTTGCCACGACACCGTTGAGCGAAACACCATCCACTGTTGCGACCGATGGCGGATTGCTGAACTGGAATCCGACCGGGATGCCCTGCACCGGCGCGCTGGCAGCGTCAAACACGCAGATCGTCACCTGTTGCGTGCTGTTCGCCGGGATGCTGGATGGCGACACCACAATGGTGGCTGGAGCAACACCCGGATAGACGATCAGTTCCGCATCCGACACCTGCTCGGCAACGCCACCGACGCTGTCACCGATGCCACGCGCCCAGATCGCAACCACGTGACCAATGGCGTTGGTCGGGTAGTTCAGTGTCGTCGTCGCAACGCCCAACTCGTCGGTTGCTGCGCTGGAACTGATGTTGCCGATGGTCGCCCGCCCAACCAGATAAGGCAGCACTGGGCCGTTGTCGACAATTTGCCCGGTGTCGTCATTGCGGTTGAAGCGCGTCGTGACCGACAAGCTGGTCTGACTGCTCACAGTCTCGACGGTGCGAGCACTTTCAAGATCCCGATTGCCGGCACTTTCTTCGCCGAAGACGAGGATGGTATCTCCAGGTCCTGCACCGCCACCCGCCGTCTGGAACTGACCACCAGGCGCCGTGAAGCCGGTGCCCGCTTCCTGCGGATTGCCGTCACCACCCGAGATCACGAAGTTTCCAGAACCCGTATTCGGGAATCCGCTAATTGGACTATCCACCAACCCGAAGGTAATTGGCGTACCGGCTAGGATCGGGTTGCCCTGGCGATCGAGCCCGATCGCCGACACCGTCAGGCTGTAGGTGCCATCCGGGTCTGGCGGAACGATCGCCGTGCCCTGCAATTCCACATTGGGATCGACGCGGTTGATCCTCAGTGCATTGGTATCCGGGACAGTGATCTGCAGGGAGAACAGCTTGCCGTCGGACACCGTGAGGGACTGCTGCGTGATCACCGGATCCTGAATGCCATTGTCGACATTGTTGTCCCGTCGATCGGCAGTGGCCCGAACGGCGATCGTGCCTTGGCGGGTCCCGGCTCGGAACACACCGCTCGCGATGCCCGCGAAGGTGCGCGTCCGGATGGTCCGGCCCTCAACGTTGGTACCGTTGGCGTCGACCGAAGTCAGTGTCTCGCCACCGGCCGCACCGTCCTCGAGGATCTCGAACTGAACGTTGTTAACTGCAGAGCCTGCCGCCACTGGATCGGGGACACCTTGACCATTGCCCGTGTCGACAAACACCTGGAAGGGATAGTTGGAGTTCCCGCCCGATTCCGGCACGTACAGCGGTGGAGCGTCGGTCACGTAGGCCAGTTGCGAAGGCAAGCCCGGCGCCGTATCGGTAATCGTGAACACGACCTGCTGACTGAGATTGGCCCCCGTGTCCGGATCGATCGCCGTCACGGTCATGGTGGACTGACCAGGCGAGAAGCTGTGGAAGAAGAGCGTTGATTTGCCCGCCACCACGTCGACGCCACCGGCGCCCAGCAGAATCAGAAACTCATTGGCGGAATCCGGATCCTGATCGTCTTCTGTTTCGGGATCATCCAACGTAGAGAACGCGCCGCTGGTGACCGGATTGATCGAGACGCCGATGCCACCGCCGTCTTCTACGTTGCTCGACCCCACCAGCGTGCCGTCCAAACGCCTCAGCGTAACGACGACTTCGCTGATAAACGGCGATCCAAGGAACGGGCGAACGCCGAACAGATTGGGGGGCAGCACCGTGCGAACGGGCTCGACGAGCAAGCGCTGGAAAGGTTCAGGACCGACCGTCACAGTCAGCGTGAAGTTCGACGTGATGGTCGTGCCGGTTGCGGGATCAACGCCCGACGCCGTCAAGACCGCGGCGCCGGGTACAGGGCCTGAATGGAAGAAGAATGTGGCCTGTCCACCGGAAGTTTCCGTAAAAATCACACCGAACAGCGTCGTGAACTCGTTGATGTCGGTGGTTTCCGGATCATCCAGGATCGACAGAGCGCCGATGGCTACGTTGTCGATACGCAGTTGCACCGTAGTTCCATCGGGTACAGCGGATCCATCTGCGCGAGTGAAGCGGACATTTAACTGGGTCGTGAATGGTGAGTTGGCCTCCGGTCCGAAGCCGCTGCGATTGGAAGGCAGCGTGCCGTTGACCGGGGTTATCGTCAACGTACTTTGACGAGGTTCGGTGGGTCGAAAGGCGTCTTCACCGCTACCACCGCCGCCACAACCGACCATCAGGGCGCCCGCAGCGAGTACGGACATCATGAGCCTGAGCGCTTTCATTTTTTCTCTCCGAAGAATTCCCTGTTCAACTCGGTGACGACAGCTACTCCGCTCACCGGAGGCTCTCCGCCAGAAGTTTCGGAGTCACGAAGATCAGCAACTCTGCCTTCTGGTCTGACCGGCGCTTGTTGCGGAACAAGGTTCCCAGCGCCGGGATATCACCCAGTACGGGGACCTTGCGGATGTCGTCTCGGCGTTCCCTTTCAAGAATGCCACCGAGCACGACGGTCTGGCCGCTGTCCACCAATACTGATGTTTGAATGTTGCGCGTGTTGATCGCCGGTTGACCGTCGACCGCGAAGTCGGAGACCGAATCCTGTTTGACCTCAAGATTCATGAAAACCCGATCGTCTGGGGAAATGGTCGGTGTCACACGCAGTTCCAGAACCACCAGCTTGAACTGGACGGTCTGGGTGATCGCACCCGTGGTCTGGTCGACCTGCGAGGCGGTGTAGGGAATTTCATTACCCTGGCGAATGATCGCTTCCTGCTGACTCGCGGTGATTACCCGAGGGCTCGAGATCACTTCACCACGTCCCTCACTTTCCAGAGCCGACAGTTCGAGGTCGAGCAGCGTATCGGCCGCCAGCACGGTGAAGCCAATGGAACCCGCCGGATCAAGCACGGGCAGATTGACCGCAAGGCGTTCCAGCAGCGGCGGAACCGCGATGCCATCGGGCGGGATGCCCGCGCCACCCACAGGTAGCGTCGGCGCACCAAAGGTACTCCGATTGATCAGGCCCAGATTGGCCATGCGATCGGTGGCTGGCAATGAGCCTCCGACGGTAAACAGATCACCCGCCTTGTTCTCGCGAGCGCCGGTGACGCCAAAGCGGGCGCCGATCTCACGGGAGAAATCGTCGTTGGCGACCACAATTCGCGACTCGATCAACACCTGCCGAACGGGTTGGTCAAGCAGTGCCACCAGCGCCCGAATTTCGTCAACCACCTTCGGCACATCGCTGACGAGCAACGTGTTGGTGCGTTCGTCGAAGGTCACACTGCCCCGAGGGGACAAGAAGCCCTTGCGCGACGCAGATCCTGAGCTGCCGCCAGTTTGCTGTCCTGACCCCGAGCTTTGGCCGGAGAGACTGTCTGTTGTCAGCAGCTCAGCGATGTCCTTGGCCTTGCCGTAGTTGATCGGAATGAAATCGCTGATGAGCTCTGCCCGATCTTCGAGGGCGATTCGAGCGTCTTCCAGCGCCTGTTCCCGTTCTGCAATTTCGGCGGTTGGGGCAACCCAGATCACCGTGCCATTGCGTCGTTTGTCCAGCCCCTTGGCCTGCAGAATGATGTCCAGGGCTTGATCCCAGGGAACATTCACCAGCCGCAACGTAACGTTGCCCTGAACGCTGTCGGCGACGACGATGTTCAATTCGGACACATCAGCAATGAGCTGCAAGACTGACCGTACGGGAATGTCCTGGAAGTTGAAGGTGACTCGGTTACCCACGTAAACCGGTGGATCCGTGGCTCGGCGCTTCTCTTCCGGCTTCTCCCGCTTTGGAGAGATTTCGAGAACGTACTCGGCACCAGCTTGGTAGGCGAGCTGTTCGTAGTCGCCGACCACCTTGACGCGGAGGGTGGTACCTGCGCCTCGATTTCGAACCTGGATCTCCTGAACCGGCGTGGCGAAGTCAATGACATCCAGTCGCTGACGGATATCCGGACCTGCGGACGCATCGGGAATGTCGATGATGAGATCATCACCTTCCCGGCGCAGGTCGGCACTGGCACCCGCTTCGGTGAACTGGAGCATGATGCGACCTTCACCTGCAGGTCCGCGACGGAAATCAACCTTTTCCAGTGAGCGCTGCGGTGCCACTGCGGCGGTCTTCAGCGGGTCCTGTTTGGCAGTCGAGCTACTGCGCGCCAGCAAGCCGTTTGCCACACGCAGGGTCAATCCACCGTCGTCAACTTCCGTGACGTAGCTTGACGGTCGATACAAATCGACCACTACGCGAGTCCTGCCTCCGGCCTCAACCGCGGTAATCGCCTTGGTCGAGCCGCTGTTGACAGTGATGCTGCGATCACTCGCACTGGTCGTATCGGGAAAGTCGATCGCGATGCGAGGCGGCTCTTCGGTCGTGAAGATCTGCGGTTCGCTTGGATCGCCACTGACCTCGATCCGCACGCTCACTTCGCCACCAGGAAGGCTGTCGAATGAAACCGCTTCAATGCGACTGGCGGCGTTAGCGCCTGTGGTCGCCAGGATGGCGGCGAAAATGACACCGAGACCCGCCAGCTGGCGGAGCCTGTTGTCGCGCTTTGCCGTTGTTTTGATCGGCACGTGCTTTGCCGTAGTCATTGCCATACCCCCAACCTGCCTAATTGTCTTCCAGGGCGATCGCGGTCTCTTGCTCTTCCCAACCACCATTACCGTCGGGAATGAGCTCGACCAGTTCTATGCGGTCTTCGTAGATACCCAGGATTCGACCGTCATTCAAACCCAGGTAATTGTTGGGCAAAACCCGATGAACGACGCCTTCCGGGTCCTTGATCAGGCCAAACAACCCTCCCTCGCTGGCGCCTAGGGTCCCAACCATGTCGAGCGTATCCAATGGGAATCGCTCGAGATCTTCCTTGCGGCGGTCCACGTTTGGCTTTGGTCCGCTGACGACAACGCTTTGCCCTGCCGATTCACGATCATCGGACGAGTCGATGGGTGAAAAGGGGTCACGGAATTCATGTGCTGCGTAGATGAAAGTCTCGAAGGTTTTCATCACCGGCAGCGGATCGACCGGCCCTGCCGGACGATTCTTGACTTCAGTAATGTAGATGTCGAGCTCTGACTTGCTTTTCGCACACCCCGTCAGGGCCGCTGCCACGACGACCGATCCGCAAATGAGCCAGCGCGTGTCGAATTGGATTTTCATCGCTTCAGCGCCCCCCAGCCGCAGTCGCCGGTGCCACGGCGACACCATCAACGCTTTCCGAGTCATCCAGGTATCGGTACGTCTTCACCGTACCCTCCAGACTCAAGGTACCGCCGGGACGTATTCCCCGATTCGCTCTGGCGCCACGACCGGTCACGCCGCCGGACGCATCGGTCGGCTTCAAGGCGATATCGTGCATGGTCAGGATGACGACGCGAGGCAACGAGGCGACGCCGCTTACGAAATCACCAAACTGATGGTAGCTACCCACCATCTTCAATGTGATCGGCTTTTCGGCGTAGAAGTCCTTGACGATTTCAGCTTGCGGCTCAAACAGCTCGTTCTGGATTCCTGCGGACAAGGCCGTTTGGGATATGTCGACCAGGAGGTCCGGCATCTCGGTCTTGCTTGGCAGCTTTCGAAGCATCTGTTGCAGGATCAGTTTCATCTGCTCGAGCTGTTCGATATTGGCTTCGAGGTTTGCCGCCTTTTTCTGCTTGGTTTCGAACTCGCCTCGCAGCTGGACCTCTCTTGCCTCAAGCTTGGCAAAGTCCTCACGTTGGACTCGCGTCTTGAAGTAATAGCCGGCGGCGAGAATCACGATGACAACGACGGTGCAGAACACGGTTCGGGCACCTCCGGAGAGGGCACCCAGGTTGTTGAAGTCAACTCTTCGCAGTTCGTCCAGGACGCTCATTTCGCACCCCCTGTGGTCGCGATTGCCTCAGCGTCCGCGGTGCCTTCAGTCGCTTCATTGGGGTTCTGCAGCGTGATTCGCAGAATGAAGTCGTATCTGGCGTCCGGGTTCTTCTCGTCAGCCTTGACGATCTGCAGGTCCGGGTTCTTGAGCCAGGGCGATGCGTCCAGGGACCGCATATAGGCGGACACGCGCGCATTCGACTGTGCCGCGCCCTCGAGCGTCAGAACGCTGCCGGACTGCTTGATGGAATCGAGCCGCACACCGTCCGGGATGGTACGGACCAGTTCGTCGAACAAGTGAACCATCTGCGAACGACTGGCCTGCAGCTCTTCGATGATGGCCTTGCGCTGGAGCAAACGACTGCGCGTCTTGTCCAACTCCTCGATCTTCTTGATTCGTTGGTCTAGCGTCGCGATTTCCTGCTGCAAGCGCGTGTTCCGCTCGTTCTGCAGATCGATCTGACTGCCCAGGAACATCGTCACCACGACGACGACGCCCGCCGCCACCAGGGCCACGACGCCGAGGATCGCGTAGAACTCCTGCTGCCGCTGCTTGCGGCGCTCCTCGCGCCACGGCAAAAGATTGATGGTGGCCATTAGTCGAAACTCCTCATGGCGAGGCCACAGGCGATCATCAGCGCCGGCGCATCTGCTGCCAGCGCCTGCGCCTGCACCTTGGGCGAGAGCGACATGTTGGCCACGGGCGAGGCGATCATGGTCGGGACACCCATCTGTTCCTCGACCAGTTCCTGGATTCCGGCAATCGAGGCGCAACCGCCGGCCAGAATGATCTGGTCGACCCGGTTGAATTCGCTACCGGCAAAAAAGAACTGCAGCAACCGACTCACTTGCTGTGCCATGGCTTCCTTGAAAGGCTCAAGGACCTCGATCTCGTAGCTCTCGGGCAGGCCACCTTGACGCTTCGCCAGTCCCGCTTCCTCGTACGACAGACCGTAGCGCCGCATCACCTCGTCGGTCAGTTGCTTGCCACCAAACACCTGTTCGCGGGTGTAGATGCTGCGCTGGTTGCGGAGCACGTTCAGCGAGGTCATTGTGGCGCCGATGTCGATGATCGCCACCAGGCCGTCGCGCCCGGATGGAATCTGGTCGACCAGCAACCTGAACGCGTTCTCCACGGCGAAGGCTTCGACATCGACCACCTTGGCGGAAAGCCCGCCGAGGTTGAGCGCCGCCTGTCGAACGTCGACGTTCTCTGTCCGAGACGCCGCCAGCAGCACATTCACCATGTCCGGATTGTCTTTCACCGGCCCCAACACTTCGAAGTCCAGACTGACTTCTTCAAGTGGGTAGGGAATGTACTGAGCGGCCTCAACAGAGACCTGATCTTCCATGTCGTCGTCGCTGAGGTCTGCCGGCATCGGGATCACCTTGGTGATCACGGCCGAGCCCGCGACGGCGGCCGCCGCGAACTTGGTCTTGACGCCCGACCTCTGCACGGCTCGGCGAATGGCCTCGCCAACCGCTTCGACTTCGACGATGTTCTTTTCGACCACCGCATTCGGCGGCAGTGCCTCGACGGCGTAGTGCTCCACACGGAAGCGCCCCCCCGTTTGCGACAGCTGCAGCAGCTTCACGGCGGTCGAGCTGATGTCTACGCCGACCAGGGGCGAAGACTTGCGAGTAAACAGGCCCACGGTGTTTTTCCCCTTCCGACGGTACCTTACGAGCGAAACATGCCCCGCTACATTAAATACGATTCTTAAGCCTTGATCAACGCCGGGCTTGTGCCCGTACGCACATTTCGGGCCGCCGGCGGGCAATCGGGGCCTTCCCGGCCCGTTCAGGAGTGATCCGCCTATACTTCGAGGCTTCGCCGTACACCACCCCTCAACGTGCGCCTGATCAAGAAACTGCTACGCATTGCACTGGTCCTGGGACTGCTCGGCGTCATCGCTGCAGGCGGCGCGCTGTGGTGGGTCCAGCGCACCTATGGCCCCGAGCTGCCCGATGTGGCGGTGTTGCGCGAAACCCAGCTGCAGCAGCCCCTGCGCATCTACTCTGCCGACAGCAAGTTGATCGCTTCGATCGGTGAGGCCCGCCGGTCGCCGGTGCGCTTTGAGGACATTCCCGAGCAGGTTCTGAATGCCTTCATTGCGGTCGAAGACGCTCGCTTCTTCGAGCACCCAGGCGTGGACTACCAAGGCATCCTTCGCGCCGGATGGCAGGTTCTGCGGTCCGGTGGCGAGTACGGCTCAGGTGGCAGCACGATCACCATGCAGGTCGCGCGCAACTTCTTTCTGTCGCCGGAGCGCCGCATCGAACGCAAGATCAAGGAGATCATGCTGGCGATGCGCATCGAGGAAGCCCTGTCGAAGGAACAGATCCTTGAGCTCTACGTCAACAAGATCTTCCTCGGGCACCGCGCCTATGGTGTGGCGGCCGCGGCTCAGGTGTACTACGGCAAGACCCTGGATGAGCTGACCCTTGCCGAAGCGGCACTGATTGCTGGTTTGCCCAAGGCGCCCTCAGATCTCAATCCGGTGCAGAACCCGACCCGAGCGATCGAGCGGCGCAACTACGTGCTGGCGCGGATGCTCGAAGTCGGCTTCATCGACCAGGTCGCCTTCGAGGAAGCGTCCACGGCGCCTGATTTCGCTTTCGTGCACGATCCTCCTGTCGAACTGGAAGCCGACTATGTGGCGGAGATGGTGCGCCAGGAGGCCGAGAGCATCCTCGGCCAGGAGGCCACCACCGCAGGCTATCGCGTTTACACCACGGTGACGGCGGGCCTGCAGGAAGCAGCCAATGACGCCGTCCGCCTGGGTCTCGACGAGTATGACCTGCGCCATGGTTACCGCGGACCGGAGGCACACTTTGAGCTGCCGGCCGATCAGGACCCCAAGGCGGTCGGTGAGTTGCTCAACGGTTTCTGGAGCGTGGCCGGACTGCTGCCTGCGGTGGTGGTGAGCAGCGATGGCGAACGAGCCGAATTGCAGCTGGGCGACGGCCAACTGGCAGAACTGGATCTGGAAGCCGTGCGCTGGGCGCGACCTTACATCAGCGAGAATCAGCGCGGCCCGACGCCCAAGCGCGTCGATGCGGTGCTCAAGCCTGGCGACGTCGTGCGGATTCGTCGCATCGACGATGGCGGATTCGCGCTGACCCAGTTTCCGGCGGCGCAGGCGGCGCTGGTATCGATCGACCCGGAGGACGGGGCAGTCAGGGCGCTCGTCGGTGGCTACAGCTATGGCCGGAGCAAGTTCAACCGTGCGGTGCAGAGTGCCCGACAACCCGGTTCCAGCTTCAAGCCCTTCGTGTACTCCGCTGCGCTGGATCAGGGCTTCACCCCCGCCTCCATCGTCAATGACGCGCCGCTGGTCTATGTCGATCCGTGGCTGGACAAGGTCTGGAAGCCGCAGAACGACAATTCCAAGTTTTACGGACCGATGCGCCTGCGCGAAGCGATGGTGCTGTCGCGCAACCTGGTGTCAATCCGTGTGCTCGAAGCGATCGGTGTAGACCTCGCTCGCCGCTACGTCCTGCGATTCGGCTTCACGCCCGATGCCGTCCCGCCGAATCTGTCGATGGCACTGGGCACGGCTTCAGCGGCACCCGTGGCGATGGCGCGGGGATACGCGGTCTTCGCCAATGGTGGGTTTCTGGTTGACCCTTACTTGATCGAACGAATCGAGGACGCCGACAGTCAGGTCGTCTTTCAGGCGCGCGCGGCGAGGGCTTGTCGGCTCTGCCCGGAACGCCTGGCGCTGGATCTGGCCGCGCCGTCGAGCGACGACCCAGCCGCCATCTCTGGTTCCGGCGCGCAAACTGCCCCACTGGCGGGCGCCGAGACCGCGACCGAGACTGACGTCATCGAAGACCCCACAGGCCCGAACCTGGCGCCGCGAGCGATCGACGAGCGCAACGCCTTCCTGATCACCTCGATGATGCGTGATGTAGTTAAGCGCGGAACCGGACGGGCCGCCATGGCACTGGGACGCAACGATCTGGCCGGCAAGACCGGCACCACCAATGAGTATCGTGACGCCTGGTTCTCCGGCTTCAACGAGCATCTGGTGACGACCGCCTGGGTGGGTTTTGATGGCTTCACCTCACTGGGCAACGGCGAGTTTGGCGCCAAGGCCGCGCTGCCAATCTGGATGGCTTACATGGGCAAGGCGCTGGACGGCGTTCCCGAGCAGCGACTGGTGCAGCCGCCGGGGATTACGACCGCACGCGTCAGCAAGGAGACTGGCCAGTTGACCTGGCCCGGCGACCCGGTGGCCATGCTGGAGTATTTCCGCGTTGAGGATCTGGATCGGCTCGGTTCCGAAGCCCGCCAGAACGCCAGCTCGACCTACGAGATCTTTTGAGGACGACTACCCTGCCCGACGCCTTCCAGGCAGCGCTGCGTCTGGCGGCGCGCGAAGTGGTTGAGGATGCACTGGATCTGCGTGGGGCCCTGCTGCTGGCGCAGGCGCAATCTCGGGCCCGTCGCCACCAGGATCGATTGACCTTGTGGCAGGCGCTTCCCGCCACCGTACTGGACCATCAGTCCCTTTTTGCCAACGCGGGTTTTGCGCAACGCCAACAGCAGTCTGCACTTGCGGCGGCAGCCGCCGCACAACGGTTCCAGCCATGGCAACCGCTGTTGCTGGGAGCTGCTGCAGTTGGCCTGCCCGCTGACGACGATTGCGTGGAGCTGGCGCTGCACCTGGATGAAGATGAGGAATTGCTGCGCCTGCTGTTCGAGCAGCAGATCCGCACCCGAGTCAGCGAGAGATTGCTATCACAGCGGGCCGGCAGTCCGGAACGGCGCTGCACCACGATCACCTATGCGGAACGCACATCTGACGTTGAATTGGTGCTGTTGCCGCTGAGCTGGCGCGGCAGACCCCTGTTCGTCGATGGTCTGCCGCTGACCAAGGCGGCCCCTGAGGCCGCTCCCTGGCCGCGCCCGTGAACCCGGCCGCCCATTGACGGCCTTGAACTCGGCGGTTCCTTAGCGCGAGGCCATCGGCACGTACAGGCGCTCGGTAGCGCCAGTGTAAATCTGCCGCGGACGACCGATCTTGACGCTGCCTTCGGCGTTCTGTTCCAGCCAGTGGGCAATCCAGCCGGCCGTCCGACCCAGCGCGAACATCACGGTAAACATCTCGACCGGAATGTTCAGCGCCTTGTAGATGATGCCGGAGTAGAAGTCGACGTTCGGATACAGCTTGCGCTCGACGAAGTAGTCGTCCTTGAGCGCCACTTCTTCCAGCGCCATCGCCACTTCCAGCAGCGGATCCTGGATACCCAACTTCTCCAGCACCTCGTGCGTCATCTTGCGGATGATGCGGGCGCGCGGATCGAAATTCTTGTAGACGCGGTGACCGAAGCCCATCAGGCGGAAACTGTCGTTCTTGTCCTTGGCCCGAATGACGGCCTTGGCCACCTGATCCTTGGTGCCGATCTCCTCCAGCATCTCCAGCACGGCTTCGTTGGCACCACCATGTGCCGGCCCCCACAGTGCCGCCACACCGGCCGCGATGCAGGCGATCGGGTTGGCGCCGGTGGAACCGACCAGTCGAACCGTGGAGGTCGACGCGTTCTGCTCGTGATCGGCGTGCAGGATGAACAACAGGTCCAGCGCCTTCGCTGCCACCGGATCAACCTCGTAATCCTCGGCGGGCACCGAGAACATCATGTCGAGGAAGCGCGAGCAGTAGTCCAGCCGGTTCTTCGGATAGACCGCCGGTTGGCCGACCATATGCTTGTAGCAGGCCGCTGCAATCGTCGGCATCTTGGCAATCAGCCGAATGGCCGTGACCAGCCGGTGCTGCGGGTTATCCGGGTCGAGCGAGTCGTGATAGAAGGCCGCCAGCGAGCCCACCATGCCGCACAGCATCGCCATCGGATGGGCGTTGTAGTGGAAGCCGTTCATGAACGTCTTCAAGGACTCGTGGATCATCGTGTGATTGGTGACGTGATGCTGGAATTCGGAGAATTCCTGGGCATTCGGCAGTTCACCGTTGATCAGCAGATAGGCCACCTCGAGGAAGCTGGACTGCTCGGCCAACTGCTCGATCGGATAGCCGCGGTAGAGCAGCACGCCCTTGTCGCCATCGATGTAGGTGATTGCGCTCTGCGTCGAGCAGGTCGAGACGAAGCCGGGATCGTAGGTGAAATAGCCCAGATCGCGATTCAGCTTGCCGATGTCGAGTGCGGGGTCGCCCAAAGTGCCCCGTACGATCGGTAGTTCGACCCCGCGTCCATTGCTCGGGTCGTTCAAGGTCAAGGTGCTCGACATGATGCTCTCCTGCTCCATGGCTCAAGGACCGGCGGCAGTGCCGGCTGCGCCTGGGACAGCGAGCCGAAATGAGCGCCGGGCAAGGCCCGGATTATGGCACAGGGGCGAGGCCGTACCGACGCTTCTGGCGACGTTCGCAGGCGCCAGAACGACGATGCCCGGCGCTGGGCCGGGCATCGATCGGAGACTTGGCAGCTCGACTTACTTGGCGCCGAAACGCCGCCGGAACTTGTCGATGCGACCACCGGTGTCGGACACCTTGTGCTGACCGGTGTAGAACGGGTGCGACTTGCTCGACACCTCGATCTTGATCAGCGGGTAATCCTTGCCATCGGTCCAGGTGATGGTTTCCTTGCTGCCCTTGGTGGAACGGGTCAGGAAGCTGAAGTCGCAGGTCACGTCCTGGAAAACGACTTCGCGGTAGTCGGGATGGATGTCGGCCTTCATCAGGGCGTCGCCTAAAGTGAGAGCCGGCAAATCTAACACGATCACGCCCGAGCGTGCAAAGCCGGACCACGGAGAAGTGGCGATCGGCTCCGACCAAGGCCTGGCCACCACGCGACTCACACGACTTGTACAGAGGAGCCCTAGCGCACGGCTCGACACACCGCGTTCCACCAGTCCTCGGTCTTCAAGGGGGCCACATGAACCTGCGCACGATCAGTCCGGGCGGAACCCATCACGGTTTCGCCACGACGAGGCCCTTGGTCGAGCAACACCTCGACGGAGCAGGCCTCGCCGGCGCCCGCCGGATGGTCCAGCAGCACATGTGCGGCCAAGGGATCCGCCAACGCCCAGGTGTTGGCACCGATGTCGTCGAGGAACGTACGCACCGCTCGGGTGCAGCGCTGCATCCGCTGCGCCCAGGGCGTCGACTCTGACAACAGCGCCTCGATGCGGTCGATCGGCGGTGCAACGCAAAGGGTGTTTGACCAGTCCATCAGGTCCAGGCGATTCCAGTCGCGAAAGACCATTTCGGCGGCTTCTGGATCAAAGGCCACGTTGAACTCCGCTCGATCCGTCAGGTTGCCGACCCCATCGAGCGCGCCGCCCATCACCACCAGGCGGTCGATCAGCTGTGGCAGCGCCGGCTCTAGTCGCAGCGCCAGCGCGACATTGGTCAGCGGCCCCAGCGCCAGCAACTGCAGGCGCCCTGCATGAAGCCGGGCATGCTCGACAATGGCCATGGCCGCCGGCAAGTCGGAGATGACCGATTGAGGATCCGGCCAATGAGCGTCGCCAAATCCATCCTGCCCATGCACATGGGCCGCATTGCCGAAGCCACCCAGCAGGGGCGCTGACGCACCGGCGTGTATTGGGATGTCCTGGCCAAGCCAGTCGACCAGGATGCGCGCGTTGCGACAGGTCGCGGAAAGGCCGACGTTGCCCCCCACGACGGTCAAGGCCTGAATCTGCCAACCCGGTGCACGACCCGCCATCAAGATGGCCCAGGCGTCATCTACGCCCGGGTCGGTGTCGATCAACAGGGGAATCGGTGCCATGTGAACCTTGAATGGGGAGCAGAGCGCAGCCGAACAGAGTCCCACGTGAACATTCAGGGCCGCAAGCACGGACGTACTGGAGCGGCCGCGGCGATTCGGATACCGTGCGACGGCCGGGCAGCGCATAGGGCCAGCCCGCAACAGCGCTCGAATCCAGGTTCGACGCCAGGCGAAACTCTGTCGGGGGGCAGGCATTGCGGTTTTACTGGGAAACGCAAGTCGGTTTGGCGAAACGCAGTGGCCGGTTCTGGCTACGGGCGCTCTCTGCGTCCCTGCTGCTCGTACTGGCTTCCGTCAGTCCCGCTCAAGAGGCCGCTCGAGTTGAGGTTCACGTCGCCGGGCGCAGCTTCGACCCGATTCGCGATGATCTGGCGCGAACGGCTCCAGCGCCAGAGACGCAGAACGGACAAGGTCTGCGCCTGCTGCAGCTGCATGGCCCCATACGTCAGGCGCAACTGGACCAGCTGGCAGCCGACGGCGTGCGAGTGCTCCAGTACTACCCGCACGATACCTTTCTGGTCTGGGCCGACCGCGCGGCGCTGGGACGTGCCGCAGAACGGGCCGAGGTCCGCTGGATCGGCGACTTCTCGCCGGCGTGGAAGCAATCCCCCTCCCTGCTGGGCCGCCAGGGCCTCATTGACCTGTTGCTGGTGCACTATGTGGACGATGGTCGTCGCAGCGACGTGCTCGCCGCCTTGGCGACGCTGGGTGGACAGTTGGTGCAGGACTACCGCGCACAGCGCGACGGGCGATTTCGAGAAGCCCTGTTGCGTCTGCCCGCCACACGCCTGGCCAGCGTGGCTGCGCTACCGCAGGTGCTCTGGTTCGGATACCAGAGTCCGTCGCCGATTCTTGACGACGAGATGTCAGACCAGATCGCGGTGGGCAATCTGATTCAGGGCACACCGATGCCGGGCTATCCGGCCTTTCTGAACCTCATCGGCCTGGACGGTAGCGGCGTTCGCTGGAGCGTGACTGATGACGGCGTCGACCAAAGCCATCCGGACATCGTCAATCAGATTGTCGGCGGCTTCGACTATGCCGGCTGCAGCAGCAATGGGCCGCCCGGCAGCGACGGCCCTTCGGGTGGCCACGGCAGCCACGTGGCCGGCATTCTGGCCGGCTCCGGCGCTGGCGGCTTCGTCGATCCCTCAGGGTTCAGCTATGGTCAGGGGGTTGCGCCCGGCAGTGAGCTGTTCGTGCAAAACCCGCTCTGCGGGCCTGCGGCCAGCTGGCCGCCACTGGGCGGCTGGCCAGTACTGAGCGCCAAGGCCCTGGAAGGCGGCGCAAGCGGAACTAACGCCAGCTGGACGACCTCCGAAGGCGCCCGGCATGGCTATCAGGCCAGCGAAAGACTGTTCGATCAGCTGGTCCGCGACGGCAATCTGGACACGCCGACCAGCGAACCATTCACCTTCATTTTCTCGTCCGGCAACAGCGGCCCCAATCTGGCGACGCTGACCAGCCCGAAGGAGGCCAAGAATGTCATTTCGGTCGGCGCCTCGCTGAATCTCCGTGCCGGCCCGCTCAACCAGGTGGCGGACTACTCCAGCCGCGGACCCGCCGTTGACGGCCGCACCCTGCCGACATTGATCGCCCCGGGCACATCCATCGCGTCAATGCGACGGCGTGCCGGCGGCATCTACTGCAACATGCCGATTCCGGACACTGACGGACTCTATGCCTACTGCCTGGGCACCAGCATGGCCGCGCCGCACGTGTCGGGCCTCGCGGTTCTGCTCACTCAATGGTGGCGCGAGCAGCATGAGGGGCAAGATCCAAGTCCCGCCATGCTGAAAGCCCTGTTGGTCGATGGGAGCCGCCCCACCCCCGATACCGATGTGCGCCCGAATGACGCACGAGGGTGGGGCCTGTCGGGCCTGCCTGCACCGCTGCGCGACCCGCTGGTGGGCTGGGCCGCAGTGGACCAGACCGAGGTGTTTGATGAGCCCGGCGAGGTACACCGCTACGCCATTCAGATCATCGACCCAAAACGGCCGCTGCAGATCACCCTGGCCTGGACGGACGCCCCGGGCGCCATCGGCGCGAACCCGGCCCTGGTCAATGATCTGGACCTGGAGATTGAGGCAGGTGGCGAGGAGTATCTCGGCAACGTGCTGAGCGAGAGCGGTAGCGAGGCTGGCGGCGACGCCGATCGACTCCACAACCTTGAGCGCGTATTGCTCCCTGCCGGGCAGGCCGACACCGCCATCGTCCGGGTGCGTGCCGCGGCCCTGCCAGGAGACGGCCTTCCCGACCTGGGCGACGACACCGATCAGGACTATGCGCTGTTGTGCACCAATTGCGCCTTGATCAGCGATTTCGACGTCGTCTCGATCAGTGGTCCGGACGCTGTCTGCGCACCCGACGAGGCCGTTTTCGAGGTGGAACTCGCGTCCATTCAAAACTACTCGAAGGACGTGGAACTGAGTCTGGGCGCCGCACCCAGCGGCGTGCTGCCCAGCATCAATCCAGCCCTGGTCAGCTCGCTGCCTTCGACCATCGAGATAGCGCTGGACACCAGCGGCAGTCCCGCCGAGGGGCCTGTCTCCATCCCGCTGCAACTGACCTCAGCAGGTGCAACCCGGGAACGCGTGCTGCAGTTCGGCCTGGTGGCCGCGCCGGCCGGCAGCGTTGGTCTGGTCGCGCCAGCCGCCGACGCGGTCGTGCCACTGCGGCCACAGCTCAGCTGGCAGGGCAACGGTGCCGGTCTGAGCTATCGACTGGAGATCGATGACGATCCGAGTTTCGGCAGCCCCTTGATCGACGAAATCACTCAGTCGAGCACGTTCCAGTTTGCCGACGATTTGCCGCCGAATCACAGTTTCCATTGGCGCGTGACGGCCACCAACGCGTGCGGCAGCGGAGCCACCACAGACGTTCGCACGTTCACGACCGGTTCCGCGCCCGGCGCCTGCCCAGCGGGCCAGCGGGCCATCATGCTCCTGAATGACGCCATCTTCGCCAGCAACAGCGATTGGAGTCGCGACAGCGTGATGGGAAACAGCACCTGGCAACCCAGCGAGCAACGTGCCCACAGTCCATCGCACAGCTTCCTTGGCACCAACTTCGGCCGCGCAGATCAGCGCTTGCTGTCACCGCGCTGGACACTGCCCCGTGGGGAACCCGCCTTCGCCCGTTTCTGGCATTGGCGTGACCTGGAATCCCGCGACGACGAACGTTGCTGGGATGGCGCATCTGTCTATCTGGACGGCGGCAACCACACGCTGATCGATATTGGCTTCAGCGACTACTTGACCGGCGCCCCTGATCGCATCATCAGCGAGGGCAATCCGGCTGTTGGCGAGAAGGCCTGGTGCGGCATTCGTGACTTCAGCGAAGTGATCATTGCGCTGGACGCGCAGGCCTCGTCCACTGGCCGTCTCGCCTTCCGGCTGGCCAGTGACGGACTGGGCAACCGAGAAGGCTGGTATGTCGACGATCTGATGATTTACACCTGTGCCCCGGAGGATGTGCTGTTCCGCAACGGCATGGGCGCGGAGCCGCGCTGAGCGTCTGACATGTGGGCACGATGGCGTGACGCTCGGTCGGTGAGGCATTGGGACGAGGACGTCCACGCACAACTGACTGATCGCCTTCCCGGAACCTGGTCACTTGACCCATCGGCACAACAGCGCTGGAAGCTGCTGACTCGACGCTTCCTCAGCGACAAGCAGTTCGTCGGCGCTGACGGTCTGCAGATCACCGCCGAACACGGCACCACCATCGCCACCCTGGCCGCCTGGCCGATGCTCAATCTGGGCTGGGAAGCACTGCGAGGATGGCGGGAGGTGGTGCTGTACCCGATGACCTTTACTGCCGAGCGCCACTTGGCCGAGCCACTGTGCGATGGCCTGGAAGTGGTCCACGAGTTCGAGGAGTCACTCTCGGGCGAGGCCGCCGAGGGCGTGATCGTGCTGGCGTGGGAGGACATTCAGTTGGACCTGGCCCATCTTGATGCCGGAACCTGCGTGGTCATCCACGAGATTGCCCACCAGTTCGATGCCAGATCCGGCGCCATCGATGGTCGACCACCACTGACTGACGGTCTGTCTGGCGCGCAATGGAGTCAGGACTTTCAGGCGGCCTTCGACCGCCTGAAGCAAACGCTGGAGACAGGGGGTGAGCCGGCGATCGATCCCTACGCCGCCGAGGCACCGGAAGAGTTCTTTGCGGTCATGGTCGAGCATTACTGCTTGCGACCGGATTGGCTGGACCGGGATTGTCCCGAGGTCCTGACCTTGCTGCGGAAATTGTTCGGCGAAATTCGTGATCCGGCCCCTTCGCGGAGCTGATCAGTCGCTTATTTGAGCATACCCGGCAGAAAGGCCTGCCAGGAATCACCGCCGCCCTCTCCGCTGGCGGCCTGGATCGCGCCTTCACCGCTATGACCGAGCAATCCGGAGCACTCAGCTGCACGCAGGACTTCGGTGCTTACGGCGCCCAGCGCCATCACCCCGTACATCCCCAGCAACGCCGCTGCCAATCTGTGCTTGATCCTGTTCATCTGCCCATCCCACCCGCGTTCGCCTGACATAACCAAGCAACTTGCATGCCACCCAAGAAAAATCCTAACGCATTGATTTTCATAACGCAGTCGGTCCGACACCACTGTCCGCCAGCGGACACGCGGACAGCTCAGCGTACAAGCGGTCAGTTCCGCCAGTGTCAGGGACGATTGCTGCAGCACAGCAATGCTCGGCCTTGAGCCTTGGGTACACTGCGTCGTCTTGATGACCGGCGGATGATGCCGCACGGATTGTCAGTGTGATGTGGGGGAGTGCGGGATGGTGGTCAGTTCCGAGGCGGCCGACTGGCAGCGGTCTGTGGGCAGTCCTGCCGGATTGTCGCGAGGAATCGGAGGGCATGGCCTGCGACGGGCGCTGCTGGCCGGCGCGCGAGCGGTGCAACAGACTCGAGAGCACCTCAATCGCATCAACGTCTTCCCGGTCCCGGATGGTGACACCGGTACCAACCTGGCCTTCACCATGGAGGCGCTCGCTCAGGAATTGGAGCGACTGCGCAGCGGCAACAGCAGCGAGGTGTTGGCCGCGGCTGCGCAGGCGACGCTGGATGGCGCGCGCGGCAACTCTGGTGCCATTCTGGCGCAGTTCCTGTTTGGTCTGGCCGAAGCCACACGCCAACGCGCACGCTTGTCGGTGGAACAGTTGGGCCAGGCCGTCGCGCATGCTGCCGCCACCGCGCGCGCGGCCATTGCCGAGCCGCGCGAAGGCACGGTGATCAGTGTCATCGCCGATTTCGCAACGGCCCTGCAGCAGCAGGCCGAACGCAGTGGCCGACATTGGGTGGAGTCCCTCGATCAGGCTCTGCAGCAGGCCCGTCGTTCGCTCGCCGATACGCCCAATCGACTGGCAGTGCTCCGCCGCGCCGGCGTCGTCGATGCCGGTGCGCAGGGCTTCGTCTCCTTCGTCGAAGGCATACTCGACTATGTGCGGCGCGGCCGTGAGGCGTTGGCCAGCCACAGTGAGGACTCCGACGCCCAGGCCTTCGTGCCACTGTCGGAAAGCCATGCCGACAGCGCCTATCGCTATTGCACCGAATGCTTGCTGGAAGGCGAACAGTTGGACGCCGGCAAGGTCCGCCAGGCTCTGGCCGAGTTGCCGATGGATTCCCTGGTCGTTGTTGGCGGTGGGGCCAAACTGCGGCTGCACGCCCATTTGGATCAACCCGGCCTGCTGTTCGATCGATTGTCCAGCTTTGGCCTGGTCAGCCAGCGCAAGGCCGACGACATGCAGGCGCAGCAACGCGCCCGCCAACGCCTGAGTCGCATTGCGATCGTCACCGATTCGGCGGCCGATCTGCCCGAAGAGGAGCGGCAAAGACTCGGCATACAGGTGGTGCCGGTTCGCGTCGTTTTCGGAGAGGCGGACTATCTGGACAAGATCACGCTCTCGCCAAGCGAACTCTATGCGCGCATGCGGGCCGGCGAGATTGCCAAGACCTCCCAGCCCCCAGCCATCGATTTCCGTCGCCAGTTCGAACTGCTTTGCGATCACCACGAAGCGGTGCTCTGTATCGGTCTGTCGAGCCAGGTTTCCGGGACCTGGCAGGCGGCCTGTCACGCCGCCGCGCGCTTTGGCGACCGAATCCAGGTACTGGACAGTCTCAATGTCTCGTCTGGGCAGGCCTTGCTTGCCTTGTACGCAGCCGAGGCGGCACAACAGGGGCTGCAACCGTCCCAGGTGATCGAGGCCACGCAGGCGATGCTGCCGCGCACGCGAACCTATGGGCTGCTGGCCGACTTGCGCTATGGCGCCCGCGGCGGTCGCATTCCGGCCTGGCTGGCACCGGTAGGGCGCTGGATCGGCGGATACCTGCGGGTGGAGAACAGCAAAGGCCGGATCCGTCCGCGCGGGCTGCATCTGGGTACCCGCGAGCAGGCCGCCGGACGCTTCGTGCGCCGCATCGCCCATGCCTGGCGCGGCACCGACCACGTTCGCGCCATCGTGGCCCATTGCGATGCCGAAGCAGAGGCCCGTCAGGCACTGGCCGCCCTGCGTGGCGAGATCCCTGGCTTGAGCGGCGCCTGGATTGTTGAATGTGGCCCTGCGCTGGGTGCTCACGCCGGCCCTGGCAGCATCGTGGTCGGTCTGCAGGCCTGGCGGCCACCGGCATGAATCCGCTGCTGGCGGGGCTGTTGCTGCTGGCTTATCTGATCGGCAGTCTTTCCGGCAGCCTGATCGTGGGCCGGTTGCAGGGTGTGGATATTCGCGCGCAGGGCAGCGGCAATGCCGGTGCCACCAATGCGCTGCGCACTCGAGGCTGGCGCTTTGCCCTGGCCACGGCATTGATCGATTTCGGCAAGGGCACCATGGCTGCGCTGCTGCTGCCATGGCTGGGCGCGCGCATGGGCCTTGCGGCGGACGCCCTGACCGTGGCGATCGCCTGCGTGCTGGCCGCAGCGGTCGGACATTGCTTTCCGGTCTGGTTCGGCTTTCGCGGTGGCAAGGGCGCCGGCACGCTGTTCGGCGGCCTGATCTTCCTGCTGCCGGCGGCCGCCGGCGTCAGTCTGCTGGTTTGGCTGGGCATGCTGTTTCTTACCGGCTATGTCGGCCTGGCCACCGTTTGCGCCGGCATGGCCTTGCCGCTGTGGGTGGCACTGTCCGGCGGCAGTGGCGCACCGCTGCTGCTGTGTATCGCGGCCGCGGCATTGCTGCTCTACATGCATCGCGGCAACCTGCAGCGTGTCTGGACCGGCACCGAGTACTGCTTTAGCCGCGTTCGATTGTTGCCGGGACCGAAACGGTCGACGCCTCCCTGATGGTGCCTGCCCTGGAAGCGGACCCGGCCGGTCAGTACCTGCCCCCACGTTCGCGTGACGCGCTGGCTCGACAGTGGCGGCAGCAAGCTTTGCTCGCCGAGGACGAACTGCCTGCCGGCTGGCGCAGAGGCGATATTCGCCGGGCCCGGTTGCAGAATCATCGACTGGGTCTGCCCTCGGGCGGACCGTGGCATTGCCCACCCTTGATCGACGGCATGGCGCTGCAACAGCACTTTCAGCAGCGACTGAAGGTGGATCTGCGCTGGTCCTGTCGCTCCACGCAGGCCGACTGGCGGCGTCAGCCCAAGCCCTGGCCCCGCCTGGTGATCAGCGAAAGCCAACGAGGTGGCCGGGGGCGGCTGGGTCGAAGCTGGCAGTCGGCACCGACGGGCAATCTGTACCTGAGTCTGCTGGTCTCCCTGCAGCGAGTGGACGAGCTCAGTCTGTTGCCTTTGCTCAGTGGACTGGTCATCGCCGAGTTGCTGGGCCGCCACGGTGTCGACAGCGGACTCAAGTGGCCCAACGATGTGCTGGTCAACGGTGCCAAAATCGCCGGTGTCCTGGTCGAAGCCGACCTGGCCAGCCGCCCCGCCAGGCTGGCCATTGGCGTGGGTCTGAACTGGTGGCTGCCCGCGACGCATCGTGGCGCGCTGGACCGGCCGGCAACCGATCTCCGGGAACAGCTTGGCAACCATGCCCTGCCCGATCGCACCGGCCTGCTGCGTGATCTGACAGAGGGCCTGCTGCAGCAGGTCGACCTGCTCGAAGCCGGTCAGGGCGCTTCGCGACTGACGGCGTGGCGGTCCCGCGATCTGCTCCGCGGTCACCGTCTGCGCATTGATGATGGCCACAACGAGTATCTGGGTCGCGCTGCTTCCATCGACGAGCAGGGCCGTCTCCTGCTGCAATGCGGCGATGGCCTGAAGCGCTTGAGCAGCGGTGAGGTGACCCGCGTGTGGATCGATCAATGAGTAGCAGCCTGCTGCTGGATATCGGCAATTCGCGGCTGAAATGGCGGCTGGAAGCGGACATCGGATCGCCCGCGAGCGGTGCACAGATGTCTACGGGGCCGGACGGCCTGGACCTGGATGGTTTGCTGCAATCCCTGTCGACCCCGCCCACCGAAGCCTGGATCTCCAGCGTCGTCGCGGCGCCGGCCCAGGCGCTCATGCGAGGCTTTGTCGAGCGCGGTATCGCTGCCCACTGCGCTCGCTCGCTGGCTGCGCTGGATGGCCTGACCAGCGGCTATAGTGATCCGTCCCAATTGGGCGTGGACCGCTTTCTCGCCCTGCTCGGCGCCCACCGACGCTGGCCAGGTCAGAACTGCGTTGTCGTCGATGCCGGTACCGCACTGACCGTCGATCTGCTGCGGGACGATGGCCAGCATCTGGGCGGCTGCATTCTGCCCGGCCTGCGCCTGATGGCGGCCGCGCTGGCCGGCGGTACCGATCGTCTGGGACCGCACAGTCAAGTGGCGAAGACGGCCGCTGCAGCCCCTGGGACGGTGGCCGACCACACCGCCGCGGCCATTGGTCTGGGCATCGACCACGCGGTGCTGGGTGCGATCGAGCGCATACGTGCGAGTCACCCGGCGTGGCCCATTCTGATCTGCGGCGGTGACGCCGATCGGCTGGCTGACATGCTCAGCCCCCCCTGTCAGGTCCACCACGGGCTGGTTCTCGATGGGCTGGCGCGCTATGCGGAGTTGGCACGCGCAAGCAGCCTGCGCTCGACCCACTGATTCGGCCGCAGCCACTCGTCGATCAGGCGGGCTGAGCGGCCGCGGCCATTTTCCGGGCCTGCCGACAAGCACCGACTGCCGTCCACGGCGGCGGCCGTTCTCAACGCCTGTACGTCCACCTGCACGAACACCGGAGTACAGGCGGGCTAGAATGCGCTGCCCTAACACCGAGTTGCACCTTGAGTCGCGTGCTGTTTCTCATCCTGCTGGCGTTGAATGTGGCGGTAACGACCTGGTGGCTCACCCGTCCGGCGCCGCCGGAGCGCAGCTTCAGCATGACCGACCCCGGCATTCCGCCACTGCAGTTGCTGTCCGAACGCGACGATGCAGCGATGGCGGAAGCGGCGCAGGCCGCGGCGACGTCGGTTGCGGCGAGACCGGGCTCCGAACAGTGCTACAGCACCGGACCGATCGGCTCGGACAGCGATTTGCGGGGCAACGTCGAGCAGTTGAATCGGCATGTCGCGCGCCTGCAGGTGCGCGAGAGCAGTGCGCGTGTGGTTCGCGGCTACAGTGTCTATCTGCCGGCGTACGACAGTCGGGACGAGGCCTTGCGCGGCGCCCGGCAACTGTCGGCGGCTGGCCTGCGTGACTACTACGTGGTGACCGCCGGTGATCAGGAGAACACGATCTCGCTGGGCCTGTTCCGGCAGGAAACCAACGCCCGCCGTCGGCTGCAGCAGGTCCAGGCCCTGGGCTTCGAAGCACGATTGTCCGAACGCGCCGAGACCGAAAAGCAGTACTGGATCGACTTCAATCCGCTGCGCGAGGCCGGCGAGGCCTGGCGCAGCGTGCCGATCATCACCCGTGTCGGTGCTCGCCCGGTGCCCTGTTTCTGAGCTTCCCGGTACTCCGCCACGCTGCGAGACGCTGTTAAACTCCTGCGGCGACGGCCTTTGCGCCGACTCATTCTGCTGGCGTAGCTCAATTGGTAGAGCACTCGATTTGTAATCGAGCGGTTGGGGGTTCAATTCCTCTCGCCAGCACCATCCCCGCGCAACGACACCTGCCACGGAGCCTGCGGCCGGCCACCCATGTTCATCCGACTGGAAGAACGAGCCAAGCGACACTGGCGCTGGGCGACGCCGCTGACGCTATTGCTGTGCATGGGCCTGGCCGTGCATCTGCAGTTGCTGGATGCGGCCGAGCGCGCCCGAGTGCTGGGCCGCTATGGCGTGCTGCCCGGCCTGCTGGAAGGCGGTCCGACCTGGCAATGGCTGCGCTTGCCGGCGGCCCTGTATCTGCATGCCGACTGGACACACCTGCTCGGCAACATGTTGTTCCTGGCGATCTTCGGTATTGCCACCGAGCGGATTCTGCGCCCCTGGCGGTGGACCCTGCTGTGGCTGATGGCCGGTGCCCTGGCCAATTTTGGCGCCGCCATGCTGGCCAGCGATCCGCGTGCGCCGATCGTCGGCGCCAGCGGGGCGGTGTCGGGTCTGATCGGCGCTTACCTGAGTCTGTACCCGCGCGCACACCTGGGCATCATCCTGCCGCTCGGTCTGTACGTGCAGTTTGTGCGCGTCCCGGCATTGCATCTGCTCGGTCTGTGGCTGTTGCTGCAATTGCTGCTCAGCGTGGGTGAGCAGGCGCCGAAGGTGGCCTGGTCTGCGCATCTGTTCGGTTTCGTCGGCGGCTGCGTGCTGGCCTGGGTGCTTCGCCCCTGGCTGTATCGGCGCCGAGCGGAGATGCTGCCCAGGCGCTGAGCCCGGCACGACCCTCACCGCGGCGTCGTCGACGCGCATCAGGCCGGATTGACCCGGCCATGACGTCGACGGTGTAACGTCATCCCCTTCCCTGTCCACAGGCGCGTCAATGAGCGCTCGCAAAGCCCTCTACAAGGTGATCTTCCTCAATCATGGCAAGACCTACGAGCTCTACGCGCGACGGGTCAGCGCCAGTGATCTGTACGGCTTCGTCGAGGTCGCCGATCTGCAGTTCGATGCCGCCGGACTGGTGCTGGATCCGGTCGAAGAGCGTCTGCGGGAAGAATTTGCCAACACCCAGGCACTGCATCTGCCGATGCACTCGGTCGTGCGGGTGGAAGAAGTGCATGCCAAGGGCACCTCGCGCATCCGCGAGGCCGGCAGTGGCGAAAAGGTCATTCCCTTCAGCGTCGCACCACCGCCACGCTGAAGGGAGACGCTTCGGTTCTCAGCCCTTGCCGCTGCTCGATTCGGCCGCGGGACGTCCGCCCCAGCGCACCAGCGCCTGGACGATGCCCAGGGCTTCGGTCAGTGCGTAGTCGTCACCCGGACCATCAAAGTCCTGGGCCGGCTTCGTCGCTGGCTCGCGCCCTTCGGCTTCCAGATGACCACGCAGATCTGCCTCGGTGACCTGCTTGCCGTTGCTGGCCACGCGCTTGAACTCGGCCTCGGCCAGGACCACGTCCGGTGCAATACCCTGGGCCTGAATGGAGCGGCCCGCCGGCGTGTAGTAGCGCGCCGTGGTCAGCTTCAGGGCCTCGCCATTCTCCAGCGGCAGGATGCTCTGCACCGAACCCTTGCCGAAGGTTTGCCAACCGACAATCAGCGCGCGGCCGTGATCCTGCAGCGCCCCGGCCACGATCTCCGCCGCCGACGCCGTGCCGGCGTCGACCAGCACGACCAGGGGCGCGCCGCGCAGCAGATCGCCCGGAGAGGCATCGAGTGAGGCCTGGGTCTGAGGCACGCGGCCGCGCATGCTGACAACGGTCCCGGCATCCAGGAAGACGTCACTGACCTCGACCGCCGCGGTCAGCAAGCCACCGGGGTTGCTGCGCAGGTCCAGGATCAGACCGCGCAGCGGCTTGCCGGTCTGCAGCCGGCCCAGTGCCTTGGCCGTTTGGGTGCCCGAGTCTTCCTGAAACTGGGAGATGCGCAGATAGCCGATGCCGTCGGCCACCATGCGGCTGCGCACGCTGGCGACGCTGATCACCTCGCGCTTCAATTGCACCCGGAAAGGTTCGGCACCCTCCCGAAACACACTCAGTTGCACATCGCTGCCCGGTGCGCCGCGCAACATGTCGACGGCCTCGACGGTGCTGTCCACATCCACCGGCACGCCATCGATCTCGACGATGACATCGCCGCTGCGCATGCCCGCCCGCGCCGCCGGCGTCTCGTCGATCGGTGCGATCAC
Source organism: Lysobacterales bacterium (assembly GCA_041395325.1). Taxonomy (GTDB): domain Bacteria; phylum Pseudomonadota; class Gammaproteobacteria; order Xanthomonadales; family SZUA-5; genus JAWLAT01. Next base: position 167,905 of record JAWLAT010000005.1, read on the forward strand.
CGTCAACAACCCGTCGATCATCTGCACTTCCAGGCCCAGGCCGGCATAGGTGCCGCTGGTGTCATCCTGCAGTGCTTCCAGCTGGTCACTGGCCAGGTATTCGCTGTGCGGATCCAGATCCGACAACAGTCCTCGAATCGCCGCCTGCATCAACTTGCCGCTCTCGACTGGCTCGACGTAAGAGCGCCTAACTTCCCGGAACACGGCTGCGAATGCACGCAGATCATTGACCTCGACCAGTCTTTCCGAGGCCACTTCAGCCGCGGGTGGAGTGCTTTCCTCGGCCGAAGGAATGGCCAGGGACAGCGATGGCAGCAGCAGCGCCAGCAGGCAGGACAGGGGACGCAATGGGATCGACATCAAGGGCTACACCGCTTGGGGACGTCCGCAGTATAGGCGCGCGTTCGTCATCAGGCGCTGACGAAAGCGGTGCGAAATGGGGTCACCGACGAATTCATAAGCATCAGTTTGTGAAACTCCGGTTAAACTGCCGCTCCACTCCACGCGTTCCAGCGCGCCATATCCGCACGACGAGGACTTTCCATGGCTCAGCAGTATCCCCAGTTTCTGTGGCAGAACGGTCAGCTCAAGCCATGGGCAGACGGCACCACCCACGTGATGGCGCACGGCCTGCATTACGGTTCGAGCGTTTTTGAGGGCATCCGCGCCTACGACGTGGGCGACCGCGCTCAGATCCTGCGGCTGACCCAGCACCTGGAACGGCTGTACATGTCGGCCAAGATCTACGACATGAAGATCGACTACTCGATGCAGCAGTTGCGTGATGCCTGCTTCGAGGTCCTCAAGGCCAACGGGCTGAAATCGGCCTATCTGCGTCCGATCGTCTTTCGCGGGCTCGGCGCCTTTGGCCTGGCGGCCGACAATCCGGTCGAAGTGGCCATCGGTGCCTGGGAATGGGGTCCCTACCTGGGCAAGGCCGCGCTCACCGACGGCGTGTCGGCCTGCGTCTCCAGCTGGCGCCGCCTGGCCCCCAACACGATCCCGACGCTGGCCAAGGCCGGCGGCAATTATCTGTCCAGCATCCTGATCTCGCGCGAAGCGCGGGCCCGCGGCTGCCACGAGGGCATCGGTCTGGGGGTTGACGGCAACATCAGTGAGGGCGCTGGTGAGAATCTGTTCCTGCGCATCGACGGCAAGCTCTACACGCCGCCGATGACCGCCTCGATCCTGCTCGGCATCACCCGCGGCATGGCCATGGAACTGGCCCGCGAGGCCGGCTATGAGGTGATCGAGCAGGCGCTCCCGCGCGAGGCACTGTACATCGCCAGCGAGATCTTCATGACCGGCACGGCCGCCGAAATCACGCCGGTGGTGCAGGTCGATGGCCACCGTGTCGGCGATGGCAAGCCCGGCCCGGTGACCCAGGCCGTGCAGGAACGCTTCTTCGGGCTGGTCGAAGGCCGTCTGCCGGACAGTCGCGGCTGGTTGGAAGCCGAGTAGGCAGCGCCGAGGGCCCGCACGCGAAGTTGGCCGCGAGGGCTCTTCGCCCGAGCAATGGGCTTTCGCGATGGTTCAGCCGGCGGGCTAGCGCAGCGCTTCGACCGCGTCGTTCCAGGCCAGACACAACCTCGCCGTCTGCTCGGGTCGATGGATGTGGACCGTCTGCCACTCGCCATGCTCATCGGTGGACTCGATGAGCGCACAGCCATGGCTGCCATCGTCGGTCGCGACGTGCAGATGAATGGCCGACGGATGGCAGATGATCAGCCTGGCAGGCCCGCATTCCACCACCTCGACAGCCGGGCCCGGCCAACCCGGCAGCAACAATGGTCCGACCGCCAAGGTGTCCAGGCGCCATTCGCACTGGCGCCAGCACAGGCGCTGCAGCACCAGACCATCAATGGCCAGGCCAACCGCCTGACCATGGCGGTCAAGGCCGATGGACCAGGGAATCGAGCCGCCCTGCCAGCCCAAGGCGCATCGCAGCAGCCAGAATCCGCTCAGAACCGACCGATCGGTCAGCGCCTGCAGGTCGGTCCGCGAGCGTTGCATGGGAAAGCGCACCCGCAGCGCGCGCCGGCCCGCCGACGACCGCCACTGCCGCAGCAACCGGCCCTGGTCGGCCAGACACACTTCGCCCTCACTCAGATCGAGTTGCGGTGGGACTTCCTGCGACGCTGAGTCGAACGACGGTGAGATCCATTGCGCCACTTGCTCCAGTTCGCCGTCCGGTGCCAGCACGCACAACGCGGCATGCACGACGCCCACGGGCGGGTAGGCGCGACTGAGCAGGACCCGGTGCATGCCCGGCTGCACCGCCAGAGATGGCAGCAAAGCCGGCTCGATGGTGTCATCGAGATCGCTGGCATCGAACAGGCTCAACCGCCCCGATGGCAACGCCAGCCGCCCGACCTCGCTCACCCGCACCTCGAAGGTGACCGCATCGTCCGGATTGACGAAGCGGTGACCGTTGGTGAAGGCACGCCGATAGTCGATCATCGCTGGTGCGGTTCCGCCCGGCCAGTTGTCGCTCGGCTCGATCGCTGGAAGCGTCGGCCCAGCCACCACAAACCCAGCAGCAGCGGCGGAACGCCGTTCGCGGCAAGCAGCAGCCAGACCAGCTGCATCCAGCCCGCTCGACGCTCGGCTGCCGGATCAGCCACGGCCGCGTACAAGCGAGGCGTGCAGCCACGCTCGGCGTCGGTCAGACCGCCCACCGCGTCGCGATAGCGGGTGCGCTGGCGCTGCAGCGAACGCCCACCACCGTGGGCCGTCAGTGCATCGAGCAGCCAGCGGGGCTCGGTGGATTCCAGCCTGGCGAGTTCGTCCCGCAACCAGCGCTGGTGCAGAGATTGATTGGCCGTCGTGGATGGATAGTCGGGAATCAGCTGCGCCAGCCAGACGCAGCTGCGATCGGGGTCCGCGGGATCGACGTTGTCGGCGACCTGCAAGGGGACGACCAGCAGGCGCCATCGCTCGCGCACCCACAGCCGACTGGCATCCTGATACTCGTCCACCCAGGCCAGACTGCGACTCGCGCCGGGCTTGGGCCTCAGCCCGTGCACCTCGAAGTACGCGGGAATCTGCGGCGCCTCGCGCAGCGCGAGCAGATCGGCGCTGCGCTCGACGCCGGCCAGTTGCTTCTGCAAGGCACGACCCGCCAGCCAGCTGCCCCCGATGCCGCAGATGACCAGTCCCAGGGCAAGCAGCATCACGTAGCCCACGGTGGCGTCGAACTCGCGTGGCTCACCGGATCGCTGCCGGATCAGCCGCCCCCAGAGCATCGGCAACAACAGCAGCATCACGCCCGACAGGGGCACGGCCAAGGCCAGACCGGCATCCGGCCCGCTCACCAGGGAGATCAGCAGCGCCAGCGCGTTATAGAGCAGATGGGCGAGCGCGATCTCCGCCGGTGCCCGGCGCCCTGCCCTCACAATGGCCAGATCAGCGGAATGCAAACCGTGGCCAGAATCCACAATGCCACGTTCAGTGGCAGACCGATGGTGACGAAGTCTCGGAAGCGATAGCCGCCGGTGTTGTAGACCATCGTGTTGGTCTGATAGCCCAATGGCGTGGAAAAGGCGGTGGAGGCGGCGAACATCACGGCCAGCAGGAAGGGCAGCGGATCGGAGTCGACGGTGCGCGCGGTCGAAATGGCGATCGGGGCCATCAACACGGCGGCGGCGTTGTTCGACATGAACTCGGTCAGCACCGCGGTCAGCAGGTAGATCGCACTGAGTGTCGCCAGCGCGCCCAATGGCGAGACCTGACCGATCACATTGTCGGCGATCCAGCGGGCCAGCCCGGTGTCCTGCATGGCCGTGCCCAGCGGAATCATGCAGGCCAGCAGCAGGATCACCCGCCAGTCGACCGCCTGATAGGCCTCGTCGGCGCGCATGCAGCGGGTGAAAATCATCGCCATCACGCCCAGCAGCGCGGTGAGCACGATCGGCAGCACCTTGAAGGCAGCCAGACCCACCACGCCGAGCATGATGGCCAGCGCGATGCGGGCGCGGCGGGGACTACGCAGCCGCTCGCCGCGCTCGAGCACAATCAGCTCCGGGCTGCTGCGCAGACTGCCCAGGTGGTCGCGTTCGACCAGCACCAGCAGCGCGTCGCCATAGGACAGTTCCACATCCTTGAGCTTGTCGCGCAGCGTCTCGCCGCGACGGCGGATCGCCAGCACAACGGCGTGGTGCTGCGCATGGAAATTGAGCGAATCCAATGTTTCGCCGGCGAAGCGCGAGCCCGGTGCGATCAACGCTTCGACCAGATGAATGTTGTCGCCGGTCAGCTGCTTGTCGTTGAGGGCGAATTGCGGCGCGATGATCAGCCCGAAGCGCTCACGGAAGCTCATCAGGTCAGCCAGTTCGCCATTGACCAGCAGAATGTCGTCGGCGCGGACCGTCACATCCAGCGGCGAGAACAGCTTGTTCTCATCGCGGATCACTTCGAGCACGCGTATGCCGTATTCGCTCTCCCATTCCTGCATGCGGATGCGCTTGCCCACCAACGCACTGCCTGAGGTCACCGCCAGTTCGGAGATGTAGTCACCGAGGCTGTAGTTTTCGGTCAGATCGGCACCGCGACGGGCAGGCAATAGCCAGGGGCTGAGCACCAGCAGGTAGATCGCGCCGAAGGCGAACACGATCAGGCCATAGGGCGTGGGTGCGAACACCCCCAGTTGTCCGACGCCGGCGCTGACGGCCACCGAGGCGACCAGCAGGTTGGTCGAGGTGCCGAGCAGGGTGCAAACGCCGCCCAGCTGACTGGCGTAGGACAATGGAATCAATAGTTTGGAAGGCGACAGCTGATTGGCATTGGCCGCCGCCAGCACCAGCGGGATGAATACCGCCACCGCCGCCGTGTTGTTGACGAAGGCGCTGACGAAACCCGATACCACCACCACCATCAGCAGCAAGCGGGTGGGCGTGGTGCCATAGCGCACCATCCAGCGCGCCAGCGTGCTCAGGGCGCCGCTGCGCTGCAGCCCCTCGGACAGCGCAAACATCGCCGCGACCGTGATTACTGCCTCGTTGGCGAAGCCGGCAAAGCCCTGCTGCGGCTCCAGTACGCCACCGACCAGCAATACGATCAGCGCCGACAGCGCCACCCCTTCGACCGGGAAGCGTTCGGTGGCAAATGCCACGATGGCGGCCGCGACGACCACCAGAACCAGAATCGCCTCGAAGCCCACGCAGAAACCCGAAGAGGGGTGGACCGGCATTCTAGCCCGGAACCCGGAGTGCTCTGGACCCGGACCCGCGTCCAGGCATCCAGCTGCAGCCCACCGCGACGGCATGAGTCATGACGCGGCGTCATTGGCGAAGTCGGCTCGCTCGCTGCGCAGATGCCGTGCTTCTCCTGGGAGCGCCGACGTCCCCGTCGGCCCGGACCCGCCAGGCACGTTCGCCGACGAGGACGTCGGCGGTCCCAGGTTGGCATCGATGCCATGGTGAGCATCGGCGCAGCCTTGTGCAGGCGCTGCCTCCAGGATGTCGTCCTAGGGCCTTCAAAGACCCCAACCACCCGATCCGCCAGGCTCACCAAGCGTAGGAGCGAGCCCTGCTCGCGACACGAGACGCACCAGCGGGCCTCGAGGCCACCCATTGCAGTTCAACGCGTCGCCCCCTGGGCCCATGGTTGAACCGCGCTCCCTGCGCACCAATTGACCGCCAACCCACCACACCCCTGCAGCGACCGTTGCACCCGGGCCGCAAGCAGGCGACTCTGAGACCGGTCCTCCAGACCACCCGCCTGCCAGGAGCCACCGCATGAGCCGATCCACCCAACGTTGGCTGCTGCTGGCCGTGGTCGCGGCGGCCATCGTCGCCTTCTTCGCCTTCGGCGGGCGCGAGTATCTGCGGCTGGAGACGCTGCGCGAACAGGTGGCCGGCCTGCAGCAACTCGCCAGCGAACGGTTGTGGCTGGTGGCGGCGATATTCTTCGGCGTCTATGTGCTGGTGACCGCACTGTCGCTACCCGGCGCCGCCGTGCTGACGCTGGCCGCCGGGGCGATCTTCGGCCTGTGGATCGGCCTGTTGCTGGCCTCCTTTGCCAGCACCATCGGCGCCACGCTGGCCTTTCTGCTCAGCCGCTTCCTGTTCCGCGACAGCGTCAAGTCCCGCTTTGGCCAGCGACTGAAGGCCATCGATGCCGGATTGCAGCGCGACGGTGCCTTCTATCTGTTCGGCCTGCGACTGGTGCCCGTCTTCCCCTTCTTCGTCATCAACCTGGTCATGGGCCTGACCGCGATGCGGGTGCTGAGCTTTGCCTGGGTCAGTCAGCTGGGCATGTTGCCGGGCACCTTCGTCTACGTGAATGCCGGCCGCGAACTGGGCCAGCTCGAGAGCCTGGCGGGCATCCTCTCACCGGGGCTGCTCGGCGCCTTCGTGCTGCTCGGCCTGCTGCCGCTGCTGGCGCGCAAGCTGCTGGACTGGCTGCGCGCGCGACGGGTCTATCGCGGTTTCCGCAAGCCGGCCCGCTTTGACTACAACCTGCTGGTCATCGGTGCCGGTTCGGCCGGTCTGGTCACGGCCTACATTGCCGCGGCAGTCAAGGCCAAGGTCGGGCTGATCGAGCGCCACCAGATGGGAGGGGACTGCCTCAACACCGGTTGTGTACCCAGCAAGGCACTGATTCGTAGCGCCCGGCTGGCCCAGCAGATGCGCCACGCCAGCGAGTATGGTCTGCGCGACACCGATCCCGGGGTGGATTTCGCGGCAGTGATGGACCGCGTCCAGAACGTCGTGCAGCAGGTCGAACCGCACGATTCGGTGGAGCGCTACACCGCGCTGGGGGTGGAGTGCATCGAAGGCGAAGCGCAGCTGGTGTCACCGTGGGAGGTCGAGGTCGGCGGTCGGCGGTTGAGTGCGCGGGCCATCGTCATCGCCACCGGCGCCCGACCGCTGGTGCCGCCACTGCCGGGTCTGAGCGAGGACAACCATCTGACCAGCGACACGGTCTGGACGCTGCGCGAGTGTCCGCAGCGATTGCTGGTGGTCGGCGGTGGACCGATCGGCTGCGAGCTGGCGCAGGCCTTCGCCGCGTTGGGCAGTCAGGTCAGCGTGATCGAAGCCGCTGATCGGCTGCTGGGCAAGGAAGAGCCGGCCGCCGGCGAGGCCGTGCTGGCCAGCCTGCGCCAGGCCGGTGTCGATGTCCGCCTCGGCCACAAGGCGTTGCGAGTGGAAGGCCAGCCCGCGCAATGGCAACTGTGTTGCGGCAGCGATGAGGGCGAAGTCGCCCTGCCCTACGACCGTCTGCTGCTGGCGCTGGGGCGTCGCCCGAACACCGCCAATCTGGGGCTGGAGGCACTGGGCATACGCATCGCCGAGCGCGGCGGCACGATCGAGCACGATCCGTGGCTGCGCACCAACCTGCCGAACATCTATGTCTGCGGCGACGTCGCCGGCCCCTATCAGTTCACGCACGTCAGCGCACATCAGGCCTGGTATGCCGCCGTCAATGGTCTGCTCGCCCCCTGGTGGAGCTACCAGGCCGACTATCGCGTCATCCCACGGGTGACCTTCACCGAGCCGGAAGTGGCCAGCGTCGGCCTCACCGTGGCCGAGGCCGCCGAACAGGACATCGCAGTGGAAGTGACCCGCTACGGGCTGGACGATCTGGACCGCGCGATCGCCGATGGCCAGGCCGAAGGCTTCGTGCAGGTGCTGACGCCGCCGGGCAAGGATCAGATTCTGGGTGTGACCATCGTCGGCGCCCACGCCGGCGAGCTGCTGGCCGAGTTCACGCTGGCGATGCGCTGGAAGCTGGGCCTGAACAAGCTGCTGGGCACGATTCACCCCTATCCGACCTGGTCCGAGAGCGCCAAGTACGCCGCTGGCGTCTGGAAGAAGGCCCATGCGCCCGAAGGTCTGCTGCGCTGGGTCGAGCGCTTCCACGCCTGGCGACGGGGCTGAGGACCAGGGCTGCGCCTGCAGCGGATCGGGCTGCCCACCTGGGACCGCCGACGTCCTTGTCGGTGAATGAGACTGGCGAATCCGAGAACCGGCCCGTAAGCGCCTCGACTGCGTCCTGCTGGTTGAAAAGACTGCCGACGGGGACGTCGGCGGTCCCGGGAAAAGCGTCGTCACCCGGTGACTTTGAGCCTGCGGACAAAGCGTTGGCACCCCTGGCGCATTGATGTCCGATTCCCGCCAGTCGCATCCGCCTGGCGGGGTTAGGATGGCGGCGCCGTCACCGCCATCTACACCCATGTCCGAGACCTTTCTGCGCAGCACCATCGACAGTCCACTGGGGCCCGTGCTGCTGCTGGAGGATGCCCGGGGCCAGGTCTGCTGGCTGGACTGGCTTGAGGCCGTTGATCGCTTCAAGCGTCTGTGGCCACGCCATGCCGGCGCAGACTGGGCGCTGGCACCCGCCACCGACAGCGCCGCTGCCACCGCGCTGACACACTATTTCGCCGGCAAACCCGACGCGCTCGCCGCGCTGCCGGTGCGGACGGCTGGTACCGCCTTTCAGCGCGAAGTCTGGAGCGCCTTGCGCCAGATTCCCCGCGGTGAAACCCGCAGCTATGCGCAGCTGGCCACCACGATCGGCCGACCCAGCGCCGTCCGTGCCGTCGCCGCCGCCAATGGCACCAACCCCATCAGCCTGATCGTTCCCTGCCACCGCGTCATCGGCAGCGATGGTTCATTGACCGGCTATGCCGGCGGGCTGACGCGCAAGGGGTGGTTGTTACGGCACGAGGCGGCGACGGCAGCGGCGGGGGGACGGGCGTGATCCGGCGGTTGGTGGGTGAGGGCCCAGGGCACAGGGCCCAGGGCCCAGTGGGCTGCGGCTTCATCGCATTGTTGGTGGTCGATCCGCCACCCGAACTCAGTCGCATCGCGACCCGCGAAACGCGTGGGCATGTCGTAGCCGCCGCCTTGTCTGGGCCCTGGGCCCTCGGCCCTATGCCCTGGGCCCTTGGCCCTGGGCCCTGAGCCCTGAAACTGGCCATGAACCACGCCGCCTGCTACCGCGCCATCCAGGCCCGCGACGTCCGCTTCGACGGTCGCTTCTATACCGCCGTGCGGACGACCGGGATCTACTGCCGGCCGGTTTGCCCGGCGCGGACGCCGTTGGCACGCAATGTCGAGTTCTATCCCAGCGCGGCGGCGGCACAGGCGGCGGGCTTTCGGCCCTGTCTGCGCTGTCGGCCCGAACGCGCGCCCAGCGCGGCCGAGGTCGGCGGTCGGCCGGCCTTGCTGCAGCGCGCTCTGGCATTGATCGACCGCGGCTGGCTGGACGAGGGCTCGGTGACCGGACTGGCGTCCCATCTGGACATCAGCGAGCGCCAGCTGCGCCGGTTGTTCGACAGTGAACTGGGCGCAGCACCGGTGCAAATGGCGCAATCACGCCGTCTGCTGCTGGCCAAGCAACTGATCCAGGACAGCCACCTGCCGATCACCGACATCGCCTATGCCGCCGGATTCGGCAGCCTGCGGCGCTTCAATGAGGTCTTCCTGCAGGCTCATGGCGTGGCGCCTTCGGCCTGGCGCCGTTCGTTGCCGGCCGAGCGGGAACCCGACAGCGCCACCGGCCTGCCCTTGCGGCTGTACTTCCGGCCACCGCTGGACTGGTCACGACTGCTGGACTTCTTTCGCGCCCGTGCCATCACCGGTTTGGAGCACGACGACGGCCGCACGCTCTGGCGGGTGCTGGATCTGGATGGCGCCAGTGCCACCGTGGCAATCCGTCCGGGCGGCGATGATCATCTGCGGGTGCAGGCGCGGCTGTCATCGCTGACTGCCTTGCCACGCCTGCTGGCGCGATTGCGGCAAGTGTTCGATCTGGGCGCGGATTGCCAGACCATCGGCGCCGCGCTGGCGACCGATCCCGATCTGCCGGGATTGCACTTCCGCGGCACGCCGCTGGCGCCTCGAGTACCCGGCGGCTGGGGCGGCTTCGAACTGACGACGCGCGCCCTGCTCGGTCAACAGGTCAGTATCACCGCCGCCCGCCGACTGGTGCAGCTGCTGTTCGACCGTCTGGGCGAGCCGCTGTCGGCCGACTTGCTGGACGGCTGGCCGGCCACCATTCAGGCCCACCTGCGCGCTCGATTCCCCAGCGCCGAGCGCGTTGCCGAGGCTGATTTGAGTTTCCTGCCGATGCCCGGCGCTCGCCAGCGCGCGCTGCAATCCCTGGCGGTGGCCGTGGCCAGTGATCCCATGTTGCTACAGCCAGCCGGCAGCCTGCAGGCCAGTCTGGACAAGTTGCTGGCGATTCCCGGCATCGGCCCCTGGACGGCGCAGTACATCGCCCTGCGCGAACTGCGTGAGACCGATGCCTTTCCGGCCAGCGATGCCGGACTGCTGCGCAGCTGGGCCCAGATCAACGGCCAACGCCCCACCCCGAAGGCCCTCAGCGAACGCGCCGAAGTCTGGCGCCCCTGGCGAGCCTACGCGGTGCAGCAGTTATGGAATGTCGATCCGGCCATGCAGCCGGATCGAAGGGCCCAGGGCATAGGGCCCTGAGCCCTGAGCCCTGAGCCCTGAGCCCTGAGCCCTGAGCCCTGAGCCCTCAACTCATCAGTCCAACATACTCCGCAACATCCACGCGTTCTTCTCGTGCAATTGCATGCGCTGGGTCAGCAGGTCAGCGGTGGGTTCGTCGCTGGCGGCCTCGGCGATCGGGAAGATGCTGCGGGCAGTGCGAACCACTGACTCCTGCCCTTCTACCAGCTGGCGGATCATGTCCTTGGCATTGGGCACGCTGGTTTCTTCACTGATCGACGTCAGCTCGGCGAATTGCCGGTACGATCCCGGCGCGTGGACGCCGAGGGCGCGAATGCGCTCTGCGATGATGTCCACCGCGGCGGCCAGTTCGGTGTATTGCTGCTCGAACATCGTGTGCAGCGTGTTGAACATCGGACCGGTCACGTTCCAGTGGAAGTTGTGCGTCTTCAGGTACAGCGTGTAGCTGTCGGCCAGCAGACGCGCCAGACCCTGGGCGATCTCTTCGCGTTGTTCACTCGGGATACCGATATTGATTTGCATCTTGCGTTCCTCCGCAGCTTGGATGTCTGGCGACCAACTTACCCAAAGCGGGCGCGAATGTGAAATATATTGATTTTATGTTTGAGATTCATGAAGCCTATTGATCACCGACGCCGGTTGCAGCGCCGCCTGGGTCGGGTGCCCACGCGCCAGTGGCCGGCCCTGCAGCAGCAGCTCAAGCGACTGGACAGTGCCGACGAGGCCGCCGTGCAGGCGCTGGAATCGCGCATCGATGCGGCCTGCGCCGTGGTCGAACAGCGCCTGGCCAGCACGCCAGCGCTGAGCTTCGATGAGTCGCTGCCGATGGTGCAGAAGGCCGCCGAGTTCGAGCGGCTGCTGCAACAGCATCAGGTGGTGGTGGTCGCCGGTGCCACCGGCTGCGGCAAGAGCACGCAGCTGCCCAAGTTGTGTTTGCGCGCCGGTCGCGGCGCCCGCGGTCTGATCGGTGTCACCCAGCCCCGCCGCATCGCCGCACGCAGCCTGGCCCGGCGGGTGGCGCAGGAGCTGAACGAAACGCTGGGCCAGACGGTTGGCTTCCAGGTCCGCTTTCAGCAGCAGATCGGGCCGGATGCGCGCATCAAGTTCATGACCGACGGCATCGCGCTGGCCGAGACCCAGGGTGACCGCGATCTGCGTGCCTACGACACGCTGATCATCGACGAAGTACACGAGCGCTCGCTCAACATCGACTTCCTGCTCGGCTATCTGCAGCGATTGCTGCGGCGACGGCCGGATCTGAAACTCGTGCTGGCCTCGGCCACGCTAGACACCGGCCGCTTTGCCGCGCATTTCGGCGGTGCACCGGTGCTGCAGGTCGAGGGTCGTGGCTTCCCGGTCGAGATTCGGCATCGGCCACTGGCCGGTGGCGAAGACGGTCAGGATCTGGACCTCTACGAAGGCATCGCCGCGGCCATTGGCGAACTGGATCGCGAAGATCCGCGTGCCGACATTCTGGTGTTCCTGCCCGGCGAGCGGGAAATCCGCGACGCCCATCGGCAGTTGGAGCGGGCCGGACTCAAGCACAGCGAACTGCTGCCGCTGTACGGCCGCCTCAGCGCGGCGCTGCAGGATCGCGTCTTCCAGCCGGGACCGGGCCGGCGCATCGTGCTGGCCACCAACGTCGCCGAAACCTCGCTGACGGTGCCACGGGTCAAGTTCGTCATCGACAGCGGACTGGCCCGCGTCAACCGCTACAGCCCGCGCACCCGTGTACAGCGCCTGCAGGTGGAGCCGATCTCGCAAGCCGCCGCCGCGCAGCGCGCCGGTCGTTGCGGTCGTACATCGGCCGGCATCTGCGTCCGGTTGTACAGCGATCTCGATGCGCAGCGCCGTCCCGAGTTCACCGATCCCGAGCTGCTGCGCTCATCGCTGGCGGGCGTCATTCTGGCCATGCTCGACCTGCGCCTGGGCGATCCGGCCAGCTTTCCCTTCATCGACCCGCCCTCGCGGCGGCTGGTGCATGAAGGCTGGGAGGTGCTGTTCGAGCTTGGTGCCGTCGATGGCCAACGCCGCCTGACCGAGGTCGGCCGGCAGATGGCGCGGCTGCCGATCGACGTGCGGCTGGCGCGGCTGCTGATCGCGGCACAGGATCGCGCCAGCCTGAGCGAAGGTCTGATCATCGCCAGCGCGCTGAGCATCCAGGACCCACGCGAACGTCCCGCCGATCGTCAGGGCGAAGCCGACCAGAAGCAGGCCGTGTGGAAGGACGAGCGCTCGGATTTCCTGGCCTGGATCAATCTGTGGCAGGACTTCGAGGCGGCAGCGTCCGAGCTGACCGTCAGCGGACTGCGCGGCTGGTGTGCCGATCGACTCCTGTCCTACCCACGGATGCGCGAGTGGCGCGAACTGCACCGGCAGCTGAAGCTGCAACTGCAAGGCGACGGCTGGTCGCTGAACGCCGAACCGGCCAGCTTCGAGCTGCTGCATCAGGCGATCCTCACCGCCTTTGTCAGCCAGGTCGGTGAGCGCACCGACAAGCAGGACTATCGCGGCCCGCGTGGTCGTCGCTTCCGACCCTTCCCGGCGTCAGCGCTGGCCCGCTCCGGGGGGCGCTGGGTGATGGCGGCTCAGCTGCTGGAAACGCGCCAGCTCTACGGCCTGCAAATGGCCCGCATCGACCCGCGCTGGATCGAGCCGCTGGCCGGACACCTGCTGGAGCGCCAGCACTACGAAGCGCACTGGGACGCCGATCAGGCGCAGGCCTGGTGCTACGAGGATCTGCTGCTCTACGGCCTGCCCATCGTACGGCGCCGACGAGTGCGGCTGGCGCCATTGGACCCGGCCCAGGCCCGCGAGCTGTTCCTCCGCCACGGGCTGGTGCGCGGCGAATGGCGCATTCGTCATCCCGTACTGGCGCAGCACCGGCAGGTGTTCAACGAGGCCCAGGCCAAGGAGGAGAAGCTGCGCCGCCGTGGCCTGCTGCGCGACGAACTGGAGATGGCGCAGTGGTTCGACGCCCGCCTGCCGGCCGAGCTCAATGATGGCCGCAGCCTGCTGGCCTGGTTGCGCCGTGCCGATGAATCGCAGCGTCAGGCCCTGCGGCTGCAGGTCACCGACCTGCTGATCCCGGAGGCCAACGACAGCGAATGGGAACGCTTCCCCGATCGCTGGCAGGTCGACGGGCTGGATCTGCCGCTGCGTTACCACTTCGACCCCAAGGCCGACGACGACGGGGTCACGCTGCGCCTGCCGCTGGCCGACCTGCAGCGCTTGCCGGCCTCCGCGTTGAGTTGGCTGGTACCCGGCCTGCGCGAAGACAAGGTCGTGGCGCTGATCAAGGGCCTGCCGAAGGCATTGCGCCGCAACTATGTCCCGGCGCCGGATTTTGCCCGCGCCTTTCTGCAGGCCTATCCGGTGCCGCGAGGCGTGCTGGAGGAGGCGCTGGCCGAGTTCCTCTCGCGCACCACCGGCGTGCCGATCAGTGCCGCCGAGCTGCAGGCGGTCGAATTGCCGACGCATCTGCGGCTGCGGCTGGAACTGGTCGATGGCGAGGAGTTGCTCGCTCAAGGTCGAGATCTCGACGAGCTGCGCGGGGAGTTTCACGAAGCCGCACAGGCCGCCTTTCAGCAACGCGCCGCGCAGGCCTTCGATGGCGCGCGTATGGACGATTTTCCGGCCGCCGCCGTGCCGACCTCGGTCCGGCTGGCCGACGGCGCCACCGCCTGGCCGGCGTTGCAGGCCGACGGCGATCGCGTCCGCATGACCGCCTTTGCCGATGCCGACAGCGCTGCGCAGGCGCATCGCGGGGGCGTACTGGCCCTGCTGCGCGCGCGCCTGGACGAAGTGTTGCGCTACTGGCGCCGACACCTGCCGCTGTCGCGCGGTGCGCAGCTACAAGCGGCGGTCAGTGGCGGCGTCGAAGCGCTGTCGACCGACATCGTCGACGGCGCGCTGGCCGATCAGCTGCCGGACCTCGCGCCGATCCGCGATCGCCAGGCTTTCCAGGTGCTGGTGGAGCAGCTGCGTCGCGACCTGGGACCGGCCTGCAGCGAGCGCGCCACACTGATCGACGGTCTGCTGTGCGAGTACGGCGAGCTGCGCCGCCGCATGGTGCCGCCGGTGATGGGCTACGCGGCGGCCAATCTGGACGATCTGGCGACGCAGCTGCAACGACTGTTCTGCCCCGGCTTCGCCCGCCGCTGGAGCTGGGCCAGACTGCAGCATTTCCCGCGCTACCTGAAAGCCGCCGGACAGCGTCTGGACCGGCTGCTGCGCGATGCCGCCAAGGACCAGCAGCTGCAACTGGAAATCGCCCCCTTCGAGCAGGCGCTGACCCGACTGACCCGGGACGGTCAGGACACGTCGGAGATCGAGGCGCTGCGCTGGGCCATTGAGGAATATCGCGTCTCAATCTTTGCGCAGTCACTGGGCACCGACACCCCGGTCTCGGCCAAGCGGCTGCAACGGCTGCAGCGAAAGGCCGAGCGCGGACCCGAGGCCGGTATCGAATGACACCCAGATCCGAGCCTCTCCGCAGTGGCTCTTCCGGCCGCGTGCGCCCACCGTCACTGAATGCCAATGCCACCACCGGCAATCCAGCCACCGTCCAACGCAGGCAGCAAGGCGATCGGAGGACCGGCATCACCCGCCCCGACTTTCGTGAGCGTTACCTGAACAACGAGTGCGGATGGGACCACGATCGGCCCAAGTTTGTCCCTGAAAACCGCAGCAATACGTCGCTTTCGTGTCTCCCGCCCCTGGGCTACACTCGGTCAGCTTCGTCATTCTCGCGAGATTCCATGAAGTTCCAAGTTTCCGCGGCCTGCGCCGCAATTCTGCTCGTCGGAACGTCGGCGTACGCCTCCGGTCAGCTTCGTCTGGGGATCAACAACTCCCAGCCCATCGCCATTGATGCTTCAGCCAACATTCAGCTGACGACGCCTGAGTTGTCCACGAATCGTCGGCTGCGGCTGGAGCTCGCGCAGCCCGTCCTGTGCACCTCGTTCGCGACGACCACCACGGACGTCGGCGTCGACATGGTCGATCCGCAGAACTTCTCGCCGTACCCGACCCTGCGCGGCTTCGGCAGCATGACCTATCAGGTGAACGACACCAGCAACCAGGGTTTCGTCCGACTGTCCTCCATCGGTGGACCTTCCGGCGAGAACGCACTGGCCTGTTGCATCCTGACCCCGTCGGCCAATGCCGCTTGCCTGCAGGGCAGCCGCATCCAGGGTCCGATCGAGACTTTCGAGCTGTTTGGCGATGGCTTTGAGGACTTCGTGCCGGTCAGTGGCCCCGATCTGGTGGTCACCGTGCAGGCACCGGCCACCATCCAGGCCGGCGAGCAGGTGATCTACACGATCACGATCACCAACGAAGGCCCGCTGGCCGCGACCAGTGCGCGTATTCGCGAGTACGCGCCGATCAGCGCCAACGTGTCGCCCACCTTGACCGTCGGTACCTGGACCTGTGCCGCCACCGGCGCCGGCAGCAGTTGCGGCAACACCAGCGGCAGCGGCCTGATCAGCAGTGTGTCGGAGCAGAACCTGAACATCGCTGCGGGCGGCTCGATCACTTACACCGTGACACGGATGGTGGTCGGCTCCCCCGTACCGACACCGGGCAGCCAGCTGCGCCTGCAGGCCGCCGCCTTCTCCCGCCCGGCCGACAACGAATCGCGGATCGGCAACAACCAGGGTGAGGCGCTGGTCACCATCGTCAACAACACCCCGCCGACGATCAGCGATGTGGGCAATCAGGTCATCAACGAGGACACGCCGACCGGAACCCTGTCGGTGACCATTGCCGATACGCAGACCTCCGGTGCCGGCCTGTCCCTGACCGCCACCTCCAGCAACACCGCGGTCGTTCCCAATGGCGGCGCGGGCCTGACGCTCGGCGGCAGCGGCAACAATCGCAACATCGTCGTGACGCCGGCCCAGGACGCCGTCGGCTCGTCCACGATCACGCTGATCGTCAGCGACGGTTCGCTCACGGCCACCGACACTTTTGTGGTGACGGTGTCGCAGGTGAACGATCCGCCCAGCTTCACCGCCGGTGCTGACCAGGTGTTCACCTCGCACGCCAGTGGTCTGGTCACGGCGCTGCCCGATCCGTGGGCCACCGCCATTTCGCCCTGCCCGCCGTCGCGTCCGACCTGCGTCGGCAACGAAGGCACGCAGAACGTGACCCTCAGCATCGCCAATGTGTCCGATCCGGATGACATCCTCAGTGGCACCGGTCCTGGCCAGGTCAGCATCTCTTCGACCACCGGCACGATGTCCTACTTCTTCAATGACGATGGCGGCAATCCCGGCTTTGCCCCCGAAGGCGTTGTCTGCTTCGACGTCGTGGCCACCGACGACGGCACGCCGCCGCAAAGCGCCACCGTGCAGAACGTCAAGATCGAAGTCGGCAACGGCACCGGTAGCTGCATCCCGTCCGACCAGGACAACTGATCGCTCGCCGGCCCGGGTTCAAGACCTGGGCCGGCCGCTTCCGGGTCAGCAGCGCGCTGACTTCGCAACGAGGGGCCGGGTGTTCGTGCTCCCCGTTCTGCAGCCTAACCTGTCGAAGGCCTCCTCAAGCGCCAAGCGCGCCCTGCCGTCCATGACGAGCAGTCTCGACCTTCGACCAACTCAGGATGACGCCGGCTTCGGCCCTGCCAGTCACTGCGCTCGGCACTCGCTGCAATGGCCCCCAGCGCGCATTTCCCACCCTGCCCCTCCACGCGAAGCCGCTAAACTGCGCATTGCCTTGCCGTAGCCTCGCCGCATGCGCCGAACCGCCACCGCCTCGGAATCCGCCACCGCTGCCCAGCAATGGGCCAGCTGGCTGCCCGACGGCCTGCATGCCCCGCTGTCCGCCGCGCTCGGCCACGATCCCGATGTCGCCACCACGATCAGTGGCGAGCTGGCGCTGCTCGACGATCTGGAAGTTGATCAGGAAACCCGTCAGGCCGCGCTGATCGACGCGCTTGGCCTCACGACCACCGCGCTGGCGCTGCCACCGACGCAGCTGTCGGCCGGTCTGCGCACGCTGCTCAACGGCCTGGCCGAGGCCAGCAAGGTGTGGGAGTTGTGGGAACACAAGAGCGGCCACACCGGCGCCGAAGGCCTGCGCCGGCTGCTGCTGGTGCTGATCCGCGATCTGCGCGTGGTCTTTGTGCTGCTGGTCAGCCAGGTGGTGCGCCTGCGTGCGCTTGGCCACGCCGACCCCGAGGCCCAGCGCCGCGCCGCCCAGCTCACCGCTGACATCCACGCCCCGCTGGCCAACCGGCTGGGCATCTGGCAACTCAAGTGGGAACTGGAGGACTGGACCTTCCGCTTCCTGCAGCCGGAGGTCTACCGCCGCGTCGCCAAGCTGCTGGGCGAACGCCGCGCCGATCGCGAGGGCTACATCGAACGGGTGCTGGCGCAGCTGCGCGGCGCGCTGGACGAGGCCCACATTCGCGGTGCGCAGGTCGCCGGCCGGCCCAAGCACATCTTCAGCATCTGGAAGAAGATGCAGCGCAAGGGCGTGGATTTTGACCAGCTCTACGATGTGCGCGCGGTGCGCGTACTGGTCGAGGATGTGCCCACCTGCTACGCCGTGCTGGGTCTGGTCCATGGTCTGTGGCCCTACATCCCAGGTGAGTTCGACGATTACATCGCCCACCCCAAGGGCAACGACTACCGCTCCCTGCACACCGCGGTGATCGGCCCCGGTGGCACCTCGCTGGAGGTGCAGATCCGCACCTTCGAGATGCATCGCCAGGCCGAGCTGGGTGTGGCCGCGCACTGGCGTTACAAGGAAGGCGGCAACAGCGATTCCAGCTTCGAGCGCAAGGTCGCCGAGATGCGCCAGCTGCTCGAACAGCGCGAAGATGGCGAGGACGACAGCGCCCTGCTGGCCGGCTTCTCCACCGAGGCGCTGGAAGACCGCGTCTATGTGCTCACACCCAAGGGCCAGGTCGTCGACATGGCCCGCGGCAACACCGTGCTGGACTTCGCCTACCAGGTCCACACTGAGGTCGGCCACCGCTGTCGCGGCGCCAAGGTCAACGGCCGCATCGTGCCGCTCACCTACAGCCCCGGCAGCGGCGATCGCATCGAGGTGCTCACCGGCAAGGAAGCCGCCCCCAGGCGCGACTGGCTCAGCGCCCAGAACGGTTATCTGAAGTCGGCCCGCAATCGCACCAAGGTGCGCAACTGGTTCAACCGGCTCGATTTCGAGCAGAACGTCCGCGACGGCAAGGAGATTGTCGACCGCGAACTTTCCCGCCTGGCACTGGCCTCCGGCGGCCTGGAAGCGCTGCTGCCCAAGCTCGGCATCGACAAGCTCGACGACCTTTACGCCCAGGTCGCCCTCGGTGATTTGTCACCGGCGCAGATCGCCCGCGTCGCCCACGAGCAGCAGAGCCCAGCCCGCGACCCGCTGCCGCTGGCCAAGCAGACCCAGCGCCCCACCGAGACACCGAAGGACGCCATCGTCATCGACGGCGTCAACAATCTGCTGGTCAGCATGGCGCAATGCTGCCACCCGCTCCCCGGCGACCCGGTACAAGGCTTCATCACCCGCGGCCGCGGCATCCGCGTCCACCACGCCGACTGCGGCTCGCTGCGCCACCTCGCCACGCGCCACCCAGAACGTGTGGTCGAAGTGCAATGGGGCCGCTCGGTCAGCCAACGCTTCGAAGTGCGCATCCGCATCGACGCCTACGACCGCCCCGGCCTGCTCCGCGACGTCGGCACCGTCATGGCCACCGCCCAGATCAACGTCCTCTCCCTCAGCAGCCAGGCCGGCAAGGACGGCTCCGCCGTGCTGAATGTCGACCTCGCCGTGGGCGATTTCGAGCAGTTGTCGCAGCTGATGAGCCGCTTGCGGGAAGTGGCGAATGTGGTGGGGGTTCAGCGGGTGGGGGGGTGAGTCGCCTGGCCGACTTGGGTCCTGCGTCTCACGTTTTGGTTCTTACGTTTTAGGTTTTACGTTTTAGGTTTTACGTTTTACGTCATACGCCTACGACGTTTTCGTTTGCGGGTGATCTGGCCACAAGGCGCACCGCTGGCCCCGAAAGCAAGATCGAAGCGAGCAGCGCCACCGTAGAGCCCGCCCTGCAGGAGATTGAGCGCGCGGTATCGTCCCGCGGCGAGGCCACGACTTTCGCCTCGCCCCCGACCGCTCGTCACCATCAACCTCAATCGACACGCCAATCCCAACCGTAGGAGCCTGCCCTGCAGGCGATTGAGCGCGCGGTATCGTCCAGCGGCGAGGCCACGACTTTCGCCTCGCCCCCCGACCGCCCGGTCACCATCAACGTCAATCGACACGCCAATCCCGACCGTAGGAGCCTGCCCTGCAGGCGATTGGGCACGAATCCCAGGACTGCCGCCGCGATTGCGTTTCGCGCCACGCATCGCACCCTTGTCGATCAGATGCAGACATCAATTGCAGCCACCAGCGTCACTGTGGGAGGCTGCTTGCAGCCGACGGGGCCTGTCATTCTCAACCCGCCAGGTCGCCAGGTTTTCGCTACCAAACTCACCCCTGCAAACCGCTTCCCGAAGCCCCAAACCGTCACCCACCCAATCCCGCAGACACCGCCCCATGACCGCCATGATGTGGTTCGACCAGCTCCTCCACCTGGCCCTGCACCTGGGACTGCTGGTCATCCTCTACGTGGGTGTGGTGCAAGCCATCGGGTGGCGACATCGTCCGTTGCGCTCCCCGCCCAGGACGGTCGCCGGCGAACAACTGCGGGTCTACGAAGGCCGGTACAAGGGCCGCATTCAGGACATCCAGCTCGAGTTCGAAGTCCCCGACACCATCCAGTTCACGCTCCGGCGCGAAGGCTGGTTCGATCGCCTCGCCAAGGCGATTGGACTGGTCTCCGAAACCCAGCTGGGCGAGGCCAAACTGGACCGCACGCTGTATCTGGAACTGCCCGGCAGCCTGCTGCAACTGAACCGTGCTGAACCCACCGCGCTGACCTGGATTCTTGGACTGGACAAACGCCTCCGGGTCCAGGGCGCGCGCCTGCTGTCGCTGCAGGCCAGCAAGGGTCGTTTGAAACTGCGTGCCCTGATCGTACCGGCACGGCAAAGCGTCGACCCGTTGATCCTGAGCTGCGTGCAATGGCTGGAGGTTCCGCTCGCTGCGCTGCGCCAACTCGGCAGCGGCCAACACCCCGAGAGCCCCTGGCCGATCGTCAACCGGCTGATAGGCTGGACCTGGTTGATCGCGCTCGCCGGCGGTATCGCCCTGCTCCATTTCGGCCACGCGCACATCGTCGACCTGGGCCGATTGGCCCTGGCCGCGTTGATCCTCGCCACCCTGCTCACCATCACCGGCTTCATCTGGCTTAGCCACCACTACGACCTCAGCAGCACCCGACACCGGCTGCTGCTGTCCCTGGCCTTCATCGGCTGGCCCACCCTCTGGGGCGCCAGCGCCCTGCTGCTGCGCCAGATCAACATCAGCCTCGACCCACACCCACCCAGCGTCACCGCCCTGGCCGATTCCGAGCTGCAGCTTGTCCAGCGCCGCAGGATCCAGGACCGCTACGCCCTCGCCTTCGAGACCGTCGACGGCCGCACCCGACGCATCGACGTTGGCCTGTTCCAGACCCTGAGCTGGCTGTCGCGCTGGGACACGCAAACCGGCGACAGGCTGCAATTGCAGCAGCACCAGGGGGCGTTGGGGATCGCGTGGCGGCAGGTGGCGGAGCGCGCGGAAAGCGAGTCCCCGTAGCGGTCTCCGAGTCCACATCACCATTTCGTGGACGTTCGACTTCCCTGATGGCCTTCGCTGCCTGAAGCTCTACATCTCGATGGCCACAACCAATTTCTGCAAGCGTTGAGCCACCACCAAACCCAACCGCCAAAGGCAAGGCCAACCGATGTTCAAGGAGTCCCTGTACCCGCTCTCCGACGGCAGCTGGCTGGCCATCACGCTGGATGCCAGCGCAGAACACGAACCACCCACCCGCCATCTGGAATTCGCCTACGCACGTGTACACCATCCCGACGGCTCGACGCGGGAGCTGTTCGACCTGCTCACCATCCCGGTCGCCGCCGATACCAAAGCGGCGAAGACCATGACGCAGATGGCCGCCGGTCAACGCCAGATGGCGGAACAGTCCGCCGGCACCAGGTCCGAGGCGCAATACCGCAAGGCCGAACAGGACTACACCGCCAAGGCCGAAGCGCTGCGCAGGACTACACGGGGCCTGCCTGTGTCGGTGCATCTCGTGGGACCCACGCAGCTGCTCTGCGCCTACCAGCGGCATCAGGCTCCGCCGTGCTTTCGCCTGGTCGATCTGGCCAGCGAGGCGGAGCTCTGGTCGCTCGATGGCCAGACCATCGCCGATCAGATCTCGCAGCGACCATCGGCCAGCAAGCCAATCGCCGACCCGGCCCGGGAGATCGAGAAGCTCATGGCTGGGGTCGATCTCAACAGTCTTTCCGAGGAAGACAGCCAGGCGCTGATGGAACGCATCGAGGCGCTGTCGGCGCATGCTCAGGCGCCCGATGATCCGGTGCTAGTCGCGCGGCGTCTGAGTCTGCTGGCCGCCTCGGACAATCGGATGCTGCTGAACGCGGGGATGGAGAAGGTCCTGGTCGAAGTCCGGCAGGGAAAGCTGCACACGCGGGCTCGCTGGCCCAGTCTCCATGGCAGCTGGCCATTGGCAGCCCGCACTGCGGAGGGTTTCGTGTTCCATTGCGTCACCGGACACGATGGCCGCGACGAAGTCCTGCACGTGCGGGCGACCGACGGCGCCGAGCTCGATCGGTGGTCCGCCAAGGGACGCCGCACCCTGTGTGACGCGGCCGAAACCTGCCCGCCGGGCGAGGTCGTCGCCCTCGGCGCCTTGGGTGGTCAGGTGCTGCTCCACCAAGCTGGCCAGGCGCCGCCGCTGGTCGTGCCGAAGCTGTTGGGCCTGGACAAGTATGACTCGGTGAGCGTCGCCCTCAGCCCCAATGCAGCCATCGTTGCAATGGGCCGCAGCTTCGAGGCCAAGTCACTGGCGCTGTATGACCGCCAACGGGCGCTCGCTGCGCAACTTCCATGTCCGGCGGTGGAAGTCCAAACACAGCACGGCGATCACCAGCTCCGCATGCCCGGCTTTGCCCTCAGTGAGCGCGCCCTCTGGATGTTGGCCGCTGGCAAGCTCCGCGAGATCCCGTTCGACGCATTGGACTGGCAAACACCCAGCGCACCGGCGGCACCAATCAAGCGCCTCAAGACGGCGGCGCTGACGCTGGACAAGGCGCTTAAACAGGAACCGCTGGCCAGCATCGCCGATCAGATCCAGTGCTGGTTCCGTCCCGGCGTGGTGCTCACGCCCAAGCGCGTCTGCGGCGATACGCTGCCCGTGGGCAGCAGCAAGGCGGGCGGCCTTCCCGATTTGTCGGCCGATTGCCCCTGGCCGCGATGTCAGGACCAGCCCATGGCTTTCCTGCTGCAGATCAATCTCGCCGAGGTCGCCGCCGTCGACGCCAGCCTCGGCCTGCCGCTCGATGGCCTGCTCAGCGTCATTCTGGCCTTCGACGACTGCCCGATGCCCTCCTTCTACAGCGACGTCAACAGCGACCCCGAAGGCTGTCGCGTCATTTACACACCGGCCAGCGCGCCACTTCATCGCACAACGCCACCGCCCAACATGCCCAAGCAGCGCCACGACGGCACCAGGACGGTGTGCAGCTACACGATGAAAGCCGGCGGCCCGATGCTCCCCGAGCTCTCCAACGACCGCGTCCAGCGCGCCCAACTCACCCCCGCGCAAGCCAACGCCTATCGGGAACTGGTCACCGCCATCAACGGCGACGACGAATCCCCCCAACACTGGGCCACCCGTCTCGGCGGCAACCCCGCCCTGCTCCAGAACGACGACCTGCACCTGCAGGCCGAAAGCAACGCCCGCTCACTACCCCAGGACGACACCACCTACACCCAGTGGACCGACCCAAGCTTCCAGCAGGTCGCACAGCGCTGGCGGCAACTGCTGCAACTGGCCGAAGGCAAGGAAGGCTGGACCTGGGGCGACGCCGGGTTGATGCATGTGATGGTGCGGGCGGATCAGTGGGACTGCGCAACGTTCACGCAGGGGTGGGGGATTGGGGTTTGTCATTGAGGGGCCGCCCCAGCGACGAGGGGTCGTGCGCATCGTTATGGATGTCCCTGTCATTGCACCTGTCATTGCAGGCGATGCGACACGTACTAGAGACTCGATGCGTCGGTGGCCACTCACAGGCTAACTGAAGCCTGCGCGTGGCCCAGGCAGGAATCTGGGAGTCGAGTAGGGGGCATCCATGTATGACCGGCTCGCCACCTATGTCCTTTTGCTACAGCCGATGGCAAGGTCCCATACTGGAAGCAGATTCCCGGTAACTTGTATGCCCAAGCGAACCAGTCTTGCGGGTAGCGAACTCTTCATCGTCGACAACAGTGACGAAGACTGGAAGGCAGTCCGATATCTGCGCGACTGGTGCCAGCTCTCCAGCACAATTGACATCGCCACAGGCTATTTCGAGATTGGCGCCTTACTCGCTCTAGGCGACGAATGGAAGAAAGTTGATGGCATTCGGATCCTGATGGGAGACGAGGTCTCGCGCCGAACGAAGAAGGCCTTCGATGAAGTCATAGTCCGAGTTGTAGAGCGGCTCGACCAAAGCATCGAATCCGAAAAGCGAAAGAACGACTTCCTCGATGGCGTAGCCGCTATCGTCGACGCCCTAAGGGTCGGCAAGATCCGCTGCCGGATCTACCGAAAGGACAAGTTTCACGCTAAGGCCTACATCACTCACGCGCGGATGGAAGTGATCGGATCTTCAGCCCTGGTGGGATCCTCCAACTTTACCGGCCCGGGCTTGACCCAAAATGTCGAGTTGAACGTCCAGATCACAGGGGCGCCGGTATCTGTTCTTCAGGAGTGGTACGAGCAGCACTGGGACACTGCGGAGGACGTAACTGAGGAACTACTGCATGTCATCGAGCGCCACGTCCAGGAGTACTCGCCATTCGACGTCTACGCGAAGGCGCTGCACGAGTTTTTCCGCGGTCATGAGTTGACGGCCAGCGAGTGGGAGCGAGACCAATCCCACATCTATAGGATTCTGGCCCCCTACCAGCGCGAGGGCTATCACGCACTACTTAAGCGCGCCAGCCGCTACAAGGGCGCGTTTCTCTGCGATGGTGTCGGACTCGGAAAGACCTACGTAGGTCTCATGCTTATTGAGAGACTTGTCGTTCACGACCGGCTGAAAGTCGCTCTCTTTGTCCCGAAGTCGGCGCGAAAACCGGTTTGGGAACGTGCCTTGCGCCAACGCCTACCGCATCTGTTCGGCAAGTACAGTCAGCTCGAAATTTTCAACCATACTGACCTGACGCGCGGCGGCAGCGTAGCGGAGGACATTGAAAGTGTGCGGGAACGCGCCGATGTAATTATCGTTGACGAGGCCCATCACTTTCGGAACACCGGAACCAAGGGCGATGAGGACGGCCCACAATCGCGCTACTGGAAGTTCTACGAGATCGCGGAGGGTAAAACGCTCTTCATGCTTACCGCGACGCCGGTGAACAATCGGCTCCGAGATCTGCAGCACATGATCGAGCTGTTCTCGCGCCGACAGGCGGACTACTTCAAGGACGCACCACTCGGCATACACTCTCTGCCCGGTCACTTCCGAAAGATGGAAAAGGACCTTGAGCAATCCTTGCACAGGACGGTCGACAGCGAAGAAGGCGTTCAAACCGATATGTCTGAGGCCGACCACGTACTGGGAACCGATGCCCTGTTCCAGTCATTGGTCGTCCAACGTAGTCGGGCCTATGTCCGCCGAAGTCTGGATGCCGCCGGGGATGGCGACATCCTGTTTCCGAAGGCGCGGGCTCCTCAGGTGCAGCCCTACTCGGTCAAGCAAACCTATGGCAAGTTGTTGCAAATGCTGGAGGACGCCTTCAGCAAGGACAAACCGCTGTTCTCGCTGGCGATCTACTACCCGTATGCCTACTACGCCGGTGAACAGGAAGGCATCGACGCGTTGGCGGAGGGTCGCCAGAAGCAAGTCGTTTCGCTAATCCGGACCCAGTTTCTCAAGCGATTCGAAAGCTCGGTGCAAGCCTTTCGCGCTTCCTGCTGGAATCTGTTGATCAAGTTGCTGGCCTGGGTTGAGGTGCACGCAGAGTCGACCCACGAGAAGCGATTGCTGGAGCGCTGGAAGAACCAGCACGCGAGTCTGATCAATTACGTACACCAGCACCAGCACGAGCTGTTCAGCGCAGACGAGGACGAGGATGCCGAAGAGGACCTTATACCTCCGGAGATGCTCGAAGCGATTGAGCGGCTTCCGCGCGCTGAGTTCAAGGTGGACGAGATCATTGCCGAGACTATCCTGGATCTAGACCAGATCGCGTCTTTCCTCAAGGAGTTGGAGAAGTTCAAGCCCTCACAGGACAAGAAGCTGCAATCGCTGATTAGCCTGCTCAAGAAGGATCCTGTACTGAGGGCGCACAAGGTCCTCATCTTCAGCGAGTTCTTGGATACCGCCAGGTACCTCAATCAACAGCTCATCGAAGCGGGTATCGAAGGCGTGGATGAGATCGACAGCGCTACCAAGGGAGATCGTGGAGAGATCGTTACTCGCTTCTCGCCCTACTACAACGGATCCTCAAGCACACAACTTCTCGCGGAGGGCCGGAAAGAGATCCGAGTACTAATCGCCACAGACGTTCTCTCGGAAGGGCTGAATCTCCAAGATGCCACGCGCCTGATCAACTATGACCTTCACTGGAACCCGGTGCGACTAATGCAACGCATCGGCCGTGTTGATCGACGTATGGACCCAGAAATCGAAGCCCGGATCTTGTCCGATCACCCCGACCAGAAGAATTTCCGAGGCGAAACCGCCTACTGGAACTTCCTGCCCCCAGACGAACTGGACGAGCTGCTTCGCCTGTTCAAGACCGTCTCAAAGAAGACGATGCGCATCTCCAAGACCTTCGGCATCGAAGGCAAGAAGCTGCTCACGCCGGAAGATGACTATCAGGCGCTGAAGGATTTCACGGATGCCTACGAAGGCAGCCTTTCACCGATCGAAGCCATGCATCTGGAGCTGCAGGCATTGCTGATTCAGCATCCAGGGCTGGAAGCCCGCCTGCTGATGCTGCCTGGTAAGGTCTTCAGCGGGACACGGCACCTGAAGCCGGGAACAAGAGCCGTGTTCTTTTGCTTCGCTTTGCCCGCTAGACCCGCTGGCGATGCCGACACCGACGAGCAGTCGAACTGGACGCTGGAAGCGGGGTTCGTGCAGTGGTATCTCCTGGACCTCGAGAGCCAGAGCGTCCTGGAAGACGCCGCGCAGATCGTCGATGTGATTCGCGCCACGCCAAGCACACCACGCAACTGCGACATCGCGCCGACCACCTTGAAGCACGCGCGCGAGAAGCTCGAAAAGCACATCAAGAACACCTACTTGAAAAAGGTCCAAGCGCCGCTGGGTGTCGAGCCCGTGCTGCGCGCGTGGATGGAACTGAACTGACCAAGGCTCACCGATGACCGAAGAACAACGCCAGCGCCTGCGTGGCATCAAGCGCTTCGACCAGCTCATCGCCTTTCTGCGCGACGAGCTGGACTGGCCAATCGAACAGGGCCACGACGAGGATGATCTGACCTTCGACTGGTCCGATGACCTCGGCCTGAAGGAATCAGAGCGAGTTGGCATCAAGGAGATCAAGCAGCTGCGCCCGCTCGAAACCGGCCAGCCATGGGGCATCTTCTTCATCAACTTCGAGAAGAAGCAGCTACCCATCGTCATCATGCGGCGCATTCTCAACAGCTTGGTGATGAAGAAGCGCGCCAGTGCCGACAGGGCGCACCAGTCGGCGTGGCAGCAGCACGACTTGCTGTTCATTTCGGCCTATGGCGAAGATGCAGACCGCCAGCTCACTTTCGCGCACTTCAGCGAGCCCGCCGTTAAGGAGAACGCCACGAAGGCCACGCTGCGCGTGCTCGGCTGGGACGACGATGACACCAACCTGAAGCTCGACTACGTCGCCGATCAGCTCAAGGCCAGCCTGACTTGGCCCAAGGACACAAGCGACGTTCCTGCCTGGCGCAAGCGGTGGTCCGCCGCGTTCGAACTGCGCCACCGGCAGGTGATCGATACGTCCGAAGAACTCGCGCTGCATTTGGCCGGCCTCGCCAAGCGAATCCGCAACCGCATGCTGCAGGTGTTGCCGCGCGAGAGCGAGACCGGCGAGCTTCGCAAGTTGCTCAAGGGCTTCAAGACTGCGCTGATCCACGACCTGGACGAGGACCAGTTCGCGGACATGTATGCCCAGACCATCACGTACGGTTTGTTCTCGGCCGCTGTGTCGCGCACGGTGCCTGGCGCCGGCACGGCGGTGGTGCAGGGCAATGTTGTAGACATGATTCCGGTCACCAATCCCTTTCTGAAGG
Organism: Lysobacterales bacterium; assembly: GCA_041395325.1. GTDB lineage: Bacteria > Pseudomonadota > Gammaproteobacteria > Xanthomonadales > SZUA-5 > JAWLAT01. The sequence continues at coordinate 195,745 of JAWLAT010000005.1, forward strand.
AGATGCTGCAGAGCTTCCTTAAGGCCGGTGGCCGCAAAGGAAAGCTGGACTTCGACGAACTCGGCATCCAGGAAGTGGTGGACCTTCTAAACGATCCGCAGACCCGACTTGATGCTGTGCTGCGAGACTTCGGTAGACAGAAGCCAGGCGAAGATCCCGTCATCCACTTTTACGAGGGATTTGCGAGGCTCTACGATCCAATTGATAAGGTTCGCCGCGGCGAGTTTTACACTCCTCAGCCGGTTGTCACTTATATCGTCCGAAGCGTCCACGAGCTCCTGCAAACCGAGTTTGGCCTCGTCAATGGACTCGCCGATACCACCACCTGGGGCGAAATGCTGAAGTTGCACCCCGGGCTACAGCTCCCGCTGCTTACCGACGAACCGGGTGAAAAACGCACCATCTCTCCGGACGAACCATTCGTCCAAATCCTCGATCCCGCTACCGGCACCGCCACCTTCCTAGTGGAGGTCATCGACGTGATCCATGGCACGCTCGCGGCAAAGTGGAAACAGAAGCGTCTCACTGGCGACCAGCAGAGCGTCGCGTGGAACCAGTACGTGGCGCGACACCTACTCCCGCGTTTGCACGCATATGAGCTGAAGATGGCCCCTTACGCCATCGCCCACATGAAAATCGGCCTCAAGCTTGCTGAGACCGGATATCGCTTCGGTACCGACGAGCGCGCCCTAATCTTTCTCACCAATGCCCTCGAACCGTGGGTGAAGCAGCTCCCGCTCATCGGATTCGACGCCCTCGCCCACGAAGCCGCCGCCGTAAACGAAATCAAGCGCCACAAGCGTTTCACTGTAGTCATCGGCAACCCGCCGTATTCGATGATTAGCGCAAACTTCAATCCTTTCATTGAATCGATGATGGACGACTACAAGAAGCATGTTCGGGGCGAACAAGGTCTCGTTGCGCTCGCCGACGACTACCTGAAGTTCGTCCGGCTGAGTCAGAAGTTGTTGGCCGCTCCAAACTGCGGTGTTTGGGGAATGATCACTAACCATGGCTACCTGAAGGGCGTCATCCACCGTGGTGTACGACGCGAGCTGCTCGACCAGTTCAACACGATGTTCATTCTTGACCTTCACGGCGATTCAAATATCGGTGAGCGGGCGCCGGCTGGCAAAGAAAACCAAAACGTCTTTGACATCCAGCAGGGAGTTGCTGTTTCCATTGGAGTCCGTTCGCTTAGAAAGGCGCCCAAGAATTCAGTTCGCCATGGCGATCTGTGGGGCAGTCGAAACGAAAAGTATGAAGATCTGGCATCGAATCCGATTTCTGCCCGAAAGTGGGCTGATCTGCGCCCGGTTGCACCGCGACATTTCTTGGTCCCATTCGATGACGCGAACTTGGCTGAATACGAAGACTTCCCGCCACTCAATGAATTGATGGGAGTCAACTCCTGCGGTGTGAAGACGCACCGAGACGGCATCGTTATTGATCATGACAAGAACACGCTGGCTGTGCGAATAGTTGACATCGCATCGGAGCGGAGCCTGGAGCTCCTGAGAGAACGCTACGGCATTGCTGATACACCAAACTGGAAGCTCAAGGATGCTCAGCAAAAGATGCAGCCGGACGAGGTTCCGCAATTCATTAGACGTCTCACTTATCGGCCGTTTGATTACAGGTGGATCTACTACAACCCGGCAATCATTGAAAAAGGTGACTCCAAGTATCCGACGCTTCGCCACATGCGGCGAGGCAACATTGCGTTGCTTAGCGCCCGCATCCAAGCCACGGGTGCATTCAATGCGGTATTTGCGTCGAAGTTTCTCGTCGAAATGAAAGCAGCGGAATCTTCGCGAAGCTGCACAGTCTTCCCGTTATTTCTTACTGACGATACTAGTTCGCGGCAGGCAAGGCTCTCAGACGATGGACCCCGGCCTAATCTCAATCCAAAGGTTCTCGGCTCATGGGCGCAGAGGCTCGGATTGGAGGCTTTGGGAAGCTCCGGCCTACCGGCAGGCCTGACGCCCGAAGACATTTTCCACTACGTTTACGCGGTGTTGCATAGTCCCGGCTACCGGAGCCGTTACGCGCAGTTTTTGAAGATTGATTTCCCGCGCATACCGTTGACCGGAAATCTGGAGTTGTTCTGCGCGTTGGCCCGACTTGGCGCCGAACTCACCGCCCTGCACCTGCTTGAATCGCCCCGGCTTGACCAGTCAATCACCGAGTTCACAGGCGCGACCCGCCAGGTCAGCAAGGTCGTCTACACGCCCGATGACGGCGGAACAGTGTGGATCGACGGTCGAGGCAGCGCAAAGAAGCCCCAGCACGGGGATAGCGGTTTTCGTCCGGTGCCGGTGGATGTCTGGAACTTCCAAATCGGCGGCTATCAGGTTTGCCAGAAGTGGCTCAAAGACCGCAAAGGCCGCATGCTCACCGATGAAGACATCACCCACTACCACAGGACCGTCATCGCGCTCTCGGAGACCATCCGCCTGATGGCCGAGATCGATCGGGTGATTGACCAGCATGGCGGCTGGCCCGGCGCCTTCCAGCCCCGCGCTACGGCATGAGCGCGGATGACGCGCCCGGTGCACTGCACTTCTTCGTAGACGAAGCGGGTGATCCCACGCTGTTCAGCGCGAAGGGCCGCATTCTGATCGGTGAGGACGGCTGTTCGAGAACCTTCATCCTCGGCAAGTTGGACGTGGATGATCCGATCGGCTTGCATGCTTCGCTGGAGCTGCTTCGCACCGAGTTGCTCGCTGACCCTTACTTCAAGCGGGTCCCGTCCATGCAGCCCGAACGCGGCAAGACTGCCCGTGCCTTTCACGCCAAGGATGATGTCGCCGAGGTTCGGCGTGAGGTGTACAGGCTCCTGAGTGGTTTCGACCTGCGCTTCTATGCGGTGGTGCGAACCAAGACCGCGCTGCTGGACTATGTGCGCCAGCGCAACGAGCGCGAGTCAGGATACCGCTATCGCGGTGACGAGGTGTACGACACGCTGGTCGAAGAGCTGTTCCGCCGCTATCACCCGTTCGCCGATCAGCTCAACATTTGCTTCGCCAAGCGCGGTAGTAAGTCGCGTACACAGGCCTTCCGTACCGCCATCGAGCGTGCCGAGGCACGGTTTGAATCGGAATACGGCACCCGTCGCTCGGCCGCAGTTTCCATCCTGGCCAGCACTCCCCCTGAAAGCGCTGGCCTGCAGGCGGTTGACTACTGCCTTTGGGCCCTGCAGCGCCACTACGAACGCGGCGAAGATCGCTATATCGAACTGATCTGGGACAAGGTCGTCGAGATCGAGGACATGGACCGCGTCGAAGGCGGCCGCAGGGGGGTGGTCTACAACAAAAAACGCCCCCTGATCGTGGACCAAGGGGCGTCGGAATAGTGGCGGGGGGTATAGGACCCGCGGGCCGAAGCCGGCGAATCACACGGCATGAAGCCGAATTTCTTCCCCGCGCCTGATTCGATGCTAGTACACGCAGCGTGTACTGTCACTGTCCCGGCGGCAAAGAACCGCAGCGCAGCGGCCTGGGACATCCGAACCTTCCAGCGACCCAGTCGACCAGTCTGCGTACTGAGAACCCCAGTGCCAGTTCTACCGGTACTCCAGCAACGGGCCGCAGCAGTCTGTCCACATCGCCCGGTCGTTCGGCAGTCTCGCGCAGCCGCTGCTGAGTCAACGAGCCCCTGCCAAAGCTGGAGCAGCTATGCTGAGCCCCCGGTCGATCTGAGCATCGCGATGATCCGCGCACCGAAGTTCCTTGCCGCATTGATGTGCCTTCCCGCTCTGGCTTTGGCCCAGGTGGAGCCACCTGACGACGCAGCCACGATGCGCCCATCCATGCGACACCACGGCATATCGCCACCGCTGACGGAGATCGCGCGAAATCCAGTGCCGGTGGCATTGGGGATGGGGCAATTCCAGGAAGAAGACGTGGAGGAACTGGTCGAGCTGGCGGAACCGCCGCCGCGCGGACCATTGCCGCAATCCCAGGTCCAGACTGAAGCTCGGGCGCCGCTGGCGGCGGTGGCCGGGACGGAATTTGAGGGCCCCGGGACTGGCCTGAGCGGCTTCACGGTCACCGGTGCACCGCCAGACCATACCCTGGCCGTGGGCCCCGATCACATCGTCGCCTGGGTGAACTCACGCTACGCGGTCTTCGACAAGCTGGGGACCCCACTGCTGCCGGGAAATTCGGTGGCCGGCAACAGCCTCTTCGTCGGCCTCGGCAACGTCTGCGAAACCACCAACCGGGGAGATCCGATCCTGCAATATGACCGTCTGGCGGATCGCTGGATCCTCAGCCAGTTTGCCTTCGGCGTCAGCGGCGGCAGTCCGGTCGCGCCGTATTTCCAGTGTTTCGCGGTGTCCACCAGCGGCGACCCGACTGGCAGCTATGTGCGCTATTCGGTGCAATTCAGCGCCACCTCGCCGAGTGGCTTCAACGACTACGGCAAGCTGGGAATCTGGCCGGATGCCTACTACACCTCTTATGTGATGTTTGGCGGCTCCCCGGCCGGCGGCAATACCGGCGCTGCATTGTGTGCCTCGGATCGCACCAAGATGCTGGCGGGCGACCCAACGGCCACCACGCTGTGCTCGCCGGTAGCCTTCTACGCCAGCGGCTCCGCCTTCCTGCCAGCCGATCTGGATGGCACCACCCTGCCCTCCGACTTGACCCAAGGTGGCATCTTCATGCGGGTGTCCAGTGCCCAGGCACTGCGCTATCTGAAACTCAAACCCAACTTCGCTGCGGGAACGATCACCCTCAATGACGGCTTTGGCGGCGCGACGGGTTCCTTCATCAACCTCCCGGTCGCCCTGACCTTCGCCTGCAACGGCAGCGGCGGAACCTGTGTCGCGCAACCGGGGACCACCAATCAGCTCGATACGCTCGGAAGTCGGTTGATGTATCGACTGGCCTATCGCAACCGCGGTGGCGTCGAGAGCATGCTGGTGAACCATTCCGTCGACCCGGATGGTGCTGGTGGTCGCGGGGCGGTCGTGCGCTGGTACGAGATCCGCAACCCGCTAGGCGATCCCAGCGATCCGGTCGTCGCCAACCGCCCGGTGATTTTCCAGAACGGAACCTTCGACCCCGGGGCCAGCGGCAATCGCTGGATGGGCTCAATCGCAATGGATCAGTTCGGCAACATCATGCTCGGCTACAGCGTGGTCGATTCGGCGACCGGATTGAAACCCTCGATCGGCATTGCCGGTCGCGAAGTCAATGATCCGCTCAACACGCTGCAGTCCGAAATCCTGGCGCTGACCGGCACCGGTTCGCAAATCGGCGGCCTGACGCGCTGGGGCGACTATTCGACCATCCAGGTCGACCCGGCGGACGACGCCACCTTCTGGTACATCGGCCAGTATCTGAGCAGCGACGGGTCGTTCAACTGGCGTACCCGGATCGTGAGCTACCGCTTCCCCGGCGAACCCGCCAGCCTGAGTATCGATGACGTCAGCCTGGTGGAAGGCAATTCGGGTACCAGCAACATGGTCTTCACCGTTACCCGCTCGCATACGGACGACGTGGTCGCCGTGCAGGTCGACAGCAGCAACGGGAGCGCGCTGGGCGGCTCGGACTACACGCCCATTGTGGCCCTGCCGGTGGCCTTCACTGCCGGCGGCGCGGCCACCGCCACCGTCAGTGTGCCCATCCTGGGCGACACCATTCTGGAGCCCAATGAGACGTTCGATCTGACCCTGAGCAACCCGGTGGGTGCGACGATCGATGACGGCACCGGCGTCGGCACCATCACCAACGACGACAGCGCGAGCATCGCCATCAACGATGTCAGTCTGGCCGAAGGCAACGGCGGCAACACCGCCTTCGTGTTCACCGTCAGCCTGACGGGCTCGGTGCAAGATGGATTCAGCGTGCCCTTCAGCACCGCCAATGGCAGCGCCACCCAGCCGGCGGACTACGCCAGCACCAGCGGAACGCTGACATTCACCGGGACGGCCAATGAGACCCAGACCATCACCGTGCAGGTGGTGGGCGACACGCTGCTCGAACCCAACGAGACCTTCAACGTCAATCTCGGCACGCCGAGCAATGCGGCGGTCAGCGTCAGTGATGGCACCGGTGTGAGCACGATCACGAACGATGACGGCGCGTCGATCGCGATCAACGATATCAGCCTGGCCGAGGGCAACGGCGGCAACACGGCCTTTGTGTTCACCGTCAGTCTGACCGGCTCGGTGCAGGGCGGCTTCACCGTGCCCTTCAGCACCGCCAACGGCACCGCCACGCAACCGGCGGACTACGCGAGTACCAGCGGAACGCTGACATTCGCCGGAACGGCCAGCGAGACCCAGACCATCACCGTGCAGGTGGTGGGCGACACGCTGCTCGAACCCAACGAGACCTTCAACGTGAATCTCGGCACGCCCAGCAACTCCGCAGTGAGCGTCAGCGACGGCACCGGTGTGGGCACGATCACCAACGACGACAGCGCTTCAATCGCCATCAACGATGTCAGTCTGGCTGAAGGCAACGGCGGCAACACCGCCTTTGTCTTCACCGTCAGCCTGACCGGCTCGGTGCAAGGTGGATTCAGTGTGCCCTTCAGCACCGCCAATGGCAGCGCCACGCAACCAGGGGACTACGCCAGCACCAGCGGAACGCTGACCTTCGCCGGAACGGCCAGCGAGACCCAGACGCTCACGGTGCAGGTGGTGGGCGACATCACCCCAGAGCCCGACGAGACCTTCTTCGTCAACCTGGGCAACAGCAGCAACCCGCTGGTGAGCGTCAGCGACGGCACCGGTCAGGGCACCATCGAGAACGACGACGATGCGCTCGACATCGCGGTCACGATCGACGACGGACGCAGCAGCATCCCGGTCGGACAGAGCACGGTGTATGCCGTGATCGTCAGCAATTCCAGCACGCTGACCGACGCGACCGCCGTTGCCATCAGCCAGACGGCACCGCCAGCCCTGGAGAACCTCAGCTGGACCTGCACCGGCAGCGGCGGCGCCAGTTGCCCGGCCAGCGGCAGCGGAGCACTCGCACTGACGGTCGGACTGCCGGCCGGGAGCAGTGTCACTTTCCAGGTGACCGCCAGCGTGGCCCTTGCCGCGTCACCCGGGCCGCTGGAAACCTCGGTCAGTGCCACCCTGCAGCCGCCGCAAGTCGATCCCAACCTAGCGAACAACAGCGCGGCCGATACCAATCAGGTGCTTGGGGATCCATTGCTGGCCGACAGCTTTGAGGAGGTGCCGTAGCTGGCCCACCGAAGGCCACGTGAGGCCCGGGACACGCGAGAGCTTCCAGGCACGGATGAACCATCGCGCGACTGTTCGCTTATTCTCCGAGTCGTCTCATGAGCGGCGATGTTCGAGCAACCGCGCTTCAACCCGGTCCAGAGCATCCTACTGAGCAAGGGAACGCATGCGTACCGTGTACTACATCTTCGCCGCTGTACTTGCCTTGGCGCTGGCGGCATTCGTCTGGGATCCGCCCAACCGGATGGTTGGCACGCACTCGGCCACCGTATTGGGCAACGAATCAGAGTTTGCCAACAACGTGACCGATCGTCAGTTCGTGCACGTGCTGCTGGAGGACGGCCGGAACGTACGTGCGGTGGTCTGGGGCCAGAATGCCCGCCCGATCCGCGAAGGATCTGGCGTCGTCGTCAGGCAGTTCGACACATTGATCTTGCAAAGAAGCTTTTACGAGGTGCTGGGTTCCTCTGAGAAGCGCTAGGTGTGGCGATTCGATAGGTTGTTGCCGGGATTGTTCATCCGACTCTGATGCGAGAGTCTGGGGTTGCATTTCTCCCATGGCGCCGCAACAATCTCCCAAAATGGGAGGATCGCCGTGCATGTCATTGCGCGGGGCACGCTGCGGGCGTTCTGGGAAAGCAGCCCAGCGTATGCCGACGCGCAAGCGCCGCTGGTCGAGTGGTACCGGCACATGGAGAAGGCCAGTTACAGCACGCCTCAGGAGCTGAAGGCCGAACTGCGGTCGGCCAGTGTCCTCAAGGGCGGGCGGGTCGTGTTCAACATCGGCGGCAACAAGTACCGCGTCGTGCTCGCCATTGACTACCAGCGACAGCTGGCCAAGGTGCGTTTCGTCGGCACGCATGCGCAGTACGACACGATTGATGCGGAGACCATCTAGTGGATATCAAGCCGATCCGAACGAAAGCCGCCTATCAGAAGGCCTTGGCGCGCATCGACGCATTGTGGGGCGCGCCCATTGACAGCGTCGAAGGCGACGAACTGGAGATCCTTGCGGTGCTGGTCGAACGCTACGAGGCTGAGCACGAGCCACTCCCGCCTTCCGATCCCATCGAGGCCATCAAGTTTCGGATGGAGCAGCAGGGGCTGACAGCACGCGATCTGGAGCCCTATATCGGCCCCAGCGGGCGGGTTTCGGAGGTCTTGAACGGCAAACGTAGGCTCAGCCTGGGCATGGTGAAGCGACTGCACGCGGGACTGCACATTCCCTATGAAAGTCTGTTGGGCGCTCCCCGGATCTGACGGGCGGGTCACAAAAGCTCGCTGTGGCGCTGGCTGCCAGCCATGCCTCGATTTCCAATCGATCAGGATTTCCTGGGCAGTCGGCCCGCGGAACTGACGGGGCCTTTCGAGCAGTTCAACCAGACGTGCTGAACGGCTCGGCGATGGCACACCAGCCCACCGTGCAGCCACAACGTTGGACATTTCGCCGACTTGACCTGAGTCATTCGACCGAGCGGCATGGCCGCTAGTGTCAGACAGACGGTTCAGGCGAGGGTGAACAGTCATGGCGGGAGTGCGTGGGCAACGGCGAGCGAAAGCGCAGGTCAATGGCGCACGTGGCGGGTCGACGGCCCAAACCGGCGATGTGGCGCCCAATCTCAGCCCCGGCGGCATTCGCAGCTACGAGTCCGGCGAGTCCGCCAAGGGCGCCTTGCTGTCGCTGGAGTCGGTACTGGCGGATATTTCTGCCCGCGCGCTGAGCGGCCAGGACGCCGAGCAGGCGCATTTCAATCAGTTGGCGGCAGGCATTGCCGCGATCATGGCCGGCGCCTCGCCGGACGATCGTGAACTGCTGCGTCGGGCCCTGCTGAGCGAGCCGGACGCATCGCCGACGCAATCCGATGAGCTGCTCAGCCGGCACTGGAAGGAAGGCGCCTACCCCTATCAGAACCGCTTGCGCCGCAAGACCTACGAGAAGCAGAAATACGACCTGCAGGTGGAGTTGCTGAAGTTGCAGCACTGGGTCAAGGAAACCGGCCAGCGGGTGGTGATTCTGTTCGAAGGGCGTGATGCGGCGGGCAAGGGCGGCACGATCAAGCGCTTCATGGAGCATCTCAATCCCCGCGGTGCGCGCGTGGTGGCCCTGGAGAAGCCGACCGAAATCGAGCGCGGCCAGTGGTACTTCCAACGCTATATCCAGCATCTGCCAACCGCCGGTGAGATCGTGCTGTTCGATCGCTCCTGGTACAACCGCGGCGGTGTGGAGCGGGTCATGGGCTTCTGCACCGACAGCGAATACAGCGAGTTCGTCCGGCAGGCACCGGAGTTCGAGCGCAATCTGGTGCGCTCGGGCATACACCTGATCAAGTTCTGGTTCTCGGTCAGCCGCGACGAACAACGGCGCCGATTCAAGGAGCGCGAGGCGCACCCGCTCAAGCAATGGAAGCTCAGCCCCATTGATCGCGCCTCGCTGGACAAATGGGACGACTACACCCGCGCCAAGGAGGCGATGTTTTTCTACACCGACATCGCGGAAGCGCCGTGGATCGTGATCAAGAGCGACTGCAAGAAACGCGCGCGGCTGAACGCCCTGCGCTATGTGCTGCATCGATTGCCATACAGCAGCAAGACCTTGACCCGCGCCGGTGCGGTGGACCCGTTGATCGTTGGCAGAGCCGCACTGGTACACGAGTTGGACGAGCGCGATGATCTGGCTCTGATGCAGCAGGTCTGGAACGGCAGCAAGCCGCTGCCGGAGACCCGTCCGCAGTCGGACTGAAGCGCCGGTCCGAGGCGGCCCGATACGACCGCAGCCGCGTGAACGGCGGGTCGGGTGGAGCGTCGCTCCGGTCGCAGCCCTCGACCGGAGGCGCCTGCCCCGTGTTCCATCAACCGATCCTGCATCGGTCATTCGGTATCAACCGCTGACCACCTGCCGCACTGCGATCGTGTGGTTGAGCATCCGGCTACGTGTGAACGCACCGCAGCGCGTCGGAATGCGCCGCGGACAGCTACAACCCGGTCGCAATGATCTGGCCGGGCTTGGGGTCGAAGTCGGTGGCTTAAAGCGGATTGGCCGGTACCGTCCAAGCCACATGGCAACTTGCTGAGCCAAGCGGCGGTCAGTGCCAGATGGTGGGCCATGCACCGTCCGGATCGACAGCCGCAACCGCGCGCGCAGCCGGTCGTAGCGGCGGCAACGCAGCCTGTGGCGAACCTGCCAGCGGAGCTCCGCCATGCGTTGCCACGTCGCCTTCCTCCTACTTCTGCTGACCCTGCCAACGCCAGCCTTGGCCGAGTTGTTGCTGGTCACCTCCACCGCCAGCTCCGGTCCGGGCAGCCTGACCGAGGCCATCAACCAGGCCAACACCACGTTGGCCGAAGACCGGATCGAATTCCGCTTCGGTGGCAATGGCACGGCGACGATCAATGGACCGTTCCCCAATGTCACCCAACCGTTGGTCATCGATGCCTATGCGGGCCTGAGCAACACCGCGCCCAATACCCTGGCCGGTCGTGGCAACGACGCCCAGCTGCGCATCCATCTGGTGACCAGTGGGTGGAACATCCTCACCGAGTTCCAGATGCGTGGCGTGGCTCTGTCGGCCCCAGCCGGTGGCGGCAATCTCAATCTGCGCTGCACGCAGGGTCTGGGCGATTGCGCCCCACTGGTGTTGCGCGGCAATTACTTCGGCACCAACACCGCCGGCGTGCCTTCCGGCGGATACTTCGAGGTCTTGCTGGCAGCACCCGCAGACAGCAAGCAGTTTCTGGAAATGAGGATCGGCTTGCCAACCACGGCAGACCGCAATCTCTTCCTCAACGCCGGCCTGCGACTGCGAGCCGAAAGTGTTACCCCCGTCCAGATTCTCAACAACAGCTTCGGCATCGACCGCGCGGGTCAGACCGCTCCGACCGGCGCTTGCCAGTACCTCTTCAATGGCCTGACACGGGACTTCGGACTGATCCTGCAGGATGACAAGGTTCGCGTGGGCGGCCTTGGTGCGCAGGATCGAAACCTCTTTGGTTGTGGCGCACTGGTGGAGGAGCAGCCGCTGCTTGCCGACAACGAACGGGAGAACATTCAATTCATCGGCAACCAGTTCGATGCCAGCGGATCGACCGGCAGTTCGCCCTATGGCGCCATCACCATTCAGCGCCGCGCTGCCGCGACCGGCTCGATTGGATCGATCGTCATTGGCGGGACTGCGCCAGGCGCTGGCAACAGCATCAGCCACTATCCCTTTGAGGGCATTCTGCTCAATCACCTGACCAGTGCTAGTACCCGAATTCTGGCCAACCGCATCTTTGACAACGAAGGACTGGCGATCGACCTGGGTGACGATGGCATCACCGCCAACGACGTGGACGACGTCGATTTCGGGCCCAACCTGCGGCAGAACTTCCCGGTGCTGCGGCGGGCGAGGGTGACCGCCAGCGGTGATCTGCTGGTGGAACTGCGCCTCAACCATGGCCCTGACACCGAGTCCTATGAGATCGAGTTGTTCGACAACGATCGCTGCCATCCGCTCGGCCACGGGCCCGCCCAACGACCCATCGCCCGCCTGACGCGAACCGTCGGCGGCGACGACGGACCACTTGCGCTGAACGTCGCTTCGACGTCGGTGGTCCCTGGCCGCTACCTGACGGCCACCAGCAAGATCGCGTCCACCGGCGAAACCTCTGAGCTCTCGGGCTGCCTGCGCGTGGCCAACGACGACGTGACCGAACAGCGCCTGCAGGGCCGCGTCTTTCTCGATGTCAACGGCAACGGCAGCTTCGAGCCGGCGCAGGGTGACGTGGGTCTGTCGGCCACCTATGTTTTCGTCGATCTGGACGCTGACGGCCTGTTCGACGGCGATACCGAAGCCCTGGCCACGACCGACGCCAACGGGCTGTACAGCTTCACCGCGGCACCGGCGGAGCTGGCAGGTCGCAGCCTGCAGGCGCAACTGCCACTCGGCTCGCTGCCCTCAGCCGGCACCCCCAACCCTCGCCCCATCACCGGACCGGCCAACGCTGAGCTGGACTTCGGCTTTCGAGTCGGTATCGACCCGTTGTTCAGTGATTCCTTCGAGGATTGAGAAGCCGGATCGGGACATTGAGTGACCCACCGTTATCCCGCAGAACGACCACCTGGCTGTTTTGCGGGATAACCCATGCAGCGCTTCGACTAGCAGCTTGTTGCCTTTTGCCTAGACAGGCACTTGCTTTGCGGGGCGTGGCTTGCGATACCAGTTTGAGTGAATGCTTGAGGTGACTGCTGATGCGTGGAGCCGATGTCACGCAGGAATCGTTGTTCACGGTTGCCAAGCTGAGCGACTTTGTGCCTGACGACCATCCGCTGCGGTCGATTCGGGGCTTGGCTGATCAGGCGCTGGGTCGGATGAGCGGACTGTTCTCGACCTTGTATGCCGACCGCGGTCGGCACTCGATTGCGCCGGAAAAGCTGTTACGAGCCCAATTGCTGCAGCTGTTCTACTCGTTGCGCAGCGAGCGGATGTTGATGGAGCAGCTGCGCTACAACCTGCTGTTCCGTTGGTTCGTGGGGATCACCATCGACGAGCCGGTGTGGGATCACTCGGTGTTCTCCAAGAACCGCGATCGTCTCAACAGCGAGTCGGTGGCAGCGGCGTTTCTGGGCGAGGTCGTGCGCCTGGCCGAGGAGGCGGGCCTGATGTCCGACGAACATTTCTCAGTCGATGGGACGCTGCTGCAAGCTTGGGCATCCCAAAAGAGTTTCCGGCCCAAAGGTGAGCCGCCGGCCGACGATGAGGGACCGCGCAATGCACCGCCCAACTTCAAAGGCCAAACGCGTCGCAACGATACCCATGCTTCGACCAGCGATCCGGACGCTCGTTTGTACCGTAAGGGCAGGACGGCGGCGCAGCTGAGCTATCTGGGCCATGTGCTGATGGAGCATCGTAGCGGGCTGGTCCGCGATGCTCGGGTGACGCGCGCAAACGGTTACGGCGAGCGCGAGGCGGCGCTGGCGATGATCGGGGATCTACCCCGTCGAAGACGCCGGACGCTGGCTGCTGACAAGGGCTACGACACCAATGACTTCGTCCGCGACTGTCGCGCCCTGAAGGTGACTCCACATGTGGCTCAGGACACCGCCAACCGCCGTAGCGCCATCGACAAGCGCACCACCCGGCATCCGGGTTACGCACTGAGCATCAAGGTACGTGCATGGATCGAGACGCACTTCGGCTGGCTCAAGTCGGCCGCTGGCATGCGTCAGGTCAAGCAGCGTGGCCACGCGAACGTCCAAGCGCTGTTTCAGCTGGGCATGGCGGCCAGCAATCTGATCCGCCTGCCCAAACTGATTGCCGCCGGAAGACGACCATGACCATGACAGGACAGGTCCCTCTGCATGTGCCCAAAACGTGTTTGCAGCGGGCGAAAAGCGACGTAAACGAGTACCAAACGACCCGCAGAACCACGCTCGCCAAGGTCAAACCCGGCGACGACACCCAAAATTCAACAGGCTGCTAGGGATCCGGGCAAGCACGTCACGCCTCACCTGACATCGGCCAACTATCCGCCTTGCTGCTCGCGCAAGGCGCGGGCGAAGCGCCGGACGGTGGGGCCGATCAATGGCCGGTACAGATGACGCAACAGCCACCCCGGCGCGCCGCGGCCACGTTCCTCCCGATGCACCCGTGCACGCAGATGGTCCATGAAGGCAAAGGCCGAGGGCCGAAACCCGCGCTCATCGAAGCGAAACTCGATTCGACACACGTGCTTGACCGACTTGTAGCCGTATTGCGATGGCGCCACCAGGCGCAGCGGCGCGCCATGGGCCACGCTCAGCGCTGCGCCGTCGAGGCGATCGGCAAGCAGCACGTCGTCGGCCAGCAGGTCCTCCAGCAGCACGCAGGTGCGTGCGCCATCCTGACCGCGGAGATAGACGAACGCCGCATCAGCGTTGGGCTGCGCCTGCGGCTGGATCACCGTCGCGTAGAACTCGCTGAACCGAACCCCGCCCCAGCGCAGTCCGCGTCGGCTCCAGGTCGTCACGCAATGGAAGTCGCTGATCTGTTCGATCCGCGGCAAACCGGCCAACGGATCATGCAAGGCCAGTTCCCGGCCCACCTCGCCGTCGATCCGCAGAATCGCCTGCACTGGTGAGGCCGGAAAGCGACGGGCGAACTGGCTCAAGCCAAAGCGCGGGAAGTCGGCAATTTCTCGTTGCCCAGGCGGCAGCGTAGCCAATGCAAACGCCTCCCGTGGTGGTCTGCCGCCAAGGCTAGCTTCAGTACGCAAGCGTATGGTGGCGCATCGACCGCGCTCCCTCGGGCGTCGATGTCCATGCTCGGCGAGTGACGAAGCGGGCTGATGGGCAACAGCGGCGCCGGTTCTCCGCCTTCCGGGGCGAACAACGCGCGTCTCTGTGTAGCTGGTTTGAGGACACCGGATCGCGTTCAAGACAACCACTGCTGTTTGAAGCCACGGATTGACCATTCCCACGCTGGCTCAAACGGCGGCTCACACGATGGCCTGTTCTCCTAGCGGCCCTGGGGACTGCCTTGGCATCTGGTATCGGCGGATCCCCTTGCACACATCGCCACGTCTGTTCGCTGCCGATCGGCTGAACAGCCCATTGAGTTGCCTGCCAGTTGGAGCTCGCCATGTCCCGCTATCTGCGCCATCTCGGCGCGATCATCACGCTCACCGCGCTTTTCCTGGGCTCGATCACACCCGCCCAGGCTCAACCGACTTTCATCGAACGCTCGCCTGTCGCCACCAATGCCAATGGTGCGAACTCGGTCTTCGCCATCGATCTGGACGGAGACGGCGATACTGATGTGCTTTCGGCTTCCGAAGTGGACGACACCGTTGCCTGGTTCGAGAACGACGGGCAGGAGCGCTTCATCCGGCGCAACATCGTCGGCAATGCCGATGGCGCCTTCTCGGTGTTCGCCACGGACGTCGATGGAGACGGCGATATTGATGTCCTCTCCACCTCCCGGCTCGGTGGTGCAGTCGTCTGGTTCGAGAACGACGGCGAGCAGAACTTTGCCACGCGAACCATTGCCAATCGCGATGGTCCGCGTTCGGTGTTTGCGGTCGATGTGGATGGCGATGGCGACATCGACGTGCTCTCCGCATCGGGCGGCGATGACCTCATCGCCTGGTTCGAGAACGACGGCACACAGGGCTTCACCCGGCGCAACATCGTGACCAATGCCAACGGCGCGGACTCGGTGTTTGCCGCCGACGTGGACAGCGACGGCGATATGGATGTGCTGTCGGCCTCACTCAATGACGACACGGTGGCGTGGTACGAGAACGACGGCAGCCAGACCTTCACGCGTCGCAACATCGCGATCGATGCCGACGCAGCCAGCTCGGTATTTGCCATCGACTTAGATGGCGATGGCGACACGGATGTGCTGTCGGCTTCTGAGAACGACAGCACGATCGCCTGGTTCGAGAACAACGGTGCCGAGAATTTCACCCGGCGCAACATCGCCACCGATGCGGACAGCGCAGTGTCGGTGTTCGCCGCCGATGTCGATGGCGACGGCGATATCGACGTGCTGGCGGCCTCGTCGGACGACAACACCATCGCCTGGTTCGACAACAATGGCAGCGAGAACTTCAGTCGCCGCACCATCAGCAGCAACGCGATCGATGCCCGTTCCGTGTTCGCTGCCGACATGGATGGGGATGGCGACCTCGACGTGCTGTCCGCCTCGGCAGGCAATGACACGATCAGCTGGTTCGAGAACGACCAGCGGGATGTCTTCGCCCCGATCGGCGACGCCCGCAACATCGCCAGCAACGCCATCTCCGCGGTGTCCGTGTTCGCGGCCGATGTCGATGGCGATGGCGCCATGGATGTGGTGTCGGCGTCCACCGGTGACGATACCGTCGCCTGGTTCGAGAACGACCGCAGCGGCGGTTTCATTCGCCGCAACATCGACACCGCTGCCGACGCGGTCGCCTCGGTTCATGCCATCGACGTGGACAGCGACGGCGACACCGACGTGCTGGCGGCCTTGACCGGCGTGGACACGATCGCCTGGTATGACAACGACGATGAAGTCTTCACCCGCCGCAATGTCGTGATCGACGCGCTGGCGCCAACGGCCGTCTTCGCCGCCGACGTGGACGGCGATGGGGATGTGGACATCCTGTCGGCCTCCGAAGGTGACGACACCATTGCCTGGTTCGAGAACACCAACCTGGGCACCTTCCTTCGCCACAACATCACGACCCTCGCCGACGGCGCACAGTCGGTGTTCGCCATCGATGTCGATGACGACGGCGACATGGATGTGCTGTCGGCGTCCGATGACGACGACACCATTGCCTGGTACCGCAACGACGGCAATCAGAACTTCGCCCGCCGCGTCATCGCGGCCGACGCGGTGGCGGCCCGCTCGGTGTATGCGGCCGACGTGGATGGCGACGGCGACATCGACGTGCTGTCGGCCTCGTTCTTTGACGACACCATCGCCTGGTTCGAGAACAATGGGAGCGAAGTCTTTACCCGCCGCAATATCGCCACCGACGTCAATGGCGCCCGCGCCGTGATCGCCACCGATGTGGATGCCGACGGCGACATCGATGTGCTGTCAGCCTCGCAGAACGATGACACCGTGACCTGGTTCGAGAATGACGGCCTGCAGCGCTTTTCCAGGCGCAACCTCGCCACCAGCGCCGATGGCGCGGCCTCGGTGGTCACGACCGATCTGGACGGCGACGGCGACACCGACGTCCTGTCGGCGGCATCGTTTGCCAATGCCATCGACTGGTATGCGAACGACGCGATTCATCGCAGCGCGGCATTTGGCGGCAAGAACCCGATTGCCACCAACGCCGATGGGGCGCGCGCGGTCTTCGCCACCGATCTGGACGGAGACGGCGATGTGGATGTCGTGGCCGCGTCGAATGACGACAACACCATTGCGTGGTTTCAGAATGATGGTGTGGAGAACTTCACTCGACGCAACGTCTTCACCAATGCCAATGGTGCAACCGACGTGTCTGTCGCCGATGTCGACGGCGATGGCGACCTGGACCTGCTGTCTGCGTCGGCCGACGACAGCACCATTGCCTGGTATGCGAACAACGGCAGCGAGAGCTTTTCGCGCCGGATCATCGCCACCGACGCGATTCTCGCTGTCAAGGCGATTGCAGCCGACCTGGATGGTGACGGCGATATGGATGTGCTGTCCGCCTCGGAGGGCGATGACACGGTTGCCTGGTTCGAGAACAACGGCAGCGAGAGCTTCACGCGGCGCAATATCGTCACGAATGCCGACGCTGCCACGTCACTGGTCGTCGCCGACGTGGACGGCGACGGCCATCTGGATGTGGTCGTCGCGTCGTTCTTTGACAGCACGGTGGCCTGGTTCAAGAACGACGGCAGCGAGAATTTTTCCCGGCGCAACATCGCCACCGGCTTCGGAGGCGCCTCCTCGGTCTTTGCTGCCGACGTGGATCGCGACGGTGATCTGGACGTTGTCGCTGTCGGTCAGGGCAACAACACGATGGCCTGGTTCGAGAATGACGGTGTGGGGACCTTCACGCAGCACAACATCGCGACCGACGCCCGCAGCGCATTCGATGTTCGTGCGGCCGATCTTGACCGGGATGGCGACATCGATCTGCTGGTGTCGTCAGGTGGGGATGACACCGTGGCCTGGTTCGAAAACGACGGCCAGCAGAACTTCACCCGTCGCGCCATTGTCACCAATGCCGATTTCGTCACCGACGCCTTTGCCGCCGATGTCGACGGCGATGGCGACCTGGACGTGCTGTCGGCATCGCAGATCGACAACACGGTGGCCTGGTACCAGAACTGCGGCGGACAGTTCCTGCTGGACGGCGCGGCGCTGTCGACGGCCCACGCGATCAACCCGGGCGATCCGGTTCTGCTGCTCACCCTGGACTATCTGCACAATGGCCGTGCGGGCGATGCCGCTGCAGTGCTGGCCTCATTGCCCCTGCAGTTCACTGACGGCGCCGACAACCCCTTGAACACCGCCCAGGCCAATGCGCTCATCGACCAGGTGCGGGTCTATCGGGACAACGGCGATCTGAACTTCAACCCCGCCAATGATCCGATTGTCGGGATGCTGGACAGCCTGGCGCTGACGCCGGTGGCCCTGAGTAATGCGACTCAGGTCGTCGATCTCGATCTGAGTGGTGGCGTTAGCGTCTCTGCCATCGGCAGTGCCCGCCTGTTTGTGGAAGTGCTGACGACGATCGATGCCGCCAGCGCCAACCCCGGACGATTCCAGATCAGTGCACCGCAAATCCCGACGCCACGACCGCAGGCCATGGATGCGCAATCTGCTGCGGTGCTGAGCCTGGAATGCCCGCTCAATGCGAGCAGCGGCGTCGTGAGCTTCGCCGGGCTGACGCCGGTGAACCTGTCGGTGTCGGCGACCAGCGGCTCGGAAGCCGGCGCGACGGCGATCACCGTGACCGCGACGCTCGACAGCGCAGTCGCCGAGAACCAGTCGGTCAACCTGCAGACCAGTGGCAGCGCCACGCTGGGCAGCGACTACAGCCTGAGCAGCAGCCAGATCAGCATTCCTGCCGGCGCCACCAGCGGCAGCGTCACGCTGACCATCATCAACGATGCCGTCCTGGAAGGGCCGGAAACGGCGACTTTGACGCTAACCAATCCCAGCGCACTGCTGAGCCTGGGCAGCAGCATCACGCAGTCCGTCACGATCACCGACGACGACAGCGCCAGCCTCAGCATCAACGATGTCAGCGTCAACGAAGGGGCCGGCCTGGTCACCTTCACCGTCACGCTCAGCAATGCGGTGCAAGCCGGCACGAGCGTCGATTTCGCCAGTTCCGACGGCACCGCGGTGGCCGGCAGCGACTACACCGCGACCAGCGGCACACTCACGTTTCCGGGCGCGGCGGGCACCCAAACCGTCAACGTGACGATCACCGACGACGCGCTGGTGGAGTCCGATGAGGTCTTCACGGTGATCCTGAGTGGTCCGACCAACGGGGTGGACCTGGCGCGCGCCATTGGCACCGCGACCATCATCGACAACGACACGGCGGGCGGCGATGAGATCTACGCCAACGGGTTTGAAAACCCATGAGCCACAGGGGATCCTCTGAGCGACGCACGCGAGCCGCGTGAGGCACTCAGGGGATCCCATGCAGCACAGCGAGAGGCTGGTCCTGTTCGACGTCGATGGCGTCGTGGTGCTGCCCGGGACGCGGGATGCGCTGTCTGCGCAGCCCTGGAATGCGCACCTGCAAACTGACCTGGGCATCGACCCTGACTGGCTGTCGGCGCACTTGTTCGCGCCGGCGGCCGATGGGGTGCCATCGCCCTTTGAACGCTGCGCGCTGGGACAGGCCGACATCGTGCCGACGCTGCAATCGATACTCGCCGAGATCGGCCAGGCTGCCAATGTGGAGGCGCTGCTGGCCTGCTGGTTCGAGCGCGATGCCTATGTCGATCCGCAGGTGCTGGCAGCGGTCGGCGCGTTGCGCGCACATGGATACCGCTGTTGCCTGGCCACCTCGCAGGAAAAGCGCAGGGCCCACCACCTGTGGGAAACACTGGCACTGCGCGAGTCCTTCGACCAGATGTACTGCACGGCCGACCTGAGCCTGTCGAAAAAGCAGCCCGAGTTCTTCCGCGCGGTGTCGGCCGCCGAGCGGTGTGCCGATCCGCTGTATTTCGACGATCGACTCGACGTCGTTCGCTGCGCCGCGGTAGCGGGTTGGCGCGCCGTCCACTACACCTCAGTGGCGTCGGTGCGGGATCACCCCGACCTGGTTGACTGCTTCGCGGCGGCGTAGGCGACGGCAATCTGCGCGCCCACGCGTGCGTTGTTGAGCGCCAGCGCCCGGTTGGCCGCAATGGACTGACCCTCGGTGGCGCGGGCCAGGTGGGCGAGCAGGAAAGGCGTCAGCGGCTTGCCGACGATCCGCTGGACCTGCGCTTCGGCCAGCGCGTTGGCGATGGCGGCCTCGATGGTGGGTGCGTCCAGCGCGGCTTCGGGCGGACAAGGGTTGGCGACCAGCACGCCGCCACGATCCAGTGCCCAGTGCGCGGCGAGGATGCGGGCCGTCTCTGCCGGTGTGTCCACGCGGTGTTCAAGCGCAATGCCCGACTGGCGGGTGTAGAACGCCGGAAACTCGTCCGTGCCGTAGCCGAGCATCAGCACGCCAAGCGTTTCCAGCATTTCGACCGTTCGCGGCAGATCGAGGATCGCCTTGGCGCCAGCTGACACCACCGCGATGCGTTCGCGCGCCAGCGTGGTCAGATCGCTGGACACATCGCCCGAATTGCCTCGATGCACGCCACCGATTCCGCCGGTGGCAAAAACGGCGATACCGGCCCGCGCGGCGAGCACCGCCGTCGCCGAGACCGTGGTCGCCGCCGAGGTACCGCGAACGATCACCACGGCCAGATCGGCCGCACCGGCCTTGGCAAAGCGCTGACCGTCGCGCGCGACCCGCTCCAGCTGCGCCTCGCTCAGTCCGATATGTGGCACGCCATCGAGCAGCGCGATCGTCGCCGGCACCGCCCCGTGCGCTCGAACTTCGGCTTCCAGCGCCCGCCCGATCGCCAGATTGTGCGGCCAGGGCAAGCCATGCGCCAGGATGGTCGACTCCAGCGCGACCACGGCGCGGCCGACAGCGAGTGCGCGACTGACTTCAGCGGAGATCAAGAACGCTCCCGCTTGCGCGCCAGTCTGGCGCTGGAAGCTGGGTGTCGTCATCAAGGCGGAATTCCACGCGCGATTGCAGCTCGGCCAGTCGCTGGGCCGGCGTGAGTGCAGCGGACCAGTCGAGCAGTCCAGCCTCTTCAGGCGTCAGTGCCAGTGCAGGGTCCGAGAGCGACGGCATGACCGAATCATACCGCCAGCCCGTCTCTTGGCGATGGCCCTGACCATCGCATCACCAAGCCTGATACCCGCTTTCGCAGTATCGTCGCTGTCCTCTGGAACAGCCTCCCGCCATGACCCAGTCGCCATCGATACCGCTGCTGCCGCCTGTGGCCAGCACCAAGGCCAAGCCGCGAAGGTTCGGATTGCTGGGCTGTGTCGCACTTTGGTCGGGCGTATTTGCGCTGCTGAGCCCCCGTCGATACAAGGCACTTTCGGTTTGACGAGCACCGAGCCGAGATGCCGGTCTCTGCCGACTCCGGCACGTCCGTCCGATCAGTGCACGCGTAGCGCGTTGGCTGCAGGGCAGTCCAGCGGAATCGCGGTGGCGTTCTCGAAGCCATCAGACAGCACGCGGTCGGCTACACCCATTTCGTCGATTCGTACGACGCCGATCTGGTCTCCGTTCGTCAGATGCACGGTTCCCGCCACGCGCAGACTGCCATCGCCAGCCAGACCCAGGCCGCTGCCACGCAGGGTCGAAGGCATGTCACGGCTGACCCAGAGCGTTTCGCCCGTGGTCCCCGAGTACTTGATGGTCGTGTTCTGCCAGATGTCGCAATCGGAGGTCAGACGACCAGTGACAACCACATCCCCGGACGGCATCACCACGACGTCGTTGCCTGCATCGAAGCTCGTGCCTTCACCTGTCTGGATTCGCTCCCATTGGAGCTGACCGGAGAGCCCAGTGTATTTGGCCGTGACGAAATCGAGATCGTCGATGGCTGCACGTCTGACGCCGGTGACGATCACATCACCGATCGCGTCGAGTGCGAGCGCGTGCGCTGATTCGAGGTAGGGCCCTGGTCCGTCGCTGTAGGCAGCCCAGTGCAGGCTACCGTCCCCGCCATCCAACTTGGCAGTCACAATGGCCCCATCGGTTTGAGGGCGGTAGGACGAACCGGCGACGATGACATCACCCGCGTCGTCAATGGCCAGATCCTCGGCCACACCGAAGACACCCAACAACTCATCCGACAGGGCCAGCCAGATCTGACTGCCAGTTGCGCCAGACAGCTTGGTCACCGACAGTTGATCGTCGCTGGCCTGAATGTCGCCGAGTGCCCCGACGACAAACACGTCCCCCGCGGCATCTGTGGCCACAGCATGGGCCGAGCCGAGATGGGCATCATCAACGCTGGCCCAAAGCACTTCGCCACTCCCACCAGCGTATTTGACCGCCATCGGGCTGGGCCCGCCCGACCCCGGCCCGGTCGACGTACGACCAGAGATGATCACATCGCCGTTGGGGTCCACGGTGACCCCTTCGGCATGCTGGCTGCCAGATCCATTCGGTCCGGTGTACAGCGCTGACCACTGCAGTGCTCCGCTTTCGCCAGCGTACTTCAGGGTGATCACATCCACGCTGCCGCCTGATGCAGGTTTGGTATCGCCAGTGACCACGACGTCACCGGCGCCGTCCAGTGCCATTGCAACGGCAGAATCTCCAAGACCATCTTCGAGAACTGACTGCCAGAGCAGGCGCCCGTCGGCGGCGAACTTGGCAGTCACAACGTCGCTTTTCAAGCCGTTGTAACTGCAGCCGGTCACGTAGCTGTTGCCGGCCGCATCGGTCGCCATCGCCCGCCCCGAGCGCACCATCTCTCCGCAGCCAAAGGTGGTCACCAGCTCAAGCGGTCCTTCGGTGGTCACCCAGTCCTGGGATCCATCGGCACCATTGAGCTTGACCACCGCGAAGTCGTCTCTGCGAACGTACGTGTAGCTGGACCCGACCGTGATGACGTCACCGGCGGTGGTCAGCACCATCCCGTATGGCGCGTCGCCTTCAAAGTCGGGCCTGTCAAAACGAGTCTGCCAGTGGATTCCGCCGGACGCTCCAGCAAGCCTGGCAGTCAGAAACTCCACTTCGCCGTCAGCGTCGGTGACTGACCCCAGGACATACACATCGCCATCGGCACCGGTCGCGACTTGCAGGCCCATGTCCCGATCCGCTGCGACCCCGCCCAGGCGTTGGGACCAGACCTGACTGCCGGTGTCGGCAGCGTGCTTCTGAATCAAGACGTCGTAGTCGATCCCGGGTCCAATGGAACCGGTCAGAACCGGGTTGTCCGCGTCATCCAGAACCAGTTTAGGCAGCACGGTGGGATATGAACCCAAGTCCGGGCCAAGCTCGGATGTGACCCAGATCTCATTGCCGGTCGTGCCGTCGTACCTGATCAGCAGGTACTCGTGATTGGGATCGCTGCCCGTCCAGATACCCGCCACGTAGACGTCACCGCTATTGCCCATGGCAACGGAAGTGGCCGAGGTGCCGGCGCGATTGAGGGTTGATTGTGCCTTTGTGGTGCCGGTCTGGCCGTCCAGCTTCAGGAGCGTCAGGAAGGTGCCGGTCTCCTTACTCAGACTGCCACCCGCAAGGACGTCTCCAGCTGCGTCTACCGCCAAACTGCTTGCGCGACGCACGTGACCATCGCCGCTTTCAGGTTGCCCCAGCCAGAGTTGTGCGCCAGTGGCGCCATCCAGCTTCTGCACCAGCATGTGGCTGAGTCCATCTGCATCCAGGTAGTAACCACTGACGAGCACATCGCCCTGGCTGTCCGGCAGCAGATCCAATGGCACGGCGGTCGGACCTGCGCCAGTGAAGCGCTGCGCCCAGATCTGCGCACCCGTCTCCCCATCCAGCTTCATGGTCACAACGTCTCGGGAATTGGCGCCGGTACTGACACTGCCGGTCACCAGGTAGTCGCCCGAGCCATCCACGGCAACTTTTCGGGTGCTCGTGAGCGGAAAAACGGCGTGGCGCTGGGTGGTCCAGAGAACGCGCCCATCTGGTGCGTATTTGACGGCCAGAAAATGGTAGCCAAGCCCGTCATAGACGCAGCCGGCAACGACAAAATCCCCGGAAATGTCCATGGCGACCAAAGGCTGGTCAGAGAACCATGCACCCCCACAGGCGACATACGCTGACATGTCGCCCATCTGCGGGGTGAAGGTCGCGCGCCAAATGGTGACCTGCGCCGGGGAGGTAGTCACCCATGTCAGTGCACCCAGGAGCCCCAGCAAGAGGCTCCGTGCGATCTGGCGGCGATGCCGCATCCGAGGCACAAACTTCCTGGCGAATGGGTTCATGGCGGGCCTTCGTCGTCAGGGATTGGAAGTGCGCGGACGGCAAGATCGCTCACCCTTGAACTGACTTCGGAGGCTCAAGGGCAGCTACGCCAATCGAGTCTGTGTCGAGATAGCGGATCACACAAGTCCCGCCCTGACGACCGCTCCCTGTTCATGCAGCACAGGACAGACGTGCAACGATCGGCCAATGAGAGCGGATTGATTACCCGCGGCGATCCCGCGCCATTCAGCCGCAACCGCGGCTGAGTCACTCGCTATGGTCGACTGGTCACTGGCTTGCGGAGAACTGCACCCATTCTCAAGTTCGGGTCGACGGCCCAGGTTTCAAATCCGCTGCAGTTGCTCACGTCATCACAAGAGACCTGGCGCCCTCCAGCGACAGTTGATCCCGTCCCTCACTCAAAGCCATCCGCAAACAAGCCGTCAGCATCCGCGGGCAACGGCCACACCCAGGCGCCGCGCGAGCGGGTCCAGACGGCCAGCGTGGTGAAGCCGCGGTCGACGGTCATGTCCCAGATCATCACGCCGGGCAGGCCCAGGTGCTTCTGCCAGACCACCGGATCGGCGTCGACGTCGTCGGTGTAATACAGGCCCCAGTCGGAACCGGCGAAGACCTGCTTGGGCCGGTTCGGATTGACCATGACGCTGTTGACCGGGATGTTCGGCAGATCGCCGGAGACGTTGCGCCAGGTGAAGGTGGCGCAATCGGCGGTGCAGCGCACCTGGAAAACATGGCCCGGGGTGGCGGGCGTGTTCTGGTCGAAACCACCGGTCACCGCGTAGCCCACCAGCGGGTCCAGCGGATCGGTCACCACATCCAGGATGAAGCGGTTGGGCAGCACGCTGTTGCCGTCGGTGACGTTGACCCAGGTGGCCGAGTTGGTGACGTCCTGACCCATGCCGAAGCCGAACCAGACGTTGCCGTCGTTGGTGCCGGCGATGGCCACATCCGGCGTGCTGAAGGCGTAGCTCAACTGATTGATGTAGGAACGATCACCCAGCGTGCCCTTGGTCAGGTCCGGGCTGTTGACCTTCCAGCCGGTCGTGGGCACGCCGCCCGTCACCGACTCCCAAACGCGGAAACTGCCGGCAATCATGCGGCCACAGCCCTCGACTGCGGGGCAGCCACTGTTCTCGTCGCCGAACTGATACAGGTTGAAGTTGGTGATGAAGGGCTTGCGATCGCCGCTCCAGCCACTCGGGGCGGCGCTGACGGTACTGGTGCTGCCGAGCCCGCCGGATGCGCTGTTGGTGCGATTGATGACGCCGTTCTGGATTGTGTAGTACCAGCGCTGCTGATTGATCGGCTCGATCGTGCTCCAGAAGCCATCACCACCACTGCGGTTGAACCAACGCTGCGAGTCGAAGTTGCCGCCGGACCAGGTCGACACCATGCAGGAGTTGTCCTGCGCGCCACCCACCGCGCTGGCATTCGGCGCCGTGTTGAAGTTCGCGGTGATGCCGCCGGAATAGAATTCGATGGTGTTGAGGGTTTCGTTGAGCGACACCCAGGTCGGCGAACCCGCCAGCGCATTGCCGGTGTAGTAGACGCCGCCGTCGGTGCCGATCAGCAGGCGATTGGGGTCGTTGTTGACGAAGCTCCGGGCGTGATGGTCGACGTGCGGGGCCGTGCCCATGCTGGAGAAACTCGTGCCCCCATTGGTGGTGCGGAAGGTGCGGAAGGCACTCATGATCACGGTGTCCGCGTCGACCGGGCTGACCGTCACGCCGGCGTTGTACCAGGCCTGCGTGCCATAGGCGCTGCTGTCGCCGGACATCTGCGTCCAGTTGGCGCCGCCATCGGTGGAGCGCCAGACGCCGAGCATGACCGGGCTGGCGGACGAACCGACCTGGGCGTACAGCGTGTTGAGGTCGGTGGGTGCCACGGCCAGATCAATGCGGCCCACGGTGTTGGCCGGTCTGGGGGCGCCGCCGCCGGTACCGGCCGGCCAGCCGTTGTCACCGCGGGAGACCAACGCCCAATCGGTTGGGCAGCCACTGGCTGGCACCGTGGCCGTGTAGACGCCGTTGGCACCATTCTGATTCAGGTCCGGCTGCACTGCGGTTTCAAAGCCGCGCGTGCCGACAGCGGCCAGGATGCGCGTCACCCCGCCACCCAGATTGGACAGGATCAGGCCGGTGGTGTCCTGTCGCTGAGTGGTGAAGCCGTTGCTCAGGCAGGGGCCGGTCCAGTTGTCGCCGGCGTCGTAAGACAGGAACACGCCCGTCTTGGCGCCTACGACAACGATGTTCGAGTTGTTCGGATCGACGGCCACCTTGCCGATGGCCTGGTACTGCGGCACGCCATTGGCGCTGGGCGGGTAGAAGGGGTTGAAGACATCAGTGCCCTTGGCCTCCCAGGTGTTGCCGCCGTCGATCGATTTCAGAACGCCGTTGGCACCGAAGGAATAAGAGCCGTAGCGAAGGTCACCCGTACCGGCGTAGAGCACATCGGGATTGTTCGGGTCCAGGGTCAGATCACCGATGGCGCTGTTGTGGATCAGTTCCAGCGTGGCGGAATTGTCGGTGGTGTTGACCCAGGTGGTACTGGCGTCACAGCAGTTGGTCGTTTTCCAGACGCCACCGCCATCGGAGCCAATCCACGCGATGCTGGGATTGCCGGGATGGCTGACAATGACATTGGTGCGACCGGCAATGCCGCCGCCGTTGCCGAGCGGTTGCGGGCCCAGCGCAGTGAACAGGGCCGGGTCCAGCGCCTCGCCGGACCTGCGTTGCAGCGCGATGCCCGCCGGCAACGACTGCTGGATCTGCGCAGCCTGATCGGCAGCCTCGCGCATCCACTGCGGATTGAAGTGGCCGGTGGGGTAGCTGGCGCGATCGGACCAGTACGACCCGTCGTAGGCCTCTTTGGCCAGCTGACCGGACAGCTTCTCACCTTCGCTGGCTGAGCCAGCCACCATCAGCGGCCCGGAAGGTTGCGTCGCGCAACCGCCGATGGCGCACGCCAAACCTAGCCACAGCGGACGGGAGAAGCGATTCATGGCGCGACCCTTCGTTCAGAAAAAGATCGGCAATCATCGGCGCGAAATCGGGCAATCACAATAGCGATGAGTGCATCGGGATCACTTGGCGGCAGGAATTCTGCGCTCATCTCCCAGGGATCCTCCGAACAAGTCGCGTGAGCCGCGTTGCGTCCCAGATCGTTCGCAGCATGGCGCACTTGCAATCGCTCGCCCTGCGGCTCATAGTGAACCATATGGTTCAGTTTGATGCGAGTCTGGATGCCACCTTTGCGGCGCTGTCCGACGGCACCCGCCGCGGCGTCCTGGAATGGCTGCGCAGCGCGGACGCCTGCATCAGTGAACTGGCGCAGCGCTTCGACATGACTCTGACGGGCATGAAGAAGCACATCGGGGTGCTGGAACGCGCGGGGTTGGTGACCACACAAAAGGTTGGGCGCGTCCGCACCTGCCGGTTGGGGCCGCGCCAGCTGGCAGCCGAAGCCGCCTGGATTGAACAGCATCGGCAGCTGTGGAGCGAACGCTTCGACGCGTTGGACGAGATCGTCGAGGACTTGAAACGGAAGGAGATGGCAAATGCACACCGGCAATGAGGCAGCTCCAGAGGTCAACCGGACCAGCGTGGAGCGTACGTCCGACCTGGACATGGTCGTGACTCGCAGCTTCGACGCACCGGTCCACATCGTCTTTGAGGCGTGGCGCAATCCGGCCCTCTTCCAGCAATGGTGGGTGCCGAAGTCGGCCGATCTGAAGCTGATCTCCTGCGAGATGGACGTCCGCACCGGTGGCAGCTATCGCCTGGTCTTCGCCCATCCGCTGGCAGAACAGCCGATGGCCTTCTTCGGTCGATACCTGGAAGTCATCACCAACGAGTGCATCGTCTGGACCAATGACGAGAGTGACCAGGGCGCCGTCACCACGGTGCGATTTGCCGCCGTCGACGGCAGGACGCGAGTGACCCTGCACGAACGCTATCCCACCCGCGAAGCCCTCGATGAAGCCATCGCCGGCTCGGCCGAAGGACTGCCGGAACAGTTCGCGCAGTTGGCGGCGTTGTTGGCGGAGCGCGCCTGAGGATCCATGCCATCACCGGGCAATCGATGGCAATCGTTCGATGGCGGCACGACGCGGAGCGTCGCCAGGAGCCCGCCGGCCGCGCCATCCGGCCAGCCTGCGGGAGGCTGACGGCGTGCATCGTGCTGGCGGGATCCCGGCGCTGAATCAACGTGGGGGGGTCTCAGCGCGTGGGCAGGGCCCGTTGGCCGATGTAGTAGAAGCCAGTCTGGTGGATGATTGCGCTGATCGTGTTGTCCGCGGGATTCACCACGCTGGGCAGTGCCACAAAAGGCGCAGCACCATCGGCCGAGTGGATGATCTGCAGCGCATTCTCGTTGCTCGTCATCAATTCCGTCGTGAGGTAGTGCAGCCGCAATTCAGCCGCAGACCAGTTCTGCCTGTTCGTCTCGAATTGCCAGTACACGCTCGCTCCGGGATTGGGAATGGGATTGAGTGCCGATGAACGGATGATCGTCATCACCTCCTTCGAAGCACCCGATGCCGGACCCCGGCCGTCGACAAAGTCCACGAAGGCGCGCGCATCCGGTGTGGCGTCATTGCTGCCATCACCTGTGACACCAAAGCTCGTGCGCGGCGCATTGCGGCTGCGGCTATTGGCCTGCACGATGGCATACGGTGGTGCAGTCACCGTGGGAGCAAAGACCACATACGCCGCACCGGTGCTGCCCGGGTCGGCCCCCTGAGCGCCAATGATGAGATCGGCGAGTCCGTCGCCATTGACGTCACCCGCGCCGGACACGCGCATGCCCGATTCGTCGTCGGCGGCGGTCCCGTCGATGCGAAAGCCACCGGCACCGAGATTGGCCAGCTGCACCGTAGACACATCGCCAAAGGGCTTGCCATACACCACGTAACTCTCACCAGCGAAACTGCGTTGACTGGGGTCGGCGCCCGGCGCACCGATGATCAGGTCGGCGAGCCCATCGCCGTTGACATCGCCTGCCCCAGAAACGCCAGCACCCGCGAAGTCTTCCGAGTCGGCACCCTCGATGCGAAAGCCCTGCGTGCCCAGACTGGCGAGACTCACCGGAATGGTGTCGCCCTTGCCGAACACCACGTAGCCCTCGCCGGCCGAGGCCCGATGGCCTGGATCGGCGCCGATCGCCCCAATCACGAGGTCGGCAAAGCCGTCCCCGTTGACATCGCCGGCACCAGCGACACTGAAACCTGAAAAGTCCTCTGCCCGGAGCCCGTCGATCCGAAAGCCCCCGCTGCCCAGATTGGCCAGACTCACTGGCGTACTGCTGGCCTTGCCGAAGATCACATAACTCGCCCCGGTGTCCTGATCGCTGGCTGCACCAGGCTCGGCACGGAGCGCCCCAACGATCAGGTCGGCCAATCCATCACCATTGACATCGCCCGCACCTGAAACGCTGTACCCAGACAGGTCCTTGGCGTCTTCGCCCCGGATCCGAAAGCCACTCGCTCCCAAGGCGCCCAGCGCCACGGTCGCGCTGTCCGCCTTGCCGAACACCACATAGCTCTCACCGGCATCAATCTGCCCATCCACATCGACGGCGCTGGCACCAACGATCACATCGGCCAGCCCGTCGCCATTGACATCGCCGGCGCCCGCAACAAAGCGCCCGGTCGCACCACCCGGGTCGGCACTGCTGATCCGAAACCCGCCTGAGCCCAGCATGGCCAGATCGACAGGGACAGTGTCGGTCTTGCCGAACACCACAAAGGCAGCCCCTCCCGCTTGAACGCCCACGGCGCCCACGATCAGATCGGCCAGACCATCGCCATTGACATCGCCGGCACCCGAGACGCTGCGGCCGGCCAGATCACCGGCATCGATCCCGTTGATACGAAAGCCGTCCGAGCCGAGCGCATTCAGCCTGATCGGCCTGTTGTCCGCCTTGCCGAAGACCACGAAGCTGGCACCTGCGGAGGCCCTGCCACCCGGATCGGCCGACATCGCGCCGACGATCAGGTCCGACAACCCATCACCATTGACGTCGCCGGCTCCCGAAACGCCGGAGCCCAGGAAGTCGGCCGGATCGATACCCTCGATCTTGAAACCACCCCGGCCCAGCTCGGCGAGGTCGATACTTCGGCTGTCCGCGCCTTGCGCCAACTGAGAGAACGGAAGACCGAACAAGGCGATGGTGAGGGCCGCGACCAGCCGGCGCTGCGGCTGTACCAAGTGGCGTTGGATCATGGGGGTGCTCAACAGGAAGGAGCCGGCATTGTTGGCTTGTAGCCAACGGCGCTCTGCGCCGGACGGTGCATCGACTGCGCACGGCGTTGCATTCTGACTTTGGCGCCTTGTCTTGGGTAATCCCATCTGAGCCTTGTTCACGCGACTGGCGGCGCGCCACACCAGGAAGGCGGCGACAGCCAAACCCAAGCTGATCACCCAGAATTTGCGAACCAACCTGGAATTCACAGCCTTGCGCTTGCCTGTTGATCAAAGCGCCCGGACTCTGAAACCGCTCCCCTGACGGGCCTCTGACCGGAGCGCGATCGAATCAACCACTCACAACCACGAGGTGACATTCGTGCTGGCCGATCCGCGCCCTGCCATTCAGCAGGGACGAGCGATTGGCGCGCAGTGCCGGCTGTCACCCGTTCCGACACATTGGAGTAGCGCATGAAGACCTTGTTTGCATTGACGGCATTGATCGGCGGTCTGACAGCTTCAACGACCGCCCTCAGCATTGCCAGCGATTCCCAACATCGCGTTGAGAAGATCCAGACCAGCGCGCCTGTGGCACCGTCGGATGCGGCAGCGCTGTTGGCAGAAGTTGATGACGTGATGACCCGGGTCAAGGCCGGTGAGTTGGGATCGATGAACGAACAGGAAATGGCCGTTCTGGAAGCCGCGCGCAAGCACATTTCCGGCCTGCTGGGTGGTCATGCCAAGGTGTCTGACCTGGAGCCCGAACAGCGCATCGAGCTCTACAACACGCAGGAATTGATGGTCGCCGTGATCCGCAGACGGCATTTCGAACAGGACATCTGCAAGCGCTTGGTCCCCATCGGAACTCGCATTCCTACCTATGAATGTCTGAGCTCGGAACGCCGGGACCTGCGCGTGCGCAACACTCGCGAAACGACGCAGCTGCTGCAGCGGCTGGGCACACTGCAGGCCAGATAATCGCTTCAGGGCAACGGAACGGCCGATCGAAGCTGCGCAGTTCGCCTTCCTGTCGTTGGTGCTGGGAATGACCGGCGCGGAACGGGCACGGGCGAATTGATGGCCGATCGCCAGATCAAACACCTGCGTGTACTGCACAAGCGGGCAAGCCACTGGCTCAGCGTGAGTGGCCTGTTCTCCCAGGCCGCGGGCGAACACGCCCTCACTCTGCCGCCTGTGGTCAGGCCAGCGCCATCCGCCGCCGCCAGAAGGCTTGATCGGCAAAGCGTGGCTCGGCACCGTAGAGCTGCTGGTGTAGCCGCAAATAGGCGCTGAAATCAGCGAAAACCTGGTCCTGGTAGGCGCTCAGCTCGTCGCGCAGCCCACTGTGCAGAAAGCGGCCGAGTGCCTGCCCGGACTGCCGCCCTTGATCCAGCCCCTTGGTGATGCCGGCGGAGGTCATGGAGTCGTAGCTGGCCGCGGCATCGCCCACGGCCAGCCAATCCGCGCCCACCACATTGGAGAGAATCGCCGACGGCGCCGCGCGCAGCAGCAACTGCTCGGGCGTGCCCAAGGCGCTGCGGAACTGCTCGCGACACGTGCGCGCGAACCAGCCGGTGTCGCTGAAGGCCTGATGCCTGCGATCGGCCAGAGATACGGCCACCGAACGTTGTACTGGCCGACCAGTACAATGTGTTGTTGCCGGCAGGTTTGGGGTTCGGCGTGTGGGTGGCACAGCTGTTGCGGTTGGTGTGCCAGGACTGCGACTTGAACTTGTAGAGGTCACCCGGCTCCTCCGGCGCCGTGCGCGGCGGCACGTAGCAGATGGCCGGAGCTCGCAACTTCGGTGTCAGCGGTGAAATGGCGTAACCGACTGCGGCGAACGGAGATCTGCAATCACGCGATCGTGCAAACCACTCTGCAGCAGACGCCGGCGAGCGGCGCCTGCTGCTGATCGCGTGTCAGTCGTCCTGTCGATACAGCATGAAGCGCGAGGCCACCTGACCTGAGTCGGTATCACAGAGCGCCGGGACGTTGACTCGATCGACACCAACGTCGGAGTGGTGGAACTCGACCTGGCAGGCCGCGTCCTGCCGGACAGCACCGGCCATGCGGCAGAGATAGTCCGGCGCGCCGCAGGTCAGCGCAAAGCGGAAATCGTCCACGGTGGGCTCCTGACCGGCGTCGAACTGGCCGGCAAAGGCCTCGAAGAGATAACGCCCGTTGTCCCCGCCCAGACTGTCGGGGCCGGCGTAACGGATCGTCAGAATGCCCAGATCGTCGGCCAGTGCGCCGTCACCGGGGATGCCGCCGAGCCAGACACCGGCCAGATCCGGAATGGTCTGACAACAGAACTCGCCGGGCGGCAGACCAGCGCTGCGATCGAATTGCAGCCGCTGGTAGCTCATCGTGCCGTACAGCTGCGCCAGTGGACTCTCGAGGGCGTCCAGATAGCTGCCGACCAGCAGATTCTCGTAGGGGAAGATCAGATTGATCCGGCCCATTCGTTGCGGCGCGGCCCGGGAGCATGGTGCGGCGACACACTGGATTTCGGCATAGCGAATCAGATCGGCTGAATAGGCAGTGCCATCGATCCGACCCACGGCGTAGTACCAGGTGGCCTGACCTTCGCTGTCGTAGTCGAACATCGCCGCCGTCAGCACATCGCCCTGCCGGTCCAGAAACAGGCCGTGATTCGCCAGTTCACTGCCCCAGCTGCCGGTTTGCAGTTTGACCGTCGTGTTCGGCTGCTCGGCGAAGCTCAGCTGCCGGCTGAATCGAAACTCACCGTCCAGCCGATAGTTCACGGTCACCGTATCGGCCAGTCGCACGCCTTCGTTCGACACCAGCGGATCGATCAACTCGTACAGCGTGGTCACCGCGGCGGGGCAGAAGTCGCCTGACGTGCTGATGGCATTCAACTCGATAACGTCGGCGGTCACGTCTACGCTGACCGTGCCGCCGCAGCCTGATGGCCAGGTGTCGGCGAGCAGGATCAGCAAGGGGCCGTCCCGATGCACCTGATCGGGGAAGATCTGAAAGGGCACCGGGTTCTGGGCCAAAGCCGCGTGGGAGAGCAGGAGCAGACCAAACGAAAACAGGGATCGGATCATGTACGGGTCTCTACGAGTGAACAGCCGCGATCGCCGAACAAATGGTCCTATGCGATCGTCGCTTTAGCTACTCGTAAATTGCCGATCGAACCGGTCAGATGTCGCCGGTCCCAGGACAGGATTGCCACCGGATGGACGGGGGTGTACTGGCCACAGCACCTGAACGAACCAGACCTGGGCATCGCTGCCCAGGTCTGGTTTGCCACTCGGGAGGAAGGACCGCCCTTAGTCTTCCCAGCCTACCGAGATCAGGGCCCAGCCTGCGGTCGTTTGCTGCGCCGTCCAGCTCAACAGGGGTTCGCTGGCGTAGGCCTGCCAGCTGCTGAGCTGCCAGATGCCGTCCTGTTGTCGCACGGCCAGTGCCAGTTCCACCTGTTCCTCGCGCAGGCGGGCGTAGACATTGGCCACGGCACCGCTGGCATCGCGCAGCTGGAAGACCGGTCGGGCAGTCTCATCGAGCAGCGGCGTCAACGCCTCAACCGGAATGCGCAGACTCTCGAATTCGGCCTGGATGTTGCTGCTGCCTACCAGCAACTCAGGCACTGCGGGGGGATTTTCGAAGCTGTCGGTGAAGAGCACTTCGGCAAGATTGAGGTCACTGGCGCTGTTGTTGGCCGGATTGACGTCCTCCACCGTGGCATCGGCCGGCAGGACGATGCTGGCGACATTGGTGATGGACGCCGGGCTGCCCTGCACGTTGCCGTAGTAGCTGAAGTTCAGCAGCGCGCCGACCGGATAGGTGGAGATCGCCAGGTCCAGATCGCCACTGCCGTTGTTTTCCGGACAATCCACCCCGCCACTGGAATCGCAGGTCCACAGCACGTTTTCCAGGCCCGCAGGCACCGGGTCGAGCAGACGCAGATTGACCGCGTCATCGGGACCTTCGTTGCGCAGCTGCACGGTGTAGACCAGCAGATCACCCGGGAAGTAAGTGCCGACGTTGTCGGTCTTGGTCACCTCCAGGTTGGAGAGCACGAAGGCGACGCTCTGCAGATCGCCGTTGCCGTTGCTGCTGGAGCCGAGGTAGTCCGCATTGCCCGGAACGAAGGAAGCCGTGATCGTCTTCGCACCCACGCTACCGAAGCTCAGATCGCAACTCGGCGTCACGCTGGGCAGGCTGATCGTGCAGCTGCTGCCACCGCCACTCAGGGTCACGGTGCCGGCGGGCTCGCCGCCGCCGGGTGCGGTCACGGCCAGGTTGGCGCTGAAAGCGGTCGGCGTGTTGATGCGGAGCCGATCCGGACCAGTCACGCTGACCGAGGTCGCCGCTGCGTTGACCAGGTGGCCGGCGCTGCCGCTGCTGGCGTTGAAGCCATCGACGGTTGGGGAGAAGGTCGCCGTCAGCGTCTTGGCGCCGGCACTGCTGCTGCTCAAATCGCAGCTGGCACCGCTGCTCAGCGCGCTGGCGGCGATCAGCGCCACCGGGCCGCAGCTGTCGGTGCCATCGCTGACGCTGATCGTGCCCACCGGCGCGTTGCTCCGACCGGCTACCTCGACCGTCACGGTGTAGGGCTGACCGACCACCGTCGGATCGGGCAAGGCGCTGCTGATCGTGGTGGTGGTGGCACCCAGACCGGCGGTGTCGGTCTCGAAGTTGACCTGGGCAATGTCCGCGAAGCCCGGCAGCGAGATCACCGGATTGCTGTCCAGTGATCCGCTGAAGCCGGCCACGTCGAGTACATCGCCAGGGAATTGATCGGGTGCGCCGCCATCAAGGAACTGCTGCGTGGTCGGCAGACCTTCGGTGGTCAGGCGATCTTCGCCATCACGCAGATTGACCTCCAGTGCCTCGATCGTGGCCATGTCGACCGTGAAGGGCACCAGATTGGTACGCGCGAAGCGCACGTCGAAGGCCGTCAGACCCTCGCCCGTGCCGGCACCGCCCATCCGGCTGATCACCGCTTCGTCGCCGGCCGAGGCACCGTTGACGATCTGCCGGTCGTTGCCCGGACCACCGATCACCTGGTCGCTGTTATCGCCGTTGTTCCAGGTGTTCTGATCGTCGCCATCGCCCAGATTGATCGTGTCGTTACCCGGATTGCCATCGACGATGTCGTTCTCGGTACCGCCGTCGATGCGGTCGCTGCCCGCCGAGCCGATGATCGTGTCGTTGCCCGCACCGCCGGACAGCTCCAGCGCAATCAAACCGGCCGGCATCGCGCTGGCATCCAGCGTGTCATCGCCACCGTTGCCGAACACCGCCAGATCCTCCATCGCAAACAGGAAGATCTCGAAACCCGGATTGCGGAAGAAGCGCACATCGCCGGTGCTGGAGCCATCACCCGGCTCGACGAAGAAGGGGTCGGCGTTGCCGCCGCCCTGCACCACCTGGTGATCGCGCCCCGTGCCACCAACCACGCGATCGGTGCCGTCGCCGGGATCCCAGGTGTTCAGATCGTCGCCGTCACCCAGGATGATGTCGTCGTTGCCGCCATTGCCATCAACGTCGTCATTGCCGGCGCCCGCGTCGATCTGATCGGCACCGGCCGATCCGGCGATCAGGTCGTTGTCGTCACCGCCATTGAGCTCCAGCGCGATCAGCCCGGCCGGCAGCGTGCTCGCATCGAGCGTGTCGGCGCCGCCGTTGCCGAAAACGGCCAACTGCTCGGTGTCGAACAGGAAGATCTCGAAGCCCGGGTTGCGGAAGAAATGCACATCGCCATTGCTGGAGCCATCGCCGGCTTCAACGAAGAAGGGGTCGGCATTGCCGCCGCCCTGCACCACCTGACGATCGTTGCCGGCGCCGCTGTCGACCGTATCGGTGCCATCGCCCGGGTTCCAGACGTTGAGGTCGTCGCCTTCGTCGAGAAAGATCAAGTCGTTGCCTGCGTTGGCATCGACGCTGTCGTTGCCGGCATTGCCATTGATCTCATCGTCGCCGGCCGATCCGATGAGCGTGTCGTTGCCGTCGCCGCCCACCAGGGTCAGCTCGATCAGGCCGGCCGGCATCGCACTGGCGTCGATCAGATCGTCGCCGCCGTTGCCGAACACGTCCAGCTGTTCCATCGTACTCAGGAAGATCTCGAAACCGGGATTGCGGAAGAACCGCACGTCGCCGGTGGAACTGCCGTCGCCCGGTTCGACGAAAAAGGGATCGGCCGCGCCACCGCCTTCGACGACCTGAACGTCGGTCCCAGTGCCGCCGGTCACGCTGTCGGTGCCGTCACCGGGTCGCCAGGTGCTGATGTCGTTGCCATCACCGAGCAGAATCGTGTCCTCGCCACCGCCACCGATGACGTTGTCGTTGCCCGTGCCGGCATCGATGAAATCGGCGTCCGCCGACCCCACAATGGTGTCGAGGCCATCGCCGCCGAAAAGTTCGAGCGAGATCTGACCGGAGGCCAGCGCGCTGGCATTGATCTGATCGTTGCCGCCGTTGCCGAAGATGCTCAACCGCTCGGTGTCGAACAGGAAGATCTCGAAGCCCGGGGTGCGGACGAAGCGCACATCGCCGGTGGTCACGCCATCACCGGGCTCGACCGAGAACTGATCGGCATTGTCACCGCCCTGCACCACCTGCCGATCGCTGCCGCCGCCACTTTGCACCGAGTCGGTGCCGTCACCCGGATTCCAGGTGTTGAGATCATTGCCTTCGCCCAGCGCAATGCTGTCGGCACCGGGGTTGGCGTCCACATTGTCGTTGCCGGCGCCGGCGTCGATCAGATCATCGCCGGCCGAACCAATGATCGTGTCGTTGTCGTCGCCACCGAACAGCTCCAGGGCGATCAGGCCGGCCGGCAGGGTGCCGGCGTCGATGCTGTCGTTGCCGCCGTTGCCGAAGACCGCCAGTTCCTCGACGTCGGTCAGGAAGATGTCGAAGCCCGGATTGCGCGAGAAATGCACATCGCCAAGGGAGCTGCCATCACCGGGCTCAACGAAGAAGGGGTCGGCGCCATTGCCACCCTGCACCACCTGCCGGTCCTGACCGCCCTCGCCGTCGACCGAGTCGGTGCCGTCGCCGGGATTCCAAACGATCAGGTCATTGCCATTGCCACCGAAGACATCGTCAGATCCCGGGCCGGCGATGATCTCGTCGTCGGCGAAGCTGCCGACGATGCCATCGTCACCGGCGCCGCCGCTGAGGGAGGTCGAGGTCAGTTGAGTGAACGCGGCCGGATTGGCGGCGCCCAGGTTGATGTCGTTGCTGAGCGCATCGGCCAGCACCACGATCCTGGCCACCTGTCCGCACTGCACACCACCGGGAATCACCCCGGTCAGGTCAGCGCCATTGACCAGCACCTGCCCGGTGGGATCGTTCTGTCCGCCGACCAGCTGACAGTTGAGCAGGACCAGATCACCGGCATCGGTGGTCAGCAGCAGTTCGCCGCCGGAGAAGCTCGCGCCAATCGCGGCCGCAGCCGTGTGGGGAGCGAGCGCAATGCCGATGGCGACGGCCAGCGGCGCCAATCGAGGACCCAGGGAACGCGTGCGAGACATGGGAAGACCCGTGCTGGAGGAGACGGCGGCCAGTCTCGATCAGCCACAGAGTCGGCGAAACCGACGCCTGTTCGGTCCACGGCACCGACCAAGGTCCGGGGTCGGCACCGGCCTTTCTAGGGCTTGACGTGCCGCGTAGCGCAGCCGCGGGGAACCGCAACGGACCCGTGAGAACGGCCTGTTGGCGGCCGCTGCGCAACGGTCCAGTACGGCTCAGATGGGCTCGGCTGGCAGGTCCGGATGGGCGCCGGCGCGCAGCGCCTTCACCGCGTCGACCAGCTCTCCCACTGGCGGGGGATAGGTCAGATCGCCCATGTGACCGAGGGCAATGTGCCGGTCCAGCATGATCCTGAAGCCGCATTGCGCAACTTCACGGCAGAACATGAAATCCTCGGACAGCCAGATGGCTTCCGTACGACCATCGGCAGCGACCTGCTCGCGAACACCGCTCTTGAAATAGGCTCGGTATTCGGGGTGCCGCTGCGCATCGCCTTCATGGGCGCCGAGCCGGTAGTTCGGCGCCAGGCCTCGATCGGCGAGCGCCGCGAAGACCTCCCGATGAATCAGCATGAAGCCGGTGCCCGCGTGGTCGACCTGCACCAGACCATCGGCATCCACGCTCGCACCCGGGTGTGGCACCGCGGTGTACTGCAGGCGCAGCCGCTTCTGTGCGTAGGTCGCCGCGACAATGCGATGGCCCCGCTGCCCGTGCTGCCACAGTGCCAGCACGTGGGCCGGATCGAAGGCGATGTCCGCATCGATGAACAGCAGCCAGTTGAGATCGGTGTCGAGCAGAAAGCGGTTGCTCAGCTTGTTGCGGGCACGGTCAATGTGGCTTTCCGTTTCCAGGAACATGCGCCCGCCGACCAGCGGCTGCCGCCGCATCCCGCCATCGCCCGTCGATACATCCACGGCCAGCTCGGTGCAGGCCCGAATCAGTCCGTTCATGTAGCGCAGCTTGACGTTGCCACCCGCGCACGGGGTGGCAATGACCAGGCGGTCGCGGGTGTCGGGCAGGGTTGGCAAGGTGGCCGCAGCATTCATCAGTTCATCACCCAGATTTGATCTCCGGTCATTCTGCCGACTTTTGAGCGACCCCTGCCCGGCTGCGATGCCAACCCGTGGAACGACTGGATCGTCTGTTGCGCGCCCGGCCATCCATTGTGCGCCGCAGCATCGCGATGGCCTGGGTCGAATTGCAGCCAAGCTGAACATCACTGGGCTGGTCCGAGCATTGCATTGGCCCGTACCAACCGCACGGTGAGAGATCCCGGGCACTGATCGCAGATGTTCTCTAGGACGATGTTGCAATGGGTACCGACCTGATGAGGTACTGCGGGTCGGCCGCGAGCAAGATCGTGCCCCGGACGCCGGCACGCCCCTGACCCAAGGCATCGCACCCACGGGCCTGCGGTCCGGACTGAGCGCGGCAGTTGCTGCCGATCACGAGGAGTTTCAGCGATGAGCCACATCACCGTTCTCAACAACACGCCGGAAGTCGTTCGGATTGCGATCTTCAAACATGCGGTCGTCAATCCCACGCTGGCCACAACCGCTTGGCGCGTGGCCGAACCGCCGCCTGGCGGTCAGGCAACGGTTACCGTGCCGCCGTCCTATACGATCTACGGGAAGTACTCCACCGATGCGGCGAATCCATCGCGGCTGGACGCCGAGACCGCGGATGAATCGTTCGCCGAGACTACCGCGGCGTTCTCGATCGAAGCGGTGAGTTCGCGGGACCAGAACGCGCCCAACGTGGTGATCCGTCGCTACTTCGACGATCTCGTCATGAACGAGGTCCGCATCTTCAACAACTATGGCCTTGGCGTGCTGACCGCCATTGCCATGGATCGATACCCCATCTTCACGCCGCAGGTCATCTGGCCCGGCGGGCTGTTCATCGAAGATCTCCGCGGGCCACTCTATGCTGCGCTTGTTTCCCAGCCCACCAATCCAGGGCAGCGACTGATCCAGGAGGAGATTTCGCTGACGCAGGTCGAACTCCTCGAGTCCTCAACGCTGATCGTTTCCGGGTCGATCTGGACCGGCTACGCACTGGAAGTGGAGTGATCTTCAGCACAGGCGCCTGCCTGCCCACAAGTCAGCAACGTTTCCGGCTGGGTAAGGGACGGGATGTGCGGGCAGCCGGCCGATTTGCATAGCCTGTTTATGACCGACCGAACTTCAGACACTCCCGCACCAGATCGATAAAGACCTCGGCCGCCTGAGCAATCAGCGCATCGGGAAAATCGTAGTCGGGATGGTGCAGTTCAGGGCTGTTTTCTCCAGCGCCGATGCCAAACATCGCGCCGCGGGCGAGTTCGGTGAAATGCCCGAAATCCTCGGACCAGCGGAATGGCTGGTCCAGCCACTGTGCGCTGCGACCTGCTGCTGCGCAGCGCAGCTGGGCGATGGCCTCGGCTGCATTGCAGGTGGCGGGGAACACGTCCTGGTAGGCGATGGCATGACGCAGCCCGGACTCCCCGGCAATGCTGGCGACCAAGGCTTCGGCATGGGCCACCAGGCGCTGCATCGACTCATTGCGCTCGCTGCGCAGGGTCACCCACAGCGAAGCCTGCCCCGGTGCTGTCCCGAAGGCCTGCTCGCCCAGCTTCGCGCCCACGACGGTGGCAAAGCAGATCTCGCCCTCAGCGGCCAATCCCGCCGGCAATGACGACAATGCGGCGATCAACCGGCACAGGGCGGGCGCGGGACTGAGACCGGTTTCCGGCTGCGCGGCATGCGCGGTCTTGCCGATCAGTTCGATGCACATGCCGCGCGAGGCGCAGCTGAATGCGCCTTCGCGCAGCAGCAATTGACCCAGCGGATAGCCCGGTACGTTGTGCAGGGCGAAACACCAATCCGGCCGCAACGACGCAAAACGCGGATCGGCGACCACCGCAGCCGCACCTTCGCCAGTTTCCTCGGCGGGCTGGAACAGCAGCACGACGCGACCATGTCGGGGTCTGTGCTGCGCCAGATGGCTGGCCACGGCGGCGAGTATCGCCATGTGGCCATCGTGTCCGCACTGATGGCCAACGCCCGGGTGCGCCGAGCGGTGCGCGTGCGGCCCCTGGTCCTCGATCGGCAGCGCATCCAGCTCGCAGCGCAGCAACACCGTGGGACCGGGGTCGGCACCGGCGAAGACGGCCGCCAGGCCCCGACCTCCAAGGCCTGCGACCAATTCGTCCGGCTGCAGATCGCCGAGAAACTGCTGCATGCGCGCGGCGGTCGCCGATTCGCCGCCAGAGAGTTCCGGATGACGGTGCAACTCGCGGCGAAGCTGGACGATGGGATCGGTCAACACGGTTCCTGCCGAAACTTGAGCGAGATGGACCGATTTTTCACGGGCTTCCGTTGTGCATCGTTACACAACCGCAGACGGAGGATTGCGCCATGCGAAGCACAATGATGCTGGTCCTGTGTTGTCTGGCTGGATGCGCTGCTGCCAACAGCCCGGAACAACTTGCACAGGAGGTTCAGGCCGCGCTGGATCGGGGTGATCTCGAGGGTTTCGCCGCGCATGTCGACTTCACCGGCACACCGGCGCTGTTCCAGGAAATGCTGCTGGAGACAGTCGTCGAGTGCAGTAGCGCCATGCGTTGCACCGTATCGCTGACCGAGGCCGACAGCGACTTCGACGCCCGCCTTGCCCGATTGGCTGAGGAGGGTATCGAACTGGCGCATCCGGTCGCCGGCCTGCTCGAGATCAAGGCCGAAGCGCGCCAACCCGGCGATCAGGCGATGCCCGCCAGCACCTCGAGTGCGCCCTATGCGCTGGTCGAGGGCCGCTACCGGATCATCAATGGCCGCTACACCGCCACCAGATTGGCCGAGTTGCAGGCCACCAGCGCCCTGGATGCGGTCAAGGCCACCTTGCAGCGTGGCGTACTCGATCCAGCCACCATGGAAGTGATACCAGACTGGTCGTCTCAGGCCCTGTCTCTGGCCGAGGGTGGTGGCGAAGTCGGCGAAGCCTGGCTGGCCCGCATCGAGGCGGTCAGCGCCGCCGTCCAGGCGGGCGACCCG
Organism: Lysobacterales bacterium; assembly: GCA_041395325.1. GTDB lineage: Bacteria > Pseudomonadota > Gammaproteobacteria > Xanthomonadales > SZUA-5 > JAWLAT01. The sequence goes on from JAWLAT010000005.1 coordinate 237,612, forward strand.
GACGCTGCCTGGGAGGCTTCCGGGGCATGGGGTCGGCGCATCCTCTCCCCGACCGACTATTTCGGCAACCCGATTCCCATGGAGGTCCGCAAACGCCTGCTGCGGACGGAGGCGCTGGGCATGGTGGCCACGGCCCAGGTTCTGGCCGGCTTCCAGTTGGACGACCTGGCACTGCTGGTGATCGAGGGCCGGAACGGCGCGGGAAACACCTTGCGCGGTGCCATGTTCGTCAAGCGTACCGAACTGGGCTGGGACCACGCCGGCACCGGCGACCATCTGATCGAGATTCCGGCTGGTTGAGCCTGGCGCCGTCCCGGCCAGGCTGGTCGCAATGCGCTCCCGCGCCAGCCCGGCGGCCACTCCGCTATCCGCCGTGGCCAGGCCGAAAGCGCTCGCTGCCCGCATTTGTTGGAGAATGCGGTCATCGAGGCGTGTCAGGAGCGGTCGGGTGGCTGAACTGACCGAGTTGATCGGCAAGGCGCGCGACGGCGATGCGCGAGCGGCCGAACAGTTGTTCGCCAGTGTCTACCAGGATTTGCGGCGGATGGCGGGCCGGCAGCTTCGGCACTGCCGCAACGGCGGCCTGGGCGATACCTCGCTGGTCCACGAAGCCTGGTTTCGCCTGGGTCGGCCCGAGGCACTGGGTCTGAAAGACCGCCAGCATTTCTACGCGGTGGCGGCGCGGGTGATGCGCCAGATCGCCATCGATCATGCCCGCCAGCGGCTTGCAGACAAGCGCGGCAATGGCGCGGCGATGGTCGATCTGGACGCGGTCGCTGAGGTCGCGGATGCACCGAACGAGCCGGAGCTGGTACTGAGCGTTCACGCGGCCCTGGAAGCACTGGAAGCGGTCGACGCCCGCCTGGCGCAGCTGGTGGAGCTGCGCTTCTACGCCGGCATGAGCGCAGAAGAAGCCGCCTCAGTGATGGACCTGTCACTGACCACCGTCAAGCGCGACTGGCGCAAGGCCCGCGCCTTTCTGCTGAGTCGGCTCGGCGAGCTCGCGCTGGCTGACGATGAGCCGGGCTGAGTCCGATGACGCCGGTCGAAAGGCAGGCCCGTGCCCTGGCGCTGTTCGACCAGCTGGTCGAACTGTCGGCCCCTGAGCGCGCACGGCAACTGCAGTCCTGGGACGACGAAGATGCGGCGCTGGCCACAGAGCTGCGGCGCCTGCTGGACGCTGACGCGCTGACACATCAGCCGCTGGATCGCGGCATGGCGACCGAGCGTGTCGACTCGCGCGACGAGGCCGACAGTGCCAGCTGGACCCGAGCCAGGGCCGGCTCCAGCTACGGCGGCTTTGTGCTGAGCACCTTGATCGGCCGCGGCGGGATGGGCGAAGTCTGGTTGGCCGAACGCGAGCAGGAGGGTTTCGTCCAGCGGGTGGCCCTGAAGCTGCTGCGTTCGGGGTTGGACAGTGATGATCTGCTGCGCCGTTTCCTGCAGGAACGCAGGATCCTGGCCGAACTGTCGCATCCCCACATTGCCCGCTTCATCGACGGCGGGGTCGGTCCGGACGGCCAACCCTGGTATGCGATGGACTTTGTTGAGGGTGAGCCGATCACCCAGCATGCGGCGAACCATGCCCTGTCGGTCCGCGAGCGCGTCGAACTGTTGCTGGAGGTCGCCGAGACAGTGGCCTACGCGCAATCACGGATGGTCGTGCACCGCGATCTGAAACCCTCGAACATCCTGGTCAGCGCGCAGGGACGCGCCCATCTGCTGGACTTCGGGATCGCCAAACTGCTGCAGCCCGAACGCGATCACCACGACACCATGACCGGGCTGACTGCCATGTCGCCTGCCTATGCAGCGCCCGAGCAGATCCTCGACCAGCCAGTCAGTGCGGCCACCGATGTCTATGCGCTGGGCCTGCTGCTGTACGAATTGCTCACCGGTCGGCTGCCGCACGAACGCGCCGAGCTGCCGCTGACGGCCCTGGCCGCCGAGGTCACGCAGGAGCGCTTCGAGCGTCCCAGTCAGCAGCTGCGCCAGGCGACGACAATGCCCGCCGGGATCGACCGCCAGCACTTCCTGCGCGACCTGCAGAGAGACCTGGACGCCATTGTCATGATGGCCCTGCGGCCGGAACCCGCGCGCCGCTATCCGACCGCAGCGGCGCTGGCCGACGATCTGCGCCGCTGGCTGCAGGGCCGCTCGGTATTGGCTGCGGGCGACAGCGCCAGCTACCGGCTCGGCAAGCTGCTGCGCCGCCATCGCGTCGCCGTGACGGCCGCCGCGCTGGTGCTGGTCGCTCTACTGGGCGGTCTCGGCGCCGCGCTGTGGCAGGCGCAACGCGCCGAAGCCGAGGCACAGCGGGCGTCGAAGAGCCTGGCGTTTCTGACCGGCCTGTTCCGCGGCGGAGATCCGCGTTCGGGTTTGCAGGTCGACAGCGTCGACGAGTTGCTGGCACTGGGCGCGCAGCGCGCCGAAAAGGATCTGGGCGATGATCCGCTGCTGCAGGGCATGGTCATGCTCAGGCTGGCTGAAGTGCGCGCCAACCGGCGTGAGTTCGGTGCGGCCGAACCGTTGATCGAGCGCGCACTGTCCCTGCTCGAACCGCGCCTGGCCGATGATGATCTGCGCTTGGCCAATGCCTGGTATGTGGCTGGGATGATTCACGAAGGCGCCGCTCGCAGCGAACAGGCCGAACCGCTGTTGCGGCGGTCGGCGGCCAGCTACGCCAGCGCCGGCCTGCTGGCGGAGGAAGCCGGTGCGCTGTCGGTACTGGCCGGCAGCCTGCGGCGCACACGCGATATCCCCGCCGCATTGCAACTGCAGCGCGAAGTGCTGGGCAAGCTGGAAGCCAGCCTCGGACCGGACCACCACCAGACGGCGCTGGCGCGATCGGATCTGGCCACCTTTGCCGAAGATGCCGGCGACTACGAACTGGCCGAATCCAGTCAGCGACAGGCACTGGCGGTATTCGAGACGCTCGGTCGCAGCGGCGATCCGGCGCGGGCGCACGGGATGTTCGTGCTCGCCGGACTGCTGGACCGGGTGGGTCGAGCCGAGGAAGCTGGGCCCCTGTTCGAATCCAGCATTGCGCTGATGGAATCGCTCTATGGTCCGGACAGCGAGCCCGTGGCCAGCGCCCGCTTCTCGCAGGGGATCTATCTGCTCGGCCAGCAGCAACTGGCGGCCGCCGAGCAGGCCTTTCGCCGCACCGCCGAGCATTCGCAGGTCAATCCGGTGCTGCGTGCCCACGCGCAGCGCTATCTCGGCATCGCGCTGCGCGATCAGGGCCAGCTGGTTGCGGCGATCGAGCAGCTGCAGCTGGCCGAGCAGGCCTACCGCGAGCTGGGCGGAACGGCCCTGGAATTGCAGGCCGCCCGAGCGGGTGCCGATCGCGGGCATGCGCTGGTGCTGAGCGGAGAGATCGACGCCGGCATCGAACTGCTGCGCGCGTCCCTGGCCGGGATACGACAGGTGCGCGGCGACCGTCATGCGGAGCTGATCCTGCCCGGCATTCAGCTTGGTCAGGCCCTCGCCGCACAAGGTCAGATCGCGCCGGCGAGCGCCGAACTGGAATCCGCACTGGCGCTCGCGCTCGAATTGCTGGGCACGGACCATCCACGAACCGAGGTTGCCCGGCAAGCGCTGGCCGCAGTGCGCTGAAGCGCCTGTAGTGGGCAACTGGCCGCTTGAGCGCCACCCGACGGCGTCACCAGCCTCCAAGGCTTCAGTCCACGTGCTCAAGCGCGATTCGAGCGCCAGATCGGAGCTGCCACTGCCCCGTGACTCGGACAGCTCAGAGGCAAAGCGCAACCCCCTCCCGGCCTCCCCCTCCACCGCTACGCGGCGCAAGGGGAGGAGACAAGCTGCACAACTACGCTGCCACGGGCAGTCACCAAACGGAGGTCAGCGAAGCTGCCGGCGTCGATCGCCGAATACGGTCGAGTTGTTGCAGTCCGTCATGAAAAGCGGCTGAGCCGGGCTGCCACCACAAGCTCCCAGAGCAACCGAACTGGGCTACCGCCGACAAGTGGCGCACTTGGACTCCCTCACTTGCGCCGCAGGCGGAGGGGAGGGTTGGGGAGGGGTCGATCTGGGCGCAACATCGGATCCGTGAATCCGCGGCGCCACGGATTTCCGGAATCGGACGTCGTACACATGCCGCATCGCCGCGACCTCGCCGTCTTCGTCGGGGCCGTAGCCCCTTTCTCCCGACATGAACCGGTTTTCTCTCCGATTACGTGGGGACCTCTGTGACCGGGAGAATTCTCATGTGGACGATCACTCGAGTACTGATATGGCCGGCGGTCGTGGCACTGGTCAGCGCTGTGCCCGAGTTGGCGAACGGCCAGGCACTCGGCACCGCCTTCACCTACCAGGGCCAGCTGACCGAGTCCGGCCAGCCCGCCACCGGTCTGTATGACTTGCCGACCTGCCTGCTTGACTCGCCCACCAATCCGCCCATCGCCTGCGCGCCGGGTTTCGCCGATGGACCGGTCGAGAATGCACTGTTCGCCCACGCTGTCGATGCCCTACCAGTGCTCGATGCGACCGCGCTGGCAGTACCTGCAGGAACGACTTTCGCAGTATCCCGTCAGGTGATCTCAGGCGGCGGCGGTCATTCCAGCGGCGGCGTCTACACGATCAACGGAACCATCGGTCAGCCCGATGCCGATCCGCTGCAGCCTTCCAGCGGCGGCCTGTTTGCGATCACGGGAGGATTCTGGACTCGCAGCGGCCCTGCGGTGCCGCCGATCGACGCGCTGTTTGCCAACGGTTTCGAGACGCCGCCATGACCACTGCCAGACCTGGTCTTCGCGGCCACGGGCCCGAGCTTGCCGAACGCGACGGATCGCCATCCATCGGCTCGACCAACCTTGTGGCGGCACATTGAGCGTGGCCAAGGACACACGACCATGATCATCGGCAACGATCCAAGTTGGTGGCTGTTGATGACCAGCGCCTGCCTGCTGGCGTTCACGATTGCGGCGGCCTGGTTCCTGATCTGGAATTTTCGGCGCAGCATGGCCGCCGTCCGCACCTACCCGTTCAAGCACTTCGCCCGGCCCATGCATGTGATCGGGAGCCATTTGCTGGTGACCACGGTCCCGATTGCGACGCTGCTGACGGCGTTGGCTTTCATCCTGACGGTCTGTGTCCGCCAGGCGCCTGCACTTGCGAGCCAGCCCTGGCTCGGCCAGATCGTCCGTTGGATCGCCAGCCAGGATGATCTGCAGCGCTCGCTGGACAAGGGCATCGCGCTCGGCGATGGCACGCTGGTTGGCGTCAGTCTGGCGCTCGGCGCCAACCCCGGCAACGCCGAAGGCGCGCACAGCTATCTGATCCTGGCGCCAAATGAGGACATTCGACAACGATTGCTGGCGCACGGCGCTCCGGTCGACGGCATACCGCCACAGCCACCACCCCTGCGCGAGGCCTGGCGACGCTCGGACGAAGCACTGTTCAACGCCTTGCTGGCTGCCGGTGCCAATCCCGATCGGGCGATACACGCAGGCGACCATCTGCTGGTGAAAGCCATCCTTCGGCAGCGCGACTCGGCCCGTTGGGTGCAGCCCCTGATCGACCATGGCGCTGATCTGAACCAACGCACTGCCAACGGCATCAGCGTGCTGGATGAAATCGTTCTCGGAGGGGCCGGTCCCGAATGGCCACAGCGCTTGCGGGCCGCCGGCGCGCGCCACGCACTGCTGCTGGATGGGGGCACGGCACTCCCGGACGATCATCCGGTGCTGCTGCATGTGCACCAGTGGCTGGAAGCCAGACGCTCAGCGGATATCGCGGTCCGCTGGGGTGGCCAGCCCAGTGCCCTGGATCAATGGGAACTGCCCGACGCCCATCGTCAAGGGGCGGGTTACCTTGCCCTGAGCAAACCATTGCGTCGGATGGAGGGCCGCGTCGATGGTGACGAAGCATCGGTCAGGCTGCACTTCCGCGCGCCGCTGGAGAGCCCCCAAGCCACGTTGGTGAGCCTGCGCCGGGTACGCGCCGAAGCCGCGGGCGACGTGGCAGCGGATGTATGGCGGGTTGCTGGCTACTGGCCGGATCGCCGCCCCTGATTGCGACATTGGGAACGGATTTCCGACGCACGGATCAGCCGCCAAGCGTTGACGGCACACCTTGGTCGCGGGGTGCCCGAGGCCGATTGGCCGATCTGCCTGGCGCCGCCGGACCCGAGCGACGTCAATGAACCCATTCTCGCTCGAAATACGTGGGGGCTAGTGTGACCGGGAGAACTGCCATGTTGACGATTCCGCGAGTACTGTTTTGGCCGGCGGTCGTGGCACTAGGCAGCGCTGTGCCCGGTCTGTCGACCGGCCAGACGCTCGGCTCCGCCTTCACCTACCAGGGCCAGCTGACCGAAGCCGGCCACCGGCCTGTATGACCTGCAAATCTGCCTGTTTGACTCGCCCACCAATCCGGTGCCCATCGCCTGTGCGCCGGACTTCGCCGAAGTGCCGGTCGAGGATGGGCTGTTCACGCTGGCGCTGGATTTCGGTGCCGCGCCCTTCGTCGGTCAGCAGCGCTTTGTCGAGCTGCGGGTTCGTCCCGGCGCCAGCGCCGGCGGCTACACGATTCTTGCGCCGCGACAACTGGTTCGCGCCACACCCGAAGCGCTGCGTGCATCCGCCGCAGCAGCAGCGCCCTGGTCAGGCCTGACCGGCGTGCCGCCCGGCTTCGCCGACGGCATCGACAACAACAGCGGTGGCACGGTCACCAGCATCGCCGCCGGCACCGGCCTGAGCGGTGGCACCATCACTGGCAGCGGTTCGCTGTCGATTGCCAACGGCGGCGTGGGGTCTGCACAGTTGGCGCCGGGTGCGGTGGGTTTGACCCAAATTGACACCACGCAGGTACAGGCGCGTATCGGTGGCAGCTGCGGCATTGGCGAGTATGTCCGCACCATCAATCCCGACGGCAGCATGCTCTGCGATTCGCTGCTGGCCTACCTCGGCATCAATGTCCACACGCCAGTGGATGACCCAGTCAATCTCGTGGGTCGCTCCAGCAGCATCGCCGTTGGGATCGATGGCCTGCCGGTGATCGCCTATCAGGACCAGAGCGATTCCGCTCTGAAAGTGGCCAAGTGCAGCAGTCCCGCCTGCACCGGCGTGGCGACCATCACCACCGTGGATGATCCCGACAACTTCGTTGCTTTCGCACTCGCCATCGCCATTGGCGCCGACCAGCTGCCTGTCATCAGCTACAACGACGGCACGGCCCACACACTCAAGGTCGCCAAGTGCGTGGACCCCGCCTGCGCCGGGGCGGCCATCATCACCACAGTCGACGATCCGCCCAACAACGTCGGCCAGGGCAACGACATCGCCATCGGCACCGACGGTCTGCCGGTGATCAGCTACTACGATGCCACCGCTGGCGCACTGAAGGTGGCCAAGTGCAGCAATCCGGCTTGTACCGGTGCTGCCACGATCACGACGCTGGATGACCCAATCAACGGCGTCGTGGGCGACTTCAATGCCATCGCCGTCGGCAGCGACAATCTGCCGGTCATCAGCTACTACGATGGCGGCGCCGGGGACTTGAAGTTCGCCAAGTGCGCCAATGCCGCTTGCACCAGCACCGCCAACATCAGGACCGTGGACAACTCCTCCAACACGGTGGGCCTGTTCTCCTCGATTGCCGTTGACGGCGACAATCTGCCGATCATCAGCTACTACGACATCACCATCCGGGCACTGAAGACGGTCAGATGCGCCACGCCATTGTGCGACGGACAGCGCAACATCGTCACCGTTGACCACTCGACCGCGGACGTTGGGGACTACACATCGATCGCTATCGGGAGCGATGGTTTCCCGGTCATCAGCTACCGCAACGGCAGCGCTGGCGCGCTCAGCGTGGCCAAGTGCGGCAATCCCACTTGCAGCATCCGCACGCCGGTCATTGTCGATGACCCACCCAATTCGGTGGGCGTCGACACCTCCATCGCCATCGGTGCCGACGGCCTGCCGGTGATCAGCCATCGCGATACCACGAATGAAGCACTGAGGGTGACCAAGTGCGGCAACCTGGGCTGTCAATGAGCACGAATGCCTTCAGTACAGCCGCGCCCCCCGGCCCATCCGCAGTTCGCCAACGCTCGCGCGTCACTGCCAGGAGATCCCCGCACAGCGAACTTCCGGTGAGTTGATCTTTGGACGTTCGTCCTGAATAATTTGGACTCTCGTCCAAACAGGAGATTTCGATGCGCCTGACCGCCGGTACCGTGGCCCCTGCCTTCGCCACCTCGGATCATCTGGGTCATCCGATCGAACTGAATGGTGCTCGCCAGAACGCGGTACTGCTGTCCTTCTATCGCTATGCCTCCTGCCCGATCTGCAATCTTCGGATCCACGAGCTCACCCAGGCGCAACCGGTGCTGGCCGAACTCGGACTGGCGCTGATCGCGGTCTTCCAGTCACCGGCTACGACCATCACGGACTACGTGGGCAAAAAGCCCTTGCCGTTCCCGATCATCGCGGACCCGTCGATGGCGCTCTATCGTGACTACGGGGTGGAGTCGACCTGGCGGGGCCTGTTCTCATGGAAGGTCCTCACCCGTGCCCTGAAGGCCTTCGCCAGCGGCTATGCACCGGGTCGCATCGACGGGCCGGTGGACCGGGTGCCGGCCGATTTCCTGATCGATCACCAGGGCCGGATCGCCATCGCCCACTATGGACGCGACATCGACGATCATCTGCCGCTGGCCACCATCGAAGCCTGGCTGCGAGCGCAGCCGGCCACTCAGGCAACATGAGTTCATCCAATCGCGACTGCATCGTGACCTCGGCACTGCGGCTGTTCGCCCGTCGCGGCTACACCCGCACGTCGATCGGCGACATCGCCGACGAAGCGGGCATGCTCAAGGGCAACATCGCCTACTACTTCAAGACCAAGCCCGAGATCCTCGCCAGCGTGATCGACGAGCGCAGGCGCCGGATCATGGCGCGGCTCAATGCCGATGCCGGGGAATCGGCACCAGACGCGATCAAGCGACTGATCGTGCTGGTCGAATCCTCTGCCGACGAGATGGCCAGGACGGGCTGCCCGGTCGGCAGTCTGGCCGGTGAACTGGGCAAACACGATGAAGCGCTGCGGGCACGCGCGGCGGGCTTGCTGGTCGACATTCAGACGTGGCTTGAGCAGCAGTTCAGCCGAATACAGACGCCGCCCGCCGCCCAGGCGTCCGCGGAACACCTGCTGACCCTGATGCAGGGCTCGGCGGTACTGGCGCACGCGCATGGCGACGCCCATATCGTCCGCAAGCAGATGGCCCACGCACGTCAGTGGCTGGACGAGGTCGTGCAGGGCCCATGAGCCCCACGTCAGGCCCGCCTCACCTCAACTGTCAGCCCGCCCAACACGCCGCCTGCGCATTGTTCCCCTGACCCACCCTCATCCCGTCGGAGCCCAGCACACGGTCGTGATCTGTCACAGTGCGTGGTGCTGGTGTGTGCGTACTGGGCTGCAGTGTGCCGCGGGGGTTGAACCCGCTCAGCGTCGCCCCTGACGCCATCCGATCCGGCATTGCCCCGCCGGTGGGGTTGTGCTCGCTGCTCTGACGGGATTACCGGCAAGCTGTCAGTCGTTCAGTTCAATCGACCAGTTCGCCTCCTGAATTCTGGCATCGAGTTCGCGCAAAGCTCTGGCGGCCTCATCGGCCTGCTTCTGGATGGTCGACACGGTGACGGTGCCACGGAAGCGCACCTCGGATCGCGTCGACACCGAATGGGTGATCGTCGCCGCCTGGGCCAGATCGCGATACATCGCCTGGCGCAGTTTCAGCACATCGCGCTCGGCCAGCGCCTGAGTCAGGCTGCGACCGGCCACCTCAGCACTGGCGTTGGTCAGATTGATCCGGTGGATCAGCCGCGTCAGCTCAGCAGCCGTGGATTCAAAGGTCTCGATCAGCGCCTGCGGATCTTCAGCAGGCTGCTCGCCTTCCTGCACCTTGGCGTTGCGCAGCAGGCGGACCTTCAGCTGCTCCAGCCGCTTCTGACAATCAGCGCGCAAGGCCAATGCTTCGGCCAGTTTCATGGTGGCTCCGTTGTGGAACATCGCCGTGGCGTTGTCCGCAGTGTGACCGATTGCTCAGGCTTGTCGCCACAGCCTGAGGCGAACAGAGCGCCCCCCGCAGCAGCGAACCTGACTCAATGTGAACAATCTTCATCAGTCTTTCAGGATTTCCGCATGATTTGACCGCGTCGCATGTCCAGTCTACGCATGAGCTCATCCCATTGGCGGCGCTGAGCGAGCATGACGAGGAATTCGGCATGAACATGAGCTATCGCCCGAACTTCGCAGTACTAACCGGTATCACCCTGATCGTGGTCTGCGCCAACGCGCTGCAGGCCGCACAGATCGACATTCCCGGCCCGCCGGGCAGCGTCAGCTTCGGTGACCAGGTGCATGTGCTGCCGAACGGCAACATCGTGGTGGTCGACCTGGGTGGGCCGGTCGCCAACGTCGGCGCGGTGCATCTGTATGACCCGCAGGGTACGTTGATTTCCACGCTGACCGGGGGTACCACCGATGACCGTGTGGGCTTTCGCATCGAGGTACTGCCCAGCGGCAACTTTCTGGTCCGCAGTCCGGATTGGGACAACACGGCCGCCGGCGCCATCGATGCCGGTGCCGTCACCTGGGTCAGCGGCAGTGCTGGGCTGTCCGGGGTCGTTTCCCCGGCCAACTCGCTGGTTGGCACCGGCTTCGATGAGCGGGTCGGCACCAACATCACGGTATTGAGCAACGGCAACTATCTGGTCGCGACACCAGAATGGGACAACGGCGCTGTCACCGATGTCGGCGCGGTCACCTGGGGCAGCGGCAGCAGCGGGATCAGTGGCCCGATCAGTGCAACCAACTCGCTGATCGGATCCACCAGCGATGACCAGACGGGCGACTCGGTGACCGCGCTGAGCAACGGCCACTATGTGGTGTGCTCACCCGGCTGGAACAATGGCGCACTGGCCAATGCCGGTGCCGCCACCTGGGCCAATGGCACCAGCGGGATCGTCGGTCTGGTGACGGCGGCCAACTCGCTGGTGGGCCCCAAGGCCGGGGACCGGGTCTGTGATCAACCGCCCGTTGCACTGAGCAATGGTCACTATGTCGTGCGAAGTACGGTATGGGACAACAGCTCTGCCAGCAATGCCGGAGCGGTCACCTGGGGCGACGGTCAGACCGGCACCGTGGGCTCGGTCACCACCGGCAACTCTTTCGTCGGTCGCGGCAACAATGAGCGCACCGGGCTGAGCGTGACGGCGCTGAGCAACGGCAACTACGTGGTCAGCAGCCCCGGCTGGATGAACGGCCCGACCGTCAACGCAGGCGCCGTCACGCTGCTGGCCGGCAATGGTCCGGTGTCGACCTTCGCCGGCACGGCCATCTCGCTGGTCGGCAGCAGTCCTGACGACCAGGTCGGCGCCGGCCCGGGTCGAATCATCGCGCTGAGCAATGGCAACTATGTGGTCGCCTCGAGCAGCTGGGACAACGGTGCCAACGCCGACGTGGGTGCCGTGACCTGGGGCAGTGGCACCAGCGGCGTCACCGGCGTCATTTCGGCAGCCAACTCGCTGGTCGGAACGACCCCCGATGACCAGATCGGAGAAAGCGTCACGGCCCTGACCAACGGCCACTACGTCGCGGCAAGTCCTAGCTGGAGCAACGGCGCATTCACCGATGCCGGTGCCTTCACCTGGGGCAATGGCAACAGCGGCACCGTGGGACCAGTGTCCGGCGCCAACTCGATGGTCGGCAGCGCCATGAACGATTTTGTCGGCAGCGCGGGGGGCGCGATACCCCTCAGCAACGGCAACTATGTCGTGCGCAGTCGGCAATGGGACAACGGTGCCGTTGCCGATGCGGGTGCGGTGACCTGGCGCAACGGGACAGTGCCGACCAGCGGGGCGATTTCGCCTGCCAATTCGATCGTCGGCAGCAGTGCCGGGGATAATCTCGGTCAATCTGTGTTGGCCCTGCCCAACGGGCATTTCGTGCTCACAGCCCCATCCTGGGACAATGGCGCTATCAGCGGCGCTGGCGCCGTCAGCTGGGTCAACGGCGCCACTGGCCGGACGGGTCCCCTCTCGGCCGCCAACTCGCTGGTCGGGACCACCGTCAGCGATGCGCTGGGTCAGGGTCTGCGGGCCTACTCCGACGCCAACTACGTCATCAGAAGTCCACTTTGGGACAACGGCAACGTCGTTAACGCCGGCGCCGTCACACTGGCTTTGGGCACCGAGCCATTGAGCGGCAACATCATGGCCGCCAACAGCGTACTTGGCGGGATTAGCGTCGGTTCGTCCACCTTCTCGATTGACTACGACCCGACCCGTCAGCGCGTCGCCGTAGGCCGCCCGGCCGAAAATCTGCTCAGTCTGCTGACGTTGGGGCCGGTGACCGATGAGCTATTTGCCAACGGCTTCGAGAACTGAGGGCTGACGGTGATCGGACGCCATGCGGCGCCTGCCAGGGTTGAACTGCATGGATCCACGGACGGCTGGATCACCACACCAATGAGCCTGCTCGATGAACTGGACGGATGCTCGCCATGCCACTGACTTTGTCCATGGGTGCCGTACTGTTCTTTGTCGGATCCTTGAGCTTCATGGTTGTGCTGTTCGCCAACGGCGGCTGGCAGCGCTCGCGTCAGTTCACGGTGATCGGCCGGTTGTGTGCAGGGAAGTTGGGCTCAGGCCGTCGCTGGCTCACCCTCTCATCACTCTCGCTGACTGCCGTGGGCGCTACGCTTTGTTTTGCCGGCGTGGTGACGATGGACGCCGAACGCGCCGAGCGATGCGTCGCGCATTGCACCAGGCAAGGATTTGAGACAGGAAGGATCGGCCCATCACAGGACCGCTCCCCCCAGCAGCGATTTGTCGCTTGCACCTGCGTCAGCGTCGACCGGCCTGCGCTCGAACTGCGAGCAGATTCTGTCAGGTGAGTTTGGCCAGGAGCGGCTCGCACTGACGGAACTGCGGATAGGGTGCAGCGGCCGTCGAGTCAGGCCCGCGCTGCATCGATCTCCCTGGCGCCGGCAAAGAGCACGACTGCGGTGATCCAGCCAACCGCGAAGCTCAGCGGAATTGCGAGCAGGGCCAGCACAACGCTGGCTACCAGAATGCCTGACACCAGCATCAGCCAGCCCAGCGTCGTGGTCAACGACGTGGCACCTTGAATGCCCTTGATCCGGAAACCGAGGACGGCATAGGGAATCCCGAACACCGGCAGGCCAAGCACACTGATCCAGAAGTAGATCGGCGATTCCGATGTTTCGTCGATCAGCAAGGGAACGCCGACGATACCCAGAACCACCGAAACGACCGCGATGAGAAGGAACAGTGGACACAGGTTCGAGATCGAATGGCGGAACTCGATGTAGCGCACGAACAGATACAACGATACGAGCGACAGCACCTGGCTGATCAAGTCCAGCGTGACGACAACGGCCACCGGGAAGATCCCGGGAACGAAGGACATCAGGCAGTACGGGATCGTGACGATCAGCAGGGCAATACTGAGCCAGGCGCCAACGCGAGGAACGCGACTGGACATGCCCCCGGAAGGGAGTGGCGACGTGAGAGGCGTCACATCGGATCGGGGCGGAGTGTAGGGGTCGGTCTGGTTCACGGCGGCAGCAGTCCTCTGTCCGGATTTCGTTCTGCGGCAACGCCGCGCGACTCGATGAAACGTCCCACGGCCTCGCGCCAGCCCGAGGCATGATGGCAAGTGACGGAGCAGCATCCGGAGCGTCGTATCGCACAGCGGTGCGAATCAGGCCACCCGCCATGGCTCATCGATCGAGCCCAAGGATCAAGCGCGCGCCGGCCAGCCCCTACGCCGCCGGCAATCCGGCCGCGACCAGCGCACCGGTGATTAACTCGCGATGAGCGGGATCGCGATAGGGGAAGCTGCGCTCGAACACGCGCACCGAATAGCCGGCATGGCTGTTGGCCGCCTGCTGGGCCAGCAGGCGGGCCTGCTCCGGCTGCCCAGCCAGCTGCAGACAGGCGGCAGCGACGGCGCGGATATGGAAATGCGCGTTGGGTTCGCGGGTGGCTTCCACCGCCCAGCGGATGGCGGCCTCGTGATCGCCCTGAATGGCCAGCGCCAGCGCGCGCGATGACTTCATGGCGAACAACAACGGGTCGTAGGGACTGAAGCGCCGGGCCGCATCCAGGTCAGTGATGGCAGCCTCCGGCAGACCGGCGTGTACCCGCACAAAGCCACGGGCATAGGTGCCCTGGGCATAGTTCGGGTTGAGCACGAGGGCCTGATCGAGCGAGGCCATGGCGTCGTCATGCTGACTGGCAAGGAAGCGGGCGCGCCCCAGCACCCAGTGGCACATGGCGTCGCGCACATCCAGCGCGACGCTCTGCTCGGCGTGCTCGACCGCCGTGCGGATGTGCTGCTCGGCGTCACCATCGGTGTTCAGAAAGGCGTGCAGATAGTGATTGAAGGACAGCCCCGCGCTGGCGCGGGCGAAATGCGGATCGATCCGTTGCGCCCGCACCAGCAATTCGCGCGCCTGCACCGAGTCGTCGGCGGTGAAGCGATAGCTGTGCCACATCGCGCGGTGGAAGCAGGCCCAAGCATCCAGATGCTCGGTGGGCAACACGCGCACCCGGTCCATTTCTGCCCGCTCGATCTCGGGCAACAGTGCGGCCACGACCGATTCGACCACATCGTCCTGCACCTGGAAGATGTCATCCAGCGCGCGATCGAAACGTTCGGTCCAGATCACTCGCTGCGTGGCGGCCTCGGCCAGATTGACCGTCACCCGCAGGCGCCGATCCTGCCGCTGCGATGAGCCATGCAGCAGATAGCGCACCCCCAGTCGTTGCCCGATCTCGGTCAGCGGCAGACGCGCGGCGGCCAGTCGTCGCGCCGATTCGCGAGCCACCACGAACAGCCCCTGCAGGCGCGACAACCGAGCGTTCAGATCGACCGCCAGACCCTCGACGAAGACGTCCGGCGCTGCGCCCATGCCCAGGCTCTCAAAACCCAGCAGGGCAATCGAGGGCATTGACGGCAGCGCGGGTGGATCCTGCAGATCGGCCAGCGGCGTGAGCCTGGACACCACCCGCAGCGGCGTGGGTTCGATCCTAGACGGTGACTCGATTCGCGGCGCCACGGGCTCGATTGCGGCGACAAAGCGGAAACCATGACCACGAACGGTGCGAATGATGGCCTGACGCTCGCCGCAATCGCCACCGCCTTGCGGGCCAGCTTGACGGCGTTGCTCAGCGTGGCCTCGGTGACCACCTTGCCCGGCCAGACCTCGGCCAGCAGTTCGTCCTTGCTGACGGCGCGGTGCGGATGGGTCAGCAACAGCAGCAGGGTCTTGAAGACCAGCGGTTCGACCGGCACGACAGCGCCCTGGCGACGCAACTCCACCGCGGCCGAATCGACTTCGCAATCTGCAAATCGGACGTGCACGATCCGGACCGGTGGCGGCTGGCCAGCCAATGATATCGCAGCCTTCACATTTCTCTTGAACGCCCCCCCGCGAACCCTCAGCAAAGCCTCAAGCAAGCTTCCGGACATCCTCAAGCTTGGCGGCGGCCCGATCCCTAGAGTGCTCACCACGGCAGCACGGCCACACGCCGATGAAGCCGCAACCCTCTCATCTCTAGGAGTCAAGCTCATGCCACTGGTCGATGTTCACGTCATCAAGGGTGTTTTCAGCAAGGAACAGAAGCAGGACATCATTACCCGCATCACCGACACGATGGTCGCCATTGAGGGCGAAGCGCTG
Organism: Lysobacterales bacterium; assembly: GCA_041395325.1. Taxonomy (GTDB): domain Bacteria; phylum Pseudomonadota; class Gammaproteobacteria; order Xanthomonadales; family SZUA-5; genus JAWLAT01. The sequence goes on from JAWLAT010000005.1 coordinate 253,348, forward strand.
CGCGGCGTCACCTGGGTCCGCATCGTCGAGGTCAACGAAGGTGAATGGGCCATCGGCGGACAACCGCTGACCGCCGCCATGGTGCACCAGATGCAAGGCGCCGCCGCCCAGGCCGCCTGACCCACGCGGGCACCCTGCCCCACTGGCTGGATGCGACCGGGTCGGTCCATCCAGCCAACACCCCGACTGCCTGCCAAGCGGCACGCCGGTCGCCCCGTCCAGGAGTACGAAGATGTCTCTCATGATCCAGCGCCTGCTGTGCGCGTGGCTGTGCCTGTGCGCCCTGCAGACACCGGCGTCAGCCGCCGAACAGGTCCGACTCAGCCAGGCCAGCGGCCTGGGCAACACGCAAGGCACCGCGGTCGAACCCGCAGTGGCCTACAACGCCGATCTCAATCAGTTGCTGGTGGTCTGGTGGGGCCAGGACAACCTGCTGGGCGGCAGCAGCCGCTTCAAGATTTCTGCCCGACGAGTCGATGCCACCACCGGGCAGGCGATCGGCCCGACCATTCGAGTGGACAGCGACAGCCTCGGTATCAATGCGGTGTCGCCGGTCGTGGCCTACAACCCCAACGCGCAGGAATACCTGGTGGTCTGGAGCAACGAATCCATCGGCGGTCACTACGAAGTGTTCGTGCAGCGTCTGGCAGGCAACACACTGCAGCCGCTGTTGGCGCAACCGCGCCAGATCACCGAGATGGGCGGCGCCGGCGACGTGAACTTCTCCGCATTCTCGCCAGCTGTAGCCTTCAATCCCGACCGCAACGAGTATCTGGTGGCCTTCATCGGCGCCGACTCTCGGGTCGGCATGACCGACCTGCAGCGCGACGTCTTCGTCCAGCGTCTGGCCGGCGCCACCGCCAACGAGATCGGCACCGACGACATGCGCATCAGCACCGCCTCGACCGCCGATGGCGCGCGCCAGGTGAATACAGCCTCGGGGCTGGCCCTCGCCTACTCAGGCATCAACCGCAACTACCTGGTGGTGTGGAGCGCCGATGATCCGGGCGCCGGGCTGGCGCAGGCCGAATACGAACTGTTTGCGCAGTTGATCGATGGCGCCACCGGCGTCGAAGAAGGCACCGACGATGCCCGCCTGACCACGGTGGGTCCGGCGGGCAATCCCTTCTTCGCGGCCGATCAACCCACCGTGACGGCCGAGGACGCCAACTTCACCATTGCCTATCGAGCCGACGTGGTTCAGGGCGTCAAGGAGATCCACGGAACCCGTGCCGGCGGCAGCACTGGCCTGCCCTTTGGCGGCCATAATCGCCTCAGCTTCACTACCGGTGGAGCCGCCCGCTGGCCCCGCATTGCGGTGGATGGCGCCAATGGTGAACTGGTCGTCGCCTTCCTGGCCGGCGAAGTTCTCGGCAGCAATCCGGTGTTCGAGACCGAAGTCTTCGTGCAACGCAGTACCCCCAGCCTGCAGCGCATCGGCGAGGAAGAACGCTGGAGCGTGCTGGGACCCGACGGCAGCAACGATTTCGGCCCACTCGACCGCCCTGCCTTGGCCCCGCTCGGTGCCAGTGGCGGCTACTACATCGGCTGGTCTGGCGACCATGATGCCGACGGTCAGATCGACAACGAGTTTGAGGTCTTCGGTCGCAGTTCGGTGGTGGAAGCGCTGTTCAGCGATGGCTTTGAGTGAGCTGGGACCCAGCCCATTGTCGTGAGCTTTGTCGACGAATCACCGCTTGACCTGGCGGCTCGCCGGGGTGGCTACGTATTGCCTGACTGCTTTTGCGGATCCTCCAGACCAGTCCCGCAGCCACGACTGGCTTGGAGGATCCCTGGGCAATACCGACCTACTCCAGGAGATCTGCATGCTCAAGCGTTTCGTCACCATCGCCGCCATCGTGTTCAGCTGCCAGGCGGCGGCGGCACCCTGGCCTCGCGCCCTGCCCGACCCCTGCACCAATGTGCGTGACCGCGGTGATCTGAACACCACCGATTTTCCCAGTGCCAGCCAGACCAATCTGTGGGATGTCGCTTATCCGGACAGCTATGCCGGCATGTTGCCGGCGCTGCGCGGCGTGATCTTCATCGTCAATGCCAACGGCGCTTCCGAGGGGCACTATCGCCGGCTGGGCGAGCATCTGGCCAGACAGGATTTCCTGGTGCGGCTGATTGCACGACCCGGCGCGGACTTCGCGACGACGCACGTAGCCAACGCGATGCACGAGACCTTCGCGCAGTTCGGCCTGCCGGTGGATTTTCCGGTGGTGCTGCTGGGCCACAGCAAGGGCGGCGGCAGCGTGCTGGAGGTGACCCGGCTTTATCACGACGCCTACAACATCGACGCCGTCATCAACCTGGCACCCAATGCCCAGGGCGCCGTCGGCTTTCTCGGCAGCGAGGCCCCGGCCTATCTGGGTCTGTACGGCTCCCAGGATGAGGATATGGCAGGCACCAGCGGCAATCCGCGCGAAGCCTTCATGGCCTACGATCTGATCAATGGCGAATGGACCACCGCCAGTCCGCTCAGTCGCTGGTTCGTGGTCAACAACAACATGATCGACAAGGCCATGGTCTACGTGCGCGGTGCCGATCATTCCGGCTTCATCCGGCACGAGGGGCTGTTCACTTCACTCGCCTATCGCGACTACCTGAGCAGGGACGACCAGTTCTGCATCGCCAAGGCCTACACCACGGCCTTCCTGGACTGGAAGCTTGGCGGCATCGATGACTATCGAGCCATGTTCTACGGTGATATTCGCCCCCCCAGTGTGGCCGCGATCCACACGGACGCTGTCGACTACTTTGGCAATCCCGCCGGCCAGCCGGTCGAGATCTTCCATCAGTTCAGCCCGCGCAAGCGCTACGTACTGGCCGACTTCTGGAGTACGCCGGCGCTGACGACGAGCTTCAACATGCAAGCGACCACGCTCTATCCGTTCGCCCAGGACAGCCGCGCCCGGCATGAAACGCGTGCATTGCGACTGGCCTGGCAGAGTCATCCGTCGATGCGGGCGCTCACCATCGCCGTGCCCAGCAACCGTCGACGACTGTCGGCTTTCGATACGCTGCAGTTCCGTATCGGTCAGATCAACACCGGCCAGGCCACCTCGGCCAATACCGACCAGTCCGAACCCACGCTGCTGCTGTCGCTGGTCGACGGCAATGGCTACAGCGTCAATCATTTCATCAGCAGCTATGGGCGCATCCCCGGTCACGACCGGCGTCAGGACGGCAGCCGCGGACACAGCCACATGAACACGATCCGCATCCCAATGGCCGACCTGGACAGCATCAACCTGGCCGATGTCCGGCAGGTCAAGTTCTGGGTCTTTCCCAACAGCAGGGGCGAGGTGATGATCGACAGCATCGAGGCGGTGTACGACTACTGAGCGCCATTCCAGACCCGCCACGCGGTGCGTGGCGGGTCTGCACCCACCATCGATCAACGATGCCCATCCAGGCATTGCACATGCGTTGACTGCGATGAACGGCTGCGGTCATTGGTGCTACAAGGGGCCGTCCTTCAGGGGGTCCAGACCATGCCCTTCGTCAATTACAGCACCAAGGAAATCAACTGCACCGTCGGCTATTTCGGGCCGGCGGTTGCCGCACGATTGCGCAGCCAGCAGCTCATGCACGCAGGCTTGCGTCCAGTGGACCGCAGCAAGATCTTGTCGATTGGCAACGGTAGCGGACAGGTGCAGCAGTTCGACTTTCTGGCCTACGAGATCGGCACGCTGCGCGGCATGCCCTTCCGGGCGCATCTGTATTGCAGCGACTATGAAGGCATCAATGTGGTCGAGCACTCACTGCTCAAGCGCATCGATGGGATCATTTTCGTCGCCAGTACCGACCCGGCCAGGATGGCCGACAACCTGAGCTCGCTGCACGCCCTGAACTCACTGCTGGCCGACTTGCGGAGCAGGCCAACAGACCAGCCGTTGTTCGCGCTGCAGTATCACGATGACGGCGGCGAAGCCTTGTCCACCGAGGCGATGAACCAGCAACTGAATTCGACAGGCCACCCCACCTTCAACTCAGCCGACCACCACGAAGGCGGGGTCAAGGAAGCGGTCAAGGATCTGTTGCAGCGGATCCGCAGGCAGGCGATGGGTTGATTGGCGGGACGGGCAGCGGACCGCGCCGTCTACGATCTGGCGCCAGACGGGATTGAACCACTCCAATCCACCAGGGGCAGGCCCTATGCTTGCGCACTCTTTCCTGGAGTTGGCCCGATGGCCCTACGTGCGGCGGTGGTCGCTGGTCTGGTCCTGCTCCTGGGCGCCTGCGGCTCTGACGACGCACCGGCGGGCTTTGAATCAGTCGCGTCAGCGCATCCGCGGTATCCCGGCGATGCCTGCCCCGACCTCGCCGGCAGCTATGCGCTGTCGCCTGAAGACGCCGCGCTGTTTCTGGATCGGTCGCCGCCTGACAACGCCGGCCATCCGGTCCGCCTCGCCATCGCCGACAATGCCCGTTCGGGCAGCGCCGTTCGGCCTGCCTACTGGGCCATGGATCGCGACGAGTTTCTCGCTTTCGCGCAGGACTTCCGCCAGCGTGATCCGGGCGCCTACGCCCGCTGGCGCAATTTGCTGCTGCGCGAGCAACTGCCTCGTGAAATGTTGTATGACACGGACGGCTGGATTGCCGCCACAACGCGCCTGGGTCCCTTCCAGGCGGTGCCGGCGGGACTGACCTTTATGCAGTGCCAGGACCATTGGGCACTGGTGAAGTCCGAGATGACCGCAGACTGGAGTCAGGAGCAGGAGATCTGGCTGGGACGCAACGAACAGGGTGCATTGCTGTTGAAGACGGTCACCTATGACCTCACCAGCTACAGCCTGTGGGGTGGTTCGACGTCCTTCCTGCGCAGCAACGCGCGCTATGACTGGCAGCAGCGACCCGTTTTTCCCAACATCGATACCACGGCGCTGAGTGCGGCCGATCTGCCCGCCGATCCCGTGACCGCTCGAACGGACAGCGTTTGTCCGGACCCGACCTCAGCGCTGGTGACGGCCCAACAGTTCCTCCTGGCGCATCTACCGCCAGCGGGCGAGCTGACATTCTTCCAACCGCAGTTCGAAGGACGCGCCGTGGGCAATGCCCGTTGCGGGCAGATCCCGATCGAGATCGCCGTGCGCGTTCGCCAATCCGCCGACTTTCGGCGGTTGGAGCAGGCCATCGAGGCCCAAGCCGGCTATCGAATGGAACAGCTGCAAATTGGTCCAGCGAGCACCTCAACCACGGAAGTCGACTTCGTCCTGATCATGGAACTGGATTGACGCCGAGGTTGGCCCACGTCAGTAGGTGATGCAGGCGGCGTTGATCAGCCCCACGCACACGCTCAGCCCACCCAACAAGGCGCCGTGCGCCGGCACTCCCTCGCCGATGCCGCGCGGTATGTCCGGGAGAATCCGGTCGATCAGGAGATAAACCAGCGCCTGCGCCGCCATGGCCAGCAAGGCCCACAGCAACATGTCCGGCAGGCTGACGCTGTGCGCAATGGCGCTGGCCAGCGGCAGGCTGAAACCGGCCACTGCACCGAGCAGGGCCAGACAGGCCGACAGGTTGCCGGCACGAATCAGGGCGAATTCCCGATACGGCGTGATGTGCACGTAAAGCAGCACGAACAGCGCCAGCAGCACGCACGCGGCGACGAAGTAGCTGAAGAAACTCAGGATCTGCTCGATCATGGTGAGTCCGAATGGTTGAAGTAGTGAGGGACGAAGCGACTGCTGTTCTGCGTGATGGGACTGCGGTCCTCGCGGATGCCGATGCCGGCAGCCTGCTCGCCGACGATCCACGCTCCGATGACCGGATAGTGACCGTCAAGGCAGGGCAAAGGCGCCGGTGCCTGGTAGATCCAGCCTTCCTCGCCATACGGTCCCGCGGTCTCAATCGCGTCCCCCTGAGCGCTCAGCAGGCACACATTGGCACCCTCGCGCGAGTAGATCGGCTTGCGCACCGCGGGCCGGCCGAGGTCGTCGGCGAAGCTCGCCGCCAACAGGTTGGGGTGATCGGGGTAGCGCTGCCACAACAACGGCAACAGGGCCTTGGACGATAGCAGCAGCTTCCAGGGCGGCTCGAAATAGACCGTTTGAGCGTCCGCCAGGTACTCGGCGAAGTCGTCCTGCCACAGCCATTCCCACGGGTAGAGCTTGAACAGATGTGTGATCGCCTGTCCGTTCAGATCGACGAAACCACGACCATCGTCGGCATGGCCGATGGACTCGATATCGATCAGCACTGCACGCAGGCCAGCCTGCAGCGCCGTGTCCATCAGATAGCGCGTCGTGCCGCTGTCTTCCGGGTGACCGGCCAGTGCCGCAAAATGCACTTGTGTGCCAGGAATCAGACACTGCTGCCAGCGCGCAATGAGTTGCTCGTGGAGGGAATTGAACTGGTCTTCGCCACAGCGGCAATCCTGCAGCCAGAACCACTGCACCACACTGGCTTCGAGCAGACCCGTCGGCGTGTCGGCATTGAATTCCAATAGCTTGGGCGGTCGCGCCGAGCCATCCCAACTCAGGTCGAAGCGTCCATACAGGCTGCGATCGCCGCGGCACCACGAATGGGTGATCAGATCAGCGGCGGCAGCGCTGAGTCGGAACGCCGAGAAATCCTGCCGGCTGACCAGATCATCAACCAGTTCCAGGCACAGCTGGTTCAGTGTCTCGGCGGCGGCCTCGACAATTTCGATCTGTGCCAGCGAGAACGCATAGGCGGCCGACTCGTCCCAATAGCGGGCGCCATCGATCGTGTGAAAGTCGAAACCCAATTCCTCGCAATGACGCCGCCAATCCGGTCGCTCGACGCGTGCTTGCCGGCGCATCAGCCGCCCGCCGAATAGCGCGCGCCCGAACGCCCGAAGCCGCCGCGCTTGACCACTTCCGAACCCGAACGCGCATCCGGTTGCGGCGTTTCGGGCCGACTGCCGTCTTCGTAGCTGGGCCCGCTGAAATAGCGCGACCCGCCGCGTTGCTGGCAGTCCTGGGGATACCTGGGCCAATCGCGCTCGCAATCACGCTGGTCGAGATACAAATCTCGCCGGATGTCGTTGTGGTGCATCCCCATCACCACGCCGGTGCCGACCAGCACCAGCGCAATTCCAGCGCTCATCCAGTTCTTCTTCGGTGCTTGCTTGGCCACGATTCCTCCCGCGAATCGGCACAGATTAGCCGACGATGGGTGACCATGCGGGATGGCCTTGAGCGGTGGCCTTCCGCGATGGAACCGTGGCCCGGACCATGGACCCACACCAGTCTGCCTGGCATCGAGCGCCGCCACGGGCCGACCGCAAGCGGCAGGATCAGGGCGGGATCGATCTGACCGCCGGTTGCACACGTTCGGCGGCACCGTCATAGCGACGCCGCAAGCGCCGCTCGATCGGTTTGCTGTAGTGGCGCTCGATGACACTCGCGAGCAGCACGCAGAGCACCACTGCCGGCACATAGGCGACGAAATTCCAGTCCTGCCGCTCGCCGATCCAGGCGCGCCAGACCGCGACGACGGCGAGCACCACGAACATGTGCGTCAGATAGAGCTCGTAGCTGAGTCGGCCCATTCGTGCCAGCCAGCCCAGTCCGCGCGGTGCCCCGGCGCTGAGCCAGTGGCAGCCCAGCAGGATGGCGCTGGTGCTGGCCGCGATGAACAGCAGGCTGGCGTGTCCGGTGACGCGCCACAGCTCGCCGCCGCAGAACAACGCGGCGAACAGCGCGAGCCCGCCCAACATCAGCAGCGTTCGAGCGAAGCCTCGTGAAGGACTGCGCAGTCGGGTCAACAAAGCGGCCAGCACCCCCATCGCGATGGCCGACATCGCCGGCAGATAGGCCTTTTCCTGCCAGATTTCCTGGCCATCCAGCAGCGCACGCGTCCACGGCAACGACGCCATCAGGACCACCAGCGCCAGCACCAGCAGCGGTCGGGGCAGACACCAGCAGGCCAGGGGAAAGAGCAGATAGAACAGTTCCTCGATCGACAGCGACCAGATGACATCCCAGTTGCCCGGCAGCCAGCCGGTTTGCCCCTCGTACCAGTTGAGATGCAGACCCAGTGCGGCGAACCACGCGCCACCCAGCGACTGATCCGGCTGGCGAATGACGAAGCCGGGCACGGCGGCCCAATGCAACAGCGACAACACCACCAGCAAGGCCAGCAACAACGGCAGGATGCGGCTGGCGCGCTGCACATAGAAGCGACGCAGATCGATCGCGCCCAGCCCACCGTATTGCTGCAGCGTGCGGCGTGCGATCAGAAAGCCCGAGATCACGAAGAAGGTGTAGACGGCCGCATAGCCGCTGAATCCAATCAGACTGATCCAGCGCCGCCCCAGCGACTCTCCGATCAGGCTGGGACCCAGCGGTATCCGGAATGGCAGGGCCAGGTGATGCAGAATGACCAGCAGGATCGAGAGCCCGCGCAGCACATCGATGCCGCCATTGCGCGCCGATCCACCCGGCAACGGCGCTGATTTACTCTCGGCCAAGCGCAGACCTCATCGGAAACACGCCCAGCCACCGGCGCGGAGCGCGGATGATCCGCCACCACGCGCCGGCTGGCCAGCACCTGCGAGTTCAGGCGCTGCGCAGCGTGTCAGCGATCACACAGCGATGCCCACGATCAGGGTCGCCACATAATCCGTCTCCGCTTGGCCGATGAGGACTAAGGCGGAGCGCGTCGTCGCGGCGCGTGAGCCGTCGTTCCCGCGATCACAGCCCAGGCAAGCCCGGGCTGAGGAGCTTGCTCAAAACGGAGAGAATACGAGGCGAGATCCTGCAGGTGCGCGTTCACAGGCTTCGGGCGGGCACTGATCGAGGCCACACCAGATAGGTGCGTAGCACATAGCCCCAGGGGATCACCAGCACGAGCAAAGACAATGGCATGAAGACCTCGGTGAGCTCCATGGCCGGAGATTCTGCCAGGGTCCCCGCACGCCACAATGGCCAGGCCACCAGCGCCAGCCACAGGCCCTTGTAGCCCACCGTGAACAGCAGGATCGGCAACCAGCGCAAGGGCTGCAGCAGGCCCAGCACGGCCAGCGTCGGATAGGTGGCCCAGACGGTCCAGACCACGGCCTCCAGTGGGTCCCATGGCCCCGTGTGGGTCAGCAGTTCCTCCCAGGCCACCGGGGCAACGTAGACGGCCATCAGCAGATAGAACAGGCGCATGCCCCAGATGTGAACCGGTCGAACACCCTCGTAGCGGGCTGGATCGGATGCAAAGAAGTTCATGACGTTCATGGATCGGAATCCTCCGGAAGCTGGGGGTCGTGGACGAGCAGGTCGCCCGGCTGGCAATCCAGCGCTGTGCAGATCGCAGCCAGCGTTGAAAAGCGGATGGCACGCGCCTTGCCGGTCTTCAGAATCGACAGGTTGGCCAGCGTGATGTCGATGCGCTCGGACAGTTCGGTCAGCGTCATGCGCCGTGCGTGCAGCAACTCGTCGAGGCGGACCACGACGGCCATCTCAGACGGTGCCTTCGAGATCGCGCCGCATGCGCGCGCCATGCTCAAAGACCTGCGCCAGCACAAAAAGCAGCAGGACGGCCAGCCAGGGTGCCAGCGCGATGCCACCACCCAGATCCAACCGCTGGCCCGGCGTGGACACCGCTGCCGAGATCAGGCCGACCAACAAGCGCAGCACCTCGGCCAGCAGAACCCAGATGGCGATCCAACGGAGTCGTCGGGCGTTGTCGGCAACAAAGGGATCACCGGCGCGCACGCTGGCGAGCAGCGCCAGCAGGTTACCGAGCACAAGATGCGTCAGCAGCGCAGCGGCGATGCCGATTCCCATGATCGCGCGCAGCCCCAGGATCAGCGTGTCGGTGCCCGGCCCAGGCTGCACGCCCAGTCCAGTCATGATGGGCATCGGCACGATCAGGCTGGCGACGAGCAGCAGGACAATGGCCGCAGCGTAGATCCCGTTGATGACCCGCAACGCCGCCAGAACCCGGCGAGCGAGTGGCAACGAGTGCCACCAGGCTGAGGAGAGGCTCATTGAAGACACGCCCTTGTATATCGATAAACAATCATAGTTTTGTTGTTTTTCGATATGCAAGTGACGAATGGGAGGGCAACGCGACGACAGCCGCGAGCGACCTGAGCCTTTCACACTGGACAAGCCGAAGCCGCTGCACTGCAATCGGCACCGATGCGCTACGACTTTGTTGACCTCACCATCGACCTGGGGACCCGTCAGGTCCTTCGCGGCGAACAGCTGCTGGACATCCAGGGGCTGAGCTTCGACCTGCTGGCCTGGCTGCTGCGGCAGAAACAGCGGGTGGTGACGCCGACCGAGCTGATCGAGGCGGTCTGGGCACCGGCGGTGGTCAACGACGAAACCGTGACCCAGCGCGTCAAGCTGCTGCGCCAGGCGCTCGGCGATGACAGCCGCCAACCGCGCTATCTGCGCACCGTGCGGGGACGGGGTTACCAGCTGTGTGCGGCGGCCGAGGTCATTGCCGAGACCGGCGAATCACCGGTCCCGCGGCCCGCACATCGTCGCCCACGCGCCTGGCCCGCATGGCTCGGCGCGGCCGTATTGGTGCTGGCAGTCATCGCCTGGTTCGCCCTGCGGACACCTGTCGAGAGCGTGGATTCACTCGGCCATGGCCAGGCGGTGCCGGATGAGTACAGCGCGCTGATGGAGCGCGCGCACCACTACGCCAGCATCGGTCAGCGCGATGACACGCTGCGGGCAATTGATTTGTTTCGTCAGGCGCTCGCCCTGCAGCCGACCAGCACCGCTGCGCGGTTGGGACTGAGCTTCACCTCCAGCGCGATGATGTGCGCCCATAACGATGGCGCGACCCGCGCCGAAGAAGCCGAACGGCTGGCCTCGGCGGTGCTCGCCAACGAGCCCGACAACGCCCGCGCCTTCGCGGCGCGCGCCTATGCCGCCGACTGCCGCGGGCTGATCGAAGCGGCGATGGCCGATTACGCCAGGGCGATCGCGCTCGATCCGGTCGGCCGGTTGGACAGCCTGGCCTCATTGGCGCATCTGCAGGCCATCCGTGGCGAATTGGCCCTCGCCCTGGCCGGCAATCTGCGCGCCCGGGCCAGCGGCCATGATCTGCGCCTGGTGGATCTGCAGCTGTCTCACAACCTCGAACTGCTGGGCTACCCGGCCGCCGCCGAGCGGCTGCTGCAGCGCAGCTACCAGTTGCACCCGGACAGCGCTTTCATCGCCGCCGCCTGGCCCGCCTTCCTGTTCCGTCAGGGCCGCATCGAGCAGGCGCGAGCAGCCCTGACGCAGTCGGTGCAGCGACCGCAGCACCCGAGCCTGTGGCTGTTCGCTGGCGAACTGGCGCTGCTGGATGGCGATCGCGCGGCCGCCGCCGCGGCCTTCGCCCGCGCCGAAAGCCTCAAGCCCGGCAGCGGACCGGCGCCCAGCCTGCGGCGCATCTACGCCGGTTCGCTGGACCGCGACTGGGCCACGCAACGGCTGCAGCAACTCCACGAAGCCACGGCCGCGGGTGATCGCTGGCCCGACAACTGGCTGGAGATCGCGCAGTTGCAGCTGGCCCTCGGGCAGCCGGCCGAGGCACTGGCAGCGCTCGACCAGGCCCGCCAGGCCGGCTACCGCGACCGGCTTGCGCTGACTCAGTCGCCGCTGTGGCAGGACCTCCGACAGCAGCCCGGCTACTCCGAGCTGCTGGAACGCATCGCCACGGCGATTGCCACCGAGCGGGAGCGTGCCCGTGAGGTCCCGGGCCTGGCCGAGCTGCTGGCCGAGGGCGTGCACTGAGGCTGCCGCCCAACCAGACACGCCAGCGATCAGTCCTTCACCCCGGCCGCGACCAACGGCGGCAGGATCTGTTCGGCAAACAGCCGTTGTGAGTTCGGATGCGCGTAGCGCTGGTTGTAGGCGGTGCTGGTGATCACCGCGACGCTGCGATGCTGTGGGTCGATGTAGACATAGTTGCCGCCATTGCCACTCATCGCCCAGACGCTCAGACGCTGCTCGCCGACCGTGTAGTGAAAGCGCCACAACAGATAGCCGTAGTCGGCGTCGTCACGGGCCTGTGCATGAACGCTGAGGGTCTGCTCGACCCACGCCTGCGGCAGGATCTGCCGGTCTCCCCAGCGCCCGCCCAGGCGCAGCAGCTCCGCCAGCTTGAGCAGATCGCGCGAACGATAGCGGGTCCCGCCGCCACCGATGCCGACGCCTTCCGGACTGAGATTCCATTGCACCGACTCGATGCCCAGCGGTCGTTCCAGGTGCTCGGCGGCAAAGTCGGCCAGCGGTTGTCCGGTGGCTCGTTCGACCGCCGCGCCGAGCAGATAGACGCCGGCGGTGCAGTAGCTGAAGGAACGCCCATGCGGACTGTCCTGCGGCTTGCGCATCCATGGGGCGAAACCCTTGATCGGCAGATCCAGCACGAAGCGCGTCCAGTGCTCGGTGACGTACATCCATTCCTCGTTGCCACTGGAGTAGGGATTGTCGTCGTTGCACTCCAGCAACGAGCTCATCGTCAGCAGGTCCTCAAAGCGGATCGCCGCCTTGCGCGGGTCCGGATTCGCCGGAGAGCCCAGCGATTTGAACCACGGCATGATCGGCTCGGCGGCACCCTGGATATGCCCTTGTGCGATGGCGCTGCCCACCAGCAGCCCGGTGATGGTCTTGGTGGCGCTGCGGGTGTCGCGCAGACGCTGCTCGGGTGGCGTTTCATCGTCCGAGTCCGGATCGCGGTAGCGCTCGTACAGCAGGCGCCCGTCGCGGGCCACCAGCACCGAGGTGATGCCAGGGAAGTCTTCGCCATCCAGGGCCTCGTCCAGGCCCTGCCAGGCCTGCGCAGGCAGCCCTGCCTGAATCGCCTCGACGCGGGTCCAATGGCCGGCTTGATCCACCGGTGGCGGCAGTTCGGCCGCCTGGACGGCCAGGGGCAGGAAAACGCTGAGCAGCGGGTACAGGCGCATCATCAACTCCATCCGGAAGGGGCGCCCATCCCAATCCCTGGCCGGATGAAGTGCCTGAAGTGCGGATGAAGTTGTCTGAAATCGCCGGAATTGGCCGCTCCAGCCTGAGCGGGCAGGTCATCGGACCCGCCCGCCCGTTGTGCGATCAGTCCGGCCGCACGCCGCTGTCGCAGCAGTCCGAGGGCTGCGGATCCGGCACCTGATCCTTCAGCCAGCAACGCGCGGTATCACCCTGCACGCCCGGACGGACGAAGGTATAGGCCACACACTGCGCCTCATCGCGACAGGCCGCCTCACACAACCGCGGGTTGGCCTGACCCAGATCGAAGTCGCGGTAGTCCGAGCCGGGTCGATCGGTGGCGGCTTCCAGCGGCCAGCCGCCGTTGTCGGCCAGGCCGCTGACGCAGCAGTCGCTGGCGACGGGCTCAGGCACCTGGTCCTTCAACCAGCAGCGCGCGCTGTCGCCCTGCACCCCCGGCTGCACGTAGGTCCACGCGGCACATTGCGCATCGCCTTCACAGGCCATCGCGCACTGCGCCGGATCGGCCTGATCCAGATCGAAGTCACGGTAGTCACTGCCAGGTCGATCGGTCCCCGGCTCCATCGCCGCCAGCGGCAGCCCCAGACTCGCACTCAGCAGCAAAATGACAGCACAGCAACGCTTGACCATCGGCAACTCCAGCTTCGGGAAAGCCCTCAGCTACGCAATTCCATCGCGCGCTGGGCCATACACCGCTCGGGCCTGTTGTCCGTCGACTTCGCCATTGGCTGAAACGCCCCGCTACGGGTGCGACCGACCGCTGCAGAACGGCCGGCCCGGCGACATCTCCGCATTGAACTTGATTGCCGGACTGGGTTTGTCCGGCCCATGGGGCTCAAGCCTCTCTGGGCGAGATCTGCAGCTCCTGCATGCGCCGATACAGCGTGGATCGGGAGATCCCCAATGCAGCGGCGACCTGAGTGGCATTGTGCTGATGCTGAGCCAGCGCCGCGCGCAGGATCCGTCGCTCCTCGCGGGCGAGTCGCCCTTCGAGTGTGTCCGGGTCATCCTCGCGCTGACGAATGGCGTCTTTCAGCAGATCGCTGCTGAGGGCTTCGCCCTCGCCCAGGAACACGGCGCAGCGGGCCATCTCCCGCTCCAGCTCACGAATGTTGCCCGGCCAGGAATAGGCCTGTAGACAGCGCAAGGCTTCGGTGGTGATGCCGCGGGAATGCCGCTGCAGTTGCGCCAGTTCGCGCGCCAGAAAGTGCAAGGCCAGATTGCCGATGTCAGCGGGCCGCTCGCGCAGGGGCGGCAGTCGCACGTCCCAGTCGGCGATCCGGTGATGCAGATCGGCGCGAAACTGGCCTTCGTCCATGCGCGCCGAAAGGTCGCGGTGGGTGGCGGCAATGATGCGCACATCCACCGGGATCGGTGCCCTGGCACCCACCGGATGGACCTCGCGCTCCTGCAGTACCCGCAGAATCTTGGCCTGTAGATCGGCGGGCATGTCACCGATCTCGTCGAGGAACAGTGTCCCGCCATGGGCACGACGAAAACTGCCTGGCCGGGCATCGACGCCGGTGGCCACGCCCTTCTCGATCCCCATCAGCTCGGCTTCCAGCAAGCCGGGTGGAATGGCCGCACAGTTGAGCGCCACCAGTGGACCGGCGCGACCACTGTTGAGATGGATGTGTCGCGCCAACACTTCCTTGCCAGTGCCGGATTCGCCGCGGATCAGCACACTGAGCGTGGATCGGGCCGCCTGGACGGCACGCGCATAGATGTCGATGACCACCGGGTCCAGACTCAGCGGCGATGGTCCCGGCGCCGTCTGGTCTGGATGGCTCGGCGCGGCTGGCGCAGGACCCGCCAGCGCGCGCAACGGCGGCAACAAGGCCAGAAGCGGCTGAAACTGCTGCGCTGCGATACCGCCGGCCACCTGCAGCTCGACCTGCAGATCGCCGAGTTCGAAAGCCCAGAGCTGCGCCTCGTCATCCACGCGTTCAAAGTAGCGCTCGTCGCCTCTGGAAACCCGCACACCCTCGACGCCGCGCAGGCTGCACAGTGCCGCACCGAAGGCGCGCAACAACTCGGCCTCGCTGGTCCCCGCAGCCAGTTGCGCCAGCAATCGCGGCAATTCGTGCAGGGTAAAGCGATCCCCGACGCCCGCCGGCAGCGTAGACCCGGCCGCCTCGACCACTGGCCCGTCCAGACGCAGTGCGATCTCGGCATCGTCGCTGGGTGCTCGGCACAGCTGCAGACGCAAGGACCCCAGTTTCAGCTGCTGACCGATCTGCAGTCGGGCCTGGCTGACGCGTTGGCCGTCGACGAAGCTGCCGTTGCTGGATTGCAGATCACGCAGTTCGATCTGCTCGCCGTCGACCTCGATCTCGGCGTGGCGCCGCGAAACGGTGGGATGAGCGATCCTGCCATCGCCGCTGACACCGGAGCCGACGACATGCAGACCGTCCTTCAGGATGACCCGCAGCGGCGCCGCGCCGTCACCCTTGAGCAAGATGGCCATGTATATTCAGGTCGCGATGGAGGCAACGCATTATTGCCCGATGCCATCTGATGTCCATGCGACTTGAGACCGCAGTCCCCATCGGCGAAGGTACGATGGGCGAGGTGTATCGCGCCCACGCCCCCGATCTGGGTATCGACGTGGCGGTCAAGATGCTCAAGCGCAACGATCCGGACTGGGTCGATCGGCTCCGCCGCGAGGCGGCGGCGATGCGCCGGATCGAGCATCCCAACATCTGCAGGATCATCGATGTCGGTGTCAGCGATGGCCGTCACTACGTCGCGATGCAGTTTGTCGACGGTCAGACGCTGGACCGCGCCAGTGCAGCGCTGTCCCTGGAGCAGCGCGTGCGCCTGCTGGGGGACGTCTGCTCGGCGGTCGCGGCGGCCCATGCCGAAGGACTGATCCATCGTGACCTGAAACCCGCCAACATCCTGGTCGAAGGCGATACCGATGGCCTGCCCAAGCCCTGGGTGATGGATTTCGGACTGGTCAAGGATGTCCAGGCATCCACCTTGACCGTGGCCGGACAGATCCTCGGCACGCCGAACTACATGGCGCCGGAGCAGGCCCTGGGGGCAACTGACATCGATCGGCGCGCCGACGTCTACAGTCTCGGCGCGATCCTGTATTTCCTGCTGACCGATCACCACCCCTTCGAGGCGGACTCGGCGTCGGCGGTGATCGCCCGGGTCCATGCCGAGCGCATCGGCTCACCGCGGCGGCTGCGTCCGGACCTGCCTGCCGCGCTGGAAGCCATCTGTCTGAAGGCGATGGAGCGGGATCGCAGCGAGCGTCATGGCAGTGCGGCCGAGTTGGCGGCGGACCTGCAGGCCTATCTGAACGGGCGACCGGTCGGCGCCCGCTCGATCAACCTCTGGTACCACTGGCGCCACCGTTGGAAGGACCATCGCTGGCTGATCACCACCGGCGCGGTGCTGGTGCTCATTGCCCTGGCGGCCAGCGGCCTGGCCGTGCGCAACCGCTTGCAGCTGGCCCGCAGCGCGACCCTGGCTGCCGAGTTCGGCGCGGTCGTCGAGCGCAATGCGCAGCTGCTGCGGCTGGGTCAGATGAGTGCAGGGACAGACCGGGCGCAGTTTCGCCAGCTGGCGGAACAGGCCTACCGCCAGATCGAAGATCAATCGCGCGGATTGGTGGGCATCGACCAGGCCGC
>JAWLAT010000006.1:0-218970 GCA_041395325.1 Lysobacterales bacterium
AGAATCAAGTGTTGCGCGTTCCTGTTGTTGGCTCTGATGCTGGTTGCGCCCTGGGCGCAGGCAGGTCCGGACTCGGATTCAACCGAACCGTCCTCCTCTTTTGAGAACCTTCTGCAAGGCCTGGTGGAATGGGTCGGTGGCCTGGAATTGACTGCCGATGGTCGCGCAGATCAGATTGGCGATGGCTGAGGGCGGGCCCAACGGCCACCGACGGGTAGCTGACTGACAGCGCCTTCCGCAGTTGCCTTTGCGCGCAATCGCGCATCGGCGCCACTTTGGGGTACATCGGCATGGTGCACTCGGCTACGCCGGTCTTCTGGGCCTGTGCTTCTTCGTGCTCAGCGTGCGGGTGATTCTGGGTCGCGTGGGACCGGACAATCCCAGCCTCGGTGACGGTGGCCAGTTGTCGCTGCAGCGGCGCATTCGAGCTCACGCCAACTTCGCCGAGTACGTGCCGCTGACGCTGTTGTTGATCGCTCTGCTGGAGTACACCGGCAACCCGCCCTGGATCATCCACGGGCTTGCTGTCCTGCTTCTGATTGGCCGAGTGCTGCACGGCTATGCGATGGCCTTCACCGCCAACCATCCCTTTGGCCGCAGTGTCGGCATCGGTCTCAGTCTGCTGTCTTTGCTGCTGGCCAGCGGCCTGGCGATCTTCCGGGCATTGATCAGCTGACGCAGGCATCGAGCGTTCCAGTGCGCGGCAGGCATTCAGTCGGCTGGCGCGGACTCAATTCCGGGCGACCAGTCGCGATAGCAGCCACTGGACCGATCGAACCAGCAGAACTCGCGCTTGCCCAGCAGTTGCAGATGGACCACGGCCTGCTGCACCAGCGTTTCGCGCAGATCGGACGCATTGAGTGACCGATCCACTCCCGAAACCGTCAGACTGAGGAAACTCGCTCGCTCAGCCGTGTCGGCGTAGCTGCGCGCCAGCAATTCCCGTCCATGTTGCTTGAAGCGGTAAAGCACGTAATCGTAGTGGTAGCCAATATCGCCAGGCTTCGTTGGGGCATGGTGATCGACGATGTGTTCGTAGCTGACCTGCCATTCGTCGCCACCCGCGGGACTTCTGTTGTCCGTCATTCGGTGCCTTCCTCGGACCAGAGCCAGCGCAGGATATCGGGCAGCAGTGCGCCGCCATGCTCGTCCGAATGCGCCCCTTCGCCCCAGACGTGGCGAACCTGATAGCGAGGACCGGGCATGCCCAGCCGGTCGGCATTGGCGTTGGCCCAGTGCAGGGCCGCCAGCATCTGCTGGTTGGCCAGAAACCAGTGGCCATGCTCATTGTCCAGATCGTTGCTGCCGTCCTGCAGGAAGATCCGCAGCGGGCGAATCGGGCTCTTGCGGATCAGCGTCGGATACAGGTCGCCGCCCGGCCGCAGCGGCCGCTCGCCCGTGGCCGGCTGGTATCCGATCGAGACGTAGCTCCCAATCATCGAGATCACCTTGCCGAAGACCTCCGGTCGGTGCCAGGCCACGGTGAAGGCACAGATCGCGCCGCTGCTGGTCCCGCCGATCGCGTGCTGCGCGGGGTCATCGGAGATGCGATAGCGCCGTCGCACCAGCGGCAACAGCTCGTCGATCAGCATGCGCGCGTAGCGGTCGTCGAGGGCGTCGTACTCCTGCGCGCGATGATCGGGATTGCCCATGGCCAGGTCATCGGGATAGCGCTCGGCGCGATGCCCGGGAGTGATGAACAGACCGATGGTGACGGGCAGATCACCCTGGTGAATCAGGTTCTCCAGCACCGTCGGTATGCGCAGCGAGCCCTCGGGGTTGGTTGCCCGCTGGCCATCCTGGAAGACCAGCAAGCTGGCTGGTTGATCGTCACGATATTGCGCCGGGACGAAGATCCAATAGCGCCGCACGGTGCCCGGATAGATCTGGCTGTGGAACTCCAACGGTCCTTCGAGTCGGCCACGCGGCGCGTCGGCAGCGGGCAAGGAATCGGTCGTCAATGGATAACGCGGGACGTTGGCGTGGGCGGTAGCGCCCAGCAACAGCAAGCTGATGCCCAGCGCACAAGCGCTGTGCCAACAGCGATGACCGCAGACCATTCGCATCAAGATCCTGCTCACATGGGCCGACCACGGGGAGTTGCCGGATGTTCCCATAGCATCGGTGCGCGCAGCGCACAGGACAAGCCCAGGCACCTAACCGTCGGCATCCACCGACAATGGCACGTCGAAGCGCAGGCGACAGCCGCCGCCCGGGGTACTGTCCAGATGCGCATGCCCACCCAACTCGGCGATGCGCGCGCGCAAATTGCGCAAGCCGCGGCCATCGCTGGCGGTGGCGGGATCGAAGCCTGCGCCGTCGTCGGCGACCTCGAACAACAGGCGAGCGGCCTGACCGGTTGCGGGATCATCGAGCCGCTCCGACGCGATCACAACGTGCCGTGCCTGCGCATGCTTGATCACATTGGTCACCGCCTCCTGCAGGATCCGCAGGATCTGGATGCTCTTGGAAGGTGACAGCGGCGGCAGCATCGGCGAGCGGGTGAAATCCCACTCCAGCGTGATGCCCAGTGCTGCCAATCGACGCACCAAGCGCTCGCGCAGTCGCGCCAGGATGTCATTGAGTCCCTCGCTGTGAACGTCGGAGGCATCAATCAACAGCCGCAGATCATCCAGTGCCTGCTGCACGGCATCGCGCAGGCGTGAATCGGCGGCCGCCTCGGTCAAGGCCAGCGCCTGGACCAGATGCCCGCCGACCCCATCATGCATGTCGCGCATCAGCCGATCGCGCTCATCGAAGCGGGCCCGCTCGCGCTCGATCTCGGCAATGCGACGCCAGTTTGCCTCGATCGCCCGGGTCTTTTCCGCAACCTTGCCCTCCAGATCGCGGTTGGCCTGCTCGACCGCCGCCAGGGCCTGCACGTGGCGGCGCAACAACAACCAGCCGAACACGCTGAACACCATCGGCGCGGCGAAGGGCAGATAGCGCAGCGACTGCCAGTTGCCGATCAGGTTCAGATCCAGCAACCAGTCCCGGATTCCTATCGTCAGCAGCATGCCGGCCAGCACCAGCAACCAGCGTGCTTCCTGTCGATCCCGGCCCTGCTGCGCCGCGCGCCACAGCTGAACCAGAATCAGAACGCCCACCAGCAGTACGCCGGGCACCACCAGCCAGAGCACCAGATGGCTGTAGAGCGGCCATGGCTGCCAGGGACTCAGCCCCAACAGCAGCACGCTGGCGAGCAGGCCAAACAACAATGCGCTGCGCTCCACCCGACGTGCCCGCCAGCCCACCAGTCGATGCACAAAGACCAGCCCGAAGACCACGAACCAGACCAGCCCGATGACCACCAGCGCCTGATGCACAGCCGCCAGCCCGAAGATCGCGCTGTTGCGTTCGACCAGCGCGGTGTGAAAGGCCCAACCGCTCAGCGCTGCAGCGAACCAGCCGAATGCCGTCTCCTGCGGACGCACCGCCTGAAAGGCCGCCAGAATTACCGCCAGCACGGCGATCACCTGCAGCGCCAGCGTCGGCCAGTCCTTCTCGATCCGGTTGCGTTGGGCCTTGTAGGCCGCCAGCTGCGCCGAGTCACCCAGCCAGACCCGACCCAGTCCAGCACGACGGGTCTGGCTGACACTGAGAATCAGAATCTCGTTGTGGCCGGGCCGCAACATGCCAGGACTGAGGTTGTAGCGCAGGTCATGCCGATACTCCGGCAACTGGGTGCGCGTGACACCGGAGTCGGCCAGCAGCTGGCCGTTGACGCGGATGCTCACTGCCGCCAAGGGGCGCTGCAGCAGCAGCGCCCACAGCGGCGGCTGCCAGTCCGGCAGATCGAAGCCGATGCGATACCAGGCGTGCTGGCGCTCGGGCCCCAGCAGCATCGGCGCATCCTCGGGCAAATTCGTCTGTACCCATGCCGCAGCCGCATCGGGGACCTCATCGATGGCCGTCTGTACGCGTTCGATCTGCGTCAAGGGCAACAGCGGGTCGGGCAGTGGCGTGCTGGTCAGTCGGTCCAGGGTCAGCACCAGCAGGAGCGCCAGCAGCGCGCCAGCCAGCAAGCTGCCCGAGGTTGCCAGCGTAGGTGTCCAGCGCACCGCCATCTCAGTGGCCGCTGATCAGGCCCAGGCGGCCGGCCTCGTAGAGCGCTTCGGCACGGGAGTGCACCTCCAGCTTCTCGTAGATGTGCCGCGTGTACGAGGCCACCGTGTTGCGGCTCAACCCCAGCAACTTGGCCACCTCGGCGTGGTTGTAGCCCTTGGCAGCCAATTGCAGCACCTCGACCTCCCGACCCGTCAGGCCGGCCGCATTCGCCGCGTCGGTCGCACTGGCCACCTCGGCCGGTGTCTGCAGCCGCCCAATCAGATGTCGGGCGATCGCCGGACTCAACGGCGCACCGCCGGCCAGCAATTCGGCGATGGCATCGACCAGACCGATGGCGCTCTCGTCCTTGAGCAGATAACCCCGGGCACCGCATTCAATCGCGCGCACCAGTTTCTGCTCGTCGCCGAAGACGGTCAGCACCAGGATCGCCGTCTGCGCATCGCGCTGGCGTTGCTCATCGATCAGGTCCAGTCCCGAGCCGTCGGGCAGGCCCAGGTCAACAATCAGCACGTCGAGCGAATGGGCAGACAGCAGGCTGCGGCCTTCGGCCAGCGTGGCCGCTTCAGCGACAACACGGTAGTTGTCTACCTGACGCAGACGCTCCACCAGTGCCTGTCGGGTGTGCGGCTCGTCCTCAACCACCGCGATACGAATCAGGGTCGAATCTCGTTCCGCTGCGGCTGTCATTGCATCCCCGCGGGCGCCGTGGGCGTGGTCGCCGGAGCATCGCCGACGCTCTCAAAGCCGTCAATCTGCAGCGGCGTGCTCTCCCAGCGTTGCTGCAGCCAGCTGATGGGGCGCCCGCTGATCTGGTTCAGGCCCAGCGCCTGTCGCTCCACCTCGATGGCCTGACGCAGGGACGCGCTGCCATCGAGCTGAAAGCGCAACAGCACCGACAGCAGCCGATCCTGCATCTCGTCGCTGATTGGCATCTGGCCATCACCGTCGACGAGGTTGGCCACCGCCGGCATCCAGGTGTCCTTCAACTGCCACAGATCTTCGTAGAAATGAGGGTCGACGAATGAAGCCCCGTAGAGGTCGAGCACCAGTGACTCGTAGAGGTCGATGTAGTACTGGCCGCCCGAGCTGGCCGCCATGCGTTCGTCTCGCAGACGGCGGACCAACTGCACCTCGGCTGCGGTCCCCATATAGACCGGACCATTGCCGGCGATCGCATCGGGTGCTTCGTCAGCACAATTGCCCAGCACGATGCAGGCGAAATAGCAGAATCCCGTCAGCAAATTGGCATATGGCGAGTAGTAGACATGGACCTGCGCCGTGGCAGGACTGCCGATGGTCGCCGCGTCCGGCGGGGTGATGCCCTCCAGACTCAGATTCCAGGTGCTGGGCTCGACGTTGACCGTGTTGTTCGTCGTCCGCAGGTAAGTCTGTCCGCTGGCCACGGGTGCCGTCCAGCTCACGATCTGCTGCGCGGCATTCAGCTGTTCAGCGCGCATGCTCACCGAAAACGGTTCGGCCGCCTGCGGCAGGATGTCCAGATATCCACCGATCGTGCCGGCCATGAAATAGGCATGCGAGTGCTCGGACACATCCTCGCTGAAGCGGACGGTCGGTGGTGGTGGTGGCAGGCCGGTCGCCCACACGCCGTTGTTGCCCGGATCGCTGCTGCCCAGCCAGACCTGTGGCGAAGTTCCGATGCTGAACGGGGCAATGGCCCCGGCCGTAGCGGGTGCCAGTCGCTGTACAGGGGCCGCATCAAATACGAGCCCCTGGCGCAGAAAGACTGCCGTCCCTCTGACGGCATTGCCGGCTCGCACATTGTCCCTCAGGGCCAGCAGATCTTCGTCGCCATCACCGTCCACATCGAGCCAGAGATAGCCTTTGGTCGGTCCGATGCCATCGAGTTGGTCCACTTCGGCGAAGCTGGGACTGCCGTCCGATCCCGGCCCCTGGTTCTCCAGCACCTGATCGTTCGAGGCGCTGCCCAGCAGAAGGTCCAGATCGCCATCCCCATCCAGGTCCCGAGCGCTGGCCGCCGACACGAACACGCCGGGCAAGAGCGGACCGCTGCTGGCTTGGACAAAGGGGGTGGCGGTACTGGTGCCGCGCACCCATAGCTCGGTCTGACTGCCGTAGATCAGAACATCATCCAGACCGTCGCCGTTGAAGTCCGCGCACAATGCGCCTGCGGCACCAGGATTGGCCAGGCGTTGCCCCTCTTCATGACGAGGGATCCTGTCGATCCCCCCGCTCCCGAAGACTACTCTGAGGAAGATCGCTTCGCGCCCGACCGTGCGGACCAACAGCAGGTCCTGACGTTCGCCGGACCCGATGTTGCGCAGGGCACACAAACCCACCGCGAGATCGTAGGCATAGGTCCGATCGTAGCGGAACAGGGATCCTCTCTGGCCACCCTGCCTTCCGCCTTCGTTGATCCAGATCTGGATTGCCGTCGTGGGGCCTTCATCGGCAATCAGGATGTCCTCGTCGCCATCCAGATCCAGGTCGAGCGCCAACAGATCGACCGGAATCTCTGCCCGCAACACCCGGTTGGAGCCAAAGGGGCCATCGTTGCGCCCTCGAATTTGTACGTATCCGGCCGGCGCTCCATCCTGAGGTGCACCGCTGGGGGCGCGCAATGCGATCAGGTCCGTTCGATCGTCCCCGTTCAGATCGGCCACCCGCAAATGACTGACGGGCACCGATTGCAGAATCCGCAGTTCCTGCTGGCTCAGGGTGGTTTGGGCCTGGACACAGATGCACCAGCCCAAGCACAGCCAGCACCAGCGTTGCCAACCGAGCATTCTCATGACCCCTCCAATGGGCAGTACCTGGGCAGCATCTTCAGGGCTCGTGTGCAACACCTCGCAGACCCGCGTTGAGTCTTGACTGGGCGTCGCTGGCGCAGTAACCGCGCCCGTTTCGCGGCGACCTCACAGAGTCGGTGCCTCGTCATCCCGGCCCAATGCGGCCCGTGGCGCAGTTCACGCTTTTCCTGCCGGCTATCGCGCCGCCCCCTGAACGTCAAGCTTCGATCGGGTCTGCACATGACGGAGTCCATCCCGGCAGGCTGTCGTCATGGTCATTGCGTCCCAACCACTGACTGCCGCCCGACGACGGCCTGGAGCCCTTTGATGAACTGCGATGCGCAATCCCGACTGGCCTCATGGCTGCTTGGCGCTGCCAGCCTGCTACTGGGCGTGGCATCCGCTGCCGAGGCGGGTGATTTCATCTATGCCGATGGCTTCGAGCCGGTCGGCACCACACCTTCCTGCGTCAGCGGCAACCTGGCTGGTGACACGCTGACCGCGCCCAATCTGAGCGGTGCCACGCTGATCGGCTGCTTCGAGATCGCCAATGATGGCGCCGCGCGTGAGGCTGCCGCGGCCTTTGGCGCGCTGCCGGTCCCTCGCGCGCTGAATCTGCTCGATGGGGATCTGGATCGCCTCGTGGTGATCGGCCCGGGCGGACTGCGCTGGCCTGCGCAACATGCGGCATTGTCTCGCTGGGCCGCGCCACTGGCCGATGCGGCGGCGCCGATCCGCTGGCTGCAGACTGATCTGAGTGTCGATCAGGGCGCTGGCCAGTCCGCCACACTGGCACTGCTGCGTCTGCCACAGCCCCCCACTGCCCTGCCCCGCATCGAGCAGATCGGCACCGGCGAGCGCCGCACCATCGACACTGGCTGGATCGAAGTCGAACTCGACGGCGCAGCCAGCCAGCCGCTGCGCCGCCTGCGCATACGCGAACAAGCCGGTGGTCCGCTGCAGGAGATCTTTCAGGCCCAGAGCGGCAGCGCCGATGAAGGTTGGCGAGTGCGCATCGTCGACACGGCCGGCAATCCACTGCTGGAGGCCGCCGAAAACCTGCCGGGCAGTCTGGTGGTCGATCAGGTCCGCTGGGAGAGCGGCGCGGCGACCGTCTCCAGCCTGTTGCACATCGATGGTCATCTGGAAGGCCCGACCAACCTCAGCCGCTGCAATGGCGATGCCGACTGGCTGCGCTTCCCGTGGAGTCTGAGCCTGCGCCTGACGGCCGGCAGCGCCGACCTCGCCTTCGACTGGCAGCTGGGCAATGCCTGCGGCACGCCACAAGGCCCGCAGACTGCCGACACCGCCGAGATCGCGCTGGCGGAGTTCCGGCTGCCGCTGCTGCGCAACGCCAGTGGCGCCCAGGTGCTGTCGGCCAGTGGCGGCGCGCTGCAGCTGGGTCCCGGCCCGGTCAGCAGTCCGCATCAGCTGCTGCAGCGCCGCGGTGGTGGCACCCCCTGGCAGCGGCGCGCCGAACTGCGAGTCAATGGCAGCGTTCAGAACAGCGCCAGCTTCTACGACGAACCCGGGCTGGGACTGGCCCGCCCGCTGGGCAGTGGCCAACTGATCGCCCTGCTGGCGCAGCCGTGGTTGCGCTATCGCGAGCCACAGGGTCTGTCACTGCAGGGCAATCATGTTGCCTTCCAGCTGGTTGCCGAGCCCGTCCGCCTGGGCAAGGCCAAGAGTCTGTGGTTCAGCGGTCGACTGGCGCTGCAGTCCGGTGTGGCCAATGGCGACCTCGGCAGTCGCGGCCAGGTCCTGCATCGGGCCAATCTGGCCGGGGTGGAGCGACCGCTGCTGCTGCGACCGCTGCCGGAGAGCCTGGACGCCGCCGCGATCCTGCCGCCGCTGGCCGGCAGCATCGATGGGCCAGTCGGCGTCGCCTATCGCCAGTATCTGCAGCGCAAGCACGACGACACCGTCGGTGACGAGCCCTGCGTGGATGCCGGCAATGACGTCGGCAGCCAATGGACGTGCGCCAAGACTTTTGGTCTGCAGCTGTGGCCCGATGTGCAGTTCAACCTGCAGTTCGGTTTTGCCGACAACCCGGATCCGGCCAGCAACGAAGGCAAGCTCAACTACTGGGATCCGGCCCACATCGAGCTGATCGAGTTCCTGCGCAGCGGCCAGCCGCAATGGGCCCACGAATTCGCATTGCCGCAAGCCCGGCTGATGGCGCACACCGCCTACTACCACTTCGGCCCGCGCCGTGGCAGCAACATCGCCGGCCACAGCTTTGGCTCCGGTGGCACCGGCGATGGGCTCTGGCATCGCGGTGACAGCGGTTCGGCCGACTACAGCTACAACCGCCACCAGGCCGTTGCCTATCTGCTCAACCCGACGATCGCCCAGCGCGACCGCTTTGCCGCGGCAGGTCATGCTGCGGGCCTGCGTTTTTTCGATGACCCGCAGGACGACACCACCTGGTCGGCCATCGGTCGGCTCAACCTGCAGTACATCGAGAGCCTGGCCAACTGTGCCCAGTACGTGCCCGGCGCTGAAGGCAGTCAGTGCGACCAGCGTCTGCGTCAGGTGCTGACCAAGCTGATCGACAGCTCGCTGACTGCCGGACTGATGTGCGAGCGCAAGTTCGCCGCTGGACCGGACTGCTTCCTCGGTCAGTACTTCATGTTGCAGGCCTGGTACTACCCGATCCTGGAACGGCTTTTCCTGAACTACGGCGACAGTTTTCCCGCCACCCAACGCGATCGCTGGCGCCGAGCGCTGATCGACACCCCGGCGCGAGTGCTGGCCGAGCTGCCCAGCAACGCCAATGGCGTCGACGTCAATGCGCTGTGGCCCAACGGTCTGCTGTGCCAACTGGGCGGCGCCGGCTTCAGCGTGGTGCAGAGCTGCAGTGTGGTGCCGGACCCGGACAACCTGCGCCAGAACAAACCGGCGCTGGTCTCCTTGCTGGTTCGTGGCCACGCCTGGGACCCCTCCCGCGGCCTGTGCGCCGGTGCACGGCAGATCAGCACCGACCTGTTCGCCGGCGGCGACCCGCTGGGCAATCTGCGCGATGTCATTCGTGGCGGCTGGTGGAAGGGCGCCGCCGAATCGGGTCAGGAACTGTCCACCGCCGCTCTCGGCGTTGAGCGTTGCCCGCCGTGAACCACCCCGCCCTGCATTCCCCGGACTCCATGGAGCAGCCCATGCGATCGCACGCCCAAGGCGAGCCTTTCCTCTACATATCTCAACGCCACTGGCGGCCTCTGGTCCATGCCGCCCTGCTGCTGCTCGGCCTGACTGGCGTCTCGCTGGAGGCGCGCGAGTTCGGTTACCAGGGCTACCTGGAATTTGAAGGCAAGCCAGTCAGCGGAAATCGGGACCTGCGCTTTCAACTGTTCGACTCGGCCGATGGCGGGAATCCGCTCGGTCCGGCGCTGAACCTGCCGGCGCATCCGGTGGCGCGCGGCCTGGTCCAGGCCGAACTGGACTTTGGCCCCGTCTTTGACGGCCAGACCCGCTGGCTGCAGGTCGAGGTCGATGGCACCACGCTGCAGCCGCGACAGAAGATCTCGGCCACGCCGATGGCCCAATTCGCGTTGGCCGGCGCGGGTTCTGGCCCGCCGGGCCCAGCCGGTCCCCAAGGGCCTGCAGGCCCGGTTGGCGCCGCCGGGCCGGCCGGCCCAGTGGGCGCGACCGGTGCGACCGGGCCCGCTGGACCGGCGGGTGCTGCTGGCCCACCGGGTCCGGCCGGCACACCGGGTTCTGCCGGACCGGCAGGCCCGGTGGGGCCGGTCGGACCACCCGGGCCACCGGGCGGATCAGCGCCGCCACTGCTCAGCGGTTTGCCGGCGGGGAGCACGTTCAACATCAGCACGGTTCCCGCCTCCAGCGGCGCCATCGTGCTGCACCAGCCCTTCGAGTGGTTACGCACAACGCAAGGCCCGGGCCAGGCTGGTCCGGTGCAACTGCGCCGCACACTGGGGACCGACACCAGCTGGCGTGACTGGCAACAGCAACAGCGGCGTGATCTGAACCTGACGCTGCAACTGACCCGCAGCGGCGGCTTCGTGCAATGGCGCTTCCAGAATGGTCTGGCCCAGGCCTGGCGGACCGAGATCGGCAGCGAAGGCCTGCCTTATGAAGTGGTCGAGCTGCGCTTCGGTGCCGATCAGGTCAGCCGCATCGAAGACCAGGGAGCGCCCGTCGGTGCACCCACGGTCAGTGGCAGTGACATCGCATCGGGGCTTCCCGCGGGCAGCAGTTATCAGGTGCTGTCGTCCAGCCAAGCCAGACCGCAATGGCGCGTACTGAGCGATCGCGCGTTGAGCTATCCGGTCCAGTTCGTCGGTGGACTGCCGCAACCGGCAGGCGCGGCCAGCGCACAGCCGCTGTGGCTGCGCCAAAACCCCAGCGGTGGCGGTGAACTGCAACAGGCCCTGCTCAGCGGCGCCGCGATCGATGTCAGCGTGCAGCTGGTGACCCCGGCGTTCACACGGGTCATCACCAACGCCCCGCAAGCGCGCGTCACCGGCTGGCGCCTGCGAGCCAGTGACGATGGTCTGATCGTGGAGGAATACCGTGTCGACACGCCACCTTGAGCCCCGCCCCAGACGCTGGCGAGCCGGCCGCACGCTGATGCTGCTGGTCACGGTCACCAGCTTCTCCGCCGCCGAACCGCACAACGCGATCGCCGGTGCTGGATACACACTCGAAGCGAGCAATCTGCAGGCATTGCCCGAAGTCGGCGCGGGCGGCTACCTCCTCCAAGCCACATTGGATATGACTGGGACTGCGCAGTCGGGCGAGGTCAGACTGCAACCTGGCACTCTGGCAGTCTATGCCACTCGCGTGGACGGCCTGCATGCGGATGGCTTCGAGTAGCCGGTATTGCGCAGCACGGGTCCTCGGCCCCATTGGTCTGGCCTCTGTTGCGCAGCCCAGCGAAACGGCCTAGGGCGCTGATTGAGGTGGCGCGGTCACTCAGCGGACCGGCCCAACGGGTCGAACGCATCCAGGATTGCTTGGGCTGCGGCCATGTCCGATGCCGGATCAGCGCTGCCCGCTGTTCCTGACAAGCGCAGACTCGCCAAATGTTCCGTCAGAGACGCAACCGAGCAGCCATGGGCCAACATCGAGACGATCTGCAGCGCATGGCCGTCGTACTCGTCCCGTGGTGCCAGTTCACCTGGCAACAGCCCCCAGGGATCCCATTGGCGCAGGATCTGCTCGACGCTTCGCACCTGTTCCATCGTCCGGCGCTTTTTCAGCCTTTTGGCCTCATCGCTCATGTCTGGAACCGCCAGGCCCTTTCCGCTGGTTTCCAATCATGGCGCACAGTGCCTGCAAATGCGAACCGCCGGAAATCGGAATGCGAACATCTCCTCAACCACTTCAGAATCAACAACCGTCGCTATCAGGCCAGAAGCGGACCCTCGGAGGCTCTCCTGGCATCGCCACCTTCTCAGTACTCAGATTGAGGACGAAGTCACTCATGCCAGTCCCGTCGTTGACATGCAGTAATCTTACTGCATAATGTTCCTATGCGAGACGAGGACATTGATCTCGTGTTCAAGGCCATCGCTCATCCCGAGCGGCGGCGGATTCTGACGTTGCTGCTGGCACGGCCGGGCCAGTCGTTGTTCGAAATCTGTGCCTCATCTGTCGGGGCGACGGGTCAGTCGTTGACGCGCCAAACCGTGTCGCAACACCTCGACGCGCTGGAGAAGGCACAGTTGATCGAGATTGCCTGGAAGGGCCGTACCAAAACGCATTCGGTGTCACTCGTACCGCTGCGTGCGGCGATCGAGCTGATCTCCGAGTCCTACCTCTGACGAAGGATTCACGATGAAAATCTGGCTGACCAATGTGTTCGTGGACGATCAGGACAAGGCGCTGAGCTTTTATGTCGGCAAGCTCGGATTTGAGGTCAAGCACGACATCCCGATGGGACGCCATCGATGGCTGACGCTCGTTTCCAAGGGCCAGCCAGAAGGCACGGAGTTGCTGTTGGAACCCAGCGAGCATCCTGCAGTGAACCCCTACAAGGCGGCCCTGCGGGAGGACGGCATTCCGACTGCGTCGTTCCAGGTTGAAAACATCGATGCCGAGTTCGACCGACTCGGCCAGCTGGGCGTCGAATTCACCAACCAGCCGATGGACGCCGGCAATGTGCGCATGGCAGTGCTGGACGACACCTGCGGCAATCTGATTCAGCTGATTCAACTGAAGGGATAGAACCCACCGCAGGCAAGACCTGTTCTCCAGTGACCGTACGCAAGCCACCCGGGCTCTTCGATCGGCACTGCAAGACGCCTGATGGCGCAAAGCAAACGGCGGCCCTGTGGCCGCCGCTGTCTACCCTCATCTGCCCCCCGACCGCCAAAGCACTCAGGGCGAATTGCCCTCGAAGCTCTGCGTGGCGGGCGATCCGATGTTGCCACCCACGGCCGGCGCAGTAGGCTTGTTCGACGGGGTGCTCGGTGAACCAGGATCGTCCCAACCCGCCGGCGGCGGCACGTCGCGCCCCTCCATGATGGCATCGATCTGATTCGAATCGATGGTTTCATACTTCATCAAGGCGTCGGCCATCGTGTGCAGTTTGTCGGTGTTGTCGACCAGAATCTGCTTGGCGATGTCATAGCAACGATCGATCAGCGAACGCACTTCGCTGTCGATGCGCTTGGCCGTTTCCGGCGCCACGGTCTTGTGCTGCGTGACCGAACGCCCGAGGAAGACTTCCTCTTCCTCGTCGTTGTAGGCCAGCGGCCCCATTTCGTCACTCAGTCCCCAGCGAGTCACCATGTTCCGGGCCAAAGAGGTCGCCCGCATGATGTCGTTGGAAGCGCCGGTGGTGACCTTGTCGTGGCCAAAGATCAATTCCTCGGCCAAACGACCTCCATAGAGCGAGCAGATCTGACTTTCCAACCAGGTTCGGCTGTGCGAATAGCGGTCCTGTTCCGGCAGGAACATGGTCACGCCCAGCGCGCGGCCACGCGGGATGATCGATACCTTGTAGACCGGGTCGTGCTCGGGGACGATGCGGCCAACGATGGCATGCCCCGCTTCGTGATAGGCGGTCAGGCGTTTTTCCTTCTCGTCCATGACCATGCTGCGCCGCTCGGCGCCCATCATGATCTTGTCCTTGGCCCGCTCGAAGTGGCTCATGCCCACTTCCTTCTGATTCTCGCGGGCGGCGAACAGCGCCGCCTCATTGACCAGATTGGCCAGGTCCGCACCGGAAAAGCCAGGCGTGCCGCGGGCAATCAGTTGAGGCTTGACGTCCTGCGCCAGCGGCACCTTGCGCATGTGCACCTTGAGAATCTGCTCGCGGCCGCGCACATCCGGCAGTGGCACAACCACCTGACGGTCGAAGCGACCGGGTCGAAGCAGGGCCGGATCGAGCACGTCCGGACGATTGGTCGCGGCGATCACGATGATGCCTTCGGAACCCTCGAAGCCGTCCATTTCCACCAGCAACTGGTTCAGCGTCTGCTCGCGTTCGTCGTGACCACCACCCAGACCGGCGCCGCGATGACGGCCCACCGCGTCAATCTCGTCGATGAAGATGATGCAGGGCGCATGCTTCTTGGCCTGCTCGAACATATCGCGCACTCGAGAGGCACCCACACCGACGAACATCTCGACGAAGTCCGAACCGGAAATCGTGAAGAACGGCACCTTGGCTTCGCCGGCGATCGCCTTGGCCAGCAGCGTCTTGCCGGTGCCCGGCGAACCGACCATCAGCACGCCGCGTGGAATGCGGCCACCCAGGCGCTGGAACTTGCCCGGGTCACGCAGGAACTCGACCAGCTCCTTCACATCATCCTTGGCTTCGTCGACACCGGCAACGTCGGCGAAGGTCACGCGCACCTGATCTTCGCCCTGCAGCCGCGCCCGACTCTTGCCAAAACTCATGGCACCGCGGCCGCCACCGCCACCTTGCATCTGGCGCATCATGAAGATCCAGAATCCGATCAGGATCAGCACTGGCAACAGGTTGAAGAACAACCCGAGCAGCGAGAAGCCGGTGTCGCGCGGCAGAACCTCAACCTCGACGTTCTGAGAGACGAGCTTGTTCATCAACTCTTCGCTCAGGATGGCATTGACAGTGAACTTCTCGCCGCCCTGCGCAGTGCCCTGGATCTCGCCCTTGGCGGTATCCACTTTCACGCTTTCGACACGTTCGCGTTCGACCATCTGCACGAACTGCGAGTACTTCAGCGGCTGTGTGCCCACGCCACCGGGGCCGAATCCGCGGAAGACCGCCAGCAGGACCAGCGCGATGACGGTCCAAAGCAGAATGTTCTTGGCCAGATCGTTCACATTAAAACCTCTTGCTGGCGGGTCGCGTTCCTGGTCGAACTCAACCCAATGTTGCTCACGATATTAGCAGCGGCCTGAAGACGGCGTCTTTGCCAGAAGTCCTGATCCTGGCCTCCGTTCACCTCAGGTTGGGGACCGTCAACCCGCCTTGAAGCCCGTTGCCAAAGCATAGATCTCCCGACTGCGCCCGCGTGAGGCCTTCGGTTTGCGCAGCACCACCTTGGCAAACGCGGAACGAAGCTCCCGCAGGTAATCATCGAAGCCCTCGCCCTGGAACAGCTTGATCAGGAGCGCGCCGTTGCGTGTCAGCTGACCGCGGGCGAAGTCCAGAGCCAGCTCCGCCAGATACATCGAGCGCGATTGGTCCACGGCTGCCACCCCGCTCATGTTGGGGGCAATGTCGGACAAGACAAGATCAACCCGCTGGCCGTCCAGCGTTTGCAACAGCTGTTCCAGGACCTGACTGTCGGTGAAATCGCCCTCGATCACCTCGACACCGTCCAGCGGCGCCATCGGCAGGATGTCCAGCGCGATAAGGCGACCTCGGCCTTTCAGCGCATCGGCGACCACCTGCGACCAGCCGCCCGGTGCGGCGCCCAGGTCGACCACCACCATGTCCGGTCGCAACAATCGATCGCGGGCCAGCAACTCCTCCAGCTTGAAGGCGGCGCGAGAGCGCATGCCTTCGCGCTGAGCACGTTGCACGTAGGGGTCCTTGAAATGCTCGCGCAGCCAGCGCTGACTGCTGCCGCTCATCGACCAGACTCGGGTTGGGGCATCACCTGTACTCCCGCCAGACCCAACTGCGGCTGGCTGCGGTCCGCATGATACCTTTGGCGGCTATCCAGCGAGCACCTGCCATGTCCCTGAGTCCCAGCCAGAAGCGCTATCTGCGCGGCCTTTGTCATCACCTCAAGCCCGTCGTCATGGTCGGAGGCAAGGGCTTGAGCGAGTCGGTCCTGAAGGAGATTGATCGAGCCCTCCTGGACCACGAGTTGATCAAGGTGCGTGTCAGCAGCGAGGATCGGGACGACAAGCGGGCGGCCATCGATGCGTTGCTGCAGGGCAGCGGCGCCGAACTGGTGCAGCGCATCGGACACATCGTTTGCCTGTATCGCCGACATCCGAAGAAGCCGCAACTGGCATTGCCCAGCTGATTGCCCATGGCGCTGATGGAACAGGCCAGTGGCGCCCCGACCACCTTGCGTGCGGTGGGCGCCGGCTGGCTGCAGACGCAGACCGAGCGCTGGGAGCAATCGGTGATGCTGACCCCGGCACTGGCGCAGGCCTGGCCGGTGCAGCAGCTGGAGACGCTGCAGGCCAGCGATTTTGCCGGCGCGCTGGCCACGGAGCCGCAAGTGCTGCTTCTCGCCACAGGCACACGTTTGCGCTTTCCTCGCCCTGAACTGCTGGCCGAACTGCGTCGAAGCGGCGTTGGACTGGAAGTCATGGACCACCGAGCCGCCGCCCGCACCTTCAATCTGTTGCTGGGCGAGGGCCGCAAGGTCACGGCGCTGTTCCTGATCGAGCGGCCGGACTGATCGATCACACCTGCGGGAGTCACCATGGACATCTCACTGACGACGCCCTCGCTGCTCTTCCCGGCCATTTCACTCCTGCTGCTCGCCTACACCAATCGCTTTCTGGCGCTGGCCGCGGTCATCCGTGGGTTGCATGCGAGCTATCGTGCGCAACCAGAGCATGCTGGCTATCTGGACCAGATCCAGCAGTTGCGAACGCGCGTTCGATTGATCCGAGACATGCAGAGTTTCGGCGTCTTCAGCTTGCTGTTGTGCACGCTGAGCATGTTTGCCTTGTTTGGCGGCTGGCATCAGGCCGGGCAATGGCTGTTCGGCGCCAGTCTGGTCGCCATGGCGTTGTCGCTGGCGCTGAGCCTCATCGAAATCCAGCGATCTGTTGGCGCCCTCGACCTGCAATTGGCCGATCTTGGCGGTGGTCAACGCGGCGATCGGGGCGCCACCTGACCAGCGATTAGCACATCTCGTCGGATAGTTCGCTGACACCCTCGCCGAATCATGGACTTGCACAGTAGACTTGCCACGCATTCCAGCTTGGAATCTCGAGTGCAACAGATGCACGCCAGTGTGTTACCGGCCGGGCGACGCTTCACCCGCTTCCCATTCGATGGGCAGGCGCGCCTGTTTTCATCGACGGCCGTTTGGGACACCGCCGTGGTCGACCTGTCATTGCGCGGCATGCTGGTGCGGCGCCCGGACGATTTCAACGGTCGAGTAGGCACCAACTATCGCATCGAGTTGCGGCTGGCTGGGACCGCGTTCATCGCCATGGCCGTGACGCTGGCCAATCAGGGCGAGGAAACCCTGGGCTTGCGCGCCGAGCACCTGGACTGGAACAGTTTTCTGCACCTCAAACGCCTGATCGAGCTGAATCTGGGCGACAGCGATTCGCTGTACCGCGAACTCAGCGCGCTGGGTTAGGCTCGGCGGCGACCCCGCCGCCGCGTTGAAGATGGATCCCATCGTCTTTGCCATCCCCATGTTTTTCGCCCTGATGGGCCTGGAAGCCTGGTGGGGCTGGCGCCGCGGTCGACCTGTCTATCGCCTCAACGACGCCATCGCCAGCATCTCGCTGGGAACCTACTCGCAGCTGACCGGCCTGGCCGGCAAGCTGGTGGTACTGGCGATCTACGTGGCCTGCTACGAGCACCTGCGCTGGTTCACCCTGTCGCCGGAATGGTGGTGGGTCTGGATCGTCGGACTGCTGCTGTACGACTTCTGCTACTACTGGCAGCACCGGCTGGGGCATGAAGTGGCGCTGCTGTGGGCGGCCCATGTCGTGCATCACCAGAGCGAAGAATTCAACCTCAGTACGGCACTGCGCCAGACCAGCAGCGGCTTTCTGTTCGGCTGGATCTTCTATCTGCCGATGGCATTGCTGGGTTTTCCGCCACTGGTCTTTGTCGTCGTCGGCCTGATCGATCTGCTCTATCAGTACTGGATCCATACCGAACAGATCGGGCGACTGGGCTGGTTCGACCGCGTGTTTGCCTCACCCTCGAATCACCGCGTCCATCACGCCGTCAACGATCGCTACCTGGATCGCAACTACGGCGGCATCCTGATTCTGTGGGACCGGCTCTTCGGTAGTTTTGAAGACGAAGATCCCGAGGAACCGCCGGTGTACGGCACCCGCGCCCCACTGCGGGGATTCGAGCCGGTCAGCGCCAACCTGCAGGTGTATCGGCAGTTGTGGCAGCAGCTTCGCGAAGCCCCGAACTGGTCGACCAGGCTGGGCTATCTGTTGCGCCCTCCCGGCTGGCGACCGGTCGGCAGTCCGCCAAGCCAGCCTTTCAGCCTGGCTCGCCTGTACAAGTTTGATCCGCCCCACCCTCGCGGACTTTGGCCCTGGCTCACGGCTCTGCAGTTTCTGCTGCTGACCCTGGCCGCCACCACACTCCTGGGACTGGCCTCCAGTGGCTTGCCCTGGACCGCGCTGCTGCTTGGCTGCGGCTGGTGCCTGACGGGCCTGAGCCTGCTGGGTCGTTGGCTAGAGACACGCACGCCATCGCGGTGGCTGCTGCTGACTGCTGCACTGTTCGGTCTGTTGAGCCTGCTCAGCCTGCCCTGGTGGCCACTGTCCGGTGGACTGCAGGCTTGGTTGCTGTGCCTGCTGCTGCTGCATGGCTTGAGCGCTGGCGCCACCGCCCGGCTGAGTCGGCGCTTTGATCGAGCGCCATCGACCTTGCCGGAAGGCTGATGCGGGCCTCGCTGGTCGGCGGCCGTCGAGTCGCCCTCAGTCGCAACCACCATCGCCGCCACAATCGCCCGAGCCGACATCCGAATAGCCAAAGCCATCGCCACCTTCGCCGCCGGGGTCACGACGTCGAGGCCGCATCTGCTGCTTGGCCAGTTCGAGGCTATCCGACAGCTGAGTATTCAGCGCGGCTATTTCCTCGACCGAGTAGATCAACTCCGCGGGCAACTCGGCCTGACAGAACTCGCATTGGGCCAATCGGCGGTTGTGGATCGGGAACTGGCAGCTGGGGCAGCGTAGGGCGGGCATCGGCGTACGTCTCACTGCGGCAGGCGACTCAGGCTCAGGTGGATGCGCCTGAGCTCACACTGGGCTACTGGCAGTCAGTAGAAAGGCGGACACTTCGAAGCGGGCCGTACCATCGGGCTCAACCCAGTTGCGCATCGAAGATTCGGCCGTATCGAGTATGCGCTGGATCAGCCCTTCATCCAGCTCAACGCCCATCAACGGCAACCAGCCACGCAAATCGGCCTCGACCAGAAAGCGGATGCTGGGGAAGCAGGCCTGACCGGCCAAGCGCTGAACCGAGATACCCAACCAGCCGGTCGAGTTGGCCAGGGCCTGCAGTCGGCCAGCATCGGCCAGACAGAACGGCGCCCGCAGCGCATCGGCGGCGGCGCTTCCCGCGAGCGATTCGACGACGGCCACTTCGCGCAACAGTGCCGGCATCGTCTCCAGTCCGCTCCAGACGGCAACCGCCAGCCGCCCCGCAGGGCGCAATACCCGACGCATTTCGCGCAGGGCCTGTACCCGATCAGCGAAGAACATCAGGCCGAACTGGCTGACGACGGCGTCGAACTGGCCGTCGGCATAGGGCAAGGATTCGGCGACACCCTCGCGCCAGTCGACCACTTCGGCGCTGCGTCGAGCCACGGCAAGCATGCCTGGTGCCGGATCCAGTCCGCTGACCGCACCGCTCAGTCCGACACGCCGGGCTGCCTCACGGGCCAGCACACCCGTCCCGCAGGCCACATCCAGCACGCGTTGACCTGGGCTCAGCGCAACGCCGTCGAGCACCCTGGGCGCCCATTGCGCGAACAACGCCGGCACAAACATCGCCTCGTAGGCTTCGGCCGCCTGCACGGCTTCGGGTTGCACGTCCATCGCTGCACTCCGGTGGCTGTCCGCCCAACATCCTGACCCGGAAGGCAAGCCGTTGTCATCCGGTCAGGTACGGCCGTGCTGCTTGCGGTACTGGAATCAGTCCTGCATCAGGCCACGGCAGGTCTCGACATAGCGGCGCTGAACAAGCTCCCGGGCGCGGTGTCGACCGTCGCTGACCAGCCATTCTCCGCCCACCATCACGTGTCGGACCAGCGATCGGTTGCCGTTGAACACCCAGCCATCGATCTGCCGCTCGATTGGCAGCACCGCCAGTTCGGGCGCGTCGCTATCGAGCATCACCACATCGGCTCGATGCCCAGGCGCCCAGGCATGCCCGCCATCGGGCCGCGAAACCCGTCCGCCAGCCTGGAGCGACTGCAGCAACATCGGCTCGGCCAGTCGACCCTCGCTGTCCTGGGCGCAGATGCGGCTGCGCTGCTGCAGGCGCTGGCCGTACTCCAGCCAGCGCCATTCCTCGACCGGCGAGGTGCTGACGTGGCTGTCCGAGCCGATACCGAAGCGACCGCCGGCGTCCAGATAGGCGCGCAGCGGAAACAAGCCATCGCCCAGGTTGGCCTCGGTGGTGGGACAGATGGCGACGGTGGCGCCACTGGCCGCCAGACCGGCGACTTCGTTGGCATCCAGATGGGTGGCATGGACCAGACACCAGCGTTCGTCGACCTGGACCTGATCGAGCAACCACTGCACCGGACGGGCGCCACGCAGGGCGACGCAGTCAGCCACCTCGCCGACCTGCTCGGCAATGTGCAGGTGTATCGGGCGTGGACCCGCTGGGCAAACGAAGCGGCAGTCGTCGAAGCTCTGCAATACCGCCTTCAGGGCATCCGGCGGCACTGCCCGCAGGCTGTGCAGGGCGATGCCGATTCGCACTCGATCGCTCTCATGGGGCAGCAGCGCCTCGACCAACCGCAGGAAACCATCGACCGAACCCAGCGAGAAGCGCCGCTGACGCTCGGCCAGTGGCCGGCCGTCGAAGTGGCCGCTGAGATAAAGAACGGGCAACAGGGTCAGACCGATGCCCACGTCCCGTGCCGCCTCGATCAGGGCCAGACTCATGGCCGCTGGATCGGCATAGGGGCGACCATCGGGCTGCTGATGCAGATAGTGGAACTCGCAGACCTCGGTGTAGCCCTGCTCCAGCATCTCCAGGTAGAGCTGCGCAGCAATCACCCGCAGTTCGTCCGGCCCGACGCGACCGGCAAAGTGGTACATCGTTTCGCGCCAGGACCAGAAGTCGTCCTGACCGGCCACCCGACGCTCGGCCAGACCCGCCATCGCCCGCTGAAAGGCGTGACTGTGCAGATTGGGAATGCCTGGCAGCGCCAGTCCGGTCAGCGCCTGGCTCGTTGCCCCCTCCCCGCCCTTCGCCACGATGCGGCCCGCATCGATGAGCAGCCTTCGCGACTGAGGCACGCCCGGTTCGATCCAGGCCTGGGGAAGTTCCAGCTGCAGCATGGTCAGCGCCTTTGGCAGAGTGGCGCCCATGGTAGCCGGCCCTGGACCGGTCGACCGGCCAAAGGTGGGGCAAGCTGGCTCGCGACCCGTTGCCGCGCGGGCCAGCTGTGGTGAGGCACGCAAGAAAAGATCGCGAGCCAGCTCGCTCCCACGCATGACAGTTCGCCACGACGTCGCTGTCCACAAACGGCAGGCATCAGGTCATCCCCGCCATCAGGCAGCGGGTGAGTCAGCCCACGTCCCCGTAGCCGCCACCGCCCGGCGTGCGGATCTCCACGACCGAGTCAGCCGGCACCGAGCGCTGCTCGGCATAGGCCAGGGTTTGCGGTTCCGCTCCCGGCAGCTGCAGCCGGCTTTCCCCACGCTGGCCTGCCTCACCGCCCGCCAGACCTGGCGGCGCCGTCATGCGGCGGCCGGCGAGCACTGACAGGCTGACGCCTTCCAGGAAGCGGATCCGACGAATCACCCCATCGCCGCCGGCATAGCGTCCCCTACCGCCGCTCCCCCGACGCAGACCAAAATGTTCCAGCCGCAGCGGGAAACGCCGCTCCAGCACCTCGGCATCGGTGATGCGGGAGTTGGTCATGTGAGTCTGCCGACCGCTGCAGCCAGCAAAGCCGGGCCCCGCCCCGGCGCCGCCGGCGATAGTCTCGTAGTACTGCCATTGCGCCGTACCGAAGGACAGATTGTTCATCGTGCCCTGCGAACCGGCCTGTACGCCAAAGGCCAGCAGCAGCGCGTCAGTGATCAGCTGACTGGTTTCGACATTGCCGGCCACCACTGCCGCCGGTGGGGTCGGTGACAGCAGGCTCGATTCCGGCAATCGCAGCGTCAACGGTCGCGCAAAACCTTCGTTCAGCGGCACCGGGTGGTCCAGCAGACAGCGCAGCACGTAGAGCACGGCGGCTCGCACCACGGCTGCCGGCGCGTTGTAGTTATCCGCCAGCTGCGCCGAGCTGCCATTGAAATCGACGGTCACTTCGCCCTGTTCGGCATCGATGCTCACCTGCACGGCGACCTGCGCCCCTTGATCATTGCGCAGCGTGACCTGACCGCCATGCAACTGCCGCAGACGGGATCGCAGCAGGCCCTCGGTGTGATCGAGCACATGCGCGAGATAGGCCTGCACCTCGGCGCCGCCATGTTCATCGAGCAGCCGCAGGTAGAGCTGCGCGCCACGTCGATTGGCGGCCAGCTGGGCCTCGACCTCGCCGACATTCAAATCGGGATCGCGCGCCGGCCAGTCGCCGGCTTCGAACAGCTGTCGCAGCCGGATTCGATCAAGTACACCGCCCTCGACAATTCGGGTCGGCGGGATCAACACGCCCTCGTCGGCAATGCAGCGGCTGCCGGCCGGCATGGAGCCCGGGCTGATGCCACCGACATCGGCGTGATGGGCCCGCGAGGCCAACAGCGCGCGCAGCTGACCGTCTGCGTCGGTGCAGGCACTGACCACGGTGATATCCGGCAGGTGCGTGCCGCCTCGATACGGATCGTTGAGGATCCAGGACTCGCCCGCTGCCAGCGCACCTCCGGCACTGTTCAACACGGCACGCACGCTCTCTCCCATCGACCCCAGGTGCACCGGCATGTGCGGTGCGTTGGCGATGAGCTGACCGGCAGGATCGAACAGGGCACAGGAATAATCGAGCCGCTCGCGGATGTTGACCGAGCGGGCACTGCGTTGCAGGACCTCGCCCATCTGTTCGGCCAGATGCATGAAGCGATGGTGATAGAGCGAGAGCCGGACCGGATCGGCGATCTGCCAGCCCGCGGCCTCAGACGGGCGCACCGCAGCAACGCCTTGATGAGACAGGCGCAACAGGCCTGCGTCATCCTGGGAGAGCCGCCAGCCGGGTGCCACATACAAGGTCGTCAGTGACTGCACCCACAGTGCCGGGCCGTCGATCGCCCTGAGGTGGGGCGCGGCGGCGTGGACCGGCAATGTCTGCCATTGGCAGCCGTCGTGCCAGCGGGCCCGTTCCGGCAGCCCTGCCGCGGCCGCCTCGCCGGCCTGCACCGGCCATTCGCCTTGTCCTTCGCGAGACTCCAGCACCAGCGCGGCGACGATCAACGCGCTGGCCGGCGGCGCGTGACCGAAGTGAGCCGCAAAGGCTGCGGCAAAGGCCATCCGCAACGCCTCCAGTTCGGCGGCATCCTCGCCACCACTCCAGGGCAACAGGAAGTCCAGCTCGCCACCGCCATCCAGGCGCAGTCGCAGTGCGGCTGGGAGAATCTCCCGCGATTGCTGTTGCAACAGCCAGGCCGCGCGCTGTTGCTGCAGGTTGCGCAGCAAGCCCCGGTCCAGTAAGCGTTCGACCGGCAGTTCCAGGTACTCCCCAGCCGCGCTGAGGCCGATGCCCCAGGCGCTGAGCACGCCGGCGTAGGGATGCAGCAGCAGTTCACGGACGCCCAATTGTTCGGCCACGCCGCACAGGTGCTGGGCCGCCGCACCGCCGAAGCCATTGAGCACCGCCTTTGATGGATCCAGTCCACGCGCCGTGGTCAAGCCGTGCACGGCCTGGGCCATGCCCTGATCGGCCAGTGCCAGCGCACCCAGCGCCACGCGCTCGGCGCTGTAGGCTTGGCCGTCGGCGTCGCGCATCTGTTGCCCGAGCGCGGCCAGCACCCGCTCCGATGCACTCCGATCCAGCATCGCGTTGGCCGCTGGACCGAACACCGGTGGGACCGCCTCAGGCAACAGCCGCCCCAGCAGCAGATTGGCATCGGTGATGGTCGCGGGCCCGCCACGGCCGTAGCAGGCCGGACCCGGATCGGCACCGGCAGAAGCCGGGCCGACGACGAGCTGGCCATCGACGAAGTCGATGATCGACCCGCCGCCCGCCGCGACTGTATGCACCTCCAGCATTGGCAATCCCAACGGCAGGCCAGCCACCTCTCGACAGCTGCGGGCAGCCTGACCAGCACGGATCACACACACATCGGTGCTGGTACCGCCCATGTCGAAGCCAATCAGCGTGCCCTGGGACTGAGCGCTTTCGGCCAACGCACGACAGGCCGCCACGCCACCCGCAGGACCGGACAGCACCGCGGCGGCGCCACCGAGTTCGGCCGCCGGCACCAGTGCCCCATCGCTGCGCGTCAACAGCAATCGTCCGGGGCCGATCGCCGCTTCCAGGCGCGCGGTGTAACGGCGCAGCACCGGGCTCAGGTAGGCGTCGATCAAAGCCGTTGCGCTGCGATCCAGATAACGGGTCGCGCTGCTGAGCCGATGGCCGACACTGATCTGCCGAAAGCCCAGCTCCAGCGCCAGCTCCGCCAATGCCAGTTCGTGTGCAGGATTGCGCCAGGCGTGCAGCAGACTGATGGCCAGAGACTCGATGCCCTGGTCCAGCCAATCCCGCAGGGTTGGCCGCAGGGCGTCCAGATCCAGCCGATTGAGTTCGACGCCCTGAGCATCGAACCGTCCGCGTACGCCCGTCACGGCCGACTGCAGTGGGTACTGCTGAGGCTGGCGCAGAGAAAACAGCTCGGCCCGGCTCTGGTCGCCAATCAGCAGCAGGTCTTCCAGCCCCTCGGTCAGCAGCAGGCCAACGCGGGCACCTCGACGCTCCAGCAGTGCGTTGGTGGCCACCGTCGTCCCCAGGCGCACGCTGTCGATCGGTGCCTCATGCAGGGGACGGTCAGCCGGCCAGTGCATCGCTCTCGCCATACCCTCCAGCACGGCATCGTCGTAGTGACCCGGTGACTGACTGAGCAGCTTCAGGCGCTGCAGCCGGCCATTCGGCGCCGCAGCCAACAGATCGGTGAAGGTGCCACCACGATCGATGGCAAAGCGCCAGCCAGCCATGCTGCTCAGCTGCTGCCAGGCAAGCTGGGTAGCAGCGCGCGCAGACTGGCGCGATCCGGACATTGCAGGATGGCGTCGCGCAGCGGCGCGAGAGCGCCAATGTCGGCCGTGCGCAGCACGTCCTTGACCTCCAGCAGCACGCGCGGATGCATCGAGAACTCGCGCAGGCCCAGTGCCAGCAGCAAGGCGGTGTGCCGGGCTTCGCCAGCCATTTCACCGCACAGGCTGACGGCTTTGCCGTGACGCTCTCCAGCCACGATGACGCGGGCAATGAGTTCGATCACGGCAGGGTGCAGCGGATCGTGCCAACGGCCCAGCGCCTGATTGCCACGATCGACGGCCAGTGTGTACTGGACCAGGTCGTTGGTGCCGATCGAGACGAAATCCAGCTGGTCGAGAAAGGCGTCGATCGACAGCGCTGCCGCCGGCACCTCGATCATGCCGCCCAGCTGCAATGGCACGCTGTCACCCAAGGCCTGACGGCATTCATCGAGCATCCGGCGCGTCTCCGCCACCTCCGACACGTGCGTCAGCATCGGTAGCAGCAGCCGGACCGGCCCATGCCGGGCCGCCCGCAAGGCCGCGCTGAGCTGGGTGCGCAGCAGCTCCGGGAAACGCAGTGACAGGCGGATACCGCGCAGCCCCAACGCCGGGTTGGGCTCGTGTGGATCCTGTCCCAGCGGCACCTGCTTGTCAGCGCCCACATCCAGTGTGCGGATCGTCAGCGGGCGGCCTTCGAGTTGATCCAATGCGCGGACGAACTGCTCGTATTGTTCGTCCTCGCCCGGCGGCTCGGCGCGGCCCAGGAACAGGTATTCGGTGCGATACAGGCCGATGCCGTCAGCGCCCTGCTCCACCGCCAGCGACAGATCCTGGGTGGTTTCGCCGTTGGCCCACAGGCCGATGTCGACGCCATCGCTGGTGCGGGCCGGTTCGCCGCGCAAGCGCCGCAGCTGCTGCCGACGGCGGGCCTGTTCGTGCTGCCGTTCGCGATAGCGTGACAAGCGC
This sequence comes from Lysobacterales bacterium, assembly GCA_041395325.1. GTDB lineage: Bacteria > Pseudomonadota > Gammaproteobacteria > Xanthomonadales > SZUA-5 > JAWLAT01. Next base: position 26,305 of record JAWLAT010000006.1, read on the forward strand.
TCGGCGTCGGGCTGGATCAGCGTGATGCCGCGCTCGGCATCGACGATCAGCGTCATGCCTTCGTTGATCATCTGGCTGGCCTGGCGAATGCCAGCGATGTACGGCAGGCCCAGGGCCCGAGCCAGAATCGAGCAGTGCGACAGCTCACCGCCACTTTCGGTAATCAGGCCGATCATGCCGCGCTCGGCCAGTTCGGCCAGATCCGAGGGCGACAGATCGTCGGCGACGATGACCGTGTCCTCCAGGCCACCCTCGCCCAGGTGTTCGCGACTCTGTCGCGCCGCCAGCGCACCCTGGATGCGCGAGACCACCTGATCGATGTCGTCCAGGCGCGAGCGCAGGTAGTCGTCGTCCATCGCCTCGAAGGCGGCCACCAGACTGTCGCGGGTCTGCTTCAGCGCCCATTCGGCGTTGACCGAGCGGGAGCGGATGTACTCCAGCGGCCCTTCCGCCAGCATGTCGTCTTCGAGCATCAACAGATGCGCGTCGATGAACTCGCGCAACTCGGTCGCGAGTTGCCCGCGCACCTTCTGCGCCAGATCGGCCAGTTCGGTACGGGCAAAGGCCACCGCCTGCCGGTAACGCTCGATCTCCGCTGGCACCTGCTCACTGCTGAGCACGTACTCGGGCACTTCCGGACTGCCGGCGACGATGACCCGAGCCCGGCCGATGGCGATGCCCTTGGAGGCAGCGATACCGGACAGGACCAGGGCAGCCATGGACTATTCCTCGTCGAAGCGCCGCACGAACAGCGCCACCAGGCCGGCTACCGCGTCGTCGGCGTCTTCACCGCTGGCACGTATCTTCAGCACCGACCCCTTGGCCGCCGCCAGCATCATCACCCCGAGGATGCTCTTGGCATTGACCTGCCGCTCGCCGTGGACGATCTCCACGGTGGCACGATAGCGGCCAGCCATGTGCACGACCTTGGCCGCGGCACGGGCATGCAGGCCCAGCTTGTTGCTGACCGTGACGGTTTCCTCAGCCATCGTCACCCAACACCCCCGAACGCCCGCCATCGCGAGCAATCTGCGCCAGTGAATCCAGGTTCTGCTCCGGATAATTGAGCACCCGTAGCAGCATCGGCAAGTTCAGACCGTAGACGCGGCGGATCTGCCGCCCCGGCTCCAGCGCTCGAGCGATGTTCGCTGGCGTGGAGCCATACAGATCCACCAGCAGCAGCACGCCGTCGCCATCATCCAGGCTGCGCAAGAGGTTGCGTGCCGTCGTCTTCAGTGCGGCAGGATCGGGTTGATCCCAGGGCACTTCCAGCGCATCGACCTTCAGGGCCAGCACCGGCAACACCCGTCTGGCAGCGCGCAACAAATCCGGTCCCAGCCCGAGGTGGGTGATCAGCAACAGCCCAACGCTCATCGCATTTCCCGGTGATAAACCAGCACCTCGCCATGCGAGGCGCGGAAGCGTTCGGCCAGCGCCTCGATCAGGTAGACCGAGCGGTGCCGCCCACCGGTACAACCGATGGCCACGGTCAGATAACTGCGTTCTCCGACATCGAAGGACGGCAGCCAGCGGTCCAGAAAGCGGGCAATGTCGGCCAGGAAATCCAGCACCATGCCGTGTTCGGAGAAGTACTGTCGCACCGCCGTGTCACGACCGGACAGCGGCCGCAGGCGGGGTTCCCAGTGCGGGTTGGGCAGGAAGCGGGCATCGAAGACAAAATCCGCATCGCTGGGCACGCCATGCTTGAAGGCGAAGGATTCCAGCAACAGCAACAACTTGCCCGGCACCACGCCGACCGTCAGTGCCACCTGCCGGCGCAGCTCGTGCACGTTGAGGCTGGATGTGTCGATGGTCAGGTCGGCAATCTGCCGCAGCGGCTTCAGCACCTGGCGCTCGCGCGCAATGGCTTCCTGCAGTGAAATGCCGCTGCAACTCAACGGATGGCGCCGACGCGTTTCGGAGAAGCGCTTGACCAGGACTTCGTCACTGGCTTCCAGATACAGCATGGCGCCAGGGAAGCCCCGATCGGCCAACTCGGCCAAGCGCTTGGGCAGCGCGTCCAACTCCTTCAGCGGGCTGCGTGCATCCACCCCGACGGCCACCTTGCCATAGCCGCTGTCCGGCCCAAGCGTCTGCTGCACGAAGTCCGTCAGCAGCGCTGCAGGCAGGTTGTCGATGCAGAAATAGCCCAGATCCTCCAGGCTCCGCAGCGCCACCGTCTTGCCGGAGCCGGACAGGCCCGACACCACCAGCAGCGGCTGCATTCCCAGGGATTGGCTGGCTTGTTCGCTCATCAACGCATCCGTCGCATCTGGTGGGCCTGGCGATCCACAAAAATCTGCGCGGCATCGATGCCGCCGGACTTCAGAACGTGATTGCGCACCGCGGCCTCCACCAGCACCGCCAGATTGCGCCCGGCGGCCACGGGAATGGCCAGCTGGGTCACGTCCACGCCCAGCACGGTACGGCTGCTGATGCTGCCAAACAAGCGGGCCTCGGGATCGGCCTGGGCCAGATCCTGCTCAGGTGCAAGGTGAAGAATAAGCCGCAGGTATTTGTTTTTCTTGACAGCTGTGTCGCCGAACATGTTGCGCACGTTGAGTACGCCCAGGCCACGCACTTCCAGGCAATCGCGCAACAGTTCCGGGCAGGTGCCGTCAATCACATCGGGCGCGATCAGCGTGAACTCGGTGGCGTCGTCGGCGATCAGGCGATGGCCGCGCGTAATCAATTCCAGCGCCAGTTCGCTCTTGCCCGAACCACTCTCGCCGGTCAGCAGCACCCCGATCGAATAGACCTCCAGGAACACCCCATGCAGGGTGACCCGTTCGGCCAGCGCGCGCGCCAGGTGGTACTGCAGATAGGTCAGCAGCTCGTGACCGCGCATTGGCGAGGTCCACAGCGCCACATCCGAGTCGGCCGCCAACTTGGCCAGGTCCTCCGGCACCGACAACCCGCGAGCAACCAGAATCACGGCTGGCTTGAGCGCAATCATCGTCCGCAGCGTCGCTCGCCGGGTACGAACGGAGAGCGCATCGAGATAGGCAATCTCCTCGCGACCCAGGATCTGCACCTTGTTCGCATGAATGAGGTTCAGATAGCCAACCAGGGTGGGCCGCCGGGCGCGGTTCTCGCTCGCGTCGATGTGCGATCGACCACCCTTCTGCGGCTCGCTCCAGCTCAGCCGCAGGCGCGCGGAGACTTCTTCGAACAGTGCCGCAACGGACAGTCGCCGGCTCACGCCCGCGCCTTGGCCGGCCGCCACTCTGCCAGCAGGCGATACAAGGCTTCGTCATCTGGTGCCGCCCGCAATTGCGCCAACAACGGGGCCTGATCGAACATCTCGGCCACCTGGGCCAGCAACTGCAGATGCTGGTCGGTGAAGTGCTCGGGGACGATCAACGCCAGCACCAGATCGACCGGCTCGCCATCGGCGGCATCGTAGGCCAACGCATCGCGCAACCGCACAAAGGCTGCCACCGGCTGAATGTCGGCGGCGATGCGCCCATGCGGAATGGCAATGCCCATACCCAGTCCGGTAGAGCCCATTTTCTCGCGGGACACCAACCCTTCGAAGATCAGGCGCACCAGCTCGGCATCCTCATCCTCGGCCAGCAATCGGGCCAGGTGCTCAAGCAGACGTTTCTTGCTGGGCAGGGCGAGGCCGCCCTGCACCCGGCTGCGACTCAACAAATCAACCAGTTGCACGACGATCCTCGCCCCTGCTTCAAGGTCGTAGCGAAAAGACGCGCTCGCTCAGAAATTGGCCGCCTTGGGGCTTTGCGCGCGGTGATGGTCGTGGCGCTGCTCCTTGTGCTTGAGCAACTGCCGGTCCAGCTTGTCCGCCAGCAGATCGATGGCGGCATACATGTCCACGCCCTCGGCATGGGCGTGCAGGTGACGACCGCGCACATGCAGATTGGCATCGGCGCGATGTTCGAGCTTGTCGACTTCCAGGGTCACCTGCGTATCGATCACTTCGTCGAAGTGACGTGCCAGCCGTTCGAACTTGCTGTGCACATACGCCTTGAGCGGCTCGGTGACGTCAATCTGGCGGCCGGTCAGCACGATGTTCATGTAGTCCTCCTGCGATGGGATGACAGGCCCGCTGCCTGCCACCTGCAAAGCCCGACCCGGTCGGGGCCGGGCGTGACGCCCCGGTGGGTTCCGGGGTCCTTCAGCGTCGGGTACCAGTCTGGCACCGTCGGCGCTGCTAATCCATGTCCTGTGGCGTCGTTCCCAGAACTCAACCCCGCCGCACACGTTCGTGTGACGGTGGGATGCGCAGCAATTCACGATATTTGGCCACCGTACGCCGCGCCACCAGAATGCCCTGCGCCTTCAGCAAGGTGGCCAGCTTACTGTCCGACAGCGGCTTGGCCGGCTGCTCTTCGTCAATCAGTCGCTTGATCTTGGCCTGAATCGCCGTGCTGGAGGCCTCTCCACCATCGCGAGTGGCCACATGACTGGAGAAGAAATGCTTGAACTCGAAGGTGCCACGAGGGGTGTGCAGATACTTGCGGGTGGTCACCCGCGAGACCGTGGATTCGTGCACGCCGACGTCTTCGGCGATCTCGCGCATCACCATCGGGCGCATGCCTTCCGGGCCGCGTTCGAGGAAATCCAGCTGCCGCACGACGATGGCCTGGGCCACCTTCAGCACGGTGTCATCGCGCTGCTCCAGGCTACGGATCAGCCAGCGCGCCTCCTGCAGGCGACCACGCAGATAGCTGGCGTCCTCACGAGAACACTGCCGCACCAGATCGGCGTAGGCGCGATTGATCTTCAGCCGTGGCATCACATCGTTGTTCAGCCGCACCTCCCACTGGCCGTTGCGCCGCGCCACATAGGCGTCCGGCACCACATACTCGGCCGTTTCCCGGGCAAAGGCCGAGCCCGGCTTGGGATCGAGACTGCGCACCAGTGCCAACGCCTCGCTGATGGCCTCCTCGGTGGCGTCCAGCGCCCGCGCCAGGCGCTCGATATCCGCTCGCGCCAGCGCCTCCAGTTGTTCACGCACCAGTCGCCGCGCCAACCTGACCGCGTCCGAGTCCGGTGCATCGGCCAGTTGCACGTCCAGACAGTCGGCCAGGTCGCGGCTGGCAACGCCGACCGGGTCAAAACGCTGCAGGCGATGCCGGACTGCCTCGATTTCGTCTTCGTCGACGGTGTGGACATCGGCGACCGCATCCATGATCGCGGTCAAGTCCGCCCGCAGATAGCCATCCGCGTCCAGCGCTTCGATCAGCGCCACGGCAATGGCGCGATCTCGTGGACTCATCGGCGTCAGATTGAGCTGCCAGAGCAGATGATCGGCCAGATCTTCCTCGGCCGGCATTCGCGCCTCGGCCGAGTCGCCGTCTTCCGGCGCCGAGCCACTGCCGCGCCCCTCGGCCCAGGCGTCGTCCATGTTCCAGCTGTCCTCGACCGGCTCCAGTCGCTCTTCTGGTGCCTCACTGCTGGCGGACTCAGCGTTGTCAGCTCGCTCATCCCGATCGGGCGTCTCGCGCTCGGCGGCGGCCCGCTCCTCGGCAGAAGGCGCTTCACCGAAACCTTCGTCCAGCTCCAGCAGCGGATTGGTCTCCACCGCCTCGGTCAGTTCGCCTTTCAATTCCAGGGTCGACAGCGCCAGCAGACGGATCGCCTGCCGCAGCTGCGGTGTAAGGGCCAGATGCTGGCCGAGCTGGAGAGACAAGGCGGGTCGCATGGCATGATTCTGGCTTGACTGGGCGCCGGATACCAGCCTTGACAGCGCGAAGATCGCTCCTGCCACTTCGCTGTCTTGCCCGACGCGCGCCCTGAATCGTCAACCGAGTCTGCGCCGGGCCCTTGAGCGGCGCCAATCGAGTCCGGGCGCGCAAGGATCCCTGCGAGCCGCGGGCAGCCGATCAGCCGCAAGCGCAGCGTTGGCCTCGGCCGTCGATGCTGTCGGGCTCAGCTTGTCGCCACATTTCGGATGTGAAGCACCGCGCTCCGGCTACATGGTCTCAGGCGGCCAGCCTGGCCAACGGCCGGCCGCACTTCGAAACTGCAAAGGAGACGCGGCAGCAAGCCAACTGAGCCGTCGTCTCAATGACCTCACTTGATCACCTGCGCGGCCAGCACCGCCAACAACGCCGTCAGCACGTCAACAATGAGCTGGAGGACCGTTCTGATCAATTGCATGGTCAGGAACACGGGATTCGTTCCGACCGTTGTTGAGAAGCCCTCACCGACGATGTCGACCCCTACCGTCGTGTCGCGTGAAGTGAACGCCTGTACGCCCTCGAGCAGATGATTGATGACATTGCAGAGCCCGATCGCGCTCGCGACAACAACGATCTTGAGTTCATTGGACGGCAGGCTTGCTTCACCGTCAGCCGCCGAATCGGACATCTCCGCCAGCGTCTGCAGCTGCGCGTTCAGCCGCCCAGGTAGTTCGTACCAGTCCCCTGCATGTTCCAGTCCGAGGTGGATGGGATACAAGAGTTCAGCCGGGAGGTTCTGAATGATCGCGTTCAGGATGTCCTGCTCAAACGGAATGGCAAGCCTGTCGATGGCCAACGGCAAGGCGACCAGATCCCCGACAAGTCCCGGCAACTTGACCTTGCCGGCGCTGGCCGGGATCTCGAAAGACTGGTCGAAGAAGGTCTGCAGATTGTTCCTGAACATGGCGACGGCGGCGTTGTTGTCCACCCAGCTCAACAGGTCCTCACCCGCTTTCTCGACGGCGTCCAGCACGCCCCCGACGATGCGCTCGGCGTCCTCCAGGGCCTGAAGCAGGCGATTGCGAATGACGTGCGCCTTGTCAAACTCGTCGCGCAGCTGGGTGAACAGCGCGAAGGATTCGGCTGGGATCTTGGCGATGTCACCGGGCAGGCAGGCCACGCCTTCGGACAGCCGCTTGACCTCGTCGGCGACCTTGCGGATATCGCCGATGAAACTCTCGGGAATGACTGGGTTGGTTTCCATCGCGGTGTGCTCCTGATCATCTGCCAACAGGGCAGTTCGACCAGTGATTGCGACAGATTGTGATGAGTACCCTCAGGCTGCGTGATCCTGGCGAGTCGAGATGTCCCTTGAGACCGAGCAGCTCAGTTCGGCGCCTGCCGAGCACTGCGCAATATCGACGTCACTGTCGAGCGATCACGCTCGTAGTAGTACTCCGCCGGGGCGTAGTACAGCAGCAGAGTCAGCTCATCGTTGGCCTGACTGGCCAGTGCCAGGGCCTGGTAGCGCAGGCCAGCGGCATTGGCAAAAGTCAGTTCAAACTCCACGGCGGCTGCTTCGCCCAGTCTGGCCGGACGCAGGCCCAGCAATTTGATATCGACCACACCGGCCGCCAGCAAACCGTCGGCGACCAGTTCCTGCAGTTCCAGCTCGCTCATGCCCTCGCGATAGCGAATCCCTTCGCGCTGCTTGGCCGAGGGCAAGTCAAACAGCAGTTCGCCCGGTTTGACCCGCGTATAGATTTCCAGGGCGTTGAGCAGCGGCCCGTCCACGGTCCATTGCCGCTCCCCAGCCCGTCCCCGCTGTGACCAGGCGATCGGTGTCTGCAATTGCAGCCCATCGACTCGCACCACGCCGGGACCGACCAGCGTCGGGGCCGCGCAACCGGTCAACCCGACCAGAATCAGTGCAAGCAGCAACCTCAAGCTCATGGGACCAGCTCCAGCAGCCATTGCTCGATCAGCGCCCGGTCCGGGGCATCCGGTACGGCCTTCAGGTAGGCACTCAAGTCCGCGGCGGCGCCCGCCTCATCGCCCAGTTTCCGTCGCAGCTGACCGCGCTGTCGCGACCATTCCGGCGGCAACTGTTGTGGCGACGCCGCAGCGCGATCGTAGGCCGCCAGCGCGCGCTGCAGATCGCCCGGCTGCTGCCTCAACCGGTACAGCTCGGCCAGATAATATTCGGCCAGCAGGCCATACTCGGGCATCTGCAGCAGGCGTGTCAGCAGCACCTCGCTTTGGCGATAGTGGCGGCGGCCCAGTTCGTCGGCCAGCCACTGCGCGCGCCAGCCTTCGATCTGGCTCTGATAGCGTTCGCGTTGACGCCGTTCCGATGACTGACAGTCGCTGCCGCAATCGATGCCGGCAGCCATCTGCTGCAGGTTCTGCACCCGCTCGGCCGTGGCCGGATGGGTGGCGAATACGCCGCTGAGCAGATCCTTGTCGCGCACGGCATCTTCGGCCAGTAGCGACTGCCACAGTCGTGCGGGCGCAGTCGGGTCATAACCGGCCTGCCACATTTGACTGAGGCCAAAGACATCGGCGGCACGTTCCTGGTCGCGGTTGTAGGCAAACAGCGAGGCATAGCCGGTCAGCGCACCGGCCACGCCGACGATACTTGCGCCAAAGGCCCCACCGACCACTGACAGACCTGCCAGCGCACTCTCGGTGCTCTTTATCCGGCGCCAGCGCAACAGTGTGTCGCGGTGCCGGAAGTGGGCCAGCTCATGGCCGAGGACGAAGGCCAGCTGGGCTTCGTCCTCGACTCGCAGCAGCAGCCCGGTCCACACCAACATGACGCCATTGGGGGCCATGGACGCGTTGAAATAAGGCGCGCGCAGCAGATAGACGCGCAAATCCCCACAGTAGTCGTCCGCGACCTTGCAGCTGAGCTCGCGCAGATAGCCTTCCAATTGCGCGTCCTGGACCCGCGCCGGCGAGTGCGCCAACTGCGATTCGAAACGCGCCATCTGGTACCACAGCCCGGCTTCATCGGAAGCATCGTCCTGCGGTGTATGACCCGGTGCAGCCGGCCCCGGCGCCGTCGATGCGCAGCCGATCAACAGTGCCACCGAGGCAACCGTCATCCATCTGCGCCAGCCGTGAGCCGCACGCATTCTCACGAAGCCCCTACGCCCGGCAGCCCTTCCAGCAATCGGCGCGTCACTTCGCGGGCGGGTTCAGGGGAACGCAGATCACCGCTGCTGGACAGCAGCAGGTTGAACCACGCGATGCGCCCTTCGCGCAGGTCCACCAGCGCGCTGACCCCAATCTGCTGTCCGCCCTGGACGCCGAGGCCGAGCAGCGGCCCGACGACCATCAACGCCTTGCGGCCGCTGCTGGCATAGCTGTCGCGGACGTAGCAGAACAATGCGTAGCGGGCCGGTGGTGAATCCGGGAACTGGCGCTGCGCTGCCCCTCGCAGCACCTGGGCCGCGCCAGGGCCCAGCGTCCAGTCGAAGCGATCGCGCTTGGTGGGCAACAGTTCGGGGCGTAGCTCCGCGGCGATGATGCTGCTCGCCACAGCCTGGTACAGCAGTTCAACCTGCGCCAGTTCGGCGGTCGGATCAGCTTGCAGGGCCAACACCGACGCTCCGGCGCGACCGAGTTCGCTGCCAAGTGCGGCCGTCAGGCCATCCCGCGCCTGCTCGCTCCAGTCCGCACGCGTCTCGGCCAAGCCGGTGGCCAGCAACTCACTGAGGACCACATCGACTGGCAACAGCAGGATCGGGGCCTGCGCCAGTTGCGGAGCCTGGACATGCAACTTCGGTCGCGTCGACGTACAGGCTGTCAGACACAGCAGCAGGCAAACGGCAGCGAACGGCAACAGCCGGCTACGCCGTTGAGCACGAACAATGCGGGGCAGAAGGATCATGCCTGAAGCTTGGCGCTGCTCGAGGCCACAACGCAAGCCGGAGGAAAGAAATGGCGTCCCCACGGGGATTCGAACCCCGGTCGCCGCCGTGAAAGGGCGGTGTCCTAGGCCTCTAGACGATGGGGACGCAGGTGTCGCAGTACCGCAATAAAACCGGGTTGGTGGAGCCAGCCGGGATCGAACCGGCGACCTCTACAATGCCATTGTAGCGCTCTCCCAGCTGAGCTATGGCCCCAAACCGGAGCCGCGCAGTATATGGAGGCTCCTCTGGATCGTCAACAACCAACGCCGCATTCGATCAACTTTTCGCAGCGATGCGATCCGTACCGACCCGCCCGGACAAGAGCAGTTCGACGGCGACAGCCACGTCGGCAATCTCCACCGCCTGACCGCTGATGGCTGTCGCGTACAGGAAAGATTCGCCGAGACGCACGATCAAATAGGCCAGCGTGCCGCTGTCCAGCGGCGGCTGCCAGCGTTCGTTCGTCTCGCGCTCCAGCAGCTGCCGCAGATTGGCGATCGTCCGGGCCTGCACCGGCGAAGCGCGTGAGGTGAGCAGACGCAGCGCCCGCTCACCATCCTCGGCGATGAAGCGACGCAACGGCTCGAACCCGTTCATCAGGCGCAGGGAACGCTCGCAAACGGCGGCGATGCGAGCCGGCCCCTGCCCCGCCACTTCGCGCTCGGCTCGCAACAGCGTCGGTTCAGCCAGCGACCACAGCACCTCGGCCAGCAGCAGGTCGCGACTGCCAAACCAGCGGAACAAGGTCGCCCTGCCCAGTCCACAGTGCCGCGCCAGTTGCCCCACATCCAGGCGCCCCGTCCTCAGCCAATGTCGCCGAGCCAGTCTCAGCACGTCTTCGCGGGTCGGCTTGTCGGCCATGGTGCTCCATTTGTTGTCTGGGACAGGGGTGATTCTTGATCAGGCCGATCGCTACCACCACTCGGACTGATGCGTCATACTAGCAAAATGACTCATTCCTGATGGAATCGCCATGACCCAGGCCATCGCCGACCGCCGCCACCTCGATCTGCTGTTGCACGACATGCTCGATATTGGCGGCCTGTGCCGCTACGAACGCTACGCCGAGCACGATCGCGACACCTTCGATCAGGTCATCGAACTGGCCGAACAACTGGCCCGCGAAGTCTTTCTGCCACACAACCGCAAGTCGGATCTCAACGAGCCGCAGATGGTGGATGGCAAGGTCCAGCTGATCCCGGAGATCGGCCAGGCGCTGCAGGCCTTCAACGAGTCAGGCTTCATGGCCATGTACGCCGATGCACAGGACGGCGGTCTGCAGCTGCCTTTCCTGGTCACCGCCGTTTGCGATGCATTGTTCGCGACCGCCAATGTCGGCACGGTCGCCTACCCGCTGCTGGCACGCGCCGCCGCCAATCTGCTGGCCGTTCACGCCGACGAACGCCAGCGCCGCCTGTACATGCAGCCCATTGTGGCCGGTCGCTACTACGGCACCATGTGCCTGTCCGAACCCCAGGCCGGTTCATCGCTGGCCGACATCACCACGACGGCCCATCCGCAGCCCGATGGCAGCTATCGATTGCGCGGCGCCAAGATGTGGATTTCTGCCGGCGATCACGAACTGGGCGAGAACATCGTCCATCTGGTGCTGGCCCGGATCGATGGCGCTCCGGCCGGTGTGCGCGGCATCTCCCTGTTCATCGTGCCGCGTTGGAGGGTCAACGAGGACGGCAGTCGCGGCCCCCGCAACGACGTGCAGTTGGCTGGCCTGAATCACAAGATGGGCCAGCGTGGCAGCGTCAACACCTTCCTCAAGTTCGGCGAGAACGACGACTGCCTGGGTGAGCTGATCGGACAGCCGCACCACGGACTGGCCTACATGTTCCACATGATGAACGAGGAGCGCATTGGCGTCGGCATGGGCGCAGTGCAACAAGGCTATGCCGGATATCTGTACTCGCTGCAATACGCCCGCGAGCGCCGCCAGGGCCGTCACCCGGACCAGCGCGACCCGAATGCACCGATGTTGCCGATCATCGAGCATGCCGACGTACGTCGCATGCTGCTGCAGCAGCGCGTCTATGTCGAAGGTGCACAGTGCCTGGGGTTGTTTGCCTCCAAGCTGGTCGACGAAGCGGCGCATGATCCGATACCGGAGCAGCGCCACAACGCGCATCTGCTGCTGGAACTGCTGACGCCGATCATCAAGGCCTGGTCTTCGGACTATTGCCTGAAGGCCAATGAGCTGGCCGTGCAGATCCTCGGTGGCTATGGCTACACCCGCGACTATCCGGTCGAACAGAACTATCGCGACAACCGCATCAACCCGATCCATGAGGGCACCAACGGCATCCAGGCGCTGGACCTGCTGGGCCGCAAACTCATGGCCGAGAAAGGCGCGGCACTGGGCCTGTTGCTGCAACGGATTGAGCACTGCTGCCGCTTGGCCGATGGCGATGAGGCGCTGCAGCCCTATGCCCAAGCCCTGCGCGAAGCCGCCAGCCGCGCAGCCAACAGCAGCCGCCTCGCGGCGCAACGGATGGCCGGCGGCGAGATTCGCCCGGTGCTCGCCAATGCGCACTGGTACATGCAACTGCTCGGTCATGTCTGCATCGGCTGGATGTGGCTGTGGCAGGCCCAGGCGGCTCGCCAACGCGCCACCACCGATTCGACGCTAGCCGAGTTCGCCGATGGCAAGCTGGCAGCCTGCCGCTTCTTTTTCAGCACTGAGCTGCCGTTGACCGTGCATTGGGCCGCGCTGCTGGACAGCGTCGATCGCAGCGCACTGGACTGCCCGCCGGAGGCCTTTTGAGATGAGCGAATCCCTGACCATCGAGCGCCGTGGCCATCTGTTGTTGATGGGCTTCAACCGGCCGCAGAAGCGCAACGCCTTCACACTGGACAACTATCGCGAACTGGCATTGGCATATGGCGAACTGGACCGGGACCCGGATCTGCGCTGTGGCGTGCTGTTCGGCCATGGCGCCCATTTCACGGCGGGCCTGGACCTGACCAGTTGGGCGCCCGAGCTGGCTCAGGGACGGATGCCAATCCTTCCCGACGGTGCGATCGAGCCGTTCGGCCTGGACGAACACCGGCGTGTCTCCAAGCCCGTCGTGGTGGCGGCCTCCGGCGTCTCCTTCACGGTGGCGGTCGAGCTGATGTTGGCTGCCGATGTCCGCGTGGCCGCCAAGGACTGCCGCTTCGGTCAACTGGAGGTTCGCCGTGGCTTTTTCGCCTGTGGCGGCGCCACCGTTCGGTTGTTTCAGGAGATTGGCTGGGGCAATGCGATGGATGTGCTGCTCAGCGGTCGGGAGTTCAGCGCCGAAGAGGCCTGGCGCTGGGGCCTGGTTCAGCGGCTGTGCGAACCCGGCGAACAGCTTGAGCTCGCCATCGAGATTGCCGAGTCCATCGCTGCCGCCGCGCCTCTGGGCGTTCAGGCCTCGCTGCGGTTGGCGCGTACTGCACGCCGCGAAGGTCCCGTCGCCGGGATTGCCGCCCTGTTCCCGGCCTTGTCGGCCGTGATGGCCAGCGAAGACGCCGCCGAAGCGGTCCGCGCCTTTGGCGAACGGCGCGAACCGGTATTTCAGGGTCGCTGATCAGTCGAATCCGCGCTGCGCCTCGATGCGCCGCTCATAGTCTCGACGCCATTTCAGGATCAGGAAATAACCCGTGACCATGCCACCCAGATGGGCAAAGTGGGCCACGCCCTGCTGTGTTCCGGTGATGCCGAAGAACAGCTCCATCGCACCGAAGATCAATACCAGGTACTTGGCCTTCATGGGGATGGGCGGAATCAGCAGCAGCACCATGCGATTGGGGAACATCATTCCGAATCCCAGCAACACCGCATAGACACCACCAGAGGCGCCGACGGTCGGATAGGGTTCATGAGTGACCGCCGCGAAGATCAGCTGCGCCACGCCAGCGCCAATGATGCCGGTGAGCACGAACACCGCGTAGCGGTTCGAGCCCCAGGCCTGCTCCAGCGCGGCGCCGAACATCCACAGCGCCAGCATGTTGAAGAACAGATGACCGATGCTGCCGTGCAGAAAGCCATAGGTGATCAACTGCCACGGCGCGAACTCCGGCACGCTCATCCCACCCTGGAGTTCCAGCGCGGCGTTGCCCAGTGGCCACAGACCAAAGGAAATGATCAAGGCATCGCCGTAGACCATTTGCAGCAGGAACAGCAGTCCATTGCTGATCAGCAGCGCGAGTGTGACGGGAGGCATCGGAACTCCTGCAGAAATCGGTGACATCGTGTCCAGCGTCGGATGGATCGCTCAACTGTCCTGCACGACGATTGAAGGAAAGCTGATCTGCCGGGAACGGGCCTGGCAGGCCAGACGCGCCGCTGCCCGCTGGGCAATCTCCAGATAGGCCTGTGCAATCGGGCCATCAGGTTCGGCCACGACACTGGGCACACCACCATCGGCCTGCTCGCGAATGCTCATCGCCAAGGGCAGCTGACCCAGTAGTTCCACACCATACTCGGCCGCCATCCGCTCGCCACCGCCGCTACCAAAAATCGGCTCGGCGTGCCCACACTGCGAGCAGACGTGGATCGACATGTTCTCGATCACGCCCAGTACTGGCACTTCCACCTTGCGAAACATCTGCAGCGCCCGACGAGCGTCCAACAAGGCGATATCCTGCGGCGTGGTCACGATCAACGCGGCGCTGACCGGGATGCGCTGACACAGGGTCAGCTGGATGTCGCCGGTGCCTGGCGGCAAGTCAATGATCAAATAGTCCAGATCGTCCCAATGCGTCTCGGTCAGCATCTGCTGCAATGCCTGGGTCACCATCGGACCACGCCAGATCATGGGCGTGTCCTCGCCGACCATGAAGCCGATCGACATCGCCTGCAACCCGTGCTTGCGCAGCGGTTCCAGATGGTGGCCATCACGGGATTCCGGCTTGCCGGTCATCCCCAGCATGCGCGGGATGCTCGGGCCATAGATGTCCGCATCCAGAACACCCACGTGCGCCCCAGCCGCGCGCAGCGCCAGGGCCAGATTGACCGAAGTAGTGGACTTGCCCACCCCACCCTTGCCCGAGGCCACGGCGATGATGTTCTTCACACCCGGCAACGGCTGCAGACCGTTCTGCACCTTGTGTGCTCGGACCCGCCACTGCGCGTCGACGGCCACCTGATCGACGCCGTCCACGGCCAACGCGGCCTGTCGCACCTGCTCAGACAGTGCAACCGCACCACGACCGAGCGGATAACCCAGTCGCAGTTCGATGACGGCACGGCCCTGCTCGACGGCCACGGCCGAGACGGCGGATTGCTCCGCCAGCGTCAGGCCCGCCAGGGGATCGACCAGCGCACCGAGTTGCTCCTTCAGGGACGTCGCCAACTCCACAATCGAACTCCGATACCGGAACAACCGGCGAAAAAAAGGGGCGGCCGTGTGGCCGCCCCGCACATTATGCCTGTCCTTCTGCTCCGCCGCCGCGTGCGGCGACGGAGTCAGAGGCGGATACTCAGTCCTGGCACTCGATCACTTCGACGTTGTCGATGAAGAAGCCATTCGGCGCCGGACCGGCCGTGTTGCCATCGGTAACAACCCGATAGCGCAACTGCACCGTGTCGCCACGGAAGCCGTTCAAATCGACGATCGACTGCACCGAGGTGTTGCCCACCGGCGCGCACCAGCCCGGCGTACCCGAGTTCGGGTTCTGGGCATTGACGGTGATCAGACCCGTGTACGGATCGGTGAACAGCGAACTGTCCAGAATCTGCGTCCAGTTCGCGCCGCCATCGGTACTGATCTCCAACTGACCACCGTCCCAGCAACCAGTCGGCCCATCCTGCTCGAAGCTGTGGAACGCGTCGTAGCGCAGGAACAGATTGGTGGTCCCGGCGCCGTTGTCAGGCAACACGATGCTCGGCGACACCAGCCGCTGATCGGAGCTGTTGTTGGCATCCGGGCTTGGCGGATTGGTGGCCATCCAAACCGTGGTGGTCAGGTTGGTCGCGGCCGGCGGCGTGACCTGGGTCCAGTTGCTCGGACCCACCGGCGCATTGGTGGTCCATCCGTTGGTGCCGCTCTGGAAATCATCCTCGAACACGGTCACCGGGCTGGATCCGGCCGGACACGTGCCCGGCAGACCGGTCGTGAAGCTGAACGCGGTGGAGGTCGCCCCCATGCCACAGAAGTTGTTCGGCGTCACCCGCCAGAAATACTCGGTATTGGACAGGAGCAACACACCCGATTCATAGCTCGTGCCGGTCACTGTGGCGCTGTCGATGATGTTGGTGAAGCCATTGTCGGTCGCCACCTCAATCAGATATTCGACCGCGCCACTAGCCGCGTTCCAGCTGTAGGTCGGGCGTGGCACGACGCCAGTCGCGGCATCGCCCGGCGCCTGCAGCGCTGGGGCTGGGCTGGTTGCGGTGGAGACGTTCAACGGGAAGTTGACCGAGCGGTTCAGCGGACCCGCGGTACCCACGATCTGCACGTTGTAGGCGCCATCGGCCAGGGAAGCCGAGCCCACCAGATCCACCATCGAGGACTCGCCCGCAGCGATGCTGCTCGGCGTGAAGCTGAGGGTCAAACCACCCGGCAAGGTGCCAGCACTCAAGGCGATATTCGAGCCGATCGTGCCGAACTCACCGGCGCGAACACTAACCTGCGCGTCACCATCAATGGCGCAAACCGATACGCCGTCGCCTGGCGTCACTTCCAGCAGGAAGTCATCGTCACCGCAACCCGGCAGGGTCAGCGAGCAGATACGGGTGTTCCACGAGGAATTCGACGTGGTCACGTAGTACTCGGTGGTGAACCAGAAGGTGCACTCGTCGTTCGGGTCCACACCCATTGTGGCGTAGTCGCCCCAACGAGCGCGGCCACTGAACAGTCCCGTCTGGGCACCCGTGGTGGTCGGCGAACACTGGGTCTCATCGCGCAGGATGCCAGCGGGATCCGTGCGCAGTCGCGCAGCGATTCGGACTTGCGGGTTCAACGCCTCACTCGCCACGTTGTAGCCCACGGCGATATTGCCCTGCCTGTCGATGTTGATACCACCCATCCAGCGGCTGTCGGCATCCGGTGCGTAGGTGCCCTGATCGACAATCCGCTTCTGTGTGGTCACCGGATCAACCGCGTTGACCTCGCCATCTTCGAAGCCAGAGGCAAACAGGCTGTCGCCGCTGGGCGCCGACAGTGGTGTACGGAAACCAAATTGCACCCAGCGCAGGCCGGCCTGGAAGTTGCCGACATTCACCGAATGATTGATGACGCCGTAGGCTTCCTGGGGCCCGGTTGAGCCAAACGCCCGGACCGCCGCGACGTACATGGAGTTACCGCCGAAATCATCCAGTCGCGTGGTGGAATCGACCTGACCAATGCCGTTCAGACCCACCACGTAAGGATCTGACGCCAAGATCGTCGGATTGTCTGTGAAGTTCGTGGTGCCTGCGGCCCAGTCAACGCAGAAGTCCCAGATTCGGTAGCCACTGCCGTCGCCAATAAAATGGGCGAACATCGGGCAAGCCCCGGGCGGCATGGCCACGTCGCCTTCGAGGTGGAACGGCAACACACCGAAGGCATCCAGGCCGGCGACACGGACGAACTGCGCCGACCCACCGGCCAGCATCTGATCGCGTTCCATCACGGAGAAGGAAGCGCCCTCGAACGCGGCACCAAACTCGTGCTGCGTAAAGACATATGCGTCCTGACCACCATCTTCGGTGACCCAGACAGCCATCTTGCCGTAGTCGTTGAAGCTCGGATACTGGAAGGCGTAGCGGTTGTAGCTACCCAACGGGTCCTCGCTGGTTGACACCGCCACGCACTGCAGGAACGGCGGCGCGCTGGTGCTGGTGAAAGCGAACTGGCTTACCACCCAACGACGAGCGTGGCCGTCCCACAGCACCAGCGGGTCACCCCGATTGGTGGTTTGGCAGAGTCCACCAAAACCTGCAAAGAAGGAGTTGCCGGGCACGACGTCGTCGGGGTCGCCCGGGATGTCGACGATGGCACCAGTGTTCTTGTCAAACAGCGCCCAGCTGGTATTGACCCACTGGAAAAAGTGATTCGGACCCACATCACCGGTGGTGTCCGGCGGCACACCGCCGCCACCCAGCCCGATGCGCATGCCGTTGACGGCCACACCGACGGCCGGCGTCGGCGATCCAGACGGGAACCGCTGCACATTCTGGAAACCACGTTCCGCCCCCTGCAGACCGATGAACAGGTCATCCACGTCGAGAATGACGTTGGGAACCACGTACTCAGTCGGGTTGAGCGAATTGGGGTCCTGGACCTGGCTGATGAGATCCCGCAGTGGTGGCGAGACATCGCGCTGAACCTCGCGCCCAATGGTCGTGGTTGCGGGCACGGTGGGTGTTGCCACTGTTCCAGCGTGGCCGACTACCGGCAGGCAGGCGGCTGCGAACAGCCATCGCTTGTACGCACTACTCTTCATGTAAGGCTCTCCCAAAGCCAGAAGCCACAGGTTTACTGCAGGAATCGTCGTTGACTCAGTTCTGCAACAGGGCCAAACGACGACGAATCATCAACAAGGTCGGTGCGGGTGCCTCTTCAGCCTCAAGCGCAGCCACCAGGGCATCCCGCTCGACATCCGCGCCCAGGGCCGCCAACGCGTCAATGGCTGACTCTGCAATGCCATCATCGCCCCCCAACCACTTGATCAACACCTTCCTATGCGCCATCCGAGGCAGACGCTCGGCCACGACCAAAGCTGCATAGATGAGTTGGCGCTGCTCCGGATGCTGCACCACATCAGCAGGTGACATCGCCTCCAGAACGTTTCCAGCAGCATCCGCAACCCAGCTGGCAAGCCACGCCGGCCCCCGATCGATTGCTGCAAGAAGTACGCGCGCTCGCGCTGCAGGCAGTTGGTTCGCATCGGCAACGATCGCGCCAAAGCGCTGTTGATCAACCGCTGATGGGGCCTGAAAGGTACCCGGACGGTACACATACTCGGCCAGCCACAGGTCAACCAGTTTTGGGTCCTCCGAACGCAGGCCTGCGCGAATGACCTTGGGGTAATCCTCGCTCTGCTCAACGGTCCGATGGTCATCGGCCAGCAAGGCCCTCATCTCATCGGTGTCTCGAAAGATGGCTGGATCGGCGCCGTCCGTGTGCACGATAAACCTGCGGTCCGTCCGGACATTGCGGCGAGCCTCGCGCGAATCACGGCGAACATCGCTGTAGACCAGCAGCCAACGTTGCCCAGCAGCCATCGCAGCGGCGGCGTTTGCAGGCACCTCGACCTGAATGGACTCGGCCACGTTGACTGGCCCTCGCAACTTGACGACCTTCTTCAGCGTCAATTCGCGCTGCTCAGCGTCGTAGTGATCCACCTCTGCGCTGACCAGGGTGTAGTGGCCGTTGCGCAGCGTCTGCAAGGGCGGATGTATGGGGCCCGCTTCGACAACAGCAGCGGCGAGAAGACAGACCCACGCAAGCAGCATTGCGGGCCGAGTCAGAAAGTTGGCAGAACGAAGCCCGCCGTAGCGGCGATCGAGGCGCAACGACATCAGCAAGGAGTGCTCCAGCCGGGGCCCCGCCCGCACGACGGGACCGAAGACCGGAACCCTAATACGGCAGAGTTTCAACTGCAACCAAGCAGTCACGGTTAATCACATCTGCAGCGACTCGCCACAGATGTATTCGCTGGAGAACGGCCGCGAAGCCCCCAAGAATCGGCGCCCGATGTGATGCTGATCACGTTTCCAGGGGTGAACCGATGATTCCTCGCGCCACCGGCATTTGCCGGCCAACCGATACTGACGGCGCAGCGAGGAACTCACCTCCCCCGCAGGTCGGAGTCGAGCCGTCGATGTCATTTGGCGCTGGCTCGCAGGAGCAGCCGCTCCACCGCCAGCTGCGCCGCCACCATCCCAAAGGTCGCCGTCACCATCATTGCCGCGCCAAGCCCCACATCGCAGCCCAGCTTGCCGGCTGCACCCGGCTCGGGCCGCAGCCCACACACGGTGCCATCCGCCTGCGGATAGCGCACATTCTCCAGCGAGTACACGGCCGTGATCCCGAAGTAGCGATCTCGGTTGCGGGGAAAGCCAAACTCGGCGCGCAGCTTCTTGCGCACCAACGCCAGTAGTGCGTCGTGCTCGGTGCGGGACAGGTCTCGCGATCGCACCAGCGTGGGATCAGTGCGACCACCGGCAGATCCGACGACGATCAGCGGTTGCTTGCGTCGACGACACCAGGCCACACCCTCGACCTTGACCCGAAAGCTGTCGGCGGCATCGATGATCACATCCCAGTCGCGGCCGAATTGCCCTTCCAGCGAGCCGCTGGTCAGAAAGCGCTGCTCTGCTTCAACGCTCGCTTCGGGGTTGATGGCCTGGAGTCGCTCGGCCATCGCCTCGACCTTGGCCCGGCCGTACTGACCGTTCAGCGCCGGCAATTGCCGATTGGTGTTGGTCAGGCAAAGCTCATCACCGTCCAGCAAGCCGATCCGCCCGACCGCGCTGCGAGCCAGCGCCTCGGCCACCCAGGACCCCACACCGCCGAGCCCCACCACCAGCACCGAGCACTGGCCCAGCCGGTGCACGCTGCCGGCGCCGTAGAGCCGATCCAGGCCCGCGAAGCGGGGCTCGACAACTTGACTGCTCGAAGGGAATTCCATGGCGTCGCCGCGATGCGCCTAGAGGTCAGGGTTGGAGGTCCAGCGTTGGGATCTCCCGCCGTTCTCTACCCTGCCCCTCAGCCCGATCTCAGCTGATGCTCACCACCAGCGCGGCGTGATATTGCCGCCAGTGGATCGGGATGACGAAACTGCGCTCGGCCAGACTCATCTTGCTGAAGTCCGGCGTGCCGCTGTAGACGGTCGGTACCGAGATGACGAACTCCTCACCGAAGACCCGTCGGGCGTTGCCGGAGATCGTGTTGGCCACTTCGCCCACGACATCGGCCATGAATTCACTGTCGACCCGGGTCTCACCATGCGTCATCAGGATGTGTCGCAGCATCGCGCTCGGCGCGGTGAAGTACACGCAGCCACGACGTACGCCAGTGATCCCGATCACACCGGTGTAGTCGGAAATGATCCGCTGCCGGTCCTCCAGCAGATACGGCGTGCCCACCTCGGCGGTGCGATCGAGCGAGCGGTGGAAGTAGTGCACCGTGCCGTCGATCAGAACCTGAATATCACCCTCATCCATGACCCGCCCCCCTGAGCAGTTCGGTCAATGATGCATTGAGTTCTTCGTCGGTGAAGGGTTTCAGCAGAAAGCCGTTGGCCCCCTGCTTCAACGCCCGGATCGCGGTGGCCTTGTCGGCGACTGCCGACACCACCAGGATCAGCACCTTCGGATTGAGTCGCACCATCGCGCTGGTGCAGGCAATGCCGTCCAGACCCGGCATCGTGATGTCCATCGTCACCAGGTCCGGCTCTTCCTTCTGGAACTGCTTGAGCGCTTCCAGACCATTGCCGGCGGTGATGATCTGATCGATGCGATGCACCGCCACCATCCGCATGATGCGATTGCGGATGAACTGCGAATCGTCGACCACCAGCAACTTCATCAACGTGGCTCCCGCGCCGGCAGTCGTATGCGGAACTGCGTGGTCTGACCCGGCGTGGACTGCACCCCGATGCGACCACCGAGTCGCTTGACCGTCTCGGCAACGATATCCAGCCCCACGCCGCGACCCGCATGATCGCCCTTCTGCTCGGCCGTGGTGAAGCCCGGCTGGAAAATCAGCGCCATCAGCTGCCGCGGCTGCAGTTTTGCCGCTGTCGGCTGATCCATCTTGCCCAATTGAACCAACCGGGCACGCAGCTTCTCCAGGTCGACACCGCGGCCATCATCGCGATAACTCAGTTCCAGGCTGCCATCGTCGAGTCGGCGAATGCCATAGCGGATCTCGCCCACCGGCGGCTTGCCCAGCGCCGTGCGTTCATCACCCGCCTCAATGCCGTGCGCCAGCGAGTTACGTACCAGCTGACCGATCAGGTCCTGAATCAATGTCTTGCGCGGATCATCCAGTGCCTCCACCGACTCACCGTCGATCTGCACGCGTGCCGGCCGATTGAGCTTGCTCGACAGCCCAGTGACCAGTTGCTCCACATAACCGGCTGGCTTGGCGACCGGCTTCTTCGGCGCTGGCGCAGCCGGTCCGGAACGCAGGCGATGCAGCTGGGTCAGCATGCGCTCGAGCAGATCGAGCTGCGAGAACAGCTCCTCAATGCGCACCGTGACCGGCAGGAAGTCATTGCCCTCCAGACCCTCGCGCTCGCGCAGCGTCCCCAGATCTTCTTCCGCTGCTCGGGCTCGGGAGACGATGAAGCTGAGTTGCAGCGCGGCCGCCTCGCCCTTGATCAGATGCACCGGCCGGTAGACGCGATCGACCAGCCGCTTGAGCTCCAGTGAACTGCGGGTGGATT
This sequence comes from Lysobacterales bacterium, assembly GCA_041395325.1. Classification (GTDB taxonomy): domain Bacteria; phylum Pseudomonadota; class Gammaproteobacteria; order Xanthomonadales; family SZUA-5; genus JAWLAT01. The sequence goes on from JAWLAT010000006.1 coordinate 48,221, forward strand.
GCTTCAGATTCTGGTTGGCTTCCTTCAGCAGCGTGCGCCAATGACCGACACGGTTGGACAGCAACTCGGCGTCGTTGTGCAGCAGTTGCAGCACCACCTCGATCAGCTGCTCGCCGTGCATGTCACTTTCGCCGCGCTGGCGATCAAGCTCCTGCTGCAGAACGACCCGCTCGCTGATGTCGCTGACACTCACGGCCAGATGCGCCACCCGTCCCGCCGCATCGCGGACGCGGCGGAACTCAAAGGCCAGATAGCGCCGCCGCAGGCCGCCGGACTCACCCGGCAGATGCACTTCCACCTGATCGAGCGGATTGAGCGATCCGACCAGATTCTCGTTGACCCGCTCACTGAACAGCAGTGACAAGAACTCGCGCGTGGTCTCCAGCGTGTCGTCACTGACCAGCCCATCGAGCAGCTGGGTCAGGTTGCGACCTTCGAGTTCCTGCCGCTGCAGGATCGCTTCCAGGCGCGCGGAGTAGTGCTCGCCGACGCGCAGATCCCGATCGAGCAGAAACATGCCCACCGGCACGGTACCCAGCAGATCCTGCAAGCGCCGTTCCTGTTGTGCCAGTTCGCGCTGCTGCTGGGTCAGGTTCCAGATCAGCCAGGCAAACAAGGCCACGCACAAGCCAGCACCGACCGCCTGAATCTGGCGCAGCGTCGAGGTGGCCGAATAGCTGTCGACCAGAATCAGTTCCTGCAGTCGAGCGAAGCCTCCCAGCAGATCTGTCTCGGCAGGCGACAGGCGGGCGCGCACGTCAACCAGGGATGCACGATCGAGGAAGGCACCGGCGCCCTTGTTGACCACCGCGGCGAGTTCATCCCGCATTGGTGCCCACAGGCCCGCCAGGCCCGCCAGCGCACCCTGGGCAGCCTCACTCAGGTCGCTGGGGTCCAGGTGAATGGGGCGCGACGGCGTCAGCATGACCTCACCGCCACCCTGCAACGCCTGCAAGCTGCGTTCGATGTCCTGCAGATCCTGCTGCAGGCGACGCTGCGCTTGCTCGTAGCCAGCCCGATCGGTGGCCTGCTGCATCTCCAGCAGCGAATGACCCAGGCGCTGAGCGGCCAGTTGTTCGCGCGCAATCAGCTGTGTCAGCTCATCGTTGCGCTCGACTCGGCTGCCGAACCACAGGTGCGCAGCCAGCACACCCGCCAGCACCAGCACGAAGGTCGCAACCAGCCAGGGCACAAGGCCGACCCGGCGCCACAATGACATCCCCAGAGCTCCTTTTCCCCACGTCGGCGCAATCCCGCGCCAACCGTCCTTCGGATCACTGTCGGTCAGCCAGCGTTCCGGCCACCGCCAGAGCGTATGAATAGCGCCCCTTAGCTGCGGGTTTCAAGCATTGACAGTCAGGTATTCTTTCGACTTCCCCGCGAATTCGACCCTGAATGGCCATTCTCGATCTGCTGGCGCTGCTGATCAGCCTTACCGCCCTGTTCTCCTGGTTCAATCACCGCTTCCTGAAGCTGCCCACGACGATCGGCGTGATGGTCATGGGCATGACCATGTCCTTGCTGCTGATTGCGCTGGACTGGCTCGACGTCGCCATCGCCGAGCGACTGGAACAGGCGCTGGCCACGGTCGACTTCAACACGGTGCTGATGCAGGGCATGCTGAGCTTCCTGCTGTTCGCCGGTGCCCTGCACGTCAAGCTGAGCGATCTGGCCCACGTGCGCTGGCTGGTCGGCACGATGGCCACCGTGGGTGTCGTCATCTCGACGATCGTTGTTGGTGTGCTGACCAAGCTGGTGTTCGGCTGGATCGGCATCGACATCCCCTGGTTGATCGCCTTTCTGTTCGGCGCACTGATCTCGCCGACCGACCCCATCGCCGTGCTGGCGATCCTGCGCAAGGTCGGCGTCGACAAGCGGCTGGAGGTCAAGGTCACCGGCGAATCGCTGTTCAATGATGGCGTCGGCGTGGTGGTCTTCCTGCTGCTGCTGGGCGTGCTCACCGGCCGCGCCGAACTCAGCGCCAGCAATGCCGCCCTGCTGTTCGCCACCGAGGCCATCGGCGGAGCCATTTTCGGTTTTGCGCTGGGTTGGGTAGCCAACTACATGCTGGCCCGGGTCGACAACTACCAGGTCGAGGTACTGCTGACGCTGGCCGTGGCCATGGGCGGCTACGCTGGCGCCGCGGCCCTGCACCTCTCCGGTCCCATCGCCATCGTCGTGGCCGGCCTGCTGATCGGCAATCAGGGCCGCTACCAGTCAATGAGCGAGACCACGCGTGAACATGTCGACACCTTCTGGGAGCTGATCGACGAGATCCTCAACGCCCTGTTGTTCGTGCTGATCGGCGTGGAACTGCTGCTGGTCACCGCCGACGTCAACTATCTGCTGGCTGGCCTGCTGGCCATTCCCATCGTGCTGCTGGGCCGAATCGCCAGTGTTGTGCCGCCGGTCAAGCTGTTTGGCCTGCGGCAACAGTTCCCGCCCAAGACGGTTCGCCTGATGGTCTGGGGCGGCTTGCGCGGCGGTATCTCGGTGGCGCTTGCGCTTTCCTTGCCGCCGGGGCCCGAACGCGACCTGCTGATCACCGTGACCTATTGCGTGGTGGTGTTCTCGATCCTGGTGCAGGGCCTGACCGTGGGCCATGTCGTGGCGGACAAGCGCGATGTCGTCTAAGGCTGGCAGCCAGTCCACTGGCGTGCTGATTGGTCTGCTGATCGGTCTGGTGGTGGGCGCGATGATCGCCTTGCCCATCGCCAACAGCCAGCGCTACCGGAACGCCTACCCTCGGGGCCTGATGGCCGTGATGGAGCACGAACTGGACGGTCTGCAGGACAGCGCCGCCGGCGATGACTGCGCGCTCGGCGAGACTCAGGTTCGCACCAGCCGACTGGCCGCCCTCAGCCGCGACACCACGGCCGCCTTCCATGCCGAAGGTGACGCCACCTTCGTCGAACTGCAGAAGGACCTCAACCAGGTCCTGCAGGATGCCGCCGCCAGCCCGTCCTGCGCCGGCTTGCGCCAACAACTGGAAGCCGCCGATCGCGCCTGCGAGGCGTGCCACCAGCGGTATCGATAGCGGGCACTGCGGCGCGCGGCGCTCATCTTGCGATGGGACTCAGGGCAGCTCGCAGCCCCCAATGCGCTCCAGTTCCAGTTCACCCTGGAGCCCTGCATGCACACCCGCGTGCGGATCCTCGGCGAACGCATAGCTCACCTGCAATTCGCTGCAATCATTGAACTGCAACTCGGCTTCGCCCACCACAAAGAGATTGGCCGTCGGTCGACGCAAGCCTTCCCCACCAATGCTGCGATAGATCGGCAGGCGCACTCGCCCTGCCGCGGCACCAGCCAGATCACCCTGCAGGATGAACCAGTCCTGGGCAGCAAAGTCGTTCGCCAGTTCCGGTCGGTCGTAAGTGAACCAGGCCCCAAACAACAGCCCGTCCTGCGAACCACTGGCGGGCACCACCTCCAACATCAGGCCTTGACCCGAGGTATTCGAATCGAACCAGGCGCCCGATTGGCGGATACTGAAACCGGCGTTGTCAGCGGCAGCCAGTGCGGGCGGGGCGACCTGACCGTCCGGCATGTCGCAAGGGCGCGTCCGCTGGCCGAGTCGAACCAAGGGAATCTGGTCCGGTTGCCCGGCGGACACCTCAGGGTCATAGCGAAAATACAGCGTGGCACGATCACAAGACTCGTCCAGCCGCAGTATCGCCTCACCAATGACCTCGGCTGCGGTGGCCGGCGGCTCGTTGAAGTGGCCATTGCGGTTCTGCAGGATGTCCAGACGCGCGAACGCAGCACCCGCTTCCGCTTGCCCTTGCAGTGAGTACCAGCGCATATCGGATTCATCGCCATTCACCCCATAGTCGTCGTAGGTGAACCAGGGCGCAAAAAGCGTATGCGTATCCTCGACATAGGTCAGCACGAATCCCTGACCCTGCAGCCCTGGGTGATACCAGAGTCCGGCAACCGCCGGCTGATCGACGGTGGCGCCCTCACCCAGCGGCGGCAGATGGACGGCCCGCAACGCAGTCGTAGCATCGGTTTGCTGACGCAACAGCAGCAGGTCCAGGCCACTCGGACTGGTCACCCGGCCATCCAGCAGCAACTGGCAGGGTGGGCCCTCACATTCGATACTGTGACGACCCAACTCGCGCCCAGTCGCCCGCTCATAGGCAATCAGGTCCAGGTCGATGTCCAGGTCGTGACCGAACTCGCCGATGAAATGGACATCACCCGGCCCTTTCGCCAAGCGGACGTGCAACATGCCCTGGTAAGCGGCAATGACACGTGACCAGACGATGGCGCCCGTTGCAGCATCGAGAGCCGACAGGGCGTGCTGACCATCCGGCCGTATGCCGTAGAGGATCAGTGGGAAATCATCCACATTGGCCTGGACGATGGAGCCCACCTCTGCCGGAATCGGCGTGGCGTTGCTGCCATCACGGGGATACCAGTTCGCCCCGATGATCACCCCTTCGGCCGACAGCGCCGTCGGAAATTCGATCAGATTGCCGTAAGGGAAGAACAGGCTGTCTGGCTGGCGACCGTCGAACCAATGGACCTCGATGCCACCTTCGGCCATGAAGTACGTGCCGACGCCGCCCGGCTCCCCGCCCAGTTGCACACCCAGCAGAGGCCGACTGGGCCGAAGTTCCGAACCATCCTGAGCCGAACGAAAGCGGACGATGACGCCGGATTCGGACTCGTGCTGGCTGACCACCACCCCGTCATGCAGCAGCAGGGGAACGCGATAAGTCCCGAAGACGGGCTCGAAGGGAAAGCTGGCCAGAGCCGCGCCCGTCAGGCGGTCAAAGCACTCGACCGGAGGACTGGTGAAGTTGCCATCGCCGTCGAAACTCAATGCCGAGAAGCAGGCCGCCTGTTCGGCCACCAGCAGATGAGCGTCGCGGGCATCGGACTCTCCGAACAGGGCGAAGTCTCGCCGCAGGGTCGCTGTCCACCGCAACTGTCCCGCGCGCGTCCAGGCCTGCAGCTGGCGATTGGCAGCGGTATCCACCACCACGAGCCGCTCGTCACCTTCGCTGTGCACGGCCAGCACCTTGGGTTGCTCCTGACCGCTGTAGCGCGGCGGCAACAGCAGATCGCCGACCAGACCATTGCCATCGATGCGGGCATAGCGTCCCGCGCTGAGAAAATCGCCGTGCGTTGGCCTCGGCTCGAAGTCCTTGAACTCATCGTCGTCGCCAAGCGGCGCATCGACCCGCAGTTGTCCAGCGGCGTCAATGGCCATGAAGCGATGCTCCAAATGGCTCTCTCCGTCGACGAAGCGGAAGCGAGACGTGATGAATCGGGTTTCCAGATCCGCGGTGCGCAGCAACGCATAGCGCCCCAGTTCGGTGTGGTACACCTCGGCCTCGTCGGGCAGCGCAAACTGCCAGCCCACACCGCCATCTGCCTTGATCTGCATCAGCAGGTCGGCGCCTTGCGCAGCGCGGTCGAACAACAGGAGCAGACTGCCATCGACTTCGCGGCGCGATAGCAGGATCTCGCGAGGGGCAAAGTCGAGATCCACATCCGTGAAATCGACCAGCATGCCCCCCAGATCACGCTCCATCAGGCGAAGCCGGGGCGCGTTCCAGAAGCGACCGACCAACAGGACATGTCCGTTCTCCAGTTCGTGCATGCCCTCGACGAACACATCCTCGAGTGTCGTCGGCGAAAAATACCAACGCCAGGAGCCATCGGCTTCAAGGCGTCCGATCGCCCCTGATCCAAGGTAGTCGGCATAGAAGGCGCCGTGATCGGCGGCCGGGTACAGGCTGGTCATCCGGCCAATGGGCAGCTCATATCGAATATCTGCCCTGCCCACGTCATCAGTGCGCATCAAGGCGTAGTCGTCATTTCGGTCTCGACAGATTGACCACAAGACCGAGTTCGGCGCGCCGTGTGCCCACAAGCACCGATTGAACGGATGTTGCCGGGCCCAGGCGACTTGGCCGTCCACGTCTAGGCGTGCCTGGACGAGGGTATCGTCCAGCGCATAGACGGCGCCGTTCTCCAGTTCGATCACGGTCGAACGTGGGTACGGCCCGGCCACGTTGCCGGCCAGACGCAGGCTCGCCGACAGCAACTGCTGATCTGCGTCGAAATGCAGCAACTCCACGCGGCCATCGGAAAGCTCGACCACGGCTCGGTGGCCGCCCTGCAAATCCGCCGACACGCTCAGCACGGATGCGGTGGGCGTGCCAGGATCTGCCACCCGCAGCGGTACGTCCGAGCTCCAGGTGCCCGCCAGCGCGGGCGTGGCCACGGCAAACAACAGCCATTCACCGATCCTTCGCATCTGAACCAACCCAGCCTGATTGCCACCAAGCTGGCATGAATACCTCCATCAGGCAATGCGCCTTCATCTGCGGCGCTAGGCGCAGTTGGGTGTCTGAATTCTCCGTGTATCCTCTGCAAGACTGATCCGCGGCATCACCATGGTTCTCAATAAAATCAGCCAGATGGTGACGAGAACATCGGCGCGAATGCATGGCGACTGACGCACCCGGCCGTCACATCAAGGAAGCGCTGGCCAGATGGCAACACGCGGCAGAAGCGGCCATTCTTGCGGGTTGCGCGGCTGATGCTCCGTTCGAGTCGGACGACATACCCGACCATGTTCGGGCCTATCTCGAGCAAGCATTGTCGCAAGCCTCATCCCCCTACTGGGTTGGTGAGTGCTTCGCACAGGCGCGGGAACTGGTCAGATATCCGCCCGGTTTCGTGGCGCCGCATCCGGCTTACCTCGCCTACCGCGGCGATGGCATCGCGGCGGTCGAACATGTCCAGGGCCACCTTTTCGATTTCGCCTGTCCCAACTGCGGCAGCGCCGAGGATGTGGTGGTGCGGTCGTCCGAATGGGGCGTCAACCTGACCAGCGGGGATGCGCGCGGACAGTTCTGTGCCGAGTGTGGGCGGTGTGGCCGGTCCTTTTCGGGCAGCTTCGAGGACTAGGCCCTTTGCACCGTCGCGGCGCGCAGCAATCGCGCGTCATCCCGAAGGGACGCGTTCACCACTCGACCATGTCAAGTTCATTTGACATTCCTCGCCCAAAGCAATGTAATGTTTACCGTACATTTTGTCTGGGAGACATGACATCGTGCCGAGCCTTTCACCGCGCAATCAGCTGATCCTCTGTCTGGTCCTGGCCGGCGTTGGCCTGGTGCTGTTCCTGGGCAACAGCTACCGCCAGTGGACTGAGGGGCTGCCGCTGCCACTGGACCTGCTGGGCGCTTCCCTGTTCGTGGCGGCAGTCTGGTTCAGCGTGGACGCCATCTCTCGGATTCCACGCAGCGAGGCCGAGTTGCAGATTGCGCCGCAGGAGTGGCAAGCCTGGCTAGGACTGGCTTTCTGCATCGCTTGCCTGGTCATGCTTGGGTTGAATGCGGGCGCTTTCGCCATCCCCGAACCCATTCACCGCAATCCGGACGCTGCCCAGGCCGGACGCCAGATCGGACTGCTGTTCGCGGCCTGGGCCATCGTGTCCTATCTGTTGCAGCAGCGTTGGGCCGGTCATGCTCATGAGGACGAACGCGACCTGTTGATTGCGCGTCAGGCCAGCGGATGGGGTCGTCTGGCCACCACGCTCTGCCTGGTCAGCCTGGCCCTGCTGCTGGGGTTCTCCGACACCGACAGACTGACCCAGCTGAGCTATCCGTGGCTGGCACAGCTGATTCTCAGCAGTTTGCTGGTCGGCGCCGGCGTCGAATACGCCCATGCCGCCTACCGCTACTGGCAGGACCGCCGTGGCCTGGATCCGTCCTGATGGCGAGTCATTCCATCCGCAACCACATCCGTCGCTTTCGCTTCGAGCGCGGCGAGATGACTCAGCAAGCCCTGGCTGACGCCTGCGGCGTCACCCGCCAGACCATCATCGCGCTGGAAGCCAATCGCTATGCCCCATCGCTGGAACTGGGCTTTCGCATATCCCGCGCATTGCAGGCATCCCTGCTGGAGGTTTTTGAATGGGAACCACCAACATGAGCGGTCGCAACGTTCGTCCCTGGTGGCGCTGGCCCCTGCGCTTGCTGCTGACCGCCACCACCTTGATGGCGATCCTGGCGGCCTACGCCGCGTGGATCGTGCTCCGATTCGACACCGAGCATCTGCCACCGCGCTACGGTGAGGTCGACGCCCAGCTGTTCCTGCCAGACCAAGAAGGCGAAAGCCCTCGACCGCTGCTGGTCCTGCTCGGTGGTGCCGAAGGCGGCAATGCCTGGGCCAGTCGTCGCTGGCAGGCTCAGCGCCAGCGTTTCCTGGATCAAGGCTTTGCGCTGTTAGCCATTGGCTATTTCGGCCTGCCCAACACGCCGCAACATCTGGATCGCATTGCGGTCGAAGGGGTTCATGCCGCCATTGCCGATGCCGCCAGCGATTCCCGCATCAACGGCCACTGCATCGGCGTGATCGGTGGCTCGCGCGGTAGCGAACTGGCCTTGTTGCTCGGTAGCCACTATCCGGAAATCGACGCCGTGATTGCGCTGACGCCCGCCAGCGCGGTCTTTGTGAGCCTCACGGACGCGATGATCACTTCGGGCTATGCCTTCGAGGGCGAACCCTTGCCCTTCGTGCCGATGAGCTGGTCGGCCACGCTGAATCTGATCGTCGGCGACATTGGCGGCGCCATGCGCAAACTGACGGCTGACGAGACGGCCATGGCCTTGGCCGCGATCGCAGTGGAGCGGATCAACGGACCGATTCTGCTGGTGTCAGCCGTCAACGATGAAATGTGGCCATCGCGCGACATGGCCGATCGGATCATGCAGCGTCTGCAGGCCAGCGGATTTGCCCACGCGCACGAACATCTGGCCATGCCGGGGGGGCACGAAGAACCCCTGCGCGCGTTTCCCCAGATCGAGGCGTTCTTGCAGGCCCACATGCTCGCAAGCGGTCAAGCCGGTTGCGGCGGACCCGTCAGGGAGTGATCAAAAGCGCGGCATCCCGCCCGGTGGCAAACCACCACCCATACCGGGCATGCGTCGTTGCAGACCCTTCAACATGCCCTTGATGCCGCCGCCCTTGAGCTTCTTCATCATCTTTTCCATCTGCTGAAACTGCTTCATCAGCTGGTTCACGTCCGCTGGCTTGGTCCCCGAACCGCGGGCAATGCGCGCGCGACGCGAACCATTGATGGTGGCCGGGAAGCGGCGCTCCTTCGGCGTCATCGAATCGATGATGGCGACCATCCGCACCACGTGACCGTCATTGACCCGATCCTTCATTTCCTGCGGGATCTTGGCCATGCCAGGCAGTTTGTCGAGCAGGCCGGTCAACCCGCCCATCGACTGCATCTGTTTCAGATGCTCGCGGAAATCATTGAAATCGAAGCCCTTGCCGGCGACGACCTTGTTCGCTAGCTTCTGCATCTTGTCCTGATCGACCTTGCGCGTGACATCCTCGATCAGGCTCAGCACATCGCCCATGCCGAGAATGCGCGAGGCCACGCGGTCCGGATGGAATGGTTCCAGCGCATCAGTCTTCTCGCCGGCACCGAGGAACTTGATCGGCTTGCCGGTGATCTCGCGCACGCTCAGTGCGGCGCCGCCGCGGGCGTCGCCATCGGTCTTGGTCAGGATGACGCCAGTCAAGGGCAGCGCCTCGGCGAAGGCCTTGGCCGAGTTGGCCGCATCCTGACCGGTCATGCTGTCGACCACGAACAGCGTTTCTGCCGGCTGCAGCTGCGCGTGCAGGCCCGCCACTTCGGCCATCATCGCTTCGTCTACGTGCAAGCGGCCGGCGGTGTCGACGATCAGCACATCGGCCAGCTGCTTGCGCGCCTGCTCCAGCGCCCGAGTGGCGATGGCCGCCGGCGCCTCGTCGCCACTGGAGGCGATGAACTGCGCGCCGACCTGCCCCGCCAGCGTCTCCAGCTGGGCGATGGCGGCCGGGCGATAGACGTCGCAACTCACCACGGCGACGCGCTTCTTGGCGCGCTCGGCGAGGAAGCGGGCCAGCTTGGCCGCCGTGGTGGTCTTGCCGGCACCCTGCAAGCCGGCCAGCAGGATCACCACCGGCGCACTCTGCGCCAGCTGCAGGCTCTCGTTCTGCTCGCCCATCAGCCGGACGAGTTCCTCGTGGACGATCTTGACCAGCGTCTGCGCCGGGCTGAGGCTCTCCATGACCTCGCGGCCCAGCGCGCGGTCGCGCACCTTGCCGATGAAGGTCTGCACCACCGGCAGCGCCACATCGGCTTCCAGCAGGGCGATGCGCACCTCGCGCAGACCCTCGCGCACATGTTCTTCGCTCAGGCGGGCGCGGCCGCGCATCCGCTCGATGGCCGAGCTCAGGCGCTGGGTCAGGTTCTGAAACATCGCTGGGATCCTGCGGAGGTCAAGCCGCCGATTATAGCCGCCTCAGTCGACCCAGCTGTCGAAGCGTTGCTCGGCAGCCAAAGTCCGCCGCAGCAGCCGGGCCACGTCCCGCAACATGCGGGCGTGCTCGCCAGGCGGCATGGGCTCGGGGATCTCGTCGGTCGGTGCCAAGTCCATCAATGGCGGCCCGGACTCGATGTGCACTGCCCACACGTCCAGCAGCCGCAGCAAGCGATGGCACGCCGCCAGATCCAGCTGCCTGCCATCCAGGACGCTGACCTGTTCCAGCCATTGGCCATCGTCCGCCTGGGTCGCAGTCACTCGATCGACAATGGCCTGCCAATGTTCGAGGGGCATCCGCACCCTGCCCTGCCCCGACCAGGCCGAGCCACTGCCCGTATCGGCCGGATCCTCGTCGGTGCAGAACAGCTGCCACATCCGGCTCATCTCAGCCTGCCCGTGGAAGCAACCGAAGACGGGTGGCGAACCAACCGAGTATCGGCAAGGCAATGATCAGCGCCAGCGTGATCAGGATCTGCATCAGCAACAACGCCGAACCCAGTCCATCAAGCACTCGCCAGACCGCAAAGATCACGATCCAGACCAGTAGCGGCCAGCAGAGGATCAGACTACCCGCCAGCAAGGGCCAGATCGACCAGCGCCGATTGGCGAGCAGGGCCGCACTGCCGACCAGGCACAATCCAGCGCCCAGTTGCATTGGCAAGGCGGTCAGCGCGGCCGTTCCGGCAAAGGCCAGGGTACGCTGGGTGTCCTCCCCAGCCGGAACGGCGCTGAACAGGACGCGTAGCCCAAAAACCAGCTGGCCAAGGTCGTAGCCGCTGCTCAACAGCGCAAACCACGGCAGGGACAACGCCAGCAATCCGCGCAGGCAGCGATTGGCGGTCAGTTTCATCAATGGTATTCCGGGACAGCCGATGTTCGCATCGTTGGAGCACAGCGCGTGCCAGATCAGCGACAGCGCGGCAGCCTCTCGCAGCAATGCCGGATCTCCGACAGGCCCTTTCGGCTTCCCGGATTCGGGAAACGGCTCCCACCAGGGAGAAGCACGGGCAGCCACGCGCCCAGGACAAAAATGCGATCATCTCCCGATGTCGCCAGCCAGCCTCACCATCCCCGCTCTGGTTGCCTACGGACTGGCCGCCTGGTCATCGGTGGGCGCCATGCGACGACAACCCACCCGCGTACCTTGGGGTGGACTGCTGCTCGCTGGGCTGGCGCTGTTGCTGCACGCGGCCGTGATGGCCACGCTCTGGGGTGATCAGGAATGGCGATTCGGCTTCGTTCGCGCCCTGTCCCTGGTCGGCTGGCTGATGGCCCTGCTGGTGGTGCTGGGGAGTCCCTTTTCACGGGTTCGGGTTCTGCTGATTGCGGCCCTGCCGATCGCCGCACTGGCGCTGGTCGTGCCCGTGCTGTGGCCCGACCAGACGGCACCATCCTCGGTCGGCGACTGGCGGATCCAGCTGCATGTGGGCCTGGCGCTGGCGGCCTACAGCGTGTTGTCCCTGGCGGCATTGCAGGCCGGCTTCCTGGCCCTGACCGACCTGGCCCTGAAGCGTCGCCGCCTGGACTGGGAACCGGACTTCTTTCCGCCGTTGTCGAGCATGGATCAGATGCTGTTCCAGCTGATCGGTGCCGGTTTCGTGCTGCTCAGCCTGACCATCCTGACCGGCGCGCTGTTCATCGAGGACTGGTTCGCCCAGCACCTGATTCACAAGACCGTGCTGACCTTCACTGCCTGGCTGACCTTCGGTGCATTGCTGTGGGGTCGTTGGCGGCATGGCTGGCGCGGCCAGCGCGCCGTGCGCTGGACGCTGGCCGGGATGCTGTTGCTGCTGCTGGCCTTCTTCGGCAGCAAGTTCGTTCTGGAGTGGATCCTGCAGCGCTACTGAGCGACGCGGAACACATCTCAGCCCTGCGCGGCCACCCAGGCCGGCATTTCGGCCAGCAAGGCAGGTAGCTGCGGCAGATCGTCACCGCCGCCCTGAGCCATGTCCGGCCGCCCGCCGCCTTTCCCGTTGATCTGCCTGGCCACGTGCTGCAAGAGATCGCCGGCCTTGACCGACTGCAAGCCCTTGCCGGCGACACCGGCCGCCAGGCTGACCTTGCCATCGCGAGCAGCGGCCAGCAGCACGGCGCAATCGCCCAGCTTCGACTTCAGCGCATCGATCATCTCGCGCAGCTGCCGCGCCTCAACCCCTTCCAGCCGTTCGGCCAGCACCCGAATACCGTTGACCTCGACCGCACGGCTGGCCAGATCGCCGCTGGCGGCGCTGGCGGCCTTGGCCTTGAGGCTTTCCAGTTCGCGCTCGGTGCCACGCAGCTTTTCCAGCAGTTGCGCCACCTTGTCGGCCACTGCATCCGGCCCGCTGCCGACCATGCCCGCGGTCCGTGCCAGTTCCTGCTCACGTCGAGCGACAAACTCCAGCGCACCTTCGCCAGTCACGGCCTCGATGCGACGAATGCCCGCCGCGACGCCGGTTTCAGCAGTAATGCGGAACAGGCCAATGTCGCCCAGCGCCGATACATGCGTGCCACCACACAACTCGGTGGAAAACTCACCCATCTTCAACACCCGCACACGGTCGCCATATTTCTCGCCGAACAGCGCCATGGCGCCGGCCTCGATGGCCTGATCGAAGGCCATCTCCTGCGCCTCGGCCTGGGCATTGGCGCGGATCGCCCGGTTGACCTGCCGCTCGATGCGCGCCAATTGCTCTGGCGTGACCGGCTGGAAGTGGGAAAAGTCGAAGCGCAAGCGGTCCGGCGCCACCAGCGAGCCCTTCTGCGTCACATGCTCACCCAGTTCCTCGCGCAGCGCCGCGTGCAGCAGATGGGTGGCCGAGTGATTGAGGATCGTGGCCTGACGGCGGGCCGCATCCACGCCGGCTTGCACCGGCTCATCCAGTGCCAACCGACCTTCCTCCAGCACGCCACGATGGCCGTGATAGACACCGGCCAACTTGACGGTATCCAGCACCCGGAAGCGACCCTGCTCGCCCAGCAGCCAACCGGTGTCACCGACCTGGCCACCCGACTCGGCATAAAACGGCGTCTGATCCAGCACGATCACCGCTTCTTCGCCCGCGTTCAGCGCGCCACGCGCCTCGTTGCCGACCAGAATGCGCTGCACCCGGCAGCCCGCTTCCTGCAATGAGTGATAGCCCAGGAAGCGCGTCGACGCCAGGCCCTGAGACTGCTCGGCGGTGATGCCAAAGCCCCCGCCAAACTGGCTGGCCTGGCGCGACTTCTCGCGTGCCGCCTCCATGGCCACCTCGAAGCCTTCGCTATCGACGGCGAGGCCACGCTCGCGCGCGACATCAGCGGTCAGATCCGCAGGAAAGCCGTAGGTATCGTAGAGCTTGAAGACATCGGCGCCAGCGATGGTGCCCTGGCTGCGCGCGGCGATCTCCTCGAACACCTTCATGCCCGCGTCCAGCGTCTCGGCAAAGCGTTCCTCTTCGGCCGCCAGCGCCTGGGTCACCATCGCTTGGCGGGCCACCAATTCAGGGTAGGCCTCGCCCATCACGTCGATCAGGGGCTGCACCATCTGATGGAAGAAGCCGGTCTGCGCACCCAGCTTGTGGCCATGGCGCAAGGCACGCCGAATGATGCGACGAAGCACATAGCCGCGCCCCTCGTTGCCCGGCAGCACCCCGTCCACAATCATGAAGCTGCAGGCGCGAATGTGGTCGGCAATGACCCGCAACGAAGGATGATCGATGCCGTCCTGACTGGTCAGCGCGGCGGCCGCCTTCAGCAGATGGACGAAGCTGTCGATCTCGTAGTTGCTGTGCACATGCTGCAGCACCGCCGACAGGCGCTCCAGACCCATGCCGGTGTCGACGCAGGGCTTGGGCAGTGGCGTCAGACGGCCATCGGCATGCCGCTCGAACTGCATGAAGACGAGATTCCAGATCTCGATGTAGCGATCTCCGTCCTCGTCCGGCGAGCCCGGCGGACCACCCGCAATGTGCTCGCCGTGGTCGAAGAAGATCTCCGAACAGGGACCGCAGGGACCGGTGTCTGCCATCTGCCAGAAATTGTCCGAGGCATAGGGCGCCCCCTTGTTGTCGCCGATGCGGATGATCCGCTCGGCCGGCACGCCAATCACCTGGTGCCAATGATCAAAAGCCTCGTCATCGGTGTGATAGACGGTGATCCACAGTTTCTCGGCCGGCAGGCCGTAGACACCGGTCAACAGTTCCCAGGCAAAGTTGATCGCATCGGATTTGAAATAGTCGCCGAAGCTGAAGTTGCCCAGCATCTCGAAGAAGGTGTGATGGCGTGCGGTATAGCCGACCTGATCGAGGTCATTGTGCTTGCCGCCGGCGCGCAGGCAGCGCTGCGCCGTCGCCGCACGGCTGTAGTCGCGCTGTTCGGCACCCAGAAAGGTGTCCTTGAACTGCACCATCCCCGAATTGGTGAACAGCAAGGTCGGATCATTGCCCGGCACCAACGGACTGGAGGCGACCACCCGATGGCCCTTGCCAGCGAAATAATCGAGAAAGGCCTTGCGAATCTGATTGCTGGAAAGCTGGGTCGCTGCAGACATTGGAAGCTGGCATCGGGACTGGACCGCATAGTCTAGCCGTAGAACGCTCGAGTCCGGGCTCCAGCGACGATCCCTGATCACCAAGCGCGCGGCGCAACGAGATCTGGAGTGCGGCGCAACGCACCGCTTTGGAGTGCGGCTCAGCGCGCCGCTTTGGAGTGCGGCGCAACGCGCCGCTTTGGAGTGCGGCGCAACGCGCCGCTTTGAAGGCAACTCGATGCACGGGGTCGTTCATGCAACCTCGAGTCCTGCGGCATGGCTTCTCGAAAGCGGCGAAGGATCGCCGCACTCCAAAGCGCATTGCGCCGCAGCCAGGGAGACTTGCGCTAGGGTCTTGGACAGCGCCCAAGCAACTTGCGAATCACCGCTTCATCAAAGCCCCGGCCCTGCAGAAATCGGGCTCGGCGCGCCCATTCCCGCGCATCGGCTGGCGCCTCGCTGCCGAAGCGCTTGTCGCAGGCTTCGCGTGCCTGAGCCAGCCAGTCGACGTCTTCGTCGTGCGCCTCCAAGGCGTGCTGCAACTGCGCCGGATCGACGCCCGCCTCACGCAGCCGCTGACGAATGCGCCGCGGACCATGCCCCTGACGCAAACCCTGGCGCAAACGCGCCTCCACAAAGCGCTCCGACGACAGCAGCCCGTCGCGCTGCAGTGCCTCCATCACGTCGATCACCGCATCTTCGGGAAAGCCCTTGCTCTGCAGCTTGTTGCGCAGTTCCTGCGGCGAATGCTCGCGCCGCGAGAGCAGATCAATCGCCCTGGCCTGGGCTTCGCTGCGCCATTGTTCGGGCGTGCGCTCCCTGAGCTCCAGCGTCGTGGATGGGTGATCGCGCCGGCCTCGCGGCGCGGCGCGATCGGGGCGCTCAGGCCTCATCCATGTCCGGCGCGCGCATCGGAATCTGACCCAGCAGCTTGTCGCGTACCTGCTTCTCGATGGCCGCCGAGACGTCACGATTCTCGCGCAGGAACTGCCGCACGTTCTCCTTGCCCTGGCCGATGCGGTCGCCGGCATAGCTGTACCAGGCACCCGACTTCTCCACGAAATTGTTGGCCACCCCCATTTCGATCAGCTCACCTTCGCGGGAGATGCCTTCGCCGTAGAGGATCTCGAACTCGGCCTGCCGGAACGGCGGCGCCATCTTGTTCTTGACCACCTTGACCCGGGTTTCGGCGCCGACCACCTCGTCGGCCCGCTTGACCGACCCGATACGGCGGATGTCCAGTCGCACCGAAGCGTAGAATTTCAGTGCGTTGCCACCGGTGGTGGTTTCGGGGTTGCCAAACATCACGCCGATCTTCATGCGGATCTGGTTGATGAAGATGACCAGGCAATTGGAGCGCTTGATGTTGCCGGTCAGCTTGCGCAGTGCCTGGCTCATCAAACGGGCATGCAGACCGACGTGGGAATCACCCATGTCGCCTTCGATTTCGGCCTTGGGTGTCAGCGCGGCCACCGAGTCGACCACGACAATGTCCACGGCGCCCGAGCGCACCAGCATGTCGGCGATCTCCAGCGCCTGCTCGCCGGTATCAGGCTGCGACACCAGCAGATCATCGACGTTGACACCAAGCTTTTCGGCATAGGTCGGATCCAGCGCGTGTTCGGCATCGACGAACGCAGCGGTGCCCCCATTGCGCTGACAGTTGGCAATGACCTGCAGCGTCAGCGTGGTTTTGCCGGAGGATTCCGGTCCGTAGATCTCAACCACACGGCCCTTCGGCAAGCCGCCGATGCCCAGAGCCAGATCCAGGCCCAGCGAGCCGGTGGAAATGACGTCGGCCGCATCCGAGGGCCGGTCGCCCATGCGCATCACGGCGCCCTTGCCGAATTGCTTCTCGATCTGACCCAGTGCGGCCGAAAGGGCGCGGCGCTTGTTGTCGTCCATGCTAGCTCCAGAGTGAGGGTGATTCGTCGCTGACGGTGCGCGGTTGGGTGCCTGGCTTGCAAACCCGATGCAGATCCGGGCGCTCAGCCCGATGCTGCAACTGGCGGTCTACCTCAAGCCCTGCCGCATTGACCCAGAGTATCCCACAGCCCCTGACAACGGACTGTCGGCATCTGCCGTCCAATTGAAGCGGACTTTTCCGCCATCACCGTCTCAACAGCTGCGACGGGCACCACCCGATCAGCACACTCAGTGGCGCGACAGCAGCGTGTGCAGCCCTTCGAAGGCGGCCCGAACCGTCTCTCGACGGATCGCGTCGCGGTCACCGCCGAAACGGAACACCTTCGCTTCCGGCGGGTGATGACCGAAGCCCCAGGCCAGCCAGACTGTGCCAACCGGCTTGTCCGGCGTGCCACCGGTGGGCCCGGCGATGCCGGTGATGGCCAGCGCCACATTGGCACGGGATCGACTCAGCGCACCCCGGACCATTTCCAGCACCGCTTCCTCGCTGACGGCCCCAAAGCGCTCGAGAATGCGCCGATCCACGCCCAGCATCGCTTCCTTGGCTTCGTAGCTGTAGGCCACAAAAGCGGCATCGAACCAGTCCGAACTGCCCGGCACCTCCGTGACCACCTTGGCCACCCAGCCGCCCGTGCAGGATTCGGCGGTCGCCAACTTGAGTCGTCGGCCCAGCAGTTGCTGACCGACGGTGGCGGCCAGCGCGTACAGCGCGTCATCGGTCAGATCGGCCATCTCAGCGAATGCTCCCGATCGAGGCTTCCCAGTTGCTGCCGTCAAATGGCCGGCGGTTGGCGACGCGGAAACTGCCCGGCGTCACGCAGCGCAGATTGACGCTATAGCCATCCGGATGCGATCGCGGCACGTAGAAGGACTTGATGCCACAACGTTGGCAGAACAGATGTCGCGCCGTGCCGGTGTTGAAGCGATAGTCGGTCAACGCCGATGGATCGGTGAGCAGCCGGAACTGCGCCGCCGGCACGATCCAGTGCTCGTAGGCCGTCATGCGGCAGAGACTGCAATTGCAGTCGATCACTTCGATCTCCGCAGGCGCATCGATCTCGAAGCGAACGTCGCCGCAATGGCAGCCGCCGTGGTGAACCACCGTTTGCGACATCCGACCCACTCCTCAGGTTCTGATGGGATTGTATGGCGCGCAGATCAGTTCAGCCGCGCCCAACACAGCAGCTCAATCCAGCATTGGCAACGGCAGACCCTGCTGCCGCGCGCAATCACGGGCGATCTCGTAGCCGGCATCGGCATGACGCATCACGCCGGTACCCGGGTCGTTCCACAGCACTCTACCGAGACGCTGGGCAGCCGCATCGGTGCCGTCCGCGACGATGACCACGCCCGAGTGCTGGCTGTAACCCATGCCGACGCCACCGCCGTGGTGCAGACTGACCCAGGTGGCGCCACCAGCGGTATTCAGGAGCGCATTGAGCAGCGGCCAGTCGGACACCGCATCCGAGCCATCCTGCATCGCTTCGGTCTCACGATTGGGCGAGGCCACACTGCCGGAATCCAGATGGTCACGACCGATAACCACCGGTGCCTTCAGTTCGCCGGAGCGCACCATCTCGTTGAAGGCCAGACCCAGCCGGTGGCGCTGACCGAGCCCCACCCAGCAGATCCGCGCCGGCAGACCCTGGAAGGCAATGCGCTCACGGGCCATGTCCAGCCAGCGGTGCAGGTGCGGATCATCGGGGATCAGTTCCTTGACCTTGGCATCGGTGCGATAGATGTCTTCCGGATCGCCCGACAGCGCCACCCATCGGAACGGGCCCACACCGCGACAGAACAGCGGTCGTACATAGGCCGGCACGAAGCCCGGGAAGTCGAAGGCCTGCTCACAGCCCTCATCCTTGGCCACCTGGCGAATGTTGTTGCCGTAGTCGAAGGTGGGGACGCCGGCGCGATGGAAGGCCAGCATCGCCTCGACATGCTGGCGCATCGCCTGCTTGGCCGCCCGGGCCGTGGCGACGGGATCGGAGATCCGCCGCTCCAGCCATTGCTCGACGCTCCAGCCCAGTGGCAGATAGCCATTGACGGGGTCATGCGCGCTGGTCTGGTCAGTGACCGCGTCCGGTCGCACGCCGCGACGAGCCATCTCCGGCAGGATCTCGGCGGCGTTGCCGAGCAACGCCACGCTGCGTGCCACCCCCTGGGCCGCATAGCGCTCGACCCGGGCCAGCGCGTCATCCAGATCCGAGGCCTGCTCGTCCACATAACGCGTCCGCAAGCGGAAATCGATGCGGCTCTGCTGGCACTCGATGGTCAGTGAGCTGGCCCCCGCCAGACTGGCGGCCAGCGGCTGTGCGCCACCCATGCCACCCAAGCCCGCGGTCAGAATCCAGCGGCCGGCCAACTGACCGCCGTAGTGCTGCCGCCCCATTTCGACAAAGGTCTCGTAGGTGCCCTGCACGATCCCCTGCGAGCCGATGTAGATCCATGAGCCGGCCGTCATCTGGCCGTACATCATCAGGCCCTTGCGATCGAGCTCGTGGAAGTGCTCCCAATTGGCCCAGGCCGGCACCAGATTGGAGTTGGCGATCAACACCCGTGGTGCGTCGGGATGGGTGGGGAAGATGCCAACCGGCTTGCCGGATTGCACCAGCAGGGTCTGGTCGTCGCCCAGATCCCGCAGACTGCGCAGAATGGCATCGAAGCACTCCCAGTTCCGTGCTGCACGGCCGATGCCGCCGTAGACCACCAGTTCGGCCGGATTCTCGGCCACCTCCGGGTCGAGGTTGTTCTGCAGCATCCGGTAGGCGGCTTCGGTCAACCAGCTGCGGCAGCTCAGATCACTGCCGCGTGGTGCACGAACAACGCGCGAGGAATCAATGCGGGTGGGGGCATTCATCGGCAAACCTGAAGCAACGGTCGGGAAGCGTTCAAGTATGCCAGCCGTGCGGCCCGGGCCAAGACGCCGAACGGCGTCGTTCGGGTACACGAAGTCGTCACGGCATCGTTGGCAGGTCCGCCAGCACCTGCTGCAGACCGACACGCCAGTCGGGCAGTCGCAAGCCATGCGTGGCATGCAGTCGGCTGCAGTCCAGTCGTGAATCGGCCGGCCGCCGGGCCGGCGTGGGGAAATCGGCGGTGGGGATGGGCGCCACGTCGGGTACGTTGTCCAGCCAGCCGCGCTGGGCAGCAGATTCAACGATGGCCGAGGCAAAGCCATGCCAGCTGGTCTGACCGGCGGCGGCGAGATGGAAGCTGCCCCAGCGACCGACCCAGTGACTGCTGTCGTGTTCGCTCATTCGCGCCAGCAGCAGCGCACTGGCTGCAGCAATCTGGTGCGCCGGCGTGGGGGCGCCCAACTGGTCGGACACCACGGTCAGCCGCGGCCGCTGCCGCGCCAACCGCAGCATCGTGTGCAGAAAGTTGCGGCCGCGAGCGGCATAGACCCAGGCGGTGCGCAGGATCAGATGACGCGGCAGGCAGTCTCGCAGCGCCACTTCGCCGGCCAGCTTGCTCTGGCCATAGGCATTGATCGGCGCGGTCGGATCATCCTCGCGGCAGGGCCGACCGAAATCGCCTGGAAACACGTAGTCGGTGGAGTAATGCAGCACGGCGGCGCCGACGGCCTTGGCCGCACTGCCAATCTCCGCCAGCGCAGCGCCATTGATACGCTGCGCCAGCTCGGGCTCGGCCTCCGCCTGGTCGACGGCCGTGTAGGCCGCAGCGTTGACCACCCAGTCCGGACGCAGCTGCGAGATGGCTTCGCCTGCCTGACCCGCGTGCGCCAGATCGATCGGCAAACGGCCGTGGTCGCCATTGCGGTTGCAGGCGATGACTTCGCCCAGCGGTGCCAGTACCCGTTCCAGTTCGTGGCCGACCTGGCCGTCGGCACCGAGCAGCAACAATCTCACTGGCCAGCGTCCGGCAGTTGCTCCGGCTGCAGGTCCGCCAGCAGCGGCGCGGCCGCATCCTTGGGCGACAGCAAGGGCTCGCTCAGCGGCCACTCGATGCCCAGTTGCGGATCGTTCCAGCGCAGCGAGCGATCGCCCTCGCGGTCGTACAGCGCCGTGCACTGATAGGCGAAGGTGGCATGCTCGCTGAGTGTGGCAAAGCCGTGGGCGAAGCCTTCGGGGATGTACATCGAGCGCTTGTTCTGCGCCGACAGCAGGGCCCCAAAGCTGCGACCGAAGTGCGCTGAGCCCCGACGCAGATCAACGGCCACGTCAAAGACCTCGCCTTCGACCACCTGCACCAGCTTGCCCTGTGGATTGGGCCACTGATAGTGCAGTCCCCGCAGCACCCCGCGACGCGAGCGCGAAAGGTTGCTCTGCACGAAACGCACGCTCAGGCCCAGCGCGGCGAAACGCGCTTGGTTGTAGCTCTCGTAGAACCAGCCGCGGTCGTCAGCGAAGACCTGCGGCTCCAGCAACAGCACGCCATCGAGCGCGGACTCGATGAGCTTCATGGGCCGCCCTCGCGCTGAGCCAGGTCGAGCAGATACTGGCCGTAGCCGGTTTTGCCCAGTGCTTCGCCGGCCCGCTCCACCGCCTGCCGATCGATCCAGCCCTGCTGAAAGGCGATTTCTTCGGGTACGGCCATCTTCAGACCCTGCCGTTCTTCGATGGTCTGGACGAAATTGCCGGCCTGCAGCAACGAGTCATGGGTGCCGGTGTCCAGCCAGGCATAGCCGCGACCGAGCTTCTCCAGCTGCAGCGCGCCGCGCTCCAGATAGCGGCGATTGAGGTCGGTGATCTCCAGTTCGCCGCGCGCCGATGGCTGCAAGCCCGCAGCCAGTTCGCTGGCCTGGCCATCGTAGAAATACAGCCCGGTCACGGCCCAACGCGACTTCGGCCGAGCCGGCTTTTCTTCGATCGACAGCACCTGTCCAGCGGCGTCGGTCTCGGCCACTCCGTAGCGCTCGGGATCCTTGACCCAGTAGCCGAAGACCGTGGCACCGTTCTCCCGCGACGCGGCATTGGCCAACTGCCGAACCAGCCCGTGACCATAGAAAATGTTGTCGCCCAGGATCAGGCAAGAGGGCCTGCCGCCGACAAAGTCCGCGCCGATCAGATAGGCCTGCGCCAGTCCTTTCGGTTCAGGCTGCACCGCGTACTGGATCGAGATGCCCCACTGCGAGCCATCGCCGAGCAGCTGACGGAACAGCGGCTGCTCGTGCGGCGTGTTGATCACCAGCACCTCACGAATGCCGGCCAGCATCAGCACGCTGAGCGGGTAATAGATCATCGGCTTGTCGTAAACCGGGAGCAGCTGCTTGCTGACGACCTGAGTGAGCGGGTGCAGACGCGTGCCGGCGCCACCAGCCAGGATGATGCCGCGCTGGACCGCACTCATGCCGCAACCTCGCCCAAACCCAGGCGCTGGCCACGATAGCTGCCATCGCGAACGCGTTGCCACCACTCGCTGTTGGCCAGATACCAGTCCACCGTTTCGGCCAGTCCCTGCTCGAAGCTCACCGACGGCCGCCAGCCCAGCTCGCGCTGCAGCTTGTTCGAGTCGATCGCATAGCGACGGTCGTGACCCGGGCGGTCGGTGACGAAGCGGATCTGACTGCGCCGGCTCTGGCCGTCATCGCGCGGCCGCCGCGCGTCGAGGATGTCGCACAGTGCGTGCACCACCTGCAGGTTCTGTCGCTCGGCGTCGCCCCCGACACAATAGACCTCACCCGGGCGCCCCGCCTCGATGACCCGTTCGATGGCGCGGCAGTGGTCGAGCACATAGAGCCAGTCGCGCACATTCTGGCCGTCACCATAGACCGGCAGATCGCCACCATCGATGCCCTTGAGGATCATCAACGGAATCAGCTTTTCGGGGAACTGATAGGGGCCGTAGTTGTTGGAACAGTTGGTGACCAGCGTCGGCAGGCCATAGGTGTGGTGAAAGGCTCGCACCAGATGATCGCTGCCCGCCTTCGAGGCCGAGTACGGCGAATTCGGCGCATAGGGCGTCTCTTCGTGGAAGCGCCCCTCGGCACCCAAGCTGCCGAAAACCTCGTCGGTGGAGACGTGCAGGAAGCGGAACTGCTCACGAGCCGCTCCGCTCAGCGACTGCCAGTAGCCCAGCGCGGCCTGCAACAGGGTCAGCGTGCCGACCACATTGGTCTGGACGAAATCGGCCGGGCCATCGATGGAACGGTCCACATGTGATTCGGCGGCAAAGTGGACGATGGCCTGAGGCTGGTGCTCGTTCAGCAGGCGCTGCAGCAGCGGCAGGTCATTGATGCTGCCGTGGACGAAACGATGGTCGTCACGGCCGGCCAGACTCGCCAGCGTGTCCGGATTGCCGGCGTAGGTCAGTGCATCGAGGTTGACCACCCTCGCCCGCCCCCGGTCGATCACATCCAGCACGAAATTGCCGCCGATGAAGCCGGCGCCGCCGGTCACCATCCAGGTGGGCTGCATCTGGGTCTCCTTGAGGATCAACTGTGTCGCGACCAACACCCGTCAGTCGCCGCGCCTACAGACCATCCCGATTCGGCACAGTTCCAGCCGCGATCGAGGCATTCCCGGGCACATCAGGGTCGCGATGATAACGGCTCACCGTGACGGCGACGACCGCCGCTGCGTAGATACCGTTAACCTCTGGGTTCCTGATCATCCCGGGTCCATGCCGCATGCACAGCGCCTTCAAGCAGGTCGACGTCTTCACCGCCGAGCCGTTTCGCGGCAACCCCGTTGCCGTGATCGTCGATGCCAGTGCGCTCAGCGCCGAGCAGATGCAGCAGATCGCGCACTGGACCAACCTCTCCGAAACGGCTTTTCTGCTGCCACCCACACAGCCGGGCGCCAGCTACCGGGTGCGCATCTTCACGCCGCGTCAGGAGCTGCCCTTCGCCGGGCACCCGAGCGTCGGCGCCGCCCATGCAGTGCTCGAAGCCGGACTGGCCAGGGCCGTCAACGGCATCATGGTGCAGGAGTGCGGCGCCGGTCTGCTGCCTTTGCGCGTCAGCGAGGAAGCCGACGGCCGCTGGATCTCGATTCTCGCCCCGCCGGCACGCACGCGGTCCGTCCCTGATTCGGCCAATCAGGCGCTGTGCCGGTTGCTGCAGCAACCTCGGCCCGGCCTGGTTCCGCAGATCATCGACATCGGGCCGCACTGGTGGGTACTGCCACTGCCCGACACGACCGCGGTACGCGCGCTGCAGCCGGACATGGCAGCCCTGGCCGCGCTGACGCTCGACCACGGCGCCGTCGGCGTGGCCGTCTACGCCAAGGGCGCGGCGCCGGAGGCCGACGTGGTGATTCGCTGCTTCTGTCCGGCTGACGGCATTCCGGAAGACCCCGTGACCGGCAGCGGCAATGCGGCCGTGGCCGCTTTTCTGCGCGATCACGGACAACTGCCGGCCGCCAGCTACGTAGCCAGCCAGGGCCGCGAACTGGGGCGCGATGGCATCGTCCGCATGCAGGTCGACGCCTCTGGCATTCATCTGGGCGGTCAGGCGGTCACCGTCGTTGAGGGCTCGATCCGGCTCGACTGAGCCCGCTGGCGTTGGCCGGCGGCCCGTGCAGCCGCATTCGTCCCAGACCCTGCGCAATTGCCACCTTTCTTGGCAGCGCAGGTGGTGTGAGTTGCTAGCCTCGAGCCGGTGTGGTCGAGGAGATTGCTGATGTTCCGAACTGGCACCCTGCTGCTGGCGAGTCTGAGCTGCTGGCTGGGCTCGCTGGCTCATGCCGCCGATTTCACCGAGCTCGACCGGCAGCTACGCGCCGGCGAACTCGGTTCGATCAAGTCCCTGCTGATCGCCCAGGATGGTGAGGTGGTCTTCGAGGGCTACTATCGGGGCACCCAGGCCAACACCCTGCACCTGCTCAATTCGGTCAGCAAGAGTCTCGGCGCCACGCTGGTCGGCATCGCCCACCGGCAACAGCGATTGCGTCTGGAAGAGCCGGTCAGCGCGCTGCTGCCACAGTACGACTGGAATGGCGACCCGGCCCTGCGCACGCATCGTGCATTGACGCTGGCGCAGATCCTGACCATGCGCACCGGCATCGCCTGGGACGAATGGAGCACCGACTACCGCGACCCCAACAACTCGGTGGCCGCCATGCTGGCCAGCAGTGACTGGTATCGGCACGTACTGACCCGTCCTGCCGCTCAGCCGGCCGGCACCCACTACACCTACAACAGCGGCGTGTCGACGCTGATGAGCGGCATTCTGCGGGCGCGCACGGGGCTGTCGCCGCAGGCCTTCGCCCAGCGGGAGCTGTTTGCACCGCTCGGCATCGAACAGTTCCACATCGAGGGTTGGTCGGCCCAGGGCATGGGCTTTGGCATGACCCGTTTTCCCTTCGGCGATGCGCCGCTGGGCTTTGCCTGGTGGCTCACTGCCCGCGACCTGCTGAAGCTGGGCGAGCTCTACCGCAACGACGGCGTGGTCAATGGACAGCGGCTGCTGGACCACGAGTGGATCGCCGCCAGTTGGGCGCGCTACAGCCACCAGGGCAACAGCACGGTCTGGACCACCCCCGACGGTGGCTACGGCTACCAGTGGTGGCTGACACGGATGCCCGATGCCCGCGGCCGCAGCTTCGAGGTGGCCTATGCCGATGGCTGGGGGCGCCAGTATCTGTTGATCTTCCCGGAGCTGGACCTCACGATCGCCAGCACCGCCGAGGATTACGACTACGACGGTCCGGGCATGGGCCATGCGCTGCGCAATCTGATCCTGGATCAGTTCGACCCTGTGCTCGATGCGCGCTTCAGCGGCAGCTGGTACGACCCGCAAAAGGTCGGCCAAGGGCTCAACCTGGAAATCCTCGAGGACCGCCAGGAAGCGGTTGTCTACTGGTACACCTACACCGCCAACGGCCAGCAGCAATGGCTCTACGGCCAGGGACCGATCACCGACGGGCAAGCCGAGCTGACGCTGTACCGACCCAGTGGCGGTCATTTCCTGCAGAGCGAGCCACCGGTGGACATCGTGCCGGTCGGACAGGCCAGCCTGAGATTCTCGGATTGCCATCACGGCGAGCTGCGCTTTCAGCTCGACGGCGCCGATGGCGAATACCCGATTCAGCGTCTCACCGGACGCTGTGACAGCGGCGCGATTGGTGGGCGAGTGCCTTAGGGATCCCCCTAGTGCCGCGACCCTTCCTGCGGCCGCCTTCGCTCAGCGAGTGATGGCGGGCAACGTGGCTGGCAAGGGCTGGCGCAGCAGGCGGGCTCGCGCCTGCCACAGTTCCTGTGGGGTCAGCGTACTGAGCGCCTTGACCTGCTTGCCAATCAGCGTGGCCAAGGGCAAACCGTCGCGCAGCAGCAGGCGATTGCCCGGCTGCAGCGGAATGCGTTCGCCGGGCAGCAGGCTGCCCAGCAGATTGACTGGATCGGCCGCGGCGACGCAGATCATCTCGCCAGCGCCAGACTCGCGGCGAACCCCGCGCAGCGCTGCGACGGCTTCGGGCAAGGCGAACTGCTCGCCAGTCAGGCCGGCGACGAAGCGCCCGCCGCGCAGCTCACCGCGGGCTTCGAGTCGCTGACAGCCTCGCAACAGGATGCGCCAGGGCGGCAACCAGCCCGCCTCGCGTTGCAGCAGCGACCAGCACAACACGCCGTAGCGTCGCAGCAGCACCCGCAACACGGCCTCGACCTGCTCCGGATCGGTCTCCGCCGTCGGCGCGCCTTCCGGCAGCAGGGCCCAGCGGCCGGCTACTTGCAGGCCGAACCAGGGTTGCCCGCGTCCGCGACGCACTGCCCTGGCCCGCCGCGCAGCCGGCAGCAGCAGGGCGCGCAAACCCGCGAAGCTATCGCAATGGACCCGCCCACTACCGACCAGTTCGGCCAACGCGGTCTCCACCTCGCTCTCCATCAGGCGCGCCGTATCGACCAACTCGTCAAAGAACAACGCCCCCTGTCCCCGCAACGCGTCGACCAATCGTTGGGCCCGGCTCGATGGCGGCTGCTCGGGCGACTGCCGATAGCCCTGCCAGAGCTGCCGATGGCGGCGTTGCAGCAACACGATGGGCGTGCTGCGCAGCGGGCCACCCTTGCCGCCGCTGTCCGGCGCCGGCCGCAAGCGTTGCCAGGTCAGCTGGCCGGCCCGGCACAGCTCGTCCAGCCAGGCGGGGTCGTAGTCATCGACCCTCGCCGGCAGCAGATCACCTTCCCAACAACCGGCCGCAGCCTCGTAGGCTTCCAGCTGCGCCACGATCGCCGCCAGCGCATCCGGTCCGCGACCACGCTCGCCCTCCAAGCGCTGCCAGCGGCACAGAAAGCGCAGAAAATCGCGCGGTTCGACCGGCTCGATTTCCCGCCGCAGCTGATTCAAGGTGCGACGGTGAATGCGCGCCAGCAGATGCCGCTCACACCACTGCACGGGTGCATCGGTACTAACCGAGAAATGTCCCTGCAGGACCCCGCCTTCCTGCTGCAGGGCCTGCAGCGCCAGTTCCACATCGGCCACCGCCACGCCCAAGCCATCGGCCAGCGCCGCGGCAGTCACCGGCCCACTGGCTGCCAGCCGACCGCGCAGCAGTTCCCGCAGGGTCGACGCCCCATCGACTTCCGGCGCTTCGGCCACCGCCGGAACAGCGATCTCCGGCACCGCCCGCAGATCTGGGCGCAGTTGGCGCAGCTGCAGCAAGCGTTCCGCCGCGACCCACCAGCCACCGTCTTCCGGACCTGCATCGAAGGGTCGCAACTGTGTCGCGCGCGCCGAGTCGCTCAGTTGCTGCAGCCACGCCGCACCGCCGGCATGGCGAGCCGTTTCCTGCGGGGTCAGCCAACCGACCTGCAACAACAACGCGTGCATCTCATCGGCATCGCGGACCAGTGGCCAGGCCTCTGCGGTGACCGCTGCCACGGCAGCCGGGTCCAGCCGCGCCAAACCCTCATTCAGATCCTCGCTCTGCCAGCGCCGCGCCTGCACCGCCTGGGTACGGCGTTCCTCCAATGGTGCGTCGTCGAGGAAGGCATAGGGCCGGGCGCTGAGGATCTCTGCCGCCAGTGGCGATGGCGCGGTCAGATCGCGCGCGTGCAACTGCGCCTGCCCGGCTTCCAGCGCGCGCAGCAGGGCCTGCAGTCCCGCCAGATCCATCGCTTCATCCAGGCAGTCGGCCAGCGTTTGCTGCACCAGCGGGTGATCGGGTACTTCGCGCTCGCCGGCGAGGTTCTCCGCACAGGCGATCTGGTCGGGAAAGACCTGCGCGACCAGATCCTCGGCCCGCATTCGCTGCAATTGCGGCGCCACCTTGCGGCCGCCCTGCATCCGCGGCAGCGCCAACGCCGTGGTCGCATTCCAGCGCCAGCGCACATTGAACATCGGCGCATCCAGCAGGGCCTGGGTCAGCACCTGCCCCACCGAGGCCGAATGCAGGTAGTGCCCCACTTCGTCCAGCGGGAAACTGTGGCTGGTCGACAGCGACAGCACGATGGCGTCTTCGGTGGCGGCGGCCTGCAGTTCGAAGTTGAAGCGGCGACAGAATCGTTTGCGCAGGGCCAGTCCCCAGGCTCGATTGAGGCGGCTGCCAAGGGGCGAATGGATCACCAGCTGCATGCCACCGGATTCGTCGAAAAAGCGTTCTAGCACCAGCTGATCCTGCGTCGGCAGCAGGCCCAGAGCCTGCCAGCTGCGCGCCAGATAGTCGGCCAGCTGCTCCACCGCCACCGCCGACAGCGCCATCGAACCCCGCAGCCATTCGCGCAAAGCGGGCTCGCCACCTGCGACCAGCTGCGCGGCCGCCTGCTGCCGCAGCCGCGACACCGCCGTCGACAACACATCGCTGCGACCAGGCGCCTCGCCCAGCCAGAAGGGCACGCTGGGCGGCTGCCCTGCTGCGTCCTCGACCCGCACCTTGCCCTGTTCCACCCGCAGGATCCGATAGCTGGTGTTGCCAAGTTGGAAGATGTCGCCGGCCATGCTCTCGACGGCGAAGTCCTCGTGCACGCTGCCCACCATCAGCGCTTCGGGTTCCAGCCAGACCTGATAATCGGCATTGTCGGGAATGGCGCCACCGGAGCTGATCGCCGTCAGCCGGGCACCGCGCCGGGCGCGCAATTGGCCATGGACACCATCGCGATGCAGCAGCACGGCCGCCGGACCGCGGCGTCGACTGTAGCCATCGGCCAACATCCGCAGCACCGCCTCGAAGCGCTCGCGTGAAAGCTCTGCATAGGGCCAGGCCCGCACAAGGCAGTCGTACAGCGCCGCCTCATGCCAGTCCTGCGCCGCCACCTCGGCGACGATCTGCTGTGCCAGCACGTCCAGCGCTGGAGGCACCGGCCTCAGCACGTCCAGCTCACCGCGACGAACGCTGTCCAGCAGCGCCGTGCATTCGAGCAGATCGTCCCGCGACAACGGAAACAGCCGTCCGCGGGGAATCGCCCCCAGCGCATGCCCGGAACGCCCCACGCGCTGCAGGAAAGCAGCCAATGAGCCCGGTGAGCCCAGCAGGCAAACCAGGTCCACATCGCCGATGTCTATGCCCAGTTCCAGCGAGGCGGTGGCCACCAGCAGGCTGAGCTGACCGCTCTTGAGCCGTTGCTCGGCGTCCAGTCGCAACTCCCGCGCCATGCTGCCGTGGTGCGCAGCGACGTGGTCCCGACCCAACCGTTCACTCAGTTGGCGGGCGGTACGTTCGACCTGACGCCGGGTGTTGGCAAAGACCAGCGTGGTCCGATGTGCCTGCGCCAGCTGCGCCAGCCGGTCGTGGATCAACGTCCAGCCGGCGTGCGACATGACCGGCGCCAGCGGCAGTGCGCTGAGTTCCAGCGCCAGATCGCGCTCGCGCCCGTGCCCGGCGTCAACGATCGCGACATCGGGGACACCTTCCGCATCCACCGCGCCGGCACCCACCAGAAATCGCGCCACCGCCTCGATCGGTCGCTGCGTCGCCGACAGGCCGATGCGCTGCAGCGGGCGATTGGTCAGCGCCGCCAGCCGCTCCAGCGACAACGCCAGATGGGCACCCCGCTTGTTCTCCACCAGCGCGTGAATCTCGTCGACGATCACGCTGCGCACGCCCGCCAGCATCGCCCGACCGGAGGCCGAACCCAGCAGGATGTACAGCGACTCCGGCGTGGTCACCAGAATGTGCGGCGGCTGCTTGCGCATGGCGACACGCTCACTGGCCGGCGTGTCCCCGGTACGGACCTGCGCCCGCAGTGTGGGGCAGCTCAGTCCGGCCGCCTGCAGCCGCTCGGCGATCGCCGCCAGCGGCGCCTGCAGATTGATCTGGATGTCGTTGGACAGCGCCTTCAGTGGCGATACGTAGAGCACTCGTGTCTGATCAGCCAAATCGCCCTGCACGCCGTCTCGCACCAGCGCATCGATGGCCTGCAGGAAGGCCGCCAGCGTCTTGCCCGAGCCGGTCGGCGCGGCGACCAAGGTGTGGCGTCCGGCAGCAATGGCCGACCAGGCCTGCTGTTGGGCGGGCGTCGGGGCGGCAAATCGATCGCTGAACCAGCCCGCGACCGCCGGATGGAAGCTGGACATCGGCATGACAGCATTATGCGCGCGGTCGTGGCGGGTCCGAGCCGGCTGCGCTCACCAGGCTGGCAGCAAGTCCGGGCCCCGTGCAGGCGGATTGGGCGAACGCAATTGTGCAGAGCCTGCACCGGACCTGCACCGTCACTGCACATTCTTCTCCAACAATCCCGTCTCATCGCATTCCACAGGGGGAATCGCCATGCCAGGCTGGACCGGACGTCTTTGCGTTCTGTGGTGTTTGCTGGGCGCTCAGTTCGTCAGCGCCCAGGGCGGCCCACCGCCACCGCCGACACCCTTGGGGCCACCACCCGTGCCGGTGGAAAACCCGCTGACCGAGGCCAAGGTCCAGCTTGGCAAGGTGCTGTTCTGGGAAGAGCAACTGTCGGTGACCGGCACGGTGGCCTGCGGCACCTGCCATCGACCGTCTGCTGGCGGCAGCGATCCCCGCAGTGCCTTTGTGGCCGCCGGCAGCACGCACCCCGGTCCGGACAGCGTGTTCGGCAATGCGGACGACATTCAGGGCTCGGCTGGCGTACCGGTTCACAACGACGATGGGCAGTACAGCGGCCATCCACAATTCGGACTCAACCCCCAGGTCGGCAGTCGCAAGTCGCCACCCATGCTCAACGCTGCCTATGCGCCGACGCTGTTCTGGGATGGGCGCGCCGGCGGTGCCTTTTCCGACCCGCTCACCGGTCAGTTGCTGATCGCCCAGGGTGGCGCATTGGAGAACCAGGCGGTTGCCCCCTTGCTCAACAGCGTCGAGATGGCGCCGCAAGGTGCATTGGTCACCGACGTGGCGGCGCGCATCGCCACTGCCCGCCCGCTGGCCCTGGCAACGGCGATCCCGCAGGCGCTGCTGGACTGGATTGCCGGTCGCGACTACGCGGCCCTGTTCGCCGAGGCCTTCGGTGATCCGGCCATCAGCCCGGCCCGAATGGCCTTGGCGATGGCCAGCTATCAGCGCACGCTGGTCACCACGCAGGCACCGATCGACCAGTTCTTCGCCGGTCAGCCCGGCGCCCTGACCACGCTGGAACAGCAAGGACTGCAGACCTTCAACGCGCTCAACTGCCGCGGTTGTCACGCCGGAAATCGCTTCACCGACGACAACTTCCGCTATCTCGGCGTGCGCCCGGTGGGCGAAGACCTGGGCCGCTTCGAGCAGACCGGCAACAACCCCGACCGCGGCGCCTTTCGCGTCCCCAGCCTGCGCAATGTGGCCGAACGAGCCCCCTACATGCACAACGGCCGCTTCCAGACGCTGGCCGAGGTGGTCGACTTCTATGACCGGGGTGGTGATTTCAACGCGCCCAACAAGGATCCGCGGATCGTGCCGCTGGGCCTGACCGCGCAACAGAAGACCGCGCTCGTTGCCTTCCTCGGCCGCCCCCTGAGCGATCCGCGCGTCGCGCCGGAACTGCCGCCCTTCGACCGGCCAACGCTCTACGCCGAAAGCGAGCGCGTACCGCAGGTCTCCGGCACGGCGGTCAACGGCAGCGGTGGTCAGCCACCCCGATTGCTGGCGCTGGAGCCGCCATTGCTGGGCAATGCCAACTTCACCCTGGGCATCGATCAGGGCCTCGGCGGCGCCGCGCTGACTGTGGTGGTGCACAGCAGCGACCCGGGTCTGGGCAGCAGCATCCCCACCGGCGACTTCGCCAACCTCAGCGGCGCCCTGTCCGGCACCGGTTCCGGCAACGGCCAGTTGTCATTGCAATTGCCCCTGAGTGGCAGCGATGCCCTGCTCGGCCAGACCCTGTTTGCCCGCGCCTATGTCCAGGATCCCGCCGCCCCCAACGGGCTGGCGATCTCCAGACTGGTCAGCTTCACGGTGTTCGGGCAGGGCAACGCCCTGTTCGCGGATGACTTCGAGTAGTCCGGCGTTGGCTGGCCAGGGCCAACCAGTCCTCGACACCACCAAAACAAAAGGCCACCCGGAGGTGGCCTTTGCTCGGAATCTTGGTGGGCGGTACAGGGATTGAACCTGTGACCCCTGCCGTGTGAAAGCAGTGCTCTACCGCTGAGCTAACCGCCCGAGAGCCGCGCAATATAGGTCGCGCGGCGCTCGTCGTCAATGCCGACAATAGCGGTCGTGGCGATGGTGATCGTCGTAGCGGCGGTAGCCGCGCTCGTAGCGGTTGTAGCGATAACCGTAGTCACGGTAGCCATGGCCCCGGTGTCGCTCGTAGTAGCGGTGACCGCGATCGTAGCGATAGCCATGATCTCGATAGCGGCGATCGTAGCGGTAGTAGCCGCGGTCATAGTGGCGGGCGCGGCGGTAGTAGCCGTCGTCGTGATAGCCGACATAGCGACCGTCGTAGCCGATGCGGACATAGTCGCCGCGACCACCGCTGCCCAGCGACAGCGACAGACCGGAATCGACATCGTAGTAGCTCAGGCCGACGTAGTCGGAACGATGGCCGGCCCAGGCCGGGGTGGCCGCCAGCAGCAATGCCGCCAGCGCGGCAATCCAGGATCGAGTCATTCCCCTTCTCCCATGCGATGGAACGAGTGCCAGGATCGCCGCCGTCGCGGCCAGGACGGGTTCAGAGGGCCGCTAGAGCGAACGATCCATGTCGAAACTAGGCTTGGCGCACTGAACCGGTTCTGACCGGCCGTCGGTTCCGTTCAGCTTCGCGGCCGCAGCCAGAAGGCGTGATGGATGCGCTTGTGCCGCGCGAAGTCGGCCGGGATGGACTGGCCACCGAGTGCCTCGATCTCCCACCCTTCGCTGAGCACAGGATCCAGTTCGAAGCGCTCGCGGTTGCAGACGAACAGGATCTCGCCGTGCTGGCTGAGATGCCGGGCGACGCCCTCGAGCAATTCCACGTGATCGCGCTGCACGTCGAAGACCGTATCGGTGCGCTTGGAATTGGAGAAGGTCGGCGGATCCACATAAACCAGGTCGAAGTGCTGATGCGGTGGGCTGCGCAGCCAGTTCATCACATCGGCCTGGGCCAACTTGTGACGGCCGGGTTCCAGTCCGTTGAGGCGGAAGTTGCGCTCGGCCCAGTTCACGTAGGTTGGCGACAGGTCCACGCTGAGACTGCGGCTGGCGCCACCGGCAGCCGCGTAGACGGTGGCACTGCCGGTGTAGCAAAACAGGTTCAGCACGCGCCGCCCCTCGGCACGCTCGCGTAGCCGGGCGCGCAGGTCGCGGCTGTCGAGAAACAGACCGCTGTCCAGATAGTCCGCCAGATTCACCCAGAAGCGCAGATCGCGTTCGCTGACCTCGAAGAACTCGCCGGACTCGTCCATGCGCCCGTACTGGCTGCCCTCGCGCCGCCGCTGGCGCCGCTTGACGTAGAGATGTTCTGGGGGCAGCTGCAGCAGCGTTCGCAGGGCGTGCAGCAAGTCCTCCAGGCGTTCGCTGGCGGTCTGCTCCGGGATATCCCTGGGCGCTGCGTACTCCTGCACGTGGGCTCGATCGCCGTACAGGTCGATCGCCGCGCTGTACTCGGGCAGATCGGCATCGTAAAGGCGATAGCAGCTCAGTCCCTGACGGCGCGCCCAGCGGCCGAAATGCGCCAGATTCTTGCGCAGACGGTTGTAGACCATCGTGGTGCCCGGGCGCTGGAATCGCGGTTCGCCGACATCGCCCGATGGGCGTTGCTCTCTGGCCGCAGGCGCCGCCTGAACCGTGCCGAGCAGCAACTGACAATCCAGCGGTCCGTTGCGCCAGTCCAGCACCTTGTCGGCCTTCAAGCCGGTCGCCCGTGACAGGGTCGAGCCACCGCTGAGCAGCGCGAAGCGCCAGCCCAGCCCTTCGGCCTGCAGGCGTGCACCGAAATCGCGATGCACCGGCAACAAGCTGCGCTCATCACCGAGTCGCTCGCCGTAGGGTAGATTGGCCACGATCAGTCCCGGTCCGTCCGCCGACAGGCCCTTCAGCTCTAGGCGGGCAGCATCGCCGCGCTGCAGGCGCACATGGCCCGCCACACCGGCCAACTGCAGATTCCGTCGCGCCGCCGAGATCGCGGCCGCATCCTGGTCCTGACCGACCAGCGGCACGCGAAGTCCACGCAGGCCTGTTTCGGCGCGCTCGTCGGCTTCGCCGATCAGGGTCTCCCAGGAACGCGCCGACCAGCCCTGCCAGCCCACTGGAACGCGGTCGCGCCGATACAGGCCGGGCGCCACGTCTGCCGCCATCCAGGCACCTTCGATCAGCAGCGTTCCCGCGCCGCAGAAGGGATCGACCAGTGCGAGCCCCTTTTTGGCCAGTGCCGGCCAGCCGGCCCGCCACAGCACCGCCGCGGCCAGCGTCTCGCGCAACGGCGCCAGGCCGGCGAACTGCCGGTAGGCCCGCTGGTGCAGGGCGCCATGGCCAAGGTCAATGCCGATCAGCGCCCTGCCGCCGCGCAGCAGCAAGGCGACGGTGACCTGCGACTGGTCCAGCGGCACCGGACTGGCGCTGACGCCGCCATCGCGCAGTCGGTCCTGCACGGCGTCGCGCAGGCGCTGAGCCGCGTAGAGCGTGTGGCGGATTCCCTTGGCCGCACCGCTGACTTCAATCGAATAACGAGTTCCGCCGCGCAACTGCACCGCCCAGTCGATCTGCATGCCGGCGGCGTAGACGGATTCGGCGTCCTCAATCGGTACATCCAGCAGCAGCTGGTAGACCCGGCTGGCCAGCCGCGACCACAGCACGGCGCGCTGACCGCTGGCAGCGGCACCG
Source organism: Lysobacterales bacterium (assembly GCA_041395325.1). Lineage (GTDB taxonomy): Bacteria > Pseudomonadota > Gammaproteobacteria > Xanthomonadales > SZUA-5 > JAWLAT01. The sequence goes on from JAWLAT010000006.1 coordinate 83,065, forward strand.
GTCCAACGCACGCCGCCGCGGGTCGGTCGCGCGTCCTCATAGCCCAGCGCCTGCAATTCCTCGGCCAGCAGATCCTCGAGCTTGCCGGCGCAACTGGCGAAGTAGTCGTTCACAGCTTGGCCGCCACACTGAGGAAATGACGAAAGCACAACGAGATGGCGTCAATCGACGCACCCAGGCGGTGATCGTCATCCAGCATCAGCGTCGGCCAGGCCTGCAGCGAGGCGTATCCCAGCAACTCCTCGGCCGGGATCAGCTCGTCCTTCCAGCCATGGACCAGCTGCACCTGTGGCGCCCGCAAGTCCAGGGTCGGCTGATCGGGCATGATGATCGGCGGGGCCAGCAGGAACAGTCCCTTGACCGGCACCTGCAGCGAGACCCGCGCCGAGATGTAGGCGCCAATGCTCGAACCCACCAGCAGCAGCCGCTCGGTCGGCGTCGCCTGTGCCAGTTCCTGCAGCCGCTGCAACCGCGCCTGCGGATCGGGCAGATCGCTGTAGTCCGGTCGGCGGGTTCGCCAGCCCAGCGTTTCGGCAATCGCCGCCAGGCGACTGATCTTGGTCGCATTCGGACCGCTTTCCAGTCCGTGGCTGAGAATGATGTGTCCCAGCTCCCTTCTTTCCGTGGCTTGCACCGGCTATCGTCCCTGTCATGTTGCCGCCCCAGTCACGTCCCCTGCCCTACGCCGAACGGCTGGACGAACGCCCGCTGGCCTCGATCAAGCTGCTGGTGGTGCATTGCACCGAGCTGCCGGATCTGGCCCAGGCGCGCAAGTATGGCGAAGAGGTGCACTACCCGGCCAGCGGCACCGGCAACAGTGGGCACTACTACATCGATCGCGACGGCCACACCGAGTGCTGGGTACCGCCCAATCGCATCGCTCACCACGTGGCCGGCATGAATGATCACAGCGTCGGCGTGGAACTGGTCAATCGCGGGCGCTGGCCGGACTGGTTCCACAGTGCCCACCAGGTGCCCACCGAAGCCTATCCGCCCCCCCAGATCGATGCGCTGGTCGCATTGATCGAGTGGCTGCGGACACAGTGCCTGGAGTTGCGGCAGATCGCCGGCCACGAGGATCTGGATCGCCGGCAGCTGGTGTCGGCCGATGACCCGGAGATTCGGATACCCCGCAAGATCGACCCCGGCCCGCTGTTCCCGTGGGAACAGCTGCTGGCACGCGTTGACCTGCACAGGCTCTCTCCGGTGGACGTGACGCCGGCGACGCAGGGCTGACGTCACGGCGCCTGAGCGCCGCCCATGCGATCATGTTCGCACCCCAAGGACGGAGGGTGGACGCATGACCGAGGCGCTGGTGGCGGAGTTGCTGGCACTGCTGCAACTCGAACGGCTGGAGGACAATCTGTTTCGTGGCCAGAGCCGCGACATCGGCACCAAGTACGTGTTCGGCGGCCAGGTACTGGGGCAGGCCCTGGCGGCCGCTCAGCGCACCGTCGAAGGTCGCTTCGTGCACTCGCTGCACGCCTACTTCCTCAAGGCCGGCGACATCGACGCGCCGATCGTTTACGAGGTCGACCGCGCTCGTGACGGCCGCAGCTTCAGTGCCCGACGGGTCATTGCCATCCAGCATGGGCAACAGATCTTCAATCTGGCCGCGTCATTCCAGAAACCGGAAGGCGGCCTCAACCACCAGTTGTCGATGCCCGAAGTCCCCGACGCCGACGATATCCCGCCGCCGCCAACGCGCAGCACCGACGAACTGGCCCAACTGCCGGCCAAGATGCGCCGCTGGCTGGCGCGAGGCGGCCCCTTCGAATTTCGTCCCGTGTATCCGCGGGACGAGTTCAATCCGCCCAAGCGCCCACCCTTCCAGCAAGTCTGGTTTCGGCTCGACGGTGAAGTGGGCGACGACCCCATTCTCAACGCCAGTCTGCTGGCCTACGCCAGCGACTTCCACCTGATTGGCACGGCGACCTTTCCGCACGGCATTTCCTATTTCCAGGGCAACGTGCAGATGGCCAGCCTGGATCACGCCATGTGGTTTCACCGGCGTTTTCGCATCGACGATTGGCTGCTGTACAGCTGCGACAGCCCTAGCGCGCAGGGCTCACGTGGACTGGCGCGTGGCCTGATCTACGATCGCCAGGGGCGCCTGGTGGCGTCCACTGCGCAGGAGGGCATGATCCGGGTGGTCGAAGACGACTGAGGCCGATCAGGCCGGGGCGCCAATCACCTGGGCTTGTCAGCGACGGGTCCCTTCGGCTGAGCTTCCCAGCACCTGCATCGCGCCGTCGCTGGGACTGAAATACAGCTCTCGGTCATCGATGGTGGTGGCATGAAAGCCATAGGCATCATTCGTAGTGGACCAGCCGAGTCCGCTGACCTGCGCAAATACCCGGTAGTGCGAAACCGAATGACTGACATTGTCCGGCGTCCCGGCAATGTCCAATGTCGAGTAGCGGGCCAGCAGCGCGCCATCGCTGTAGATTTCCAATGCCAGGTCGTCGGCGGCAGCACGGTAACCTCGCGCCCAGGGTCCCATGCGAACCACCAGATGCCTGTTGCGGCCATTGAGGTAGACGCCGCACGCCAGGTAAATCTCACGCGCATACCAGTTGAAGGTCGCGAGCGGCCGATCCGTACCGATCTCGACCTCGTAGACGGTCGTCTGACCGGCGTCACCGAAAAGGCCCTCCGGAACGGATTTGGCGTAGCACTCTCCATCACTTGATGCCACGACGACGGCACTGTTGCCGCGCTCCTCGTCGGCCATGGCGACCGCAGGCAGACCGAGCAACAGGGTCATGGCCAGTATCCGGCCGCCGACGTGTTGGATTCGCCTGTGTGTGTGTGCCCAGTCTTGAATCGCCATTCAGCCCTGCGCTCGTCGCCTCGCCGAGACCAGCATCATGAGAATTTCCGCGACAGGCAAGCACTTCGGCCGTGAACAAGCGGGAACTGGAGCATGTGCGAACGCTTGAAACTTCGCGAAAAGGCTGGGCCAGCAACGTCCTCTCGCGCCGCAGGCGCTTTGGAGTGCGGCGAGCATCGCCGCTTTGCTTCTCAACGCCTGTCGATGCAGAGTTGTTGACTTGAACTCCGGAACTTGAGTCTCGCATCCAGCGCAAGGCCTAAAGCGGCGCGTTGCGCCGCACTCCAAAGCGCCTGCGGCGCGTTTTCGTCCCGCTGCCAGGGACCTGCTCGGACTTGAACCTGCCTATCAACCCGCTCACCCGCCTGGCGCGCATGCGAGCGCAGACGGCTGGACTGGCCTATCCAGAGAGGGCTGTTCCGACTCCGGAGGCAGCCAGCGAGGCCATCCACACCCGAGCCAACGACTAGTCCCAACGCTCGGTCTGATCGGCGTGCCGCCCGAGCAGGTTCCACAGCGGCACTTCCTTGTCGGGCGGGATACGGGCAAACACAAAGCCCACTTCCTCGTCGCTGACTCTGGCTACCCGGGCTTCAACATTGATGTTCAGGGTGTCGTCGAACAGCATGTCGAGCACGAACAGATCGCCCACCTCGCCCACCCAGTCGGCCGGACGGTCGATGCGTACGCCAGTGGCCGAGATATCGGCCACGTCCGAGGTCCAACTCTCATCTCCGCGGACCACCAGCACGGCCGAGCGAATCGGCATGCGGGAAGGTCGCCGACCCATTCCGGCCGCGTCATTGTGCATCTTCTTGCCCCCTGTCGGCATCGAGACTCTTGTAGCCCAAGCCGCCCTCCGCTTTCAAGAATCCACCACCAGACTGATCGTGCCTTCCGGCCGTAGATAGGGAAACAGAAGCACGTCACGGATCGAGGCCGAGTCGGTGAACAGCATCACCAGCCGATCGATGCCCACGCCCAGGCCGCCGGTCGGCGGCAGGCCCACCTCCAGCGCGCGGATGTAGTCGGCGTCGAAGTGCATCGCTTCCAGATCGCCGGCATCCTTGGCGGCCACCTGCTGGCGGAAGCGCGCAGCCTGCTCGGCCGGATCGTTGAGCTCCGAGAAGCCATTGGCCAGTTCCTTGCCGGCGACGAACAACTCGAATCGATCGGTCAGTTCGGGGTCACCGTCGGTCTGACGAGACAGCGGCGAGACTTCGGTGGGGTAGCCGGTGACGAAGGTGGGCTGTACCAGCGTGGCTTCGGCCGTGTGCTCGAAGATCTCCAGCAGCAGCCTGCCCCAGCCGGCGCGCGGGTCCACACCCACACCGAGGGACTCCAGATGGGCGCGCAGATGGCTCACATCGCGCAGGTCCGCCGCGCGCAGATCCGGGTTGTGCTGCAGCACCAGTTCGGACATTGACACGCGCCGGAAGGGCGCGCCCACATCGATCTGCTGACCTTCCCAGGGCAACACCGTCGGCTGCTCGCGATCGGCAAACAGCGCCTGCGCCGCGCCGCGGATCATGGCCTCGGTCAGATCCATCAGATCGTGATAGTTGCCGTAGGCCTGATAGAGCTCGAGCATCGTGAACTCGGGATTGTGGCGAGTACTCACCCCTTCGTTGCGGAAGTTGCGGTTGATCTCGTAAACCCGCTCGAAGCCACCGACCACCAGACGCTTCAGATAGAGCTCCGGCGCCACCCGCAGATACATCGTCAGGTCCAGCGCATTGTGATGCGTCGTGAAGGGCCGGGCCGTGGCACCACCGGGAATCGGGTGCATCATCGGCGTTTCCACTTCCATGAAGCCGTAGGGCGGCGACTCCAGGAAGTGGCGGATGTAGCGCACCAGCGCAGCGCGGGTCTGAAAGATCCGGCGTGCGTCGTCGTTGACGATCAGGTCGACGTAGCGCTGGCGAAAGCGCGTTTCCACATCCGACAGGCCGTGCCACTTGTCGGGCAGCGGACGGAGGTTCTTCGACAGCAGGCGGATCTGCTCGACCCGAACGCTCAGCTCACCAGTCCGCGTGCGTACCAGTTGACCGCTGGCGCCGACGATGTCGCCGATGTCGAAGTGCTTGAAGGCCTCGTAGTCCTCGCCGAGCAATGACTGCTGCAGGAACAGCTGAATGCGCCCGCTGTGGTCGGCAATCTGCGCGAAGCTCGCCTTGCCCATGATCCGCTTGGCCAGCATCCGGCCTGCCACCGACACTCGACGTCCAGCTGCTTCCACCGCGGCCGCGTCGGCGCCTTCGAATTCCGCCTGCAGTTCGCCCGCATTTGCGTCGACCCGGAAGTCGTTCGGATAGGCCGCGCCCGCTTCGCGCCAACTCGCCAGCTTGCCCTGGCGCTCGGCGATCAGCTGCGAAACATCGCCAGCGCCACCGGTTTGCTCGTCATTGCTCATCGTCAACCACTTCCTGATATGAATTCGTGTGTCACCACGCGCTGCTCACTGTTCGCACAGCGCCGCGCCAACCAGCCGGGCCAACAGCTTTTGCTTCAGCCCCTTGGGCTTTGCCAGACCGAGCCGTTCCAGACCTTCGCGAGCCTTGTCACTGCGACCACCGCGCAGCAGCATGCCGATGGCCGCCAACCGGCCAGGCCAGTTGCTCATCTGACGTTTGAGTGCTCGCAAGGACTTGGCCAGATGCAGTTCCAGTGGCTGCAGATCGCTGCCGAAGGGAAAGCGCGGAAATTTGTCTGCACCGGCCACTGCCAGCGCCTGCTGCAAGTGCGCAGGTGTGTTGTGGCGGGCACGGGGCGGAATCTCCCAGGCCGGATCGACCTTGCCTTCCAACCGCGCCTGCGCCAGCAGACCACTCTGAAAACGTGCGTCGGCAATGCAGATCAACGCCTGAATGCACTCCTCGTCGCTCTTGCCCTTCAGATCGGCAACACCGTACTCGGTGACCACCAGATCGCGCAGATGGCGCGGAATCGTGGTGTAGCCGTAATTCCATACGATGTTCGACTGCAGGCCCAACCGCCCCATGCGGGTGGCCCGCAACATCAGGACCGAGCGCCCGTCGGCCAGTCGATGACCCATCGCCACGAAGTTGTATTGGCCGCCGACACCGCTGACGACCTGGCCGTTGTCCAGCGCGTCGCTGACCGCCGCACCCAGCAGCGTCTGCATCATGCAGGTGTTGAAGAAGCGCGCATGACGACGCTGTACCACCGCCAAGGCGGTGCTGCCGGTCGGCAACTCATTGATGTGCGTCACACGGGTCATGCCGATACCCGCGCGCCGCGGTTCATCGAGTCCGTTGAGCCAGTCGTACAGGCCCTGCGAACCGAGGAAGAAGGCGCCCTGCAGATACAAACCGCCCTGCAAGGCACGACCCGCCATTCGCTGCGCCAGTACCCGCCGCTCGGCCGGACCCGACAGCTCGGCATCCAGTCGACCGCCGTCCTCAAAGACGATGCAGCCCTGTTCGATACGCGCTCCGGCTTCGATCAGCCCCAATCGCTGCAGGCGCCGCAGTTCGGTGCCGTGCAAGGGCAGATCGATGGCGCCGACTTCGAGCAAGCGGTCAAAGGTCTCGGCATCGGCGACGTCACCGAGCAAACCGCGTGCGCGCAGCTTCTCCACCCCCAGATGCGGGAACACCCGCCGACTGAGCACGCCACCTTCGACCAGGTGCATGAAGCCGTCCATGACCATCTCGCTGGCGCCGTAGAGGCCCTCGTCCAGCGCCCCGGTGCCGCCCCAGCGCTCGATCACCCGTTGCTGTTCGGGGGAAGGATCGAGCGCGTCGAGCACCTGCCGATAGGCGGCGTTGTCGCGATGGCGCAGCAGGGTGGCGTGCACCAGCGCATCGGAGAGTGCGCCGATGCCGATCTGCAGGGTGCCGCCATCGCGGATCAGGCTGGCTGCATGAATTCCCAGGGCGAACTCGGCCGGCTCGACCGGCTGCCGTGGCAGGCCGAACAACCGGTGGGCTGGTTCGGGCACCGGGACGATGGCGTCAAAGAAGCCTTCGCCCACCTCGGCGTCATTGGGCATGAACGGCAGTTGCGGATGCACCGCGCCCACCATCAATGGCCGCTGTGCTGCCAGTTCGATGGCATCGAAGGTCACGTCGGGATTGCAGCTCAGGCTGTAGCGCGCGCCGTTGTCACCGTCGCGCCGGGCGACCATCTGCAGCAGCAGGTTGACGCCGGCCTCACTGACCACCTGAGCCACATGGGTGTAGTTCAGCGAGGTGTAGCGGCGCTGCATGGCCGGCCGATAGAGCCACATGCCGGACTGGACGTAGAACTCGTGAATGTCGATGTTGGGCGGCAAGCGATCCTTGAGCAGATCCTCGATCCAGTCCAGATCCGGGTAGTCGGCCCCGAAGTGGCGTTCCAGAAACGGCCCCAGAAAACGTTGCTCAAGCTCGGACGCCGGCTGCGGCCGCGCCAGCGAGAGCGCGGTGTAGATCTTCAGCTCGATCTCCGGCCGTTCTCGGGCACGCCGGTAGAGCGCGTTCAACAGTGCGTTGGGTTTGCCCAGTCCCAGCGGTGTGGCACAGACGATGCGTGTGCCCAGGCGATCGAAGATCCAGTCGACACAGGCATCGGATTGCTCGAAATGCTCAGTCATGGTCCGCCTCCCGCCAGTCTCGCCGCTCCATCAAGGCACCCATCCAGCCGGGAACCCTTGGCCCTGTGCCCTGCCGCCTACAGACCTGCCTTCAGACTGGCCGCCACAAACTCGTCCAGATCGCCGTCCAGTACCGCTTGCGTATCGCCCCGTTCGATACCGGTGCGCAAATCCTTGATCCGCGACTGGTCCAGCACATAGTTGCGAATCTGGCTGCCCCAGCCAATGTCCGATTTGCTGTCTTCCAGCTTCTGCTGTTCTGCCTGACGCTTGCTCAGTTCCATCTCGTACAGCTTGGCCTTGAGCTGCTTCATCGCGGTATCGCGGTTCTTGTGCTGCGAACGGTCATTCTGGCAGGCCACCACAATGCCGCTGGGCATGTGGGTGATGCGCACGGCTGATTCGGTCCGGTTGACGTGCTGACCGCCAGCACCGCTGGCGCGGTAGACATCGACCTTCAGATCGGCCGGATTGATGTCCACTTCGATGTCATCGTCCACTTCGGGCGAAACGAACACCGAGGCAAAGGAGGTGTGGCGACGGTTGTCCGAATCGAACGGCGATTTGCGCACCAGCCGATGAACGCCGGTCTCGGTGCGCAGCCAGCCGAAGGCGTGGTCACCCTCGACGCGCAGGCTGGCGCTCTTGATGCCGGCCACTTCGCCCTCGCTCTCTTCCAGGATTTCGGTCTTGAAACCCTTGTCCTCGCACCAGCGCAGATACATGCGCAGCAGAATTGACGCCCAGTCCTGCGCCTCGGTGCCACCGGCACCGGCCTGAATGTCCACGTAGCAGGGGTTGGGGTCCATCGGATTGGCGAACATCCGCTGCAGTTCCAGACGCTCGACCTTCCCGGTGCAGCTGTCCAGATCCGCCTCGACGGCGATCAGCGTGTCCTCGTCGTCTTCGGCCACGGCCAGTTCCAGCAGTTCCACCGCGTCGCTCAGGCTCTGCTGCAGGCTGTCCAATGTGCTGACCACATCCTCCAGCGTCGAGCGCTCACGCCCGAGTTCCTGCGCGCGCTTGGGATCATTCCAGACATCGGGTGCCTCAAGCTCGCGGCCGACTTCCTCCAGTCGTTCGCGCTTCACATCGTAGTCAAAGAAACCCCCGTAAGGCGCCAGTGCGCTCTCCAAGGTCGGCGATGCGGGAACGCAATTCATTGATCTCAGGCATGGTCTGTTCTTGGATGCAAAGCCGTGCATTGTAGCGGGTGGCGATGGGCTGAGGTCAGGGTTGAGGGGTCAGGTCGACCCGCCCACCCGGGACCTCCGAGTTCACGCCTCTGCCGCTACGGCAGTGCAACGCACGAGGCTGCGGTATGCAGAATGCGCGCAGATTTGCCCGCCCGTGTGCGCTGCGCCCTCAGCCCTGCCTGCGCCAGTCCGGCATACTCCACGCCCTGACGAGTTCATCATCGACGATTTTCCATGCGCATCCGACTCCGACTGGACGGCAAGATCTGCCTTGTGACCGGCGCCGCACGTGGCATTGGCGCTGCCATCGCCGACGCCTTTGTCAACGAAGGCGCGCGGGTCGTTCTGACCGATATTGACGACGCGGGTGGCAGTGTCGCCGCGGCCGCCCTGGGCGAGCATGCGAGCTACCGGCACCTGGACGTGCGCGATGAGTCCCATTGGCGGGAGGTCGTTGGCGACGTACTGGCCGAACATGGCCGACTGGACGTGTTGGTCAACAACGCCGGCATCACCGGTTTCGAGCACGGCGCAACGGCTCACGACCCCGAGCATGCCGATCTGGCGGATTGGCACGCGGTCCATCGAACCAACCTCGACGGCGTGTTTCTGGGCTGCAAGTACGCCATCGCCGCGATGCGGCCTCGAGGTCGAGGCGCGATCATCAATCTGTCATCCCGCTCAGGCCTGGTCGGCATTCCCGCGGCCGCGGCCTATGCGTCGAGCAAGGCGGCGGTCCGCAATCACAGCAAGAGTGTGGCGCTGTACTGCGCCGAGCAAGGGCTGGCCATCCGCTGCAATTCACTGCACCCGGCCGCGATCCTGACGCCGATGTGGGAACCGATGCTGGGCGACGGACCCGAGCGCGAAGCACGCATGGCCCAGTTCGTCGCCGACTGCCCGGCCCGTCGCTTCGGGCGCCCGGAGGAAGTGGCCGCCGTGGCTGTGCTGCTGGCTTCCGACGAGGCCCCCTACCTCACCGGCACCGAGATTCCGATCGACGGTGGCATGCTTGCCGGCAGCGCGGCCTCCCCTGCGCCTGCCGAACACTGATTCAGACTAACGGTCCGGGGTCGCGCGTACCCGTTCGACGGCGGTACTGAGCGCCTCGATCAGGGCATCGAAATCGCCGCGTTCGACCGCCTCACCCGAGGCCAGACTGCGATCGATCAAGCTGGCGCGCTCGCCAATCTCGCTTTCGCCGAACATCGCCGCGGTACCGGCCAGTTTGTGCACCCGATCGCGCAATCCGGCGGCGTCCTCCCACAGGCCAGGCAAGGCCTCCAGATCCTCGGTACAACGCTGCAGGAAACGTTCGCGCAATTTGGCGCGGGTCTGGTCCACCGGACCGCGATGGCGACTCAGCACGCTGCCCTGCGCCCACTTGCGCACCATCTCATCGAGGGAACCTGGCGCCAGCGGCTTGAGCAGATGATCGTCCATGCCGGCGTCCCGACAGGCGCGAATCTGCTCGGGCAGGGTCTGCGCCGTCATCGCCACCACGGGCACGGTCGCTCCGCCAGGTTGACTGCGCAGTCTCCGGGTGGCCTCCAGGCCGTCCATGACCGGCATACGCACGTCCATGAAGATCAAGTCGTAGCGCTGCTTGGCAATGAGTGCCAGCGCCTCCTCGCCGTCGCTGGCCACATCGACTTCATGTCCAGCCGTGGCCAGCATCGCCCGCGCCAATTCTCGATTGAGGTCGACATCATCGACCACCAGCAAATGACGCGGGCCCAGCGGCTGATTGCGGGCTGCCGCCACCGGCGCCGGTGCACTCTCGGCCGCGGCGATGGGCAAGGTCAGCGTGAAATGGAAGCTGGAACCACAGTTCTGGACCGACTCCACGTGGATGCGACCACCCATGCGATCGAGCAACAGGCGAACAATGGCCAGTCCCAGTCCGGCACCACCAAAGCGCCGACTGACGGAGGCATCCAGTTGTTCGAAGCGCGTGAACAGCCGGTCGACATCTTCCGCAGGGATACCAATGCCGGTATCACGAACCAGCACCGCGAGTGTCTGTTCGCCAGCTCGCTGGTCCACCACCCGCACGACGACATCGACCCGTCCGGCCTCGGTGAACTTGAGTGCGTTGCTCATCAGGTTCAGGAGGATCTGCCGCAGACGGCCTTCATCGCCGACATGTCGAGCAGCCAGACGCTCATCCAGCACCATCGACAGCGCCAGATTCTTGTCCTCGGCCTGGATGCGCAGACTCTCCACCGCCTGCTCGACCAGCGTGCCAAAGCTGAACGGCTGGATCTCCAGACGCAGCCCTCCGGCTTCCAGACTGGAAAAGTCCAGCAGATCGTTGATGATCGCCAGCAGATTGCGGCTCGATGACGACACCACATCCAGATAGCGCCGCTGCACCGGTGTCAGCCCGGCAGTTCCCTGCAACAGTTGGGAAAAACCGACGATGCTGTTCAGCGGCGTTCGCAACTCGTGGCTCATGTTGGCCAGAAACTCACTTTTCACCGCCGCCGCTCGCTCGGCCGACTGCCGCGCCGCACGCAGCGACTCCTCCAGTTGATGGCGCGCCGTGTGGTCGCGGAACAGCGACACTGCCTCGACAGGCTGTCCGTGCTCGTTGCGCAACACCTTGGAATGACTTTCCAGCCAGATTCGCCCGCCGTCAGGCAACGCGACCCGATACTCGTGGCGATTGGCGTCCTCCGATCCGTCCTGGTCGAGATCGAACAGCTGTCGCAGCTCAGTCATCGCCTCGCCCGCGTTGGCTGCGCCCAGCAGCGACACGGTGGTCTGCCCGACCGCCTGATCTGGTGTCAGTCCGAGCATGCTCACCGCCGGCGAGGCATAGGAAATCAGCCCGTCACGATCGAAGCGCAACACGATGTCGGTCGCATTGTCGGCCAGGTCCTGATAGCGCCGCGCATAATCAAGTGCCTCCGAGCGCGCACTTTCGGCCTCCAGGCGCGCGTGATCGGCCTCTTCGCGCGCCTGCGCCAGTGCGCCATTGACCTGACGAATTTCCAGCAACAGGCTCTCGGCACGGCCCAGGGCGGCGGCGATCGGCAGGGTCGTCAGGCTGACGAAGGCGACAAAGCCCTGCAGCATGTAGAGCCGCTCAAGCGTGCCTCCCTGCGCCTGATGAAACGGTCCCAACTCGTTGACCGTGGCCCAGATCGCGGCGATGGCGGTGAGCAGGATGGCACTGGCTGCGCCGCGGATGCCCAACCTGAAGGTCGCCAGCGTCAAGACTGGGGGAACGCAATAGAGCAGCGACACACTGCTTTGAGCGAACACCGCCAACAACATCGACAGCACGATGGTGGCACTGAGCGTCAGTTCCAGCCAGCCGCGACGCACGCGCCGGCGATCCGGCACCAGCACGGCCAGCAGCACCGGCGCAAACACCAGCATGCCCAGTGCGTCCGATGAGAACCAGCGCAGCAGCACGTCCGCGTACGGGCGGGACGAGGGAATCAGCAAGGCGGCCACTGACGATGCCAGCAATGGCGCCACCAGCACGGCTACCAACACAAAGCGACCCAGATCGCTGACCGAGGAGACGTCGAAGCGACGCTGGTCGCGGAAGAGCAGCCAGGAGGCCAGCGCCACTTCCATCGTGTTGGTTGCCGCCAACCCGAGCGCCAAGGGCCAGCGCGAGCCCATCAGCAGCGTATTGGTCAGTGCGTCGGCACTGTAGACCACCAGCAGGATCAGGGCCCAGCGGTGTCGAGGCTGTGTGGCAATCAGCGACAGCACGATCGCGTTGACCGGCCACAGTGCGGCCACATAGCCACCGACCAGACTGATCGAGACGCTGACGTAGACCAGGCCAACCGTGGTGCAGAACAACGACAGGATCGCCAGTACCGACCAGCCCCAATGTGTTCGAGCAGACATGGCCGCTGCGGTTGAGCTGTTCTCAACCACCTGGGCAGATTCCACCACTGCTGCTTGCGTTATCGGCTTCACCCGATCCGCCCCCTGCGGATACTGCGATCCGAGCCGTCTAGACGGCGATGGACATTATCCACACGTTGATTAAGGAAACGTAGATGTATCGATGCGGGAAGCATCAGGGCATTGCACCATCGTCGAGCACCATGCGAATCCATGGTGCAGCCGTCAACCGACCAAGGTCGGCTGCCGCATGTTGCCACTGGCCGTCCGTTGCCTGCGCCGAGATGCTGATCTGCATCTGGTCGCGGCTTGGATAGGCCAGCTGCAGATCGCCGCCCTCCTCGGACGTGGGCGAGAGATAGGCGCAATTCGGACAGGCACCGCTGAATCGCAACAGGGGCAGATTCATTTGGCCGGCCACGTCGCCCACGCCCATCGTCCAGCGCGGCTTGCCGGACTGGGCGTAGAAGTAGGCGATGGCGACGATTCGATTGGCCTGCGTGGCTACGGTGAGTCCGCGCCCCGGTTCACCCGGTATCGACCACAATCCGGTCGCGTCGGGATGGGCCGAGTTCTCCGCGAAGACGAAACGCTGCAGAGGCTGCTCCCCAGCAGTGCCTTCCAGGGTCCAGCGCATCTGCGCTACCTGCGTCGATGAGAAATCCAGCGCCAGTTCGCCGACAGTGGTCGGAACCGCAGCGCCATCGACCCATTCAAAGCGCCACAACGGCGCCTTCCAGACCTGCGCCACAGGGGCCTGAGCCCAATACCAGACCGGCTCACCGTCGTCCTGATAGGTGTACCAGACTGCGATCAGATCGCCATGGCCAAACTGCAGGTCCACACCACTGCCGCTGGTCGCCGGGTTCCACCACAAACCTGTCCACGGTACGAACTCGCTCAGCGCCGCATCATCCGGATCCGAACCCTGGCGCCACTCGTCGCCATTGAGAACGCCGTCCAGATCGTGATCAAGCGCCGCTCGCCGCCCATTGCCCCAGGGCAGGCAAAGCGCGCTCCATGCATGACCGCTGACCCGTGCCCGTTGGCGCACGTCTGGCAGCGAGATGGCCGGCAGCCCTGAGCGGTCGGCCTGGAACTCGCCGCTGTCACGATCGAACAGATAGTTCAGCGGTGCACCACCGGCATCAAGGCCCCGCACCACCAGATCACATTCGGGAATGGGGTCGCTCACCTGTGCACGGGCCTGCAGCAAGGCCAGGCGGTCATCCCATGCCGCCGAATCGACGCCATTGAGGAGGCTGTCCTGGCCGACGATAGGCGCGTTCTCAGTCGGGAAGGCCAACAGAAAGCGGCGCAGCTGGTTGAGTTGTGTGGCGCTGATCTGGAAGCCGGTCAGCAATGCCGACGAGCTGGTCGCCCCATTGTGGTTGTAGCCAAAGCCGCGGATCTGTGGCCGCTGAAAGCTTGGGCTGCCGGTGAACATGCCGACTTTCTGATATTGATCGCGGAAATGCGGAATCTTGAAGTCCATCTCGCCCGGCTGCGAGTTCAGCGACATCAGGCCTCGGGTACCGAAGATGCCGGCGGCCGGATCGGTGGGGTGACAGCTGACGCAGAGCTCCGGCGTGGTCATGCCGACCCTCGCGATGCCCTGGTCGAACAGGGCCTTGCCGGCAGCCTGATCACTGCTCAGGGTGTTGTCCAGTCGGCGGATCGGGTTGGGTGGGTAGTTCAGAGCCAGCGAGAACTCGGTGAAGTCCTGCATCTGCGCGGCCGTCAGTCCCTCCGGCTTCCCCATCAACGCGTCAAATGCCTCGTTGAACTCCTTGAAGGCAGCGGCTTCCAGGCTTTCCCCAGGGGCACGATTGACCCCGCTGCGATCGCCACGCCAGTGCATCGGTCCATGGCGACGCAAGCCGCGCATGCTCTGAGTCACCATCGGCCCCTTCAGCGGATGGAAGACCTGCCCGCGCTGCGGAGAGCCGGCGGCGAAGGGGTGATAGGCGTTGGGAATGGGCTGGGTGGTTGCGTCGGGGTCACCCAGATCCCAGGCCAGCGCATCGTTGTCGCCGAACAGATGGCAGCTGGCGCAGCTCTCGGTGCCCTTCCCCGAACTGATCTGTGCGTCGTAGAGGAACACGCGGCCGCGCTGGATAACCGCTGGCTCGGGGTTGTACTGACGCAGATGATCGATCTCGCGTCGTGCTGGCAGATCCACGACCGACAAACCGTTGTCGAAGCGTGTTGCGACGTAGGCACGCTGTCTGGCCACGTCCACGACGACGCCCGCTGGCCCACCACCAGTCAGGGAAATCTGGTTTCCGGCAGCGGGCTGATAGCGACCCTCGCGCAGAGCGGACAGGTCGATCAAGGCCAGCTTCGACGATCCGAAGGCCGTCACCAGCACCTCGCTTCGATCCGGGCTCAGCGCCATCTCCATGGGCTGCGCCAGCGCCAGCGTCTTGCCCGCCTCATCGGGCCCCTGATCCTGCAGATCCAGGTGCGGATTGAGGGACTGTGGGTGAATGCCATCGGCGGCGATTCGGGTGATGCGATGGTCGACCAGATGGCCGCGCACCGTCGTGCCACCGCGCAGGCCGTGGCCGGCAAAGCGCACAAAGTTGCGCGCATCGGTGTTGCTGACCAGCAACTCATCGCTGTCAGGCAGCGGCAGCATGCTGAACAGTGTCGTGCCGACGTGGGCGTAGGCCTGCGTTTCGGTCACCGGTTCGGCCATCGCGTCGAGCCTGAACACGTCCAGGTCGGGCAGGCTCAGCGCCACCTGGGCGCGCCAGCTACGGCCGGTTTCATCGAGCCAGGCTTGTCCCTGGTTGCGGACGATCAGGCCCGACAGCGGCGCCCCGACGCCGTCGGCAGAGTCAGCCGGCGGGGGTTTGTCGAAATCCCCGGTGGGCAGCGTCGTGGTCCCGTTGCCCGAGCGGAATACCGCCGCATAGACCTGGCGGCCATCGGTGCTGCTGGCCAGCGCCCTGGGCGTATCGCCGAACAGCGTCAGAATCTGCTTGGCAGATCCGCCGGGCGGCCCCTCGGCGGCGCTGTCCGCATCGAATATCCACACGTCGGCACGGCCAATCCCACCGCGGGTCGGCCCCCAATCCATGGGCAGGTGCTGACCACGATGCGCCGCGGTGACGAAAGCCAGCGATCGAGTCGGGCCAGCGAAAACGATATCGCGAGGCTCATCGCCCACCCAGAGGGTCTGCACCACCTGCGCCGGCTCGCGGTCCAGAGCGACGATGCTGATGCTGTCGGACAGGTGATTGACCACCCAGGCCTGACGTTGATCGGCGTTGAAAGCCACCGCCACCGGTTCCAATCCCACCGGCACGCTCTGCGCCAGACTCAGGCCCTGATCGGTCACCACGTAGACGTCCAAACGCCCCGCAGGGGTATTGACCGCGAGCAACTGTTCTCCATCGGCAGACAGGGCCAGCGGCCTCACCGGACCGCTTTCGAACAGCGTGTAGTCCTGCGGTCCCGGTGGGGCATCGAGCAGCGTCGACTCGCTCACGTTGCTCCAAGGCGGCTGAAAGCGCCCGTGTCCCTCACTCGCAGCCATCGCCATCGACATCAATCCGGCTGTCTGCATCAGCAGCAGCCCGCAAGCAACACCGCGCCGGTCAGTCCTCGAAACCATCGCTGTGCAAGCCGTCAACGGTGAACTGCAGGGTCAGTACGGGTCTGGCACTGCCGAGGTACTCGACCAATCCTCGATGGGAGAGCGCCTGACCGCGCACCGCGACGATGGGCGTGGTGCCGTCCGACTGCAACTGCTGCACGTAGTCCACGGTATCGACCGGGAACGACCGCGCGACGCCCGCATCGCCACTGGCAAAATCGTTGCGAGCGCTTGCCGTGCTGGGTGTGGCAAAGCTCAGACGGAATTGCGTGGGGCCCTGGCGATCGATCTGCGCCAGCGCCTCCAGCGACAGCTCGATGCGAAGGGCATCGTCCGGATTGGCCGCCGAGCCGACGAAGCAACCGACGTCGCTGGCATCGGCTGGTGCTGTGGCATCGCTGGCTTCGATATCCGGGCCGCCAAAACTGCCACGTGCCAGATCCAGTCTGGGCGCGCCCAACTGACCGCTGGTGAAGGGGTTGCTGCCCTGGCGCTGATCGAGCAGTAGCCAGAGGCTGGCAGCCGTGATCTGCGCATCATCCGGCAACGCGGCGGTGTCGAAACTCACCAGCCCGTGCACCAGCCGGTCGGCGCTGGCACCCACGCTGATCCGGCCGGAGCCCACTGCGCTGCCGTCGGTCCAGCCATCGGCCGTTCCACCGAGCGAGTTCAGGCTCAGATCGACAGGACCACGCAACCGCTCGTACAGCTGCCCTTCCAGCTGCAGCGCCACCTTGTAGCGGTAGCCTTCCTCATCCAGATGGATGGGATCGGCCGAGATGCCAGCGGTGGTGCGGAAGTTCTCACGCAGGCTCGACAAGGCCGGATTGCCGGCCGGGAAAGGCTGATAGTCCGGCGGCAACAGACCGGGGCGAGGCCAAACACCGGGGCCGACTTGCCCATCGCCGTAGTAGTGATGCATGGCGCCGATTTCATGACCATAGAGCAGCCGCGGATTGGCGTTGGTCCAGAGGATCCGTCGCTGCTCCACCTGCAGCATCAGGCCGTTGATCTCGCTGTCGCTGACCAGATCGTTGTCCGGATCGCGGCTCAGGTCGCGCCGCTTGGGACAGGCGTAGATCCAGCACCACAGCGCCGAGACATTGAAGTTGGGGTACTCATAACTGGACACCATGATCGCCAGTTCCGGCCGAACGGCCTGAAAGGCGTCAACGATGGTCTGCGAGTCGCCCAGCACTCGATCGAACAGTGCTGCCTCGGCGCCTGCCTGGTCCAGGTCCATGTCCTTGTACCAGCCGCCATCCGAACGTCCAGCCAGCAGATCATTGCCTCCGATGGACAGCAATACCGTGTCGATGCTGGGCAGCGCCTGCAACTCGCTGACGACGTTGGCGATCCACGGGAACTGCGCGGTATCGATCCATTCGCGGGCCTCGCTGCCGGACACCGCATAGGCCGGTCCGGTGTAGCCGGGCCCGGGGTTGTCGCCGAGCGAACGACTGACCGCTCGCCGGTCGGCCAGTCCGAAGCGATCCAGCAACCGGTTGTGGGTATCGTCATCCCACATGAATTGGGCCCAACTGTCGCCAGCCAGGAGCAAGCGTGGCTGCGCGACGGTCTGCGCGCACTGCCCCGTCATGCTCGGTATCGACGCGACCCGCTCGCGCACGCCGGAATAGTTCCACGGGTAGCGCTCGGAAGACTCGGACGTCGAGGCCGATGCCACCGTCGATGCGGCCATGGCCACGGCCAGAACCCACCTCCGTCCTGACTTTCGCGCGATCATTCGCTCCCGTCCCCAGCTGCTGATCCGCTGCCCCCATCTCTTGGCGGCGTCCAGATCGGCCCCTGAATACCCGGCACTCGCCGATCCGACCGGACCTGCTCACTCGCAGTGCAGGGAGCATAGCGCTTCCCCGGCCGCACACCCCAGCGCCGATGGTCACACCATGGACTCACGGGCACACGGAGCACCACTATCACGCCGGGAGAGCGGCATGAGCGTGGCCCAGCGCAATGCGCAAGGATCGAGCGACCACATTGTCGTCGACGCCAGTGGCCAGCTGCCTTGCGGCGCTCGCCAATGGCACACTGAACCGATGCTGCCCGATTCCAGCCCCGCCACCGTCCGCGACGCTCTGGATCTCGCTCGTGCCGCTTTGCCCGAAGCCCGCGCGGATGCCGATCGCCTGCTCGCCTGGCTCTGCGACACGAATCTGGCTGGACTGCGTGCCCGGCCGGAGCGCGTCCTGTCGGACGCGTTGCTGCGCCGGTTCAATAATCTGGTGCGACGGCGTGCCGCGGGCGAACCGCTGGCCTATCTGACCGGGCAACGCGAGTTCTGGTCGTTGTCTCTGGCCGTCGGTCCCGGCGTGCTGGTGCCACGGCCCGAGACCGAGGGGCTGGTCGAGGCGCTGCTGGCCCGAGTTCCGGCCAACCGGCATGGCTGGGTGGCTGATGTGGGTTGCGGCAGCGGCAATCTCAGCGTGGCGCTGGCGCAGGAGCGTGCCGGTTTGCAGTTGTTGGCCGTCGAGTTCAGTGCGGCTGCCCTGCCCTGGGCGCAGCGCAATCTGCTCGACCATGGCCAGCAGCGCTGCCACCTGCTGCAGGGCGACTTGTTGGCGCCCGTCGCCAACGGATGCTTGCTGGCGGTGGTCGCCAACCTGCCCTACATCGCCGCGGACGATCCGGATGTGCACCCGGACACCGACCGCCATGAGCCCGCGCAGGCCCTGTACGCCGAGGACGATGGTCTGGCGCTGATTGCCCGGCTGGTGATGCAGGCCGCCCGCGCACTGCAGCCGGGTGGCTGGCTGTTGCTGGAGCATGGCTGGCGCCAGCACGAAGCGGTCCAGGCCCTGCTGCAGCAGCGACGCTATGGCGACATCGAAACCTTGATGGATCTGGCCGGGCACCCAAGAATCACCTTGGGACGCATTCCCGAACTCGTGTGAACCTTCACCGACAGCGCTGCCATCGCTGACCGCCATCCGCCATGAACAGCGACTAGACTTGTCGCTTTGCTCAAGGATGAGATCGCCATGCGGATGCGCTGGACGTTCTGGATCCTCGCCTGTGCGCCGGCGCTGCTGTGGGCGCAGACCACGCCGACGACTGTTGCGGTCGATTGGCAGCCACTGGGCGAGTTGCTGGTGCCGAGCACCGATCGAGCGGCGGCGGAGGTCCTGCCGCGCCAGCGTAGCCAGCTCGCAGCCGAAACCAGCGCGCGCGTCGCAGCGGTCAGCGTCGAAGTCGGGCAACGTGTCGATGCCGACACCTTGCTGGTGCGGCTCGATGGCCGCGATGCCGAGCTGCGCGTGGCCGCCACCCGGGCCGCACTGCAGGCGGCCGAAGCCTCGGCCAATCTGGCTCAGGTGCGGCTGGACAAGGCACGACGCCTGATCGAGAACGATTACGTCTCGGCCGACGAAGTGAAGGAACGCGAAGCGATCCTGGCTGGCGAGCTGGCCACCGTGGCCATGCGCCGCAGCGATCTGGATCTGGCTCGCCGCGAACTGTCGCGCGCCCAACTCAAGGCCCCCTTTGCCGGCTGGGTGATCGAACGGCAGGCACAGGTCGGCCAGTGGGTGGCACCCGGCTCGCCGCTGCTCACGCTGGTCGAGGATGGCCCGGTGGAAGTCAGCGCGCAGTTGGATCCGGTGGCGGCCAGCGCGCTCAGGCCCGACAGCCACGCCGACTACATCGATGAGCGCGGCCGGCGTTGGCCGCTGCGGTGGCTGCGCAGCGCACCGGTGATTGACCCGGCCACGCGCCAGGTCGAGGCCCGCTTCGGCTTTGTCGGTGAGTCTGCCGCCGCCGGCAGCAGTGGCCGACTGGAATGGCAAGCCGAATCGCAGCTGCCGGCTCGATTTCTGGTTCAGCGCGATGGTCAGCTGGGGATCTTCGTAGCCGAGCAGGGCAAGGCGCGCTTCGTGCCACTCCCTGGCGCCACCAACGGTCGCCCGGCACGCGTCGATCTGCCGGCACAGACCGCCATCGTCAGCAGCGGCCAGCAGAGCCTGAATGACGGCGACGCCCTGATTCGCCGCACCCTGCGGCAGAACTGACCATGCACTTTTATCGGCGGCTGATCACCAACCACCCGTTGGCCAACATCGCCTTCGTGGTGTTGCTGCTGCTCGGACTGGTGTCCTACCTGACCATGCCGGTTGAGCAGGACCCCGAGATCAACTTCAACTGGGTCAACATCAACACGGCGCTGCCGGGTGCCTCCAGCGCCGACGTGGAGAAGCGCATCACCTCACCGCTGGAGGACGCCATCGCCTCGGTGCAGGACATCCGCTTCGTCTCCTCCACCTCGCGTGAGGGCGTTTCGAACATCCTGGTGCGCTTTCGCGACATGAATGAACGCCTGTTCGACAAGCGCATCAGCGATTTGCGGCGCGAGATCCAGAATCGCGCCAGCGCCGAACTGCCCAGTGACATCGATGACCCGGTGATTCTGGAGATCACCACCTCCAATGGTTTCCCGACGGCGATCGTCGCGCTGGTCGGCCAGGCAGACGACGAAACCCTGCGCCATACGGCCTTTTCCCTGCGCAAGGATCTGGAACGTCTGGCCGGCGTTGACCAGGTGCTGGCGATGGGCCTGGACGAGCCCGAACTGCAGGTGGACTTCGATCCGCTGGCGTTGGCCGCGCGTGGCGTGGGTGCCGGTCAGCTGGCTGATGCCGTAGGCGGTTGGTACCGCGACATTTTCGCCGGCCGACTGCGACTGGAACAGAGCGAATGGCTGGTCCGCGCGCCCGGCCAGTCGCCCGACCCCGGCTATCTGGCCGGACTGAACGTCGCCGGCCCGCAGGCCCAGCTGATCCCCATCGAACAGCTGGCCAACGTTGGCTGGGGCCGCGAACGGGCCAGCCAGAAGGTGCTGTTCGAGGGCGAGCCGGCGATCCTGATGTCGATCACCAAGAAGTCGGCGGTCAACACGCTGGAACTGGTCGAACGAGTGGACGAGTTCCTGCAGCGCCGCAACGAGGTCCTGGCAGAGACCGGGCTGCGACTGGTGCTGGCTGACGACCAGACCATCCCGACCCGCGACGCCATCTCGATCATGCAGTCCAATGCGCTGATCGGACTGTTGCTGGTCTTCGCCGTCTGCTGGCTGTTTCTCGGTACCGGCATCGCCGCACTGGTCGCGTCGGGCGTGGTGTTCTCCATCGCCGCCACCTTTCTGGTGCTCGATGTCACCGGCAACACGCTCAACACCTCAGTTCTGCTCGGTGTGGTGATCGTGCTGGGCATGCTGGTCGACGATGCTGTGGTGGTCGTCGAGGACATCTACTACCGCATGGAACGCGGCACCGGACCGGTCAAGGCGGCGCTGGCCGCCATGCACAGCGTCGCCGCGCCGGTGGTCGCCAGTGTGGCGACGACGATCAGCGCCTTCCTGCCGCTGATGCTGCTGCCGGGCATCGTCGGCAAGTTCATGTTCGTGATCCCACTGGTGGTGACGGTCGGCCTGCTGATGAGCCTGCTCGAGGCCTTCTGGATCCTGCCGGCTCACGTCACCAGCCTGCGGCGAAACCGAACACCGACCGACACGCACACTCGAGTTGGTCAGCTGCACCACTGGCGCTGGCGCTTCAGCCATGGCCTGCGCTTGCGCTACACCCGAGCACTGCTGCTGGCCATGCGCCATCGCGGCAAGGCGCTGGTGGCGGTCAGCCTGGTGGTGCTGTTGAGCTTTGGTGCGCTCGCTTCGCCGCTGGTGCGCTACCAGTTCTTCGCCTTTGATCCGATTCGCTTGTTCTACGTCAACGTCGACATGCCACCGGATGCCAGTCTGGCGCAGACCCTGGCCGAGACCGAGCGGGTCGCCAACGTGGTTCGGCAGCATTTGCAGGAAGACGACACGCGCTCGGTGATCAGTACGGCTGGCGCCAAGTTCACCGATGTCGAACCGCTGTATGGCGACAGCTACGGGCAGATCACCGTGTCGCTGGCGCCTCGGCGCGGCCAGATGCGCACCACCGACGTGGTCGTCGAGGACATGCGCGAGGCCATCGAGAGCCTGCCCAGTCCGGCGCGCTTGTCCTTCCTGATCGTCGCCGGTGGCCCGCCGGCCGGCAAGCCGATCACCGTCAAGGTGCGCAGCGAAGACTATGCACAGCTGCGCGCCGCCACCGACGCGCTGAAGGCTCGTATCGCGCGGATTCCAGGCGTGCAGGACCTCACCGACGATGATGTACCGGGCCGCGCCGAACTGGTGCTGACACTTGACCGCGAGGCGGTGCGTCGGGCCGGCCTGGATCCGGCCAGTCTGAATCGCCTGCTGCGCCTGCACGTGGACGGCGAGTTCGTCGCCGAATTGCGTGAGGACGGCGAACGCCTGCGCGTGCGCGTCCGACGTGCCCCCGCTGGACTGGACGATCCGCTACAACTGCTGGACGACCCGATCAGCCTGCCCGGCGGCGGAATCACCACGTTGGGTGCGCTGGTCCAGGCCGAAACGGGGCGTGGCAGCGGCATCATTCGCCACCACCAGCTGCGTCGCTCCATCACCATCGAAGCGGAGCTGGATCAGGCACTCAACGACACCGTCAGCGCCAACCAGACGGTGCGCGAGGCCTGGGAAGCGCTGCGCGGCGACTACCCGGGTACCGATCTGGATTTCTCCGGCGAACTGGACGACATCAACGAGAGTCTGGGCGCGATGCCGGGCCTGTTCCTGATGGGTCTGGGCTTGATCTATCTGATTCTGGCGGCGCAATTCCGCAGTTATTTTCAGCCGCTGATGGTGTTGGTGACCGTGCCGCTGGCGCTGACCGGCGTCACGCTCGGTCTGCTGGTCTCCAACCTGCCGGTGTCGCTGTACACCCTCTACGGCGTGATTGCCCTGACCGGCATCGCGGTCAACGCCTCGATCGTGCTGATGGACGCGGCCAACAGCCGCCTGCGCGACGGGCAGAGTCTGGTCCACGCCACCGTCTACGCGGCTCGCCGTCGCGTCGTGCCCATCGTCATGACCACCAGCACGACCATCGCCGGCCTGTTCTCGCTGGCCATCGGCCTGGGTGGCAAATCGCTGCTGTGGGGACCGGTGGCCTCCAGCATCGTCTGGGGCCTGGGATTCTCCACTCTGCTGACGCTGTTCGTGATTCCGCTGCTCTATCTGGTCTTCATGGGCAACTCGCGGCTGGTGCGCGGCGAACGCTGGGCCACGGCAGACTGAGCGCCACCAACACCGTTATCGACTGGGAGCATCGCCATGTCACATTCACCCATCCATGCACTGGTCGTTGGTGCCAATCGAGGCATCGGACTGGCGCTGACCGAAGCCCTGCTGGCCCGCGGTGACCGAGTCAGCGCCAGCTGTCGAACGGCCCCACCTGCGCATCAGGCGACCGGCACTCGCTGGATCGAGGGCGTGGACATCACTCAGGACGCCGGGCTGCAGCGACTCGTCAAGGCCGTGGACTCGCCCATCGACCTGCTGATCGTCAACGCCGGCGTACTCGGCAGCGAACGATTGGGCGGACTCGATGACGACGCGCTGGCCAGCATCCGGCGGCAGTTTGAGGTCAACGCGCTGGCACCCTTGCGTGTGGTCGCGGCGCTGCGCCACCGATTGCCACAAGGCAGCCGGGTCGGCCTGTTGACCAGCCGCATGGGTTCGATCAGCGACAACACGTCCGGCGGCTACTACGGCTACCGCATGAGCAAGGCAGCTTTGAATGCCGCCGGTCGCTCGCTCGCGCACGATTTGCGCAACAACGGCATTGCGTTGCGACTGCTGCACCCCGGTTTTGTTCGCACCGACATGACCGGCGGCCAGGGCGACACCGATCCGGCCACTGCCGCGCGTGGCCTGCTGGCCCGACTGGACGAACTGTCGCTCGCTCACAGCGGCGAGTTCTGGCATGCGCAGGGGCAGGAATTGCCTTGGTAGGCGGTGCTTGTGTGACGGCTGCGGACGAGGCACGCTGGCACGGCATCGGCTGCTGATCTTCCGCAATCATGAGCCCGTCCGACCCGGAATCGCGCCCGGACAGAGCCACTGATCACCCCTGGCATGAATGGGCCGAGGCGGTACAGCAGAGCCTGAGCAGCACCCGACCGTCGCAGGATCTGTCGCGCACGCAAACCCTGGTGCTCGGGCTCACCGGTCTGCTTCTGATCGCGCTGCTGTTTCCTGTCTACGACCACTACCTCCGCAGGGAGTTGCGCGCCCGCGACGCCGCGGAATCTCTGCGAAGAGTCGCCCAGGAAGCGAACAAGGAGTTGCAGAAGCTGGAAGCCGCCAATCAGGAGCAAGCCCAACGATTGGCTGCTCGCCAGCGCCGGGAGCGCATCCGAGCGGTTCGAGTTACGGGCGTGATCGACGGTGAGGAAGCCGTCGCCATCGTGGTCTTGGGCAATGCCAGCACCGACGAGGCGGCCGATACCATCTGTACGCAGGCCGAGCGACAGTTGCGCCGTTCACTCAGCGGTCAATTGCTCAAGGTTCAACGGGCGCGCGGCAACCAGCCCGCCGAGGACGCTGGCTGGGTCGAGTGCCGCTAAGGGTTGCCTGAGAATCGTCCACCGTCGCGTCAACGCATCCCTGGATGGTCGACGCCTTCTGGTTCGTCATGGCGCCATTGGCCTGGATTGGCTATCGGCTTTGCCGGCAGGGCCGTCATCTCAGCGGCAGCGCCGTCCTGCTGTTGTACGCGGGCTGCAATTTGCTGACGCTGGGCCACTATCGATTCGCCCCGTTCAGCCATATTGCCCCGCGCATCCACGCCTACATTCTGCTGGAGGCCGTGTGTGCATGCGTGCTACTCACTTTTCTGATCGCTCCCTTTCTCCGCCAGCAGGCTCATCCCGCTGCCCACCAAATGCCAGTTTGAACAATGGCGAGGGGTCCGCAGTTCGGCTGCCAGTCCACGGTTGTTCCCGCGCAGTGTGATGCCGTCTCATGTGGCGCTTTCACCATACTGATGCGCCGTGGGTTAGCCTGTGCGCGCAATGCCAGTCGATCATGAACGCTCCGCATGGTGGGGCCAATTTCCAATCTGGAGCGCTGCACCGCATGCCCGTTCAGGCCCCCACCCCGCACAACGTTCAAACCCGAACCCGAATCCTCGTTTACGGCCTGCTGGCATTCGCGTCAATGTGGATCTTGTTTGGCCCGTCCCTGGCGGCGAGCGGCCTGGAATTGCTCGGCTGCAGCGGGCGGCTGGGCATTTGCGGAGACCGGGCCGGTGCCTTGTCGGCGTGGCTGGTGCCCTGGCTATCGGCCCAGCCCCCGGTTGATACCAGTTTTGTGCTGATCGAGCAGTGCTGGCCGTTGTTGCTGATCTGGATGGGGCTGATCGTGCTGTCCCTGCGGACCAAGCGGCCCCGGCCGGCCGCCGCCGAGCGTGCCGCAGTGCCCTTCGAGCAACCCGCACCGACCTCAGCTGGCAAGCTGCCGCCCGTCCCCTCACGGCCGGACCACGCAACATGGATCCATGCACGCCAGAGCGAACAGCAAGCCGAGCTTCGACGGCACAAGCGGACATTGCGTCAGCGCCTGCAGGCCGAGGGTCTGGCTGTGGTCAGCCTGGTCGTTGCCTGCTGGATGCTACTCGGCGGTCTGCTGGTCTTCTGCCTGGCTTTCGGCGTTCCGCTGCTGGGCGGGTTGAGCGCGGAGGCGTTGCTCGGCGCTCTGGACTGCAGCAACCCCGCGCAGAGCAGTGACTGTGGCTTCTGGCTCGAGCGATTGGCGCCCTACCGACAGCCGTTCGTCGGGGCACTGCTGTCTCCGGTCTGGCTGTTCAGTCAGTTTTTCGATCTTTTGCTGATCTGGCTGGGCCTGATCCTGTTGCTGGCACTGCTGCCGGTCTATCGTCTAGGCGGCACTATCCTGCAATGGGCCGAACAACGCTTGGCGGCTCGTGTGATGTTCGTCCTATTCGTCATGTCGAGCCTGGGGCTGGGCTATTTCGTGTTCTTCGAAGTGCCCACTTACCGATCAGCCAATCCCGGTGATGCGGCGCCGGGTGTCGGCGTGATTCTTGGCCTGGCAGACGCGCTGCTCGCCGTGCCGCTGCTAAGCCTGATCGTGGTCACTGTTGCGGTACTGGCCGCCGTGTCGATCTGGCTGATCCGTAACCCGACAGTGCGGGCCATTCCCACAGACCAGCGGTGATCAGGTTGAACGCTTGGCGGTCATGAGCGTCTGCAGCAAGAATGGACAAGCGAAAGGTCGTGCATGACGCTCAGCGCCAGCGTTGACAGCCGCATTGCGCGCGCCGATCGCTGTGAGCTAGCACGCAGGCCGCGATCGTCGGTGTCAGCTCTGGGCCGACCCTGGTCGACAGCGCAAGCGGCTGCGACTGCCGCCCTGTGCCGCGGACACAGCCACCGCCGTTCCCAGCGGCGATGGCTGTGATGAGCGTCGCCGGGCTCAGCGGACGCTGGGCTCCAGCGTGTAGCCGCGCAGTGAGCGGGCAAACTGTTCCAGCGAGGCAATGCCGGAGCGCTCGGCTTCCTGGCACCACTGCTGCAGGCTTTCCAGCATCACCTGTGAAGACTTGCCGGAGCGGTTGATCAGGTCAGTCAGCCGCTGCCGATACTCGACCACGGTGGCCGCCATCGGGTTGTCGGCCAGCCACAGGCCCAAACGCTGACGCGAACCTTCGTCCAGCCAGCGGCCGTCATTGGCCAGGCCCTTGCGCAGACGCCGACCCAGACCGGCGGCCGACTCCTGCGCCTTGCCCACTTCCTGGCGCACTACCGGCAGCGTCACTTCCTTGAAGTAGCGCTTGAAGATCTGGAAGCGATAGGACACCACGGCGCGCAGGGTTTCCTGATCGGGGGTTTCGATCTGCTCGCGAATGGACAGTCGCGGCGCCTCGCGCAACACCTTGGCCAGGCCCAGGCGACGCAACACGCGGATCACCGCCCAGCCCATGTCGAACTCGGCCCGACGCATGGAGAAACGCGCCGAACTGGGGAAGGCGTGATGGTTGTTGTGCAACTCTTCGCCACCGATCACCAGGCCCCACGGGGTCAGATTGGTCGACATGTCGAAGGTTTCGAAATTGCGATAGCCCCACCAGTGACCCAGGCCGTTGACCACGCCAGCGGCGAGTACCGGGATCGTCAGCATCTGCAGAGCCCAGACGGTGATGCCGATCGCGCCGAACAGCGCCAGATCGACGAACAGCAGCAGCGTCGGTCCCAAGGCACAGAACGGGGTGTACAGCTTGCGCTCGATCCAGTCATTGGGGCAATTCACGCCGTACTGCTCGATCATCTCGCGATCCTTGGAGGACTGCTGATAGAGCGTCACGCCACGGAACACGACCTTGCCGATGCCGTGAATCAACGGGCTGTGCGGGTCTTCCTCGGTTTCACAGCGGGCATGGTGCAATCGATGAATGGCGACCCACTCCTTGGTCACCATGGCGGTGGTCAGCCAGGCCCAGAAGCGGAAGAAGTGGGCAATCACCGGGTGGAACTCGACCGAGCGATGCGCCTGGCTGCGATGCAGATAGAGCGTGACCGAGAAGATGGTCAGCTGCATCACGACGATGAAATAGATGGCGATCAGCCACCAGGGCGAACCGGTCAGGCCGGCGGCAAGCAGGTCCAGCAACGAAGTCATCCGTGGGCTCCCGTGAAAATCACGTCATTATGCGGTTCTGTGCCGGCAGATGCACGCTGCCATAGGCCATGGTCGAATGTCGCGGCCCGAACATGATCGACGTCGCAACAGTGCTGGAAGTCTCCCGCTGATCAACTTAATCTAGCGGGCTTTGTCTCAGCTTCTGGCGTCGGCATGGACGAGCAATACGATTTTCGGGCGGTGGAAACGGCCGCTCAGCAGTACTGGCAGCAACATCGCAGCTTCGAGGTCAGCGAGGAACCGACGCGCGAGAAGTTCTACTGCCTGTGCATGCTGCCCTACCCCTCCGGCGCCCTGCACATGGGCCACGTGCGCAACTACACGATCGGCGATGTGGTCTCCCGCCATCAGCGCATGCTGGGCAAGAACGTGCTGCAACCGATGGGCTGGGACGCCTTTGGTCTGCCGGCGGAAAATGCCGCAATCAAACAGAACACGGCCCCCGCACGCTGGACCTACGCCAATATCGACAACATGCGCCGGCAGTTGCAGGCACTGGGCTTTGCCTACGACTGGTCACGTGAGTTCGCCACCTGCCGGCCGGACTACTACCAGCATGAACAGCGCTTCTTCACCGAGCTGTTCCGCAAGGGCGTGGTCTATCGCAAGAACTCGGTGGTCAACTGGGATCCGGTTGACCAGACCGTGCTGGCCAACGAGCAGGTCGTCGATGGCCGCGGTTGGCGGTCCGGTGCGCTGGTGGAACGGCGCGAGATTCCGCAGTGGTTCCTGAAGATCACCGACTATGCCGAGGAGTTGCTGGCGGGATTGGATCAGTTGCCCGATTGGCCCGAAGCGGTCAAATCGCAGCAGCGCCACTGGATTGGCCGGTCTGAAGGACTGGAGATCGATTTCCAGGTGGACGGCGCTGTGCACGATGGCCCGCTGACGGTCTACACCACCCGACCGGACACGCTGCTGGGCGTGACCTATGTGGCGGTGGCGGCCGAGCACCCGTTGGCGCGGCAGGCGGCCGAGAACAATCCGGCCCTGACTGCGTTTCTGGCCGAGTGCGGTCAGGGCGGCACTGCCGAGGCCGATGTGGAAACGATGGAGAAGCGCGGCATGCCGCTGGGCATCGACGCGATCCATCCGGTCAACGGTCAGCGCGTGCCGATCTGGGTGGCCAATTTCGTGCTGATGGGCTACGGCACGGGCGCGGTGATGGCGGTGCCCGGCCACGACCAGCGTGACTGGGAATTCGCCCGCAAATACGACCTGCCGATCCGCCAGGTGATCGAATCGGTCGATGGCGTCGAGATCGACCTGAGCCAGGCTGCCTGGACCGAACGCGGCCGCTGCGTCAACTCCGGCCCGCTGGATGGCATGGACTTCCAGCAGGCCTTCGACTGGCTGGCGACCGATTTCGAACAACGCGGTTGCGGCCGCAAGCGAGTCAATTTCCGCCTGCGCGACTGGGGCGTGTCGCGGCAGCGCTACTGGGGCTGCCCGATTCCCATCATCTACTGTGACGACTGCGGTGCCCAGCCGGTGCCGGATGAGCAGTTGCCGGTGGTGCTGCCCGAGGACGTGCGCTTCATGGGCGTGACTTCGCCGATCAAGGCCGATCCGGAATGGCGCAAGACCACCTGCCCGGGTTGCGGCAAGCCGGCCGAGCGCGAAACCGACACCTTCGACACCTTTGTCGAATCCAGCTGGTACTACGCCCGCTACACCAGCCCGGGCGCGGCCGGCATGATCGACGAGCGGGCCAATCACTGGCTGCCCGTGGATCAGTACATCGGCGGCATCGAGCACGCCGTAATGCATCTGCTGTATTTCCGCTTCTGGCACAAGCTGATGCGCGATGCCGGTCTGGTGCACTCCGATGAACCGGCGCGGCGCCTGCTGTGCCAGGGCATGGTGGTGGCTGAGACTTTCTATCGGGGCGAGGGCGAGCAGCGGCACTGGTACAGCCCGACCGAAGTCGACATCGAGCGCGACGAGCGTGGCCGGATGACCGGCGCCACGCTGAAAGCCGACGGCCAGCCGGTCACCATCGGCGCCATCGAGAAGATGAGCAAGAGCAAGAACAACGGTGTCGATCCGCAGGCGCTGATCGATCGTTATGGCGCCGACACGGTGCGCTTGTTCAGCATGTTCGCCGCCCCACCCGACCAGCAATTGGAATGGAGCGAGGCCGGCGTCGAAGGCATGGCGCGTTTCCTGCGCCGCCTGTGGCGGCTTGTGTCCGAGCATGTGGCCGCCGGCCCGGCGCCGGCACTGGATGCGGCCGCACTGACCGGTGACGCCCGTGCACTGCGTTCGCAGCTGCACCAGACCATCGCCAAGGTCGGCCATGACTACGCCGAGCGCTTTGCCTTCAACACGGCGATCGCCGCAGTGATGGAGCTGATCAACGCGATTTCGCGCTTCTCCGATCGCAGCGACGCCGGCCGCGCCGTGCTGCAGGAATGCTGGGAATCGATCGCGCTGCTGCTCAATCCGATCACGCCGCACGCCAGTCACGCGCTGTGGCAGGCGCTGGGCCATGGCGAACGCCTGATCGACGACCAGCCCTTCCCGCAGGCCGACCCGGCCGCGCTGGTGCGCGATGTGGTGACGATCGTCGTGCAGGTCAACGGCAAGCTGCGCAGCAAGCTGGAGATGCCGCCGGGCAGCCCGCGCGAAGTGGTCGAAGCCGCCGCGCTGGCCGATGAAGCCGTGCAGCGCAATCTGGAAGGCCGCGCGCCGAAGAAGGTGATCGTGGTGCCGGACAAGCTGGTGAATGTGGTGGGGTGAGCGAGGGCTGAGGGATCAGGGCTGAGGGGTCAGGGAAAAGCTCGCATCCCTGCTGGCTCCGAGCGCAACGCGCTCGAGGCCAGCCGCACCGTCTCAAAGTGAATATCCACAATGTCCTCGACCCGTTCGGCATAGCCGCCGGCCATGCTGATCACCAGTGGCAGATCACGCTGGCGACAAGAATCGATGACGCAGCGGTCGCGTTTGGCCAGGCCGGACTTGGTCAGAGACAGATAACCGAGGCGATCGCCGACATAGGGATCGGCGCCCGCCAGATAGAACACCAGCTCCGGCTGACTGCGCTCGAAGGCCTGCGGCAAGTGCGTCGTCAGTGCCTGCAGATAGGCTTCGTCTTCGCAGCCATCAGGCAGTGGCACGGCCAGATCCGCCACTTCCTTGAAGGCCGGGTAGTTGCGCGCGGCATACAGATCCAGACTGAAGATACTCGGATCGTCGCGCACCAGCGCCGCTGTGCCATTGCCCTGATGCACGTCCAGATCAACCACCAGCACGCGGGACGCCAGCCCCAGCGCCTGCGCATGACGAGCGGCGACGATGGTGTCGTTGAAAATGCAATAGCCACCACCACGGGCGCGCTGGGCGTGGTGCGTGCCGCCGGCCAGATTGACGGCCAGACCGCGTTCGCAGGCCAGTTCGGCCGCAGCCATGCTGGCACCGGAGACTCGGCGACTGCGCTCGGCCATCTGCGGGCTCCACGGAAAGCCGATCCGCCGCAGCGCACTGGCCTCGATGCTGCCGTTGTCGATGCTGGCCACGTAGCCGGCATCGTGAACGCGACACAGGGCCTCATCGCTGGCCCGCGGCGGACGCAGCAATTCCACACCTAGCTCATCGGCGTGGCGCTGCACCCGTTCGCGCAGCAGCCGGTACTTGGCCATCGGGAATCGATGGCCATCCGGCAGTGGCAGCTCGAAGCAGTCGCTGTAGAAAGCTGGCAAGCGCAGGCTGACGGTCATGCCGACCCACCTGCGCAGGCGATCGTCACTCCTGAGTGAAGCTGACGAAACTGACGAAATCCTTGCCGCAAGCCTCCGGCACCGGCTGACTCAGGGTCCAGCTGCGCAGCGTGGTCTCGGTGGCGGCGCCAAAACCGGTGCCCGCCGGCTCAGCCAGAATGACCACGCGATCAACCGCGGTGCCCTTCCAGTCCAACCCGAACAGCACGGCGCCCACACGGCCGGTGCGCAGCGCGTTGTCCGGATACTCCAGCGGCGTGCGTTGCAGCAGGGTCGAAATATCGGGGCAGTCGCTGGGCCGACCATCGTCACTCATGCGGATCAGCGACAGCACATCGATCGGATCCTTCTCGGTTCCGACCATCGCCTGCACCGAGGCACGCCAGACCAGCGCCTTGGCCAGCAGCGGGTCGAAACTGTCGATGTCCCGCTGTGGCGGATACAGGGCGATGACCCGATCCAGCCGCTGGATGGCCTCGTCGATCGTCTCTTGCGTCTTCTCCGGCCCGCTACGCGACAAGCGCGCCATCGCACCGAGCACCAGCGAATCAACCAGCACCTGTTGATCCGGCGGCTGCAGCGCCTGCGCCTCGGCCACGGCGATGTCGGCATAGGCGATCACGGTGTCATGGTCCATGTCTCGCATCCGCGCGATCGCCAGGGTCTTCCACGCGTGCGCCGACAGGTCCGACGCCGGCACGTTGGCGCGCTGGCGTTCGGTCAGCAAGCGCGCCAGTTCGTTGGCGGTCGTCGACTCGTTCTGACGCAGGATCAGACGTACTTCGGTCAGGCCGATGCGCACATCCTGTGCCGACAGATCACCGATACCACGCTCGGTCAGCACCAGCGCGCGCTCGTAGGCCTGCAACGCGCGTTCGGCCGTGGCCGGAAAGGCGAAGGCCAGGCGGGCAAAGTTGTAGGCCAACACTGCGGTGGTCGCGTCGTCACCCAGAGCCTTCTCAGCCTCCTGCCAGGCAGCCTCACCGTGACGCAGCGCCGAGGGCACGTCGCCGGCCTCGAAGGCCTTCTTGTAGGCGCTGTATTCGACCAGGTGTGGCGCGGCCGCCAGCAGCGGGCCAGCCATCACGCCGAGCCACAGACCGATGGCCAAGACCTGTGCGGAAAGGCGCCAGGCGCCGGTGTTTCGATTGCACATTCGCTGCAAACTCCTCGATTGTCTGTTGCGGCCGACGCCGGCAGCTGCCGGAGGCCGATCAAACCGCACAAAGTACGGTTTCGCATACCATGAAGCAATGATCGACCTGAACCACAACCTGAACACGGTGCGGACTGCCATTGCCAAGGCCTGTCAGCACGCCGGTCGGAACGCCAGCGACGTCGAACTGCTTGCCGTCAGCAAGGGGCAACCCGCTGAGGCTATACAAGCGCTGGCAGCGCTGGGGCAACAGGCCTTCGGGGAAAACTATGTGCAGGAGGCGGTCGACAAGATTCAGCAGCTGCGTGGGGTCGCGACGCCAGCGGGCGCGCCGCTGAGCTGGCATTTCATCGGCCGCCTGCAGAGCAACAAGGCCGCCCTGGTGGCCGAGTACTTTGACGTCTGTCAGAGCGTCGATCGCTCGCGACTGGTGCAGGCACTGGCCCACGCCCGTCGGCCCGATCAGACACCGCTGCAGGTGCTGATCCAGGTCAATATCGATGGCGAAGCCGGCAAGGGCGGCGCCGAACCGGACGAAGTC
This sequence comes from Lysobacterales bacterium, assembly GCA_041395325.1. Taxonomy (GTDB): domain Bacteria; phylum Pseudomonadota; class Gammaproteobacteria; order Xanthomonadales; family SZUA-5; genus JAWLAT01. The sequence continues at coordinate 116,165 of JAWLAT010000006.1, forward strand.
CCTGCCCTGGCCGCCGAGATCGCCCAGTGCCCGACCTTGCAACTGCGCGGTCTCATGAGCATTCCCCGGCCCGATCCCGACCCACAGGTGCGCGAATCAGCCTTCCGCCAACTGGCTGCCCTGCAGGCACAGCTACGGCAGACATTTCCTGCGCTGGACTGGCTCAGCATCGGCATGAGTGAGGACTTCGAATCCGCCATCGCTGCCGGCAGCACGATGGTGCGCGTGGGGACCGCCCTGTTCGGGCCTCGGGTCGCGCGTGCTGCCATGGACTGAGTCGCTTTCTCGCGAACCGACTCACTCCGGCGCCGGCAATCCGTTGGCGCGCAGCACTGCATACGCAGCAGCGGTCCGCGCAGCCATCGCCTTGGGCAGGCTCAGATCGAGGTTGTGTGCGTAATAGATCGGCCCACCCTCTTCTGCAGACCGCTCGATCCAGCCGACAAACCAGCCGGTCCGCTCGCTGTCGGCAGGCAACAGGGTGGCATCGTTGAGACGCAGGAAGCCCTCGTCATCGATGGGCAACATGGCGCCGGTCTTGCCGTGAATGGCGTAGCCCTCAACCGTATCCCCCAGCCTCAGGGCCGCGATCGTCTGTGACCTGCTCGCCTCGGACACAGGCAGCCCGCCTTCCCTCAGACGCATCAGGAAATCGACCTGCTCGCGGGCACTGATGGTCAGTGGGCCTGACAGCCAGAAGTGGCGGAGATCCAAATGCGCGCCAACATGGGCATTGCCATAGGCCAGGCGCCGAGTCCATGCCGATTCCAGATCAGTGCCGACCCTTGCGGCGAGGTCCTGGAACACCCAGACCCCTGACACCTTCACTGCGTCAGCCAAGCTCAGATCACGATTCCAGACAGCGACGCCGCGGTCACGACCGTCCCAGACAAATGACGTGGTCGTGGCATCGACGGCACCAGTCTCCAGCGCAATCAGCGTGTGCGGGATCTTGTAGGTCGAAGCCGGTACGAATCGCTGCTGCGCCCGTTCGGACTGACAAACCCAGGATCGGCCCGTCGCCGGTTCGGCGATCACCAGCGTGGCGCGATCGGCATCGATCATGGCTGAGCAGTCGGTGACGATCTCCCGCTCGGCCGGGCTGCGATCCGACTTCGCCGGATGCGACGGTGGCAATCCGCCACACCCGACCAAGACCCACGGTAGTAACCACAGCAGCCAGCGCAAGCTCATGGCTGCACCTCCGCTGGTAGCAGCAGTGACCAGTATTCCGCGTCTCGCTGCACATCGTTGTGTCCGCGCCCGGCAATGACGAAGACCTCTGGCGCTTGTTCGGATGCGAAAGCGGCGATCAGCGCTTCGCTGCTCCAGCGCGGAATCACTTCGTCGCGCTCTGCAATCAACAACCGAACCGGCACGCGCAGCTGGCCCACATGCCGATCCGACTCAAAGCGGTCCTTGGCCAGCAATGACACCGGCATGAACCAGTAGGCGGACTGGCCAACGCCGACGATGCTGGCGAAGGGCGTCACCAGTGTGAGACTCGCCACATCGCGGCCTGCGACAGCCTGCACAGCAACGCCCGAACCCAGGCTGCGGCCGATCACGTGGACCGTCGCATGGCGCTCCGCGACCTGGGTCACCAATGCCGATGCATCGGCAACCAGATCAGTCTCGGTCGGCTGGCCGCGGCTGGGGCCATAGCCCCGATAATGCAGCGCATAGATGGCGTGGTCGGGATAGCTGGTCGCCAGTTCCTCAGCCGACAGCGACACATCCTCGGCGTTGCCACCGAAGTAGACGAGTGCGTCAGCGGCGTCCGGATTAGCCACCGAGGACCGGACCTCGGCGTCAGCGGACGGCACCGGCATCGTCGGCAACTGTCCGCGCGCAGGCACGGGAAAATACAGCAGGGCGCGTTGCTGGACATAGAACCAGGTGCACAACGCCGCATAGCCGAGCGCCAGTACCGCCAGGAAGCCGATCAGTGCCTTCATGGCTGCTCACCTGGATGGGCGGCGCGTGGGCCGGCGCCACCGGTGCGAACGGCACCCCGCGGCGATGCGGTGGTGAATCCTCCTGCAACCTCAGGTCGCCGAAGCGCCTCAATATCCGCCCTATCGCGATATACCCAGCTTTCCAATGAGGCGGAGTGACCGCACGCAGTCACGGCGAATCTCCCTGAATCTCGCGAGTGGGCCATGCCAGTTTCCGATGTTGACGAGCGCCCGATGTTAGGTGACGGCGACGGCCAGATCGCGAACAGAGACAAGCGTGACGCCGACCCTTATGCTGCATTGTGCTCACGCCTTGGGCTGCAGGGGCTGCATCTCGCGGCCGTGATTGCGCACTTGCCAGGTGACCCGCCTTTTCGCTCAGGAAACCCGACCCCACGACGATGACCATTGCGACGCTGATCGTCCTGCCCGTGCTGCTTGCCGCGCCCGCGGGCCGCTGCGAGCACAGCCTGGTGGGCACCTGGATCTCCGATGCCCGTGCAACCATGTCGTTCAATCGGCAGCACGCGAAGCTTGAGGATCGCCAGCTGCAATTCCTCGACAGCCTGATGGGCAGGCTCCGAGTCGAGTTCAGCGCTACCGAGATTCACCTTCACATGCCCGATTTCGAGGTCGAGATCGAGGGCGAGCTCGAACCCTTCGCGGGTTTCGAAGAGCACGATTCGTACAGGGTGTTGTTCTGCAACGCCCACATGGTAGTCATCGAGGCTGGAGTGCCGATGATCGATGAGCGGGAAGCTCGAACTTATTTCTTCGTCGATGAGAACAGCGTCTGGACCTACGCCGGAAACAACAACCCAAAGCTGCCGGATCTGCATATCCGCGAGTACTTCGTACGCGTTCGCCCCGACCTCCTGAATCCCTGAAGGGCCCTCGGGCAACCGGCCAGCGCCCGCGCGTCTGCATTCGCGGAGCCGAAGAGCGATCGCACAGCGACCTCGGCTATGCCTGGCCGGATGACGAGGTGTTTCCGTTCTTCGAGCTGCGCGCCGCGGCCCGAGATCTGCGCGATGGCTCCGACTTCGAGCCGCAGGACGCTCGGCGGCGAATTGCCGCACAACTCGACACGCTGCAGGCGCACCAGCTTCGCCATGCCGTGCTCGGCGCCTTTGGCTGTGGCGCCTTTCGCAATCCAGCCGACCGCGTAGCCGCCATCTACCGCGAAGAGATCGAGACGCGCGCGGCGCACTTTGATCTGCTGGCCTTCGCGATCTTTTCCGCGGGCAACGGGCCGGACAACTACACGCCCTTTGCCGAGACCTTGTCCGGCAACTGATTCGCCGACACGTCCGGGCGCCAGTCCGCCAGCTATTGCTCCGGCAAGGGAATGAACTCGTTCTCGCCCGGTACGGTCGCAAAGCGCCCTTCGCGCCAGTCGGCCTTGGCCTGCTCGATCCGTTCGGGGCGGGAGGAGACGAAGTTCCACCAGAGCTTGCGCGGGCCGTCCAGCGGTGCACCACCCATCCAGGCCAGTTCGCAGTCCGTGCTTGCATGCAGTTCGCCAACGGCGTCCGGCTCGATCAGCAGCAATTCGTTGGCGCCGATGGCCTCACCGCCCAGTTCGGCCCGACCGGACAACAGATACAGGCCACGCTCGGCGTGTCCATCGGGCAGCGGCAACCGCGCACCGGCTCGCAGGCGGCCAGCCACATAGAGGGTCGGCGAATAGACCTGCACCGGTGAGCGCTCGCCAAAGGCTTCACCGGCCAGCACAGTCAGCTCCAGGCCCTCGCCACACACCCGCGGCAGCGTACTGGCCGGGTGATGGCTGAAGGAAGGAGCCACTTCCTCCTGCTCGCGAGGCAGCGCCAGCCACGTTTGCAGGCCATGCAAGCGGTGCCCCTGCCCGCGCTGCAGTGCTGGCGTGCGCTCGGAGTGGGCAATGCCGGATCCGGCCACCATCCAGTTGACGTCGCCGGGTTCGATGTCCTGGACCGAACCGACGCTGTCGCGATGGGCGATCGCGCCATCGAACAGAAAGGTCAGCGTGGCCAGATTGATGTGCGGATGCGGTCGCACGTCGATGCCCTGCCCGGGCGGCAACTCGGCCGGGCCCATCTCGTCGATGAAGACGAACGGACCCAGGCTGCGACAGCGCAGATCCGGCAGCAGCCGTCGCACCTGGAAGCCTCCGATGTCCTTGGTGTGTCCCTGCAGGCGCATGGCAATCATTGGCTACTCCAGCACTGTGATGCCCATAGCCTAACCGCAGCGCCGTCACTGCCCTGTCAGCTGCCAGCAAGGCTACGGAGCCCGCGCAGGACTATGCTGGCACCAGACCCAGCAGCAGGAGTTGTGGCATGAACCGTTGGCAGACTTTGGCGATTGCGCCGGCACTGGCCCTGGCCACATTGCTGGCCGGTTGCGCCAGTACTTCGCCACGCTATGTGGACGAGCGCGGCTACGAGATCTGCGAGCGCTGTGGCACCGTCGAACGGATTGTCCGCGTCTACGGTGAAGGCGGCTCCACCGGCGGTGGCGCGGTGGCCGGCGCGATCATCGGCGGCATCCTGGGCAATCAGGTCGGTAAGGGCTCCGGACGTGACGCCGCCACCGTGGTTGGTGCCATCGCCGGTGGCGTGGCCGGCAACGAGATCGAGAAGGATGTGCGCTCGGCGCCGCGCTATGAGATCACTGTGCGGATGGAGAATGGTCGCCGACTGGTCTATACCCAGAGAGACAGTTTCGGCCTGCGCGACGGCGATTATGTCCGCGCCGAGGGCAACCAGGTCGTGCCCTATCGCTGAGCACCTGATCCGGGCAGCACTCGCCGCTCAGCCGTCCGGGTTGGCAGGCGGTGAGTGCTCGCGCAACGAGCGCGCCAGCAAGCCCAGCCCGCCGACCAGCAGCACCAGCATCAATAAGGTGTTGAACAGGCTGGTCGCGCGGAAATGCAGGTTCAGATTGACGATGATGCCGGCGAAGATGATCACCAGGCCGGCGATCAGCAGCAGCCATCCGAGCACCGAGCGGCCGTTGAAAAACAGTATTCCGGTGCCGATGATGAAGGGCAGCAGCGACAAGCCAAAGGCATTGTAGCCCCCGATTCGCCAGCCGAAGGAGCCGACCTGCACCTGGTTGGTCAGCAGCCAGAAGCCTGCCACGGCCATGACGAATCCGATCAGGAATTCGCCCAGTCCACCGCCGGTCCCGCCCGCGCCGCGCCTCGATCCTGTGGTCATCGCTCCCCGCTCATCCGCTGATCGCACACCAGCCTCGAAGTCTACTTCACGCAGGATCAGCGCTTGACCTTTGCCCCCGGCACTGCGCCTAATCGGGGTTGGATGCTCGGGAGCTTGCCGGTGCAGCCACTGGCCAAATCATGGCGCGCGCTGCTGTGGATCGGGCTGTATCTGTGCGCTGGCGCACTGGTCAGTCTGTTTCCGGATCAACCGGGCTCGATCGTCCTGATCTGGCCACCGGCCGGCATTGCTTTCGCCATGCTGCTGCTGGAAGGACGCCGTTACTGGCCCCTGATCGGCATTGGCGTGCTCTTGTTGCACTGGCTGCTGGCCCCGGTGCCCCTGTTGTTCCTGCCCTTCTCGGTGACCGCCAATATCCTGGCCGCGGTGACCGGCGTCTCGATAGCCCGACTGCTCGGCCCACTGGATCTGAACACCCTGCGCGTCCGCACCGGCTTTCGCCTGCTGGCTGGCGGCATCGTGCTGGCTGCCACTAGCGCGCTGATCGGAGTCAGCGGGCTGGCGGTCGCGGAGATGTCGCCGTGGTCGGAGTTCGTACCGGCGCTGGCCAAATGGATGATGGGTGATGTGCTCGGCGTGGCGGCGTTGACGCCCACGCTGCTGATTGCCGCGCGGGTCTGGCGGCGCGGCTCGCTCAGCGATGTGCCGGTGATCTTCGCCCCGTTGCGCGAACGCCTGTGGTGGCTGGCGGCGCTGGTCCCCGCATTGGCGGCCATGCTGATTCTCGGCCAGGGGAGCTCCTCCTATGCGCTGGGCCTGTCCAGCCTGCCGCTGATGTTGCTGCTGTGGAGCGCCCTGCGCTTCGAGCCGTTGATCACCGGCCTGGCGACGGCCCTGCTGGTGCTCAGCGCCACCACCATGGCGGGCCTGGGCTATGCCGGCTTCAGTCCGCCGAGTTCGCTGCTCGAGACAGCGATTCTGCTGGTCTTCATGACCTTGCTGGCGGTGATCCCGCTGATCATCGCGGCGGCCACCTACGAGAGCCGGGTGGCCGCCTACAGCCTGGTGCGCCGGGCCAGCAGCGATCGCCTGACCGGCCTGCCCAATCGCATGGCTTTCGAGGATCAGGTCGAGCGCCAGCTGGCCTTGCCGGAATCGCTGCCGCTGACGCTGCTGTACATCGATCTGGACCAGTTCAAGCTGATCAATGACACGGTCAGTCATGCCGATGGCGATCGGCTGCTGCGCCGGCTGGCCAATCTGCTCAGCGCCAATCTGCGCAGCGATGAGTACCTGGCGCGGCTCGGCGGAGACGAATTCGGATTGGTGCTGTGCCGGCAATCGACCGAACAGGCGCAAGTTCGCGCGGAAGCCTTCCGACGTTTGATCCGGGAGTTGCGTGAGCCGGCCGAGGCGCATGTGTTGTCGACCACCGCCAGCATCGGTCTGGTAACGGCCGAGCAGCCCGGCAGTCGCTACGCCGCGCTGCTGGCTGCAGCCGATGCGGCCTGCTTTCATGCCAAGGAGCACGGCGGCGATCGGATCCAGTGCGCGCCCTTGTCAGCTCTGGACGCACCGGTCGCGCCATCGCCGATGCACTGGGCGATGCGGCTGCAGCAGGCACTGGAAGAGTCGCGCATCGAGCTGTATGCGCAGAGCATCGTGCCAACCCGACCGGGTCGGGATGATCAGCCACTGCGTCGCATCGAAGTGCTGCTGCGATTGCGTGACGCCGATGAGGACTATCCGGCCAGCCAGGTCGTCGCCGCTGCCGAGCGCTTTCAGCTGGCGGCGCGGCTGGACCGCTACATCATCGATCGCTGCCTGGACTGGTTCGACCGCCGGCCGCAGATCGCCGGGCAGATGCACACGGTCAGCATCAATCTGTCGGCGCAGTCGCTGGCCCACCCTGAACTGGTCGGCTATTTGCGTGAGCGCCTGCAGCGCAGTCGTTTGCCGGCCAGTTCGCTGTGCTTCGAGATCACCGAAACCGCGGCGATCCGTGACCTGCATCTGGCGCGCAAATTCATCGGCGATCTGCGTGCGCTGGGCTGCCGCTTTGCGCTGGATGACTTCGGCAGCGGCTTCTGTTCATTCGCCTACCTGCCGCAGCTGGACGTGGACTACTTCAAGATCGACGGCAGCTTCGTTCGCGACATCGAAGACTCCGCGCTGGCACTGTCGATTGTCCGCGCCATTGCCGAGATCGCCCGCAGCCTGGGCAAGCTGACCGTAGCCGAGTGCGCCGAGAGCGATGCGATCCGGGCTCGCGTGGCTCTGCTGGGGGTGGACTTCGTCCAGGGCTACGCGATTGATCGACCGCGTCCATTGGAGGAGATGCTGGACCCACCCGGCCGCACGCCAGTGCGGCGACAAGGTTAGATCCGGACGCGGCCGCGCAGGATCTCCCACCACATCACCCAGTCGCCGATCAGGCTGTACAGCGGATGCTTGAAGGTCGCCGGCTTGTTTTTCTCAAACCAGAAGTGGCCTACCCAGGCAAAGCCATAGCCGACCAGCGGCATACCCAGCAGCCACCACGGATTGGCCGTCGTGATGGCCACGACCAGCACCAGCAGCACCAGCCAGCTGCCGACAAAATGCAGGCGGCGGCAGCGGATGTCGCTGTGTTCCCCCAGATAGAAGGGGTAGAACTCGCGAAAGCTGCGGAATTCGGACTGGGTGGTGGTGTCCATGGCGTGCTCCGGCGGGCCAGGCTGACCATGCCATCGTGCCGCAGCCACCGCCACGCTGCAATTGGCTTCGGTCAGCTGGCTGCACGTTGGCGCACCGCCTCGAACAGGCAGATGCCGGCGGCCACCGAGACGTTCAGGCTTTCGACGTCAGGGGCCATCGGGATGCGCACCAGATAGTCACAGCGTTCTCGGGTGAGCTTGCGCATGCCCTCGCCTTCGGCGCCCAGCACAAAGCCGAAGGGACCGCGATAGTCCTGCGCGTAGACGCTTTCACTCGCCTCGCCCGCGGTCCCGGCCAACCAGACGCCGGCCTGTTTCAGCTGGTCCAGGCAACGGGCCAGATTGGTCACCTGCAGCAGTGGCACGATCAGGCTGGTCCCCACCGCAGCGCGGTGCACCGCCGGCGTCAGCCCGGCAGCGCGGTCCTTGGGCACGATGACGGCATTGCAGCCAGCCGCCGCGGCCACCCGCAGACAGGCACCGAGATTGTGCGGATCCTGAACTTGATCGAGCACCAGCAGCAACGGCGGTGTGGCTGCGTTGAGCAACTCCTCCAGATCGTTCTCACCACGCTGTGGCAAGGCCCGAAAACGCAGCGCGATGCCCTGGTGGCGCTGCTCGCCGCTGGCGCGCGCCAGTGCGTCGGCATCGCTGCGCTGCACCGCCACACCCAGCCGGCGCGCCTGCTCGATCAGCCCGCCCAGACGGCGCTCCGGTTCGCCGCGAACCACCCGCAGTTCCAGTGCACGCTCGGCATGCCGTTGCAGCGCCAGTTCGACGGCATGCGGCCCGACCAGCCAGATTTCGCTGCTCATCGGCGCCGCCGCGACGTGCGCCGCTCACGCGAGGGTCGTTCCAGCCGCGGTCGCGTCGATGTACGCCGTCGTGGTCGGCCGATGCTGCCGCCGGCGATCAGCTTGAAGTCGATGCGCCGATCGGCCTCGTCGACCCGCAGCACCAGCACGGTGACCTGATCGGCCAGGCGCAGGCTGAGGCCTTCGCGTTCACCCGTCAGCGTGTGGCGGACCGGATCGAAGTGATAGTAGTCGTTGGGCAACTGAGTCACGTGGATCATGCCGCTGACCTTGCTGCCGTCGAGCTCAACGAAGGCACCGAATGACGCCACGCCGGTCACGCGGCCGTCGAAGTGCTCGCCCAGATGCTGCGCAATCCACTGCATCTTGAGACGGTCGATAGCATCGCGACTGGCGTCTTCGGCGCGCCGGTCGGCCATTGAACAGTCCCGCCCCAGCGCCTCGATGCGACCCCCGCCCCACGGGGCCGCGGGTCCCTTGTGGCCGTCCAGGATCCAGCCGATCGCCCGGTGCACGACCAGATCGGCGTAGCGGCGAATCGGCGAAGTGAAGTGCGCATAGGCGTCCAGCGCCAAACCGAAATGGCCGGCGTTGTCCGGCTGATAGACCGCCAGCGCCTGGGCCCGCAGCACCATGGCCTCGATCAACGAAGCTTCAGATCGACGTCGGGCGCGGCGCAGCAACTCGGCCAGTTCGGCCGGGCTGATCGAATCGCTGTCCGGCAACGACAAGCCCATGTCGGCCAGGCTCTCGCCCAGTTCCTCGAGCTTGCGCGCTGGTGGCGCCGGATGTACCCGGTACAGCGCCGGTACGCGTTGGCGAGCCAGGAACTTCGCCGCGGCGACATTGGCCGCGATCATGCATTCCTCGATCAGCTTGTGCGCGTCATTGCGCTCATAGGGCTCGATCCGCTCGATCTGGCCCTCTTCGCCAAAGGCGATCTTGACCTCGTTCTCACCGAAATCCAGCGCACCGCGCTGGCGCCGCGCCTGCGCCATCACCTGATAGAGCGCGTAGAGATGCTCCACATGCGGCAGCACGGCTCCCAGTCGCTTGCGCGCGGCCGCCTTGCGCGGACCGATGGCGTCCCAGACCTGGTGATAGGTCAGGCGCGCCGCCGAGCGGATCACTGCCCGGTAGAAGCGACTGCGCGTGGTCTTGCCGCTATGATCGATGCTCAGCTCGGCCACCATGGCCAGCCGGTCGACCTTGGGCTTCAGCGAGCACAGCTCGTTGCTGAGTGCCTCGGGCAGCATCGGCACCACCCGCTGCGGGAAGTAGACCGAGGTGCCACGCAGCTGCGCTTCGGCATCCAGCGCGCTGCCGGGCTGCACGTAGTGCGAAACGTCGGCGATGGCGACCAGCAGTCGATAGCCGGAGCCTTTCGGTTCGCACCAGACGGCGTCGTCAAAGTCGCGGGCATCCTCGCCATCGATGGTGACCAGCGGCACTTCGCGCAGATCGACCCGATCGCGTTTGTCGGCGGCAGCGACCCGAGTCGGGATGCGGGCCGCCTCGGCCAACAGGGCTTCGGGCCATTCAGTCGGAATGCCGTGGGTCTCGATGGCCAGTTCCACTGCCAGTCGGGGTCCGATGGCATCGCCGAGTACGCGCACGATCCGACCGACCGGCTGGCGGTGCACTGACGGCGGCTCGACGATTTCGCAGACCACGATGTCGCCAGGCCTGGCCCCACCGCCCTGCCCCTTGGGAATCAGCACATCCTGGTGCAGCCGGCGATCATCCGGGGCCACCAGATCGAAGCCGGACTCCTCCAGAAATCGGCCCACCAGTCGCGGTGAACGGCGGGCAATGATCGAGACGATTGCGCCCTCCATGCGACCGCGGCGATCGCGACGCACCACGCTGCCGAGCACGCGATCACCGTGTAGCACCTTGCGCATCTCGTAGGGCGAGAGATAAAGGTCTTCCCCCTCCTCATCCGGGCGCAAAAAGCCGAAACCATCGGCGTTGGCCAGCACCGTGCCGGCGATCAAATCCAGCTTGTCGGCCAGGCCGTAACCGCCGCGGCGATTGCAGATCACCTCGCCATCGGCAGCCATCCGCTCGAGCCGGGCGCGCAGATCGTCCAGCTGGGTGGCCTTGTCCAGATGCAGCAGCTCGGCGATCTGCTCGGCCTTGAGCAGCTGTTTCTCCTGATTGAGCAGGTTCAGCAGGGTGGTGCGCGAAGGCACGCGATCGTTGGCGTCGGCCGGGTCGGTGCCCGTTCGCAAGGGCCGGCGGCGGCCGCGGCCACCTCGATCAACGGCCATGAGTGGCGAGCCTCTGGAGCAGGTATGAAGTCAGATCGTCAGTCGATCGATCAGCGAAGTCGCAATGCGGGGGTTGATTCATCTGCACAGGCTAACGATCCGCGCCGGCAACTGCCAGCGATGGCGTGATTTCGGGTGCTGTCACTCTGCCACTCAGGCACCCAGCCAGTGGCGCACTGGCCGCCAGCGTTTGACCGTCTCCAACGCCAGACCCGCAGCGAAACCGGCGGCGATGGCTCCCAGCAACGGGCCGAAACCGGGCCAGGCAAAGGCAAAGACCGGTCGCAATGCCGGCAGACTCAGCGCCAACAGCAGGATCAGGCCGACGCCAGCGGCGATGCCCCAATAGATACGACGTGCGGGCGACAGCATTCCCTCCCAGGCCGGTCGACGGCTGGCGGTGCTGCGGATCAGGGCCAGATTGCCAGCGGTCAAGGCCACGAAGGCCAGCGCCCGTGCCGCCGTGTCGGCCATCCCCTGACCCAGGGCCAGCGCATAAACACCCAAACAAACCGCCAGCAGCACCACACCGAGCAGCAATGCCAGCCACAGCTGTGCCGGCCCGACCAGCGGCTCATCGACCGGCCGCGGCGGCTGTGTCATCAATCCGGCCTCTTCCGGCTCGTTCTCGAAGGCCACCGAGCACATCGGGTCAATCAACATTTCGGTCAGCACCACATGCGCGGGCAGCAGCAGCGGCGGCAAACCCAGCAGCACGGGAAACAGGGCCAGACCGGCGATAGGCACGTGAATGGCGGCGATGTAGAGCATCACCTTGCGCAGGTTGTCGAAGATCCGCCGACCGGTTCGAATCGCGTCGACCAGATGGCTGAAGTCATCCTGCAGCAGCACGATATCGGCCGCTTCACGCGCCACATCGGTGCCACGGCGGCCCATGGCGATGCCAATGTGCGCGGCTTTCAGCGCAGGCGCATCGTTGACGCCATCGCCGGTCATTGCGACCACCTCGCCGCGCTGCTTCAGAGCCTCGACCAGGCGCAACTTCTGCGCCGGCTGGACGCGCGCATAGACGTCGACGTCGGCCACTTGTCGGCTCAGCTCATCAGTCGGCAAGTCGGCCAGCTGCGCGCCTTCCAACGCGCCCCGATCAGTGCGCAAGCCTGCCTGTGCAGCAATGGCCAGCGCCGTCTGCGGGAAATCACCCGTGAGCATCAGCACGCACAGGCCGGCCTGCTGCGCCCGCCGTACCGCGGGTGGCACGCTGGCGCGCAGGGGATCCTGCAGGCCGACCAGTCCCAGCCAGTGCCAATCCAGCCCCTCGATGTCGTCTGGCGCTGCCTCGCCCGCTGCCAGGCGAAGCTGCGCCACGCCCAGCACACGCAAGCCCTGGTCAGCGAGCTGGCCCACCTGCGCCAGCACGTCTGCGGCTGCGGCCGTGCCTGGACACAAGCTCAGCACCGCCTCGGGCGCACCCTTGGCAGCCAGCAGCACGGCGCCGTCCGGCGCTCGCCAGGCCTGGGCGAACACCAGCCGATCGGTCCGCAATGGGTACTCGCGCAGCAGGGCAGACGGCTCGCCGCTGCGACCCGACCAACCCTCGGGACCTTCGTGCAGCGCACGGTCCATCGGGTCGGCCTGGTCCAACCGACTGGCCGCCTGGGCGGCGTGAAGCAATTCGGTCAAGGCAGTGTCGGACGACCACGGCTGCCCCTGGCGCCATTCCGAAGCGCCAGCGGGAGCCTGCAGCGCCGCCAATGCCATGCGGTTCTCGGTCAAGGTACCGGTCTTGTCCACGCACAGCACCGTCGCCGCGCCGAGCATCTCGATCACCGAGGCGTGTCGTGCCAGCACCTGTGTCCGTGACAACCGCCAGGCCCCCATGGCGAAAAAGATCGCCATGGCCATCGGGAACTCCTCGGGCAGCATCGCCATGGCCAGTGCGATCGCCGCCAGGGCACCTCCCCACCAGTCCTGGCGCAGCCAGCCATAGCCCAGGAACAGCCCCAGACTGACCAGCACCGCGAGCAGCGCGAACCAGCGCACCAGCCGTCCGATGCCGCGCTGCAATCGCGTGGGCTCGTTGTCGATCTGCAACAGCGAACGCCCGATCTCGCCGCTGCGCGTTGCCAGACCAACCGCCAGCACCTGCATCTGCGCATGTCCACGCACCACCAGCGTACCGGCATAGGCGGCCCAGGGTTGCGTATCGCCTTCCGCCGAAGGCTCGCTCAGCGGCGCCTCGGGCGCCAGTGCGGACTTGTCCACCGGCACGCTTTCGCCAGTCAGCAGCGATTCGTCCACCGCCAGTTGTTCGGCGCTGACCAGCACACCGTCGGCGGCCACCCGCTCGCCTTCTTCCAACAACAGAATGTCGCCGACGACGACGTCGCTGGCAGCGATGCGCTGCAATCGCCCTTCCCGACGCACGCTGGCCTGTGGGCTGCCCATGGCCTGCAGCGCCTCGACTGCGCGCTCGCTGCGCCGCTCCTGCACCGCCACCAGACCGATGCTCAGCAGCGCGAAGGTCAGCAGCAGCAGACTCTCACCGAGATCGCCGAGCAGCAGATACAGGCCCGCCGCGGCCAGCAACAGCAGGAACATCGGCTCGCGCAATACCTGGCCGACGATGCGCAGAAAGCCGCGCCGAGGCGGTGTGGGCAGCGCATTGCGACCCTGTGCCTGACGGCTCGCAATGACCGCCTCCTGCGCCAGCCCCAGTGTCGAATCGGTTCTGGTCAGCGGCGGCTGCCTGGCTGCGTGAGGTCCTTCGTTCATGCTCAAAGCTCACCCGATTCGCTGGCGCAGGGCAAGTCCCTCGCGATCCACACGCTGCCATGACAAACCCATTGACAAGCCCTGGCCACATGCCAATAATTCGCGGCTCTTCGGCGCCTGGCGCCGGGACCTCGTGCCGAGGTGGCGGAATTGGTAGACGCACTAGTTTCAGGTACTAGCGGGGCGACCCGTGGAGGTTCGAGTCCTCTCCTCGGCACCAACTGATGATTGCTTCGACGCCGGCCTCGTGCCGGCGTCGGCGTTTCCGGGAGGGGACGATGGCGGCAACGATGCGGGCGCTGGTCAAGAGTCGCGCCGAAAAGGGCATCTGGATGGAATCGGTGCCGATTCCCGAGATTGGCCCGAACGAAGTGCTGGTGCGACTGGAGAAGACCGCGATCTGCGGCACCGATCTGCACATCTACCAATGGGACGAATGGTCGCAGCGGACGATCCGACCCGGTCTGGTCATCGGCCATGAGTTCGTCGGCCGCATCCAAGAAGTCGGCACTGCGGTGCAGGGCTACGTACCCGGTCAGCGAGTGTCCGCCGAGGGTCATGTGGTCTGCGGTGTCTGCCGCAACTGCCGCGCTGGCCGGCCCCATCTGTGCCCCAACACCACCGGCATCGGTGTCAATCGCGACGGCGCCTTCGCCGAGTATGTGGCGGTGCCAGCCAGCAATCTGTGGCCGATCCCCGACTCGATTCCCTCCGAACTGGCGGCCTTCTTCGACCCCTACGGCAACGCCGCCCACTGCGCGCTGGAGTTCGACCTGATCGGCGAGGATGTGCTGATCACCGGAGCCGGGCCAATCGGCATCATCGCCGCCGGTATCGCCAAGCACGTCGGCGCCCGCAATGTGGTGGTGACCGACGTCAACGACTATCGACTGAAGCTGGCCGCCGACATGGGTGCCACCCGCACCGTCAATGTCACCCGGCAGTCGCTGCGCTCGGTCATGGGCGAGTTGCAGATGGAGGGTTTTGACGTTGGCATGGAGATGAGTGGCCACCCGGGCGCCTTCAACGACATGCTCGACGCGATGTATCACGGTGGCAAGATCGCCCTGCTCGGCATCCTCCCGCGCGGCGCCGGTATCGACTGGGACAAGGTGATCTTCAAGGGACTGGTGTTGCACGGCATCTACGGCCGGCGCATGTACGAGACCTGGTACAAGATGACGCAGATGCTGCTGACCGGATTCCCGTTGCAAAAGGTGCTGACACACCAGTTCAGCATTGACGATTTCCAGGACGGGTTCGAGCTGATGGCCTCGGGACAGTGCGGCAAGGTGGTCTGCAACTGGACTTGAGTGACGTCACCGGCTTCGATCCGTGACAGAACTCCCGGCCCGCTGCCCTTCCCTGTGACGGCGGCTGGAGTAGGATGAACGGATTGGTTCACCACAGGAGAGGCTGTGATGAAATGTGTCCCCCTGATGTTGGCTGCGGGTCTGCTGCTCGCATTGCCGGTCAGCGCCGAGACCTTGCTGATCGAGCGTGCGCGCAAGGCCGAACACACCGCGACGCCGGCGCGTGGTTCCTCGATGGATGCGGTGCGCGCGCTGTATGGCGAGCCGACCTCGATACACGGACCGGTCGGCCAACCGCCGATCACGCGCTGGGACTACCCGGCCTTCGCCGTGTATTTCGAGTATCAGCACGTCATCAATTCGGTCCTGCACAAGTCACACGACCTGGAGATGGGCCCGCGCCGCGTCGCCCAGCCTGCTCGCTGATGCCCGGTCGCGCTCGCCGATGAGGGGAGAGGTCGCGCGCCATCTGCCCGCAGAGTGGGTTGAGCAGGATGCCATCCTGCTGGCCTGGCCCCATGCCGGCACCGATTGGGCACCCTGGCTGGACGCCGTTCGTGAATGCTACCGCCGCCTCATCGCAGCGCTGCAGCCGCATGTGCGGGTATTGCTGCTGGTGGCGGACGACGAGGTCGGCCGTGACGCCCGCCGGGCGCTGTCCGGACCGATGTTGCCCGGACGCGTCCGCTTGCTCGAGGTCCCCTATCACGACACCTGGTTGCGCGATTCCGGCCCCATCACCGTGCGCGAAGCTGGTCGGCCGCTGTGGCTGGATTTTCGCTTCACCGGTTGGGGCGGCAAGTTTGCTGCGGACACCGACGACGCGCTGATCGAGCAGTTGCAGCAGCTGCCCGTCTTCGAAAACATCACCCGGGAGCGGGTCGACTTCGCGCTGGAAGGCGGCGCCATCGAGAGCGATGGACTAGGCACGATCCTGACCACCTGGCAATGCCTGTCTCAACGCCACGGCAGTGCCGAGCGCAGTCAGGTGCTGGCCGAGCTTTGCCACAGTCTGGGTGCACAGCGGGTCCTGGTACTGGAGCACGGCGCTCTGCAGGGCGATGACACCGATGCGCACATCGACACGCTGGCACGCTTTGCCAGTCCCGACAGCATCGTCTATCAGGCCTGCGACGACGAGCAGGATCCGCATTTCCAGACACTCAATGCGATGGCTGCAGAAGTGGCCGCGCTGCGAACTCGGGAGGGCAATCCCTACCGACTCCATGCCCTGCCCTGGGCGCCCGCCATCCATGCAGCCGACGGACGCCGGTTGGCCGCTTCCTATGCCAACTTCCTGATCAGCAATGGCGCCGTGTTCATGCCCGGCTATGGCGTGGCCACCGATCAAGGCGCTGCCGAAGTGCTGGCCGAGGCTTTTCCCGCTCACACCATCGTGCCGGTGCCCTGCCGTCCGTTGATCGAACAGAACGGCAGTCTGCACTGCATCAGCATGCAGTTGCCGGCCGGCTGCCTGGCCGTGGCATGAGCCGGCCTCGCTCACGCTTCGGCGCCCTGCGCGAAGTCCTGGTGTTTCAGTTCAAGCTGGCGCTGGACGCCATTCGTGACCTGGCCATCAGTCCACTGTCGTGGATCGCCGCGGCCGTTGATTTCGTGTTTCCAAACGGACCACGCTGGTTCTATCGGGTGCTGGCACTGGGACGTCGCAGCGAGGAGATCATCCGTCTGTGGCACATCCCGGGCGATGCGCCCGAAAGTCCGGACGAGATCGCTGCCCGACTGCAACAACTGGAGGACTGGCTGCGACAGGAAGCGACTTCCACGCAGAATCGTGAAGCCATCCGAGCCTGGGCCCTGCGCATGGGCAACCGACTGAATTTCAACGGCCGCCCGCCTCCCGCGCTGGACGTACTGCCTGCCCAGGATGAGCCCGCACCACCACCTGAGCGTTGAACTCGGTCATCTCGACACCACTCGTCGCAGACCTTAAGCCATTGATGCAGGCTATCAGTCAAATAAAAACGATTGACTTGATATCAACGCTGCGCGGCTCCAATATGGATGCGAATCATTCGTATCCAGGTGCGCGATGGCCGGCCGCAAGACACTCAGTTTCGCCTTGATCCATTTCAGTGTGGCCTTTACCGTCACAACGATATTGACCGGCAGTCCGACACTGGGCGGCCTGATTGCCTTGATCGAACCTTTGGTCAATACGGTGGCCTACTACCTGCACGAGCAGGCGTGGCTACTCTGGCCCAGTCGGCATCTGCGACGGGATGACGCGCAGGTCAGTCCCGTCGGGTCATGAGGCGATCCAGCCGCGCGAACACCTCGGCCCGGGAAAAAGGCTTCTTCATGAAGTCGTCGGCGCCAATCTTCTGCGCCCAGAATTGTTCGGTGGCCTGCTCATTGCCGCTCATCATGATGATGGGCACTTCGGCGGTGGCCGGATCCTTGCGCAGCTTGCGCAGTGCCGCGAAGCCGTCCATGCCGGGCAACACGATATCCAGGAAGATCACGTGGGGTTCGCGCTCGATGGCCAGATCGACACCGGTCTCGCCATCGAAGGCTTCGATGGACTCGTAGCCGTTCTGCTCCAGCATTCGGCGCAGCATCGTCACGACCGTGGTCGAGTCGTCGATGATCAGTACCCGCGTACCCTTCTTGACGCGTGGCCGGTTGCGGGTGCGCCGGTCCTCGCGGCTCTCGCGTTTTCCAAACAGACCACGCAACAGTTCGAACAGCGCTGTCATCGCTCCCCCTTTCGCGGCGACTGCGGTAGCGACCCGCGGCCGGCAGGAAGTCTAGCCCGAATATTCGCCGGGCGTATCCCGCCGCGATCACCGCTTCCGTGTCCGGTTGCGCAAAGCCGCGCAGCGCTGTCGCTGTCAGGCAGGCGCAGTGACGCCCTTTCGAGCCGACATCATTGCGGCAAAGCGACCGAACAGCTCGGCCAGATCATGCGGACCCGGACTGGCTTCCGGGTGTCCCTGGAAGCTGAAGGCTGGGGCGTCGGTGACCTCCAGACCCTGCAGCGTCTGGTCAAACAGCGAGCGGTGGGTGGCCCGCGCACGCGCCGGCAGGCTCGCCTCATCAACCGCAAAGCCATGATTCTGGCTGGTGATCAGCACCCGGCCGCTGTCGATTTCCAACACCGGATGATTGGCGCCGTGGTGGCCGAACTTCATCTTCTCGGTGCGCGCGCCGAGGGCCAGTCCGAGCAACTGATGACCCAGACAGATGCCGAAGATCGGGATGCCGGCTGCCAGCAACTCGGCGATGGCCTCGATCGCATAGGTGCAAGGTTCCGGATCGCCGGGCCCGTTGGAGAGGAATACGCCATCGGGTTTGGCCGCCAGCACCTGCGCAGCACTGGACTGCGCCGGCACCACCATGACGTCGCAACCCTGGTCGACCAGCAGGCGCAGGATGTTGCGTTTGATGCCGAAATCGTAGGCCACCACGCGAAAACGCTGCTCGCCCGGGGACTGCGGACGATCGCTGGCCAGGTCGTGACTGCCCTCGGCAAAACGGTACGGCTGGGCAGTACTGACCACCTTGGCCAGATCCTGCCCCTTCAGATCGGCGGTGGCGCGCGCCGCCGCGATGGCGGCCTCGGCGGTGACGCCAGGGCCGCTCAGAATGCAGCCCGGCTGGGCACCACCATCACGCAGGGCGCGGGTCAGCGCACGGGTGTCGAGTTCACTGATCCCAACGGTACCGTGGCGTTTCAAATAGCTGCCCAGGTCCTCGCCGGCACGCCAGTTGCTGCGGCGCTTGGCTTCGTCGCGGATGATCAGGCCGGCGGCGTGCACGCGATCGGATTCGGCGTCGTGTTCGTTGCAGCCGACGTTGCCGATGTGCGGGTAGGTCAGCGTCACCAGCTGCCGGCAATAGGAAGGATCGGTCAGGATTTCCTGGTAGCCGGTCATGGCCGTGTTGAAGACCACCTCACCGGTCGCCTGCCCTTCGGCACCCAAGGCCCGTCCCCAGAAACAGCGCCCATCGGCCAGCGCCAGCACCGCAGCTGCAGTCATCGCTCATCCTCGATCAACGCCCACGACCCCACGCGGCAGGCACGTGCCGGTCCAGACTGGAAGGTGGCGCGCATGATACCCGAGGCAACAGGCCTGCGACGCCCGCTGCGGCGATTTCATGTCGCTCGGCAATGGAACGCGAGCCGCAGCTGTCAAAGTGCGCTGTTCGACGCCTGCGGCGGTGCGCCGACGTGCCGCGCTGTCGGACGGCTCAGCCACCTTCCTTGAGCGAGCGCAGGACCCGTCGATCACGCCCTTCCGGGCGGCTCTGCGGGCCTACACGCCCCTGCAGGCGCCGCAGTTCAGCCGCAGCCTCGCGAGCCTGGCGACTGGCCTCGGTCTCAGCATAGAGTGCCTGCGCGACGGGTGCCGACGCGCGCTTGGCCGACAAGCCCAGCACCTGCAATTCGAGTCGCTGATGATGCATGGTCAGGCGCAGGCGATCGCCAATCTTCAACGCCCGAGCCGGCTTGCTGACCGCCTGCTCGTTCAGTTCTACGTGCCCACCGGTGATCGCCTTTTGGGCAATCGCCCGGGTCTTGTAGAAACGCGCCGCCCACAGCCACAGGTCCAGGCGCACGCTGTCCTCGGTCACTTCAATCATGTGGCGGACTCCGCCAGCGCACAGACCGTTCGCCAGTTGCGCAGGGTCACGACCGAGCCGGCACAGCGGTCGATGCGCGCCGGTGTCAGCTTGG
This sequence comes from Lysobacterales bacterium, assembly GCA_041395325.1. Taxonomy (GTDB): domain Bacteria; phylum Pseudomonadota; class Gammaproteobacteria; order Xanthomonadales; family SZUA-5; genus JAWLAT01. The sequence goes on from JAWLAT010000006.1 coordinate 135,819, forward strand.
ACGTAGCCACTGCCTCGCCAAAGTCGATCCACAATGCGTCAGAGTCCTGCGCGACCCGTTCGCCAGCAACTGCAAAGGCCTGCAGCCGTTCGGCTGCGTCGCTCGCCAACGAGGCCTTGGACAGACCCAGGTGCAACAGCTTGGGTCGCGCTGTGGCCGCTTCGGGAAAGGGATTGCCGGACTGCAGCTGATGCCAGGTCGATTGCGGCCGCACCAGCACCGGCACGTCGAATCCGCACGCCTGTGCCAGCGTGGTCTCCAAAGCGGCTTCCAGCGCTGCCGCCGTTCCGTCGGCCTGAAACTGCAGATTGCCGCTCTGCAAGTAGCTGCGCACCTGCGTCCAGCCCAGTGCCTCGGCCAGTTCCCGCAGGCGCGCCATCGGCAAGCGCCGTCCACCGACATTGATGGCCCGCAACAGGGCAATCCAGGTCCGCACGGACGGCGCGCTCACGTCGAGCTCAGGCCGCGGCCGGCTGCAAGCCACTGATCACGCGGTTCATGCGCTGGACGAACGCCGCCGGATCCTCCAGCTGACCGCCTTCGGCGACCACCGCCTGCTCGTGCAGCAGCAAGGCCAGATCGGTCGCGCGGGCCTCATCGGTTTCTGCTTCCAGCCGCTGCAACAACGGGTGACCGGTGTTGATCTCCAGCACCGGCGCGTCGACCGGAATCTCGTGCCCCGCTTCGCGCATCAGGCGTTGCATGTGCAAGGCCATCGCGTGCTCGTCCAGCACCAGGCAGGCCGGCGATTCCACCAGGCGCTGGCTGGGTCGCACCGCCTTGACCCGATCGCCCAGCAACTGGCCCAACCGATCGACCAGTGCTTGATGCTCGCCGGCGTCGGCCGGCGCTTCCGCGTCCGTCGACTGGCTCTCCAGTGCGCCCTTGGCCACATGTTTGAGCGGCTTGCCGTCGAACTCGTGCAGATAGCTGACCATCCACTCGTCGATGCGATCGAACAGCAACAGCACTTCCACCTCGCGCGACTTCAGCGCCTCGATCTGCGGGCTGCCCGCCGCCGCCTTGTAGCTGTCGGCGGTGACGAAATAGATCGCCGTCTGGTCGGGCTTCAGGCGATCGACATAGTCCTTCAGCGACACATTGCGGGTGCTGCCGTCGCCCTTGGTGGAGGCGAAGCGCAGCAAGCCGGCAATCCGCTCGCGATTGCCGAAGTCTTCGGCCAGACCTTCCTTGAGCACATTGCCAAAGGCATCGAAGAACTGCTGGTAGCGTGTTGGATCGTCGGTTGCCAGCTTCTCCAGCATATCCAGCACGCGCTTGGTGCAGGCCGCGCGGATCTGGCTGACCAGCCGGTTGTCCTGCAGCAGCTCGCGCGACACGTTCAACGGCAGATCGTCCGAATCCACCACCCCGCGGACGAAGCGCAGATAGGCGGGCAGCAGCTGCTCGGACGCGTCCATGATGAAGACCCGGCGGATGTACAGCTTCAGGCCCTTGCGTTCGTTGCGATCGCTCCACAGCTGATCGAAGGGCGCCTTGCTGGGCACATACAACAGCGAGGTGTAGGCCTGGTTGCCCTCGACCCGGTTGTGCGACCACAGCAGCGCCTCGTCGACGCCATGATTGAGGTGCTTGTAGAAGGCCTGGTAGTCCTCCTCCTTGAGCTCGGCCTTGGGCCGGGTCCACAACGCCGAGGCGTGGTTGATCGTTTCCCATTCGACCGGCGAATCCGCGGCCGGCTTGTCGGCGTCGGACGCTTCATCATCTGCTTCCGCGCTCTCGACCGGCTTCGGTAGCCGGATCGGGAAGGCAATGTGATCGGAGTAGCGCCTGATCAGCTGACGCAGCTGCCACAGATCGAGGAATTCCGATTCCTCGGCCTTCAGTGTCAGCACCACCTCGGTGCCGCGCTGCGCACGCTCGATGGTCTCCAGTTCGAACTCGCCGGTGCCAGCCGAGGCCCAGCGCACACCCTCGGCGGCGTCCAGACCCGCCCGCCGAGTGCGCACTTCGATGCGCTCGGCGACGATGAAGGCCGAATAAAAGCCCACACCGAACTGGCCGATCAGCTGGGCGTCCTTGCGTGCATCGCCACTCATCGACTCCAGAAACCGGCGAGTACCGGAGCGCGCGATGGTGCCCAGGTTCTCCAGCGCCTCATCGCGGCTCATGCCGATGCCGTTGTCGCGCACCGTCAGCGTGCGCGCCTGCTCGTCGACTTCGATCTCGATGCGCAGCTCGCTGTCGCTGGCGCTGAGTTCGGGATTGGCCAAGGCCTCGAAGCGCAGCTTGTCGCAGGCATCGGAGGCGTTGGAGATCAGTTCCCGCAGGAAGATCTCCTTGTGGGAATAGAGCGAATGGATGACCAGCTGGAGGACCTGCTGGACCTCGGCCTGAAAGGCATGGGTTTGCGTCTGGCTCATGGACCTGTCTCGATCGGCAAGGGAATCGACCCGCAGCGGCGGGCTCAACGGCTTTTGAGTGGGTGGCCAGACTTCGATTTCAAGTGCAGGTGCCTGCATTCGAGGCTGCTGAAGCTCAAGCTTCGTCACCAAATGGATCTGCAGCACATCCGCGCCGGGGCGTTTGCGCTACCTTTGCCGCTTCGCCTGTAGAGGTCGCATGCCCATGCTCGGCAGTCTGTTGTTCGCTTACGGCCTGCAGGCCGCGCTTTCCGACAAGCCGTCAACACCGGCACCGGCGGTCCCCAAGCATGCGACCCCGTGCGTGGACGGCGCCGCCGAGGGTTTCCCCTGTCTGAATGTGGACCTGTACGCGCACATCAGCAATGCGCAATTGGGTGGCGGCAACGGTAACGACATCTGGGGCTGGACCGATCCGGACACCGGTCGCGAATACGCCTTGATGGGCCTGACCAACGGCACCGCCTTCGTCGACATCAGTGACCCGGAGTTCCCCGCCCGGTTGGGGATACTGCCCACCCACAGTGGCAATTCCACCTGGCGCGACATCAAGACCCGTGGCTACTACGCCTTCATCGTTTCCGAGGCTACCGACCACGGCATGCAGGTCTTCGATCTGCGCCGGCTGCGTTCGGTCGCCAATCCACCCACCACTTTCACCGAGGACGCTCACTACGACGACTTCGGGCGGGCCCACAACATCGTCATCGACGTCGACAGTGGCTTCGCCATGGCGGTGGGTTCCCGCCAGGGCACTGTGACCTGCAACGCCGGACTGCACCTGATCGACATCAACAATCCGCTGGTACCGAGCTTTGCCGGCTGTTTCTCCGATGACGGCTACACCCACGACGCGCAGTGCATCACCTACGACGGCCCGGATGCCGACTACACCGGCCGCGAGATCTGCATGGCCTCCAACGAAGATACGGTCACCATCGTCGATGTCACCAACAAGTCGGCCACCGTGCAGATCAGCCGCACACCCTATGACGGCTCGCGCTACACCCATCAGGGCTGGCTCACCGATGATCGCCGCTATTTCCTGGTCAATGACGAACTGGACGAGATCCAGGTGGGGCACAACACCCGCACCTACATCTTCGATGTGTCCGATCTGGACCAACCGGTGCTGCATTCCACCTACATCGCCGCCATCGCGGCCAGCGATCACAATCTCTATGTGCGTGGGCGCTATGCCTACGAGTCGAACTACCGCAGTGGGTTGCGCATTCTGGACCTGGCCGACATCGACGCCGGCAACCTGTCGGAGATCGCCTTTTTCGACACGCAGCCCAGCAGCAATGCCGCTGGTACCAGCGGCGCCTGGAGCGTGTTCCCCTACTTCGCCAGCGGCAATGTGATCATCAGCGACGTCTCGGCGGGGCTGTTTCTGGTCAAACCCAATCTCTGTGATGGGCCAGAGATCCCCACTGGCCTGATCACCAATGCCGCTGGCGCCAACCAGATTCAACTGAACTGGACCGCCGCTGGCGCCGGTGAAAGCTACGAGGTCTATCGCAGCATCGATGGCTGCGGTGGCGCCGAGGAACTGCTCGCCGAAGGCATCAGCGCCGGCAATTTTCTCGACGCGCAGGTCTCCGGGGGCGTTCCCTATGGCTATCGCGTTCGACGTCGATCGGCCGATGGCCAGTGCGTCTCCGACTACAGCAATTGCAGTGCGGCGCAAACGACGGGCGCCTGCACTGCTCCGCCCCAGTTTGCCGGGATCGGCACGGCCCAGTCCGCCGGCAGCAGCAGTTGCCAGATCGATCTGGCCTGGGCGGCCGCCGCGCCACGCTGCAGTGGTCCAGCGGAGTATCTGGTTCAGCGCAGCAGCGGGACGAGCTTTGACGAGCTGACCGCGGTGACCCTGCAGGATGGGCTGGGTTTGACGAGCTACAGCGACGGTTCGGCCAGCCATGGAGAGTCCTACGCCTACCGCGTGCGCAGTCGCGATACGGCCAACGGCGCACTGGACGGCAATGAGCAGTTTCTCGTTGCTACCCCGACCGGTCCGGTCGGCAATGGCACCTTCCACAGCGGCGCGGAGCTGGGAGACACGCTGTTCGGTGTGGGCAGCGTGCGCCACATCGGCTGGGAAATCGTCTCCGATGTCGCTTTCGCCGGCGACCGCAGCTACTTCTCGACCTATGGTGACAACGCCTGTTTGGGCCTGACCAGCCCGCCGCTGAATCTGACGCCTGGTGAGTCGGCGGTCTTCAGCATGCAGAGCCGCTTCGACATCGAAGCCGGCTGGGATGCCGGCGTCGTGCAGATCTCCACCAACGGCGGCGCCAGCTGGCAGACGCTGACCCCAGTCGGGGGCTACCCGGGCACGATGAACCAGCAGAACAGCGGCGACGCCTGCGGCTTTCCCAACGGCCAGCCGGCCTTTACCGGGACCGATCTGAGCTGGTCGCCGTACAGCTTCGACCTGTCCGCCTTCAGCGGCGAGATCCAGATACGCCTGCTGCTCTCGACAGACGGCGGCGTGCAGGGTCAGGGCTGGTGGATCGACGAGATCGCCATCAGCAATGTGCAGGTACCCGGCGTCTGCGACGCCGACGTCCTGTTGGTCAACGGCTTCGAATGACCGTGGCTGTCAGCCCTCCGGGTCGCGCTCGGTGATCTCGACCCGGATCTGACTCTCGGCGCGCCGGGCCCGCTCGCGCGCCACGAAAAGATCCTCGGCCCGGGCCAGGCAGACACCCACCCGACGCTTGCCGCGGACTTCCGGCTTGCCAAACAAGCGCAGTTCGGTGTCCGGCTCGGCCAGTGCCGCATCCAGGCCATGAAAACGCATCGCCCGCCCGTGACCCTCCGCGAGCAAAGCCGCCGAAGCCGACGGCCCACGCTGGCGAATCGCCGGAATCGGCAACCCGAGAATTGCGCGCACATGCAGCGCAAACTGCGACAGATCCTGGCTGACCAGCGTGACCAGACCGGTATCGTGGGGCCGCGGTGACACTTCGCTGAACAGCACCTCATCACCGCGCACAAACAGCTCGACGCCAAACAGACCAGTGCCGCCCAGCGCCTCGGTGATACGCCCGGCCACCGCCTGGGCGTTGGCCAGCGCCTGGGCCGACATCGGCTGCGGCTGCCAGGACTCGCGGTAGTCGCCATCGACCTGGTAGTGGCCAATCGGCTCGCAGAAAGCCGTCCCGCCGGCATGCCGCACGGTCAGCAAGGTGATCTCGAAATCGAAGGCGACGAAACCTTCGACAATGACCCGCCCTCCGCCGGCCCGACCGCCTTCCTGCGCGTAGCGCCAGGCGCTGTCGATATCACTGTCCTTGCGGATCACGCTCTGGCCCTTGCCGGAGCTGCTCATCAGCGGCTTGACCACGCAAGGCAGCCCCAGCGTCTGTACCGCCTCGCGGAACTGGGCCTCGTCGTCGCAGAAGCGATAGGGCGAGGTCGGCAAGCCGAGCGTTTCGGCCGCCAACCGACGGATACCCTCGCGATCCATGGTCAAACGTGTGGCCCTGGCGGTGGGCACGACCCGAAACCCCTCGGTCTCCAGCCGTTCCAGCGTCGGCGTATGGATGGCTTCCACTTCCGGCACGATCAGGTCCGGACGCTCCTGGCGCAAGACGGCCTCGAGCTCGGCCGGATCGAGCATGTCCACCACATGCGAACGGTGCGCCACCTGCATCGCCGGCGCGTTGGCGTAACGATCGACGGCGATAACCTCCACGCCCAGGCGCTGAGCCTCGATGGCCACTTCCTTGCCCAGCTCACCGGCACCCAGCAGCAGCAGACGCGTGGCCGCGCTCGACAGTGGCGTTCCCAGTGCATTCATCGGCGTTTCCGTATTCCGAGGGGTGAGGGGCCGCCATTGTAGCCAGCGCAACTGCCCGGACGTTGCCCGTGTCTGCCCGTACCGCTCCTGCGCGCCCGGTCCCGGATCGGGCATCATCTGCGTCCCTTGCTACGGATCCGTCCATGCGACACCGACTTCCGACATTGCTGCTGTGCCTGTGGCCGTGCATGGCCACAGCCGACACCACACCAGCACCCGAGGCCGGCACGCAGACCATCTGGCGCGCGGTGCTGTTCGATGGTCTGAAAGCCGGCTGGGCCAGCACCGAACGCAGCGTCGACGCAGACGGCATCACCACCCGCGAGCGGATGGAACTGGATATCCGCCGCGGTGGCGTGCAGATCCGGCTCAGTTCGCTGGAGGAAACCCGCGAAGACGGCGATGGCGAGCCGCAGGCATTCATCGCCGAACAGCAGGTGTCCGAGCAGCGCACCCGTTACAGCGGTGTGCGCCAGTCGGATGGCCAGTTCGCCGTGCAGGTTGAGGTGGGTGGCCAGGTCTCAGAGCAAACACTCGACCTGCCCCCGCAAACGCTGTTCTTCGAAGGCCAGCGTCAGGCACTGCTGGCCACTGGCTTGAGCGCCGGTAAGACGGTGGAGATGTTGGCCTTTCAGCCCTCAATGCTGGCCAGTGTACGGACGGTCACCGAGATTGGCGCTGAAACGAGCGTCGAGTTGCTGGGCGAAGATCGGCGACTGGTGCCGATCGTGCAGTCGGTCTACTACGGCGATCAGCCATTGCGGGTCAGCGCCGCCGTGGACCAGCAGTTCGAGCCTCAGCGCATCAGCCTGGACATGCAGGGGCTGCGCATCGAGATGGTGACCTGCGATCAGGCCTGTGCCCAGGCACCGAGCCAGGCCCCCGAGTTCTTTACGCAATTGCTCATCCCGGCGCCGGCGCTGCCGCGGACGGCAATGCAGTCACCCGTGCACTATCGCCTCAGTGGCGTCGACGTCGACGCCTTGCCACATACCGGCCACCAGCAGGTTCGCGAAGGCGAACTCTGGATCGACCCTGCCGGCTTGAGCGAGGCGGACGAACCGGCGGATCTGGCGCGGCATCTCGCGCCGACGGCGTGGCTGCAGGCCGATCACGACGAGATACGTCAACTGGCCGAGCGGGCGCTGGGCAATGCCAAAAAGCGCCCGGCCGAGCGGATGCAGGCGGCCGAGAACTACGTCAGGCAGTACATTCAGGGCAAGACGCTGAGCGTCGGCTATGCCTCCGCTCTGGAGGTCAGCCGCAATCGGCGCGGCGATTGCACCGAGCACGCCCTGCTGCTCGCGGCCATCGGCCGTGCCGGTGGCATTCCGACCCGGGTGCTGACCGGCTTTGCTCGTGTCGAGCAGTTTGCCGGCGCCGACCAGGTTTTTGTTCCGCATGCCTGGATGGAGGCCTGGGTCGATGGCGGCTGGCGCGGCTACGATGCCGCCCTCGGCGGCTTCGGCAGCGGCCATATCGCGCTCGCTGTGGGCGACGGTGACCCGACCCGCTTCTACGCCACCCTGGATCTGCTGACGCGCCTGCGCGTAGACGCCGCCGAGGTGGCAACACGATGAGAAACGGGCTGCTTGCCGGCTGTCTGTTCGCAGCTCAGGCCATCGCTCAATCAGAGCCTCCCGCGCCTGCCGAGCCCGTCGCGGGCATCGCCGCTATCCTCACCGAACCCCTGCTCAGCGAAGTCAGCGGCGCCGCCGGCTCACGTCGCGATCCCAACCTGCTGTGGCTGATCAATGACAGCGGCAACGGCGCGCGGCTGTTTGCGTTGGGTACCGGTGGCGTGTTGCGAGCGGACCTGGCGATCGCCGCTGTGCGCAATCACGACTGGGAAGATCTGGCTGTCTACGATCATGGCAACGGCCCGCAGTTGGCCATCGCCGACGTCGGTGACAATGCCGGCGTGCGCGAGACCGTGCAGATCCTGATCCTGCCAGAGCCGCTTCTGCCTGCCGCCGACAGCACCCTGGAAGTTCAACGCACACTGACCCTGACCTATCCCGACGAGCCGCACGATGTGGAATCATTGGCCATAGATCCACAATTGCCGCACGGCTATCTGTTGACCAAGCGCACCAAGCCGCCGCGGCTGTACCGCTTTGATCTCGATGGAGACGATCACCAGACCTTGCAGCTGGTCGCACCGCTGGACGGGATGCCGCAGTTGAGCGAAGCCGAATTGCAGTCTGAACAGGGCTTCAAGCGCTATCGGCACCAGCCCACCGGCATGGACCTGTCCTGCGATGGGCAGCAGTTGTGGGTGCTGACCTACGGATCCATCCAGCGCTACCAACGGCCGCCCGACGGTTGGAATGGAGCCTTGAGCAGCGCTGCGCCGCGCTCGCTGGCGCTGTTGCCGCTACCGCAGGCCGAATCGATCGCCTTCGATCGCGACTGCCAGTTCGTCTACGTGCTCAGCGAGCTGTCTCCGGTACCGATCGTCCGCTACCGGCTGCACTGATCGTCGTTGGGCGACTGCGGTCAATCGCCCCGAATGCCGCGGCGGCCTGATTCAACGACGAAGCGGGCCAGCGTTTCCACCGGTGCCGTTGGCGTCTTCACCGTTTGTGGCGAACGCAGCGTCACTTGGGTCTGGCGTCGATTCATGTCCAGCAGTGCATAGCCCCGACGGTCACTGCGGGCATACAGCAGCTGCGGATTCTCGGGTCGAATCGCATCATAGTTCTCCTGTGCCCAACCCTGCGAAGAGATCGAGGTCCCGCAAACTTCCGCCGCCAACACTGGCGAGTTCGACCACGGGTCCAGCTGCAGATTGGCCACGATGTTGGCGTGCACATCACCGCCAATCACCACCGGGTTGGCCAATTCGGGACGCCCCAAGGCCTCCAGCAGCTGTCGCTGACTGGCCGGATAGCCATCCCAGCCGTCGGTCCACAGCTCGCGCCCCGGACCGACCCGATCATCCTTGGGCGAGAGCAGCGTCTGCTGTGCCAGCAGATTCCAGTGCGCTCCGGACTGGCCCAGCGCCTGCAGCAGCCACTGCTCCTGTGCCGAGCCCAGCATGGTCCGTCCGGGCCGCTCCAGTTCGGCGCAGGACTCAGCCAGCAGCGAAGTGGAGCCGCCACCCTTGGCCGGATCGGTGCAGGCCATGGCGCTGCGATACTGGCGGTCGTCGAGCAGAAAGATGCTCAGCAAGGCGCCGAAATCGACCTGACCATAGACCTGCATGCTGCCATCCAGCCGCGGCCGCATGCGCGCCGGCAATGGCATGTGTTCGTAGTAGGCCTGGTAGGCGGCCGCACGACGCAGCAGGAAGCGTGGGTCCAGATGCTCGGACTGCTCGCTGGAAGGATCGTTGTCCACTTCGTGGTCGTCCCAGGTGAACAACCAGGGCATCGCCGCATGTGCCCGCTGCAGGTCCGGATCGGTCTTGTACTGGGCGTGACGTACCCGGTACTGCGCCAGCGTGTAGGGCTCGCCACCGGCATGGCGACGGACCAGCTCGTCTCCCCAGGAATTCTCGTAGATGTAGTCACCGAGAAAGATCATCAGCCGCGGATCGTCGCGAACCAGCTCGGCGTAGGCGCTGAAGTACCCCTGCTCGTAGTGCTGGCAAGAGCTGAAGGCCAGACGCAGTGCATCGGGCATGGCGTCGGCGGCCGGTGCGGTGCGCGTTCGGCCAACCGGACTGACCGCCTGGCCACAGAGGAAGCGGTAGTAGTAGCCGCGGTCTGGACGCAAACCCTGCACATCAACATGAACACTGTGTGCCAATTCAGGCACGGCCCGGACCTGCCCTTCGGCCACAGGCCGACCGAAGCGCTCGTCCTCGGCCACTTGCCAGCTCACAGGTAGCCACTCATCGGGTGACAGACCACCGTTCTCGACCAATGGCATGGGCGCCAACCGCGTCCACAGGCTGATGCCATCGGGTGTCGGATACCCGGAAGCGACACCAAGCCTGAAGGGTTCGGCAATGAACCTCGGTGCGGCCTGGGCGCGCAACTGACGGGGCGCCAGACCTCCCAGCAATCCGGCCGCGGCCAGACCCTGCAGCCACTGACGCCTGGACAAGCGGCCACTGGCAATGGCCGCGGCCGCGCGTGCACTGGGAAGTCGTTGGGTCATGACAGAGGCTCCGGCAGGCGAGGTCCATAGCCTGCCCAAACTGCGTGCAGAAATCATGACCCGCAGACGTCGGCTATCCTTCGAGCTCGCCCTGCGAGGACAATGCGATGCGCCCAGAGGTCCTGTCCCTGGCACAACTGGCCGCCACCCTGACCGAGTACTGGTCGCCAAAGGTGGTCGCCGAGATCGATGACAGCTACCTGAAGGTGGCCAAGGTCAAGGGCACGCTGGCCTGGCACAGCCACGACGAGGAAGACGAGTTGTTCATCGTCCTGCATGGCCAGCTGCGAATCGAAATGAGCGACCGCAGTGTCGAACTGGGTCCCGGACAGGCCTTCGTGGTACCTCGCGGGGTCCGACACAACCCGATTGCCGACGAGGAGTGCCACCTGCTGCTGTTCGAGCGCAAGAGCACGCAACACACCGGCCATGAAGTGACGCCGCTGACCCGCAGCATCGAAGAGCAGCTCGGCTAGACCGAACCGACCCGCCACTCGGCAACAGTCCGACCGCCCCTGGCTCGCTTGCCGCACTGATCAATCGGCTAATGGACGCTTGGTTCGGGCAGACAGCTGCTGAGCATTGCGTGCAGTTGGACCCGCGAAGCGGGCTTGGGCAGCACATGCGAGCAGCCGGCACTCAAATGGGCCTTGATGGAGTCACCGACCACGTCGGCACTGAGCGCGATGATCGGCAACCGGTAGCCCATGTCGCGCAACTGGCGGGCGGCCGTTCGACCATCCATGATGGGCATGTGCATGTCCATCAAGACCGCATCGAAGCGGGTCCTGGCCATCGCCTCCACGGCTTCCAGCCCGTTGCCGACAATCTCCACGCTGAGGCCAAAGTCGAGCAGGATGGCCTGCAGCAGCTCACGCAGCAGATCATCGTCCTCAGCGACCAGGACATGGCCATTGAGCAGCTCCATCTCGGCTCGCTCCGCCACGGTGTCGGCCGCCGGAAGTCGAGAGATCTCGCGCCATTCCGTGTGCGGATCGACCGGCAGGCTGACACTGAATCGACTGCCACCATCAGCACGTGATGCCGCCTGAATGCTGCCCCCCATCCGTTCGATCAATGCGCGACTGATGTACAGACCCAGGCCGGTGCCGCCATGACGGCGAGAGCGACTGCCATCGCCCTGCACGAAGGGCTGGAACAGCTTCTCGATGGCCTCGGCGCTCAGCCCGATTCCGGTATCCAGCACGTCGATGCGAATGGATGTCCGATCGGGCGCCAGCAGGCGCAGCTCGACCGTACCGGTGTCGGTGAACTTGATCGCATTGCCGAGCAGGTTGATGAGAATCTGGCGCAGGCGCAGCGGATCCACGATCACGCTGGTCGGCAGTGGCTGGCGGATATCACAGCGCAACGCCAATCCCTTGCTTTCGGCCGCCAGCTTGTACAGGGCCGCGACTTCCTCGCACAAGCTGACGGGGCAAGCGGGCTGGGTGTTCAATGGCACCTGTCCCGAATCGATGTGGGCAGCGTCGAGCACGTCGTTGACGACCGCCAGCATGTGCTGAGCGCTCTGACTGACCCGCCCCAGGGCCTCGCGCAGATCCTCGGGAGACGAGTGGTCGCCGGCCAACACGCGATCGCAATAGCCGAGGATCACCGCCAGCGGTTAGCGCATCTCGTGGCTCATGTTGGCCAGGAAGTCGGTCTTGGCCTGGGCCAGCGCCTGGGCATGGCGAGTACTGGCCTCCAGCGCACGATTGCGCTCGGCAATCAGCGCCTCCTTGCGTCGACGATCGATCGCCACGCCGCCATAGCGACCGGCCGACTGCAAGACGTCCAGCTCGTCGGCGGCAGGATCGCGTGCCTGTGGCAGCAGCACAAAAATCAGGCCCAGCGACTCGCCATCGACATCCCGCAGCATCTCCAGCCATAGTCCGCCGATGCCTGCGGCGGAGCCCAGTGTTCGCAGCGGCGACAGAGCCAGTTCCGTCGTCAGGTCCAGTTGCGTGACAGCTCCTTCAGGCAGATCGTCGCCGATCGGCGGCAGGCGGACCAGCAGATCGAGCAGCGCTGCCTGCTCGTCCGTCAATCCACCGGAAATCAACTGTTGCGGGGCTTCTGGCGTTGTCACGGCAAAACAGACCACACCGTCGGCAATGGCCATCTGCAGCAGTTCGACCAAGGTCCGCAGGATCTGCTCCAGCGGGGCGCCGGTCGCAATCTCGGTCATCACCCGAGTCCGACCCGCCGCCCGGATCTGCTGCTGCTTGCGTTCAGTGACGTCGATCATTGCGCCACGCAAGCCCACAACCCGACCTTCATGGACTTCAGGGGTGGCCAGATCTTCGATCCAGACTTCCCGACCGTCGGCGGCGAGCATTCGGTACTCAAAGCGATGCGGCCGTCCAGCCGCCGTGTGATCCACACAGAAGTCAATGGCGGCGCGGGCATCATCCGGGTGCAGACGCTTGCGCCAGAAGTCCGGGTCCTCCATCCATTCCTCAGCGCTGAAGCCGAGCAGTCGCTCCACCCTGGCACTGACGAAAGTGAATTGCAGCGTGGTCGGGTCCGCCTCCCACAGGATGCAATCGGAACTGTCCACCAGCTATCGCAGGCGCTCCTGCCACGCTCGCAAGGCGCGATAGGCGTCCTTTTGCGCCTGAATATCGCTCTGCGTACCGATCATTCGCAGCGGCGTACCATCCGGGGCCCGCTCGATGATGCGGCCTCGAGCAAGCACCCAGCGCCAATGACCGCGGCCGTCGAGGATGCGATAGTCGACGCGATAGGGACGCTGCGCATCCGCCGCGTGAGTCAGGAAGGCCTCGTTGACTCGGCCGATGTCTTCGGGATGTATACGCCCGCCCCAGTACGCCGCCGAGCGATTCAGCGTCTGCGGGTCGTAGTGCAACATCGCTGCCCACGGATCAGAGAAGCTGATCTCGTCGGTGACGACGTTCCAGTCCCAGACGCCATCTCCGGCGCTCTCCAGGGCCGCATTCCAGCGCGCTTCGCTGTGCCGCAACGCGCTTTCGGCAGCGCGCAACTCGGTCAGATCGTGGACCGCGCCGACCAGCCGCCAATGTCCCCCTTCGCTGCGATGTCGACCGGCAACGATTCGCACCTGCCGGTCGCCCCGGGGTGTGGGCAGCTTCAGCTCAACATCGAAATCCTCGCCGCGCCGCAGCGTTCGTCGCGCGCGCTGATGCAGGCTCAACAACACGTCGACGGGCAACGGCGATAACGCATTCGCCGTGGGCATGCTGTCCGTTCCGGGTCGCAGCCCGACCAGTTGGCGGACTTGCGCCATGCCCAGCAAGACGCCCTTGCGCGGGTCGTACTCCCACGCGGCCACACCCGCCAACTGCTCGGCTGCCACGCGCATCGCATTGGCGCGGAACAACTCCGCCTCGGCGTTGTGTTCGGCCGTCACGATGCGCGCCACCGCGAAAATCAGCCCACCCCGGCTGACACCTTCGGCATTCCAGCTCAGCCATTCGTAGTGGCCGTTCTTGTGTCGATAGCGATTGCGGAACTGTGCAACGGGACGGACCGGCAGGTCATCACGGACCAACTGGGTCGTCTGGCGATCATCCGGGTGGACCAGTTCGATGAAGGGACGCGACAGCAGTTCGGCCTCTGTCCAACCGAGCCAGTGAGTCCACGCCGGATTGACTTGACGAAAATAGCCGGAGGTGTCGGCGATACAGAGCAGGTCCTGGGATAGCTCGAACAGCCGATCGCGCTGCAACATCTGCTCGGACGCGGTGAGCACACTGCGCGCCAGCACCCGGATCGATTTGCCATCTCGCGTCAGCGCACCCTCCAGACGGACGATGCGGGGCTCATCGATGTCGTGAAAGACCAGTTCGACGGCCTGGGCGACACCGGACTCCAGCAACGAGCGCAGGAAATCGGACCAGCCCTTCCGCACCTGAATCGGCAACAAGTCCAACAACAAGGCGCCGGGCGAGACATGCGGAAGTTGCAGCAAGCGTCTCGCCGCAGGATTGACGCGCAGCAGACAGCCAACGCGGTCGACGAACAAACCGCCTTGTGGGGTGTCGTTGTAGAGCTCGCGCAGGTCCTGCAGTTCTGACCGCTCGGCGTTGCTCAAGGTCCCGGGCGTATCGTTTATAGCCGTCTTGACAATTCCCTCACCCACCTTGAACTTTGTGACACATTGTTGCGCCGAAGCTCATATTCGCCAAGCCTGAATTACGCCACGGCGATGACGCCACCCGACATTGGCCGCATGCCGACAACCATCCCCAGCTCGAACCACCGACGCTATACTGTTCGGCTTTTCCTGCAGTCAGCTCGCCATGTCGGCCACCGCACCCAACCTTGCCCGCCAGATCAATCGGGCTGAGGTCGTCGATCGCAACTTCTCTGATTTCGTCCGTCACTACGCTGGCCCTCGCGCCAGCCGCCCACCCAGCGCTGACGAAACGCTGGACCGCACCAGTCGCCTGACCCGTGGCGATTTCGAGGCGCTGTTCGAATCGCAGCTGATCAGTCGGCATCTCGATCTGATGGCGCGGGTCCTGCGCGTACGCAACAAGGTGTACTACACGATCGGCAGTTCCGGCCACGAAGGCAATGCGATGTTGGCCCGGGCGGCCCGTCATACCGACCCCGCGTTTCTGCATTACCGCTCCGGCGGTTTCATGGCCGAGCGCTTTCGCAAGCTGCCGGGCATGGACCCGATTTACGATTCGGCCCTGAGCTTCGCGGCCAGTCGCGAAGACCCCGCCTCCGGCGGCCGCCACAAGGTCTGGGGCAGCAAGCCCCTGTGGGTCCTGCCGCAAACATCGACGATTGCCAGTCATCCGCCCAAGGCCTTTGGCACCGCGTTGGCCATTGAGCATGCCAGACGTACGGCGCACACCCTCCCCATTCCCACAGACAGCATTGTCATCTGCAGCTTCGGTGATGCCAGTGCCAATCATGCCACTGCCCAATCCACGTTGAACGCCTGTCAGTGGTCGGCCTATCAAGGCCTGAAAGCTCCCCTGCTGTTCCTCTGTGAAGACAACCATATCGGCATCTCGGTGAAGACGCCGCCAGGGTGGGTGGAGCGTAGCGTCAGCACACGGCCCCTGCTGCACTACGTCCAAGCCGATGGCCTGGATCTGGTAGCCGGCTGGGATGCCGTAGTGAATGCCGTCGAGCATTGCCGCGTACATCGCCAGCCGACTTTCCTGCATATGCGCACGACCCGCTTGATGGGTCATGCCGGGACTGACTTCGAGATCGAATACCGACCGCTGAACGAAATCGGTGCGGCCGAGGCCCTCGATCCACTCCTGCGTTCTGCGCAATGGGCATTGGCCAGCGGCATTCATACACCGGACAGCCTGCTGGACCTGTACGAGTCCATCCGGCAGCGCTGCTTCGAGGCCGCTGACCGCGCTGACCTGACACCCAAGCTGACCAGCCTGGCCGATGTGGTTGCGCCGCTGGCGCCATTCACGCCAGACGCGGTTGCTGCCGAAGCCCGACGAGACGACTACTCGGCGGCGCGCGAGCAGCTCTGGGGACAGGGACTGCCGGAGACGCAAGCACCTCGACATCTGGCAGTGCAGATCAATCAGGCGCTGCATGACCTGATGCTCAAGTATCCGCAGGCGTTGATCTTCGGCGAAGACGTCGCCCAGAAGGGCGGTGTCTACACGGTCACCAAGGGTCTGCACAAGGCATTTCGGGGCCACCGCATCTTCAACACGCTGCTGGATGAAACCACGATCCTCGGCCTGGCCCAGGGCTACGCCAACATGGGCTTCCTGCCGATGCCGGAAATCCAGTATCTGGCCTATTACCACAACGCCTGCGATCAGATCCGCGGCGAGGCCTGCTCGCTGCAGTTCTTCAGCAACGATCAGTATCGAAATCCGATGCTGCTGCGCATCGCTGGGCTGGGCTACCAGAAGGGCTTCGGCGGGCATTTCCACAACGACAATTCCTTCGCAGCGCTGCGCGACATCCCGGGACTGATCCTGGCCTGCCCCTCGCGTGGCGACGATGCGGCGATGATGCTGCGCACGCTGGCGGCACTGTGTCAGGTCGATGGCCGCGTTTGTGCGTTCCTGGAGCCGATTGCGCTGTACATGACCAAGGATCTGTACGAAGCCGGCGACGGTCAGTGGCAGTTCCCCTATCCGGCACCGAACCAGGCGATCGATCTGGGTGAGCCACGCATCTACCACCCGGACGCGCGTGAACTCCTGATCATCAGCTACGCCAACGGCGTACCGATGGCCTTGCGCGCCGCCCGCGCGCTGCAGCAGGACGGCATCGATCGAGTCCGAGTGCTGGACCTGCGCTGGCTGCTGCCACTCAATGAGCAGGCCATTGTCGAACAGGCGTCGCAATGCGAGCGCATTTTGATTGTCGATGAGGGCCGTCGCTCAGCCAGCGTTGGCGAAGGCATCATCACCGCGCTGGTAGAAGGGGGATTGGGTGGTCGCCCCATCGCACGCGTGGTGGGTGCGGACTGCTACACCCCGTTGGCCGGTGCGGCGAACTTCGTCCTGCCATCCGATGAGAGCGTGCTGCAAGCGGCCCGTGACCTCCTGCTTGCCTGACGACCCTTTGAGCCTCCACCCAGATGACCTAAACTCGACCGCATGAGCCAGCTTCAGCCGATCACCATTCTCTTTGCCGATATTGCCGGCAGCACCAAGCTGTTTGAGCTCTATGGTGATGTCAAGGCCCGCCAGCTGACCTCGCAGGTACTCGGAGCGCTGACCGAGATCACGGTCAAGCATGGTGGCCGTGTGATCAAGACGATCGGCGATGAGCTGATGGTGACCTTCCCCGCGGCGATGAATGCTCTGATGGCGGCGATGGAGATGCAGCGGCGCGTCGCCGGAGATCTGGCCTGGGCCGAACAGCATCTGGCCGTCCGCATCGGCCTGCATCACGGCGATGCCCTGCTGGAAGACGGCGATGTCTACGGCGATGCGGTCAATCTCGCTGCCCGCATGACTGGGCTGGCCAAGCGCGAGCAGATCGTCACCACGCTGAGTACGGTCGAGAGCCTGACCAATTCCAGTTTCATCCGTACCCGCCACCTGGGTCAGGCACGCGTATCCGGCAAGCTGCATCCGGTCGATATTGTCGATGTGATCTGGCAGGAAGACACCTCCAATGTGACAATGGTGGCGCGGGCAATCAAGCTTGAAGATGCCCCCACTGGCCACAAGATCGTGCTCCGCTTCCGCGGGCAGGTGATCGAAGTGTCGGATGTTTCGCCCCCTTTTGGCCTGGGACGCGACGCCGCCAATGCACTGGTCATCGACAACGAATGGGTCTCCCGCAATCACGCCTCGATTGAATTCAGCCGCGGCTTTTTCGTACTCACCGACCGCAGTACCAACGGCACCTACGTCAAGCTCGGTGAGGATGATGAGATTCGTCTGCACCGCGACGTGATCCAGCTGCGCAAGAGCGGTTCAATCTCGCTCGGTCAGCTATCCGATCGCAAACCGGAAGACGTGCTGCACTTTCACTGCTCCGGTTGAGCGCAACGCCAGTCGCGGCGGAAGTTGGGCATTCGCCTTGATTGCCGTGCGAACCGCGCCGGTGTGGGCGGCAACGCGGCCGTCGATGCCCTCCTGGATGCCTTCACCCTAGTCGCCGATGACGGCACGCATCGGTCGAAGCCACCGGACCGTTCCGGCGACCTGTCGGTGCCTCTTGCGGCTGCGTACGCAACTGAAGCTTCGATCTTCGCCCGCCGGTCGGCGCAACCCCCGCAGGCCAGACACCAGCCCGATCAGCGCCAGCCGTCCCCACGCGCATGTATTCGGGAACGCGCACTGCGATCGGCCGCGCGGCGCAAATCGACCTTGCAGTGGCGGCAGGTTCGCGCACGGGCGCCGTTGAGCCCGCCACACTCCGGACAGGGCAAGCCATGCGCTTCCCAGCGCAAGATCAGCCACCAACCGAGCGGACCCAACAACAAGCCGTAGAAAGCGCCTTTCAACCAGCGGCCGCGCATCATTCCGAACATTAGACCCAGCAAGGCCGCCACACCCAGATAGACAGCTACACTGACCCAGTTGGCGCTCAGCCAAGCCTGCAAAACCACCAGGGAGCGTTCGTTCATCGCCATCAGTCGGCCGAACCGATGAGTGTCATGGCACGCTCAATGCGCGCCACCGCCTCACTCTGACCACACAGATACACCGTGTGATCGATGGACGGCGACACCTGGGTACCGGTGAGTGCCACCCGCAACGGCGCCGCCACTTTGCCCAACCCCAGGCCGAGTTCCTCGCAAAGGGCTCGAATCTCGGCATCAATCCTCGCCGGTTGCCAATCCGTCATCCCGGCCAGCCTTTCCCGCAAGCGAGTCAGCACCGGACGCGCCTGCGGACCCAGATGCTTGGCCACTGCCTGCGGATCATGGCTGTTCAGAGGTTCAAACCAGACTCGGGCCTTCTCTGCCATTTCCAGCAGCGTCGCTGCCCTTTCGCGCAGCGCAACAACCACATCGGCCAGCGACGGTCCCTGGCTGGTGTCCAACCCGATCCGCTGACAATGCCACGCCAACTCGCCAGACAGCTGGGCCGGATCCAACGTCTTGATGTAGTGCTGATTGAGCCAGCGCAACTTGTCGACATCGAAGCGCGAGGCGGAGTGGTTGACGTCGTCAATCGAGAAATGCTCGACCAGCTGGGCCCGCGAGAAGATCTCCTCATCGCCATGCGACCAGCCCAGTCGAACCAGGTAGTTGATCATTGCCTCGGCCAGGAATCCGTCATCCCGCCAACTCATCACATTGACCGCGCCATGGCGCTTGGACAGCTTGGCCCCGTCGGGACCGAGGATCATCGGCAGATGGGCAAAACTGGGCGGGGTCAGCCCGAGCGCCTGATACAGATTGATCTGTCGCGGCGTGTTGTTCAGATGATCATCGCCGCGCACCACGTCGGTGATACGCATGTCCGAATCATCCACCACCACCGAAAAATTGTAGGTCGGCGAATCGTCCGAACGCCAGATGATCAGGTCATCCAGCTCGGCATTGTCAAAGACGACACGACCGCGGACCCGGTCATTGACGACCACCTCGCCGCTGTCAGGGTTGCGGAAGCGGATCACCGGCGTCACGCCAGCTGGCGGCGGCCCCTGACGATGGCGGCAACGGCCGTCATAGCGCGGCTTGTCGCCGCGGGCCTCGGCCTCGGCCCGCATCTGTTCCAAGGTCTCGCGCGAGCAATAGCAGTGATAGGCCTTGCCTGCCGCCAACAGCCCCTGCGCCACTTCGCGATAGCGCTCGAAGCGACGGGTCTGGAAGATCGGCGTCTCGTCGGATTCCAGTCCGAGCCAGCTGACCCCCTCGAAGATCGCCGCCACCGCTTCGGGCGTCGAGCGCGTCAGGTCCGTGTCTTCGACCCGAACCAGATACTGCCCACCGCGATGCCGTGCCTCCAGCCAGTTGAACAGCGCCGTACGGGCGCCGCCCAGATGCAGAAAGCCCGTCGGGCTGGGTGCGAAGCGAGTACGGACAGTCATGCGCGAGTTCCAGGGCAGCCAATGCCATCAAGGGGCGCGGACGATAACAAGGCGATGGGCAAGTCGCCAGTTGAACGCGCGCACATGGGCGTGCCAGCTTGACCTGGCCGCGACTGCCGGCAACGGGCAGCCTGGCTACTCCACCGTGATCCGGATCACCTCGCTGACCACCGGCGGCTCGTGTGCCACATGCAGGTAGTCACCCAGCATCAACTGCAGCGAATGCTCGCCCGGCGCCAGTTCCAGCAGCACTTCGGTCTGGCCACCACCGAAATGCCGGTAATGCTCCGTGGCCGGCAGCGGCTGCGACAGATCCTCGGGCAGTTCGGCGTCCAGCAGCAGATGATGGTGGCCAGTCTTGGGCAGGTTGATGCCCGCCGGCGCTACGCCCATCCCGCTCAGCCCGAAGCGCAGCAGCACAGGGCTCTTGACCGTGGCACCGTCTTCCAGGCCGATGAAGTAGACCTTCGCACCATCCACCGAGGGTTGACGATCCAGGGCCTGAGCCGTCAAGGGCAGCAATCCGGCCAGCGCCAGTGACAACAGGGCTTTGCGTGACATGGGCATCCTCCGTGGTGGCAAAGGGCACAGTATAGGTGCGATCGACGCAGACCCTGCTTGAGGCGCCGTTGCAGTCAGCCTACGCTGCCCTGCCCTGACCTGCGAATCCCCCGTGCCTGCCTCGATAGATCTCGCCACGCTGCTGGTGCCTGACCTGACCGCGGCGCTCAACGCGTTGGGTCAAATCGGGCTGGCTTGCGGCAGCATTCAGCGCTTGCCGCGCGACCTGGCGCTGGCACTGGGCCAAACCGCACTGATCGAGTCGCCCTGCGCCAGTGCCGGACACAGCCTTCGTCTGATCCAGGCTTCAATGCACGGTCCTGGCCCCTGGGGCTGGCTGGACCTGACAGCCCCTGCGATCTCGTCGACGGCGCCCGGCGGACTGCCATTGAGCCTGCGCCGCGGATCGGTCGATCACATCGACCTTGTACAGTTGCACAGCAAATCGCCACGGCGCAGTGCGGGCTTTTACGAGGGGCTTGGGCTGCGACTGCTCGACGAATGCGATGGTGAGTCCAACGCAGCGACGCTGGCACTGCCAGGCGGGCAGCGTCTGCGGATCACCCCGCCATCCGCAACGCCGTCAGTCAGTCCCGCCATATGCCTGTCGATTCGTCTGAGCCGCCAGTCGGAAGCGGCTGAATCGCGGCTGATGAGCGCGGCTCGCGTGCTGGCAGGACCCGGGGGCGAATGTATCGAACTGCTATGATCGCCGCCCCGGCTGCGATGCAGCATCCCATGTTCAGGAGACTGATCCCGTGATTCGCGCTTGCCTGTTCCTTGCCTCCGTCCTCGTCAGCGCCAGCGCCCTGGCGCAGGCTCCGGCCGACAAGGCCAATCCCCGGGTCGAGATCTACACCAGCGAAGGCAACATCGTTGCCGAACTGTACGCCGACAAGGCGCCGAAGTCGGTCGAGAACTTCCTCGCCTACGTCAAATCCGGCCAGTACAACGGCACCATCTTTCATCGCGTCATCGATGGCTTCATGGTTCAGGGCGGCGGCTACTCGGCCGATCTGCAGCTCAAGCCCACCCGTGATGCGATCCAGAATGAAGCCGACAACGGTCTGAAGAACAGCCGCTACACGCTGGCCATGGCCCGCACCGGCGACCCGCATTCGGCCACCTCGCAGTTCTTCATCAACGTGGCCGACAACGCCTTCCTTGATCACAAGAGCCCGGCCACCGGCCAGACCTGGGGCTATGCAGTCTTCGGCAAGGTGGTCGAAGGGACCGAAGTGGTCGACAAGATCAAGGCCATCCCGACCTCGGCACGCTCGCCGCTGTTCCAGAACCTGCCGAGCAAGCCGGTCCTGATCCAGAAGGTTGAGGTGCTGCCCTGACCCAGGGCCACGCTGCCGGGGCCGGCAACGGCCCCTGCCAGCTGTACATCTCGGACCTGCACCTGGATGACGCTGCCGGTCTGGCGCTGCTGCGCGACTGGCTGAGCATCTGGGCCAGTCGCGCCCAGTCGCTGACCATCCTCGGCGACCTGTTCGAGGCCTGGATCGGCGACGACGATGATTCTCCGCTGGCCCGGGACGTGGCAGCGTTGCTGAGACAAACCAGCGACGCGGGTTGCGAGTTGGCCTTCCTGCCGGGCAATCGCGACTTTCTGATCGGTGAGGCCTGGTTGAACCGCTGCGGCGCTCGGCTGCTGCAGGAACCGGTCCAACTGGACAGTTTTGGCCACCGAACGGTGTTGCTGCACGGTGATGCCGAGTGCATCGCCGACACCGACTATCAGCGTTTTCGCCAGCAAGTTCGTTCCGACGCCTGGCGCACGGCCTTTCTGAGCCAGGATCTGGCCGCCCGGCGCCAGTTTGCTGCCCACGCCCGGGCACAGAGCCAGGCGCACACGCGCGCCGCATCGGCCTATCTGATGGATGCCGATGCCGGCGAGTTGCAGCAGCGGATCGACGATGCCGCGGCCGAGTTGCTGATCCACGGACACACCCACCGCCCGGCGTTGCACTTGCTCCATGGTGCTCATGGCACCGCGATTCGCGCCGTCCTGGGTGCCTGGCATCGCCAACCCAGCTGGTTGGTCGTGGACCCCCAGGCCGTCCATTTGCACGCCGAAGGTCGCGTGCTGAGTGCTGGCTGGGGCAGCTGATCACGACGCTGGCAATACGCTGCGGCGAGCAGAATAAAATGAGTTTTTCGACCGCGGCCGATCGACGCCGCGCGTCCACCGTGACCGCAAGAGGATGTACCGATGGATTTCAAGTTCAGTGACGAGCAGCTGATGCTGCAGGACGTGGCCCGCAAGTTTGCCCGCGAGGAGATCGCGCCGATCGCGGCGGACTTCGACGCCAGCGGCCAGTTTCCGATGGAAACCATCCGCAAGATGGGTGAGCTCGGCCTGATGGGCATTGAAGTTCCCGGCGAATACGGCGGCGCCGGTCTGGATGCGGTCAGCTATGCGCTGGCCATGATCGAGATCTGCGCGGTCGATGCCGCCCACGGTACGATCATGTCGGTCAACAACACGCTGTATTGCAACGGCATTCTCAAGTACGGCACCGAAGCACAGAAGCACGCCTATGTCGGTCCGGTCGCACGCGGCGAAGCCATCGGCGCCTATGCGCTGACCGAACCGCAGTCCGGTTCGGACGCCTCCGCCATGCGCATTCGCGCGGTGCGCAGCGCCGACGGCAGCCACTTCGTCATCAACGGCAAGAAGAGCTGGATCACCTCAGGCCCGGTCGCCGACTACATCGTGCTGTTCGCGGTGACCGATCCGGCCGCCGGCAGCAAGGGCATCAGCGCCTTCATCATCGAGACGGACAAGCCCGGCTTTCATCGCGGCAAGACCGAACCCAAGATGGGCATTCGCGCCTCAGCCACCTGCGAGATCGAATTCACCGACTATGTCTGCCCGGCTGAAAACATGCTGGGCAGTGAAGGCAAGGGGTTTGGCATCGCGATGGGTGTGCTCGATGCCGGCCGTATCGGCATTGCCGCGCAGGCCGTCGGCCTAGCCCGCGCCGCCTACGACGCGGCGATTGAGTACGCGCGTGAGCGCAAGGCCTTCGGGCAGTCGATTGGCAGTTTCCAGATGACCCAGGTGAAGATCGCCGACATGAAGGCCCGCCTGGATGCGGCCTGGCTGCTGACCCTGCGCGCGGCGTGGAAGAAGCAGGACTCGCTGAGCAGTGGTGAGCGATTCACCACCGAGGCCAGCTTGGCCAAGCTCTATGCCTCCGAGGCAGCCATGTTCATCACCCATGCGGCGGTGCAGATCCACGGCGGCATGGGCTACAGCAAGGAAATGCCGGTGGAGCGCTACTTCCGCGATGCCAAGATCACCGAGATCTATGAAGGCACCAGCGAGATTCAGCGGATGGTGATTGCCCGCAATGAAACCGGCCTGAGATAGGCTCGCTTCAGTTCGCCGCCGGGGGCTCGGTGCTCCCGGCCATTTCGCGCTGCAGCCAGGCTCGTGCCAGCCGCAGCTCGCGATGAACGGTCGCTTCGGAGATGGACACAGCCTCGGCCATCTCCGGATAGCTCATGCCGGCAAACAGCTGGCACTCCAGCAACTGGGCGCGGCGCCCGTCCAGCTTCTGCAAGCGTTCCAGGGCCTGATCCAGCGCCAGCACGTCCAGATCGGGCCCCTGCGTGACCGACACGCCTTCGTCCAGCGTGATCTGCTGCTTCGGCCCACCCCGCTTGACCCGCTCATGTCCGCGTGCGTGGTCAATCAGGATTCGCCGCATGATGCGCGCGCACAGGGCCAGGAAATGGCTGCGTGAGGCAATGCGCAGGTCACTGTCAGCCAGTTTCAGATAGGCCTCGTGCACCAGCGACGTGGTCTGCAGGGTGTGGTTGGCACGCTCGCCGCGCATGGCCCGCTGCGCCAGACGATGCAACTCGGGATAAAGCCAGGTGGTCAGGCGCGCCAATTCCTCATCGGGTACTGCGGCAATGGACCCCAGGGTAGCGGCGATGTCCGGTGGCGTCGTGGCGGAGGTCATCGGCGTCCGACTCGGCTTGAAGAGCACCCAACGCAGTCTAGCTGGATTTCTCGCGCTGTCATCGACGGCTACCGTGGACCTCGCGCCGGGCTTCAACTGAAGGACTTAACGAAGTCATAACGTTTGCTGAATCAACCGAGGGCGAATCACCGTCGTGGCTCTCGGAAATGCGGCCGCACGACGGTACCCTTTGCGTCCCCGACCTCCACTGGAATCAGCCATGGCGCAGGCGCGCGACGCGTCGGCTTCCGCACATCTGGAAGCCATCCTTGCCGAACTCAAATCACTTTGCAGCGGCCCCAAGCTGCGTGAAGCCGAGAGCTTTGCCCGCTTGTTGCTCGGGCGGCTGCCGGATGAGGAACTGGATGGTCAGACTGCCGCCGACTGGGCCGGTCTGTGCGTACACCTGCTGCGGCTGTTCCGCGACCGCCCTCGTGGTCAGTCTCTGGTACGCGTCTACAACCCCAGCCATGACGAACACGGCTATGAATGTGCCCACACCGTCATTGAGATTCTCAACGATGACATGCCCTTCCTGGTCGACACGGTGGCCATGGTGGTTGCGCAGCACGGCGGCCTGGTCCACCTGACGCTGCACCCGGTCGTGCCCGTGGCCCGTGATCCGGGCGGCCATGTGCTGAGTTTCGGTGGCAACGAAGCCGGCCGTGAATCGGTGATTCATCTGCAGATCGAACGCCAGGCCGAACCCGAGGTTCTGCAGGCTCTGCAGGATGGTGTCAACGGCGCCCTGCGCGACGTCAAATCCTGTGTCGCAGACTTCGTCCCGATGCGCGACCGGCTCATGGGCATCGCAGCCGAGCTGAGCCAACGCGAACTGCCGCACGACCGCGCCTACGTCGAGGAATGCGTCGCCTTTCTGCGCTGGATCGCCGACAACCATTTCACCTTCCTCGGCTATCGCGAATACCACACCGAGAACGACACCGAAACGCCAACCCTGCGCGCGGTGCAGGGCAGTGGTCTGGGAATCCTGCGCACCGATGAGTCCAAATTGCCGGCGCGCGCGCTGTCCTCGCTGGCCGCTCGCGAACTGGAGCCCGATGCCCTGCCCGACCTGGTAATCCTCTCGCGCACCAACGCGCGCAGCTCGGTGCATCGGCCGGGCTACATGGACTACATCGGCATCATCGCCTTTGATGCCGACGGCAAGCCGGTCGGCGAACAGCGCTTCCTCGGCCTGTACACCTCCAACGCCTATACCTTCCACATCCTCGACCTGCCCCTGGTGCGGCGCAAGACTGAAGCCGTGCTCGCGCGTTCAGGCTTGTCGCGCTCTGGCCACGGTGGCAAGGCGCTGCTGCACATTCTGGAAACCTTGCCGCGCGATGAGCTGTTTCAGGCCACGGCCGAAGAACTGCACGCCACCGCCGTTGGCATCTTCCACCTGCAGGAACGGCAGCGGACCCGGTTGTTCATCCGCCGCGATCGCTATGGTCGCTTCCTGTCCTGCCTGGTCTTCGTCCCGCGCGACCGGATGACCCAGGACAACCGCCAGCGCATTGAGGCCTTGCTCAAGCGCAGCTTCCAGGGCGAGCGGGCCGATTCACAGATCCTGGTGGGTGAGTCGATGCTGGCCCGGCTGCATGTGGTGATCCGGCCGAAGTCGCCGGAGCAGCCCAAGGTCGAGGTGCGCGAACTGGAGGCCAAGATCGCGCAGATCGTGCGCAACTGGCAGGACGAGTTGCGCGACATCCTGGTCCAGCGCCACGGCGAGGCGAAGGGTCTGAAGCTGGCCAATCGATTCGGCAAAGCCCTGCCCGGCGGCTACATCGAGGAAGTCACGCCGCAGATCGCCGCCCAGGACGTCGAAGCCGCCGCCAGTCTGCGTGATCACGACGACATTCGACTGAGCCTTTATCGGCCACGCCGGAAGACCGACACGCTGCGCTTCAAGCTGTTCAAGTTCGGCGGCACGATTGCGCTGTCCGACGCGCTGCCGATGCTCGAGAACATGGGCTTTCGCGCGCTGTCCGAGCACCCCTATGCGATGTCACTGGGCAGTTTGACAATCTGGATCCAGGACTTCGACATCGAACCCCTGGATGGTCTGACCCTGGACATGGAGAGTGCCCGCGAGCCGGTGCAGCAGGCCTTCGAACAGATCTGGCGCGGCCGTGCCGAGAATGATCCGCTCAATCGATTGATCATCGCCGCCCGGCTGGACTGGCGTCAGGTCACGGTGCTGCGCGGCTATCTGCGCTGCCTGCTGCAGACTGACTTCACCTACTCCCAGGCCTACATGGAGCGCACACTGTGCGCACATCCGCTGGTCTCTCGCTTGCTCGTAGACCTGTTTGAAGCGCGCTTCGATCCGGACCGGGAAGACAATGCCGCCAACGAGTCTCAGCGCAAGCGCTTCCAGCGCGATCTGGAAGCCCTGCTGACGGGTGATCCGGAAGGCCCGGCGCTGGCCGAACGCTGGTCGGCACTGCGCAGCGAGGATCGCGACAGTCAGATCCGCGAACTCAATGGCGTGCTGCGCGAGGAGCTTGAGCGCGTCGCCAGTCTGGATGAGGACCGCATCCTGCGTGCCTTCCGACAGATCATCATGGCCACTCTGCGGACCAACTACTTCCAGCTCGAGGACGGCCGATCCAAGGACTATGTGGCCTACAAGCTGGACTGCGCCCTGGTCCCCAACCTGCCCAAGCCGCTGCCCTATCGCGAAATCTTCGTTTATTCGCCCAGGGTGGAAGGCGTCCATCTGCGCGGTGGGCCGGTGGCCCGTGGCGGCCTGCGCTGGTCGGATCGTCGCGAAGACTTCCGCACCGAGGTTCTGGGCCTGATGAAGGCGCAGATGGTCAAGAACACGGTCATCGTGCCGGTCGGCGCCAAGGGCGGCTTCGTCGTCAAGCAGCCGCCCGCCAGCCAGGATCGCGAAGCCTTCATGGCCGAAGGTGTGGCCTGTTACCGCATCTTCATCAACGGCCTGCTTGATGTGACCGACAACCTGGATGGCGGCCGCATCGTGCCGCCATCGCGTGTGGTGCGGCACGATCCGGACGACTCCTATCTGGTGGTCGCGGCGGACAAGGGCACGGCCACCTTCTCGGACATCGCCAATGCGATCTCGGGCGAGCACGGCTTCTGGATGGGCGATGCCTTCGCCTCGGGCGGCAGCAAGGGCTATGACCACAAGAAGATGGGCATCACCGCCCGCGGCGCCTGGGAGAGCGTCAAACGCCACTTCCGCGCGTTGGGCAAAGACTGTCAGAACGAGGCCTTCACTTGCGTGGGCGTCGGCGACATGTCTGGCGACGTCTTCGGCAACGGCATGCTGCTGTCGCGTCACATCAAGCTGCTGGCCGCATTCGACCACCGCCACATCTTCCTCGATCCGACACCCGACGTGGCTGCCAGCTACGCCGAGCGAGAGCGCATGTTTGCCCTGCCCCGCTCCAGCTGGGATGACTACGATCGCAAGCTGATCTCGGCCGGCGGCGGGATATTTCCCCGCAGCGCCAAGGTGATCACGCTCAGTCCGCAGATTCGTGCGGTGCTCGACATCGAAGCAGAGCAGCTGTCACCGGTCGAACTGATTCGCGCCATTCTCGGTGCGCCAGTGGAACTGCTGTGGAATGGCGGCATCGGCACCTACGTCAAGGCCGAGTCCGAAACCAACGCCGACGTGGGCGACCGCGCCAACAACGCCAATCGACTCAACGGCAACCAGCTGCGCTGCAAGATTGTCGGCGAGGGCGGCAATCTCGGTCTGACTCAGCGCGGTCGCATCGAAGCCGCTCAGTCTGGCGTGCTGCTGAACACCGACGCCATCGACAACTCGGCTGGCGTCGATACCTCCGACCACGAGGTCAACATCAAGATCCTGCTCAATCTGGCGATCGCAGGCGGCGCACTGGCGCCGGGCGAGCGCGATGATCTGCTGGTCGCGATGACTGACGAAGTGGCCGATCTGGTCATCTTCGACAACTACCGACAGAACCTGGCGATCAGTCTGATGCGGGCCCTGAGCATCGATCGCATCGGCGCCAAGCAACATTTCGTGCGCTGGCTGGAACAACAGGGCCTGCTCGACCGCCAGCTGGAATTCCTGCCGTCGGAAGAAGAATTCAATGAACGCCGGGCCCGTGGCCTGGGCCTGACTCGACCGGAACTGGCCGTGCTGCTGGCTTACAGCAAGATTCACGCCTACAACAGCCTGCTGGACTCCGCCGTGCCGGAAGATCCCTACCTGTCGAAGGAGCTGGCGCTGTATTTCCCGACGCCGCTGCGCGAGCGCTTCGCCAACGAGATGCAAGCCCATCCCTTGCGGCGCGAGATCATCGCCACGCAGGTGACCAACTCGATGGTCAACCGCATGGGCGCCACCTTTGTATTGCGGATGCAGGAGGACACGGGCCAGAGCGTCGCCGAGGTAGCCAAGGCCTACACGATTGCCCGCGAGGTCCTGCGTGCTCGTGAACTGTGGGCGGAGATCGATCGGCTCGGCGACAGCGTCGACTTTCATCGACAGATCGACCTGCTGCTGCGCATCTGGAATCTGATGCGCAACATGACGCGCTGGCTGCTCAACGCGCCCGGTGCGGCCAGCGACATCGCGCAGAGTGTCGAGCGCTATACCGGCGGATTCGAACAGCTGCTGCAGGTGCTGCCGCGCGCGGTCAGCAAGGCCGACGCCGTGCAGTTCCAGAATGAGAACCGGGCCTTGCAGAGCCTGGGATACAGCGAGGCTTTCGCCCAGATCATCAGTCAGCTGCCGGCGCTGGTGGCGGCCTTCGACATCATCGAGGTGGCCTTCGAACTGGATTGCCAGGTCGAGCGTGCCGCCAAGGCCTACTTCAGCATCGGCGAACAACTGCATCTGAAGTGGCTGGCCGAACAGATCGAGAAGCTGCCGGTCGAAGGCCGCTGGCACGCGCACGCTCGCGGCGTGCTGCGCGACGAACTATACGCGCAGCACCGCACGCTGACGGCGCAGGCGTTGCGTCGCTGCAGCAAGCCCAAACAGGATCCGTTGCAGGCCTGGGCCGAAGGTCGCGAATCGGCGCTCAGCTATACCCAGACGATGTTCGGTGAGATGCATGCGCTGGTCAGCATGGACTATCCCACGGTCTCCGTGGGTGTCCGCCGCCTGAGCCAGCTTGTCGCGATTGGCGCCGCCTGAGGAAGCCGCGATGCACCGTAGTCGATTGAGCGGCTTCATCATCGACTGTCAGACCGACGACCTGCCCAGCGCCGCCGACTTCTGGTCGGCGGCACTGGGGATGCCATCCGAGCCATTGCCGGCCGAGGAAGGGGATCGCTATGTGCGGCTGCGGGATCCGGAGCAGCGCCTCCACATCGAAGTTCAGCGCGTCACCCACCCGAGCCGGGTTCATCTGGACATCGAGACGGACGACATTGAAGCCGAAGTCACTCGCCTGCGTGCCCTCGGCGCGCGTGAGGTCCAGCGGGTGCACAGCTGGTGTGTCATGGAAGCGCCGACCGGACAGCGCTTCTGCGTGGTACTGGCCAGACCCGGCACTCTCGAGCAAGGGGCCAATGACTGGACTTAGCACCCGCTGAGAGAACTTTCACCGGGATGGCAGTTCCGGCCCACATTGTCGTTGCAGCAAGCGGCCCGGTCTATTCGGAGTACCTCTGGCGTCAACCTCATGACGACGGGCTCAATTGGGCTCCATTTGCTGCCAGAAAAGCAGCCATTCTGAATGGCTGCCAACGGCAACCTGCAAGCACCTCGCAGCCCCCAATCCGGACCCCTTGAGCATTGCGCTGCAGTGCAGCAAGAAGCTAGACTTGGTCGCGGAAACACCGCCCAAACCCACGGTTTTTCGTGGATTTCATGTTAGTCTCTCAAGTCGCTCTGGGCACGGGGCGACGGGAGGCTTTTTGTCGTCCCCAGCTGGAGAATTCAAGGAGCTACCATGGCGCTGCAGCGCACTTTGTCCATTATCAAGCCCGATGCCGTGGCCAAGAACGTCATCGGCCAGATCATCGCGCGTTTCGAGTCCGCCGGCCTGAAAGTCATTGGCGCACGCTTGCAACAACTGTCGCTGGCGGAAGCTGAAGGTTTTTATGCCGTTCATCGTGAGCGTCCGTTCTTTGCTGATCTGTGCCGCTACATGAGCTCTGGTCCAGTGCTGGTACAGGTCCTGGAAGGCGATGACGCGATTGCCAAGAATCGCGATCTGATGGGCGCCACCGATCCGGCCAAGGCGGCCGCCGGCACCATCCGCGCCGACTTCGCCACCAGCATCGAAGCCAACGCCGTTCATGGTTCCGACGCGCCGGAAACGGCGGCGGTCGAGATCGCCTACTTCTTCGCTTCCAGCGAGCTGTGCCCGCGCAGCTGAGACCGGTTCGACGCAATGACCACGCCCGATTCCCGCACCAATCTGCTCGACCTCGATCGCGAGGGGCTGCGGGCATTCTTTGTCGGGTTGGGTGAAAAGCCCTTCCGCGGTGATCAGGTCATGAAATGGATCTATCACCGCGGTGCGGCCGATTTCGACAGCATGAGCGATCTCGGCAAGGCACTGCGAACGCGGCTGGCCGAGGTGGCTGAAATCAAGCCGCCGCAGGTTGGGGCTGAGCAGATCTCCACCGACGGCACCCGCAAGTGGCGCATTGATGTGCGCGGCGGTGCCGTGGAGACGGTCTACATCCCTGAACCAACCCGGGGCACCCTCTGCGTCTCATCGCAGATCGGTTGCATGCTGAACTGCACCTTCTGTTCCACGGCCACCCAGGGTTTCCAGCGCAACCTCAGCACGGCCGAGATCATCGGGCAGGTGTGGCTGGCCGCTCAGGCGTTGGGCCACGACGCCAAGACCAATCGCCGGATCACCAACGTGGTGTTGATGGGCATGGGCGAACCCCTGCTCAACTTCGACAATGTGGTGCGCGCCATGTCGTTGATGCGCGACGACCTGGGTTTCGGACTGGCCAACAAGCGCGTGACGCTGAGTACGGCCGGATTGGTGCCGGGTATCGACCAGTTGTCGGAAGCCTCCGATGTCAGTCTGGCCGTCTCCCTGCATGCGCCAGTAGACGAATTGCGCAATGAGCTGGTGCCGTTGAATCGCAAGTACCCCATTGCCGAGCTGATGGCGGCATGCGAGCGCTATCTGCGCACACGCCCCCGGGCCAACGTCACCTTCGAGTACACGCTGCTGAAGGGCATCAATGACGACCTGAAGCTGGCCGACCGACTGGTCAAGTTGCTGCGCCGGCTGCCCTCGAAGCTGAATCTGATTCCCTTCAACCCCTTCCCTGGCACCAGCTACGAGTGCTCGGATGAACCTGCGATTCGGGCCTTTCAGGAACGGATCATGGCTCAGGGCGTGATTGCCACGGTCCGACGCACACGTGGACAGGACATCGACGCCGCCTGCGGTCAATTGGTGGGTCAGGTCGCCGATCGGACCCGTCGGCAGCGCGAGCACCTGGCAAGACTCGCCCAGGATGAGTTGACCACCGTGGAGTCTGCCGCGTGAGGCGCCGCCTTGGCATCGTTGTTGTTCTGCTGCACCTGCTCCTTGCCAGCAGCTGTGCGGTCGATGGTTCCGCCGGCTATGTCTCGCCGCGTGGCGACGCCAGTCCCCAGCGCCGCAAGGCCGCCAATGTGCAGGTCAGTCTGGCACGCGGCTATATGGAACAGGGACGACTCGAAGTTGCACTGGAGAAGCTGAAACGGGCCATAACGCTGGATGCCCGCTCAGCACCTGCCTACTCCATGCTCGGTTTGTTGTACGAGCGAATCAACGATCCATTGTTGGCCGAGCAGAACTATCGTCAGGCCGTCCTTATCGACCCCACCTCGGGCGACATGAACAACAACCTCGGCGGATTCCTCTGTCGGTCGGGCAAAGCCGAAGAATCGCTGCAGTATTTCGACAAGGCGGTGCAGGATCCATTTTACGGAACGCCGCAGGCGGCGCTGGCCAACGCTGGCCTGTGCGCCCGCTCGGTCCATCGCAGTGAACTCGCGGAAGGCTATTTTCGCCGCGCCCTTCAGCGAGACCCCAACTTTCCAGCTGCCTTGCTGCCGATGGCCGCCATCCTCCATCGCAACGGCGAGCACCTGCGTGCGAGGGCATTCGCGCAGCGTTACGAAGCGGCGCAGGGTGAGAACGCCGAATTTCTCGCGTTGGCCGTGGAAATCGAGCATGCGCTAGGTGACGAGCGAGCCGCGAGCGACTACGCTTCGCGCCTGCTGGGCCGGTACCCGGATTCGACCGAAGCGCGTCAGCTGAAGGAGAAGCAGCCATGAGCATGGAACAGCTCGACCATCACGACGCACATTCGACCAACGCCTCGGCCGAAGGCCTTGGCGCTTGGCTGAAGCAGGCACGTCTGCAAGCCGGCTTGTCGGTGGAAGATGTGGCCCGTGCGCTGAAGCTGTCCGGATCGACCGTTCAGGATATGGAGCGCGATCAGACCCAGCACATCGGCGCACCCATCTATTACAAGGGCTTCGTCCGCGCCTATGGCAAGCTGCTCGATCTGCCCACCGTGGCGTTGGAACGGCGACTGAGTGCGCTGGTTGACAGCGACCCGGAACCGCAAATCGCCCAAGGCACCGCGCCGGTTCGGCGCAACCGCTGGATGGAGCGCTACACCTGGGTTGCCAGCTACGTGGTGGGCACCGCCCTGTTGTTGCCACTGCTCTATTGGCTGGTCAGCAACGATCCTGCCGCACCCAGCGGTCAGTCAGACGCAACGATGGTCGCAGAGCAGCCGTCTGCCGGCAGCGGACCCGCGTCGACCGACGCCAGCGTTGAAACAGCGGTTGCCCCGTCGGCGATCCCGGCCACCTCGGCAGCGCCGGACGAGGAAGCCTACGGTGCGCCGGTCACGGCTTCCTTGACGCCATTTGGTTTGGGTCGCGGTGCCACCGCGCCCGCCGGCGCTGGATCCGATCGTGTGCAGCTAACCCTCGCTGCACCGAGTTGGGTGTCGGTAGAGGATGCGCGAGGCGAGCGTCTCATTTATCGTACGCTCGCCGCGGGCAGCCATGAGCTTGAAGGCAACTGGCCGCTTCGAGTGCGCATTGGCAACGCCGCGCGCGCCGAGTTGTTCATCGACGGTCAAGCGCTCACGCTGGAACCTTTCATCCGCGGCAACGTGGCAGACCTGGCGCTGCTGCAAGGATCCAATGGCATCCAGGCCGAGCGACCCGTCGCCGACTGAATCTC
Source organism: Lysobacterales bacterium (assembly GCA_041395325.1). Classification (GTDB taxonomy): domain Bacteria; phylum Pseudomonadota; class Gammaproteobacteria; order Xanthomonadales; family SZUA-5; genus JAWLAT01. The sequence continues at coordinate 169,324 of JAWLAT010000006.1, forward strand.
TCTTTCGGTCGTTGCGCTCGCAATCACCGACGATCGACAAACGGAATCGATAGACCATGGCAGAAGAAGTACTTGACGCTCACGAACAGGGCGAAGCGGTTCGCAAATGGCTGCAGAACAACGGCTCATCCATCCTGATCGGCGTCGCGGTCGGTCTGGCGGCGCTGTTCGGCTATCAGCGGTGGCAAGACTCCAAGCTCAGCCACGCTGGGGAAGCCATGTTGCAGTTCCAACAGCTGCAAAGTGCGGCCGAATCGGACCCGGCTGGCTTTGAGGCCTACCTGGGCGCGCTGAGCGACTCGTACAAGGACACCCCGTATGGTGCCCTGGCGTTGATGGCCGATGCCGAGCGCAAGCTGCAGGCCGGCGACAATCAGGCGGCCGTCGCTGCCCTACGTCAAGCAGCTGACGTGGGACAACCGGAAAGTGTCGCGAACGTCGCTCGCCTGCGACTGGCTCGCGCGCTGATCGCCTCGGGCGATGTCGATGAGGCGCTGCGCCAGCTCGACCGCACCAGCAAGGATGGCTTCAAGGCACTCCGCGCCGAGCTCCGAGGTGACGCCCTGCTCGCCAAGGGCGACAGTGACGCCGCTCGCACGGCCTATGAGGAAGCGCTCAGTCATCTCGATGTCGGCGCCATGGGCCGCAACATCGTGGAAATCAAGATGGCCAACGCTGGAACCGTCGCCGCCGCCCCCGCTGTACCGGAGATGCCGGCAGAGGTGGCACCGGCCCCGGAAACGCCGGCCGAGACGACCTCCGAAGGGGCCAGTTCATGAGCCGCAGCCTGCGCCTGACCCTGCTGGCCGTGTTGGCCGGCAGTCTGCTGCAGACCGGCTGTGACAGCTTCAAGAGCTCCAAGGACAATGTCGACCCGCCAACTGAACTTGTCGACCTGACCAGCGCCCGTTCCGTCAACCGACTGTGGTCAGCCAAGGCCGGCCCGGGTGCAGCTCGACAGGGTGGACGGCTGGCTCCGGCTGTCGCCGACGGCACTGTATACGTCGCTTCAGTGGAAGGCACCCTCAGTGCATTCGATGCCAGCAGCGGCCGACTGCGCTGGAAGATCGACACCGAGCAGCCGCTCGCCGGTGGTCCTGCCGCGGCCGACGGTCTGGTCGTCGTTGGCAGTCTGGAAGGGCAGTTGCTCGCCTTCGACACCGAGGGTAACCCCCGCTGGGATGCGCAGCTGTCATCCGAAGTGATCGGCGCCCCGGCGATCGCCCGTGGCATGGTGGTCGCGCAGGCCAATGATGGTCGGACCTACGCTTTCGATCAGGACAGCGGTGAGGCACGCTGGTTGCTCGATCGCGCGGTACCGACGCTGAGCCTGCGTGGCACCGCTACTCCGCTCATCGGCGAGGGCTCCACTTTCATTGGTCAGGCCAACGGCAAGCTCACCGCAGTCGCCAATCTCGATGGTGGCGTCGAGTGGGAGTATGCAGTCGGCACTGCAGATGGCCGCAATGACCTCGAACGCATGGTGGATGTCGACGGCCGGATGCTGCTGATCCAGGGTGATCTCTACGCCATCGGCTACGGAGCTCAGGTGGCCGCCTTGGCCAGCGAGTCCGGCCGCGTGCTGTGGAGCCGCGACATGTCGTCCTACAGCGGTCTTGATCTGGCCGGAAGCAGCTTGTTTACCACGACCAGTGATGGCGAAGTGTTGGGCATGGCGACCCGCTCTGGCAGCGTGCTGTGGAAGCAGGAAGCGCTGAAATTTCGCTTTCTGAGCACGCCGGTCGTCCACGGCAGTCTGCTGGCGGTTGGTGACTATGAAGGTTATGTGCACTGGTTGGACCAGGAATCAGGCGAGATAGTCGCTCGCGCCCGTGCCGGCAAGAAAGGCATCCGCTCTGCTCCGCGCGTGGTTGACGACGTGCTGTACGTCCTCGATCTGGACGGAACACTCTCCGCTTTCGCTGCACCCGGCGGCTGAACCATGCTGCCGGTGGTCGCGCTGGTCGGTCGGCCGAACGTCGGCAAGTCGACGCTGTACAACGCCCTGACTCGCACCCGCGATGCCATCGTCAGCGACCTGCCGGGGGTCACCCGGGATCGCCACTATGGTTTGTGGGAAGGCGAAGGTGGACGCTTCATCCTGGTCGATACGGCCGGTTTGAGCGGCGACACCGATGCGCTCGCCCAACACATGTCGACGCAGGCCCGTCTGGCGATCGCCGAAGCCGATCTGGTCCTGATGCTGGTCGACGGCCGCGATGGGCTCCTGCCCGACGACATCGAGCTGGCGCAGGAACTGCGCCGGGCCAGCAAACAGATGCTGCTGGTCGTCAACAAGACCGATGGACTGGATCCGGATGTGGCGCTGGCCGAATTTGCCAGCCTGGGCGTCGAGCCGCTGCCCATCGCCGCGTCACATCGCCGCGGTGTGGCCGATCTGGAAGAGCAGATTCTCGAGGCCCTGCCTGCGGCACGAGTGAGCGACGATCCCGATGCCGAAGACGCCGAGGAGCAGGCTGACCCACGCACGCGCGTCGCTGTGGTCGGACGGCCCAATGTGGGCAAGTCCACCCTGGTCAACCGACTGCTCGGAGAAGAGCGCCTGCTGGCCTACGACCAGCCTGGCACCACCCGTGATGCCATCGAGGTCCCGATCGTCTGGCAGGAGCGCGACTATCTGCTGGTCGACACAGCCGGCTTGCGACGACGTGCCAGGGTTGATGAGGCGGTCGAAAAGTTCTCGGCGATCAAGGCCATGCAGGCCATCGACCGCGCGCACGTGGTGGTGTTTCTGATCGATGCCCAACAGGGCTTCGCCGATCAGGACGCCCACATACTCGGCCAGATCATCGAAAGTGGCCGCGGGCTGGTGATCGCGCTGAACAAGTGGGATGGACTCAGTACATCCGATCGCTCGGCCGTCCGCCGCCGTCTCGACCATGGGCTGGACTTCCTCAGCTTCGCCAAGCGGATCCCGATCTCAGCCAAGCACGGCTCCGGTTTGGGTGAATTAATGAAGGCCGTCGACACGGCTGCCTATCACGCGCGCCGGGAGTTCTCCACGCGCGAACTGACCGATGCGGTCACTGCAGCCTTCGAGGCCTATCAACCCCCGCTCGTCCGCGGCCGGGTGGCCAAGCTGCGCTTCGCCCATCAGGGTGGTCGCAATCCGCCGCGAATCGTCATCCACGGCAATCGGCTGCGTACCCTGCCCGACGCCTACAAGCGCTATCTGGAGAACCAGTTGCGACAGCGCTTCAAGGTCATCGGCACCCCGCTGCGTCTGGAGTTCCGCGAGGGCAAGAATCCCTTTGCCGACAAGGTCAATCCACTGACCGAACGGCAGATCCAGCGCAAGCGACGCCTGATGCGGCACGTCAAGCGTCGCTGATCAGGTCGGGTCGGCCCAGCCATGGCGCGTCGGCTGTATCCGGCCGTGTTGATCCTCGCCGGGGGGCTGGGCAGCCGACTGGGCCACGTCGACAAGGCCAGCCTCCGTCTTTCCGACCAGCCCGAGCGCAGCCTGCTCGAACGCGCGCTTGAACGCTACGACCGCCTTGGCCCGCTGTACGTGGCCAACGGCGCACACGCCGCAGTCGACATTGGAGCGGCCCGCTGCCTTCCGGATCCGCCCGATGTAGCGCCACACAGCGGCCCACTGGCCGGCGTCCTCGCCGGCTTGCGGCAGGCTCACAACGATCGTCTGGACGCCCTGCTCGTCTGTCCGGTCGATTTGCTGGCCCCTTCGGCCGCCTGTTTGCGGGCACTACTGCAGACGCTGAGCTGCAAGCTGGAGTTGGACGGCGTACGCGCCAGTCGCGAAGGCCAACCCGAGCCCCTGGTCTCCGCCTGGCGAGTCAGCGACACATTGTTGGCTTCGGCGCTGGCCGAACTGCAGTCAGGCCAGCGATCGGTGCGGCGCTGGCAGGCACGACTGAGTTTCAATGATGAACTTGTGCAGGGATCTGAAGCCCCCTGGCGCAACCTCAACACCCCGGAGGATCTGCTCAATTGGCAGCGATCTCGCGGCGCCGGTTGACCCGCTGGGACCGTTCAGCGGCTATCCTCAAATCTGAATTCGCCGCACGCGCGCCATGACGACCTCCGCCCACCCTGATTGCGCCGGGGCCCAGCCAGATCTCAGCCTCGACGACGCGCTGCAGCTCATCCGCACAACGCTGCAGCAGCGAGCCCTGCCGGTTGTCGAGCGGCCGCTGGGCGAAGCACTCGGTTGCGTGCTGGCCGAGACGCTGCTGGCACCACTGAACCTGCCACCGTTCGACAACTCAGCAATGGACGGCTACGCCCTCGCGGCAGCCGAACTGCCAGCCACGGGACCCTACGATCTGCCGCTGGATGGTCGAACGCTTGCTGGAGACAGCGCCGACGAGTTGCTGCCTGGCCACGCCCGCCGGATCACCACCGGTGCGCCGCTGCCGGCAGGTGCCGACACGGTCATCGTGCAGGAACGCGTTAGGTTGGATGACGATGTCATCCGCTTCGAGCAGCTGCCACCGCTGGGTGCCAATATCCGTCGGGCCGGCGAGGATCTGTCCGAGGGCACCGAGGTGCTGCAGCAGGGAACACGCCTGGGGCCTCTGCAAATCGGTCTGCTGGCTGCGCTTGGCCAGGCCACGGTTTCGGTGCATCGACGTCCCCGCGTTGCCATTCTGTCCACTGGCGACGAGCTGATCGAACCTGGCGCTCAGCGGCGTGGGGGCCAGATCTACGACAGCAATCGCTTCCTGCTGCTCGGACTGCTCGCCCGTCTGGGTGCCGACGTGGTGATGGCAACGAACTGCGGCGACCAACGCGAGGCGCTGCTGAAGCAATTGGAAGTGGCCCGTGGCATGGCCGATCTGGTGGTGACCAGCGGCGGTGTTTCAGTCGGTGACGCCGACTTGTTGCCCGAACTGGTCGGGCAAATGGGACAAGTCCATTTCCATCGACTCAATCTGAAGCCAGGCCGCCCCGTTCTCTACGCTGATCTCTCCGGCACACCGCTGTTCGGCTTGCCGGGCAATCCGGTGTCGGTACTGGTCACCAGCCTGAAGCTGGTCCGCCCGGCGATCGAGTTGCTCGGTGGCGAGCGCGTCCGCGGAGCGCTGCAAATGGCCGCGCAACTGGAAGAAGCGCTGGACAAGCCACACCATCGACTGGAGTTCCTGCGCGGCCGCATGACCCAGGGAGCCAGTGGAAAGCTGTGGGTACGTCCGGTTCGCGGACAGGGGTCGCATCAGCTGGCCAGTCTGCGCGATGCCGATTGCCTGATCGTCGTTCCCGAAGGACCGCAGAGCTACGCCGCAGGCGATACCATCACGGTCGAACCCCTGTTGCCAATGTTGTCATGAGTCTGGCCCAGCACCACCTGCAGCGTCTGCGCGGCCACATCGAGGAGATCGACGTGCGGGAAGCGGCGCGCCGCATGCAAGCAGGTGCGCTGCTGCTTGATGTGCGGGAGGCCGACGAGCAGGCGGCCGGCGGGCCGGCCGGTGCGATCACCCTGCCCCGCAGCGCGCTGGAACTGCGCATCGAACAGCATGCAAGGCCTGATCAATCGATCCTGCTGCTTTGTGCCGGCGGACAGCGTTCCCTCCTCGCCGCCGCCGATCTGCATCGGCTGGGCTATACGCAAGTGAGTTCAGTGGTTGGCGGGTTTTCCGCCTGGCAGGCGGCCGGACTGCCGCAACGGGCAGCGGATCGACTCGATGCCAGTGAACGCCAGCGTTACGGCCGTCAGCTGATCCTGGATGAGATTGGTCCCGACGGGCAGGCGCAGTTGCAGCGAGCCCGGGTGCTGATCGTCGGCGCCGGTGGCCTGGGATGCCCGTCGGCGCTGTACCTCGCCGCTGCCGGTGTTGGTCAGCTGACCTTGATTGACGCCGATCGGGTCGAGCTGTCGAACCTGCATCGCCAGGTACTGCATGGCTCGGGAACGCTGGGCCGGCCGAAAGTGGAGTCTGCCCGCGAGCGACTGCTGTCTCTCGATCCAAAGCTGCAGATCCGCGCGATTGAGGCCCGGCTGGACGAGGACAATGTCGGCGAGCTGGTGCGCACGCACGATGTGATCATCGATGGATCAGACAATTTTGCCACCCGCTACCGGCTCAATGCCGAGTGCGTGGCCCAAGGCAAGCCACTGATCTACGCCGCCGTGCAGCGCTTCGAGGCACAGGTGTCGGTGTTCTGGCCGGCAGCGGCGGGTGGGCTGGCACCGTGCTACCGCTGCCTGTTTCCGGAGCCTCCCCCACCCGAGGCGGCACCCAACTGCGCTGAGGCCGGCGTACTGGGCGTGGTGCCCGGCATCGTCGGGCTGCTGCAGGCCAACGAATGCCTGAAGCTCATCTGTGGTTTTGGTGAGCTGCTGACCGGCCGACTGTTGTGTTTCGATGCGCGCAGCGCGCGCTGGCGTGAACTGCAGTTGCCACGCGACCCGGACTGCCCCGGCTGTGGCCCCCGGCAACGGCCGCTGGCCAGCCCGTCGGCGGAGGTCTGCGCGAGCGGGACACGCTGATGGAATTGCAGCAGCTGTGGGACAACGCTCTGGCCGCGATGCAGCAATTGCGCCAGCCGGTCCAGCTGTTCCAGTTTGCAGTCAGCCTGCTCGCTCTGGGCATGGCCTTCTGGCTGGGACGACGCTGGCAGGGCCGCGGTGGGGAAGGCCTGCGCGGCGATCTGCAGCAGCGGCTATTGCGACCGGCCATTGTCGTGATCGTTGCACTGCTGGGGCTGGGCGCCCTGCGCCTGCTGCAACTGCCCTACCGCATCCTCGCGCTGGTCTGCGTACTGGCCTTCTCAATGCTGCTGATCCGCAGCCTGGCGTACACGCTGCGTCGCGTATTGCGCCCGGGACCGATGCTCGCTGCCAGCGAGCAACTGGTCAGCGGCGTGATCTGGCTCGGCTTCGCGCTGTATCTGCTCGGCTGGCTGCAACCCTCGTTGAATCTGCTCGATCAGGCCGCCCTGCAGATGGGCGACAACCGCTTCTCGCTGTTGGATCTGCTTTCGCTGCTGGCCACGGCCGCGGTGCTGCTGATCCTCGGCGGCCTGCTCTCCAGCGCGCTGGAGAAGCGGCTGATGAGTGTGCAGCAGCTGTCGATCGGCTTCCGCGTCGGCGCCTCCAAGGTGCTGCGCTTCGTGCTGATTCTGCTGGCAATGCTGGTGGCGCTGAATCTGGTCGGGATCAATCTCACCTCCCTGGCCGTGTTCTCCGGTGCCCTCGGCGTCGGCCTGGGCTTCGGTCTGCAACGCATCGCCTCCAACTTCATTTCGGGTTTCATCCTGATCATGGATCGCTCGATCCGGCCGGGCGATGTCATCACCATCGGCGACAGTTTCGGCTGGGTCCAGGAACTCAATGCGCGCTATGTGGTGGTGCGCAATCGCGACGGCGTCGACACCCTGATTCCCAACGAGAATCTGATCACCAGCGAAGTGATCAACTGGAGCTACAGCGACAGCGCCGTTCGACTCAAGGCACCCGTGCAGATCAGCTATGACGACGACCCGGAACAGGCCATGAGCCTGATGGTCGAGGTCGCCCGCGCGCATCCGCGGGTGCAGGACAACCCGGCCCCCGTCGGCCGGCTGATGGGATTTGGTGACAGCGGCATCGACATGGAATTGCGGGTCTGGATCCGCGATCCGCAGGAAGGCGTCAACAACATCCGCTCCGAACTGAACCTGGGCATCTGGAAGGCCTTCAAGCAGGCGGGTATCACCATCCCCTTCCCGCAGCGGGATGTGCGGCTCATCCGGGTTGGTGAGCCCCAGGTTGGGCAGCGTGCGGATTCAGGGGAAGGCGCCGAGCCAGAATCCGATGCAGATCCGGATCGGTCAGCCGCGCGGGACTGACCTGCTGCTTGGTTCGTGATGCGTTTCAGTCCAAACGCTGCAGCACAACGACATGGGATTGCGGCTGTCCGTCCTCGCCGTCCCACTGCTGGGTCACGTGAACGGTCCTGGTGTCGATGCGCTCCCAACAGAATCGACTCGGCGCCGCCACCGGGTCGAAGCAGGCCTTGCCGTCGACCACCTCGCTGGCCTGCCAGCGATAGACGTCCCAACTGGACGTGATGCTGCCGGCCGCCAGTTCCACCACACTGCGATCGGTCACTTCGTCGAAATTCGCATCGGCGTAGCGGCTGGAGACCAGCCGATGGGTCCCTTCAAAGGCGTATTGCTCGTAGAACAACGCGCCATCCGGACTGGTGCCTTGCCATTGGCCCTGCAGGAAGCCCAGCCGCGCAAAGTCTTCCTCAGAAAAATCCGACTTCGCATTCGCCGAGACACTGCCGGCGAGAAACGCCAGGCAAACGAGCATCGGGCACTTCATGGCCTGTTCCTGGGCGGCAGTCGGGCGGCAAGCATAGCGGAGGCTCTCCATAGGTGGCCCGTTCGCACTCTGCGCGCGACCTGGTTTCTGCCTCAGCGCCGTCGGCTGACCCGCACCTGCGCACCCGAACGTCAGTCGTGAAACGGCGTGGGCTGATGGTTGTCGAAGCGCGTGTACTGGCCGCGGAAGGTGAGCTTGACGGTACCGGTGGGACCGTTTCGCTGTTTGGTGATGATCACCTCTGCCACACCCTTGTCGGCACTTTCCGGGTGATAGTACTCATCGCGATAGAGCATGATCACGAGGTCCGCATCCTGCTCGATCGAACCTGACTCACGCAGATCCGACATCATCGGGCGCTTGTCGGTGCGTTGTTCCACGCCACGATTGAGCTGCGACAGGGCGATCACAGGCACGCCGAGCTCTTTCGCGGTCGCCTTCAGACCACGAGAGATGGCCGAAATCTCGGTGGCGCGATTCTCGTTGCTGTCGGGCACCTGCATCAGCTGCAGATAGTCGACCACGATCAGCCCCAGCCCATGCTCTCGCTTGAGTCGACGAGCCTTGCCGATCAACTCGGCCGGTGTCAGTGCAGGTGTGTCGTCGACGTACAGCTTGGCCTGGCTGATCATTTTCAGATTGTCAGCCAGCTTGGCCCATTCGTGATCGTCCAGGCGACCGGTGCGCAGGCGCCCCTGATCGATTCGGCACAGGCTCGACAGCACACGCATGGTGAGCTGGACCGCGCTCATTTCCATGCTGAACACGCCGACCGGCTGGCCGGAGCGCACCGATACGTATTCGGCGATGTTCATCGAGAAGGCCGTCTTGCCCATCGACGGGCGGGCCGCGATGATCACCAGATCACCGGGATGCAAGCCGCTGGTCATCCGGTCGAAATCGGAGAAGCCGGTCGCCAGACCCGTGACATCCTGCGGGTTGTTGAAGCGCTGCTCGATGGTCCGGTAGGCCTCGCCGAGCATCTCTCGCATGCTCTGGAAGCCACCAGCCGAGCGTTCGCCCAGCTGGCTGATGCGGAAGACCTGCTCCTCGGCCAGATTGAGCAGATCCTTGGTCGAGCGACCTTCGGGTCGGTAGATGCTGTCGACGATCGCGGTGCCCGCATCAAGCAGTCGACGGGCGACGGCCTTGTCGCGAACGATGTCGGCATGCGCGGTGATGCCCACTGCACCCGGTGCGTTGTTGGCCAGTTCGACCAGATAGGCCAAGCCGCCAGCGTCCTCCAACTTGTGCTGTCGCTCCAGCAACTCGGCCACTGTGATCGGGTCAGCCGGTTGTGAGCGTTCCTTCAGCTCATTGATCGCGTTGAAGATCAGTGCGTGATCATGACGGTGAAAGTCGTCACCCCGCACGCGGCCGGTGACCCGATCGAAGGCCTCGTCGACGAGCATCAAACCACCGATCAGCGCCTGCTCGGCCTCGACCGAGAAGGGCATGACCTTGGTCAGCTGGCTCAGGGCTTCGCGCGCGACACCACGCTCGGACATGGTTTCCCCGGCTTGATCGAAGTTGCTGAGTTTAGACACTGCGGCCCGGTTTCAGGGCTGCCGAAAAGCAAACGGGGCGCACAGGGCGCCCCGTTTGTCAGGCACGATCGATCCGAGATCAACTCTCGGGAACGATGTTCACCTTGACGGTCGCGTGGACGTCGGCATGCAGATGCACTTCGACCTCGAATTCACCAACGCGACGCAGCGGGCCTTCGCCCATCACCACTTCGCTCTTCTCCAGCGGCATGCCAGCCGCGGTGAAGGCATCGGCGATGTCGCGAGGACCGACCGAACCATACAGCTTGCCTTCGGTACTGGCATTGGCGGGAATGGTCACTTCCGCCTCGTTCAGCTTGGCGACGCGAGCTTCGGCGGCAGACAGCGTCTGCGCGGCGCGCTCTTCGTACTCGGCACGACGCTGTTCGAACAGCTCAACGTTGGTCTTGGTCGCCGGCACAGCCTTGCCAAACGGGACCAGGAAGTTGCGGCCGTAGCCCGCCTTGACGCGGACCCGGTCACCCAGGTTGCCCAGGTTCTTCACCTTCTGCAGCAGGATGAGTTCCATGACTTAGCCTCCTGCGCTCAGTTGTGGTTGTCGGTGTACGGCAGCAGCGCCAGGAAACGGGCGCGCTTGATGGCCGTGGCCAGCTGACGCTGGTAGCGGGCCTTGGTACCGGTGATGCGGCTCGGGACGATCTTGCCCGACTCGCTGACGTACTGCTTGAGCGTGTTGAGATCCTTGTAATCGATCTCGGTGATGCCCTCGGCAGTGAACTTGCAGAACTTCTTGCGACGGAAGAAACGCGACATGATCTACTCCTGCTCCGCTCAGGCCGACGCGTCGTCGGCGGCGCGGCGATCGTCGTTGCGATCACCGTCGTTGCTGTCCGAGGCGTTGTCGTCATCGCGACGGCGCGGCTTCTCGTCCTTGTTCTTCATGATCAGCGACATCTCGGTCACCGCGTCCTTCATCGCCACGATCAGGTGACGCAGCACCGCATCGTTGAAGCGGAAGGCGCCTTGCAACTCACGCAGCGCATCCTGGCTGACTTCGATGTTCATCATCACGTAGTGCGCCTTGACCAGGCGCTGGATCGGATAGGCCAACTGACGACGGCCCCAATCCTCCAGACGGTGAATCACGCCTTCGTTGCTTTCGATCAGATTGCGATAGCGTTCCACCATCGCGGGCACCTGCTCACTCTGGTCCGGATGGACCAGAAAGACCACTTCATAATGACGCATGTTGTCCTCTCGGCTTAATCAGCTTCCCGCCAGCGCGGTGAAGCAAGGTCACGTCAGGCGAGCGCCCGACAAAGAAGCGGAATGATAGCCGGAAAATTCCGCGGACGACAAGTCAAGCGGTCATGGTCCGGCATCCAGAACCGGGACATTCGATGGATCCGTGCACACTGACGGTGCTGCTCAACGCTAGTCGACGCTGAAGACGACCGATCCCCAGCTCAGGGCTCAGCTCGGCATGTCACCCGAAACGGCCTCGCTGAGGAGCCGATACAGTGCCCGGGCGGCCGCAGGCGGTTTGCCGGCGGCCTGCTCACGCGCCGCTTGGCGCAGCAGTTGCCGCAGCTGTTGTCGATCGGTTTCCGGATGCGCATCGATGAAGGCGGTCACGGCTTCGTCGCCGTCATTGAGCAGTCGCTCGCGCCAGCGCTCCACGTAGTGCATCTGTGCCACCTGCTGCCGATGCGTCTGCTCGTCCGGTTCCAGTGCGGCACGGATCGGCTCCAGATCGATCTGACGCATTTTCTTGGCCAGGAACAGGATCTGCCGCCGCTTGGCAATGTGCGAGCTGATCTTGCGTGCCAACGCCAGATCAGCGGCGATCTCGTCGGGCACGGGGACCTTCGCCAACACACCTGGCTTGGCCTGGACCAGAGCCTCGGCCAGATCCGCTACTTCCTGCGCCTCGCGTTTGCGCTGACTCTTGCTGACTTCCCCGGCGACGAAGTCGACGTCTTCTGCGTCGGTCATCCGCACCCATCCTCTGCACGCTGGAACGATCTGCAACAATACCCGATTGCCCCTGCCTGTCGGATTGCATGAGCACGACTGCTGAGCTGACACCCACATCGACTGATCTGCGCGGGGAACTGCCCGAACTGCAACAGCTGGCGCGCGAGCTGTTGTCGCGAGCACGCGCGGCCGGGGCTGACCAGGCCGAAGTGCAGCTGTCGATCGATGCGGGCCTGGCCGTCAACGTGCGCCAGGGCGAGATCGACACGCTGGAGTACACCCGCGATCGCGGCATTGCCCTGACCGTCTACTGTGGCGCGCCGGGTGCGTTGCGCAAGGGCGTGGCCAGCACTGCCGATCTGCGCCCGGAGTCGATCCAGCGCACGCTCGACCACGCGTTGGCGATCGCACGCTACACCGAGGCCGATCCCGCGGCCGGTCTGGCCGATCCCGATCGCCTGGCCCGCGACTGGCCGGAGCTGGACCTGTGGCATCCGGTCACCATCGATGCGCAAGCGGCCATCGCACTGGCGCAGCGCTGTGAAGCCGCCGGCCTGGCGGCCGATTCCCGCATCGAGAACTCCGAAGGCGCCAGCCACAATCTCGGTCAGAGCGTCAGCGTCTACGGCAACAGTCATGGCTTTCTGGGCAGCGAAGCGAGCACTCGCTGCTCACTCAGTGCGGTGCTGATCGCCGGACGTGGCGAGCAAATGCAGCGCGACTACCACTACGACTCGGCCCGAGCGCTGGGCGATCTGCAGGATGCCGAAGCGATCGGTCGCGAAGCTGCCCGGCGTACGGTCGCGCGACTGGCCCCGCGGGCGATCCGCACCGGCGAGTACCCGGTGCTGTTCACCCCCGAACTGGCGCGTGGTCTGGTCGGCCATCTGTGCGCGGCCGCCTCGGGCGGTTCGCTGTACCGCAAGGCCTCCTTCCTGCTCGACCAGATCGGCGCCAGCCTGCTGCCGGCGTGGGTACAGATGATCGAGGAACCGCATTTGCCCCGCGCACCCGGCAGTTGCGGATTTGACGCCGAAGGCGTGGCGACGAAGCGCCAGGCGCTGATCGCCGACGGCCGGCTGGAGCGTTATCTGCTCGGCAGCTATTCGGCCCGCAAGCTCGGCCTGAGCAGCACCGGCAACGCCGGCGGTCTGCACAATCTGATCGTCAATGCCAACGCCGGGGATCTGGACGCGCTGGTGGCCGACACCCCGCGCGGCCTGCTGGTCACCGAGGTCATGGGCCAGGGCGTCAACACGGTCACCGGCGATTATTCACGCGGCGCATCGGGTTTCTGGATCGAAAATGGCCAGATCGTCCATCCGGTGCAGGAGATCACCATCGCCGGCCAACTGCAGGCGATGTTTGCCGCCATCGACGCCATCGGTGGTGACACCGACCGCCGCGGCAACGTACAGATCGGCAGTCTGCGCATCGGCCGGATGACGGTGGCCGCAGGCGACTGATGAGCGCCTCACCCATCCGTTTCGCCTTGCATGGCGGCGCTGGCGTCATCGATCGCACCAGTCTGGATGCCGAGCGCGAAGCCGACTGTCATTGGCAACTGCGCAACATTGCCGAACAGGCACATCAGGCGCTGTTGGCCGGCACCTCGGCCCTGGATGTGGTGCAGCGGGCCGTCGAAGCACTGGAGGACTGCCCCTGGTTCAACGCCGGCCACGGCTCGGTGCTGAACGCCGATGGGGTCCCGGAACTGGACGCCGCGCTGATGGACGGCCGCGACCGCCGCTGTGGCGCGGTGGCTGCGCTGCGTGGCCAACGCCATCCCATCCGCGTGGCCCGCGCGGTGCTCGACGATGGCCAGCATGTGCTGCTGGCTGGAGACGGGGCCGCCCGCTTCGCCATCGAGCAAGGCCTGACTGCGATCGATGACGCCACCCTGATCACTGCCGAGCGCCATGCCCAGTGGCAACGCGCCTCGGCCAGTGGTCGCGTCAGCCTTGATCACGACGTGGCAATCGAGTCGTCCGATCGCTGCGGCACGGTTGGCGCTGTCGCCCGGGACTTGCACGGCCATCTGGCGGCTGCCACCTCCACTGGCGGTATGACCAACAAGCGCCCCGGTCGCGTGGGTGATACGCCGCTGATCGGCTCAGGCACCTGGGCCGACGATCGGACCGTCTGTGTGTCGACCACTGGCACCGGCGAGCACTTCATCCGAGCTCAGGTGGCTTTCCTGGTGCACGCACGCATGTGCTTCGACGGCTGCACACTGGCCACGGCTGCAACAGCGGCGTTGGACGAGGTGGCCCAGCTGGGCGGTTGTGGCGGCCTGATCGCCATCGCTCATGACGGACAACTGGTGCTGCCCTTCAACACGCCAGGAATGTATCGCGCCTGGATCGACGCCGACGGCCGGGTGGACACCGCGATCTACGCGTGCTGAGCTGGCGCCTCAGCGCTGACGGCAGCTGACCACCGAGCGATCATCGGCCACGATCCGGGCCTTGATGTTCTGATCGACCTCCGGTTCCAGCCGATCCACGACGCAGACCTGTTCGCCGATGCGAACGACGGCGAGGAAGGACCGCACCCGATCGTCGTCACCCTGGGTATTGACGCGGACGATCAGGCCATAGGGCGACATGCCGTGCGGGCCATGGTCGAAGCGCCATTCGAGCTTGGCACCAAGGGTATTGAAGGCCTCAGTGACGGTACTGGCGAAGTCCAGGTCATGCGGCCGCCCACTGGGCTCGACCAGGCTCAGCGATTGACGACCATCGCTGTCTTCCAGCAACACCCGATAGCCGGCGAAGGCCGGGCATTCGCTCAGCGACCAGGCCATATCGGCGTTTTCCTGCAGCAACACGCAGCTGTCCACATCCAGGCCCGAATAGGCCGAATCCCCGGCCCAGGCCCATGGTGTCGCCAACAACAGCACAGCAGCCCATCGACAATCGCAGCGCATGACGACCTCCGCAGCACAGCAACGCATTGACGCGAAGACGCTCGGCAGGACGATGTCAGGGCGGCATTGAAAGCACACGGACACGTCTATGGTCGATGCCGATCCCGGATTCGCCGTGACCCGCATCGTCGCCAAGCATCAGACCAGTGCCCGCTACAGCCCACCATCCACCATCGCCACCACCGGGTGCCGTCGCCAGCCAGATCCGGCAAGTGCCCGCGCCGAAACGGATCAGAAGGTGGGCGCGGATGTGGGCATTCTAGCGCAGCGCTTTCACGAATCTCGGACATGCCTTCCCGATTTGGTCATCTGATCCGTGCACCGGGCCCGGATTGATTCGACTTGTAAACGTCATCCGGCATTGGTTGACCTTGAACCTTCGTCTGCGCCTAATGGCCGCCCCGCCCTTCCTCCAGGCCTACCGTGCGCTCGCTGCTTATCCTGTTGCTGATCACCTTGTGCGGCTGCCAGACGACTCTCCAACCGCGCCAGGATGCCCGTATCGGTACCGGCTCTCTGGTGCTGCTGGTGTCCATCGACGGCACACGTGTGGACTATCTGGACCGAGGCCTGACGCCCAATCTGCAGCGTCTGATCGATGAGGGGGTGCGGGCTCGCTGGATGACGCCGGCCTACCCTTCGCTGACCTTTCCCAATCACTACACCCTGGTCACCGGGCTGCGACCGGATCACCACGGCATCGTGCAGAACACCATGTATGACCCCGAGCTGGGGACTTTCGCCCTCGCCGATCGCGACGCCGTCACCGAATCCCGCTGGTGGGAAGGCCTGCCGATCTGGGTCAGCGCCGAGCGCGCCGGCATCGACACGGCCGTCCTGTTCTGGCCCGGCAGCGAAGCGGCCATCGATGGTGTGCGACCCGGCTACTGGCAGCCCTACGACGACAAGATGGGCTACGCCGATCGGGTCGACACCATCGTGGCCTGGCTGGCCGGGCAAGCCGCTGAAGCCGACCCGGTGGCGTTGGCGACCCTGTATTTCGAGCGGGTCGACAAGATGGGTCACGAGCATGGCCCGGAGTCGACCGAGGTACGCGCGGCCATGGCTGAAGCGGACGAGGCCATCGGCCGCCTGTTGCAGGGTCTGAGCGACGCGAAGCTGCTGGACCGCGTCAATATCATTGTGGTGGCCGATCACGGCATGGCCGAGGTCGCACCGAATCAGTTCGTCCACGTCGACCAGATGGTCGATCCCAACGATGCGCAATGGATCTCGCTGGGCCAGTCGGCCGGTTTCCAGCCGCGTCGTGGCCGGGCCGCTGCGGCGGCAAGGCAGTTGCTCGGACGACACGAGCACTACGAGTGCTGGCGCAAGGCTGACCTGCCGGCACGCTGGCACTACGGCTCGCACCGCCGTGTGCCGCCGATCGTCTGCCAGATGGACGAGGGCTGGGACGCGCTGGCCGGACGCGCCGCCGAATGGCGCGCTCAATTCACGGGAACCCGCGGCTCGCACGGTTTCGATCCGGCGCTGCCGTCGATGCAAACGATCTTCGCCGCCCGCGGACCGGCGTTCCGCAGCGGTGCGGAGTTGCCGCCGATCGAATCGGTCGATGTCTATACGCTGCTGGCACACCTGCTGGGTCTGCGGCCGGCGCCCAATGACGGCAACGCCGAGGCATTGCTGCCAGCGCTGCGCTGAGCGCGTCGACCCGGCCAACTTCGGCAGCACTGGGCAAGATCGCCGTGCGGAGTGCCAGAGGACTTGAGCCAAACCCTGGACGTCGTGGTTCGCTATCCTTGACCGTTCCGACCGCTCGCGACCCCTCGCCATGCCGCACATCGCTTCGCAGATCGATCCGCGCGATCCCCAATACCAGGCCAATGCCGAGCACCTGCAGGGACTGGTCGATGCCTTGCAGCGCGAGATGGCGCAGGTCGCACTCGGCGGCGGTGAGGCAGCTCGTCAGCGCCACACCGAACGCGGCAAACTGCTGCCGCGCGAGCGCATTCGTGCTCTGCTGGATCCTGGCAGCCCCTTTCTGGAGCTGTCACCACTGGCCGCACACGGGCTGTACGACAATCAGGCCCCCTGCGCCGGCGTGATCACCGGCATCGGCCGGGTCAGCGGCATTGAAGTGGTCATTGTCGCCAACGATGCCACCGTCAAGGGCGGCACCTACTTTCCGCTGACGGTGAAGAAACACCTGCGCGCACAGGAAGTCGCGCTGGAAAACCGTCTGCCCTGCATCTATCTGGTCGATTCCGGTGGCGCCTTCCTGCCCTTGCAGGACGAGGTCTTTCCGGACCGCGAGCATTTCGGTCGAATCTTCTACAACCAGGCCCGGTTGTCGGCCCAGAACATCCCGCAGATCGCCGTGGTCATGGGCTCCTGCACCGCCGGCGGCGCCTATGTGCCGGCGATGTGCGACGAGAGCATCATCGTCAAGGAGCAGGGCACGATTTTCCTCGGCGGCCCACCGTTGGTGAAGGCCGCGACCGGCGAGGTCGTCGACGCCGAATCGCTGGGCGGCGCCGAAGTGCACTGCAGTGTCTCCGGCGTGACCGATCATTTTGCCGAGAATGACGAGCATGCGCTGGCGATTGCGCGTGAAATCGTCGGCCATCTGAATCGGCCCAAGCAGCTGCCGGTGGTGACTCGCGACGTGCGTGAGCCGCGCTACGCCGCCAGCGAGCTGTATGGCATCGTCCCGCGCGACACCCGCTATCCCTTCGACATCCGCGAGGTCATCGCCCGCATCGTCGACGATTCCGAACTGCACGAATTCAAGGCCCGCTACGGCAAGACATTGGTGACCGGTTTCGCGCACATCTGGGGCTATCCGGTGGGCATCGTCGCCAACAACGGCATCCTGTTCGCCGAGTCGGCCCTGAAGGGCGCGCACTTCATCGAACTGTGCAACCAGCGCAACATCCCGCTGGTGTTCCTGCAAAACATTTCCGGCTTCATGGTCGGCCGCAAGTACGAGAACGGTGGCATCGCCAAGGATGGCGCCAAGATGGTCACTGCGGTGGCCTGCTCCCACGTGCCCAAGTTCACCGTGGTGATTGGCGGCAGCTTCGGCGCCGGCAACTATGCGATGTGCGGACGCGCCTACCAGCCGAGGTTCCTGTGGATGTGGCCGAATGCGCGCATCTCGGTGATGGGCGGCGAACAGGCTGCCAGCGTGCTGGCCACCGTCAAGCGCGATCAGATCGAAGGCAAGGGCGGCCAGTGGCCGACCGAGGAAGAAGACGCCTTCAAAACACCGATTCGTGATCAGTACGAGCGCCAGGGCCACCCCTACTACGCCAGTGCCCGTTTGTGGGACGACGGCATCATCGACCCGGCCGACACCCGCCGCGTGCTCGGTCTGGCCTTGTCAGCCAGTCTCAATGCGCCGATCGAGACGGGTCGCTTTGGCGTGTTCCGAATGTGATGGTCTGTCCCCGGACCGGGGACAGACCAGGGCTGAGGGCCGAGGGCCGAGGGCTGAGGGTGTACGGCCGGGCTGAAGGCTGAAGGCTGAAGGCTGAGCAGCGATCCTTCCAATTGCCGTTTGCAGTAGCCCGCCATGCTTCGAGTGACCTCTGGTTTGATCGAGGCTCAGTGGGAGCTAGCTCGGCCGCGGATCTTTGCTTCGCCCGCAGCCGCGGGCGACATTCCAAACCCTCATCCCTTGACCACTAGCGCGCCCCGCTGATCCGCACCGGCAGCTGCGTACTGGCGCCGCGGTCGTCCCAGATCTTCAGCATCAGCTCGATCGTCTGGCCTGGCGCTGGCGTCGGCAGATGCGCTTCCAACGGCTCGCCCGGGCCCGGCTGATTGAACAACGAAGCGGGCGCACCGCGCAGCGTCACATCGGCGGATTGCCCAAGAAGACGTACGCTGCCATCGGCCAACAGAAAATTGGCGCCGCCAGCGTGCGTCCCGGCCGACTGGCCAGTCTGACCGTCGAAAACCCGGATGTGTGGACTACCGCCGGCGCTGCTGCTGCCGCGCTGGTCGATCGCCACAGACAGCTGACCCAAGGGCCCCATCCGGTCGGCCAGTTCGAAGTTCAACCAGCTCTGGGCCAACGGATCGACTGGAAAGAACTGGCCCGATTGAAAGCGCAGCGTCTGTCCGCGCGCGGCGTTCAACGCGAGCGAGCCCTGCTCGCCCACGACCAGATCCAGTGAGAAGGGCAGCGCCCCAGGCCGGGCGGCGACATAGTCGTATCGAATCTGACCGAAGTTCAGAGTGAGCTGATCCACCTGTGCCTGCACCGGTGCACTGCTCAGCAGGGCTGCAGGGATCAGGAACAAAGCCACCAACGGGTACATCCAACGCATGGTCTACTCCAAGTTCAGGGTTCTTCCCTGCAGCGGAGTACGCCCACTCAGACGCGTGCCGACATGGCCCGCAGAGCTCGTTGGCAAATATTCAGCTTCCTTGACCACCTCCAAGCTCGGCTACCCGCCTTCTGGGCCCTTCGGCACTTCACTTGACGCTGATGCGCTGTTCCAATCCGCGGCTGCCTTTGATCTGGAGTTGCTCGTGAAGATCCTGCGTGCGGGCCTGCTGGGCCTGATCATCGCCGCCTGCGCGGCCCCGTTGCTGGCCGCCGAGAGCCGCATGTTCGACCTGCCCAATGTGCAGCGCGAGCTGCCCAACGGGCTGAAGGTCTACATCGTCCCAACCGACCATGCCGACCTGGTGTCGCTGCAGGTCGCGGTCAGTACCGGTTCGCGCAATGAGGTCGAACCGGGCAAGTCCGGATTTGCGCACTTCTTCGAGCACATGATGTTCCGCGGCACGCCGAACTACCCGCCGGCGGCCTACCAGGACGTCATTACCCGCGCCGGCGCCAATCAGAACGCCTACACCACCGACGACTACACCAACTACTACGTGGATTTCTCCAAGGCCGACCTGGACAAGATCCTGGAGGTCGAGGCCGATCGCTTCCAGAATCTCAGCTACAGCGAGGAGCAGTTCCGCACCGAGGCACTGGCCGTCAAGGGCGAGTACCTGAAGAACTTCTCCAACCCGATCCAGAAACTGATTGAACGGGTTCGTGACCTGGCCTACCAGGTGCACCCCTACAAGCACACGACGATGGGCTTCCTCGCCGATATCGAAGCGATGCCCGACCAGCTGGCCTACTCCAAGACCTTCTTCGATCGTTGGTACCGACCCAACTACGCCACGCTGTTGCTGGTCGGCGATGTCGATACCGACAGCGCCATGGCCCTGGTCGAGAAGCACTTCGGCCCCTGGCAGGCCAAGCCCAACGATTTCCAGATACCCACCGAACCGGCGCCGCAGGGTCCCACCTACGAGCACATCCAGTGGGAAGGTCCCACCCTGCCGCACATTGTGCTGGCCTATCGCACGCCTGCCTTCAGCCCGAAAGACCCGCGTCACGCGGCGCTGGCGGTGCTGGGCGAGATCTGGTTTGGCCAGAACTCGGCGCTGTATCAGCAACTGGTGGTCAACGAGCGCAGCGTCGATGCGCTGTTCAACTACATGCCGACCAACGTCGATCCCGGCCTGGGCTATCTGGGTGTGCGGATGAACAAGGATGGTGACCCGGCTCGCGTGCTGGCGGCGCTGCAGGACACCATCGTCAAGGCGCGCACGGTACCGGTCGATCGCAGCGTGCTCGATGCCACCAAGGCGCGCATCAAGTACGGCGCAGCCGCAGAGCTCACCACGCCTGCCGCCATCGCCGGGGCGCTGGCCCAGTTCGTTCACATGCGCCGCGACATCGAGACGATCAATCAGTACTACGCCCAACTCGACGCGGTGACGCCCGAACAGCTGCTGGCTGTCGCCGATGAAACCCTGCGGGACAGCCATCGCACGGCGGTGAGCCTGTCCAATGACGCCAGCTACGCCGGCATCGAGGCGCTGTCCGATCTGGACGCTCGCGTCGCGGCCAGCCGCAGCGGATCAACCGGCGACATCGACTTGCTGGCGCAACCCGGCAGCTCGGCACTGGTCGATGTGCAACTGCTGTTCCGCACCGGCGCGGCCTACGACCCACCGGGCAAGGCCGGACTGGCCCGTCTGACCGCCGCGATGATCGCCGACGCTGGCAGCCAGCGCCGTGGCTACGCCGAACTGCAGCGCACGCTCTATCCGATGGCGGCGGCAATCGACTATCAGGTGGGCAAGGAAATGCTGCTGCTGAGCGGCACCGTGCACCGGGACAATCTCGACGCCTGGTACGAGATCCTGCGCGAACAGTTGCTCAGCCCGGGCTTCAGCGAGGCCGATTTTGCCCGCGTCAAGCAGCAGCAGATCAATGCCATCCGCGTCAACCTGCGCAGCAGCAACGACGAGGAGTTCGGCAAGGAAGCCCTGTACGAAGAGGTTTTCGGCCACGACCATCCCTATGGCCGACTCACTGCCGGTCACGCCGCCGAGGTTGAAGCGCTGACGCTGGAAGATGTCCGTGAGTTCTGGCGCAGCCAGCTGACCCGCAATCGTCTGACCATCGGCCTGGCGGGCGGCTACCCCGCCGAGTTCGCCGGTCGCATTCAGCGCGACCTCGCGGCCCTGCCCGCGGGCGACCCGCCGAGCTCCAGTCGCGAACTGATCAGCGCCGGTGGTGGTCGTCAGGCCCTGCTGATCCAGAAGGAAACGCCGGCCGTGGCGGTGTCCTTCGGCTTTCCGATCAGCGTCAAGCGCGGCGATCCGGATTGGCTGGCGCTGTGGCTGGTGCGTTCCTGGCTGGGCGAGCACCGCAATTCTTCGGCGCAGCTGTACAAGCGCATCCGCGAAGAGCGCGGCATGAACTATGGTGACTATGCCTACATCGAGTACTTCCCCAACGGCATGTTCCTGTCCACGCCGGAACCCAACTATGCCCGCCAGCAGGACCTGTTCCAGATCTGGCTACGGCCGCTTCGCAACAACAATGACGCCCATTTCGCCACTCGCGCCGCGATGTTCGAGTTGCGCGAGCTGATCGACAACGGCCTGAGCGAGGCCGAGTTCGAGGCGACGCGTGACTTTTTGGCCAAGTTCGTCGCACAGATGGTCGACAGCCCCAGCCGGCGCCTCGGCTATGCGCTGGACAGCCAGTGGTATGGCATCGAAGCCTTCCCGGACTACGTCCGCAGCGGGCTGGCCAGGCTGACCCGCGAACAGGTCAATGCCGCCATCCGACGGCACCTGCAGCTGCAGCACATCCAGTATGTGTACATCAGCAAGGACACCGCTGACCTGGCTGAACGGCTGCGCGGCAACCAGCCCTCGCCAATGAGCTACAACAGCGACAAGTCGGCCGAATTGCTGGCCGAGGATGCGCAGATCCAGCAGATCGATCTGGGCCTGACGGGTGAGCGCGTCCGCACCGTGGATGCCGGCGTCATGTTCGAGTAATGCCCGGATCAGGGCCGAGGTCACGACCTCGGCCCTGATCCCTGATCCCTGATCCTTCAGCCCTCAACCCCAAGGCACGCTACACTGCGTGCTCGCTCGACACTGCCGCTGCCATGCGTTCCGACACTGTCCGTCTGTTCCAGACGCTGGACCATCGTTGTGGCTATTTCCCGGACCGCCTGGCGCGCAATCTGGTCATCGACCCGCTGGCGCCGAATCTGGCGGGCGTCTACGACCATGCGCTCAGTCGAGGTTTCCGTCGTGCCGGTGGCCACGTCTACCGGCCGCATTGTCGCGGCTGCCAGGCTTGCGTGGCCTGCCGTGTCGATGTGGCGGCCTTTCAGCCCACCCGCAGTCAGCGCCGCGTCGCTGCCCGCAATGCGCAGGTCCGCGAACACTGGCGCATGGCCAGCTATCACCCCGCCTACTTCGAGCTGTACGAGCGCTACATCGGTGAACGGCACCCTGGTGGCGGCATGGATGATCCCAGCCCGGAGGATTTTCGCCGCTTCCTGTTGTCGCCCTGGTCCCGCACGCGCTATCTGGAATTGCGTGAAGACGGCCAATTGCTGGGCGTGGCTGTCTGTGACATCAGCCCTCAGGGATTGAGCGCGGTCTACACCTTTTTTGAGCCCGACCTGCCACAGCGCTCGCTCGGTACCCTGGCCATCCTGCGGCAGATCGAATTCTGTCGCCGCCGCGGCCTGC
This sequence comes from Lysobacterales bacterium, assembly GCA_041395325.1. Classification (GTDB taxonomy): domain Bacteria; phylum Pseudomonadota; class Gammaproteobacteria; order Xanthomonadales; family SZUA-5; genus JAWLAT01. Next base: position 192,077 of record JAWLAT010000006.1, read on the forward strand.
CCCACCTGTACCTGGGCTACTGGATCGAGGATCACCCGAAGATGCGCTACAAGTCGCGCTTCCAGCCCCTGCAGATCCTGCGCGATGGCCACTGGCAGGCCATGCACGGCAGCGACGGCGATCAGGGCATCCCCGCATGAGTCAACGTCAGCGGGTACAGCGGCGGCTGTATCTGAAGGAAGAAAGCAGTCCTGAACGCACGCTGGTGGTTCGTGGACTGATCGTTCTGGCCCTGATCCTGCTGGTCCTGGCGGTGTTCTGGCTGGACCGCGAGAACCTGCACGACAATCTGGATGGTGAGATCTCCTTCACCGATCTGCTGTATTTCACGATGGTCACCATCACCACGGTGGGTTACGGCGATATCGTTCCCACCGGCACGGTGGCCCGGCTGGTCGACGCCTTCGTCGTTACACCGGTGCGCCTGATCGTCTGGTTCATTTTTCTCGGCACCGCCTACCAGTTCGTGGTGCAGCGCATCCTGGAGGATCTGCGCATGAAGCGCGTCCAGCAAAACCTCACCGATCACGTCATCCTGTGCGGCTATGGTCATGCCGGCCAGGTCGCTGCGCGCGAATTGCTGGACAAGGGTACAGCGCCGGAAAGTCTGGTCGTCATCGACGCCGATGAGGCGCAGGTCCGCAAGGCTGCCGATGCCGGATTGATCGGCGTCCATGGCGACAGCACCCGCGAAGACCTGCTGCGTGACCTGCGCATTCACAAGGCCCGCTCGGCGGTGATCTGCCTGCCCCGCGACGACACCGTGATGCTGTGCCTGCTGACGCTGCGCTATCTGGCCAAGGACCTCAAGGTCATCGCACTGGTGCGCGAGGAAGAGAACGTCAAGCTGATCCGAAGAGCGGGTGCACACCTGGTCGTCGCGCCATCGCGCGTCAGTGGTCAGCTGGTCGCCGACGCGGTGCACGGTCGTTTCCTGGCGCCCTTCCTGCTCGATCTGATCGGCACGCGGGGTCGCTTCAAACTGGTCGAGGTCATCGCCGACCAGAGCTGGGTGGGACGCAAGATGAATGCCTGCGGCGGCCGCCTGATCGTCGGGCTGGAGCGGCAGGGTCACATCATCGGATTCTGGGAGCATCCGGACGAACTGATTCAGGCCAACGACCTGCTGTTGTCCATCGAGCGCAATCCTTCGGCCGGTGAGGCGGCTGCGGAGCATTGATGCGCGCCCTGATTCGAGCCCTGCCCTGGCTGTGCTTGTGTGCGGGGGCCGGTGCCCAGACGCCGCTGCCGGACAGCTGCCACCGAGAGCAGCTGACCCAGCCCCGCGTGGAAGCGGAAGCCGCCGAAACCTGGGCCTGGCGGGTTGGCAAGTTGCGAGCTCAGGCCCGTGCCGAACCGAACAACGAAGCACTGCAGCTGGCCCAGCTGGACGCGGCGCAGCGCTTGCTGGCGCTCGCTGCCGTTGCCGAGGCCGAAGGTGATGCCGATCGCGCTCAGCAATTGCGCCAGCTGACCCAGGATGGACTGGGCGGACAGAACCTGGCCTTGCTGCTGGATCAGAGAGCCGCGAGCGGCGACCCACTGGCCATCGCCGCACAGGTGGAGTCGCTGCTGTTTGGTGTGCTGCACGAACGCGCGACGGAACAGGCTTGCGCCATCCTGGTGTCGCTGCCGGAGACCGGCCTGGGCTGGACCAGTCGCTATCGACTGGCACAATGCCTGCGCGACGGTGACCCGGCACAGTCGCTGCAACGCATGCGTGAAAGCGCCCACGAGGGCCATCCCGCCGCAGCCGAAGCCATCGCTCTGCTCTGTCAGTATGGTCGTGAGCAGGACGCGGACTGCCTGCTGCGGTGGGGCTGCGCAGCCGTCGCTGGCGGCCGGGCGCGGCTGGCGCCGGACGTGGCCGAAGCCTTGCTGGCCCGTGATGATGCCCTGGGGGCGCGTGCGCGCGATGTGCTCCGCATCGCTGCCAGTCAGGGCGACCCAGCCAGCATGCACCTGCTCGGACAATGGCTCCACGACGGGACCGGTGGACCTGTCGATTCGGAAAGCGGTCGGCAGTGGTGGGAACGGGCCGCCGATCAAGGCTATGCGCCGGCGCGGCTGTCCCTGCGCGAGCGGGATTGATCAGCGGGCGGGTGATCGCCCCTTGAATTCACGCTTTGGCCACCCACCTCTGTCCGATTCCAATGCTGGAAGCTGATCGATGACGAGCAAGCACTGCCGGGTCCTGATTCTCGGTTCCGGACCGGCCGGCTATTCCGCCGCTGTCTACGCCGCACGCGCCAATCTCAAACCGGTGTTGGTGACGGGCATGGCCGCAGGCGGCCAGCTGATGACCACGACTGAGGTGGAGAACTGGCCGGGCGACGCCCACGATCTGACCGGACCGCTGCTGATGGAGCGCATGCAGCAGCATGCCGAGCGCTTCGAGACCGAGATCGTTTTCGATCACATCCACACCGTTGATCTCTCCAGCCGCCCCTTCAAACTGCAGGGCGACAGCGGCCACTACACCGCCGACGCCCTGATCATCGCGACGGGCGCGTCTGCACGCTATCTGGGCCTGCCCTCCGAAGACGCCTTCAAGGGGCGCGGCGTTTCGGCCTGTGCAACCTGTGATGGCTTCTTCTTCCGCAATCAGGAGGTGGCCGTCGTCGGCGGAGGCAACACAGCCGTTGAGGAGGCGCTGTACCTGTCCAACATCGCCAGCCGGGTGACGCTGGTGCACCGCCGTGACAGCCTGCGCTCGGAGAAGATCCTGCAGGACCGGCTGCTGGCCAAGGCCGAGGACGGCAAGGTCCGGCTGGTCTGGAATCACGTCGTCGACGAGGTACTGGGCGACGACAACGGCGTCACCGGCCTGCGCTTGGCATCGACCACCGACGGCGCCACGCAGGAGGTTGCTGTCGATGGCGTCTTCATCGCCATCGGCCACAACCCCAATACCGAGATCTTCGCCGGCCAGCTGGACATGACCAATGGCTATCTGAATGTCCGCGGCGGCAACAAGGGCATGGCCACGATGACCAGCGTACCAGGCGTCTTCGCCGCCGGTGATGTGGCCGACTCGGTCTACCGTCAGGCGATCACCTCGGCCGGTGCAGGCTGCATGGCGGCCCTGGACGCCGATCGCTTCCTGGAAGAGCACGGCTAGCGAAATGGCACCGAATCGTCACTGAGCCACCGCTGAGGAGCCGGCTCACCGATGGCGAGGCCGGCTCAAATGGTGACTCGTACTACCGGATGATGCTCGTAAAGCTGTGCGTTTCGTCGGTCTGTGGCAGTGGCTGAGTCGCATCAGCCTGTACTGGCGAAGCAATCAGAAAATTCACGATGAATGCCAAAGTTGCCATGATTCGTATCCTCAGATTTCTCTCAGGCGGTTGATAAAGCGAAACCCGCGAAGGACGCTAGCAGACGCCTCAGATTCACACTAGGGAGTGCCCAGCGAAGAAGACGGGAAACCTAGGGATCCTCTGAACGAGTCCCGTGGCCGCGACGGCGGCTGCCAGTTCCTATCAAGACAAGGGGTCGCCAGTTAGGAAGGCACCGAAGGTCATAGCCTGCGCTCTGGGTGAGGTGACTGACGCCGCTGGCGGCCCCATTTCTTGTCAAGACATGGAGCCCCGTCCCGAAGGGTTGTGTCCCAGATCGCCCGCAGCTGCGTTGCATTTCGGCGCCGTAGAACGACTACGCCTTGCCGAAACGACGCCTTGCTGCGAACGATCTGGGACGCAACGCGGCTCACGCGACTTGTTCAGAGCATCCCTAGTCCGGGCGATACAGGATCACGCAGTTGCGCCCTGCATCCTTGGCCTGATAGAGCGCGCGATCGGCCAGACGGAGCAACTCGCCGGCGTTCTCCATGGCTTCGTCCCACAGCGCGCAACCGATGCTGACGGTCACTCGAACCATCTCCTCACCGATCCGCACGCGTTGCTCCGCCTGCTCGCGGCGCAGGTTTTCTGCCAGCGCCTGCAATTGTTCCTCATCGGCATCGGCCACCAGCACGGCGAACTCCTCGCCACCGAGACGCCCGGCAATGGCGCTGTCGGGCAATCCGGCCCGCAGCAGTGCGGAGAAAGCCCGCAGGACCTGGTCGCCCCCCAGATGCCCGAGCCGATCATTGACCGGCTTGAAGTGATCCAGGTCCAGGATCAGCAGACCCAGTTGGTGACCCCGGGGCAGCGTGCCGATCCGTTCGTCGAGCAGTTCGCGAAAGCGCCGGCGGACCATCAGTCCGGTCAGGCTGTCACGCAGGGCCAACTCCAGCAGCACCGCGTGATAGTCGCTCTCGGCACTTTCGCGGTCGAAGAACTTCAGGACGTTGCGACCCAGTTCGATGCGATCGCCATCGCGCAGCGTCGCTCGCTGTATCGCCTGGCCATTGAGAAAAGTGCGGTTGGTCGATTCCAGGTCAACCAGTGCAAAGGACTCACCGGCGGGCTCGATGCGACAGTGACGGCGAGACACGCTGTGATCGGGCAGGCAGAGCTCACATTCAGGCGCTCGCCCCAGCGTCACCACCACGTTGGCCAGTTCCATTCGATGGCCCAGTTGCCGCCCCTGCACGACGACCACACAGGCTTGTGGCGCCTCGTTGACCAGTTCCTCACGGGATTCGGCCAACAGGCGCTTGGTGGTCGCGTGGTGGCGATTGCGCACCACTTCAGAACGCTGTTTGCCTGCCAATGTCCTACTCGAACCAGTTGAAGCCAGGGCCAACCGCAGTGCGATTGGAACATGCACCGACCTGCCGCCAGCGTCCCACGCTAGCGATCACGCTTCAACCCAATTCCAGTCACCGGTGCACCGACAGCCAGCACCTCGTCCAGCAGTGGCAGGTACAACATGGCTTCGGTCCCCCTCGGTCGAGCCGATTGCAGATGCAGGCCGCCATTATGGCGCTGCAGCACGCCGAGAACCACAGAAAGTCCGAGGCCTCGACCCGGCTGACGTGTACTCACGAAGGGTTCCACCACCCGATCGAGCAGATCCGGCGAGATACCGGGCCCATTGTCCCGCAATCTGATGCAGGCATAGCGCTCTGCCTCGATATCCAGCCACAGCGGTTGTTGCCGACGCAGCCACTCGGCATTGACCGCCTCCATGGCCAGTTGCAGCTGCCCCGGACCATGCAGGGAGTCCACGGCATTCTCGACCAGCGCCAGCAGGCACTCGGCCAGTGCATCGCCGTCCACCTGCACCGGCAGTGGCGTGGTTGGCCATTGGTATCCGATGCGAATGTTGGCTGGCAGTCGGGCCTCGATGAATGCGCATTGCTGCTGCAGCCACGGACTCAGGTCCATCACGCGAGGCGGCTGACCACCCACCGACGTGAAGCGCAGCAATCGACCGGTGAGGCTGTCCATCGCCAGCAGCGCATCTTCCAGCCGTTCCAGCGCCGACAACGACGTGGCGTCGTGGGACAGCCCCGAGCGCAGACGGAAACTGTTGCCAAGTGCCGCCGTCAGACGATTGTTGAATTCGTGCGCAATGCCGGCCGCCATGTCCCAGACGCTGTCCAACCGCACGCGACGGCGCTGAGCTCGCAGCGCGATCGAGGTGTCGAGCAGATCGAGTCGGCAGCGACCACCTTGCAGCCGTGACAGACGCAGCAACCAGTCTTCGCCAACGATGGGCCCGTGACCTTCGCTGAGCCAATGCTGCTCCCGGGTCGTCTGTTCAATCCGCGCGCGCTGCAGCAGATCAAGATCAACCGGCGCCAGCACGGACCGCCAGGCAGGCGGCAGCGACTGCCCACGCTCTCGCAGCACCGCAGCCAGATCGTCGGAAACGACGTCGATCTGTCCACGGTCATCCATTTCCACAAACATGCGGTCCATCGAGACGATCGCCCACTCCGATACGCCTGCCCGGTGCCAGCTTACGCCACCGGTTCAGCCCAAGCCGAGCGCAAAAATGTAACCGGCCGAAACAGCGTACCGATCGACGCGCCGATGAGAGCGCTAACAAGCTGAATGAACGGTCGTTTTTTAGTCGCGGCCGCCGCCAACCAAGGTTTGGCAACGGGTAGCTGATGATTTCGGATGAGGCTAAGCTGCATGACAAGCCAGCACGGAGATCAGCGATGCAGACCGTGGGTCAGTTGTTGGAACGCAAGGGCAACGACATCTACTCGGTGAGTCCGGACAACACCATGTTCCAGGCCATTACCGAGATGGCCGAACGCGGCGTCGGAGCGCTGCTGGTCATGGAGGGCGAGCGAATGGTCGGCGTGATCTCGGAACGCGATTACGCGCGCAAGGTGGTGTTGAAGGGACGGGCTTCCAAGGAAACACCCGTCCGCGATGTCATGACTGCCACAGTGATCAGCACCGACGAACAGGCCACGGTCGATCGCTGCATGCGCCTGATGACCGATCATCGCATTCGCCACTTGCCGGTCCTCCGTGGTGACCAGGTGGTGGGCATGTTGAGTATTGGCGATCTGGTCAAGGCCATCATTTCCGACCAGCAGTTCCAGATCGAGCAGCTGTCCAACTACATCGCTGGCTGACCGTCCCTTCGGCCCCGGAGCCGGATGCCGGCTCGGCACGCGCCCTGCGCCAGGGAGTTGCGAACTGTGGGGCCGGCTCGGTAGGGTCGGCTTCCCAACTGGACCGGCGCACGGAAGCAGCCCCCATGAGCATCGATTCGCCGTCCCAATCCTCCCCCGAACTCGACGATCTGCGGCGGCAACTGGACGAGGTCGACGCGCGTCTGGTTCAGGCGATGGCCGAACGGCAGTCGCTGGTGGCTCAGGTCGGACAGGTCAAGCTGGCCAGCGGTGGACAGCTGCGCGACTTTCGGCGCGAACGGCAGGTACTGGACCACATCCGTCAACGCGCCTCGAACTGCGGCCTGGACCCGAATCTGGCCGAGGATGTCATGCGGCGCCTGATCGGCTCCTCCTTGACCACGCAGGAACAGGACCGCGTGCGTTGGGCCGCCACTGGTCAGGGTCGACGCGCGCTGGTCATCGGCGGCAGCGGCAAGATGGGCGGCTGGATGTGCCGCTTTCTGGCCGATCAGGGTTTTGCGGTCGAAGTCGCCGATCCCACTGCCCCGGCCGACGGCGAGTTGCCCTGGCGAGCAGACTGGCGCGATGGCGCCGTTGATCAAGATCTCATCGTCGTTGCGGCGCCGCTGGCGTTGAGCGCCACGATCCTGGAGCAACTCACAGAGCGCAAGCCGGCTGGTCTGGTGTTCGACATCGGCTCGCTGAAGACGCCGTTGGCCACCGCATTGCGTACGGCGCGAGCGGCAGGCCTGCGCATCTGCTCGGTGCATCCGATGTTTGGTCCGGATACGGTGTTGTTGTCCGGCCGGCACGTCATCTTCATCGACCTGGGTGATGGCGCCGCGGTGACCGAAGCGCGGGCACTGTTCCAGTCCACCAGCGCCGATCTGGTGGCGATGGGTCTGGACGAACACGACGAACTGATTGCCTACGTGCTGGGGCTCTCGCATGCGATCAACATTGCCTTTTTCAGCGCCCTGGCCGATTCGGGCGAAGCGGCGCCGCGTCTGGCCCAGATGAGCAGCACCACCTTTGACCGGCAACTCGCCGTTGCCAGCCAGGTGGCGGCAGAGAATCCCCGCCTGTACTTCGAGATCCAGCATCTCAATGCCCACGGCGATCGCGCCTTGCAGGCCCTGGAACGCGCGATCACTCGCCTGACCCGGGCCGTGCGCAGCGGCGACCAGCTGGATTTCGTCTCGATGATGGAGCGCGGTCGCGGCTACCTCGCCGCCAGACCACCCAGTCGTGGTGCGCCCTGATGGCGTATTCGGCGTGATGGCAGACGCCGCGGATGCCGCCCGTCGAACCCACACAGAGAACGCATCGACTGACGTCAAAGCGGCAACGCCCAGCGATCCCCCCGGCTCGGCTGCGGGCATGGCACGACTGCCGCTGCTCGACGCCATTCGTGGCATGGCACTGCTGGGCGTGTTGCTGATCAACTTGCGCAGCCTGTCGCTGTACGATTTCCTCGCCGCCGATGAGCGGCTGCAGTTGCCTACAGCGGCCTTCGACGCCGTCCTGCTGGCCTGGATGAACGCGCTCTACGACGGCACCGCATTCACGCTGTTCACGCTGCTGTTCGGCATCGGATTCTCGATCCAGCTCAATGCCACCAACGAGCGAGCCGACCCACAACGCGTGTCCCGCTACGTCCGGCGACTGCTGATCCTGCTCGGTATCGGACTGCTGCACGGGCTGATCTGGTGGGGCGACATCCTGCGCTATTACGCCGTGCTGGGCCTGTTGCTGATCCCGCTGCGGCGCTGGTCGGCGCGCTCGCTGACGCTACTCGGATTGGCGGTCATCCTGGTCAGCCCGATGCTGTTGCGAGCGTGGCTGGTGCCGTTGCTGCCGCCAACCATGGACAGCCGGACGTCGGCACAGCTGGCCGCGGAAGCCTTTGCCAGCACCGATCCCGCTACCTGGCTGAGCGGCAATCTCGAACGAGATCTCTACATGCGCATCGCCGTGTGGATGCTGCCGACCTATGTGTTCGGCCGCCTGATTCTCGGGTTGGCGCTGGGCCGCACCGGCGCGTTGCTGAACCCTCGGCAGCATCTGCGCCTGTGGCGGCGATTGTGCTGGATCGGCGCCGTTGGCGCCGCGGTGCTCAGCCTGTTGCTGTGGTGGCGGGGCCTCGCGCTGGCCGGATCGGAACCCGGCTGGTGGCGGAGCAGCACTGGCACAGCCCTGGCGCGAATCTGCCGTGCCGGTTTTCCGCTGGCCTTGGGCATGGCCTATCTGGCTGCATTCGTCCTGCTGTTTCAACGCACAAGCTGGCGGCGTTGGCTGGTGCTCCTGGCGGCACCGGGACGCATGGCGCTGACGCTCTATCTGTTGCAGACCGTATTCGGCATCGCCCTCTTCTACGGCGTCGGCCTGGGCCTGGGCCCGCGGCCGGGACTGGCCGGCATTCTGGCCATCGGTCTGCTGGCCTTCGGATTGCAGACGATGTTGAGTCACTGGTGGCTGAGACGCTACCGGCAGGGACCCATGGAGTGGATCTGGCGGGCACTGACCTGGGGACGCCGACCGCCGTTTCGCCGCCAGAATGCCGATTCACATCACTGAACGCCGGACGCCGCCGCCCCGCGACGATCTGTACGTCAGGCCCTACCCTGCCCGCCAGCGCACCTGATACAGATCGAGGCGACGGTCACGCAGGTTGCGCACGGTGCCACGCTGGCGCGCTTCCCGCAGGGCCGACAGACTCAGGTCGGCAATCGCCACGGACTCGACGTTGGGCGTGGTGTCCGCCGCCACACCATCACGGGCGAAGGGGAAATCGCAGGGCGTCAGTATGCAGCTCTGCGCATACTGGATGTCCATGTTGAACACCCGCGGCAGATTGCCGACGTTGCCGGCCATGACCACATAGCACTGGTTCTCGATCGCGCGGGCCTGGCAGCAATGGCGTACGCGCATGTAGCCCTGGCGCTCGTCGGTGCAGAAAGGCACAAACAGCATCTGCGCGCCTTGATCGATCAGGTGCCGGGCCAGTTCCGGGAACTCGCTGTCGTAGCAGATCATCACGCCGATCGGCCCGCAGTCGGTCTGGATCACGTCGAGTCGATCGCCCCCTTCCACGGCCCACCAGTTGGCCTCGCTGGGCGTGGGGTGGAGCTTGTCCTGGACATGGACGCTGCCGTCGCGCAGGTAGATGAAGGCCGAGTTGCGCACGCTGCCATCGGCCTGCCGCAGCGGATAGCTGCCGCCGATGATGTTGACGTTGTAACGCACCGCCAGGTCGCTGAACATCTTGTCCAGTTCCTCGCGGTGACCGGTCAGCGCATCGACCGCTTCGGAGGCCGACAGCTCCAGATCGTGCATCGACAGCAGTTGCAGTTGCATCAACTCCGGGAAACAGACGAAGTCGGCGTGGTAGCTGCCCACCGTATCGACGAAATAGGTGATGTTGTCGGCGAACTCGCGGAAGCTGCTGACGCCACGCTGGAGGAACTGCACCGACACCACCCGGACGCGATCACGCGTGGCGGACGTGCCGCGGTCGATGGCACTGACGTCGCTGTAGCGCGGGTTGCGCCAGAGCATGTGCGCGGCATAACCCAGCGTTTCCGGATCGCCCGGCAGGTAGTTCGGCAGCAGACCGAGCATCTCGAAACCGCTGTCGCGCTGAAAGCTGACCACCGGGTCCTTCAGCTGCCCACTTTGCAGGACCTCGAAATAGGCTTGCGGTCCGCCATGGCGACGCTGCCGACGCGCCATCGTCGGGATGCGACCACCGAAGACGATGCCCTTCAGGTTGAGCGCTTCGGCCAACTGCTGCCGCCGCAGGTAGAGCCGGCGACCGATGCGATAGCGGCGGAAATCCGGATGGACGCAGACTTCCATGCCGTAGAGAAAGCTCCCCTGCTCCTCATGCCGGGAGGCATAGCCACCGCCGGTGATCTCCACCCAGGTGTGCGGCCGCAGCGCAATGCGCTCGCCGAGCCGGAAGCTGAGCGAAAAGCCAACCACCCGGCCGCCACGTACGGCGACCACCTGACCCTGTGGAAAACGGCTGAGGATGCCGGTCAGCTGCGCTCGTGAATAGGGCTTGAGACCGGGATAGGCTGCCCGCTCAATGTCGATGATGGCGTCAATGTCACCCAGTTCGGCCTGGCGCAGGAGCAGACGGCTGGCGGTGGATTCAGTTGCGTCGTGAGTCGATTCAGTCATACCTCAAGGCTAACCGAAGCGGCGTGTGGAGAACGGCAAAGGTGGATTGCCAGGAACTTCTTCCCGGCAATCCTCCCGACAGATCAGAGGCTGGCGGCCAATCTCGTGCCCTGGTCGATCGCCCGCTTGGCGTCCAGTTCGGAGGCTACGTCGGCCCCGCCGAGCAGATGCACCGTGTGGCCGGCCGCCTGCAGACCCTCGGCCAACTCGCGGTTGGGTTCCTGACCGGCGCAAATCACCACATGATCGACGGGCAGCGTTTCCGCCTTGCCCTCGCGCAGAATGTGCAGGCCGGCATCGTCGATGCGCTGATACTCGACGCCGCCGAGCATCTGCACCTGCTTCATGGCCAAGGTGGCGCGATGGACCCAGCCGCTGGTCTTGTTCAGGCGCTTGCCGGGCTTGCCGGGCGAGCGCTGCAGCAACCAGACCTGCCGCGCTGGCGGCTCCGGATGCGCCTTGACGCCTTCTATGCCGGCCCGGGCTTCCAGACTGGGATCGATACCCCATTCGGCCAGCCAGACGTCCGCTTGCACGGTCGGTGATGGCTGCTCCTGGACCAGGAATTCGGCCACATCGAAGCCGATGCCGCCGGCGCCGATCAGCGCGGCGCGGGCGCCCACCGTGACCCTTCCCTCCAGCACGTCGACGTAGCTGGCTACTTTCGGGTGTTCGATGCCTTCGATCTGCGGCGTTCGCGGACGCACGCCGGTGGCCAGCAGCACGCCGGCGTACTGTTGCGGGTCCAGATCGCCAGCGCTGACGCGCGTCGCCAGGCGCAGCTCCACGCCCAGCTGCCGCAACCGGGTATCGAAGTAGCGCAGCGTCTCGACAAACTCTTCCTTGCCCGGGATGCGCTTGGCCAGGTTGAACTGGCCACCGATCCGCTCGGCGGCATCAAACAGCGTCACGCGATGGCCGCGCTCGGCCAGCGTGGTGGCCGCTGCCAGCCCAGCCGGCCCGGCACCGATGACCGCGAAGGCCTTCGGCGACTTGGTCGCTACGATGCGCAACTCGGTTTCGTGGCAGGCGCGGGGATTCACCAGGCAGGACGCGCGGCGATTCTCGAACACGTGGTCCAGGCAGGCCTGATTGCAGGCGATGCAGGTGTTGATCTCGTCGACCCGGCCTTCGGCCGCCTTGCGCACCCACTCCGGATCGGCCAGCAGCGGCCTGGCCATCGACACCATGTCGGCCTGCCCACTGGCCAATACCTGCTCGGCCACCGCCGGCATGTTGATGCGGTTGGTCGTAACCAGCGGCAGGGCCACGCTCTGCTTCAGCTTGGCGGTGACGAAGCTGAAGGCGGCGCGCGGTACCGAAGTGACGATGGTCGGGATGCGCGCCTCATGCCAGCCGATGCCGGTGTTGATGATGGTCGCGCCGGCGGCTTCGATGCCACGGGCGAGTTGCACGATCTCTTCCCAGCTTTGGCCGCCCTCGACCAGATCCAGCATCGACAAACGGTAGACGATGATGAAATCCGGGCCGACGCGCTGGCGCATGCGCCGGACGATCTCCAGCGGCAGGCGTTGCCGATTCTCGACGCTGCCGCCCCACTGGTCGGTGCGCCGATTGGTGCGCTCGACCAGGAACTGATTGATCAGATAGCCCTCCGAGCCCATCACCTCCACGCCGTCGTAGCCGGCTTCCCGAGCGTAGGCGGCGCAGCGAACAAAATCCTCGATCGTGCGCTCCACCCCGGCACTGGACAACTCGGAGGGCTTGAACGGTGTGATCGGCGACTTGATCGCCGATGGCGCCACGCTCAGGGGGTGATAGCCGTAGCGCCCGGCATGCAGGATTTGCATGCAAATGTGCCCGCCTTCGTCGTGCACGGCCTTGGTGACCTTGCGGTGCCTGGCCACTTCCCACGGCCAGGAGAGCTTGGAGGCGAAGGGTGCCAGCCAGCCGCGCAGGCTGGGCGCAATGCCGCCGGTGACGATCAGCCCCACCCCACCGCGGGCACGCTCGGCGAAATAGGCCGCCAGCTTGTCGTAGTCGCGGGCACGGTCCTCCAATCCCGTGTGCATCGAGCCCATCAACACGCGATTGCGCAGCGTCGTCCAGCCCAGCGGCAAGGGCGACAGCAGGGTCGGAAAGGGACTGGCAGTCGTCATGGTGATCTCCCCGAAAAACAGCACGCAAGCATAGCGACCATTCGCCTGCGTATGGTAGCGATGTCCGGCATTCGAGAATGGAACTTGCGCCGACAAGGCAGCGTTCGCCCCACGACTGGTCGGGTCCGTCCCAGAGCACTGGTCGGCGTGGCGGCGGCTGCCTATGGTCCGCCCAACACCCAACGGAGAATGCTCGTGCGTCAACCCAAGCGCCGCCTGCCCTGGTTCTCACTGTTCAGCCTGTTTGCCGGGCTGTTTTGCCTGCTGACGTCCGCCACGGCGGCGCCCGCCAGCTACGCCGACCGTTCCCAGGCCAGCCTGCAGGTGGCACAGACTTATTTCGACGCCTACATCGCCCGCGACTGGGATCGTCTGGCCGAGCATCTGGCCGCCGATGGTCAGTTCAGTGACCCCACCGCTCAGGCCGTTTTTGGTCAGGTGGGCGCCCAGGGCAAGGAGGCGTTGCTGGCCTACTTCCGTACCAACTACGCCGGCATCACGCAGATGTCCTTCCAGCCCCTGCGGGTGGTCAGCGCCAGCGACCATGTGATCTTCGAGGGAACACTGGACTGGGACCTGCGCCTGCCCAATGGCACCGTCGTCCCGACCCGGAAAATGCCCTTTCTGACCATTCTGCGGCTGCAGGACGGCCAGGTCGTGGAGCACCAGGACTATGCTGACTATGGCCCCTTCGTGACAGCCCACCGGCTGGCGACGGGCGCCCAGGCAGCGGGATCGGACTAGGACGCCAAGACCGCGTGATCCCACTGATCCCGAGTCACAGCTGCCGGCGCCAGCGGGTTGCGTGGGAGCCCCCTTTCACCCCGCTTGCACAGCGGCGGCGTCGTGGCACGATAGGCGGGTGCAGAACCTCGGCTACAACGCGCTGATCGCGGCGATCGTGCTGCCGCTGTTCTACCTGTCGGTCTATGCCGACCGGGCGCTCTGCCGTCGTCAGGGTCGCGATGACTACGACGATGCGGACACAGTGGCCAGCCTCGCTGTGTCTCTATTGATGAGCGGCCTGGGCATCCTGACGTTGGTTCTGCGAGTCGCAATCTACGCGCTGGTGTTCCGCTATGTGGCGCTCTACGACTGGTCCACGCTCGGCGCCTGGAGTTGGTTGCTGGGTCTGCTGCTGTATGACTTCACCTATTATTGGCAGCACCGCATGGGCCACGAGTGGCATCTGCTGTGGGCCTCGCACGTGGTGCACCACTCCTCCGAGCGTTTCAATCTGGCCACCGCATTGCGCGTGCCGGCCGCCAGCATGAACCTGTGGACCTGGCTGTTCGCACTGCCGCTGGCCGTGCTGGGCGTGCCGCCGACGGTCTATGCGGTCGCCAGCCTGCTCAACCTGCTCTACCAGTTCTGGATCCACACCGAGCGCGTGGGCGAGATGGGCTGGTTCGATCGCTGGTTCGGCTCGCCCTCCAATCACCGCGTCCATCATGGAGTCAATGCGCGCTACCTGGATCGCAACTACGGCGGCATCCTGATGTGCTGGGACCGTCTGTTCGGCACCTTTGAGACTGAGCGCGCCGACGATCCGGTGCGCTACGGCACACGCGCTCAGGTACGGAGTTTCAACCCGATCTGGATCAATCTCCACACACCACTGCAGCTGCTGCGCGAGTTGCGGGCGTTGCCCGACTGGCGGCAGCGACTGGCGCTGCTGTTCCATCGGCCAGGCTGGCAGCCAGACCATGCGGGACCATTCGCCGCCGCGGCACTGCCTGCCTGGCAAGCGCCACCGCGATACGCCCCGCCACTGCCGCGAGCCTGGGTGCAGCGTGGCTTGTGGCAGTGTTTCATCAGCTGGCCGTTGCTGGTCCAGTTGCTGGCCATGGCGCCGCAGATGGACTGGCCCAACAAGATCGCCTTTGGCCTGTGGCTGAGCTGGACAGCTGGCTCCTTGGGTCTGCTGCTGCATGAACGGCCTCACCACCGCACGCTGGGCGTGGTGCTGGAGGCCCACCGGCTGTTGCTCGCCGGGGGCCTGGCGTTGACCGGCCACTGGTTTGCCCCGTGGCCCTACGACTTGCCGCTGGATCTGCCACTGGCCGTGTTGATGTTTGGCAGTCTGATCAGTCTGGGTTGGCGGGGACACCAGGCCAGTCGTGACATCAGTTACCCGCCCGATGCTCGGGCGACAGTAGGGTCGTCCCGGGCGGTTCAGGACCGATGAGCAACACGATCGAATCCCCTGACCAAACGGCGTCGACACCGAAACCTCGGCGCGAATCTCGTCTCTCGCGACTCGTACTCGAAGGCTTGACCGTGCTGCTGGGCGTCTTTCTGGCGCTGCTGGCCGATGAATGGCGCGAGGAACGCCAGCTGGATGCTGAGGCCGATGCCGTCAAGTCGCGACTGGAAGAGGAGATCATCGCCAACTACCAGGAAGCTGTCGACGTGCTGCTGGACGTCGAGGACCGCCACACCCGGCTGCGGGCACTCGATACGCATCTGGGCGCCGACCGGGCCTTCGATGAATACGGCCCCTGCTTCATCGGCTATCGCTTTGCCCAGTTCAGCAGCGCCGCATGGGGGCGTGCCAGCCTGGATCGCATCGGCAGCCGCATCGATGCGGGCTACATGAGCGCGGCGGCTGAACTGTACTCCTGGAACTCGGTCTTCGACGGCCTGGCTGATCCACTCAATCGCCTGCTCTATTCCCCCGCATACTTCGACCCTGACCAGGCCCGGGTCAGCTACCGACTGGCCGAACGGATCGTCTGGCAGCAGCGCAGCTGGGCCCGCACGATGGTCGATCTGTATGGACAGTTCATTCGCGAGCACATCCCGGCACAGAGCCCACTGGTCGACGACGAGCTGCGCGCCGCACAAGCACGCTGGACGGCCCAGTCGGGGAGCCGTGATGAAGCGACGCAGCGAGATCGCCCCTGGTGTGCTGGACCCGCTTCGGACTGAAACGCGGTTGGCCCGGCATGAGTCAGGCCCGCCTGAGCCACGTCTGCGGAGCTGCAGACGCGGCCCGCCGCCGCAGCATTGATCCGGTATCCGGGCTAGACTTGTGCGCTTCCACTCAGCGGGGCTGTTTCAAACATGGCAGGTCATGCTTCCGCGCCGCTGCGTACACGGGTTTGTCGGTCCACGCTGGGCGCGATGATCTCGTTGTTGTTGGCCGGGACTGCCAACGCAGCAACGCTCTGGGAAAGCGAGGACACGCTCTACAACCTGAACTTCCTCGGCTTCTTCCATCTCAACGGTGCCGCCCGTTTCGGCGATGACGATGAGCGCGACCCGGCGATCGTGACCGGCTTCCAGGAAGCGCGACTGATCGGGCATTTCTCCTCGCGCCTGGGCTCGCGCTTCAGTGCCTTCATGGAAGTCGAGGCCACCCACACCGACGATGACACCCGCGGGCGGATGGAACGTCTGATCCTGAAGTACGACATCAACAATGCCAGTCAGTTTTCGGTTGGTCGCTTTCATGCCCCGGTGGGCTACTGGAATCAGTACTACCACCATGGCCGCTGGCTGCAGGTCAGCAAGGATCGCCCGCTGCAGACCGAGTTCGGCGGCGCTTTCCTGCCGGCGCACTACTGGGGCGCCATGTACGAGCGCAATATCCCCATGGGCGAGCGCATCATCGAACTGGATCTGGGCGCGGGTGCCGGACGTGATGAGGACGTGGCAGCGCCGAGCTTCGATGAAGTCGCTGTGGCCAAGCGCCTGAGCCTGGCCAAGCACGGCGGACACGCCGAAGGCACCGAGGTGCTGGAGAGCAACTGGTCGGTGATGGGCCAGGTCAATGTGGTGCCCGCCAGCCGCCGCGGCCTGGCCTGGGGTGGTTCCTTCTGGTACGCCGATCTGGATGGCGATGGGCTGAAGGTCAAGGAGCGCATCGTGACGATGCACCTGAACTACATCGGCGAGTCCTCGGCGCTGCTGGGCGAGATCGCTCATTCGCAGCACGAGCGCCCCAGCGGCGGCGGCCATACCGACAGCACGGCCGGTTATCTGGAGTACAACTTCCTGCTGGATTCGGTTTCGCCGCGCCTGCGCCCCTATGGCCGGGTGGAAATGAGCGACATCGATGACGAGGATGTCGCCTACAGCTCGGTGAACTCGCGCAGTCGCCTGTCGCTGGGCGCGCGTTTTGATGTTACGCCCAGCAGCGCCCTCAAGTTCGAAGTCCGACGCGATCGCCTGCGCGACGGTGGCCCATCGACCAATACGCTGCAGGCGCAGTACGCGGTCATTTTCTGGTGAACAAGGATGTCCATGAAGCACGCTGGAGCGCAGTCATGCGCCATCTGATCCTCATTCTGACCCTGTTGGTGGGCAGTTCCTTCGCCGTTGCCGACAGCGGCACCGATGGCCCACCCCGCAGCATGGTGGTGGTGGTGAACTCGCAGGTCAGCGAAGAAGACATCAGCGAAGGCGATCTGCGCAAGATTCTCGTTGGCGAAACGCGCTTCTGGCAGGACGGCACCAGCATCACCCTGCTGATCCAGGCCCCGGTGTCCTGGGAACGCGATGTGCTGCTGGGCAAGATCATGGAGATGACCGAGGCCCAGTACCGTCAGTTCTGGATCTCCAAGGTTTTTCGCACCGAAGTGGCCTCCGGACCGAAGGTGGTGCTCTCCAACTCGATGGCAGCGACCCTGATCGGCAAGATTCCGGGTTGCGTGGCTTTCTTCGACAGCGATGAAGTGCCGGACGGCGCCAAGACCCTGCGCATCAACGGGCTGACGCCGGACGACGAGAACTACCCGCTGCGATTCTGATGCGGCCAACGAAGCACAGGCATGTCGATCCGCGCCAAACTGATCCTGGTCTTCATGCTGGTGGTGGTCGTTTCGGGCACCAACCTGTATGTCTACTACTGGAGCCGTGGGCAGACCGACGATTCGCTCGAAGAGCTGCGCCGCGCCACCGAAGCCCAGGGTGAGCTGAACCTGATCGAGCGCGGTCTGAATGACCTGCTGCGGCAGGTGCAGATCCAGGCCAATTTCAATGAGGAATCCGGCAGCGAACTGGCGGTGCGCCCGGAGCAGATCGAGAACTTCGATACCGAATCGGAGGCCATCGCCGAACGCTTGAAGACGATCGTCGCGCTGGTCAGCGCCGACAACCAGGCCGAACTCGCAGCCGTCACGGCCAAGACCACCGAGCTGATCAAGTCCTGGCGGCGGTTTTACCTGTTCTTCGGCCGCGACCACGTCGAGGCATTGACCGAACTGCTGGTCAATGGCGAGCCCCTGGCCACCGAAGTGATCCAGCTGCTGCTGCCGGATCTGATCACCAAGGAGCGTGAACGTGTTGCCCAGGCACGCTCCGACTACTACACCCGCTCTGAGCTGACCGGGCGCATCACCACCTGGATGTTTGCCGGCTCCACGCTGGTGCTGATGCTGGCGATGTTCCTGTTCTCCCACGATCTGGCCCAGCGGCTGGCAAGACTGCGTCACGGGGCCGAACGCATCGGTGCCGGCGAGCTGGACACCCGGCTGCCCGACACCTCGCGGGACGAACTCGGTGATCTGGCGCAGAGCTTCAACGCGATGAGCGGTCGCTTGCAGGCCGCCCGACAGGAACTGGACGAGCAGTACCGCAAGGTCGAGAGCGAGCACGAACGTGCTCAGGGACTGTTGCTCAACATCCTGCCATCCAGCACGGCATCGGAGCTGCATGCCGAGGGCAAGGTGGCGCCGCAGTATTACCCGCAGGCCACCGTGCTGTTCGCCGACATCAAGGGCTTCACGCTGGCGACCGAGAAGATCTCCGCCGATCTGCTGGTACAGATCCTCAACGACTACTTCACCGCTTTCGATCGCATCTGCGACAAGTACCACGTGGAGAAACTGAAGACGATCGGCGACTGCTACATGGCGGCGGCCGGCGTGCCCAACCGGCGCCTGTCGCACTGTGTCGACGCCATTCTGGCCGCCTGGGAGTTCATCGATGCGGCCAAGGTGCTCAGCGCGCGACCGGACTATCCGGACTGGCAGGTACGGGTGGGGATCCACACCGGCCCGGTGATTGCCGGCGTGGTGGGCATCAAGAAGTTCGCCTTCGACATCTGGGGCTCGACGGTCAATCGCGCCGCCCGACTGGAGCAGGCCGGTGCGGCCGGCATGATCAACATCTCCGAAGACGCCCGCGTACACGTCAAGGATTTCTTCGATCTGGAGAGCCGTGGCGCCATCCTGACCAAGGAAAAGCAGGGCGTGGACATGTACTTCGTCACCGGCGCCCATGCATCGCTGCGCAGCAGTGAGCAGTCCCTGATGCAGAGTTTCGCCGAGCGCTATCGCGTCTATTTCCAGGAGAGCCTGGAACACCTGCCCTCATCCATGCTCGGCCAGGCGGGCTGACCCGATCCGCGCCGTCGCGGGGTACCGCTCCGCGAACTGCAACCGTCAGGTACGCCTCACCTCCGCCGTCGGTGTCGATGCCAGCGGCGCGCCAGCGCGATTGCCGAGACCAGCGCCCAGCAGCCTTCGAGCACGACAAAGGGCACAAAGCCGATCAGCCAGGCGGCGGAACAGGCCAGCCCGGCACCAATCAGATTGAGCGCCAGATAGACGCTGCCGTCCTCCTCCAGCCAATCGAGCAGATCAAGCACGAAGGCCAGCAGCAACAGGCCCACACCCAAGGTTCCCAGCAGGTCAGCGACGTTCATGGCGGGCACCATAGCTGGACCGGTCGCCAAAGCGGTCAACGCTGTGATGGCGAGGTTGACCGAGATGCCCTTCTGACCAACCACCGGGCCACCGAAACCACCTTAAGAAGTGGTTTATATGATTGTTTTATAATGACTTTTTGCAGTTCATTGTTTGCACAGGACGGATTCCTGCTGGCTCGCCAAGCTGTCTCTCAGCCCGGCAACCGCGCCGGGCACACCACCCGATCCGGAGGACAGCACCATGGCCCACAACTCGTTTCGCACCCACCCACTGACCCGCTCGCTGCGCCGCTGCCTGCTGACAGGGGCCTTGCTGATGGCGGCTGGTCCCGCGCTGGCACAGGTCCACAGCTTTCAGTTCTCGCAGGTCTTCCCCGACGGCGGGCAGATTGATGGCTACGTGGTCGGAGAGGATCTCGATGGTGACGGCCGGCTCTACTCGATGGCCAGCTTGATCGGCGACTTTCTCGGCCTGCCGGCGGGCGACGAGGTCAGCTACGTCTCCCTGCACTTCCGCAACTTCGAAGGACGCAGCTACACCCAGGTCTATGATCGCGCCCAGGCGGGTCTGGACGATCCCAACAACGCCTTCTTTGCACTGGCCTACAACCTAGACGGCGGTGCCTTCGGCGACGACGCCGACGAGGGCATGTACCTCGGACCGCTCGCGCCCAGCACCTCCTACGTGATGGGTCCGTTGATTCAGCCGGCGTCTGCCAGCGTGCCCGCAGAAGGTTTTTCCTATTGCGGCAACCCGGAAGGCCTGCCCTGTGCCGCGGTCACCAGTCTGCTGCCGGTCGAGCCTTTCCCTGCCTTCGAGATCACCTACAACAGCTACAGCGCCCAGACGGTACCGACCACGACGCGCCTGCGTTTCGAGTTCCGTCAGAGCGGCTATCCCGGTGGCGGTGTCGTGACCGGTGTGTTGGCCGGCGAGGACCTCGACCAAGATGGTCGCCTGTACACGATTTCCGGCTTCACCGGCGGATTCTTCAGCCTGCCGGAAGGCGATGAGGTCAGCTATGTCCATACCGAACTCACCGGCTTCGATGGTCGCAGCTTCGGACAGGGTGCCGACCGTTCGCTGCTGGCAGCGAGCGATCCGACGCTGAGCTTCTTCTGGGCCGGCTACAACCTGGCCGGGCGCTACTGGGGCGATGAAGCCAACGAAGGCTTCAGCTACGGTCCCTTCGCGCCCAGCACCAGCTACAGCATCGGGCGCCTGGTGCCCTTCGAGACCAATCTGAGCCTCGAGGAAGTGCCCTTCGACGTCTGCAGTGACGACGGCCAGACACCCTGCGCCGCAGTCTATGCGCTATTGCCCGGCGAGCCCTTCCCGGCCGTCGAGGTGACCTTCGCCGACATCAGTGGCGGTTCAATCGAGATGGTGCCGGCGCCGCTGGTGGCCGATGGTCAGTTCACCGGTTCCTGGTATGACCCGACACACGCGGGTGAGGGCTTTGTGGTCGAGTCGCTGCAGGACGGTCGGACTGTCGTCTACTGGTACACCTACGACGGTGAAGGCCAGCAACGCTGGTTCATCGGCGTCGCCCGTCGCGACGGCATGCGTCTGGTCGTTGATGAATTGCTGGCCACCCAGGGCGGCATCTTCGGCCCAATGTTCGACCCTTCGCAGGTCAGCAAGACCGTCGCCGGTCAGTTGCAGATCGAATTCGACAGCTGCAACAGCGGCCAGGTGCGCTACGTGGTGGACGGTATCGAGGGCAGCCAGGACCTGATCCGGCTGACCCTGATGAAAGGCCTGAGCTGTCGAGACAACCAGGCCGCCGGGCTGGTGGCCGGCAGCGACTGATCGGGACGATCGAGCCTCGGTGAGTGCACCGCATCACCGGGGCTCGGCGACAGCTCTTGTCCGCTCAGGGCGCCGTCAGCGGCAATTCGCGATTGGCCAGCCAGTAGGCATGCTCACGGCGCACACCCTCGCGCAACTTGCGCTGCAGCTGGGCAAACTCGGGCCGGTCGCGAATGCCAGCGTACTCGGGTCGCATGTCCAGCCCCCACCAGTAGTACCGCCAGCCCGCATCGACCAACCGCTGCAATTCGGCCAGCGCTGCGGCATCGTCACCGGCCAGACCATGGGCCGCCGCCGCTTCGTCGCCACTGATCGCCCAGGGGCCCTGCTGCAGGCGAAGCCGTTCGACCAGGGCGACAAAGGCCTGCAACAAGGACTCGGCCGCCGCATGATCCTCAGACTGCAGACAAAGGATGGCGGTGCGAGCGGCGTAGCTGTGCAAGGGCGCCAACTGCGGCGGCTGCTCGAACAGTCCCGCATAGCGCTCTCGCAGCAGGGTCAGGGCCGCCGGGCAATCCACCCGCGCCTTGGCCATGGCTACCAACGCTGGCGTCAATGGATCCGCCGGATGGGCCAGCGCCAGCAATTCGTCCATCAACGCCAGCTGAGCCTCCCACTCGCCGCGGAAAGCGTGAATGGCCTGGCGCAGATAGGTCGCCCGGAAAGGCAGCTCATGGTTGGCGACAAATTCGTCTGTGCAGCGCTCGGCCGCATCCGGATCGCCCAGTTGCAGGTGGAACTCGCAGACGCGGAACCAGCGCAAGCCACTCTCCGGATCAAGGCGACGGGCCGCCTCGATGTGACGCATCGCCTCACCCGTTCGACCCAGCTGATTGAGATAGGTGGCCATCCGATCGTGCAACATGGGGGCGCCGTCACCCTTCCCGTCTACGCGCTGCAGCTGCGCCCGCAACTTCACCAGGGCTTCCTCGGCGCGACCGACCGACCAGTAGGCATCGGCCAGGCGCGCGGCGATGCGCAAGGACAATGGGTCGATCCGCTCGGCCCGCCGCAAGGCTTCCAGACCATCTTCGTAGCGATTGAGATGCAGCAGCAGATCGCCGAGTTGGCCCCACGCCACCGAGTCATTGGGTCGACTGCGTAGCGCCAACCGGTACAGCGACAGCGCCTGCTCGTTGTTGCCCTGCCGCCGCAGGTCTGCCGCGCGGGCTCGCAGAACGCTGGGATCATCCGGTGCCTGCGCCACAGCCTGCTGCAAGGCTGCCAACCCCGCTTCGCGGGCATCGGCCGCCAGCGGTGAGCCGAGGGCCAGCGCGAGCCCGGTCGCCTCATAGATCCCGACCAGCGCATCGACATAATCCGGATCATGTTGCAGTGCCTGGCGGTACAGCGACAGCGCCTCGTTGACGCTCGCCACGGTGGCCTCATCGAAGCGATGCTGGGCCCGACTGGCCAGATCATAGGCGGCCCGCGAGACAGGTCGGGTCAACGCCAGACTCGGCAGCAGCGTGTCGGTCAGCGTCCGCGCCACCTCGTTGGCAATCTCGTCCTGCACCTCGAACAGCGCGTCGCTGTTGCGGTCGTAGGAGCGCGACCACAAGTGCTTGCCGCTTTCGACATCAATCAACTGCGCCAGCACGCGCATCTGCCCGTCGTGGTGCAGCACACTGCCCTCCAGCACCGCACTCACGCCCAGTTCCCGACCGATCTGCTCGATCTTGAGCGTGCGATCGCGATAGGCGAACGAGGACGTGCGCGCCGCCACCTGCAGACCTTGCGCCTGGGCCAGCACGTGGATGATCCGATCGACCAGCGCGTCGGCCAGATAACCCTGGTCGGCTGCCGGGCTCAGATCCAGAAAAGGCAGCACCGCCACTGCTGGGGATTCGTCCACCGTGACGGCCGTTGCGCTGGATGCAGCCGGTTGATTGGTTTCATCCGGCATCGTGATCCACAGCGCCAATGCGACCACCATGAGGCCCAATCCGGACCAGGTGGTCCACCGATAGACTCCGGCCGAGCCTGGCTCGCGCGAATCCGCTTGCACCTCGGTGCGTGGCATCTCGACGGCAACCGGAGCTGGCACAGGCTCGGCCAGGGGCTGCAATGCGCCCGGATCCACCAACTCCACGCCTATGCCGGTGTAACGATAGCCGCGCCTGGGAATGGTCTGGATTACCTGCGGGGCGCGGGCGTTGTCACCCAGATGGCGACGCAGCGCCGACACCGCCACATTGACCGAATCGTCGCTGGCAGCCTCCAGATGGCCCCACACCGCCGTCATCAGCGCATCGCGACTGATCACCTGACCCTGGCACTGAACCAGATAATGCAGCAGCTTCAGCAGTCGCGGAGAGAGCCGCTCGATCGCCCCCTCACGCCAGACGTCGCCAGAGTCCAGATCCACTCGGCAACACGTCGATCCCGTCTTCTCGGACACCCCTGCCCCCAACCTGGTTGCCCCGTCGGAGGCTAGCATGCGCGAAGCGGCCACGCTGCCTGGCCGTTTACCCACTCCCCCTGGTCAGAGCCCGCAGCACAGGCGCACCGGCGGCACGTTCATCAATCGACTGAGTCCGTCGGCGCCCCATTTGAAGCGCACTCGACCATGCTCATTTGCCCGTGCTGGTCGAGCAGGAGAGTGCCATGACCCACAGTCGCCACTTGCAGGAGGCCGTCCGATCTTAGCCAGCTGGCCTTGGGCGCGCCCGGGAGTATCCGCCAAGGATGTCTGGTCCATCGACCGGTGGCGCGGTCACGCACCAACTCGAACACTACCCCGTCGTTCATCATCAGGTGGGCGATACCGGTCAACGCGATCACGCGATCACCCAGCTGGTAGATGTCTTGGACGTTCTCCCGCATGACTTCGTAGCGCTCGCCGTTGTCCCCCAACCACATCAGTTCACCCACCCATTCGCCCCGATTGGTACCGGCCATCCACCCACCGGCCAGCCGCAAGGCCACGTCGGGGAGTGTCTGGAAATGGGTCTCCTGGCGAATCAGTTGGTCGCTGGTGACCGAGACAATGCCATCGGCGTCGGCCTCGGCCATCTCCGGTACGGCGTAGCCGACGTTGGTGGCCGTGTATGCCAGCGCTGCCAGCAGCTCTGGATGCAGGTCGATGTAGCGTTTGCGATCGCTGCTCTCGTCGATGGCCTCAATGTCGAGGTCGGCACAAACGAAGGCCCGGTCATCAGCCATCGAAAAGAAGGTCCATCGATTCAGCTGCGCCAGCACCGCCGCTTCGTCGTCGAGCAGGATCAGAGCGCGCTGCGCCGCGATACGGACACCGGGATGCCAATGGAATTCGCTGGCCTTGAGCAGATCCGCCCTGGCTGATTGCGCGCGCAGCATTCCCAAGGACTCCGCCGCCGCCCAGTTGGCACGCACGTCTCGCGGATCAAACAGCATCTGCTGCAGCGCCGGAGCCACACCGGCTTCGCCCAGATAGCCCAGCGCGCGCGTGGCCGAGAAGCGCATCTGCCAATCTTCCCCATCCAGCACCTCCAGCAGCGCGGGCGCCGCAGCCTGAGCGACGGCGCCCAACTCGGCTATCTCGACGATCAGCCCTCGCTCCCTGGTTCGACGCAGGCGCTCGGCCAGCAGCAGGCCGGCGGCGTCCGCACCCACGGCGATCAGCGCCGCCTCGACAGCCGGCGTCAGTTCGGCACGCTCGCCGGCCAAGGCTGCCAGTTCCTGCTGCCACGGCCTGGCGGCCGCACCAATGCCGCCGATCATGCGAATCAGACCGACCACCTGTTCCTGCGAGGCATTGGGATCGCCAGCCATCTGCAGCAATTCTGGCGTCGCCGCGCCTGCTGCCGGACCGATTTTGGCCAGCAGTTCGGCCAATCGCCAGAACTGCTCCGGCGCCGGGCAACGAGTTTCGCAGCGCGCTGCGGCGATCACCGGAGCCAGCGCCTTCGCGCCCAGCAACTCGATGGCGTAGCCCTCCTGGTTCTCCGGAAAACTGTCCGACTGCAGCGCACGCGCCACCGCCAGCGCCGCGGCCTCATCTGTACCGATGCGCGCCAACGCGGGCGGAAGCCAACCTAGACCACGGTCCAGACCCGCCTCGATTGCCGGCAAATGCCGCGGATCGATCTGCTTCGTGTCTGCCAGTGCGTAGCCGGCCAGCCCGGCGACGCGCTCATTCTCGTGTACCAGCAAACCGACCAGTGCTTCGTCAGCCCCGGACAAGGCGACAATGCGCTCCACCAGGACGCGGACTCGCCGATCGACACCGCGCCGTTCTTCGCGAGCAAGGCCATAGGCCACAAAGGCGTCCATGCACGCATCCAGCGTCTCGCACCCGGCTGTGATGCCGATCTCGTCAGCATTCTCGGCTGCCGATTCCGCTGCAAACACCTGCGCGGCAGCCACATTCACCACGATGGCGATGAGCAATCCAGCTCGGTGCAGGCAAGGCCAATTCCGCATGCAGCACTTCCTTCGCCGATGTCACTGTTTGACTGCGAACCCAATCTTGCGCAGTACACTACCGAGCCGCTGTCACGATGGGACTCGTCACTCTCGGAGGCGGTTCTGCCCCGTACACCATAGAACGTGCGCTGAGCGTAGCCGCGTGGTTCGCAGGCATCACGCCGCAGATCAGGCCTGTCGCCGACGCGTGACCTTGCCAGTTTCATCCTCGCTGTGGTTCGCGCTGGCCAGGTCGAACACCGCATGAGCGACTTCGCCGAACAGCACCAGCGCCAGACCGCCAAGCAGCCAGGGGACAACGAGCATTGCACCAGGACCGTGCTGCACGAGCATCGCGATGGCGGCGCCGCCGGCGATGATCGCCGTCAGCCAACCGGCAAAGCTCATGACCGAGGCCAGATTGCGCCCCAATCGGTACGGCTTCTGCGGTTTCCTGGGCTCGGTCGTGACCGTGACGATGTGCATGGCCATGCTCCCTGCGCCTCAGTCACACCCTGACATCGCGCCTGCCATCAGGCAAGCGACTCGTGCTCACACCCTATTTGTCGACGGGTTTGGGCTTGACCGGCTGCCTGCGACCACCACGCGTCGTTGTCGCGGCAGTCTTGACGGCGGTCTCGCGGACCCGCCGGCCGGCAGCACCTGAGCGTGCCGGCGCCTTGGCAGCTACGGCCACGTCCGCTTGGCCGGGCTTGGTGGATGCCTTGGCTGTGCCAATTCGACCGCTGGGCTTGGCCGCCTTCGAAGTGCCAGCAGAACGTTTGGTGGGTTTGGCTTCCGCCGGCGATTTGCCCGACCTGGATCGACGTTCCGACACGCCTTTCCCGGTCGATTCATCGACGACTGTCCCTTTGCTCGTCGCCATGCGCGACGTCTGGCTGCGTTGGCGGTCAGATTTGCGCTTCTTGTCGACTGCGTCGGTGGTCGCTTCCGGGTCACGCTTGCGCGCCGCTCTGTCGCCCTTCGGTTTGCTGTCGACCTTGGCCTTGACTGCTGCCTTCTTGCGGACCGCTCCCTTGGATTTGCTCCCTTTCGGCTTACGGTCGGCCGCGAAAGGCGGCATCACCTCGGTGCCCAGCAGCCGCGCCTCCAGTTCCTCCAGCGCCTCGCCGGTGTAGGTGGCCAACCGTTGCATGTGCGGCAAGGTGTCGCGGCAGCCGGTGAAGCCAAACGCCAGCTGTCCGGCGTAGCTCTGGCAGGTGATGTTGAGTGCCTGCCCATGGG
>JAWLAT010000007.1:0-212826 GCA_041395325.1 Lysobacterales bacterium
GAGCGGCGCATCACCGAGGTCGAGTGCCTGGTGCCGGACCTGACCGGCAACGCGCGCGGCAAGATCATTCCGGCGGCCAAGTTCTCGCATGACCTGGGTCTGCGGCTGCCCGAGGGCATTTTCGCCACCACGGTGACCGGCGATTACCCGGACGATTACGACGAGATCACCTCGCCGTCGGACTCGGACATGATCCTGCGGCCGGACGCCGAGACCGTGCGGATGGTGCCTTGGGCGCAGGACCCGACGGCCCAGATCATCCACGACTGCTATGCCAAGGACGGGCGCCCGCACGAACTGGCACCGCGCAGCGTGCTCAAGCGCGTGCTGGCCGCCTTCGAGGGCATGGGCGTGCGACCGGTGGTCGCGCCCGAGGTGGAGTTCTTCCTGGTCCAGCGCAACACCGATCCGGATTTGCCGCTGCAACCACCGGCTGGCCGCTCCGGGCGGCCGGAAACCGCGCGGCAGTCCTATTCGATCGACGCGGTCAACGAGTTCGATCCCATCCTCGACGACATGTATGACTACGCCGAGGCGATGGAACTGGACGTGGACACGCTGATCCACGAGTCCGGCGCGGCGCAGCTGGAGGTGAACTTCCAGCACGCCGATGCGCTGTCGCGCGCCGACCAGGTGTTCCTGTTCAAGCGCACGATGCGTGAGGCGGCGCTGCGTCACGGCATCTACGCCACCTTCCTGGCCAAGCCGATGGAGAACGAACCCGGCAGCGCCATGCATATCCACCAGAGCCTGGTCGATGTGGAAACCGGCGAGAACGTCTTCGTCGGCCACCGCAACGGCGAACACAGCGAGCTGTTCCTGCATTACCTGGGCGGGCTGCAGAAATACGCCCCGCTGGCGATGGCCTTCTTCGCGCCCAACGTCAACAGTTATCGCCGCTTGAGCAAGGAAGGCGTGGCGCCGATCAATGTGCAGTGGGGCTACGACAACCGCACCTGCGGCCTGCGCGTGCCGATCGACCAGCCCGAGAACACTCGGGTGGAGAGCCGCTTCGCCGGCTCGGACGCCAATCCCTATCTGGCGATGGCCGGTACGCTGGCCTGCGGCCTGCTCGGCATCAAGGAACGCCTGATGCCCACCGAACCGCTGAGCACCGACGCCCAGGCGCTGGGTTTCGAGCTGCCCCGGTCCCTCGAAGAAGCCCTCAGCCTGCTGGCCGACTGCGATGAGCTGCAAGCCCTGCTCGGCCGTCGCTTTGTGCGCGCCTACAGCTCGGTCAAGCAGAAGGAATATGAGACGTTCTTTCGGGTGATCAGCAGTTGGGAGCGGGAGTTTTTGCTTCTGAACGTCTGAGTTGCCAGTGGCCAGTTCCAGTCGCCAGTGCAAGACGGGCTGGCGTGACTGGCTACAGGAACTGGCCACTGGAACTCGTCGCCAGCTGTGAGCCCCACTGACTTACATCGAAAAGCGAACTGACCATGCATCTGGCTGAACTGCAACGCCTCGACGCCGCCCACCACCTCCACCCCTTCAGTGACAACGCGCAGTTGGCGCAGAAGGGCACGCGGGTGCTGACGCGGGGGGAGGGGGTTTACGTCTGGGATGCGGAGGGCAACCAGTTGCTGGATGCCTTCGCCGGGCTGTGGTGCGTCAATCTGGGGTATGGGCGGGCCGAGCTGGCCGAGGTGGCGGCGCGGCAGATGCGCGAGCTGGCCTACTACAACAGCTTCTTTGGCTGCACCACCGAGCCGGCGATCCGGCTGGCGGCGCAGCTGGCGGAACTGGCGCCGGGGGATCTGAATCACGTCTTCTACGCCAACTCCGGTTCGGAGGCGAACGACACCATCGTCCGGCTGGTGCGGCATTTCTGGGCGGTGCAGGGGCAGGCGCAACGGTCGGTGATCATCGGTCGCCACAACGGCTATCACGGCTCGACGATGGCCGGCGCCAGCCTGGGCGGGATGAAGGGCATGCACGCGCAGGGCGGGCTGCCGATCCCCGACATCGTGCACATCGACCAGCCGTACTGGTATGGCGAGGGTGGCCAGCAGTCGCCGGAAGCATTCGGCCTCGCCCGGGCTCGCCAGCTGGAGGCGAAGATCCTTGAACTGGGGCCGGAGCGGGTCGCCGCCTTCATCGGCGAGCCGATCCAGGGTGCGGCCGGCGTGTTCATCCCGCCGGACAGCTACTGGCCGGAAATCGAGCGCATCTGTCGTCAGTACGACGTGCTGCTGGTGGCGGACGAGGTGATCTGCGGATTCGGCCGCACCGGGCAGTGGTTCGGCTGTCAGCATTTCGGCTTCCAGCCGGACATCATGACCATCGCCAAGGGCCTGACCTCGGGCTATCTGCCGCTGGGTGGGGTGATGTTCAACGACCGCATTGCCGGCGTGCTGCGCGAGCAGGGCGGCGAACTGGCGCATGGCTACACCTATTCCGGTCATCCGGTCTGCGCCGCGGTGGCGCTGGAGAATCTGCGCCTGCTGCAGAGCGAGCGGGTGCTCGAGCGGATCCGCGAGGACACCGGGCCCTATCTGGCCGAGCGCTGGCTGGCGCTGGCCGAGCATCCGCTGGTTGGCGAGGCGCGGATCGTGGGCATGGTCGGGGCGCTGGAACTGGTGGCCGACAAGGCCAGCCGACGCTATTTCGACGATCGCGGGCGGGTCGGCGGGTTGTGCCGGGATCTGGCCTTGCGCAATGGACTGATCCTGCGCGCAACCGGCGATGCCATGCTACTTTCACCGCCACTGGTGATCGACCGCAGCCAGATCGACGAACTGGTCGACAAGACCCGTCGGACGCTGGATCAGACCGCGGCGGCCCTGGGCTGAAACCCGGGTCCGGCTGGGGAGCGCTGCGGCCAGCGGGACACAAACACCTGCCGGACCGACCGGTCCGGTGGCCATGCTGACAATCAGGAGGATCTGCCATGCGAGCTTTGTTGTTGTTGCCTCTGACCGCCGCGCTGCTGAGCGTG
This sequence comes from Lysobacterales bacterium, assembly GCA_041395325.1. GTDB lineage: Bacteria > Pseudomonadota > Gammaproteobacteria > Xanthomonadales > SZUA-5 > JAWLAT01. The sequence continues at coordinate 2,939 of JAWLAT010000007.1, forward strand.
GGTTGTGGCCAGAAGGAAGACGCCGCGGCACCGACCACGGCCACCCCCGCACCGGCTGCCGAACCCGCCAAGCGCGAACTGAATGTCTACAACTGGTCCGACTACATTTCCGAAGACGCCATCGCCAAGTTCGAGGCAGAGAGCAATGTCAAGGTCACCTACGACGTGTTCGATTCCAACGAGGTGCTGGAAGCCAAGCTGATGGCCGGCAACACCGGCTACGACATCGTGGTGCCCTCGCTGTCCTTCCTCGGCCGGCAGATTCAGGCCGGCGTGTTCCAGCCCATCGACAAGGCACGGCTGAAGAACTACGGCAATCTGGATCCGCAGTTGATGGAGCGGATTGCGCAGATCGACGCCGACAACGCACACGCCGTGCCCTATCTGTGGGGCACCACCGGCATCGGCTACAACGTGGCCAAAGCCAAGGAGCTGTTTGGCGAGGACGTGGAGATCAACAGCTGGGACTACGTATTCAAGCCGGAGAATCTGGCCAAGTTCCACAGCTGCGGTGTTACCATCCTCGACACCGCCCAGGAAATCGTGCCGGCTGCGCTGAATTATCTGGGTGAGGATCCGAACAGCTTCGATCCGGAAGTCATCGCCAAGGGCGAGGCGCTGCTCAAGAGCATCCGTCCGCACATCACCAACTTCCATTCCTCGCAGCTGATCAATGACCTGGCCAATGGCGACATCTGCCTGGCCGTGGGCTGGTCCGGCGACATCCTGCAGGCGGCCGATCGGGCCGAGGAAGCCGGCGCTGGCGTCGAAGTGGCCTATGTGATTCCGAACGAAGGCGCCGGCATGTGGTTCGACATGCTGGCCATTCCGAAAGACGCCCGTCATGTCGACGATGCCTATCTGTTCATCGACTATCTGCTGCGGCCGGAAGTGATGGCCGGTATTCAGAACTACGTGGCCTATGCCAGCGGCAATGCCGCCGCGCTGCCGATGGTGGAGGAAGAGATCCGCACCGACCCGGGCATCTATCCCTCCGACGCGGCCAAGGCCAAGCTTTACACCTTTGCGGTGCTGCCGCCGGAGGTCGATCGCATTTACACGCGCCTGTGGACGTCGCTGAAGACCGGCCAGTAAGGCACAGGCGACTGATGGTCGGGGACCCGCACCGCGACACGCTGCCGAGCAGCGGCGGTCGGGTCTGTTGAAGCTACGGGGGCGGAGGCTGACTTCGCCCCCGATTCATTTCGGGGGTCGGGATGAGCGAGCAGGCGGCGGCTGCGCCGATGGGGTCGGGCGCGACACAGAAGCAGGAAATGCTGGGCGAGGAGGGCTATGTCCGCCTCGATGGCGTGCGCAAGGAGTTCGATGGCTTCGTCGCCGTCGATGATGTCGACCTGTCCATCCGCAAGGGTGAGATCTTCGCTCTGCTGGGCGCCTCGGGCTGCGGCAAGTCGACGCTGCTGCGCGTGCTGGCGGGCTTCGAGCAACCTACCCGCGGCACCGTGATGGTCGACGGCCAGCCGATGAACGGGCTGGCGCCCTACGACCGACCCATCAACATGATGTTCCAGTCCTACGCGCTGTTCCCGCACATGACGGTGGAGCAGAACGTCGCCTTCGGCCTGAAGCAGGATGGCCTGCCCAAGGCCAAGATCGCCGAGCGGGTGGCCGAGATGCTGGCGCTGGTGCAGATGGGCCGCTACGCCAAGCGCAAGCCGCACCAGCTCTCCGGCGGCCAGCAGCAGCGGGTGGCGCTGGCCCGGTCCCTGGCCAAGGGCCCCAAGCTGTTGTTGCTGGACGAGCCGATGGGCGCGCTGGACAAGAAGCTGCGCTCGCAGATGCAACTGGAACTGGTCAACATCATCGAGCGCCTCGGCGTGACCTGCGCGATGGTCACCCACGACCAGGAAGAAGCGATGACGATGGCTCATCGCATCGCCATCATGGACGCGGGCGAGATCCGCCAGGTCGGCACGCCGGACGAGATCTACGAGCAGCCCAACTCGCGCTTCACCGCCGAGTTCATCGGTCAGGTCAATCTGCTCGAAGGGGTGATCGTCGACGACGAGAAGGACTACATCACGATCCGCTCGCCGGCGATGGAATCACTGATTCGCGTCGGCCACGGTGTCACCGGCTACGAAGGCATGGCGGTGGCGCTGGCGCTGCGACCGGAGAAACTGGTGGTCAGCGCCGACGAGCCGGCGCAGCCCTTCAACAAGGTCAGCGGCATCATCGAGGAAATCGCCTATCTGGGCAGCCATTCGGTACTGCACGTCAAGTTGGTCAGTGGCCAGCATCTGCTCGCCAACGTGGCCAATTCGCAGCGCTGGGCGTCGGAGCGTTTCACCTGGAACGACCGCGTCTGGCTGTCCTGGCACGACCTGGCCGGCGTGGTGCTCAACTCATGAGCGCGCCGGCCTGGTTTGCCCCCATCGCCCGGCGGCTGCCCGGGCCACGCTGGCTGGTCATCGGCGTGCCCTTCATCTGGATGCTGCTGTTCTTCGCCGTGCCCTTTGCGATCGCCCTGAAGATCTCCTTCTCCAAGGCGCTGATCGCGATGCCGCCCTATTCGCCGGTGGTGAGCTGGGAAGGGGCGGTGCTGACGCTGAAACTGAACTTCGACAACTATCTGTTCCTGGTTCGCGACTCGCTCTACGTCAACGCCTATCTGAGCTCGCTGAAGATCGCCGTGATCTCGACGCTGGGCTGCCTGCTGATCGGCTATCCGATGGCCTATGCGATCGCGCGGATGCCACCATCGACGCGCAATGTGGCGCTGATGCTGGTGATCCTGCCGTCGTGGACCTCGTTCCTGATCCGCATCTACGCCTGGATCGGCATCCTCAAGAACAACGGGCTGATCAACAACTTCCTGATCTGGCTGGGCGTCATCGATGAGCCGCTGCAGATCCTGCACACGCCGCTGGCGGTGTACATCGGCATCGTCTACGCCTATCTGCCCTTCATGATCCTGCCGCTGTACGCCAATCTGGTGAAGCTGGACCTGCGACTGCTGGAAGCGGCCTATGACCTGGGCGCGCGGCCCTGGCAGGCCTTCCTGCGCATCACGCTGCCGCTGTCACGAGCCGGCATCGTGGCCGGCTCGATGCTGGTGCTGATTCCGGTGGTGGGTGAATTCGTCATTCCGGAAATGCTCGGCGGACCCAGCACGCTGATGATCGGCAAGACGCTGTGGGGCGAGTTCTTCGCCAACCGCGACTGGCCGGTGGCCTCGGCGGTGGCGATCGTGATGCTCAGCCTGCTGCTGATCCCGATCATGATCTTCCACCACTTCCAGGCCAAGGAAATGGAGGGCAAGCTGACATGAAGACGCGTCGCGGGCCCAAGCTCAGCACCGTGCTGCTGATCATCGGCTTCATCTTCCTGTATGCGCCGATGCTCTCGCTGGTGATCTACTCCTTCAACGAATCGCGCCTGGTGACGGTCTGGTCGGGCTTCTCGATCAAGTGGTACGGCGAGTTGTTCGAGGACGACCAGATGATGTCGGCAGCCTGGGTCAGCATCCAGATCGCCTTCCTGACCGCCTGCATCTCGGTGGTGCTGGGCACGATGGCGGCGCTGGCCACCACCCGCATGCGGCGCTTCCCCGGCAAGACCCTGTTCAGCGGCCTGATCACCGCACCGCTGGTCATGCCCGAGGTGATCACCGGCCTGTCGATCCTGCTGCTGTTCGTCTCGATGGGCGACTACATCGGCATCGGTTCGCGCCGCGGCATGCTGACGATCCTGATCGCCCACGTGACCTTCTGCATGGCCTTCGTCACCGTGGTGGTCTCCTCGCGTCTGTCCGAACTGGACCGTTCGCTGGAAGAGGCGGCGATGGACCTGGGCGCCAACCGGCTCAAGGTGTTCTTCGTGATCACCCTGCCGATCATCGCCCCGGCCTTGATCTCCGGCTGGCTGCTGGCCTTCACGTTGTCGCTGGACGATCTGGTCATCGCCAGCTTCGTCTCCGGCCCCTCGTCCACGACCTTGCCGATGAAGGTGTTCTCGTCGGTGCGGCTGGGCGTGAGCCCGAAGATCAACGCGCTGGCCACGCTGCTGATCCTGGCCGTCTCCATCGCCGCCTTCATCGCCTGGTGGCTGATGTCACGCGACGAAAAACGCCGGCAGCGCGACATGCAACTGGCGGCGCAGGAGGATCAGATGCTGGCTGGGAAGGCGTAGCGCGCGGCAGTCAGAATCGACTGCATCAGGTGAGGCTCGGCGGACTCAGTTTTCGATCTGCCGAGCTTCGAGCTCGTAGTCGGCCAGCCGCATCCAGTCATCGCTGACCCGGCCGCTGACCTTGAGGGTCTGCCCGACGCTCAGCGGCTTGCGGACGGTGCTTTGGTACACGAGCACGCGGGTGCCGTCGTGGTCCAGCCAGAAGGTGTCATGGCTGACCACTTCGACGACCTTGCCTTCCAACACGACGTCGCTGCCGGGCGCCAGGTCATCGCTGGCGGTGGCCCAGGTCGGCGTGGACAGCGAGGCTGCGAGCAGACTCAGGCAGAAGAGGGTGGTGCGCATGGCGTTGGAACTCCTGAAACTGGGAAACCGCAGATCGCAATCAAGCCGACCAGAATGACGTCACCGCATCGTGTGAATGCTCGAATCATTCATGCTGGCGGGTGGTTGCTGAGGTCTGTGGATGGGGGGCGGGGTGCGAGGCTCAGCGAGCACCGGCCGTGAGCGTCGCGCCCTGGTTTTCGATCTGGTGGGCGTCGACCTCGAAGTTGGTCAGGCGCATCCAGTCATCACTGACGCGGCCGCTGACCCGAAGTTGCTGACCAACGCGCAGGGCCTTGCGGGGGAAGGTGCTTTGATAGACCAGCACGCGGGTGCCGGCGCGATCGAGCCAGAAGGCATCGTGGCTGACCACTTCGGTCACCTTGCCTTCGAGAACGACGTTGCTGCCCGGGGTCAGAGTGCCGGCGGCCAGCAGCGGGTTCGCCAGCAGGGCGGCGAGCAGGGTCAGCAGGGCGATCGACTTGCGCATTGGGATGGTCTCCTCATCGTTGCTGCCCGGTATAACGCGAGCAGCGTGTCGATTGGGACCGTTACAAAGCGTGACTATTCAAAAATCGCCAAGTATTCCGCGCTTTTGGCCGGATTCTCGCGCGCCCTTCACATTTTTAGATGGGTTCGGACGCGACCAATGTCGCAGCAAGCCCGCTGCGGGGAGGGTCCCATTGCGGGCTAAACTAGGCGCCTTGGCAGGAAGCTGGAGAGACACCGATGGGCCTGGGTAATGTGTCCCGCGGACGGGATGTTCCCAACGACATCAACGCCGTGATCGAGATTCCGCTCGATGGCGAGGCGGTCAAGTACGAAGTGGACAAGGACTCCGGCGCGATCTTTGTCGATCGCGTGCTGAACACGGCCATGCGCTATCCCACCAACTATGGCTATATGCCCAATACGCTGTGTGGCGATGGCGACCCGGTAGACCTGCTGGTCGTGATGCCGGTGCCGCTGATCCCGGGTTCGGTGGTGCGCTGCCGGCCGGTGGGGGTTCTGAAGATGACCGATGAGGCCGGCAGCGACGCCAAGGTCGTGGCGGTGCCCATCAACAAGGTGACGATGCTGTATCGCAACATCGAAAGCGTCCGCCAGTTGCCGGACGAATTGCTCGACCGCATCGCCCATTTCTTCGCCCATTACAAGGATCTGGAGCCAGGCAAGTGGGTCAATATCGAGGGCTGGGGCGGTCCGGACGAAGCCAAGCGCGAGATCATCGAGGCGATCGAGCGCTACGATGCCGAGCCGAACAAGCCGGCCTTCTGATCCATGGATTCGCGGATGACCCCAGCCGACATCAGCCCGCAGCAAGGCCCTGATCTGCTCGATCGCATCGAGGAACTGGAGGTCCGCGTGGCCTTTCAGGAGGACTTGCTCGGCACCCTGAACAAGGATGTCGCCGTCCTGCACCGCACCGTGGCGTTGCTGCGCGAGGAATTGCGGCGGGCCAGCGGGCAACTGGAGGGACTGCGCGGCCTGCTGGCGCATGACCCCGGCGAGGAGCCACCACCACCGCACTATTGAGGCGTGGGCGGACGGTGCGCTCGGTAGGTGGGTCGATCAGTCGGCTGCGGACAGGTCCCAGTTGCGGATCGCCAGCCGCACCCATTGCCGCTCGCGTTGGGCATACAGCTTGGTGGGCAGGCTAGGGGCCAGATCGCTGGCCGCCTGCCAGCGCAGATAGTCGACGGTCCAGCCGTGCTGTTGCAGTTGCCTTGGCCGGCCCTCTTCATCCAATGCGAGTGAGCCGAACTGCTCGGGCTCACGGGCGCCACGCAGCCAATAGCCCAGCGCCTGCAGCGGTACCTGCACATCCCAGGCCTGCCGCAGCAGCTGATCGATGTCGTCCGCCCGCTCGGTATGCCCACTGGATTCAATCAGCTCGGCGCCATGCGGGGTGCCGCGCAACTCGAAGCCGCGATTGGCCAGTCCGGCACTGAAGCGCAAATGCACATGGCCGGGACTCTGTTGCCAATGCAACTGGCCGCTGCCGCCCTCCTGACCGTCGGAGACGGCTGCGCGCGCCTCGAAAGCGAAACGCTGCAGCGGCAACACCAGCAACTCATGATCGGTCGGCGGTGCCGAGCGGGTGGCCAGTGGACGGATCGTGCGGGCGCCGTGGCAGGCGGCCAGCAGCGTGGCGGCGCCGGTCAACAGCAGTTGCCGTCGCCTCACTCCTGACCGGCCATGCGCTGCATCGTTTCCAGCAACAGCGCGTCTTCGGGGTCGGCCTGCAGCGCCTTGTCCCAGACGGCTCGGGCTTCATCGCGACGGCCAAGCGCCCACAGCACCTCGCCGTAGTGCGCCGCGATCTCCGCGTCATCGGCCGCGGCGTAGGCTCGCTCCAGATAGCCCACGGCTTCCTCCGGCGAACCCAGGCGATACTTCACCCAGCCCATGCTGTCGAGGATGGCGCTCTCCTCCGGTGCCAGGGTCAAGGCCTGCTCGATCAGTTCGAGCGCTTCACTGTGGCGATCGGTGCGGTCGGCCAGCGTGTAGCCCAAGGCATTGAGGGCCTGGGAATTTTCCGGATCGAGCGAAATGATGCGCCGCAGATCGGCTTCCGCACCAACCAGATCATCGGCAGCCACGCGTGCCAGCGCGCGTGCGTAGATCAGCCGCAGATCCAGGGGATGCTCCGCCAGCGCCATGCCGAAAACCTCCTCGGCGTCTTCGCCACGCTGCTGCTCGAGCAACAATTCGGTTTCCAACAGCCACGCATCGACCCGACGGTCGCTGTCGTTGCTGTTCTCACGCAGTTCCGCCAGCACCGCGCGCGCCCGGCGCAGATCGGATTCCTGGCGGCTGTGCACCACGGCCATGCGAATGCGTGAATCGGGGTAGTCCTCACTGTCGCGTGGAATCTGCCCGTACCACTGCAGCGCTTCGTCCCAGCGTTCGCGCAGCTCGGCCACCTGACCCAGGTAGACCGATCGGCGCGGCAACTCGGCCTCGCTGCGACGATTCAGTTCCCGCGCCAGCTGCTTCAGCGCCTTGGCATCGTCGGCCTTGGCAGCGTAGCCGATGCGCGCCGCCAGCAATGCATCGTCCTGTATCGGCGCATCGGCGAGCACCTTCAGCAGCTTGGCGTAGTCCTGCCGGCGGTCGAGCAGCCCGGCATAGGCGTAACGCCAGTCGGCATTGTCCGGTGCCCGCTTGATGGCTTCGGCGAAGTCACTCTCGGCTGCGCTCTGGTTGTCCGCCGCCAGATGCGCCTGTGCCCGCCAGCGCCACGCCGCGGCGCTGTTAGGATGGTCCTGCAGGTCGCCTTCGGCCACTCGCATGGCGTCCTCGTCCTGGTTCACCGCCAGCAGTGCGGGCACAAAGCTGAAACTGTCCGGATCGGCGCTGGCCAACAGCTGTTGTTCCTGCATGACCGCCAGGACCGGCGCCAGGTGGGCCTTGGCCTCACGGGTGAGCAGCACCTGCACGGCGAGTCGATCACCTTCCAGCCCGGGCGCTTCAATGAGCGCCTGCAATTGCTCCACCGTGCGCTGGATGCGACCTTCGGCAATGCCGACCCAGGCCAGCGCCTGGCGGGCGCGCAAATCGCCCTCGCTGACTTCCAGCCAGCGACTGGCGATGCGATAGGCGTCATCGAAGGCGCGCGCGTGCAGCGCCACCAGCGTCGCCCGTTCCAGCCATTCGGGGTCGGTGATGGTGTCGACAGCCTGACTGTAGTGGCCGGCGGCGGCCTCGGTCTCGCCTTCCTGCAGCGCAAACTCGGCCGCCATCGCCGACAGCAAGGGGTCGTCATCGAGGGCGTCAGCCCAGACCGGTTGGGTCAGCAACAGGGCGGTGGCGACACTCAGCGCCAGGCGACAGACATTCATCGGCAATCTCCTTGATCCCCCCAGTTTAGCCTGCCCCGGGCGCGGCTCGGCTGAACAATCCTTGCGTGCTGCACGGCCTTGTCGCGGCAGGGTCGCTTGATCCCCGAACGCTGCGGTCTGCACAATCCCGCGATTGACTTGCCCGGAAAGCCGGATCGGATATGGCGCTACTCGCCGTCGGTCTCAACCACGTCACGGCGCCACTGGCGTTGCGTGAGCGTGCGGCCTTTCCGCCCGAGCATGCCGCTGTGGCCCTGCAGGACCTGTGTGCAGCCGGCGCCATCGAGGCGGCCGCCCTGGTCAGTACCTGCAATCGCACCGAGCTGTACCTGTCCGGCGACCGTGACAGTCCGACGCTGCTGCAGGAATGGTGGCTGCGGCAGCGGGCACTGGAGCGACGCCAACTGGATTCGGCGCTGTATCGGCACGTCGATGCCGATGCGGTGCGGCATCTGTTTCGCGTCGCCACCGGGCTGGATTCGATGGTGCTGGGTGAGCCGCAGATCCTGGGTCAGCTGAAAGATGCCCATCGGCTGGCCCGTGAAGCGCAAACGCTGTCGCCGGCGCTGGATCGGTTGTTCCAGCGCAGCTTTGCGGTGGCCAAGCAGGTCCGCAGTGAAACGGCGCTGGGCGAGAACCCGGTCAGTGTTGCCTACGCAGCCGTGCGGCTGTTGCAGCGGGTGTTCGATCAGCTGCCCCGTCGGCGGGTGGTGCTGCTGGGTGCCGGCGAGACGATCGAACTGGCCGGGCGCCATCTGCAATCGCGAGGCGTGCAGGACATGCTGGTGGTCAATCGCACGCTGGAGCGCGCCAGTCAGCTGGCTGCCCGTCTGGGTGCCAGTGCGGCGGAGTTGTCCGGGCTGGAGTCGATGCTGGTCGACGCCGATGTGCTGTTCGTGGCCACCCATGCGAGCACGCCGCTGGTCACGCTAGCGATGGTGCAGCGTGCCTTTCGGCAGCGTCGGCACCGTCCGCTGTTCGTGGCCGATCTGAGCGTGCCGCGCAACGTCGACCCGGCGGTGGGTGAGCTGTCGGATGTTTATCTGTATGCGCTCGATGACCTGGCCCAGGTGGTCGAGGAAGGGCAGGATCGCCGCCGCGACGCGGCCCTGCTGGCCGAGACCCTGGTCAGCGATCAGGTCGGCGAGTTCATGAGCTGGTGGCGGGCGCAGGGATCGGTGGATGCGGTTCGGCGTTTGCGCCGCCACGGTGAGCTGCTGCAGCAACAGCAACTGCAGCGGGCCCTGGCGCAACTGGCGCAGGGCGCCCCGGCCGATGCCGTATTGCAGCAGCTGGCGCATGGGCTGACCAACAAGCTGCTGCACGGACCCACACGCCTGCTGCGCGAGGCGGCCGAGCAGGGAGACCAGGAATTGCTCGGCCTGTTGCAGCGTCTATATCCCGGCCACGACAAGGATGATCTGGCATGAGTCCAGCGTTGGAACGGCGTCTGCAGACGCTCAAGGCCCGCCACGAGGAGTTGGGTCTGCTGCTGGGCGAGCCAGGTCTGAGCCCCGAGCGCATGGCCGCGCTGGGTCGCGAGTACGCCCAGCTGGAAGATTTTGTGCAGACCCTGGCCGAGCTCGACCGGCTGGGCGGTGAGCGCAATGCGACGGCCGAGATGCTGGCCGACGATCCCGAACTGGCCGACATGGCTTCGGAAGAGCTGCAGCGGCTGGAAGGCGAGGTTGATCAGGCAGAACAGCGCTTGCTCACGCTGTTGCTGCCGCGCGATCCGCGCGACGAGCACAATATCTTTCTGGAGATTCGAGCCGGTACCGGTGGCGATGAGGCGGCCATCTTCGCCGGCGATCTGTTCCGCATGTACAGCCGCTATGCCGATGCGCAGCGCTGGCAGGTGGAGATCCTGTCCGAGTCGGCCGGCGAGCACGGTGGCTATCGCGAAGTGATCGCGCGGATCGAAGGGCAGGGTGCCTACTCGCGACTGAAGTTCGAATCGGGCACCCATCGCGTCCAACGCGTACCGGCGACCGAGGCGCAGGGGCGCATTCATACCTCCGCCTGCACCGTAGCCATCCTGCCGGAACTGGACGAAGTGGATGACATCGACCTCAATCCGGCCGATCTGAAGATCGACACCTTCCGGGCCAGTGGTGCCGGTGGTCAGCACGTCAACAAGACCGACTCGGCCATCCGCATCACCCATTTGCCCAGCGGCATGGTGGTGGAATGCCAGGACGAGCGCAGCCAGCACAAGAACCGGGCCCGGGCGATGTCCCTGTTGAAAGCGCGGCTGACGGACGTGGAGCGGGATCGGCAAACCGCCGAGCAGAGTGCCCTGCGCAAGCTGCAGGTGGGCTCGGGTGATCGCTCACAGCGTATTCGTACCTACAACTTTCCGCAGGGTCGCTTGACCGACCACCGCATCAATCTCACGCTGTACCGGCTGGAGGAGATCATGCAGGGCGACATGGATCAGGTCATTGAGCCATTGCTGCAGGAACTGCACGCGGCGCAACTGGCTGAGCTGGAGCGCAGCTGAGGCTGCGGCCCGGCCACTCGATGACGCAGCACGAGCCACTGCAGCGATTGATCGCCGGCGGCCGCCAGGCCGAGGCGCAGCGGATGCTGGCCAGCATGCTGCGTGACCGTCCCGATGACATCGGTTTGTGGCGGACGCAGCTGCGTCTGGCGGTCAGTGCCGGGCGCATGGACGATGCCCTGGTGGCCAGTCGCCGGGTGACCGAGATCGATGCCACCGATGCGGTGGCTTGGGCCCAGCTTGGCAGCCTGGAGCAATTGGTCGGTCGACTCGATCGCGCCGAGAAGGCCCTGCGCCGGGCCGTGGAACTGCTGCCGGATGCGGCCCATCTGATCAAACTGGCCAATGTGATGCGCCAGTTGGGTCGAGCTCAGGAGGCCCTCAGCCTGCTGCGCCAGGCCAGCCAGCTCAAACCCGAACTGGCGGCGGCGTGGCAGTCGCGTGCCGAAGTGGCGCTGGATCTGCAGCTGTACAGCGAGGCCGAGGACGCGCTGCGCAAGGCCCTGCTGGTTGCACCCGAGCGGCCCGCCAGTCGTTATCAGCTGGGACTGGCCCTGCAGGGTCAGGACCGCCTGGAAGAGGCCTGTGATCAGTTTGATCTGGCCTATGCCCAGGACCGGCACCACTATGGCGCCCTGGCCAATGCGCTGCAGTTGCGGTTGCGCTTGTCGCGCTGGGATGGGCTGGGGTCCCTGCTTGGCGCACTGCGCGACGCCATATCCACCGGCATTCCGGGCTTGCCAGTGGATCTGCCGGGCCTGGATCGTGATGATCCCGGTCTGCAGCGACAGGCGGGCGAACAGCAGGCCGAGCAGCTGCTGCGAGCGCTTCGGCGCGATTACCCGGACGGCATTGCCCGTCCGTCGAGAACGCTGCCGGAACAGCCGCGGGTGGCGCTGTTGTGGATCGGCCAGGCGGCGCGGGCCTTCCGCCGCCAGTTGGCGGGATTGCTGGCGCAACTTGATCCGGTCCAGGCTGGCTGGCTGCTCTACACCGATCAGGCCACGGCAGCCGAGTTGCTGAACGCCGATCTGCCGGGTTGTGGCGCTCGATTCGATATCACTGGCTGGGATCATCACCGATTGGCGCATCAGCTCATCGATCAGGGCGTGGATCTGTTGATCGATGCCGGTGGCTGGACCGAAGGTGCGCTGTCGGCGGCGCTGGCGCTACGGCCGGCAGCCCTGCAATTGGCGTGGTTGGGTCATGGCGGCAGCTCGGGCGCACCGTGGATCGACTATCTCATCGGTGATCCGGGGGTGCTGATCGCGCCCGAACGGGACTACTACAGCGAACACTGGCTGCAGTTGCCCCACTGTCACTTGCCGGCGGACCGCACGCCGGTGCTGTCGCAGCTGGCGTCCCGCGTCAGCGTCGGACTGCCCGCTGGCGGCTTTCTGTTCATGAATCTGGGCGGGCGCGAGAAGTTGCATCCCGACTTGTGGCAGGCCTGGCTGGAGATCCTCCGTGAAGTGCCGGACAGCACGCTGTGCCTGTACAGCACTCCGGCGTTGGCTGCCGCAGACAGCCGTTTGCGCGAGACGCTGACGCGAACTGGTCTGGATGCCGAGCGGCTGTGTTTCCTCAACTGGAACGACGACAACGAGCGACTGCAGTTGTTGCGCCATGCCGATCTGTATCTGGATACCTGGCCCAGCGGCGCGCGTGCCAGCGGTGCCGATGCGCTATGGGCCGGCTTGCCGGTGATCAGTCGCGTCGGCCGCAGCCTGGGTGCCCGCATTGCTGGCAGCCAGTTGCGCAGCCTGGGGATGGACGAATTGCTCGCCGACAGCCGTGAGCGCTACATCGACCTGGCCATCCTGATCGCACGCAGTCCGGACTTGCTGGCCGAGTTGCGGGGCAAGCTGGCGGCGCGCAAGGCTTCCAGTCCGCTGTTCGACCAGGCCCGTTTCGGCGCCGATTTCTGTCGTGGCCTGAGCCTGGCCTGGGCTCGGCACCGTGCCGGACTGCCGCCGGCCGACATCGTCGTGGGTGGACAGGGCGAGGGAATCGTTTGATTGGTCGGCGCGCGAACGCAATCAGTGCTTGTACGTCGCTCATGAAATCAGTACACTGCTGGGCTCTTCGGGGCGCGTAGCTCAGCGGTAGAGCACTACCTTGACATGGTAGGGGTCACAGGTTCGATCCCTGTCGCGCCCACCACGAAGTGAAGTCTGACGGCAGGCAGGAGTGTGGGACATGCGGACTACCGGCATCTGACCGAATTCCCCATGCCGGAGCACAAGGCGCTCGGCGCCTTTTTTTGTGCCCGGAGATCTGCGCACGATCTGCAGGACCCGCACTCATGATCAACATCAAGCTTCCTGACGGCTCGATCCGAGCCTACGAACAGCCCCTGTCGGTTGGCGCCGTGGCTGCCGATATCGGGCCCGGTTTGGCCAAGGCCGCGCTGGCCGGCAAGGTGGACGGCCGCCTGGTCGATCTCAGTCACACGCTCGACCGCGACGTACAGCTGGAGCTGGTGACCGAGAAGCATCCCGATGCGCTCGACATCATTCGTCACTCGACCGCGCATTTGCTCGCGCAGGCGACGCAGCGTCTGTTCCCGGGTGCGCAGGTGACGATCGGACCGGTGGTCGACAACGGCTTCTACTACGACTTCGCCTACGAGCGGGCCTTCACGCCCGACGACCTGGCGGCCATCGAAGTCGAGATGCGCAAGCTGTCGGAGCAGAAGATGCCGCTGGCGCGCTCGGTGATGGCGCGTGATGAAGCGGTGCGCTTCTTCCGCGACAAGGGTGAGGTCTACAAGGCCGAAATCATCGAGAGCATCCCGGCCAATGAAGATCTGAGCCTCTACGCGCAGGGCGAGTTCATCGATCTGTGCCGCGGCCCGCACGTGCCCGACACGGGGCGGTTGAAGGCCTTCAAGTTGCTCAAGGTGGCCGGTGCCTACTGGCGCGGCGACTCACGCAACGAGATGCTGCAACGCGTCTACGGCACGGCCTGGCTGAATCAGAAGGATCTGGACGCCTATCTGCATCAGCTGGAAGAGGCCGAGAAGCGGGATCACCGCCGCGTCGGCAAGCAACTGCAGCTGTTCCACATGCAGGACATGGCGCCGGGCATGGTGTTCTGGCACCCGAAGGGCTGGCAGCTGTGGCAGCAGGTCGAGCAGCACATGCGCCGGGTCTACAAGGATGGCGGCTACAAGGAAGTGCGTTGCCCGTCGATCCTGGACGTGAGCCTGTGGCAGCAGTCCGGGCACTGGGACAACTACCACGAGAACATGTTCTTCACGGCCTCGGAGAATCGCGAGTACGCGCTGAAGCCGATGAACTGTCCTGGCCACGTGCAGATCTTCAAGACGGGGCTGCACAGCTACCGCGATCTGCCGCTGCGCTTTGGCGAGTTTGGCTCCTGTCACCGCAATGAGCCCTCAGGTGCTCTGCATGGGCTGATGCGCGTGCGCGCCTTCACCCAGGACGATGGTCACGTGTTCTGCACACCCGAGCAGGTCGAGGCCGAAGTGGTGGCCTTCCACCGCCAGGCGCTGCAGGTCTATCGCGACTTCGGTTTCGAGAACATCGCGATCAAGCTGGCGCTGCGTCCGGACAAGCGCATCGGCGCCGATGAAGTCTGGGACAAGGCCGAAGATGCGCTGCGTGCGGCGCTGCGCAGCTGCGATGTGGAATGGGAGGAACTGCCGGGTGAGGGGGCCTTCTACGGACCGAAGATCGAGTATCACATGCGTGATTCGATCGGTCGCTCCTGGCAGTGCGGCACCATGCAGGTCGATTTCATGATGGCCGAGCGGCTCGGCGCCGAATATGTCGGTGAGGACAACGCTCGTCATCACCCGGTGATGCTGCATCGTGCAATCGTCGGTTCGCTGGAGCGCTTCCTCGGGATTCTGATCGAGCATCATGCTGGCGCGTTCCCGGCCTGGTTGGCGCCGGTGCAGGCGGTGGTGACCAACATCACCGATGCGCAGGCCGAGTACGCCGCGACGGCCGCTAAGTCCCTGCAGGCGCAAGGCTTCCGTGTCGAGGCCGACTTGAGGAATGAAAAGGTCGGCTATAAAATCCGCGAACACAGCATGCAGCGAGTGCCTTACCTGCTGGTCGTGGGTGACCGCGAAAGGGATTCGGGCAGCGTGGCCGTGCGCAGCCGTACTGGGGAAGATCTGGGTGTGATGGCGTTGTCGGCATTTGCCGATCGCTTGCGCGCCGACGTGACCGAACTGCGCTGATTCGGGCGGCCGGGAAACCGGCCGTCGTTATTATTTGGAGGATACGCTTATCTCATCGAACGATCGTCAGACGCGTCGCAACGAGGACATCCGTGTTCCGCAGGTCCGGGTTATCGGTGCCGACGGAGAGCAGGTGGGGATCCTCTCGCGCGACGAGGCTTTGCAGATGGCAGGGGATGCCGGCCTGGATCTGGTCGAGATCCAGCCCAACGCAGAGCCACCGGTGTGCCGGATCATGGATTTCGGCAAGTACCGATTCGATCTGCAGAAGAAGGCGAACGCGGCAAAGAAAAAGCAGAAGCAGACCCAGGTCAAGGAGATGAAATTCCGGCCGGGCACCGAAGAGGCTGACTATCAGGTCAAGCTTCGGGCCATCGTCCGGTTCATCGAGGACGGTGATCGGGTGAAAGTGAACCTGAGGTTCCGCGGGCGCGAGATGGCGCATCAGGAACTGGGGCTGGCGATGCTGCAGCGACTGGAACAGGATCTGGCCGAGTTGGCCACGATCGAACAGCGGCCACGCATGGAAGGCCGCGTGATGAACATGATGATCGCGCCCAAAAAGCGCTGATCAGCGTGCAGGAACCGGGACTGAGTGCCCGGAGAATCACCGACGTCAGTATGGATGGAAAGCACCGCGCGAGCGGTCACTGGCTCGGCCATAACGATGGTAAGGAATCCGTCATGCCTAAAATCAAGAGTAACCGCGGAGCGGCCAAGCGCTTCCGCAAAACCGGTTCGGGTCGCTTCAAGTGCGGCCATGCGTTCAAGAGCCACATCCTGACCAAGAAGTCGACCAAGCGTAAGCGTCGCTTGCGGGCCGCCAATGCGGTGGCCAAGGTCGATCAGCGCGGCGTTGCCCGCATGCTGCCCTACGCCTGATCAGGAGGAAGAACCATGGCACGAGTCAAGCGTGGTGTCGTCGCGCGTCGTCGACACAAGAAAGTCATTTCCCGCGCGAAGGGTTATTACAATGCCCGTCGCAAGGTGTTCCGAGTCGCCAAGCAGGCGGTCACCAAGGCAGCGCAATACGCCTACATCGGCCGCAAGCGCAAGAAGCGCGACTACCGTTCGCTGTGGATTGTCCGCATCAACGCCGCCGCGCGGATGTGTGACCTGTCCTACAGCCGCCTGATCAATGGCCTGAAGAAGGCCGGCGTGGCGATCGATCGCAAGGTGCTGGCCGACATTGCCGTCCATGACATGGACGCTTTCCGGCAACTGGCTGATCGAGCCAAGCAAGCGCAGGCTGCCTGACCGCAGGTCTGACGCACAGGTGGATCGAGAGACCCGGCACCCAGCCGGGTCTTTCGTCTGGGGACCCGCTGTCGCGAACCGTGACAGTGGCGATCTCGGAGGACAGCAACGGTGAGCGGGATGGACAGGGCAGAGATCACGACCGCCTTGGCGGCGATTGCAGCGGCGCCAGGCCTGGACGAACTGGAGGCGCTACGCGTCAGCTGGCTAGGCAAGCAGGGGCGACTGACCGAACAGCTCAAGGGTTTGGGCAAGCTGGCACCCGAGCAACGCAAGGCCCAGGGCGAACTCATCAATCTGGACAAGCAGGCGTTGCTGCAGGCGTTGACCGAGCGACGTGAGGCCCTGCAGGCAGAGCAGCTCAATCGCCGACTGGCTGGTGAGCGCATCGACATCAGCCTGCCGGGCCGCGGCGAGGTCTATGGCGTACGTCACCCGATCAGCCGCACCCTGGAACGGATCACCACGCTGTTCGGACAACTCGGTTACGTCTCGGCCGACGGCCCGGAGATCGAGGATGACTGGCACAACTTCGAGGCGCTGAACTTCCCGCCGCATCACCCAGCCCGGGCGATGCACGACA
Organism: Lysobacterales bacterium; assembly: GCA_041395325.1. Lineage (GTDB taxonomy): Bacteria > Pseudomonadota > Gammaproteobacteria > Xanthomonadales > SZUA-5 > JAWLAT01. Next base: position 19,816 of record JAWLAT010000007.1, read on the forward strand.
CCTTTTATTTTCCCGATGGCCGCCTGCTGCGCACGCACACCTCGCCGGTGCAGATTCGGGCGATGGCCAATGCCAAACCGCCGCTGCGCGTCGTCGCGGCTGGCAAGGTTTACCGTAGCGACAGCGACCAGACCCACTCGCCGATGTTCCATCAGGTGGAAGGCTTTGTCGTCGCAGAAGACATCAGCTTCGCCGATCTCAAGGGCACGTTGACTCAGTTTGTCGCCGCCTTCTTTGAGCGGGACTTTGAGATGCGCTTCCGCCCCTCCTTCTTCCCCTTCACCGAACCGTCGGCGGAAGTGGACATCCGCTGGGGCGATCGTTGGCTGGAAGTGCTGGGCTGCGGCATGGTCCATCCGAATGTGCTGCGCAACTGCGGTATCGACCCCGAGCGCTACACGGGCTTCGCCTTTGGCATGGGCGTGGAGCGCTTCGCGATGCTGCGCTATGGCGTGACGGACCTGCGTGCCTTCTTCGAGAACGACTGGCGCTTCCTCGGCCAGTTTCAGTAGCACGCGCGCGGCTGCGACGCCTGGCGCGCGCAGCGACACCCGATCTGAAGGAGTTCGACGATGCGTTTCCCGCTGTCCTGGCTGCGCGAGTGGCTGACCATTGAGGCCGACGAAGCGGACTTGCTGCACCGGCTGACGATGGCTGGGCTGGAAGTCGAGGAAATCGAGGCGCAGGGTGTGGGTCTCGACCAACTGGTGGTCGCATTGATCGAGCAATGCGAGCCGCACCCGGATGCTGATCGATTGCGCGTCTGTCAGGTCAATGCCGGTGGCGACGAGCGCTTGCAGATCGTTTGTGGTGCGCCGAACGCGCGGGCGGGCCTGCGTGTGCCACTGATCGGCGTGGGTCGGAGCCTGCCTGACGGTACTCAGATACGTCGCGCCAAGCTGCGTGGGGTGGAGTCGGCCGGCATGCTCTGCTCGGCTCGGGAACTGGGGCTGTCGGAAGAGCATGACGGTCTGCTGGAACTACCCGCCGACGCGGTACCCGGGACGCCGCTGGACCAGTTGCTGGGCTATCCGGACACCGTGGTCGAGTTGTCGATCACGCCCAACCGGGGTGACTGTCTGAGCCTGGCCGGGGTGGCACGCGATCTGGGTGCGCTGTACGGCGCGCCAGTCGAGGGGCCGTCGGTCGATCCGGTGCCGGCGAGCCTGGAGCGACAGATTGAGATTCGTCTGCAGGCGGGACCCGCCTGTCCCCGCTACTGTGGCCGATTCATCGAGGGTCTGGACGCCACGCTGACCAGCCCGGACTGGATGCAGCGGCGGTTGCGCCAATGTGGCCTGAGGCCGATCAATGCGCTGGTCGACGTCACCAACTATGTGATGCTGGAGCTGGGTCAGCCCCTGCACGCCTTCTCCGCCGATCGCCTCTCGGGGGCGATCGATGTGCGCTTGGCCCAGGCCGGTGAGCGTCTGCAGTTGCTGGACGAGCGCGAGATCGAACTGGTCCCGGACATGCTGTTGATTGCTGACCAGCAGGGGCCTGTCGCGCTGGCCGGCGTCATGGGGGGCAATGGCAGCAAGGTGGTGCAATCCACTCGCGCCATCTTCCTGGAGAGCGCGCACTTCGCGCCCGCTGCGATCTCAGGACGCGCACGCCGGTTGGGCATGCACACCGATGCTGCTCACCGTTTCGAGCGTGGCGTGGATCCTGAGCTGCCGCGCCGCGCGCTGGAGCGTGCGACGGCACTGCTGCTGGCCATTGGCGGCGGTCAGGCTGGCCCGGTGATCGAAGCGGTTCATGCCGCAGAACTGCCGGCCCGTGCACCCATTGGTTTGCGTCACGATCGCTTGCAGCGCGTGCTGGGGATGAGCATCGATCGCTCGCGCGTCGGCACCATTCTGCGGGCCCTGGGCCTGCAGGTCGAAGACACCGACGCGGGCTGGCGAGCGATACCCCCGGGCCCACGCTTCGATCTGGAAATCGAAGAGGATCTGATCGAGGAAGTGATCCGTGTGCACGGCTACGACGCACTGCCCACGCGCCTGCCCCGTGGTGAGATCAGCTTGCGCAGCCCATCGGAATTCTGGGTGAGTGATGGCGAGTTGGCGCGCAATCTGGTGTCGCGGGGCTACCGTGAAGCGGTGTGCATGGCCTTCGGGCGCGCCGATTTGTACGACAGCTGGTCCATGCCGCCCAGTGCGCTGCTGGCCAATCCACTCTCGGCTGACCTTGGCGCTATGCGTCCCTCCTTGCTGCCCGGTCTGGTTCAGGCCCTGCTTGAAAATCAGCGGCGACAGCTCGATCGCGTTCGCCTGTTTGAGATCGGCCGAGCCTTTCCGCAACGTGAGCAGGAATCGCAGCGCCTGGCGCTGGTGAGTTGTGGTCCGGCGCAGCCTGAGCAATGGGGCCTGCCAACTCGCGGCGGTGATTTTCATGACCTGAAAGCCGATGTCGAAGGGCTGTTGACCCAACTGGGCCAGGCAGCGGTGCGTTGGACGCGATCGGAGCAGGCCTTCCTGCATCCGGGGCGATCGGCGGACCTGTGGCACAACGACGTTTGTGTGGGCTGGGTGGGGCATCTGCACCCAGCTTTGATGCGCAAGCTGGACGCGGCTGGCGAACTGGTTGTGGGTGAACTGGCCCTGGATGCACTGCGTCCACGATCGGCGCCTGCACCAGCGGCGCTGTCGCGTTATCCGTCGGTTCGTCGCGATCTGGCCATGATCATCGCCGACACCGTCGACTTCGCCGAGGTTCGTGGCGAAGTGGCCGCGCTGTCGCTGACGAGCTTGCGCGAGCTGCGGCTGTTCGACGTCTATCGGGGCCAGGGTGTGCCTGATGGTTCAAAGAGCCTCGCTATCGGCTTGATTTTCCAAGAAGACTCGCGCACCCTAGCGGAGGGCGAGGTCGATGCTTGGGTTGATGCCATCAGGCAGAGACTGACGGCCTCGGTGGGGGCGACCTGGAGGGGATGAGGTGGCGCTGACGAAGGCAGACATGGCTCGTCGCCTGTTTGAGGACGTGGGGCTGAACAAGCGCGAAGCGAAAGACTTCGTCGACGCCTTTTTCGATACGCTGCGTGCGGCGTTGGAGCAGGGCGACGCGGTCAAGCTGTCGGGCTTCGGCAACTTCGACCTGCGGCAGAAGAACGAGCGCCCCGGCCGCAATCCCAAGACTGGCGAGGAGATTCCGATTTCGGCTCGGCGCGTGGTGACCTTTAGACCAGGCTTGAAGCTCAAGGCGCGGGTGGAATCGCATGCTGGATCCGGGCAGTAACAGCGAACTGCCGCCGATCCCGGCGAAGCGCTACTTCACCATTGGTGAGGTCAGCGATTTGTGCGCGGTCAAACCGCACGTGCTGCGCTATTGGGAGCAGGAGTTCCCTGGCCTGAAGCCGGTCAAGCGCCGCGGCAACCGGCGTTACTATCAGCGCCATGACGTGTTGATGATCCGTCAGATCCGCAACCTTCTGTATGAACAGGGCTTCACCATTGGTGGGGCCCGTCAGCGCCTGGAGGGTGAGTCTCGCAATGCGGCTTCCGGCGGCGAGGCCTCGGTTGATCTGGTGCGTGAGCTGCGTATCGAGCTCGAGCAGGTGTTGCATTTGCTTGAGGCGTAGCTGATCGTCGAATGCGGGTGATGGACGCGCGTACCGACCATCTCCGCTTGATCGTGGTGGTGCCTGACGATCTGAAACCTCTCCCGACGGACGGCTTCGAAACGCTTAGCTATTCCAAGACCGTCGCGCATCGGTAATAATGCGGGGTTCCGGTCGGGGCGTAGCGCAGCCTGGTAGCGCACCACAATGGGGTTGTGGGGGTCGGGAGTTCGAATCTCCCCGCCCCGACCAAATTTGTCGGCACATTCGGTGCCGACGTCCACCTGGACAGCACGAATCCGCTGCTGCCCAGCGTGCTTTCGAATTCTGGATCGTGCGAACATCAGGCCACCTGCGGGGGGCATGTGATGCTGCAACTATTTGCCAGGCGCGAGCCCATGAGCAAGGTCGACACGGCCTGGCTGCGCATGGAACGCTCAACCAATCTGATGATGATTACCGGCGTTATCGGTCTGGCGGGGACGCTGTCGATCGAAGCACTGAAGGCGTGTCTGGCCGACCGCTTTCTCGCCTACCGCCGCTTTCGCCAGCGCGCCGTCGACGATGGGCATCAGGCCTGGTGGGAGACCGACCCGGAATTTGATCTGGATTGGCACGTTCGTCGAACAGGCTTGCCGCGACCAGGTGGTCGAGCGGAACTGGAAGAACTGGTCAGTCAGCTGGCCAGTACGCCGCTGGATCCGAGCAAACCGCGTTGGCAGTTTCATCTGGTGGACGAGTATGCCGGCGGCAGTGCGATCATCTGCAGGCTGCATCACTGCTATGCCGACGGCATGGCGATGGTTCAGGTGATGCTGTCGCTGACCGACAGCGACGCTGCGCGGTCCCGGCGACGCTCCAATGCTTCGAAACAGGCCGAGCCACCGCTGTGGGAGCGCTGGTTGGCGCCTGCCAGAGAGGGAATCGAGCATGTTGCGGCAGCGTCAGAGCAGTTGGTGCGATTGTTGGGCGAATGGGCGCTGCATCCGACCGACGCAATGAGTCGATTGAGTCAGATGGCTTTGCACGGCGCCGAAGAGAGCACCGGCATGCTGCGAGAGTTGTTGCACTCGCTGACGCTGCCGGATGATCCACCGACGGCACTTCGGCAGGAGTTGGGTGTCCGCAAACGGGTGGCCTGGTGTGACCCGATACCGCTCGATGAAGTCAAGGCACTGGGGAAGGCCTTGGGCTGCACCGTCAACGACGTGTTGCTCGCCGCTGTCACGGGGGCTTTGCATCAGCATCTGGCCGAAGCCGGAGAGGTGCCCGCCTCCCTGCAGATTCGAGCGAGCGTGCCGGTCAACCTTCGTCCGCGCGAACGCGCCAGGGAGTTGGGCAATCACTTCGGCCTGGTATTTCTGGATCTGCCAATCGGAGAATCCAATCCGGTGGCGCGACTGCGGCGAGTGGCCCAATCCATGCGCGAACTGAAGGGCTCACGTCAAGCCGCCGTGTCCTATGGGCTGCTCAATGCGCTGGGGGCTGGACCGGTGGCACTGCAGGCACCGGCATTGGACCAACTCAGTCGCAAGGCCACGGCAGTTGCCACCAATGTGCCTGGTCCGGTGCAGCCGCTCTATCTGGCCGGCGAACGCATCGACAGCATGATGTTCTGGGTTCCGCAAACCGGTCAGATTGGTCTGGGCGTCAGCATTCTCAGCTACGCCGGTCGGGTATATTTTGGCCTGATTGCCGATCAGCATTGTCTGGCCGAACCGCAGGCAGTCGTCGAGGCCTTCGCGCCCGAACTGGAGAAACTGGTACTGCTCGCCCTCATGAGTGAAGACGGCGAGCATTTGGACGCGGAGGCTGCGGAAGTGCTGCTCAGCGAGGCGTCTCAGGGTTCGGATAAAGGCTGACATCCAACCGGCAGAGTCACTGCGCTGACAATGACTTGTGTGACTTTGTGAAGTAGTTGCTTTAATTTTGACCCTGGTGCGGTAAGCTCTGCTGATGTGCAAGTGGTCCACGGGGTGGCCCATGTTCGAAAGTATGGGTGTACGAGTTGCGATCGTGATCACTGGCCTGGGCTTGCTGACGCCAGGACTGGTTCGCGCCCAATCCACTTTCACGATGCTGGTGAACCCGGCGGCACCTTCGGTCTGCTCCAATGGCCTTGGTACGACCTGGGTTGACATCAACCCGATCAACGGCGCCACCAATTCGGTCCTCCTCACCGCTCCTTTTTCCGGATCCAACTGGGTGCTGGACGGGTTCGCGCCCAATGGCCTGATCAGCGGTCGCTCCTTCATGCGGGTCTATTTCCTGCCCAACGCGTCCGGAAACATTCAGATTCCCGTCACTGGCCAGGACACCTCCACAGGGTTCATGCGCTTTGGAACGGCGCGATTTGCCGTGACTCGCACCCCACCTGAAGGTTTGTTGACGGCGCTCCTGTCACCGGAACCGGCCGGATTGGCGTCGCCGCCGCCGCAGGATCCACCTGAGCCGCTGGACATCAATTGGCACCCGCTTTTCAGCTGGACAGACAACCTTCTGGAAAGCTACGAGATCGAACTGACCGAGGGCCCGGACGTACTGGAGTCCGACATCATTTCGGAAACGAAGATCCGCTTCCCGGATGCCCTGGAGCCGAACACGGAGTATTCGTTCTCAACCCGCGGATTCAATCAATGTGGATCGGCCACGACCGACGTGGTCGAGTTCACCACGGCACAGGCCTGCTTCTACGTTGACCAGGCCATCCCGGATGGGACCAGCATGCTGCTCAACTCCGGCACCGTGACCGGCAACGTGGCGGAGAACCTGCGTGTGACGTTGAGCATTGAGCATCCGCGCGTGAGTGACTTGAGAGTCTCACTGCTTCGGTTGGATCGTGCGGGTGTGCTGATCGATCAGCCCGGTCTTCCTGGATCCGGCTGCAATCGAAACGGGATTGAGGCGGTGCTGAGAGATGACGCGCCGCGATCGAACGAGACTGAGTGTGCCCCCGAGGGACCTGCCGTCACGGGACAGTTGCTGCCGAGTCAGAGCCTGGCCGCCTTTGAAGGCGTGGTCGCCACGGGCGGCTGGACCTTGGTGGTGGAGGATCTGGTTGGAGGGCAGAGCGGCCGCCTGGTGGAGTGGTGCTTGTCGTCCGGCAATGCCCCGGGTGACACGGGATTTGTGGTCGACCTGGAAAACCAGCTGTTCAGTGATGGCTTTGAAGGCTGAACCCGGGGCAACTGAGGCACACGCATTCCGCCGGCGAGGTCACTCCTCCTCCAACTCCGCCTTGGCCATTTCGATGTCGAGCTTTTCCATCGCATCTCGTGGCTTCATGGCGGCCGCTTGCTCATAGGCTGATACTGCTTCGGCCATTTTCTTGTCGCCGTAGAGCAGCAATAGGCCATTGCCCAGCTCGATCTGGGCAATCGGCGCCTTCGGCGTCAGCTCCACTGCCTTGCGCAGGTGGGCCAAACCCTTGTCAGCCTTGGCACCATAGGTCAGGCCGCCGATCATCGCGCCGACCTTGTCGATGATCTCTGCGTGATAAAGGCCCATCGCGGTCTGTGCTTCGGCGTGATCCGGATTCAGGGAGAGCGTACGGTCCAGGCTCTCGCGAATCTTGCCGCCCAGACCTTGCGCCAACGCCTTGGCAACGGACATGCATTGGCTCAGTCGGCCAAGCGCAAAGGCGCGAAAATAGTGGGCGTTGGGGTCGTCCTTCAGCACGGCAGCGGCGCGCTCCGCTCGCTCGGCACCCTGCTTGAAGATCGCTTCCTTGTCCGCGTCGTCAGCCAGGTACGTGGCATAGATCCCACTGGCCTTGTTCGCCAAGGTCGCTCCCAGCAGCGGATAGCGTTCACCGATCAAGGTGGCCTGCTCAAAATCACCGGCGTGAAAGCAGCGCCAGCCGTCCTGTAAGTCGGCGGCCACTCCGTCGACGTCCTTGCCCAGTTCTTTCGCGACTGCGGGAATTCGATCGGCCAAGTCTGTCAGGCGGGCAGTGTCCGGAAATGGCTCGCCATCTCCGGCGTGCAGCTGTGGCCAATACTTGGCCAGCGCCGCACCTGTGCGAAGGTATCCCTTGTCCGGATGCGGAAAGGCCTTCCAGCCCAATCCCTTCTGTTTGCCCTTGGCCATGCTGCGATTCCCCTTGGTTTTGGTCGATCTTAGCAGTCGGACCGAGCGGGCGAGACGCACCCGGCCAAGGGTCTGCCGCGTCACCACCTCACACTAGTGTGAATGTTCTACCTTGGCTGCCTAAGCTGTCGCTCAAGGTCGGCAATCGAGCCGACCATCCGGTGATATCTGGAGAGCGATGATGAGCAAGAAGGTTTCCGCCAAGAAGGCTGGCAAGCGGTCGACGAGCAGCATCAAGCCCGTTCGGGTCAGTGCGCAGGAGCTTTGGTTGGCTTCGCTGGGCGCCGCCTCGCTGGTTCGCAAGCAGTCCGCCAGCCTGTACGACAGCGTCGTCAACGAAAGTACGTCTCTGCGGCAGCGTGGCGTCAAGCTGGTTCAGTCAGTCGGTGGTGAACTGCGGCAGCGCTTCGACGCCGCATTCGGCCGCGCCCTGAATGTCGCCAACGACAACTATGCGTTTGTCGAGAGCAAGGTGGGTGAGGGTGTTGGTCGGGTGTTGGGCCGCATGGGCGTGCCCTCCCGGGATGACATTGTCGAATTGAGCAAGCGTGTGGCTGAACTGAGCAAGCAGGTCAAGCTGCTGCAGACCGGTCGCAAGAGTACGCTGCTGGGCGACGCCAAAGCCGCCTGAGCGGTCTGGTCAAAGTGTTCTACCGGTCGGCGCCAAGCATCCCCTCCCCCGCGAGGCGCTGACCGTTCTTCTCGGCCCGACAGGCACTGCCCGTCGGGCCTTTTTCATTTCGGCCGCGCGCTTTCAGCGCAGATAGTCTTCGGCCAGATGATTCAGGTGCTGCCGCTCGCCGTCGCGCAGGAAGGGGGCAAGCAGCATCATGACCTGGTAGATGCCTCGCCCCAGTTCTGGCTCAGTCCGAGTCGTCAATTGCGGACGAATTTGCTCGAAATTGAGCCAGAAGGTCGTCGCCATGGCGATGTTGTAGGCCAGCGCCTCAATCTCGACCCGACTGGCCTTCAGCACACCCGTTTCCACCAGGCCCTGGCAGACTTCGACAATGCTCTCGTGAGCGCGCTTCAGAATTCGGGCAAAGCGCATCTTCAGCTTGCGCGAACGCAACAGCAGATCGACCAGGTCGCGGTAGAGAAAGCGATACTCCCAGATGCACTCAAACACCAGGTGTAATTGCAGCCAGATATCTTCCAGTTCCGGCGCCCGATCCTCCGGCGCCAGCATCGCCTGATCCATCTGCGCCTCGTAGCGCTCGAACAGATGTTCGACGATGTCGTCCTTGTTGCGGAAGTGGTAGTACAGATTGCCGGGACTGATCTCCAGTTCGTCGGCAATATGATTGGTCGTGACGTTGGGCTCACCCTGTTCGTTGAACATGGCCAGGCTGACCGTCAGGATGCGCTCGCGCGTCTTGTTGGGGCGTGCGGTCATCGGAAACACCGAGCGCGAGCCGGGCTGTCGGGCCCGGACCGAGCTGTGGCCAGGTACGGAATCATCGGCCGGTGCGGTTGCTCAGAACTCCCCGCCGAGTCGGCGAACCAGGTCGACATAGCCCTGCATGGCTTCGTCACTGCTCTGGCCCTTGAGCTTCTCCCAGGCCTCGTACTTGGCGGTGCCCACAAAATCAAAGAAGCCCGGCTTGGGGCCGCTGACATCGCCCTCAGTCGCCTGCTTGTAGTAGCTGTAGAGCTTGAGCATGGTCTCGTTGTCGGGGCGTTCGGGCAGCTTCTTGGCAGCTTCTCCGGCGGCATCGAAGGTGCTCTTGAGGTCGGACATGCGGATGCTCCTGTCTTTGCATGCGTGTTTCGGGTCGGATCGCAGTGAATAGCATGCGGCATCTGAGCGGTCAATTTGCCACCGCAGTGCTTGGCGTGCGGCTTGCGCGGCGGCTATCTTAGGCTGGCAGCGCGGCGCCCGGATGGCCCGTGCCCATTGCAAACGGGGAGAACCAGATGAGCTATTTCGTGACCGGCGCGACGGGATTCATTGGCCGTTTCCTGATCGCCAGGCTGTTGCAGCGCAAGGGCACCATCTACGTCCTCGCCCGACGTGGATCGAAAGCGAAGTTCCAGGCGTTGCAGGAGCGCTACCCCGATCAGGCCGACCGCCTGGTGCCCATCTGGGGCGACCTGACCAAGCCCAAGCTGGGCATCAAGGCCGCTCAGATCGCCGAACTCAAGGGTAAGGTCAAGCATCTGTTCCATCTGGCCGCTGTCTACGACCTGGCGGCTTCGGCGGAGTCTCAGCAAGCCGCCAACATTGACGGCACCCGCAACGCCGTCGAGTTTGCCGAGGCCATTGAGGCGGGTTGTTTTCATCACGTCAGCTCGATCGCTGCGGCCGGCCTCTACAAAGGCACGTTCCGCGAAGACATGTTCGACGAGGCGGAAGGGCTGGAGCATCCCTATTTCCGTACCAAGCACGACTCCGAAGGGATCGTTCGCAACGAGAGCAAGCGGCCCTACCGGATCTATCGGCCCGCCATCGTCGTCGGACACTCGCAGACCGGCGAGATCGACAAGATCGACGGGCCCTATTACTTCTTCACGCTGATCAAGAAGCTGCGTGAAGCGCTGCCTTCGTGGATGCCAGTGGTCGGTTTCGAAGGTGGTCGCGTCAACATGGTGCCGGTGGATTTCGTGGTCGATGCCATGGATCACATTGCGCACAAGCGTGGACTGGACGGCGGTTGTTTCCATCTCACCGACCCGGCGCCCCGGCGCGTGGGTGAGGTCCTCAACCTGTTTGCTCGGGCAGGGCACGCGCCTGAGATGACGATGCGCATCGATTCACGCATCTTTGCGTTCGTCCCCGGCGCGGTGAAGGGTGCCATCGGCATGCTGCCGCCGGTGCGGCGCATCAGCCGGCATTTGCTGAGCTCGCTCGGCATCCCGCAGGACATGCTGAAGTTCTTCAACTACCCCACGCGCTTCGACAACCGCCAGACGGAGGCCGCATTGAAGGGTTCCGGTGTGAAGATGCCGGAACTCAGCGACTACGCCTGGCGGCTGTGGGACTACTGGGAGCGGCACCTCGACCCGGAACTGTTTGTCGATCGGACGCTGAGTTCGCGCGTCAAGGGCAAGGTGGTCCTGATCACGGGTGCTTCGTCGGGCATTGGCCTGGCCACCGCGATCCGCATGGCACAGGCTCAGGCACATGTGATTCTGGTCGCTCGGGACCCCGAGAAGCTGGAGGCAGCCCGGCAGGAAGTGGCCCGGCACGGCGGCAAGGCCTTTGCCATGTCTGCAGACTTGTCTAGTCTGGAGTCCTGCGACGAGTTGGTCGCCAAGGTGCTCGCCGAACATGGTGCACCACACGTGCTGGTCAACAATGCCGGCCGTTCGATCCGGCGCTCGATCGCACTCTCCTACGATCGCTTCCATGACTTCGAACGGACCATGCAGCTGAACTATTTTGGTTCGCTGCGTCTGATCATGGGCTTCCTGCCGAAGATGACCGAGCGACGCAGCGGACACATCGTCAACATTTCCTCGATCGGCGTGCTCAGCAATGCGCCGCGATTCTCCGCCTATGTGGCCAGCAAGGCCGCACTGGACGCCTTTTCCCGCTGCGCCGCGAGTGAGTTCTCGGATATCAACTTCACGATCATCAACATGCCGCTGGTGCGGACGCCGATGATCGGGCCGACCAAGATCTACGACAACGTGCCCACGCTGACGCCGGAAGACGCCGCCGAGATGGTGGTCGAAGCGGTGATTCGCCGACCACAGCGCATCGCGACGCGTCTCGGTATCTTCGCCGAAGTGCTGCACCTGCTGGCGCCGAAGATCTATGAGGTCGTGATGAACACGGCTTACCAGCTGTTCCCGGATTCAGCGGCTGCCAAAGGGCAGAAGGGTGGTGCAGAAGCGCCGACCTCGTCCGAACAGGTCGCCTTTGCCGCCTTGATGCGGGGTATTCACTGGTGAGGAGAATGGGCCCAGGGCTCAGGGCCTAGAGCGCAGCTGCGCTGCGCGCGGCGATCGGGGCCGGACGTTAGTTGGCGGTTGCCGGCGAAGGTGCCCTCAACAGAGGGCGCCCGCCAGCCGAGCCGGTCGGGGAGGGCGAACGGCAAAATCGCTGTGGCTGGCGGGCATTGACGGAGTGCGGGCGTCCCTGCCCGCGGACCCGCGAGACGGGTCCTGCTTCCTGAACGGTGTCAACGCAGGGACGATCAGTCCTTGCTGGGCTCGCTCGTGCTGACCGGGGTCGTCTTGACCTTCGGCGCGCGACGCGGCTTGGCAGCGGTGGCGGCCGCCGCGGGCTTGGTCGCAGCTGCCGGCTTCTTGGCGGCTGCCGGCTTCTTCGCGGCAGTGGGCTTGGCCTTGGCAGCCGGCTTCGCGGCAGCCTTGGCGGCGGTGGCCTTGCTCGCGGTCGCGGTGGTCTTGCCAGCGCCTCGCTGACCGGCTTCCAGTGCACGCACGGCGCGACTGAGCTCTTCAACCCGGCGGGTCAGTTCGTTCAGATCCTTCGGGCCCGGCACGCCGAGGCTGTTGAGGGCGCGGGAGACGCGGTTCTCGAACACCTGCTCGAGTCGGTCCCAGGTGTCAGAAGCCCGATCACGCACCTGCGAGACGGTGCTTTCGACGGCGCCACGGGCCGCATCGACACGATCGCCGGTCAATTTGCGGGTCGCCTTTTCCAAAGCCTGTCCTTCCTTGATCAGCGTGTCGAAGATCTTGCCGCCCTGATCCTGTGCCTTGGCGAAAGCGCCCAAGCCGGCGAGCCAGATCTGCTCAGCCTGTTCCATGATCAGTTTCGGTGCATTCTTGATGGAGAAGGTCGCCTTGGCCTTCTCGGCCGTCGCCTTGCTCTTGAGTTTCTTGGTTGCCATGTCGGGTTACCTCGTCTAGGACCTGATACCTCCCCAATGCGTCGGCGACGCACCGCGGTATGGGGGCAGTGTCAAGTCCAAGGCTAGAATGTTCACACTAGCGGTTGCTTCTGCCGTCAGACTCTGCCGCCGCTCCGATGCGGGAAACTCCGAGAAGTCACCGGCCAGGGCACGGGTGCAATGCGGGGCGTCTAGGGTCCTGGAGAGGATGCCTGGTGGTAGCCGCCTGCGCTGACCTGCACGCGACTGCGGCCATTCCCGACCGGAATGACCTCGATCTTGACCCCGATGCGATCGGTGAGCTCGCGCAGATGTGAGATCACGCCGACCTTGCGCCCTTGGGCCTGCAACTGGTCCAGGGCCCTCATGGCGACGTCCAATGTGTCCTCGTCGAGGCTGCCGAAGCCCTCGTCAACGAACAGCGACTCGATCGGCAGGTCCTGGCTGGAGAGGCTGGCCAACGCCAACGCCAAGGCCAAGGACACGAGAAAGGACTCTCCGCCCGAAAGCGAATGCACCAGGCGCAGCTCGTCGCCCAGTTCGTGGTCGACCAGCAGAAAGTTCAACTCATCGGACTGGGCACGAAGACTGTAGCGACTGCCCAGCAGTCGGAGTTGTGCATTGCCATGGTGCAACAGCAATTGCAGGCTGCGCCGTTGCGCCAGATTGCGGAACTTCTTGCCATCGGCCGAACCGATCAGCTGGCTGAGGCGGTCCCACTGCTCACTGCGTTCACGTTGCGCGGCGGCCTTCTCACCCGCCTGCGCGAATGCCGTTCTCGCCGCATCGTCCGCCAGACGACGCGACTGCAATTCCTCGCGCGCAAGCAGCGCGCTGGATGCCTGCGCTTGAGATTGCTTGACCGCTTCGAAGGGGTCAGCGGGTGCCGTACCCGCCGGCGGAGCGTCAAGGTGCGCCTGCAGGGACTCGACCTGTGCTGCCTCCTCGCTTTGTGCCCGTAGCAGGGCATCGTCCAGTTGTCGTTGCGCTGCCTCCAGAGCCGTCAGGCGCTCGGGTTCCACTGCCAGCAGTTCGCGCAGCGCCTGGCGTGCGGTCGTCAACGCACCGGCCTCGGCTGCTTCGGCGTCGTCGGCCAGGTGCTCGGCGAGCTCCGTTGCCAGTCCGCTCGCCTGCGCCCAGCCTGGCGACAATGCGCGCCAGCGTCGCTCTCGCTCCTCGCTGGCACGCTGCCATTCGGCCGTCGTCACGGCGACGGCCTCTGTTTGATGCTCAACGCGAGTCAGTGCCTGCAGGTGCGCCTCACGCGCGGCGGCGGCGGCCAGTCGAGACTGCTCCAACGCCTCCTCGGCCTGGGCCAGTTGCTGGGTCAGCGCTGAGCGAACGGCGTCAACGCTGGCGCCGCCAAGCAGCGCGCTGCGACGCAGCCGGTGCTGCTGCAGTTCATCGGCCAGCGAGGTCATGCGCTGGTCGGCCAGATGCCTGGCGGATAGTCGGGACTGCAAGCGTTCCTGCAGGACAGGCAGCTGCGTGCTGATCTCGCTCAGTCGGGCATTTTGATCCTGATGGCGTTTGATCAGCTCCGCGTGTGCCTGTGCACGCTGCTCCAGTGACCGACCCAGCTCCGTCAGGTCCTCGATCTCCGAGACGCCCAGTGGCTGCAGCCAATCAAGCAACTGGTCCTGCAATTGAGCCAGACGCGCGTTGACCGACGCCAGCTGCGCCGCTTGTGCTGCCTGCGCCAGATCGAGCGGGTGCTGTTGCTGCTGAACAGCGGTGTATTGCGCCTGTTTGGCGCGGCGCTGGGTGAGCAGCTCATCGAGGGACTGCTGCGCCTGTTCTCGCGCGACCTGCGCCGCCTGCAGCGATGCCTCCTCGGCGTTGATCGAGGCCAGTTGCGCCGCCAGTGTCTGCTGCTCGTGGTCCAGCGTCTCACGCAGCGCCGCTTCGTCGAGCCGTTCGCAGGCCAGAAACTGCGGATCGGTTTGCCACGGCTGACGCTGCTGTTCGATGTCCTGCGCCAGTTCAGCGAGCGCGCGATGGTCCTGCTGGATCGAAGCGACCAAAGCCTCGCCTCTGCGCCGCAGGCTCAGGAGGTGATCACGCTGATCAAGCTCGGCTTGCCGAGCCGTTGCATGCTGCGCTGCGAGCGTGGCCAACAACTGACGCAGTGCATCGGTCCGGTTGTCCACAGCCTGTGCGCCGAGGTCGTGCAACAAACGAGCGGGATCGTCCCACGGGTGTTCGAGGCTGCCGCAGACCGGGCAGGGCCGAGTGGCTTCGAGCGTCGCGCGCAGGCCATCGGCCGCCTCCGCTGTAGCAATTCTGGCGGCGCTGAGCGCGCGCTCTGCTTGCGTCGCCGCCGCCTCGGCCGCACTCAGATCGATGCCGGCCTGTGGCAATGCCTGATCGACGGCAAGTCGCTCCGCCTCAGCTTGCGCCAACGCGTCGCTCAGCGCCCGTCTCGAGCGACGCAGCGCGGCCAGGGCACGCAGCGCGTCCTGACGTGCGCGAAGCTTCTCGGTATCGGCATGCAGTTGTGCTCGTCGCGTTGCCAGATCAGTCGTCGACAAGGCGCGCAGCGCCAGGACTCGTTGTTCCAGACCCTCCCGGCACTGCTCAATGACCGTGTCGAGTTCTTCCAGATCCGCACCCAAGCGGGCCAGATCATGGCTAAGTTGTTGCGCTTGAGTCTCGTGTTCGCGCAGGGTCTGCGCATGTGTCGCCAACTGGGGCCGCAACTGCTGCAGCGAGTCGATCTGAGCGCGCCAGGGGACGCCATGAGGCAACAGGATGGCATCGGACTCACGAGTTTCGATCTCGCGACCGGATTGCTGTGCGGCTTGTTGCAGCCGCTCAGCCTGACTTTGCGCTTCATCGAGCGCCCGGGCGGCTTCGGCTTCTTCAGACTTCGCGGTGCCGCGTGCCTCCGTGGCGGTGACCAGCAGGGACTCAGTCTGTGCGATCTGGCGGTCCAGTCCCTCGGCGTTCTCAATCTCAGGCTGTCGTTCCGCCGCGCGAGTTCGTTGCTGGTCGGCGCTGGCCTGCGCCTGTAAGAGCCGCTGTTCGGTCTCCGCGACCCTGGTCTGTCGCAGCTGCAACTGCTGACGCGACGCCGACAGCTCGGACCGCTGGGCTGTCAGTCGCAACGCGATGTCGTCCACTTTCAGCCACAGCTGGCGAATCGGCTGCAGCAGGCGCAGGCGGGCGATGTGGTGGCGCTGCTCGGAAGCCTGGTTGAGTGCTGTTTCAGCCTCCGAGCGGCGGGCCCTGGCCCCGTCGACGGCCGCCTGACGGCGTTGCCGTTCCTGCACCCAGGCCAGCCAGTGGCGATCCTGGTCCCACCGTATCTGGGCCGCTTCGTGGTCGCGGCGAGCCGCATCGGCGGCCTCGTCAAGCTTGGCGCGCGCGGCTTCATCGAGCGGGCGATGACTGCTGAGTTCCTGCTCGATCCGCAGCAGCGCTTCGCGCTCCTGCCGACTGCGTTCGTAGGCCGCAACCGACAACCGCTCAAAACGCTCACTGCCGGTCAGCGTCTGCAGCAGCCGCGCCCGTTCATCCTGATCGGCGCGCAGAAAGGCAGCGAACTCGTTTTGCGCCAGCAGGACCGCATGGGTGAACTGGCGATAGCCCAGACCGACGCGGCGTTCGATCTCCGCCAGGGTTTCCGTCTTCTTGCCGGTCCCCGGTGCTGCCATCTGTTCGGGCAGTTGCAGCAGGCTCATCTCCACCGCCTGCAGCCGGCCGTCGCGGCGGCCGCGCGCACGTCGTACCGACCAGCGTGCGCGCCAGCGCTGACCGTCGATACCAACGAAGTCCACCTCCGCGAAGCCCTCACTGGCCCCTCGTCGCAGCAACTGTCGACTGTCACTGGCGCCGAGCTCGCCGGTCTCGCCATCGGGCAACTTGCTGCCCTGCGTCGGGGCGCTGCGCAACCTGGGTGTCTGGTCGTAGAGGGCCAGGCAGAGTGCATCGAGCAGGCTGCTCTTGCCCGATCCAGTCGGCCCGGCAATGGCGAACAGATTGACCGACGCCAGGGGCTCGGCTTGCAGATCGACTTCGAAGTCCTCAGCCAGCGAAGCGATATTCCGTCCGCGGATGGCCAGAACCTTCACGCCGCTTCACCGCGGTCGGCGCGCACCAGTTCCAGCAGCAGCGCTTCCAACTCCGTCGGCAGCGACTCGCCATATTGCTGCCGATATTGCTCGCGCAACAGGCTGACGGGGTCGAGTTGCAGTTCTGCCAGTGACCCGGCTTGTTGCTCATCCTTCGCTGGATCTTGCTGACGATAATGTGGGTCGATTCGCAGCAGTCTCACCGGCTTGCCCTGCAAGGCCCCTTCCACCTGTCGCCGCAAGTCGGGCAGCGGTGCGTCCAACAGGACTCGGACCTCCAGCAGGGGCTGCATCTCCAGCGGCAAGGCAGTTTCGGAGAGGTCTGCCAGCAGCGCCAACACCTCGGCCAGTGGTTTTGGCTCGGCCGGGATTCGCTGCAACTCGACAAAGCGAGGTACTCGCAGTGTCTCGATTCTGGCCGGACCTCGGCCCAGATCCACACGCAGAATCTGATGGGGATAGCGGGCTTCGCCAAAGCTGAAAGGCAAGGGTGCGCCGCAGTATCGCAATTCATTCCGGCCGCTGACCGCCTGCGCCAGATGCAAATGACCCAAGGCGGCGTAGGCGAGGTCTTCCGGGAAGGCGGTGGCGGGCAGCGCTTCGCTGCCGCCGATGACCAGCCGTCGCTCGGAGTCGATCGAACTTTGGCCACCACGCACGTGACAGTGGCCCATCGCAATCAAGGGCATCGATGGTCCGTAGAGCGCACGCGCGCGTGCATGCAAGTCGCGATAGAGACGCTCGATACCGCCGAGGTAGGGATCGCCCTCTTCGACGACGGGCAAGTCGGCCGGGCGCAGGTAGGGCACCGCGAGGCAAACGGCGGTTGGACCGGCCAGGTCCGGGCCCAACGGCAACAGCATCCGGTCCAGATCGATCTCACCGGCCGGCTTGCGGTGCACCTGACCCACGACCCGTACGGCGAGGCTCTCCAGCAAGGGTTGCGGTGCTTCCAGGCGCGCCGCCGAGTCGTGATTGCCGGCGATCAGCACGGTCTGCAGTCCAGGCATGCGCTGGTGCGCCCGGGCCAGGAATCGATAGAGCTGGGCCTGGGCCTGCGCGGACGGATTGACCGTGTCAAAGAGGTCGCCGGCCACCAGCAGCACATCGGCCTGTTGTTGCAGCAGTTGCTGCAACAGCCAATCGAGGAAGCACTGGTGCTCATGGCTGCGGTCGTGCTGTCGCAGTGCGTGTCCCAGATGCCAGTCGGAGGTGTGAATCAGTCGCATCGACAGGCCGTCAACCGAGGTGAGCCCATGCAGCCGGGCCCGTTTGAGCGTGAGTGCGTGCTGCCTGCGTCGTCCGTCATATCCCGGTCAAGAGTCTGTTTGGATGGGCCACAGGATCTGGTCGCAGCGTCTCGGTGGCTGCGACTGGCTCACTCACGTTGGCTTCGACACCCGTAAGGGCACGGCGATTGTCGCCCATCCCTTGCGCTCTCGCTGACCGGCGCATCAATCGGGCGAACCGCAGGCCTCTGTCGACGAGACGGGGTCGGTTGCCTGTGGCGAAGTCCGCATCGGCGTATGTCGCCACAACTCGTCTTCGTAGTCTCGTCGGTGCTGGTGTTCCTGGCGCAACGCATGTCGAATGGCGCGACGGAAGTCCGGATGGGCGATGTGGTGCATCGAGCGGGTGCGCACCGGCAGAAAGCCACGGGCCAGCTTGTGCTCGCCCTGCGCGCCGGGCTCGAAACGGCTCAGGCCTTCGCGCAGACAGTATTCGATGCCCTGGTAGTAGCAGGTCTCGAAATGCAGACCCGGAATCGATTCGCGACAACCCCAGTAGCGGCCGTACAGCGTGTCGCGGTCGCGCAGGCAAAAGGCCATTGCCAGCAATTGGCGCGCACGCCAGGCCGTCATCACCACCACGCCCGCGCCCAGATTCTGTCCCAGCCCTCGAAAGAAGGCTTCGGTCAGCGCCGGTGTGTTGCCTTTCTCCTCGAACGCGTTCTCGTACAAGGCGTGCAGTTGCGGCCACAGATCGTCGTCGATCTGGTCGCCGTGCAGGCACCGCAGTTCAATGCCGGTGGACGCGACCTTCTGGCGCTCCTGCCGCAGGTTCTTGCGCTTCTTGCTGCTCAGTGCGTCGAGGAAGTCGGGAAAATCGCGATAGCCGTCATTGCGCCAATGGAACTGCAGATCGCCTCGAGGCAGCCAGGGATCATGGGCAAATGCGGCCGCGTCGGTCGGATCGAGAAAATTGGCGTGAACCGAGGACAGCTCGTGCTGCGCTGCCAATTGCAGCAGACCCTGCACCAGCGCGCGGCGGTGGGCGTGCGCGCCGATGCCGGGCTCGACCAGCAGCCGCGTTCCACAGACGGGTGTGTAGGGGACAGCCAGCAGCAGCTTGGGGTAGTAGTTGAGGCCGTGCCGATGATGGGCGTCGGCCCAGCCCCAGTCGAACACGAACTCGCCGTGCGAGTTGGTCTTCAGATAGGCAGGCGCCGCGCCGACCACACGGCCATCCAGATGCAGGGTCAGTGGGAAAGGCACCCAGCCGAGCTGTTGGCGCAGACTGCCGCTCAGCTCCAGCCCATGCAGGAAGTCGTAAGCCAGGAAGGGCTGGTCATTGCTGCGCAGTCGCTCCCACGCCGTCCGGCCAATCTCGCCCATCGATCGGTGGACCTGCAACTGGTAGCCGCTCATGCGGTTGCTCCGCCGCCGGGTTCAAAGGCTCGCGGATGCCAGTCCAACAGGGTGCGTGTGAGCGTCTCGTCGGGAAGCTGGTCCTGTCGGCTGCGTGCCAGGGCGGCGGCCAGACCGTCGGCAGAGACGGACAGTCTTGCAGACAGCATGGCCAGTTGACGCAGTGGCCATGCCGGCACGCGCACCACCCGACACCGGGGAACGGCCGAGGCAATGCGCTGCAGCAGTTGTTGCATGGGGAGCACCTCGCCACCACCCAGTTCCAGCGTCGCGCCGCAGGCGGCACCGCGTAAACACTGCAGCAGGGCGTCGGCCAGATCATCCAGATGCAGCGGTTGGCGTGCCCCTGGTGCCGGTACGGGGATGATCATCCAGCCACGACGCTGAGCCAGCCGCAGGCTGTGCGCGATCGTCTGATCTCGCCCGAGTCCGTACAGCATGGCCGGACGCAGCACCGTCAACCGGATGCCGCGTTGTTCGGCCAGGGCCCGCAGCTGTGCCTCACCTTCGGCCAGCAAGCTGGCGGTGTGGCGCTCCTGCGCGGAGACCGAGTCGCGCTTGTGACGCAGCGACAGCGAGCTGACCGCGATGACCCGCTCAATGGTCTGGCTCGGCTGCCGACGCAGCCAGTCGGCGAAGGGCAGCAGGGGCCCCAGGCTCACCGCGCAGGGCGTGGCCGGCAAAGCGCTGTGAAAATTGCCTTGCTGCCAACAAATGGGCGGTGTGTCAGCTTGTGGCTGGCGGCTCACCGCGTGAGCAGCCATGCCTTCGCGCGTCATGCGGGCCAGCAGCGCCTGACCGACTTGCGAGGAAGCGCCGAAGATCAGCGGCGGGGGTGCTTCAGTCATCGTCGGCCCAGGGGAAGTCGCTGATCAATTCCAGGGCCATGACGATCGCGTCTTCTCGTCCGGCTTCGGTGGGGTAGTAGTTGGGGCGGCGACCGACTTCGCTGAAATCGCTGCGCAAGTACAGCTCGATGGCGCGAGGGTTGCTGGGACGGACTTCGAGAAACATCCGTTCGGCGTGGTGCCAGCGGGCGATGTCGACCAGGCGTGCCAGCAGGCGGCGGCCATGCCCCTGGCCCTGGCGGTCGGGGGCGATGCAGAGGTTCAGCAGATGTGCTTCGCCACCGGCCGCGGAGAGGATGCCGTAGCCAATCAGCTCGCCGTCTTCGGCCTCCAGCAGCCACATTTCGTAGCCGGCCTTGAGACAGTCGCGCAGCATGCCCAAGGTCCAGGGAAAGGGATAGGCCCGCACTTCCAGCGCGTGGACGCGGGTCATATCGTCGACTTGAGCGGCCCGCAGGCGAGGCAGCACGGGGGCGTCAGTCTGCCGAGGGGCGAGCACGCAGGGCCAGATAGAGTTCGCGTTTGACGCCCGGGGAAGGACAGGGCGGCGCGCCATCCAGCGGCAGGCGGCGATCGCCCAGCAGCAACACCGGCGCGCGTCCGGCTTGGATATCCGAAAGCTGCTCCGGTGCGAAGCGCTGCAGCTGTCGAAACCACCGAGTGCGCTCGATGGCAGCTCGCTGCGCGGGTGCGGCCAGCAGCGACCAGCCGATGGGTGCCGTACTGTTCTCGGTCAAATTCCCTGGGATGGTCTCCTTCGCAACCGTCGCGGCGGCTGCTGCGGCGGTCCGTCCCCGCAGTTGCCATGCGGTCACGCCGAGCACATCCATCGCCGCCCGCTGAGAAGGTGTCCACTCAGGGCTTTGGGGCAGGGCGCTGTCCATGCAGGTGGTGTCCCGAGGACTCAGTCGGCGCCGGCTGGTGCCGGTCGCGCGGCGACGCTGCGTTCCACTTCGGCGGCAAACTGCATCAGGGCCCGATCAAGCAACTCGCTCAGCACGCGCGTGCCTTCCTCCAGCCGTTCGCCGGTGGCTTCCTGGCGCAATTCGATCCGCTTCTCCAGCACGGGATAGGACTCGCCATCGCGATCCAGTCGCAGGCGCATGCCGATGACCGCTTCCCGATTGACCCCCTCGCGAATCACCTCGAAGCGGAACAACCGCGTGCTCAGGCGGTAGGCCGAAATGCGCGGGTCCAATCGTTCGGTGACCAGCGGCGCGAGATTGCGCTGCTCAAACAGATGCAATGCGCGCCGCAGTACCAGTGCCGGCGGCGGATCGTTCCACAACTGATAGTGATACTGCGCGATCCGCAGACTGTCCGGGTCGGTGGCATAGAGGATGGGGCGTTCGCCATGGACGCCATCGGCCTGGACGGCATTGAGGACCAGTGGTGCATCCAGCGCTGGCGGATCCAGTGCTTCCACACGGGTCGGTGGTGCCAGGCGGTAGTAGCGGAAATCCGGCAGCGGCGCCGGGCCCGAGCAAGCCACCAGCAGCAGACTGGCGGCGGTCAGGAGCAGCAGGCCGCGAGCGGACCGCGAAATACTGCGGGCGGGGTCTGTCATGGGCATCAATCCTTGACGGGGTCGGCTTCAGGGGAGAACAGCAAGCGATTGGGCGCCTTGCGGATCTCGCGACTGAATTCATCGACGTGGCGGCTGGCCGATTCCAGATTGTAGGTGATGGCGTCGATGCGCTGGGCCACCGCCGACAGCGTCACGCGCAGATCGACGATCGCCTGCTCGATGTCCGGCCTGGCCTTGTCGACCGATTCGCCGATGTCGCCCAGGATGTTGTCCAGCTGTTGGCGCGTCTGATTGAGGTCGGCACTGAGCTGGCGCAGATTGCTGGCCACGCCGCCGTGGTCGGCGATCATCTGATCGATGGTGGCGCGATTCTCCGGCCCCAGAATCAGGCGAATCGATTCGGCGCCTTCGTTGAGTCGATCGAGCAAGGCCACCGTACGTTGCACCATTTCCGGCGCGCCTTCTTCCAGGGTGCCTGACAGATTGTCGAGACGTTTGCCCAGCTTCTCGATCAGCGGCGTGAGTTTGTCGCGGGTCAGCGAGGTCACTTCGCCGGCCAATTCGCCGACCGCGGCAAAGACATCTCCGCCCTCGCGCGCGGCGATTTCGGCGCCCGGCGGCAATACCTGCTCGGACTCGCCTTCGCGGATACCGATGAAGACATCCGCCAGCAGGCCGCTGGACAGCAGCGCAGCTTTGGAATCTGCCGGAATCTGCCAGCCTTCGGAGACCGAGAAATCGACCCGAAAGCGGGTCTTGCCATCGACCTGTTCAGGTTCGATGCGTTCAACCTGGCCGACACGGTAGCCCTGATAGAACACGGCGCTGCCGAAGCCCAGCCCGGACACATCGCGGTAGTGCACCACGTAGTTGTCGGTGGGACCGGAGCGGCCGGTGATCACGTACAGCGATCCCAACAGCAGGAACAGGGCAACCAGCACCAGCAGCCCGACCAGGAAGTAGTTGACGTTGTCGCGTTTCAAGGCTTGGCTTTCCTTATGGAATTCTCGCTGCGCATGTCTCAGCCGCTGTCGCGGCCGGTCAGTCGCTGCAGATACTCGTCCACATCCACCTCCAGCTCACGCGGCCGGCGGTTGAGCAGATCCTGAATGCGCTCGCTGGGACTGGCCTTCACCTCGTCCACGCTGCCAGTCATCAGCACCTTGCCCTGATCGAGCACGGTGATCTTGTCGGCGATCTTGAAGGCGCTGTCCAACTCGTGCGTGACCACGACGATGGTCATCCGCATGGCGTCGCGCAGCTTCAGGATCAATTCGTCCAGTTCGGCGGACACCACCGGGTCCAAACCCGCGGAGGGTTCGTCGAAGAACAGCAGCTTGGGATCCATCACGATCGCTCGCGCCAGCGCGGCGCGCTTGATCATGCCGCCGGAAAGCTGCGAAGGCATCAGATCCTGAAAGCCGCCCAGGTTGACGACCTCGAGCTTCAGCCGCGTCATGATGCGAATGGTGTTCTCATCCAGGTCGAAATGCTCGCGCAGCGGCAGCGCCACGTTGTCACCCACGGTCATCGAGGTGAACAGCGCACCCCCCTGAAAGGAGACGCCGATTTCGCGGCGGAAGGCCAGTTGATCGCGGGCACCGAGGCGATGGATGTCGCGCCCCAGCAACCGGATCGATCCCGCCGTCGGCGTGTGCAGGCCGAGCAGGAAACGCAGCAGCGTGCTCTTTCCGGAGCCCGATCCGCCCATGATCACGCGGATCTCGCCCGGGTCGACACGAAAGTCGACCTGGTCGAGGATCTTGCGGGCCCCGTAGTGGGTGACCAGCCGATCGACTTCGATGACGGGTGAACTTTCGGACATCCCGCTTACCGGTTGAGGAAGAAGCTGAAGAACATGTCGGCGACCAGGATCGCGCAGATCGATACCACCACTGCCCGGGTGGTCGCCTGGCCGACACCTTCGGCGCCGCCCTTGACCGAAAAGCCGGTGCCCACACCGATCAGCACAATGAGGATACCGAAGACCAGACTCTTGATCAGGCCTTGCGTGATGTCCCAGGGCTCCAGGGCTTCCAGCGATTGATGGAAGTAGCCATACATCGTGATTTCCAGCGGCCCGGCGCTGAACAGGCCGCCACCGAGGATGGCGAAGAAATCCGACACGATGGTGAGGCAGGGGAGCATGACCATCGCCGCGATCAACGGCGGTGCCGCCAGATAGCGGCTGGGCTCCACGCCGATGACGCGCAATGCATCCACCTCTTGTGACACGACCATCGAACCGATGCGTGCGGCCAGCGCCGACGCCGTGCGGCCGGCGACCACGATGCCGGTGATCAATGGACCGAACTCGCGCGTCACGCCCAAGGCGACGCCGATGACGATCGCGCTTTCGGCCCCGAAGGCCTTCAGCTGGGCGATGCCGTTGATGGCCAGGCTCAGCCCGATCACCAGCGACAGCAGCGCCACGATCGGGATGGCGTCTGCACCAATCTGGCGCATCTGATGCAGGATGTGGTGCCAGCGAACCGGCTGGCCACGGGTCGGGCCGACGAACAGGAAGAACAGGGCTTCGCCGAACAGCGAACCCACATAGCCGATCTCATCGGCGATCTGCATCGTGCTGCGACCGATCTGCGACACGACCCGGTGAACCGAGTTCAGCAGCACGGTCGGCTCTCCAGCAACGGATGCCCGGGGCACGGGGCCCAGGGCACAGTCCGGCTTCCCTGGCTCATGCCTTTGGCGCCTCCGCCAGGCTCGGGTAGATCGGGAACACCCGGTCCAGCCGGGCCAGTTCCAGCACCGCGATCACCGGCTGGCTGACCGAGACCAGCGAGAATGGCTGACTCTTGCCCCGTGCGCTTTGGAAGCCTTCGACCAGTGCCGCAATACCGGATGAGTCGATGTAGCTCACTGCCGCCAGGTCCACAGCGACCGGTCCGCCGCCGCCAAGCGCGTCGAGAATGGCCTTGCGCAGCTTCTGCGACCAGGACAGATCGACCTCCCCGGCCACCCGGACGACACGAAAGCCGTCTTCATTCACGGTCACGCAGGTGTTTGCCGCCGTCATTCACTTCTCTCCCGTGTCTGGAGCCACCGCCTGCGGGCAGGGGCGCTCACCTTCATGCAGATTCTTGATCATTCTCAATACATTGCCGCTGCCGTCGGCCGGTGCTTCAAAACCCCACTGATCCATCACCATGTCGATCAGGTTGATGCCCAGGCCGCCCGGTCGACAGTGGTTCAAATCGCGGGGTTTGATGCGGCTGGGGTCAACCTCTCGAGCCCAGTCGCGCAGCACGAAGTGCAGCTGTCCGCCCATACGCCAGATATCCAGGCTCATGCGGCCGCTGGCATCGCCCTGGTAGGCGTGACGGATGACGTTGGCGGTGGCCTCGTCGATGGCCAGTACGATGCGCTGACGAACATCGGCCGGCATGCCCAGTCGTTGCAGCTGCTCGTCCACCGTGTGACGCACCAGCTTCAGGCAATGGGCATCGCAGCCGATGCTGATTCCAGCCAGATAGTGCGCCTCTTCGGGATCCTGCTCGACCAGCATCAGCGTGGTGTCGTCGGCCAGATGCAGACCGCGCAGACGCGAGACCAGACCGCGCAGGCGGGCTCGCGGCACCAGGTCGACCAACTGGTCGATCAGCGCCTGGAAACCGTCGATGCCAATGGGTTCGCTGCCTTCGCCGCGCACATCGGTGGCACCATCGCTGTAGATATAGGCGCTGCCATCGCCGAGCAGACAGCGATTGCTGGTGTAGGGGTAGTCGGCGAGGATCGCCAACGGTGGCCCGTCGGCAATGAATTGCCGATAACCGCCCTTTGCCGAGCGCAGCAGCAGGGGGGGCAGTCCGGCATTGGACCATTCCAGCAGGCTGGTCTCGGGGTCGAAGTAGCCCGCGAGCGCGCACAGGAACCGACCCTCGGTGACGGTCTGGCAGAGCTCCTCATTGACTCTGGCCAGCCAGCGGTCCGGAGGCAAACCCTCCTTGCCGGCCCAGCGCAACAGGCTCGAAGCGCGCACCATCAACAAGGCAGCGTCCATGCCCTTGCCCGAAACGTCGCCCACGCAGAAGGCGATGCGACCATCGGGCAGCGCGAAGTGGTCGTAGAAGTCACCGGAGATCTCGCGCGCCGGGATGTTGATTCCCAGGACCGGGCAGTCCTTCTGACGCAGCGGCAGCAACGTCTTCTGCATCTGCCGGGCCAGTTGGAATTCGCGGCGCAGACGCTCTCGCTGCATCAATTCCTCGGCCAGGCGGGCATTGGACAGCGCCAACGTGGTGGGAACGGCGAGCAGGCGCAGAATGTCGCGATCATGCGTGTCAAACAGCTGACCGCTACGCTTGTTCAGCACCTGCAGGGCACCGATGGGTCCTTCCGCGGCGCTCAGTGGCGCGCACAGGATCGAACGGGTGACGAAGCCACCAACATCACCGGCATGATCGACGTCGGTGGCGACATTCTGGACCAGCTGGACCTTGTTCTGCTTGATCGCGCGCCCAACGATGCCGCGGCCTCGCGGTACCCGCAGACCGGTCACGTCAACCGGTCCTGAGCAGGCTCGGCAGACCAGCTCACCCTTGTTGCCGTCGATCAGGAACAGGGCCGCCGCTTCGGCGTCCATGTGAATGGCAATCTGTTCGACGGCCTGGCGGACAGTCTGGTTGATGTCCAGCGTGGTGGCGAAGGCATGGCCCAGTTCGGCGAGCACGCCGAATTCTTCGGTGCCAAGCAATTGCCGCTGCGACATGCTCAGTGGGCTCCGCCGGTCGGGCCGTCTGCCTGCTCGGAGTCATCCTTCGCGCCAACCTGTGCCGACTGCTCCCACACACCGACGCGCCGGTGCCGGCGCCAACGTCGAAACAGCCAGTAGACCGGTCCCGAGCTGGCGTAGAGCAGCGACAACACCAGCAGCACATTGGGCGGATGGGCGGCGAGCAGCGCCAGGGCCACGACCAGCAACAGAATCCAGACGAAGCGCACCCGCTCCGGCCAGACCTTGAAACTGTAGTAGGGCAGCCGGCTGACCATGGCCAGACCCAGCGCGACCGTCAGGAAGGGGGTGACCCAGACCAGCGCAAAGCGGTTGCCACCAAAATCCTCGACCGCCCAAACCAGAGCCATCAGCGTTCCGGCGGCGGCCGGACTGGCCAGGCCCTGGAACAGATGTTTGTCGACCTTGCCGACATTGGCATTGAAACGAGCCAGCCGCAGTGCCGCGCAGGCGGCAAAAAGGAACGCGACCAACCAGCCCACCTTGCCCCAGAACACCCCATAGGCCTTCAGGCCCGACAGCGACCAGCTGTACACCACCAGTGCTGGCGCCAGACCAAAGCTGACCATGTCGGCCAAACTGTCGTACTGCGTTCCGAACTCACTCTGGGTCTTGGTCAGTCGCGCAACGCGGCCGTCCAGACCGTCGAGCAAGGCGGCCACGAAAACGGCCACGGCCGCCGTTTCATACAGGCCGTTGAACGCGGCCACAATGGCGTAGAAGCCGGCAAACAGGGCTCCCGTGGTGAACAGATTCGGCAGCAGGTAGATCGCCGCCGGTCGGCGTTGGACCTCGTCACTGCTGTGGTTCATCCTGGCGTACCCCGCGCCGAGTGGCGCACTAGTGTACCGGCTTGGACGGAGCAGGGACGTCGCAGGGGCCAATTGCGCTCCGGTCAGGCGATTGCGTTCGCAGTCGAGCAATGCGCCCGATCCCGGATTGGGTGAAAGTCCGCACAGCTTGGCAGCCGTGGAGCTGCCGTGGGGACTGCATCTGAGGGCGAAAGCGCTACACTCATGGCATGTCTTCGTTCCGGTAATCGGTCATGACTGCTTCCTTCCCGCGCTTGCTTCTGATGATGCTGTTCCTGTGCTCGCCCGCGCTCGCGGCGGACAAGGTCTACAAGTGGACCGACGAGAACGGCGTGGTGCACTACGATGCCAAGCCGCCGGAACAGGCTGAGGCCCAGACTGTCGATATCCGGCGTGCACCGCCACCACCGCCGGCCACTGTCCCGGATCAAAGTCCGCCGACCGAAGAGGTCTTGCGAGCGGCACAATGCACCAGCGCTCGCGGCCAATTGCAGGTACTGCTGGCCAATGAAACGGTCGACGTCCAGAACGCCGACGGGACTCGCGTACGTCTGTCGCCAGAAGAACGGGAGGCGCAGATCGAGATGGCGCGCAAGGGCAGCGAGCAGTGGTGCAAGGACTCGGACGAAAGCTGATCGGGCCCAGCAGGGGGCGAGCCAGCATCTGGCTGCTCTTGTTGGTGGCGCTACTGGCGCTGTGTTGGTGGCTGCGCGAATCCTGGTGGCACTGGCTGCCTGCCGATTGGCAAGAGACCCCGGACAAGCAGACGGCGGTCGTTGCCCCCGGGGCAACCAAGCCCATCTACGCCTGGCGAGACGACGAAGGTCGCTGGAACTACACCGACGTGCCACCAGCAGACCGTCCCTACGAAACGCGCCAGTACCGTGAGGACGTCAACGTGGTGCCATCGGCGCCACCGCGGACCGACTGATGCGACGAACGCTGTCCGTGGCGCCGATGATGGACTGGACCGATCGGCATTGTCGTTTTCTGCATCGGCTGATCGCGCCGGATGCCTGGCTCTACACCGAGATGGTGGTGGAACAGGCCGTCCGCTTCGGGCCGCGCGAACGTTTGCTTGGCTTCGATCCGGCCGAACATCCCGTTGCCCTGCAGCTGGGTGGCGCGGAGCCGCGCGAACTGGCCGAGGCCGCGGCCATCGGCGCCGCTGAGGGATACGACGAAATCAATCTCAACTGCGGCTGTCCCAGTGACCGTGTGCAGTCGGGCCGCTTTGGCGCCTGCCTGATGCGCGAGCCGGATCGAGTGGCCGAGGCAGTGGTCGCCATGCGGGAGGCGGTGGGCCCGGCCGTGCCGGTCACGGTGAAGTGTCGGCTGGGTGTGGATGATGACGACAGCGAAGCGTTCTTTCGGCAGTTCATCGAACGGGTCGCGGAGGCCGGTTGCCGGGTGTTCGTCGTGCACGCCCGCAAGGCTTGGCTCAACGGCCTGAGTCCGAAGGAAAACCGGGAGATTCCGCCGTTGGATTATGAGCGGGTGTTCCGCCTCAAGCGGGATCGCCCGGACCTGTGCGTGATCCTCAACGGCGGTCTGGACGATGGTCCGGAGAGCCTGCGTGCCTTGTCTCAGGTTGATGGCGTGATGCTGGGTCGCCACGCCTATCACGAACCTTGGTCGCTGGCCCGGTTGGCCCATCGCATCGCACGGCTGAGTGACGGTCAGGCGTTTGACCAGAGTGAGCCGGTCGAGCGCCGGCCGGCTGTGGTCGCCGACTATGTGCGCTACATGCGGGTGCAAATGGCCCGGGGCGTGCCGGTGAGGACGCTCCTGCGACCCCTGCTGGGTCTTTTTCAGGGGCTGCCAGGAGCCCGGATGTGGCGACGCAGCCTGTCAGGTGGCGACCTGCAGCCGTTGCAGGATCAGCCCGAGCGTCTGCTCGAGCTGATCCCGCACGTCATCTTCAATGGCGACAGCGGTAAAGCCGATAGAGCGGCCTGAGGGCTCTTCGGCGCCGCCGATTCATTGACCAGACGGCACCGCCGCAGGCGCGCTGAGCAGCGTCAGCGGCGTCTGTTCGGGGCGGGCGAAACTGCCGCCGGCTGGCCCCAGGAACTGCACCTCGAAGCCGAGCCGGTTGGGACCGTCAATCATCTCCTGGGTCGGCTCGGTCAGCGCCGGAACAAGGGTGCCGGCGGGCTCGTCCGAGAAGGGTTCGCTGGGACAGGTGCGACAGTAGCCGCGCCGCTGCATGAAGGTGATGGCTGCGCCCGGCTCATATTGCTCACTGAGCGCATAGCCCCAGCGGCCCGTGCCCTGACTGTCCGGGTAGTAGAGCAGGGCGAAGAAGAGGTTGGTATCGTCGGCCCGTCTGGCGGTCGCCACCGATGCCCCCCAGCCCTGATCGTTGATGCCGCCATACCAGGTGCCGGTCAGATCCACCGCGGTGCGGTCGGCCAAGGCAATCAGCGGCTCCATGCACCAGTTGCCTTCATCGCCATCGAGTGACCAGGCGAAGGTGGCCAACTGCTCAGCGCCCGTCCGATCGATACCGTCGTTGCAGGCGGCTGAATCCAGTGCCTGATTGAAGTCCAGGCGGACCTGACCGCGTCGCGCGCCATCGGCTCGCTGCGGGGGCGATCGGTTGCCGTCATAGACATAGCTCACCAGCGAATTGCCGAAGCTGTCGGCATCGGCCAGGAAGACCCCGTCAACCAGCGGGCCGGTCGCCAGGAACCACTCCGGCAAGCCGTTCTGGTCGTAACTGTAGAACAGCAGCGTGTAGATCTCCTGGCCCTGAGCAGTCCGGAACACGCGCTGGAAATCGATGCCGTGACCGGCGCGGTCGCGGTCCAGCCATTGTCCGACGAAGGGCGCGGGGAAGCTCGGCATCACCGTGGGTTCTGATCGCCAGCCAACGGCATTGAGCATTGGTTGGGTCAGCTTCAGGGCCCGGTTGCCGCCCTGGGCCGAGGAACTGGGCACCATCAGGTCGCCGCGATAGACCAGATCGATGTGTGAGAGCGTCGAACCTGGGCGCAGCGTGGAAGGTGCGTAGATGCGAACACCCGGTTCGCTTCCGCGTGGCGTGTAGAAGGGAGATGCAAGCGCCTCGGGTTCTACCCACTGCAGCTTGGTGACGCTGGTCATCGCAGCGCGCCGGTCCGCATTGCTTGAGCGCGAGAACGATGTGGGCTGGCCGCTGCGCGTGTCGACCAGTTGGCGGGAAAAGATGTCATCCCGACCGAAGAACTCGCTGCCTGCGCCGGCGCCGCCATCGCTGACCTGCACCAATGACAGGAAGCCCAGGCCGTGGCTGATTTCATGCATCGCGATGCCGATGAAATCGATGGCACCCAGGGGTGGCGGATTGAGTCCGTAATAGAAGCCGCCGCCGAACAACCCGTTGCTGTCGACGACACTGTTGAAAGTGATCGTGACGTCGACGCGTGAATCGCAGGGGCCACCGGCGATGCGACAGAAGGTCGTTCCGGCCAGTTTGGCGCTGGGTGCGGCCGCGTACCAGGCGTGCGACTCCGGCAGGAAGGTCTGACGCAGGCCGGGTTGTTGGTCATCAAACAGGCTCGGGTCATTGATGAACAGACCTTCCGGGCCGGCCTGCGCCAGGACGGCGCTGGTCTCGTCTGCTTCCAGTTCATCCCAGCAGGCGCGGACCGTGATGGGTGCCTCGCTGCGGAAGCCCGCCGAGATCCGACTGACGGCATCGAGGACGGCCAGGCGTCGTTGCTCGCCCAACGTGGCGCCTGGATTGCCGGAGGCTTGCACCGGCGGTGTGTTGGCGTTCCATGGCGCCAGATTGCAGACGCATCCGGGACCATCGAAGGGTGTGCAACCCAGGTCGAAACGCACGGCAATGGTGGAGGGCGACGGGCTCTCATCGCTGCGCAACTCCAGTCGCAAGGTGGCGTCGACTGGTACGCCCGAGAAATTCACGATCGCCACATGCCAGCGCCCCGGCGTCGCTGGTCGGTAACCATGCTCCCCGACCACCACAAATTCCTGGTTGCCGGCGCTGATCGACTGGAAGTGAGACATATCGGCCAGCCAGAGGAAGGTCTGATCGGCCGATGCGGGCAGCAAGCCATAGCTGTTGCGGTCTGGAAAGGTTGTTTCATAGCGAACGAACATGTCCATGTCCGTGTTGCTTCGCGGCGTGCCGTCCAGATCCAGGCGGAACTTGCGCACTCCGGCTGGCACGTCGAAGTAGAAGTCATTGGTGAACTGGCCGGCCGGAATCTGAAAGCTGACCGTTTGTCCATCATTGAGCGCGATACGCTCGGCGGCATCGGCTACCTGCAGCCACAACACCGCCAGCAGAACCATCCAGAAGCGCATGCTCAGTGTCTCCGCAGGTGGACGCCGAAGTCCGGCATCGATTTCAGTCTGTCGTTCGCTGCCGAGTCACAGGTCTGCACCCAACGACCGTCAGCGCTGCGCACCATGCGGGTCTGAAACAGGACCGGTGAGGGGCGGCTGAGTTGCTTGTCGAGCCGCTGTTCCTGCTTCGGCCCCTGGCCGATTTGATGAAATTCGGGTTGCACGCTGACTGGGGCAGCCGCCAGACTCGCGATGAGCAGGATTGCGGGGGTCATGAGTGTGCTTCGGGCGGGGCGGGGGCGTGATTCTGGCATGGGGGTCGGAGTCAGGCATCCACTCCTTGGACGCGAGTCACATTCAGCTTTTCTGTCCCCCAGCGGTGCTTCATGTCGTCTTGACAGTTGTTGCAGGGAAACAACGGATTTTTCGAGTTGTTGCGTATTGACCATAGTGTTGCGTCGACGCTAAACTGTTGTTGGCTTGAAGCAACACTCCAGCTTCGGGTCAGGGCTTCGAGGGTTATGCACGCACATTCGGCTAAAAATCTGCTGAGGGGAGCATCAGGAAGGGCCCTGATGCTCCCTCTTTCTTTGTGGGCTGCACCGATCCTTGCGCAAGGAGACGATGCTTCGCACGCCGTTCTGCGTGGTCAATGGCAGGACAAGGCGTTGAGCGCCGTCACGCCGTCTTACAGCTGGGCGCCGCACACGCCCGCCGTTGCCAGTGCACGCGGTGCACGAACGGGTTTGACGGCAGAATTCGTTTTCCCGCTGCGGAATCTGGGGTCGGTCCAGTCCGTGTCGGTTTCGACTGCTTCAGGTCATGGTCTGCGGCAGATCAGTCAGGGCTCACGGTGGCAGCGCGAGCAGTCGCAGCGGCTCGGCGCCCAGTGGCAGGAAAGTGTGATCGCGCCGGCGCTGTCGGCAGCGGTGGGTGACTCGCGAGTGACGGTTGAGGCCGTGTTCGTCCAGCAGTTGTATGCAAGTACGGCTTTGGGCGTCGGCCGCAGCCAGTTCGATCAAGGACGCGAGGTCGCTCCTGGTCTGGGCGAGGCAACCGGTACAGGTGTGGCGCTGACCTATGAGTCGCCTGTGACTGACGGTCTGACGGCCTATGCGTCCGTCCGCTCCAAGGTCGACATGGATCCGCTGCAGCAGTTTCGTGGCATTTATGCCGACCCGGGTCAGTTCGACATACCCGGCGGTGTCGGTGCGGGCCTGACTCAGCGGGTGGGCAGATCGGGCTGGGTGCAGGTTGGCGTCGAGCGGGTCATGTACAGCGACGTCGATACCTTCACTTCGCGCGCATTGCCGACCCGTTTCCTGGGTCTGCTGGGTGACAGCACGAGTCCGAGTTTCGATTGGCAGGACCTGACTGTTTACTCGGCGGCCGTCGGCTATCAAGCGAGCAATGATTGGTGGTGGGAGCTGCGGTACAGCACGCAGCAGCAACCCGAGCCTACGTCTGCCTTGCTCAGCCAGGCGCTGGAAGAGCAGTACAGCGATCGGAATTTCGCAGTCGGCATCGGTCGCCCGACGGGTGCCAATTCCCAGCTGCGCCTGACGGCCAGCTATGCGGCCCGGGAGTACTTTCTGGGCACGCCAACGATCGGCACCTTTGACGGTGACGGCGAGCAGATCGAGTTCGAAGCGCTCTGGCAGGTCAATTTTTGACCTGACCGTCCGGACCGTCAGGTTCCCCGAGACCTGATCTGTTTCCCGCCACTTTTCCCCGAATGCGGCTTTGTGCGTACTCGCCATGGCGATGCGATACCTGGTCCCCGTGCCATGCCCCGGGAAGCGCCATCGGAACCTTGTCCAAGTGACTTGCGGCGCACCCAATCGGTGATTCGCTGACGTTTGGGTCATGTTGAGGGTGATCGATCGCTCTAGCATCTGTGGATCAGGGATGGCGGAGTCCGACGATGATGTACAGCGTGACGCTTTCCAGCCTCCAGTGGCTCGCCACGGCCGCTGCGGCGGTCGCCTTTCTGATCAGCCTGCGCTGGACCTGGAATTCCGTGCCAGAGACGTTGTGGACGCTGTTCTGTGCCTCTGCGGCGGTGCTGCTCGCACGGACTACCGCTGGCGGAGAGCTCAGCGCGTCGGTGCAGTGCCTGTTGGGGCTCCTGGGCTCGTTCACCTGCAGCGTCTACTGGCTGGTTGCGCGCGGCCTGTTTCGTGGGCCGAAAAGCGTCCAGAAGTCCCAGTTGTGGTTGGCCGCGTCCATCGCGGTGCTGTTGATGGCGCGACAGTTGGTTCAGTTGGCACATGCAGAAGCCTGGCTGGCGAGCAGCGGCTTTGAGCGGGCGACCGCGGCGTTGGGCGAGAGTATTGGCCTGCTGAGTTCCACCGTGCTGATGATCGGTCTTTGGGAGGGTCTGCGTGGCTATCGCGCCACACAGGGTGGCGAGCGCGGACTGCGAGTCGGCTATCTGCTGGTCTATGGCGGTGCCGTATTGTCTTGCACGGTTCTGCCATGGTTGGTGTATCCGGCCGCAGAGGCGATGCCTTTCAAGCACGCGCTGAGCGCCATCTGCACGATCATTGTGGTCATCTACACGCATTGCGCGTGGGTCTATCGGCGCCGCCATCCATTGCCCACCCACGTCAGGATCGGTTCGGCTACGGCGGCGGTGCGGGAGGGTCGCAGTCCGGACGCAACGGATCTGGAGTTGGCGCAGCAGTTGCGTGAGACCGTGCTTGCCCGGCAGTGGTATCTGGAGCCCGATTTGAAGGTCGCCGATCTCGCCGAACGCCTGCGCGTGCCGGAGTATCGGATCAGTCGGGCCATCGTGGCGGGGCTGGGCCAGGCCAATTTCAACCAGTGGATCAACCACCATCGGATTGAGCACGCCTGTGGCCAGCTGCTTGATCGCGCGCAGCGTCGGCTGCCGATTCTGACCATCGCGCTGGCCAGCGGCTTCGCCTCGCTAGGTCCATTCAACCGTGCCTTCAAGGCGCAGACGGGGCAAACACCCAGCACCTTCCGCGTTCAGGGCGGCAGGCGTGGCGGCTCACCCGAGGACTGGTCCACCCAGCAAACCACGCCGTCATTGCCGCATCGGCAGACGCAGGATCTCAGCGTGACTGGATGAACCCGAGAAGCCGGGAGATGGAGGCCAGGGTCGGAATCGAACCGGCGTACACGGCTTTGCAGGCCGCTGCATGACCACTCTGCCACCTGGCCGGCGGCGGACCCAAAAACCCGGGCCCTGAAACGACATGACCCCGGCTCGCCGAGGTCATGCCTGGAACTTGGAGCGGGAAACGAGACTCGAACTCGCGACCCCGACCTTGGCAAGGTCGTGCTCTACCAACTGAGCTATTCCCGCTTGGGAGCCGCGTAGTTTAAGAACCGCGCGCAGCTTGTCAACGGCTTGACACAAACTTTTTTCGACTTCAGTCGATTGCCGGGTTCGATGCCGGTGGAGCAACCGCTGCCATGTCCGGTGCCGAGACGGCCGTGCTAGGCCGCGCAAAGGCCGCCTGCAGGTACTGCACCATCGACCAGACCGTCAGCACGGCCGCCACCGCCAGCAGCATCTCGCCCAGCCAGTAGATCGGCAATGTGAACAGCGGGTCGCGATACAGCATCATCGTCAGGGCGGTCATTTGGGCGATGGTCTTGATCTTGCCCAGCGCACCCACCTTGACGGTGCCGCGCTGGCCCACCTCGGCCATCCATTCGCGCAGCGCCGAGATGCTGATCTCGCGACCGATGATGACGATCGCCAGGAAACCCAGCCAGATCGAGGGGTCCTGCTGCAACAGCACGATCAGTGCGGTGGCGACCATCAGCTTGTCTGCCACCGGGTCCAGAAAGGCGCCGAAGGCGGAGGTCTGGTTGCGCTTTCGGGCAATCCAGCCATCCAGCCAGTCAGTGAGGGCAGCGGCCAGGAAAACCCAGGCTGCCGTGGTGCGGCCATGCGGCCAGGGCAGGTAGCACAACAACACCAGCACCGGGATCAGGGCGATCCGGAGCAGGGTCAGCACGGTCGGCAGATTCAGGGTCATGCGCACCGTTGCAGTATCCCACAACGGCGCGGCGCCGGTCGGGCAGCCAGGCCGGACGCCAGGGGCGATCCCGTATGATGTGATTGCTGCCTCGCCCGGGTGGCGAAACTGGTAAACGCAGGGGACTTAAAATCCCCCGGCCTTGCGGCCTTGCGGGTTCGAGCCCCGCCCCGGGCACCAGCGCGGTTGAACAAGGAATCCGGCCCCAGAGCGCCGGCTCGGACTCGGAGCGGAAGTGAGCCAGAATCCCCATGTGCAACTGGGAATGGCCGTACTGGTGGCGCTGCTGCTGGGCGTGCTGTTGCTTGCGCTGAAGCCGAAGAATCGCGCCACCATCCGCAATCTCCTGGTTGGATTGCTGCTGCTGGGCGCTTTGCTGCTTGCCGCGCATCTGCTGCAGGCCGTGCCGGCCGAGCGGGCCTCGATGGTGCTGCGGGTCATCGTTCTGATTGGTGTCGGCGCAGTGCTGATCCGTTTCGGCTGCCTGTTCGTCTTCACCTCCTTGCTGCCGCGATTGCGGGTGGACTTGCCGCGTATTGCCGAAGATCTGGCGTTCACCGGCCTGTTTGTGGCGTGGCTGATCTACGGCTTGCACGGTGCAGGATTGGATCTGGGCAGTCTGCTGGCGACCTCAGCGGTGATCACGGCGGTACTGGCTTTCTCGATGCAGGACACGCTGGGCAACGTTCTGGGTGGCGTAGTACTGCAACTGGATGATTCGCTGCGCGTCGGTGACTGGGTGCGCATCGACAACATCAGTGGTCGCGTCGTGGATGTGCGCTGGCGCCACACCGCGGTGGAAACCCGCGACCGCGAGACGGTGATCATTCCCAATGGCTGGATGGTCAAGAACCGCTTCACGGTGATCGGATCGCGCCGCGACCCGCAACTGCGCTGGCGCCGCTGGGTTTGGTTCAACCTGTCTCTGGACACGCCGCCCAGCGAGGTCATCAGCACCCTGGAAGACTGCGTCGCCGACAGTGGTGTGCCGCATGTGGTGTTGGATCCCAGGCCCAGCGCCGTGTTGATGGAGGTCGGGCAGGGCTATGCGCGCTACGCACTGCGATTCTGGATCTGCGAGGCACAGCCAGACGATCCCTCCGATTCGGCCATCCGTCAGCATGCGCTGGCAGCCTTGGCCCGACGGGGCATCGGCCTGGCGGTGGTGACCGAAGAGCGGCTGGTCATCAAGGAGAATGAGCGACGCCGAGCGTCATTGGCGGCCGACGAGATCAAGCGTCGCAAGCGACTGCTGTCCGAAGTGGATCTGTTCAGCAGCCTGTCGGACGAGGAACTGACCGAACTGGCCTCGCATCTGGTGACCGCACCCTATCCGAAGGGCAGCACGATTACCCGGCAGGGGCGCGTGGCCCACTGGCTGTACCTGATCGTCTCCGGCAACGCAGATGTTTGGATGGAGCAGGATGGAGAGCGCACCCATCTGGCCACGCTGATGCCTGGCAGCGTCGTCGGCGAAATGGGGATGATGACCGGGGATGCGCGCCGGGCCACGGTCACCGCACGCACGGACGTGGCTTGCCTGCGTCTGGGCAAGATCGCCTTCCAGTCCATACTCAGGGCGCGGCCAGAGATCGCCAGCGAGATCTCGTCGGTGATCAGCGCCCGCGAGGGTCAGCTGGATCTCGCCCGGCAGGCTGCGGCGAGTCGCAGCGAAAATCAGGTCCATCGAGAGGCCCTGGGTGCGCGGATCAGAGCGTTTTTTGGATTGGATGAATGATGCGAGCACTGTTTGCCCTGGACCCGGCTCATGGGGCAGCACTGGCCGACGAGCTGGGCCTGAAGCCCGCAGCCTTTGACGAGCAGATCTTCGAGGACGGCGAGCGGAAACTCACGGCACGCGACGCGGTGATGGACGTCGACTGTCTGGTGGTGGAGTCCCTCTATGCCGAAGCCGGTCGCTCGGCCGATGCCAAGCTGCTGCGGCTGGGTTTCTTCATCGCTGGACTGAAAGCCGCCGGCGCCAGCCGAGTGACCCTGGTCGCGCCGTATCTCTGCTACACCCGCAAGGATCGCCGCCAGGCTCCCGCTGATCCGGTGTTGACCCGGCATGTGGCCGAGTTGCTGGAAGCGATGGGCACCGACCGGCTGGTGACGCTGGACGTGCACAATCCGGCGGCGCTGGACAATGCCTTCAGGATTCCGGTGCGCAATTGCGGTACCGATCCGCTGTTCGCCGAACGCCTGCGGGCAGAGCTGCAAGACCAGTCTGTCGTCGTGGTGTCGCCGGACATCGGTGGCATCAAGCGGAGCGACGCCTTTCGCAGCGAGTTGGCCCGGCGGCTGGGCACCGAGCCCGGACGCGCCATCATGGAGAAGCTCCGCGGCGCGGACGGCATACGCGGCGAATTGCTGCTCGGTGATCCGGTTGATGGCCGCGTGGTTGTGCTGATCGACGATCTGATCAACACGGGCGGGACGCTGTCCAAGGCGGCGGCGGCCTGTCGCGCCGCCGGGGCCAGTCAGATCATCGCCTGTGCCTCGCATGGCTTGTTCGTGGCGCCAGCGGCTGAGGTGCTGTCCGCGCACATCGATCGACTGCTGGTCAGCGACAGCGTGCCGGCCTTCCGATTGGCCGGATCCGCGTTGCTGGAGCGCGTCGAGGTGGTCAAAAGCGCCGCCTGCCTGGCGACGGCCCTGTGATGGCCCGCTGGGTCCCAACCCGCTGCACAGCGGACACAACCCTGTCACATGAAGTCGCGCGGTCCGGCTGAGCGCGTTGGCCTGCGGGCAGGCGCCGTACAATTCGTCGTTGTGATCTCCACTGCTGACCCGATCGAGGAATGACCATGTCCCGCACCCGAGCCGACTGGCAGGCCCAGGCCGACGCCCTGAGTCTTCGCAATCAATGTCTGATCGACGGGCGTTGGCAGGACGCTGCCGAGGGCGAGCGATTTGATTGCATCAGTCCGATCGACGGGCGCGTGTTGACGACGATTGCCCGCGGCGGCACCCGGGACGTGGATGCCGCAGTGTTTTCTGCCCGGCGGGCCTTCGAGGACGGTCGCTGGTCGACTCAACGGCCGGCACAGCGGAAGAAGCTGCTGCTCAAACTGGCTGATCTGATGCAGCAGCACGCCGAAGAACTGGCCCTGCTCGACAGCGTGGACATGGGCAAGCCGGTGCGTGACGCGCTGGCTGTGGATGTGCCGGCCAGCGTGCGCTGCATGAGTTGGACGGCCGAGGCCATCGACAAGGTCTACGGCGAGGTGGCGCCAACCGGTGACAATGAGCTGGGTCTGGTCACCCGGGAACCCTTGGGGGTCATCGGCGCGATCGTGCCGTGGAATTTCCCACTGCTGATGGCTGTCTGGAAGCTGGCGCCTGCATTGTCCGCCGGCAACAGCGTGGTGCTGAAGCCATCGGAGAAATCCCCGCTCAGCGCCTTGCGACTGGCCGAGCTGGCATTGGAAGCTGGCTTGCCCGAAGGCGTGCTCAACGTGGTGCCTGGATTCGGACCCGGGGCGGGCGAGCCCCTGGCGCTGCACATGGACGTCGATGGGTTGGTCTTTACCGGCTCCACCGGCGTAGGTCGCCATCTGCTGCAGTGTGCGGGTCGATCCAACATGAAGCGGACCTATCTGGAATGTGGCGGCAAGAGTCCGAACATCGTCTTCGCCGACGCGCCCGATCTGGAGCGCGCGGCGAAGGCCGCCGCACTGGGCATCTTCTACAATCAGGGCGAGGTCTGCACGGCAGCATCGCGTCTGCTGGTGGAACGCTCGATCAAGGACGAATTCGTCGCCTGTGTGGTCGAGCATGGCCGGCGCCTGCAGCCCAGGCACCCCTTCGAAGCGGACGCGGCGATGGGCGCACTGGTCGATCAGGCGCAGATGGAGCGCGTGCTGGGTTATATCGGTACGGCCCAGGCCGAGGGCGCGCGATTGGCTCTGGGCGGTCAGAGGCAGCTGGCGGACAGCGGTGGTTT
This sequence comes from Lysobacterales bacterium, assembly GCA_041395325.1. Classification (GTDB taxonomy): domain Bacteria; phylum Pseudomonadota; class Gammaproteobacteria; order Xanthomonadales; family SZUA-5; genus JAWLAT01. The sequence goes on from JAWLAT010000007.1 coordinate 59,186, forward strand.
CTACGTCGAACCCACCATCTTCGACGAGGTCTTGCCTCAACACACAATCGCGCGCGAGGAGATTTTCGGACCCGTGCTGGGCGTGCTGGGCTTCGACGATGAGTCCGAGGCGCTGCGCATGGCCAACGACAGCCCCTACGGCCTGGCGGCCGGCGTCTGGACCGCCAATCTCGCTCGGGCCCACCGGGTGGCCCGGCGATTGCGTGCCGGCAGCGTCTGGGTCAACTACTGGGATGGCGGCGACATGACCGCACCATTCGGTGGTTACAAGCAGTCCGGCAATGGCCGCGACAAGTCCCTGCACGCCTTCGACAAGTACACCGAGATGAAGGCCACCTGGATCAATCTGGCGGGTTGACGAGACGGCTTGCGCGGCTCCTGGTTCGGCCGATCCGCCGGATGCGACAGGCTTCCGTCATGTAGCCGTGAAAGCAAATTCCGGCACACGGGGTCTGCTTGCCTGACTGCGATGGCCACGCTGCTCAACCACTCCTTCGAAAACGGAATCGACGATGTTGTCCCGGATATTTCCTCAAATCGACGCACTTCGCGCCCAACTGGCTGGCCTTGGCACCGACTTCAGTCTGCTCTTCCTGCGCCTGATCATGGCCTATGAGTTCGGCATGGCCGGCTTCAACAAGCTCGGTGGTGAAAACTGGTTCACCGAGATCATGCACAAGCTGCCTTTTCCGCTGAACTACGCCCCAGCGGACATCTCCTGGGTGCTGGCCAGCTACACCGAGGTGATTGCCGCCGGATTGCTGGTGGTGGGGCTGTTCACCCGCGCCGCCGCCTATGGCCTGGTGGTGGTCACGGCCGTGGCCATCGTCAGCGTGCATTGGCCCGAGAGCTACGGTTCGCTGAGCGAGCTCTGGCAGGGCTATGCGATCCGCAATGAAGGTATGGGCAATTTCAAGATGCCGCTGCTGTTCATGCTGATGCTGTTGCCCATCGTTTTTCAGGGTCCGGGGCGGATCAGCCTCGATCGCCTGCTGGTGACACTGACGCCGCTGCGAGCGCGGGTGACCCGCGGCGAACTGGGCCTGGCTGACGTGGGTATCGCGCTGCTGGCTTTGGGCCTGCCGCTGGCGCAGGTGATGCCACTTCCAGGCTGGCTGATCTTCGTCGCCGGCGCCATCTGTGCGGGTCTGGCCTGGCGCCAGAGCCGTACGGAGAGCATCACTCGGCCCTGAACATCAAAGCCGGTCTGGCCACCTTTGCGGTCAGGCGTCCTGCCGAAGGTCGTACTCGGTCAGCACCTGACAGAGCCGCTCCGGTTCGATCGGCTTGGCCAGCACGCGGTCGGCGCCGGCCTGAATGGCTGCGCGCTGTTCTTCCGGCAGGACGCGGCCTGTCAGCACCAGGATGGGGCGGTGATGCGTTCCATCCTGGGCGCGCAGCATGCGAATCAGCGTCAGGCCGTCGATCTCCGGCAGACCCAGATCGGTGAGCAGACCGAGTTCCGGATCCGCCTGCAACTGCGGCAGTGCCGTCAGCGCGTTGCTAGCGGCCTCGACCTGCAGGTCCGCGGCGGTCAGTTCATGCATCAGGCTGGCTCGCTGCACCGGATCGTCCTCGACCAGCAACCAGCGCCGATTGCCGCAGGGCGGTCGGATGTGGGCCGCCGATTCGGCTGGGGCGTCCTGGCGATCGGCCGTCCGCAGGCGCAGCAGGAAGCGGGCACCGCGACGACCGGGCATTGGGTCGGCCAGCACCAAATCGCCGCCCATTGCCTCGGCCAGTTGCCGGGCGATGCTCAGCCCCAGGCCCAAGCCGCGCCCGTCGGCCTGCAACTGTCCGCGTTCGGCAAAGATCGTTTCGCGCCGGTCCGAAGGAATGCCGGGGCCATCATCCTGAACCCACAGCAGGACCTGGCCGCCGGATGCTTCCCAGCCAACCTGAATCTGTCCGCGCTCGGTGAACTTGAGTGCGTTGCCCATCAGGTTGTCGAGGATCTGCAACAGGCGGGTTCGATCGCCAAGCACGCAGTGGTCGGGTGATCCGGACAGACCCATCTCGATCCCTCTGGCCTGCGCCTGTGGACGATGGCGGTCGGCCGCTTCACTGGCCAATGCCTGCAGGTTAAGGGTCTCCAGTCGCAACGGCAGTGGTTCGCGGCGCGCATGCACCAGCACATCCTCAACCAGAGCGGCGATCTGCTGACCGGCCGACCGCACCAGGGCCAGTCGTTGCTGTTGCTTCGGTTCGTCGGACTCGGACTCGGCGATGCGCAGCAAACCCAGCAGGCCGCTGAGCGGATTGCGGATCTCGTGGCTGAGATGGGCCAGAAAGCGGTTGGTGCGCGCGGCGCTGTCCTGCGCCCACTCGGCCTTCTGCCGCTGCACCTCCAGCGCATGCGCCGCCTGCAGGCGGCGATCGTGCAGTCGTTGCCAAAGCCACAGGATGAGCGCCAGCAATGCCAGCCAGAGCAGCAGGGCCGGCGCCGTGCGCCACCACGGCGGCAGAACCTCGAAGGTCCATTCTCGAGACAGCCGGTGGTCGACATCGGCCGGATGCCAGGCTTCCAGCAGCAATCGGTATTGGCCCGCCGGTAGCGTACCGATGATCCGTTCACCATCGGACAGATCCCTCCAGTCATCGTCCCAGCCCTCAATTCTGGAGCGCAGGTGCAAGGCGCTGGCATCCAGCGGCAACGGGGCGCGTACCTGGATGCGGAGGTCACTGTCGGTGGCTTTCAGCGTAGCCGGCATCGATGCATCCAGCGTGAGCGTCTTGCCACTCCGACGCACCGAGATGTCGTCGACCAGCAGTCGCCGCGGCAGCGGTGCTGGCGGCAACTGGGTCGGGTCGATGTGCAGAATCCCCAGCTTGGAGCCGAACCAGTAGCCATCGGCGGTGATCTCGAAGGGCCGATCACTCAGCTCGAAAGCGATGGGTCCGAGGCTCTCGGCCAACCATCGCGGCCGCTCCGCGTCGGGTTCGAGCACCGCCAGGCCAGCCTGGCCCGCGGCCCAGAGACGACCGTGATCATCCATCGCGATGCCGCCAGGCGCCGCGTGTGGCCAGTCGATTTCGCGCAGCAAGGGGCCGGGTTCCTCGCCAGGCGCATGGACATGCAGTCTCCCAGCCAGCGCCAGCCACCAATGCCCATCCGGCGCCCTGGCCAGCGAATGGACTCGCTCGCGCGACCCCTGCCACCAGTGCAGGCAGTCGCATTCAGGGTCGTAGCGGTGTAGACCCTGCTCCGAGGCCAGCCAGACCTGGTCGTCGACCAGAAGCAGGTGTTCGACGGCGATCGGCGCATGTTGATCTGCCAGCAGCTTCTGCGGTTTGGCCTGAGCATTGGCGAGGCGGAACAGTCCGTGTCCCTGGATGCCGATCAGCATTCCCAGCGTATCGACCTCGAGCAACAGATCTGGAATGCCGCCGATTTCGGCGCCGAATGCAGACAGGGTCCAGTCCAGCGAGGTCTCCGAAACCAGACTGACACCCTTCGCGTGGCCAATCCACACGCCAAGGGTTGTTGCACGAACGGCGAAGACATCGGTATTCGGTTTGTCGTCGAGCATTGCACTGAGCTGACCACTACGTCGATTTAGCGAGGCAGCGCCGTTGCTTTGGGCGGCGATATGGATCCGCGAATCCGTCACGCTCAGGCTCATGACCTGTGTTGGAACTTGGCCTGTCCGCGCTTCGCTTCCGCCCATCCAGGCCTGGCTGTTCCTGGCCATTGGGGACAACAACACCAGTCCATTGCCCTGGCTGCCGATCCAGATGCCGCCGTGCGAGTCCACCCGAACGACATTGGAATTTGACGCCGGTAGCGCGCCCATGGCTCCGGCTTCGGGAGCGTGATGGACCCAGACCGAACCGTCCCGCTGCCGGGACAAGCCACCGCCGCGTCTGCCAGCCCAAAGTTCGGAAGACCGCTGACTCACGGCCAATGCCCGAATCGGACCGGTCACCGAAGGCTCGGGGCCCTCGCACAGCGGCGTCGACGCTGGGTCGGCCAATCTACAGATCCCGCCCGCCCGTGGCGCCAGCCAAAGTTGCCCACTGAACCAGGCCAATGCCGAGATCTGCTGGCCAATCTGCGGAGTCGCCAAAGCATGAATCTGGAGTCCGGGATCCCGGCGAAACAACCCATGGTTGTGCGTGTTGATCCACACCGATCCATTGGGGTCTTCCAGCAGGGTGATCACCGTGACCCCTTCGTCCAGGGTCTCGAGGGTGAACTCGCCACTGTCTGGGTCCAGATCGATCAGCCCCTTCGCAAAGGTGCCGATGAGCAGATGGCCGCGCTGGTCCTGCAGCAGAGTCCAGTTCTGATCGGATGGCCAGCCCGGCGTATTGCCACGGTGCCAGCGACGCAACAGGCGGCGGTTGCTGTCGAGCAGCGCCAATCCGGCATCGGTCAGTCCCAACCAGATTCGGTCCTGGCGATCGACCAGCAAGGCATCGATGCTCTGCCCAGGTAGTCCGGGCAAGAGCCATTCACGGATCTGCTGTCCGTCGTAACGGGCCAGGCCGGCACCGGTGGCGATCCACAAATCACCGGCGGCGTCCTCTCCGATGTCATTGACCTCGTTGGACGGCAGGCCCTGTGCGCGGCCGAAGCTGCGAAACAGCGGCGGCGGGTCCACATGGGCTGTCTCGGCTTCGGCGGGTTGCCAAGGACCGCCCGCCGCCGCGACCATGGCGATCGTTGTCAGCAGGACTCCGCGCAAACGCATGGCCAAGCCGCGTCCCACCTTTCCGCTGCGTCTGCTGCTGGCTGCCATCGTGGTGCTCCTGTCGCTGGGCGCGCTGCTGACGCTCACCTATGCCACCGATGCGGCGCTGTCGATCCTGGAACGACTGGAGCGCTTGCCCACCTGGCTGGCCGTCGGCGTGGGGCTGCTGGCCGCGATCGTCATCGGCGCTTGCGGGTGGCTGCTCTGGACACTGTTCCGTCCTGCGCGAACACGCAAGCCCCGGGTGCGGCCGGTCGATCGGCCGTCGGTGCAGGCGCGGGTGACCGCGTTGGATGCAGAGGCCCCGGAACGCGTATCGCTGCAGGATGAGTTGCAGCGGCTGGACCAGCGCGCTGCTGCTGGCGCGTTGTATGTGGCCATGTTCGGTGAGATCAGCGCCGGCAAATCCTCGTTGGTGGCGGCCTTGACCGGCGCAGCAGTGGCGCGCGATGTGCGCGGTGGCACCACCCGCACGGTGTCGCTGCACGATTTCCGTCTGCCGGATGGCACCGAGGTGCAACTGGCCGACGTGCCGGGCACCAACGAGGTGCGTGCCGGTGCGCTGGCGGTGGCTGCTCGGGAGGAAGCCCTGCGGGCGCACGTGGTGTTGTTCGTCGTGGACGCCGACCTGACGCGCGACCAGGCCGCCGAGTTGCAATGGCTGCGGCAGTTCGGCAAGCCCATCGTGCCGGTGCTGAGCAAGATCGATCGCTATGGTGCGGCCGAGTTGCAGGCCCTGTCGGAGCGGCTGACCCAGCGCTTCGGCGAAGCCGTGGTGCAGGCGGCCGGCGGTGGTTCGGAGACGGTCGAAGTCATCGACGCCCAGGGCCAGCGCAGCGAACGGGTGCGCGAGCGGCCGGTGCAGGTGGAGGCGTTGCGGCAACGCTTGCAGCACTACGCCCGTCAGCCGCGCCCGACACTAGAGCAGGCACGTGAATCAGCCGTGCTACAGGGAATGGACCTGCGGCTGGAATTGGCCGAGCGTGGTCAGCGGCGTGGCCAGGCCGAAGCCGTCGTGGCCGAGTACGCCCGCCGCGCGATGCTCGGTGCGATGGCGGCGGTGGCGCCGGGTTCGGATTTGCTGATTCAGGGCTCGCTGGCGACATTGCTGGTGCGGCGGCTGACCGCCATCTATGAGGTGCGCGCGGCCGAAGTGGATCTGGATGATCTGGTGCAGGCCGCTGGCGGCAAGCTGCGCGGCGGTACGGCCCTGCTGCTGGCGATCGGCGGCAATGCGTTGAAGGCCTTTCCTGGGCTGGGGACCGTCGGCGGTGGGCTGGTTCACGCGCTGGCCTATGGACTGATCTTCAGCAGCCTGGGGCGGGCGCTGGTCGACACGCTCGAGCGCCAGGGGCAACTCGACCGGCGCGCCGTCCTCGACGGTTTCGATCAGGCCCTGCAGGATCAGGGCGGGCTGGCGGCTCAGGCCCGTCTGTTGCTGCCGCTGTTGCGCGAGGCTTGGCGGGAGGAACGCGGTCAATCCACCGAGGAGGTGCGGCGATGAGGCGCATGCTGGCGCTATTTCTGATGAGCTTCGGATTCGCCGGTTCGCTCAGTGCGGCCGAATGGGAGATCGATTCGGCCCACAGCAACGTGCTGTTTTTCGTTGCCCACTACGATCTGGCGCGATCGGTCGGGCGCTTCGGCCAGATCGAGGGCGAGTTCGAGATCGATCCGGATGACCCCACGCGCAATCAGGCTCATGTCCGCATTGCCACCGTCAGTCTTGACATGGGCGATGCGCGCTTCACGCAGACAATGCTGGAATCGGATTGGTTCGACGCCGAGGCGCACCCGCGCATCGAGTTCCGCAGCACACAGGTCACGCCGCATGGTGACGGGCACTGGCTGCTCCAGGGCGATCTGCAGGTGGCCGGGCAGACGCGGCCGGTCACACTGGAACTGCAGCGCTACCGTTGTGCCACCCCGCCGTTCACGGGGCGATTCAGCTGCGGCTACAGCCTGGTGGGTACGCTGGATCGTCGTGATTTCGGACTGGATCGCTTCAAGCGTTGGGTCGGACACGAAGTCGAGCTACGCATCGAGATCGAACTGCAAAGGGAGCGCAGCAATGCCGGTTCAAAACACCGCCGCTAGCTGGGGACTGGTCGCCCGCTGGCTGCACTGGCTGATGGCGCTGGGTCTGTTGCTGGCTGCAGGCATCGCCTGGTGGTCGGAAGACCTGGAGTCCACCCGCGCCCGCTATGAATGGATGGTGCGGCACAAGTCCATCGGCCTGCTGCTGCTGGCCTTGCTGCTGATTCGGTTGGGTTGGCGCCTGGGCAACCCGGTGCCGGCCCTGCCGCCGGCGATGCCCGGTTGGGAACGCTGGCTGGCGCGAATCGGCCACGGCCTGATCTATCTGCTGCTGCTCTGGATGCCATTGACGGGTTGGCTGGCACACAGCGCGTCGGGGTTGCCGCTGCGCTGGTTCGGCTGGTTTCGGGTTCCCGGGCTGGTGGAGAAGAGTGAATCGCTGAAGCACAGCGCCGAGCAATGGCACGAAATTGGTGTCTGGGTGCTGGCTGCAGTCTTGCTGCTGCATGTGGCGGCCGCGCTGAAGCACCACTGGATCAATCGCGATGATGTGCTGCGCCGGATGTGGTCAGGCCGGGTCGGGCGCGGTTCTTGAATGAAACTGCGGTCGACGCCAATGTCGGACCGCCAGAACAGGAGTGAATGAATGGGCAATCGACACTGGCAGATCCTGGCGGGCAGCGTGCTGGCACTGGCCCTGATGGGAACGGCGACCGCAGCGGACCATCGCGTCAGCGAGGAGGACTCGACGCTGGCGTTCTCCGGCAAGGTCGATGGGGAGGCCTTCGACGGTCAGTTCCATCGCTTCTACGGGCAGATCCGTTTCGACGCCGATGACCTGGCGAAAACGCATTTTGCGATCGACATCGAGACGGGTTCGGTCGATACCGACAGCAGCGAGCGCGACGAGGCCCTGGCGACGCCGGAGTGGTTCAACTCGGCACTGTTCCCGGCGGCCCGTTTCGAGGCCGAGGGCGCGCGTGTGGACGGCGATGGCTATCGCAGCGACGGCCAACTGACCATACGGGGCCGGCCGCGGCCGGTCAGCCTGCACTACGCGCTGAGCGAGGACGGCAGCCGCCTGCGCGGCAGCGCCCGGCTGAACCGCATCGACTGGGGGCTGGGCGGCGACGACTGGGCCGACGACGAGATGGTCGCGCATGCAGTCGAGGTACGGGTGGACGTCCAGTTGCGTTGATGGGCGTGGATCCGTTGTCCGCGCCAGGGTGTGGCACCGCGGTGCGGCCGCGGCCGTGGACGGCGCGGCTCGGATTGCCGCCGCAAACGCCAGCCCAGCAGCGCCAGCAGTGCCCAGAACCAGCTGCTGGCCAGCAAGCCCCATTGCGCCTGCACTGGGGCCGGCAGCCAGATGCACAGCAGCGCGATGGCTGCCCAGCCGGCATGGGCGTGCCGTAGCAGCGGACGAGCGGCGATGGCGGAGAGGCGGTGGGCTGGCGTGACCATGGTCGTACTCCAATGCGCGGGGTGGACCGTTAGGCTTGTCGGCCGCTGTCTCAGGAGTTGCGACTTGCCCGCGTTGACCTCGTCGCCGATCCATCCCGCAGTGCGCCGGTCGCTGTCCTTATGTTGATCGACGCACTGCTGTTGCTCGGTGGCATGTTGGCGCTGGGCCTGCTGGCGCAGAAGCTGGCGCTGTTTCCAGCGCAGGCGGCCGAGGTCTTTCACCGCTTCGTGCTCGACATCTGCCTGCCGGCACTGGTCTACGTGGCGGTCAGCCGGTTGCAATGGCAGCCGCAGCTGTTGTCGCTGGCGCTGCTGCCGATCGGTCTGGCTTTGCTGAGCTGGGGTTTGACCCATCTGGTGGCGCGCTGGCGGGGTTGGGATCGGCAGATTGAGGGCTGCCTGGTGCTGCTGTGCATGCTCGGCAACACCGCCTTTTTGGGTTATCCGATGGTGCAAGGCCTGCTCGGTGCTGCGGCGCTGTCGGCGGCGGTCGTCTTCGACCAGCTGGGCACCTTCGTCGTGCTCTCCACGCTCGGTCTTAGCGCCGCGGCCTGGTACGGCGGCGGTACTCGACCCGGCACCGGCGAGCTGTTGCTGCGGATGCTGCGCTTTCCAGCCTTTATTGCGCTGGTCCTGGGCTTTCTACCGATCACGCTGCCGGCGCCGCTGTTCGGCCTGCTGGAACGCATCGCCGCGCTGCTGGTGCCGTTGGCGCTCTTCGCCGTTGGCCTGGGTTTCAAGCTGGCGCCGCCGCGGGAGGAATGGACACCGCTGCTCTACGGTCTGGGCCTGAAGATGCTGCTGTGGCCGGCCGTGGGCTGGCTGGTGCTGGCGCTGATCGCCGCGGCCGAGCCGATCCGCTCGGTCGGCGTGCTGCAGGCTGCCATGCCGGCGATGGTCACCGCCGGTGCGTTGGCCAGCCGTCACGGTCTGGCCCCGCGACTGGCCGCCGCGCTGGTGGGCTACGGCGTGCTGGTCGCGCTGCCGCTGTTGCCGCTGCTGGCATGGCTGTTGAGGCGCACGGCGGGCTGATTCGCTGCCCGCCGGTCGGATGGATCAGCGGTCGCGTGCCGCCTGCCACGCCGCCAACCCCGCGCGCGCCTGCGTCTGCACCTTGCGCTTGAGCATTGGGGTCCAGCCGAGCAGCCAGCCGGCCGGGCCCAGCGCCTGGCGCGACCAGCGCCAGAAATCGAAGCGGTCGCGGTGATCGATGATCAGGCCGTCGCGAATGCGCAGCCGCGCGCGAATGCGGTTGTGCACCTGACGGCCGGTGGCGCTGAACAGATAATGCGCTTCCCACAGGGCCGTGGCGCTTTGCTCGTTGGTCTCCAGGACCTGATAGCTGAGCCGGAAGTCCTTTGCCCGCTCACACAGCATCTGCCACATCGCGCCGATCTCGGCGCCACGCAGCTCACCGAAGGCAGGGTCCTCGAACACCGCATCGGGTGCGTAGCAGGCGGCCATCGTGGCGCCGTCGAGGCGGGCGAAGGCGGCATAGAAGCGGTCGATCAGCGCGGCGGTGTCGGTCATCGGGTACTCCGGAGGTGGGTCGGCTAAGCGGGATGCGGGTCCATTGCTCTGGCCAGCCAGGGCAATGAGCGCAAGGCGGCGCCAAGGAAGAGCAGCGGGAAGAGCAGGCTTTCCAGTGTGAACACGGCGATCAGTTCGACGATGCGATGGGTCAGCTTGGCGGCGGCCGCTTCGATGCGCTGCAGTCGTTCGGCGGGGTCCAGTGAGCTGCGGGTGTCCTGCCACCAGCTGCGCGCCTGGGCCAGCCAGCCTTGCGGTGCTTCGGCTTCCACCGGTGGCGGCTCGGCCTCGGCTGCCAGCAACTCGCCGCCACTGGCCAGCTCGCCTTGAGCCTGTTCGAAGGGACCGGCCAGCAGCAGCCGCCAGCAGCCTTCGCTGGCCAGCACCGACAGCGGTACGGCGAAGCGCAACAGCAGCAGGATCGCGACCAGCCAACGCAGCGGGGCTGGGGCGCTGGAACGCCAGGCCAGACAGCCGGCCAGCAGCAACAGCGCGCCGGCCACCGCGGCCTTCAGCGGCCACCAGGCGCCGATGCCCAGCAGCAGCGTCTGCACGCCGAGCGATGCCGACGCCAGCAGCAGCAGCGACGAGAACTGTTCCACCAGGTCGTTGACCGGATCGAGTAGTTGTCCCGGCGCCAGCGTGACGCCCACGCCGACGGGCTCGATGGCCACTTCGGTGCCCTGGGCCACCGAGATCACGCCGTCGAGCGAACGCGCCAGCGCGAATGCCGCCAGCGCCCGACCCAAGGCCGCCTGCAACCGGGTATCGGCCAGCCGTTCGGGCTGCGGCAGTAGCGAGGCCGCCGCCAGCACCACCAGCAGCAGGGCGATCAGCAGATGTCGGGCCATGGTGGGTGGCAGCCGCTTCAGGGATGCCCGCACGGTAGTGAGCCGCGCGCCGCGGAGCAAGGGCGCGGCTATCATGCGCAGCCGCCCGAGCTCGCCGCTGCCCATGTCCTTTCTCACGATCCGATCGATGCACGGACAAGCGGCATGCCCGACGTTCCGTCCGTGAGCCGCTGGCGACCACTGCGGCTGTGGATGGCCTTCCTGCTGCTGTTCTACGCCATCTGGACTGCCTTGCTCGCTCACACTGGGTTGTCGACGGCGCTGGCCAACTGGCCGGTGGCGCTGACGATGGCCTTCGGATCCTTCGTCGCCGGGGCCACGCCGATGGGCGGCGGTACGGTCGCCTTTCCGGTGCTGGTGCTGGGTTTCGGCCAGCCACCCGAGCTGGGTCGAGACTTCAGTTTCGCCGTGCAGAGCATCGGCATGGTCAGCGCTTCGCTGTTCATCCTTTGCCGCCGTCAGCCGATCGAGTGGCCCATGTTGCGGGCCGCCGTGCTGGGCTCAACGCTGGGGACGCCGCTGGGCATCCTGTGGCTGGCACCGCTGGTGCCGTCGTTGTGGATCAAGCTCTGCTTCGCTGTGCTGTGGGCCAGCTTCGGACTGCTGCATCTGCGGCGCAGCCGTGAGCTGGCCGCCGCTCACGGACCCTTGCCGAACTGGCCGCGTTTCGATCATCGAGCCGGTTTCCTAATCGGTCTGGTGGGCGGTGCCAGTGTGGTGTCGGTGACCGGTGTGGGCATCGACATGCTGATCTACATGGTGCTGGTGCTGCTGCGCCAGGCCGATCTGCGCATCGCGATACCGACTTCGGTGCTGCTGATGGCCTACAACTCGCTACTGGGGGTGTTGCTGAAGCTGGCCATCGGCGATCTGCAGCCGGCGGTCCACGGCGCCTGGCTGGCGGCAGCGCCGGTGGTGGCCCTGGGTGCGCCGCTGGGCGCCTACGCGGTCCACCGCATCGGCCGCCGCTGGACCTTGCTGGCCGTGGCGCTGCTGTGTTTGCTGCAGTTCGGTTGGACGCTGTGGGAGTCGCGCGGACTGGTGGGCCTGCTGGGCATCGGTTTGGCGGTGGCTGCCGTGCTGGCGATCAATCTGCTGTTCGAGTTGGCTCGTCGCCAGGGCCTGCAATGGCGCGCCGCGTCAGCAGCGGATGGATGAAGACGCCCAACAGCAGCACCGCCACACCCAGATAGAAGCTCAGGCTCAGCTCGGTTTGTTCGCCCAGCAGCAGCATTGCCAGCAGGATCGCGTAGACCGGTTCCAGATTGATGGCCAGTTGCGCGCTGAAGGCGCTGAGCTGGCGCAGCGCCACCAGCGACAGCGCGAAGGGCAGCAGGGTGCAACCCAGCGCCAACAGCAGCAACAGCCACAGATCATCGCCGGCCGGCCATTGCCAGGGCAATGTCAGCCCAGGCCAGGCCCGCACCAGCCAGGGCGCCAGCAATGACAGCACCAGCACGCCGGCCGCCATCTCCAGTCCGGTCACGGCCAGCGGATCGCCACGGAGGACGTGGCGCTTGTTGAGCGAGCCAAAGATCGCCACCAGCAACGCCGACAACACCCCGACCGCAAAGCCGACGTACATGCTGCGATCCACACCGCCGACCACCAGCGCCACACCCGGCAGCACCAACAGCCCCAGCAGCAGTTCGCTCCAGGCCAGTTTGCGGCGGGCGATCAGTGGTTCGATGCAGGCCAGGAAGACCGGTGCAAAGGCCATCGTCGTCACCGCGACCGAGGCGTTGGCCAGCTTGATGGCGCCATAGAAGGTCAGCCAATGCAGTGCCACCAGGCCACCGATGCCCAGATAGATCAACATCAGCCGCGGCCCCATGCGCCGCAACGAGCGATACAGCGGCGGCCACAACGCCAGTGCGCCCACCACCAGCAGCATCCGCCACCAGACCAATGCCAGTGCATCCAGGCTGATCAACTTGCCGAGGATGGCGGTGAAGCCCCACAGCAGCACGCAGAAATGGATCTGCGCATGGGCCAGCCAGGGCGCTGGCGGAGTGTCGGTGGCCGCTGACATCCGCTTGCTCAGGAACTGCAGGAGAGCATCGAGCAGCCCGGCCGATGGCGGGCCCACTCCGGCCTCGGTGCGGCGAAGCGCTCGGCACCTTCCTGTACCTCGTAGGGACGCCGCAGTACCGCCTGCCATTGCTGCAACTCGCCTGGATCGCCAGCGCTGGCGGCATCGATGGCCAACTGGGCCAGGTAGTTGCGCGGCACATACAGCGGGTTGGCGGTGCGCATCGGCGCCAGCCGGTCACTGTCGTCGATTCCCTGCTCAGTCAGCTGCGCCCGGTAGGCCTGCAGCCAGTCATGCAGGTCCGGGCGTTGTCGCTGGAAGGCGGCCGGGTCATAGCTGATCGCCGCCAGCGCGTCGATGTCGATCTGCTCGACCGGTGCCATCAGCCAGCGGTGCGCCAGGGTGTAGTCCAGTGCTGCGGCCTGCAGCAAGGCCCACCAGCGTCGGCTCAGACCGGTCTCGTCGCTGCGCAGACCCAGTTTGGCCAGATTGTGGCGCTGCTGGGCCTGCGCAAAGCACGACTGGTAGCGGGCCAGCCCGGCCTGCAGCGCTTCGCGATCAAGGACCGTGTCCAGCAGTGCGCCGGCCAGCTGGGTGAGGTTCCACAGCGCGATTTGTGGCTGCCGGCCAAAGCAGTAGCGCCGACCTTCGAAGTCGGTGGTGTTCGGCGTCCAGTCCGGATCGGTCTGCTCCAGCCAGCCGTAGGGGCCGTAGTCGATCGTCAGCCCCAGGATCGACAGGTTGTCGGTGTTCATGACGCCGTGGACGAAGCCCACGCGCAGCCAATGCGCGACCAGTTCGGCGGTGCGCTCGCAGACCTCGCCAAACCAGCGCTCGCGAGCGTCCGGCTGGCCCCGCAAATGCGGAAAATCGCGATCGATGCAGAAATCCACCAGCTGAGTCAGCAGTGCCACATCACCGCGACTGGCGGGCAGCTCGAAATGGCCGAAGCGGATGAACGAGGGCGCGGCCCGACAAACGATGGCCCCGGGCTCGAGCTGCGGACGGCCGTCGTAGAACATGTCGCGCTCGACCGACTCGCCGGTCGCCACCAGGCACAGTGCGCGGGTCGTCGGCACGCCGAGGTGATGCATGGCTTCGCTGCAGATGAACTCGCGCAGCGACGAACGCAGTACTGCACGTCCGTCGGCGCGACGCGAATAGGGCGTCGGGCCAGCGCCCTTGAGCTGCAGCTCCAGCCGCTGGCCGTCGCTGGCGATGCCTTCGACCAGGCTGATGGCCCGGCCGTCGCCGAGCTGGCCGGCCCAGTGCCCGAACTGATGGCCACCGTAGTTGCTGGACCAGGGCCGCCATCCGGGCAACAGCCGATTGCCGGCGAACAGTCCCAGGCTGCCGGTGGGATCATCCAGATCGTCCAGGCGCAACAGCGTCCGTAGCGTCGACGACCAGGCCAGCAGGCGCGGTGCGGCCACGGGCGTGGGCATCACCGGAGACCACAGCGCGCCGTGAACCTGGCGCGGATGGACATGGCGCTCAGGGTCGCCGGGCAGTTCCTCGATCCAGCGTTGGTCGTACTGCAGTTGCACCTGGGTGTCCTTGATACAGGCGGGCTGGCTTCGCCCCGCCTTCGACCCGCTTGGAGAAGGGTTGGTCGGGACGGCAGCGCTGTCAGATCGCTTGCTCCCCGTCGCACAGCGAAGAACTGATCCGACTGGTTCCGGCCGCTGGCGATACATCCGGGCTAGAATCCGCTCCAGGCAAGCTGTGGGGCGGCTGTGGCGCGCGTAACGATACCCGGTTACACCATCGAGCGGGAGCTGGGCTCGGGCGGCATGGCCAAGGTTTATCTGGCCATTCAGCATTCCCTTGAGCGCAAGGTGGCGCTCAAGGTGATGTCGCCAATCCTGGCCGCCGACGAGAGCTTCTCCAAGCGCTTCCTGCGCGAAGCCCGCACGATTGCCGGTCTCACCCATCCCAACATCGTGGCGATCTACGAGGTCGGCGTCACCGTCGACAACCTGCATTTCTTCGCCATGCAGCACCTGCCCGGGGGGGACTTCGCCTCCCGTATGCGCGAAGGCGTCTCCGAGGCGGAGCTGCGGCGGGTGCTGGGTGGCATCGGCCGGGCGCTGGGCTTCGCCCATGAGCGTGGATTCGTTCACCGTGATGTGACGCCGGCCAACATCCTGTTCGATCCCACCGGCAACCCGGTGTTGACCGACTTCGGCATTGCCCGAGCGGTTGGTGGCTCCACGCGCATCACGCACACGGGCGTCAGCATCGGCACCAGCATCTACATGAGCCCGGAGCAGGCCCGCGGTGCCGAGGTCGATGCGCGGTCGGATCTCTACAGTCTGGGCGTGCTGGCCTACGAGGCGCTGACGGGCGACGTGCCCTACAAGGGTGCGGACAGCTTCGCTGTGGCCTATGCCCACGTCTTCGAGCCGATCCCGCGCCTGCCCACGGAGCGCGGCAACTGGCAGGGACTGATCGACAAGGCCCTGGCCAAGGATCCACGTGACCGCTATGGCAGCGCCGAGGAGTTTTGTGCCGCGCTGAGCGCCATGGGTGCCGGCGGCGAGTCGGCCACCACCCAGAAAATGGCGACCCTGCCCGGCAGCAGTTCGAAGGAGCTGGTACGTCCTGCGGCGGTGACGCAACTGGTCGAGGCGGTCGGCAAGCGCATGAAGCGCAGCCAGGGTCAAGGGTTTGGGCCCAAGCTGGCGCTCGGCGCGCTGGCGCTGGTCGCGGTGCTGGCGTTGGGCTATGGCGTCTACAGCCAGTGGGCCCAGCCTGATGACAGCGCGCCAGTCGCTACCACGGCCGACCCGCCCGCGCCGTCGTTGAAGCCGGTGAGACCCGCCCCGCCGCTGGTGACCGTGGATCCGGACGTTCCGGTCGAAGGACAGCCGCCGGTTGACGCGATACCGACCGACTATCCGCTGGTCGATGGCGAGCCCGTCGAAGGACAAAGCCCGGTGGGTCCACCATCACGCGAGGCGCAGCTGGCCGGTTGGCTGCGCGCCTCCGAGCGGGCGACCGCCGAACTGCGGCTGACTACCCCGGCCGGCAGTTCAGCCGTGGATTTTCAGCGCTGGGTGCTGCAGCTGGATCCGGAAAATGCCAAGGCGCAGGAAGGTATCGGTGCGGTGGTGGAGCGGTATCTGGATCTGGCCCGCACCGCCCGCGACGAGCAACGCCTGGAAGATGCCCGCTCGCTGATCGAGCGGGCCCGTCAGGTGGCCGCTGAGCATCCGGCCCCGGTGACACTGCAGCAGCGCATCAACGAGCAGGAAACCGATTGGGTCGGCGTGCTGATCGGTCGCGCCGAGGGCGCGCTGAAGGGCTGGGATCGGACCACTGCGCTGGCTGCGCTGGACGAGGCGGCCCAACTGGTGCCGACGGATCCGCGCATCGCCAGCCTGCGTCAGCAGGCCGAGGGCTTCGCGCAGCAGGGCTTCGCCTTTCGTGATGCGCTGAGCAGCGGCTCGCAAGGGCCACAGATGGTGGTTGTGGCGCCACGGCAGGTCACGCTTGGCGGTGCCCGAGACAGCAAGTCGGTCCGTCTGGGCAAGCCATTCGCGGTAGCGACGACGGAAGTCACCCGCGGTCAGTTTGCCCGCTTTGTTCAGGCCACCGGCCGACAGATCGGCGGCAACTGTCGTGATCGCGAGCGCACCGGTCTGTTTGGTGCAGTCAAATCCAGCCGGACCTGGCGCGAACCCGATATCCAGCAGGGAGATGACCATCCCGTGGTCTGCGTCGATTTTGACGACGCACAGGCCTACGTGCGGTGGCTGGGTCAGGAAACCGGCCACGTCTATCGGCTGCTCAGCGAGTCCGAATGGCAGGCATTGGCCGCTCGGGTACCGGCGGAAGCGGCCTGCAAGGTGGCCAATCTGAGCGATCGCACGCGTGGCGGGCGGGGCAGTTTCACCTGCAGTGACGGTTTCGAGGCCACGGCACCAGTGCGTCAGTTGGGCGCCAGCGGAGGTCTGTACGATCTGGATGGCAATGTGCGCGAATGGGTGCAGGATTGCAGCAACGAGTCCCACGCCGGTCACCCTGGCAATGCGCAGCCTCGCCTCAACGGCGATTGCACTGAACGCATGGTGATGGGTCGGGCCTGGCACAGCGATCAGGAAGAGTCCACGCCGATCCAGCGCAAGGCCTTCAAGAGCAATGTGCGAAGCAATACGATAGGCTTCCGCGTCGCCATGACGATGCCCGATGGCCCGCCGGCCGGACAATTGCGTCAATAGGTTTGAAGTGTCTGGCCCTCGTCAGCTGCCGCCACGCCGGCTGCCATGCGAGAGTGCGGGCCAGTCGTATCACAGGATGATCAACGCGAGCCCTGGGCGCGCGTCAGGAGAATGCAATGAAGCTGCTCTTCCCCAACGGTGAACATGGGCCCGTCGAACTGGAAACCGGCCGCGTGCTGTTGGGCAGCAGCTCGGACTGTCGCATTGTGCTGTTGGCGCCTGGGATCGCGATCCATCACTGTGAGTTCCAGGTGGCCGACGAAGCGGTGCGGATCAAGCCCAGTCATCCCGAGAACAACGTCACGGTCAACGGCAAGGCCATCACCGATGTCACGCCGGTCAAGCCCGGAGATCTGCTGACCTTCGCGGAGGTGCGCTGTCGTGCGGTGGCGGTGGAGAAAAGCGCGCCGGCGCCGATGCGTCGCGACGAACTCGCCGACGATGATGGCGCCACCAAGGTTCGCGTGGCATTGCCCAAGTTTGTGCTGCGCGGCGTGTCCGGCGAGACCTTCGGTCGCATCTTTCCGGTGGGTCAGACCATCGTTGCCGGCCGTCAGAGTGAATGCGAGATCCACATTCCCAGCGACGGCATCTCGCGTCGGCACGCTGAACTGAAACTCACCGCCGACGGCGTGATGGTGCAGGACCTGGGCTCGGCCAACGGCACCTACATCAACGACCGCCGAGTCAATCGCGAATTGCTGCGGCCCGGCGACGAACTGCGCTTCGACACGGTGCGCTTCCTCCTGTTGGCGCCCGGCCAACAGCCCAGTGCCGACCGCCCGGCGGCCGGCCAGACCGCCGCGACCACGGCGGCCGCCAGCAAGCCGACGGCCAGCAGTGGTGGCCGCTCTCCGCTACTGATCGGCATGATCGCCGTGGCGGTGATTGCAGTGGTGCTGGTCGGATTGAAGCTGGGTGGGGTGTTTTAGGTTTCCGAGGGCACAGGGCACAGGGCACAGGGCACAGGGCTCAGGGCCCAGGGCACAGGGCCCAGGGCCCAGGGCACAGGTCATGTAGCCGGACTGAGGGCGCAGGGCGGTCGGTCAAGAGCGGGCTCGGGGCGGTGCTGATGCCATGAGTGGTTGGGAAGCGATCGCGCTGGAGGAACTTCGCGACCTGATCAATCAGTCGCTTGCGCAATCGTCGGCCGAGAGTCGCCGAATCTTTGGGTTAATCCAGATCCCTCCGGAGAAATGGGCACTGCCGCCTTGGGGCGATCAAGGTGGCGGGTTCTGGGTCATCGCGGTGCTGGGCCAGTCGGCGATCTGGTACAACGACATCGAAGAGGGCTTCAATTGCTCTCCTTTCACCCGCTTGGGCATTCTGGATCAGTACGCCTGCGATCAGCTGGAACTGCATCATTGGCTGTTCCGGCTCAACCACTACCTTGCCACTGGCAAGGGCTTTCCAGGTGAAGGTCTCGGCGCGCCTGAGGCTATAAGCCAGTTGCAGGCACGCGCAGACTGACTGATTGTCCCGCTGGATTGCCTTCTGTAATGATCATGCTGGCCATGGTGACCAGCACGGCGGTACATGGAATGGGTCTACAACTCGCGAGGCTTGCTCTATCGGTGTTCGGCGTCGTCGCGATCGCACGCCTGCTCTCATGGTTGTGGCAGGTACCGTATGCGACTACTGCGCTTGGATTGTCGGCACTGGTGCTGTTGGGACACGTCCTGACACTGGACGATGACATGCCCGGTGGGTGGTGCAATCCCGAAGGCCAGGCCGGCATCTGGAGAACTTCGCTCATGTTGTTGGCGGCCAAGTTCGTGTGGCTCGGGGCGCTCATCACGGTCATCGTGCAGTACCCAGGCATCAAGGCGTACGGCGCGTGACGAAATGCCATCCTATTCACGGTTGCTGGAAGCGAAATGGGCTGCAAGGTCGCAGCCCAGGGCAACCTGCGGGTTCGGAGTCGAGCACTAGTGACCTCGGAAGGGACTGCGGAGCATGAATCGCGCCTGCGCCACCGCGTTGTTCCTGGCCTTGTCCAGCGGACCGATTGGTGCTGGTTCGCCTCCGGGAGGGCGAGCGCAAGCTGATTGCACAGCCTCGGGGGGCGAGTGGCAGCAGGTCGGAATTCTGGCTTTCGGTTGCGTTCGACGCATGCCCGATGTTGGAGCTGTCTGCACCGACTCAAGCAATTGCCAGGGCAAGTGCCTGGTCACTGCCCAAGTGGATACCGGCGTAGCCGTCGAGGGCCGGTGCTCTGAGTTTGACATTGTGGTTGGCTGTCACGCCACGGTCGAAGAGGGAAGGTCCGGCGCCGAAATTTGTGCCGACTGAGTTTGGAGTACATCCGAGCGCACCGTGGCCCCCGCAGAAGGGTCCATTCGCCACCATGCGCTGGCACGCGTCTTGGTTTGGGGGATGACCTTGAAGCGTCTGGCAACGTACCCATGCGAGCATTCATGATCGAGATTCGACCGGAACAAAGCGGCGATCACGACGCCGTTCGTGAGCTGAATTCCGCTGCCTTCAACCAGGGGCCTGAGGCGTCGCTGGTCGACCGATTGCGAGCGGTGTGCGATGGCTACCTGGCATTCGTCGCCGTCGACGCTGGCGTCGTCGTTGGCCACATCCTGTTCACGCCCGTCACGATTGCCGGCTCGCCAGTGGTGGGAATGGGCTTGGCCCCCATGGCCGTGTTGCCATCCCGTCAGCGAGCGGGCATTGGTTCCCGGCTGGTTCGGCACGGGCTCGAACATCTGCGACAGTCCGGATGCCCATTCGTGATCGTGCTGGGGCACCCCGACTACTACCCGCGCTTTGGGTTCCAGGCTGCGGGCAAGCATCGGCTGCGCTGCCAATGGCCTGGCGTGCCCGACGGCGCTTTCATGGTGATGGTGTTCGATCGCGACCGCTTGCCCCGGTCTGGCGGCGTCGCTCACTATCGGCCGGAGTTTGATGAGGCGGTGTAGCTCTTCGGTCAATACGTGCCACGCAGCGCCGCTGACAGGGATCTGATCGCCTTCGATGGATTGCGGACTGACCTACAGATGGAGACGACGTGAGAATTTCAGTGGATGTACGGATTCATGCGCCCCTGCAAACGGTCTGGCGCGCCTACACGACGCCGGCTGACATCATGCAGTGGAACGCAGCGTCCGACGATTGGCACACGACGGCGGCGTCGGTGGATCTGCGCGAGGGTGGGCAGTTCTGTTCTCGCATGGAGGCCAAGGACGGCAGCTTCGGGTTCGACTTCGAAGGCACCTACACGCGCATCGTCGAGCAGCAATTGATCGCGTACAGCTTCGGCGATCGGGCCGCGGAAGTCACATTCTCGGCGTCACCCGAAGGCGTGTTGGTGAGCGTGGTCTTCGACGCGGAAAGCAGCCACTCCGAAGCGCAGCAGCGCGAAGGCTGGCAGGCCATCCTGAACAACTTCAAGCGGCATGTGGAGTCGAGTGTCCGGTCGTGAAGCCGTCGTTCGCGTCGCGCCTGGCAATAACAAGTGGTCCATACGCCTGCTTTCGCGGCCCAGTTCAGGACCAGAAACCATGAAGAAGCTGCTCATTGTTCTGGTCATCTGCGTGGCGCCGCCGGCCTGTGCCGGCGATGTCGTGGGGATCGGAACGCTGCGTCATCTCAATCTGACCGACCATCAACCCGGCGGCTGTGCGACGCGTTCGCCCGATGCCAACGGTGAGACGTGTGTGCAATTCAGGTCCTGGCATCGATATGAAGTACGCAGACTGAAAAATCTGGCCACCGGCGAAGTGCTCAACGCGACTGCAGTGCAGGCAACGCACATTCCTCGCCAAGGCCGTTGGCTGTTGGTCATGAATAGGCTGAATCCGGAAGATGCTGCGGCTTTCGATGCTGAGTACATGATCGTGGACGGCGGAAGTGCCTTTCAGGTGGCATGCCTGAAGTCGCCCATTGAAGTCGTTCTGCCAGGGGGGCAAGGCGATCGAGTGGGCGCTGGCGATGAGGAAGCGTACTGCTACGACCTTCAGACGGTGAGGGCGGCGGAAGATTAGACGGGAACTCAGGTCCACGCCTGCCTTGCGCCTGCAATCGAGCAGAACCTTGGCCCGCTCTGGCAGTTCGGGAAGGGCCTTTGGGTCGATCCGAAGCGCTCTGCCCAAAAGGACAGCTGCGGCCGGCGCCGGCTCGGGCTATCGTGACGATCGTTGCAGGCAGGAGTGCTTTGGATGCGTGACAAGGTGGCGGTGATCACGGGTTCGACCAGCGGGATCGGGTTGGGCATCGCCCGGCAGTTGGCGAGTGCCGGTGCCCATGTGGTGCTCAATGGTTTCGGCGATGCGGCGGAAATCGAGGCGCTGCGCAGCGAACTCGCCGGCACCCATGGCGTGCAGGTGCGCTATCACGGGGCCGACATGACCCAACCCGATCAGATCCAGGCACTGATCGACCATGCCTCGAGCGAACTGGGGCAGGTGGATGTGCTGGTCAACAACGCCGGCATTCAGCACACCGCGCCGGTGCACGAGTTTCCCACCGATCGTTGGGACGCGATCCTGGCGATCAATCTCAGTTCCAGCTTTCACACGATTCAGGCCGTGCTGCCGCAGATGCTGGAACGCAACTGGGGGCGGATCGTCAATATCGCCTCGGTCCACGGCTTGGTGGCTTCGGTCAACAAGGCCGCCTACGTCGCCGCCAAGCACGGCCTGGTGGGTCTGACCAAGGTCGTGGCACTGGAAACCGCTCGCAGTGGGGTCACCTGCAACGCGATCTGCCCGGGCTGGGTGTTGACACCCTTGGTGCAAAAGCAGATCGATGCTCTGGCTGAGCGGGAGGGTCTGGATGCCGCCGCAGCCCAGGCGCGGCTGCTTGGTGAGAAGCAGCCTTCACAGGCCTTCGCTACGCCCGAACAGATCGGTCAGATGGTCCTTTGGCTGTGCAGCGAGCATGCCGCTCAGGTGCGTGGCGCAGCGCTGACCATCGATGGTGGCTGGTCGGCGCAGTAGCGATCCATCCGAAGCGGGCGGCGGGCGGATTCGGGTGCTGCGGTGGCTATTCAGTTCGGCGTGCAGGTCGTCCGGCAGCTGTCACCAAGCAGGCGCTGACCAACGCGAGTCGTCGTCGTTGCTTTGACCCCAGTCGCTGATGGTCCAGATCCCGATTCGGACCAGCCCCCGGGGCGGCACATGGCCACTCCGGGGGCATCTGAGCCAACCGGCTCGTGGCGCGTCAAGCCAGTTCGGGCAGCGTAAAGGCTTCCACGACCGGATTGGGATAGCCCAGATACTGCTTTTCCAGGGCTGCCAGGAGCTGCTGCATGCGATCGAGGACCTGCTGCAGTTGTGCGACTTCCTGTGAACTTGGATTCGGCAGGCGATCGGGACAAATGACCGGGTTGCCGGCCGCATCCCAGTGCACCAGGTTGTTCTGCTCGGTAGGGTCGGCCTGGAGGTCGTAGAGCTCCCATTGATCGGTGGCGCGATTGAGTGGGTCGAAATAGCGCGCCAGTTTCCAGTCGTTGGTTCGGGCGCAGCGGATGTGGCAGGGCTCGGTGACCGATCCAGGCTGCAGTGGCAGGCCCTGTTCGCGCAGCTGATCCACCTCGGCACAATAGACCTTGAACGCCGGTGGGGCCTGCTCGCCCTTCAGATATTCGGTGATGGTGTCGTCACTGATGAACAGCACGCCTTCGCGCAGAGAGCCATCGGGGGAGACCACCGGCCTGCTGGGATCTTCGATCACGGCGGTCAGATCCGCACCGGGCAGTGGCTCGTAGGTTTGACCAGCGATGGGCTCCCAGGATTGGCCCGGCGGTGCCGGCGGCGCCAGAGTGTCCACTTCGATGCCGCTCAGACCAAGCAGGGTGGGCAGGACGTCGATGTGACTGGTCAGCTGGTCGACGTAGCGGATCTGTTCGGCGGAGGCATTGAGCCAGGGGGCGCTGACCAGGAAGGGTACGTGCAGGATTTCGTCATAGGCGGTGTGCCATTTCTCCACCATGCCGCCATGCGCCACGCCGTACTCGCCGTGGTCGGACAGGAACACCACCAAGGTGTCGTCGGCCAGACCGGTTTCATCCAGTGCATGCAGGACGCGCTGGATCTGGGTGTCGGCCAGCGTGTGGCAATAGGCGTAGAACTGGCCAAAGGCCAGGCTCCAGGCATCGGCCTGATCCTGCAGTTGGAAGGGCAGGGTCCAGTACTCGCGTTGGTCGGGTGGGCGGCGGGACTTCAGCGCCAGCCCCATCTTGTAGCTGTAGTCGAATTGGCAACTGGGCTTGGTAGCCAGATCCTCGGCATAGGTGTCCGGCAGGCTGAAGCAATCCTGCGGGAAACCGCGAGGATTCAACGGCACGCGCAGACGGCCGCCCGGCAGCGGGTTGCTGCGATCGCCCTGGGACGGGATGGGCCGCACGCTCGGCGTGTCACTGGTGGCCGTCTGCACGCAAGGCACCTTGCCCAGGCTGTCGGGCATCCACCAGCTCAGCGGATAGGCCGAGGCGATGTCGTGCGGATTGACCAGCGAAGTGACGCACAGCCAGGGCTGCGGGGTGGGCGAGGCGCTTTCGTAGTTCATCGCCTTGCGCCGCAGGAAGGTCTCGACCATGTCGACGTAGCCGGAGTCCCGGTAGACGCCGAGCTGATTCAGCTGGCCGCCCTGCGCATCGGGCGCCGACATCTTCCAGTCGGCAAAGCCCCAGGGATTGAGATCACCGTGGCCAGGACCGGGTCCGTCGACATAGGACAGGTCCCACTTGCCGAAATAATGGGTGGAGTAGCCGGCGGCGCGGAACCAGTCGCCCATCGTCGGGATGGCCTTGGGATTGAGCCAGGGAAAGTTCGGATCGCTGCCGTATTTGTAGAGGCTGTCGGTCTCGACGACGCGCGTCTTGGTGCCATATTGACCGGTGTAGATCAGCGCGCGGCTGGGTACGCAGGCCGAGGTGCCGATCATGTGCTGGCGCATCACCACCGCATTGCGGCGCAGACGCTGGAAACCCGGGAAATACTGTGCGTAGCTGTTGTCCGCCTGCAGCGGCTGGAAACTCAGAACCTGCTTCAGATCGGGCGCCATGCCGCCGCCGTCGCGCAGACGCGGGTAGCGCATCTGGTCGACGGTGATCAGCAGCACATTGCGTTTCCGGGTTGAACTCATGTCGGGCCATCCTGTGGTCTGTGAAAGAACACCGCAGCAGGCAGGGACGGTGAAAGTCCACTGCTGCCGCAGCTCACAGATGGACTGTTGCGATGGCCGGAATCCTCTCAGCGATTCGCCGCCTCCTGCGCCCGTCAATTGACGGTCAGCAGGACAGCTGAGTCTCAGATGTCCTTGAAGCGCGCCTGCAAGCGAGGGGAGTACAGGGCGTCCAACGGCTGCAATTGACGATCGAGACGCTTGGCTTCGCGCAGATCCATGTCGACCTGAGCCAGCAGGCGGGCGTCGCTCTCGCCGCCGCGCACATACAGCCGGTAGCGGGCGGCGGCGCGCAGCAGCAGCCCCTGTGCGCGATCGCGGGTTTCCGGCAGTTGCGCCGGATTGGCCCAGTTGGCGACCTGCCGATAGTCGGCAGCGAGGAACAGTTCCAGATAGCGCCGCAGTTCGGCCGGCGCCGGCTTGGGGGCAGCGGCGATGGCCTGATCGAGCTGCTTCAGCGCCTGGGTATGCCGATCCAGCGCGCGCTCGATGGCGGCCCGGTCGGCGTTGCCGCTCTGCTGCAGTTCCCCTCGCGCCGTCACCAGGGCGCTGATCGTGCTCTCCGCGACCTGCGCCTGCCTGGCTTCCGCAAGACGGGGTTCGCTGTCACTGGCCGCCTGCTGCGCCCGCGCCCGCAGGGTCTCCAGTTGACGTTGCTGCTCGGCCTGCACCAGGCCTTCGCGCGCGGCATCCACACGCCCTGACAAGGTGCTGAGCGCGCGAACGGCAGCGTCGGCAGCGGTGTCGATCGCCTTGAGCTCATTGGCATTGGCGACATTGGCCAGCTTGCGCTGCTCGCCATCGAGGATTTGCTTCTGGCGACTCAAGTCATTGCCCAGCGCACGGGCGTCGCCGGTGCCGCGCAATGGCGACGCGGCCAGCAGGCGCTCAATCTGCGTCACGGATTGCTGACCATCATTGAGCTTCTTGCGAGTGGCGGCCAGCGCCGCCGCCGGGACGTTGCTGACCGGTGGCTTGGGTTCGGGCGGCTTGGGATCCGGCTTCGGGTCGGGCTTGGGTTCCGGTGGCGGTGGCGGGGGCGTTGGAATCGGGTCAGGCTGCTTGGGCGGATCGGCCTGCGCCAGCAGTTGCTGGCAGCGCTGCTCGAAACGAGTCTGTTCAGTGGCCAGATCGCGCAGCCTGCTCAGTGCCTGGCGGTTGCCGGCGTTGTCGAAGGCAGCCATCGCGCCTCGACAATCGCCTTTGTTCATGAGCGCCTGGCCGAGGTAGTAGTGCGGGACATACGGGATGAAGACCACACCATAGGCACGTGTGCGATGGGTCGGGGTCGGCATTTCGCGCAGGACCTGCGTCATGATCCGCTCGACGGTGGCCCAGTCGCCCCGCTCGGCCGCCTTGACGCCGTCCTGGTAGTCCATGATGGGATCGGCCCAGGCTGGCATGGCGCACAGCCACAGTGCCGCCAGCAGCCATCTGCCCCCACCCCGCCTCACCGGTAACCCGCCTCGCGCAGGAGCCGGTCCACATCGACCTGGGCAAACTTCAGTTCCGCGACGGCGAGTTCACCGCGCTTGACCTCGGCAGCGACCTCGCGGGTCTCACCCGCCGGCGAGCGCATCGCAACGGTGTAACGGCCTTCGGGCAGGGTCAGCAGCAATGGCGTACTGCGCTCACGGGGGAGATCAACGCGCTGCCCATCACTGCCAGTCAGGCTGACCAGTTCGGCCCAGGGCGAGGCATCCAGTGCCAAACGGCCGGCGCGTCTCGCCTCTTCCTCTGCGCGACGCTGGGCGGCCAGCGCCTGCTCATCGCGGTCGATCTGATCGGCGATACCGCGCAGGCTGCTCGCATCGGCGCGGCGCGCCAACAACGGTTCGATCAGAGCGCGTGCGAGCATCAGGTCGCCGCTGCCACGGGCTCTGGTCGCCTCAGTGGCCGCTCGCTCGATCAGCTGATCCTCCAGCCTGCGGATGCGGCTATCCCCTGCGTTGGCCTGCTCGATCGACTCCAGCGCAACGATGGCTTCGTTGATGCCGTCCGCGCCCAGCGAACTCCGACGCAGCAGTTGTTCCACCGATTGCAGGGTTTGAGCCAGCGCCAGCTGCGCCTGCAACTGGTTGACCTGCTGCTGTGCAGATTGTGCATAGCGACTGCCCGGCAACGCCATTTCTATCCGCGACTGCACTTGTCGGGCGCGGTCCAGATCGCGGGCTTCGATCGCGGCCACCAGCGGCTTGCTGAGCAGTGCACCGGTGCGGTCCAGCAGTTGCGCATAGCGCTGATCCGCTGCCCCGCTGATCTCCAGCAGCGCGGCCAGCTCACGCGCCAGTTCGTCACTGCTGGCCTGATCGCCGGTGTCCAGCAGCGCGCCGACCTTGGCCACCTGGGCGGCAATGGCAGCTTCGCGCTGGGCGGCGGCCTGAGCCTGATCGAGACTGGCGAGCTGCTGCTCGTAGACATCCTCGGGCAGCGCGCCCTGCGCATCCATCAGCAAGGCACGACCTTCACCAAACTGTTGACTGTCGAGCAACGATTTCAGCCTTTGCTCGACGGCCTTCTGAAACTCGTTTTCGCGTGAGCTCACCAGGTTGTGCGAGCGCGAAATGGCGTACATGCCGCGCAGGCTCTGCAAGGCACTGTCCTGCGCCGGCTGAACCAGACGACCTTCGCCGATCTGGCGGTCGAACTGCTGGACCATCGTGGTCAGTGCAGCCAGTTGCTCGTCGGTGAGCTTCTCGCCACCGAAGATCTGCCACAGCCCGATCACGGCCAGCAACAGCGCCACGCCGCCCAGGGCGGGCAAGAGCCAACGGGGCATTCCGGAGCGCCGGGCCTGCGCACTGGCCGCAGGCGTGACCGCCTTTGGCACCTGTCGCGGCATCGGCTGAGTCGCCGGCGTGGCTGACTTTCGCGCCATCGCTGCGCGCAGATCAGTGTCGCGCAGCGTGTCAAAGGAGAATCCCAGTTCGCGCAACTGTTCGGACCAGGCGATGTCCGGATTGCTGGCGATGACGCCGCGCAGGGCTTCGCTCTGCAGGAAGACCTGCCTCAGTTCACGGGTGAAGCTCTGCATGTCATCGAAGCGATCCTCGGCCTTCTTGGCCAGCATCCGTTCGATGATGGGATCCAGATCGGCCAGCTTCGGCGGCAGTTTCGGGATCGGTGCGGTCAGGTGCTGCATGCACACGGCAATCGGTGTGTCGCCCTGGTAGGGCGGGGCACCGGTCAGCAGCTCAAAGAACATGATGCCGAGGGAATACAGGTCGGAGCGACCATCGACGTCGCCGCCGCTGACCTGCTCCGGACTCATGTAGATCGGCGTGCCGACAATCATGTTCTCGGCGGTGATCTTGGTCTGGTCGGCGGTCAGTTCGCGGGCGATGCCGAAATCGGTCAGCACCGGCACCCGGCCGCCGCGCATCATGACGTTGGCCGGCTTCAGATCGCGATGGACGATGCCCTGGGAATGTGCCTCGGCCAGCGCAGCGCCGACCTGTACAACGACCGCGATGGCCTCGCCAGCGGCCATGCCACCGCGCAGCTGATCGACCAGTGTGCCGCCTTCCAGGTACTCCATCGCGATGTAGGCCAGATTGCCGACCTTGGCGATGTCGTAGATGCCGCAAACATTCTTGTGCGAAATCTTGGCCAGTGT
This sequence comes from Lysobacterales bacterium, assembly GCA_041395325.1. Taxonomy (GTDB): domain Bacteria; phylum Pseudomonadota; class Gammaproteobacteria; order Xanthomonadales; family SZUA-5; genus JAWLAT01. The sequence goes on from JAWLAT010000007.1 coordinate 86,767, forward strand.
GCGGCCTTCGCGGAGAAAGCGCTTCTCGGTGCGTTCCGGATCGGCTTCGTGCTGGCTGGTGCGCAGCACCTTGATGGCGACCTTGCGGTCGAGGGACTTCTGGATGGCCAGATACACGTTGGCCATGCCGCCGGAGCCGATCTCCTGCAGCAGTTCATATCCTGGTATCTCGATGGGATGCTGCAGCGCCATCCGCCATCCACCCTGCCCAGCAAGCGATGGTAGCCGAGCAGGGCGGTCTGGGCCATGGCCGACCGAGTCGGTCGGCCATGCGCAGCGGATCAGCAGTCGATCGGCTGGCCAGCCGCGTCGTAGCACTGGTGGCTGTGCTGCACACCCTGATCCTGCGTCACCGTGGTCTGCCCCTGGTAGCTGTTGCCGGCCGCGCCCGTGGCGCTGGTGTTGCGGCTGGCTCCCTGACCGGTGGCATAGCTGGTGTTGCTGTTGTAGCGACCACCGGAGGCGCCGACGGCACTGGTGCTGCGTCCACCCTGGACGCTGCCATCGGCGCCGCGAGTGAAGCCGCCGCTGCTGCTGCCGCTGCCATAGACCGTGTTGGCGGCGGCGCTGGACTGATGCTGCACGCTGCCGTCCTGGTTGACCTGGGTGCTGCCGGCGCGGGCGCCATAGCCGCCGTTGGGGCCGCGGAAGGCACCACCGCTGGTAGAGGTAGCATTGCCCTGGCCGTCCGTGCTGGTGACACGACCGCGGGCGGCGGCGCCGCCTTGTGGACCACGAGCGGCGCTGCCGTTGACCGTGGTGGTCCCGCCAGCGGCGTTGCTGGTGCTGCCGCGAACCTTGATGCGGCCCTCGGCATGGGCGGGGGAAGCGGCGGACAGCGCCAATGTGCAGGCGCAGATCAGGGCAGTGAGGGTGAGTTTGCGAACGATCATGAGGTGGTACTCCTGAGGATGGGGATGGTGCAGGGTTGGATCAGCGCTGACTGAGGGCATCGGCCGCAGCGACGACGCGCTCGAGCCCGTGAACGACTTCGATCAGCCATTGGCGGACTTGCTGTTGCTGAGCGGGTGTCAATGACAGGTAGAAGTCCATCCGCCGCTGCCGGATCGGCTGACTGCGCCAGAGGGCATACAGCGCCTGGCTTTGCAGTTGCTGGACGATCGCCGGCAGATCGGCATCCGTGGCGGCCAGGTCGTCGGCCAGCACCGGCAGACCGGCTGAGAGTTCATCCAGCAGCGATTGCCGGAAGGCGATGGCATCGGCCTGAATGGCGGCCCATTCGGTCGCCTGCTCCGGTGTGAGCGCCAGCTCGCTGGCCGTGGGTGGCTTGAGCAGCAGCGGACTGCTGACTGCGGGCAGGCTGTGCGTGGTCAGGGCCGCGGCCAACAGCAGCGGGGCGAAGGTACGCAAGCGCATCGTAATCTCCTGGGGTATGGCGACGCCAGCGACGTCGGTGGCTGCAGTGTCGACACCTTGAGCACAGCTGTCCGTTGCAATCCGTTAGCAGCTGTAAGCGCGGCCGGGCTCCTGAAACATCTGCTCACATTTGCGCCTTCCCGGCGCCGGCTACGGGCGGGCTAAGCTGTGCCCGAGCCAATTGAGGAATGCGCTGACGTGGAAGAAGTGGGCGATCGACTGCTGCTGGTGGACGACGATCTGCGCCTGCGCCAGCTGCTGGCCGAGTATTTGCGCGAGAACGGGTTGCAGGTCACCGAAGCGGCGGACGGACGGCAGCTGCAGACAGCGCTGGACCGGGGCCATTTCGACCTGATCGTGCTGGATCTGATGTTGCCCGGCGAAGACGGTCTGAGCCTGTGCCGGCGCCTGCGCGGCGAGGGATTGACTACGCCGATCCTGATGCTGACCGCCAAGGGCGACGAGATCGATCGCATCGTCGGGCTGGAACTGGGCGCCGACGACTATCTCCCCAAACCCTGCAATCCGCGCGAACTGCTGGCGCGGATCCGGGCAATTCTGCGTCGTCAGCGTGCTTTGCCCAGTGTGGCACCGTTGGCTGGTGGACGAGTGCGCATCGGTGCACTGGAACTGGACCTGGATGGCCGAGTGCTGCTGCGTGGGCGCGAGCGCTTGCGTTTGAGCTCAGGCGAGTTTGCCTTGCTGTCGGTGTTTCTGCGCCACCCCCGCGTGCCGCTGACACGCGATCGGCTGGCCAGCCTGGCCTTCGATCGACCGCACGATCCGCTTGACCGCAGCCTCGACGTGGCGGTGTCAAGGCTGCGCAAGCTGGTCGAGCCCGATCCCTCCGCGCCCCGTTACCTGCAGACGCAATGGGGCGTGGGCTACGTCTATGTGCCGGATCCGGAGGACTGATGGCGATGGTCGCGACGCTGCCCGGCCGGCGGATGGCTGACTGATGGCTCGCTTGCGCAGCTTTGGCACCCAGTTGTTGCTCTACAGCGTCGGCTTGCTGCTGGCGATGGGGCTGCTGGTGACGGTGCTGCTGGGCGTCATTGCGCTCGAACCCAGTGCCGAGCAGATGGCGCGGAGTCTGGCGGTGCTGGCACGCGCGGCGGACGAGCGTCTGCAGCGGGAATCTGAACTGGGTGCGGTCCTGCAGGATGCCGGCGCCTTCCAGGATCACCCCGGTGATCAGCCGCCCACGTTGGCGTTGCCCTTTGCCGCGCGTTTGCGAGCGCTGCTGGCGCAACGACTGGAACGTCCAGTGGAACTGCGCCAGCGAGAAGACGGCGAAACGGTGCTGTGGTTGCCGGCGCAGTCGGACTTGGCCGCGATCGGCTTGCGCTATGAGCCCTTGCGGGCACCGGTGGCACGGGCTTCGTTGGTGTTGTTCGGTGCGCTCGCAGGGTTGCTGATGCTGGCGGCCTGGCTCGCGGCCCGCTGGCTGATTGCGCCCATGCGGCGACTGGCTCAGGCCCTGCCGGCGATGGTGGCCGGTGGCAGCGCGCCGCCCCTGGGTCGCCAGGCGACTCGCGAGGTCAGCGAACTGGCCGACGCACTGAGTGAGGCCATTACCCGCTTGCGGGAACAGTCGGCGGCCCGCGAGGTGGCACTGGCCGGGATCTCGCACGATCTGCGCACACCGCTAATGCGCATGGCGCTGCAACTGCAATGGTTGCCGGCGCACCCGCGGCTGGCCGAGATCGAGCGTGAGATCGAGACGATGGATGCGCTGATCGCGGCCGGGCTGGAACTGGCCCGGGCCGGTCGCCAGGAGGCGCCCCAGTGGCAGCCACTGGGGCCGGTGCTCGCGCGACTGTTGCCCGATGAGCCGGTCTGGCAGCGTCCGGAGCAGATTGAATGGCAGGTGCTGGCGCCGCCGATTGCGCTGCGGCGTGCGCTGGACAATCTGATCCAGAACGCGCTGCGACATGGCGTGGCGCCCTTCGTGCTCGACCTGCAGCGTAGTTCGGCGGGGCTGTCGATCTGCGTAAGCAATGCGCTGGCCGAGGACACGCTGCCGCCGCCGCCCAGCGGGACGCCGGCGGCCGGCGGGCTGGGTCTGGCCATCGTCGAACATCTGGCGGCCAGTTTTGATGCGCGTCTGCAACGGGACTACCACGACGGCCAGGTGCGGATGAGTCTGTTGTTGCCGACTGCCCGCATCAGGCCCCAGGTGTGACACGCGGACCGGGTTAGACTTCGACGCCCATTTCGACCGTTCATCGCATGACCGACGCGCGTTACGCCGCCTTGCAGGCCTTCATCGAGCAATGCCTCGGCGCCGACGTGCAGGGGCCCGAACCAGCGAGCAGCGATGCCAGTTTTCGCCGCTACTGGCGGGTCCATGGCGCAGGTGGCAGCCACATCATCATGGACGCGCCGCCGGACAAGGAGAACTGCGGCCCGTTCATCGATGTTTCGGCTCGGCTGGTGCAGGCGGGATTGCGGGCCCCGGCCGTGCTGGCCCAGGACCTCGAACACGGTTTTCTGCTGCTGGATGATCTGGGTACGCGGACTTTGCTGCAGGATCTGCGACCCGAAACGGTTGATCGCCACTACGACAGCGCCATGTGCAGCCTGCTGCGCATGCAGACCTCGGTCGATGGCAGCGGCTTGCCCAGTTACGACGAGTTGCGCCTGACCGCCGAGATGGAGCTGATGCCGCAGTGGTATCTGCAAGCGCATCTGGGCTTGCAGCTGACTTGCGGGGACTGGGATACGCTGGAACAGGCGTTTGGCCTGCTCCTGCGCAGCGCCCGTTCACAGCCGCAGGTCTTCGTCCACCGCGACTATCACTCACGCAATCTGATGCTGGGCGTCAGCGACAACAGCGAACTGGGCGTCCTCGATTTCCAGGACGCGGTGATCGGGCCCATCACCTACGATCTGGTGTCCCTGCTGAAGGACTGCTACGTCCGCTGGCCCACGTCCCGGGTCGATGACTGGGCCGAGCGCTATCGCCAGATGCTGGCCGAACAGGGCGTCGTCGTTCCTGAGCGGTCCACCTGGTTGCGCGCTTTTGACCTCATGGGCTTGCAGCGCCACCTGAAGGTGTTGGGCATCTTCGCCCGGCTGCACCATCGGGACGGGAAATCAGGCTATCTGGCGGATCTGCCCCGGGTGCATGACTACTGCCTGCAGGTCTGTGATCGCTACGCCGAACTGGCTGCCTTGGGCGAGCGTCTGCGTCGTTGGGCGCCACCCCGATGAGCCGCCGAGATTCTTGACACTCGATGCCAACAGTAATGTTTGTTTGCATCGCTTTCATCGGCCGTTGAAAGGTCCTAGCCTCGCGCACATTAGCTCAAGGTGAAGGTCCGCATGCGCAGGGCATTGCTATTTGCTGCCGGCAAGGGTGAACGCTTGCGGCCCCTCACCGCGCACCTGCCCAAAGCGTTGGTCGAGGTGGGTGGAGAGCCACTGCTGTTTCGACACCTCGCCGCCCTGAAGAAGGCCGGTTTCGAACAGGTCGTGATCAATCTCTCCCACCTTGGTGAGCAGATCCGTACGGCGGTGGGTTCGGTGGAGCGTTGGGGCATGCAGGTGCAGTTCTCCGACGAGGGCCCGGAACCGCTGGAGACCGGTGGCGGCATGCTGCAGGCGCTGGAGCTGCTGGGTACCGATGAGGCCTTCGCGGCCATCAATGCCGACATCTACACCGACTTCGATTTTGCTCGTCTGCGCGCGCACCCGCAGGCATTGGCGCATCTGGTGCTGGTGCCCAACCCCGAACACAACCGCCGCGGCGATTTCGCACTGGAAGACGGCCAGGTGCTGAGCGTCGCGGCCGGCCGGGTCACCTTCGCCGGCATCGGTGCCTATCAACCCGAGTTCATCAGCGGCTACAAGCCCGGTCCCTTCAAGTTGGCGCCGGTGTTGCGGACCGCCATTTCGCATCGCCAGGTCAGTGGCGAGTTCCACGAGGGCATCTGGATCGACATCGGCACCCTGGAGCGTCTGCAGCAGGCCGACGCACTCGCTCGCGGCGCTTCGGACTGAGTCACCGTCAGGCTACCCGGATCTGACGGGATTCCGGGCTACACTCCCGCGCTGTTTCCGTCCCCGGTCAAGGAATGACTGCCGCGCACGAACTCGATGCTGCGGTCCGCGATCTGCTGGACCAGCAAGGTCCGCTGGCGGCCGTGCTGCCCGGATTCCAGCCCCGTGAATGCCAGCAAACGATGGCCGCTGCGGTCACCGAGGCCATCGCCGATCGGGCCGCGCTGGTGGTCGAGGCGGGCACCGGTACCGGCAAGACCTTTGCCTATCTGTTGCCGGCGCTGGTCGCAGGTGTGCGTACCCTGGTGTCCACCGGCACCAAGGCGCTGCAGGACCAGTTGTTCCACCGCGATCTGCCGCGTCTGCTGGAAGCCCTGCGGTTGCAGCCCAAGGTCGCCCTGCTGAAAGGGCGGGCGAACTATCTGTGCCTGCACCGGCTGGAAACGGCACAGAGCGAAGGCCTCTTCGCCCGCTCCGAGGACGTCACCCAGCTGCGCCAGGTCCGCCAGTGGGCCAGTCGCACCAGTGCCGGCGATCGGGCCGAGCTGACCAGCGTGCCGGAAGATTCGCCGCTGTGGGCGCAGGTGACCTCGACCGCCGACAACTGCCTGGGCAGCGAATGCCCCTTCCTCGACGAATGTCATGTGGTGAAGGCCCGGCGCAAGGCGCAGGCCGCCGATCTGGTGGTGATCAATCACCATCTGCTGTTTGCCGACATGGCGTTGAAGCAGGAGGGATTCGGCGAACTGCTGCCCGGTGCCGAACTGATCGTGCTGGACGAGGCGCATCAGCTGGTGGCGACGGCGACGCAATTCTTCGGCACTTCGATCACCGCACGACAACTGGTTGACCTGGCCAGGGACAGCCTGCGCGAAGCGGGCGAAGTCAGCGGCGCGCTGACCGCCTTGCGCACGCCAGCCGAGTTTCTCGAGCAGGCCGTGCGACAGCTGCGTCTGAGCCTGGAGCAGGTCCCGCTACGGGGAGAATGGGGCTGGCTGGAGGAAGCGCCCGATTGTGGCGAGGCGCTGGCGGAACTCTCTCGTGGCCTGCAAACGCTGGCTGCGGCACTGCAGGATCTGGAACAGGCCAGTCCCGGTCTGGAGCACTGTGCCGGACGCGCCGATGGTCTGTCGGCGCGGCTACGCGGCCTGATCGAAGGCCAGATCGCCGATCCGACGGAAGGCGCCGACGACCAGTCGGCATCGACCGGCGCGCATGTGCGCTGGTACGAGTGCCGCGGACGTGGCTTTTCGCTGCACAGCACGCCGCTGGAGGTGGCCGCCCAATTGCGTGGCTTCCGGCAGCACAGTGGGGCGGCCTGGGTGCTGGCCAGCGCGACGTTGGCGGTGGGTGAGCGCTTCGATCACTACCTCGCCAGCACCGGCTTCGAGGACGCCCGCACGCTGCGGCTGGACAGTCCCTTCGACTACGCCCGCCAGGCGATGTTGCTGCTGCCACCGCAACTGCCCGAACCGAACCATCCCGCCCACACGCAGGCCGTCGTGCGGTTGGCCATCCCGCTGATCCGTGCCGCGAAAGGGCGCTGTTTTCTGCTGTTCACCTCGCACCGCGCGCTGCGCGAGGCGGCCGATCGGCTGCGCGGTGCGTTGTCCTACCCGCTGTTCGTGCAGGGGGAGGCGCCTCGGCATCAGCTGCTGGAGGATTTCCGTGCGGCCGGCAACGGCGTGCTGCTCGGGGCGGCCAGTTTCTGGGAGGGCGTGGATGTGCGCGGCGATGCGCTGTCGCTGGTGATCATCGATCGGCTGCCTTTCGCCCAGCCTGATGATCCGCTGGCGCGGGCCCGCGCCGACGCGCTGCGTCGACGAGGCTTGTCGCCCTTCCGCGACTTGTCCTTGCCCGAAGCGGTGCTATCGCTGAAACAGGGCGCTGGTCGGCTGATCCGGGACGTCGAGGATCGCGGTGTGCTGGTGCTGTGCGATCCCCGCATCCGCAGCAAATCCTACGGACGCGTGTTTCTCGACAGCCTGCCGCCGATGCGGCGAACGCAGGCGGTGGATGAGGCGGTGGGGTTCCTGCAGGAACTGTAGGACGGTTTAGCGGGTCTCCGACTGCCCGATGAGTTGCAGGTACTCGTCCCTGATGTCGGCGTCCACGATGACGCCGCGCGACCCGCCGTAGAGGCGATCGTTGCGGTCCTTGCGCGGACCGGAAATCCAGTACTCGTCTCCGCTGTCGACGTCTAGGGATGCTCTGAGCAAGGCCCGTGGCCGCGACGGCGGCTGCAAAGGTCGCCAGGTAGGAAGGCGCCGAAGGTCATAGCCTGCGCTCTGGGCGAGGTGACTGACGCCGCTGGCGGGCTTTGCAGCCCCGTCCCGAAGGGTTGCGCCCCAGATCGCCCGCAGCTGCGTTGCATTTCGGCGCCGTAGAACGACTACGCCTTGCCGAAACGACGCCTTGCTGCGAACGATCTGGGACGCAACGCGGCTCACGCGACTTGTTCAGAGTATCCCTAGAAAATTCGCCTTGTAACCGCTGAAGCGGCGAAAGCGTTGGCCACGGTAGTAGAGCGTTCGACCGGTGCGCGAGAAGTACACGCGGCCAATTCGGGCATCGCCTTCCAGACCACCCGACTTGTCTTCGACATACATGATGCGAGAGCGGGAGGGCTTGAAGCCGGCGGGCAGCGCGTCGTTGGGCTCGTTGCTCTCGGTCATGGTTTGCTCCCGACGGATCGATCGTGGCCGTTGGGCTTGAGTTTGGTCGCCTGGTGCAGCGCGCGCAATCACGCGGTGCGCCTGCAGCGCGATCCTGAGGTGCTCGCTACGTTTGTCTTTCTGCAGAGCGGAGGGGCGGGTTCCGGAGGGTTGGCGGAGTTCCGAGGACTTGGATGGCGCTGCGGCGGACCAGCAGGCGGAAACTCGGCTGAGCACATCAAAACCGCAGAGCTGAAGAGCGCGGCTTCGGGAGGGATTGGGTTGGCGGAGTTCCGGTTGACTGGATGGCTCTGTTGCGGACTCGCAGGCCATCTTTCCGCTGAGCTAAAGCTCTGATGCCAAATCGCAAGTCATCTTTCCGCGGAGCTCAATGAGCGGAGTTCCGATGAACCGGATGGCTCTGTTGCAAACTCGTAGGCCGTTCTTCCGCTGAGCTAATGGTGCCGTTGAGAGGAGTCGAACCTCCGACCTACTGATTACGAATCAGTTGCTCTACCAACTGAGCTACAACGGCACAAGTTAGCTGCTCAAGATAACCCGGAAGGGTACAGATCGACAAGAGGTGCTCGATCGCTGGCCGCGGTTTGGCGCGTGCCTGGATGGTCGTCTAGATCACCCCCGCAGGCGACGTTGGCGGGGTGTCCGGTCGAAGCCTGAAACGCGACCTGGCCGCGCCGGCGTACGCGTCGGCATGGGTGCCAGGCTCAGCCTGCTTCCGGGTTAAGCTCTGGCGCGGTGTGGCGAGGTGCGCGTGTGATGGCCGAACCTGTACAGCTGCAATTGACGATCCGAGGCCTCAATGGCGATCGTCGCCATCGGCTGGGCGTGGGCCGGCATCAGCTGGGCACCCATCAGGATTGCGATGTGGCGCTGCAGGATCCGACCGTCAGTCGGCGCCATCTGCAGCTGGAGTTCGACGGCGAACGGATCTGGCTGCAGGACCTGGGTTCGCTCAACGGGACCTGGGTCGATGGTCGGCGCATCGATCGCATGGAACTCGGTGCCGAACAGACCGAGATCCGCCTGGGTGAGGTGCCGGTGCGCATCGAAGCACTGGGCGGCGCCGAGGTCCGGCTGGCGGTGGCGGGCGATGCGGCCACCGGCGAGTCGGTCGTCCCGTCGATCCAACCCCCGGCTGCGACCTGGGCGCAGGGCGGAGTGGCGCGTTTCTCGCTGCGCCATCTGCCTGGATTGCTGGATCGGTTGCGCGGACAGGTCGATCCCGTGGCCTATGCCCAGGCGCTGCTCGGCGCCCTGCACGAAGGGGGGAATGATCTGGCCTACAGCGTGCTGCACGATCGCGCCGTCATGGCCAGCGTGGGCCAAACCAGCGGCACCTCCGGTCGCCACTGGCGCCAGGGCGCCTGGAGCCTGCAGGTCGTCGGAGAGGAAGCGGAGTTGCAGCAGCAGGCGCCGCTGCTGGAGATCGCCAGTCGCTTGCTGGCCTTGCTCGATCCGCCTGCCGAGGCCGACACGGCAGCCACTCGGGGTCCGCGTCGCGATGTCGGTCTGCCATCGCCGCAGACCCAGAACGCCGAATTGGCCGGGCTCTATGCGCAGGCCAAGGTCGTTGCCGACAGTCAGATTGGCGTGCTCATTCGCGGTGAGACGGGCACCGGCAAGGAGCTGTTCGCGCGCTATCTGCACGCCCAGGCGGGTGACGAGCGGCCCTGGATCGCCCTCAACTGCGCCGCCTTGCCGGAGGATCTGCTGGAGGCCGAGTTGTTCGGCATCGACAAGGGCATCGCCACCGGGGTCAGTGAACGGGCGGGCTGCTTCGAGCAGGCCGACGGCGGCACGCTGTTTCTCGACGAAGTGGGTGACATGGCCGCCTCGACGCAGGCCAAGATCCTGCGGGTGCTGCAGGAGAAGCAGGTCCTGAGGGTCGGCAGCCAGCGCGCCCGTCCGGCGCGGGTGCGACTGATCGCGGCGACCCACTGCGACCTGGACGCGATGGTCGAGTCCGGGCAGTTCCGTCGTGATCTCTATCATCGACTGGCCGACTGGACGGTCGAATTGCCGGCGCTGCGCCAGCGTCGAGAGGATGTGGCCAATCTCGCTGCGCACTTCCTGTCGGCCGAGATGCGTCGCCTGGGCAAGCGTTTCGGGGGTCTGAGTGAAGCCGCTGTGGCGCGGCTGCAGGGCTACGGCTGGCCGGGCAATGTGCGCGAGCTCGAGCGCGAAATGCTCCGCTGTGCGTTGTTTCTGCAGAGCGGCGAGGCACTGCTGACCGGTCATCTGCAGCCGCGCTTCCGCCAGCCCAGTCTGCCGGATGAGACGGCCGACGACAGCCTCAAGGGGCAGCTGCTGCAGGCCGAGCGCAAGATCATCAGCACGGTGTTGGCGCAGTGCGATGGTGATGTGAAAGTGGCGGCAGAGCGCCTGGATTGCGGCAGTTCGACGCTGTACCGGCGCATCGATCTGCTCGGCCTGCGGATGCGCTGAATTCCCGCTGGCGGGAGGCGGCTCTCGCAGTCGGGACGGTTGCGAATCCGGCTCGTCCGCATTGGGGGTGATGAACTATTCTTAAAAATCAATGATTTGGGCTTTTTCTGGGGTCTTCGCTCCAGCTGGCACGGATGCTGCTGATTGCTGGTCGCTGCCGCCGTGGCAGTGCCACCGATCTTCGGAGTGTCCCCATGCTCAAGTCGATTCTGTCGCCCTCCACCCGCCGCTCGGCGCGCGCGCTCATCGTGCTGGGTGTGCTGCCCGTCGTCCTGCTCAGCGCCTGCGGCAAGGCGGCTCCGCAGGACCAGGTGGCCACCCAGGTCCAGCGTCTGGTGACCGCCTGTTCGAACAAGATCGGCGACTATTCCGGCGCCGCCGGCCTGGTGGCCTACAACGGCTCCGACAAGGCTCGCAAGTTCAAGGCACTGGCCAGTGCCGAAGGCGAGGAACGCGGCATTCTGAACAGCACTTGCTATCAAATCAGCAAGTTGCTCGACGGCAAGGGTGACTATGAGTTGCTCGGCTTCAGCGAAGAGGCCGAGAGCGAAGGCACCTGGTATGTGCAGCAGGTTCGCTTTGGCAGCGGCCGCGAAGCGGCGCTGGCCTTCATCGAGATCGACGGCACGCTGGCGCTGGGTGACATCGACAGCTGATGTGCGGTCAGTTCTGACCGCTGTCGTCGGCGCCTTCCTGGTTCTGGTCCGTCGAGCCCAACTGCGCGTGCGCCAGCAGCGGATTGCCCTGCAGGGCCAGACGGCGTTCCTCGCTGGCGTCCAGTCCTGCCCACGGTAGGTCGGGCGCCGCCTGCTGCGCCAGTTCGATCAGCGCTGCGCGACTCAATCGCAGCTGATGGAAGTCGGGCATCTCCTCCAATCCCGCACTGAGGGCTTGCAGGTCAGCCGCCAGGCGTTCGGAGTTCAGGCGCTGGCGGCGCTGCGACCAGGGGTGCTCTGCCAACGCCAGCTCGGACAGCGCCAGCAGTGCCTGCTGGCGATCCCAGTCGCTGCGCAGCGCGATGGCCAACTGTTCGCGTGCCTGCGCAATCTCCTGCGCGGGCCAGCGATTCGCGACCAGCTCTGCGCGTGATCGCAGCATGTGCAGGTGCGCGGTCTGAATGGCCACGTCGTCGGGATTGTCGACGTGGTCCTGCAGGCGTTGCACGTCAGCGGCCAGTCGCTCCAGCCAGCCCTGGGCAGATTGGCCGGTGGCCAGCGCATGCCGGACCAGCAGAATCGGCACCCCGACCTGGTTGAAGCGGGCAATGAAGTCGTCTGGCTGGAGTGCCAGGGCCCGTTCGTAGGCTGTCAGCGACAGTTGCGCTGCGTCGGTGGGGTCGCGCCCGGCCTGGAACTGGTGCTCGGCCAGCGTGCGGGCAGCCATGCCCTTGCTCGACAGCAAGGCCGCCTGTGCGGGCCAGCGCTGCAGTGCTTCGTCCGCGCTGGCAACCGCATCGGCCAGCACCGCATCGGCGGCCTGGCCGCGAATGGAATGCTCATAGCCCTGCCAGGTCAGCAATGAGACCAGTTCGATGGCGACGTCCAGATATTGCGGGTGGCGTTCTCGCGCCGACCGGAGCAACTCGATCGCCTGCACGAAGGGGGCATCGCCATCCTCGCCACTGGCGTACAGGGCCGAACCATGCTGGCGCAGCGCGACCGCTAGATCCCGCAACAGTTCGGGGTCGTCCGGATCGGCCTCGACGGCCTGGCGCAAGGCGGCGGCCGCAGTGGCCAACTGCTCGGTGGCCCGCTTTCCCAGCACCTGTTGCTGGTGATTGGCCTGCAACAACAACAGGCCGCCACGCAGCCCCAGCCAGCGGGCGTTTTGCGCTGGTGCGGGTTCACTCAGTCCTGGTCGCTCGAGCCAGCTCAGCCCGCGGCCGATCGCAGCGCGCGGGTCTTCGCCGCGCTGCAGTTGCAGCCGGGCCAGGCGCGACCAGGCTTCGGCCCCGGCCAGGCGGTGGGGCAGGGCATCCGGGTCGATTCGCTCCAGCCCGTCACAATGGCTCAGCTCCGGGGTCGTGGTGGCGCTGCGCAGACCGGACAGGGCCACGGCCAGGGCGTCGCTGCGGCAGCCCAGTTGCCAGGCTTCAGGGTGACTGCGAACCCGATCGACCAGCTTCTGCAACAACGGCGCGATGTTCGCCAGTTCCGCCTGCAGCGCATCGGTGGCGCCCTCGTCGAGCAGCCGGGTCGCATGTTCCAGCCGCAGCCGCAGCGCCAGCAACCAGGGCGGGATTGGCCAGGTCGAATGGGTCTGGATCTCCAGTGCCTGCAGTGCGCCCGGCAGGTCACCCTCCAGTCGTGCCAGCAAGGCGCGCGCCATCGGCTCGGATTCGACCGATTGCTGCAGAAAACGTCGGGCCGGTTCGCCATGTTCCTGTTCGGCCGCCTGCAAGGCCTCGGCGCGAGCCACCGGATCCTGCTGCCTTTGCGCCAGCGCCAGTGCATCCAGATAGGCTGCGGCGTGAGCCTGGCCGAGCATGGCGCCCAGTTGCGGATCCTGCAGGCCGGCGTACCAGGCCCGCTCCAGCGGTTCGATCGCCGCCTGCGGGTCGCCGATGGCCAGGTAGATCCGGCCGGCCGCCGCCTGCGCCGAGGCGGCGATGGCGCCGGTACTGACCCGCGCTAGGGATTCCGCCTCGTCGAGCGCCTGGGAGCTCACGGTGGCGACCGCCGCTCGTATGTCGCTGGTGGGCTGCGTGTGGATCAGCTGCAATTCGCGCTCGATGCCGGCCACCCGCTGCTCCAGCTGTCGTCCCTGTTCGGCGGCGGCCCGCGTGGCTTGCGCCTGGCGCCAGGCCGACCAGCCAGCGCTGAGCAGCAGCAGCACCAGCAGCGCGGCCGAGGCGCTCAGCCAGGGGGATCGCCGCAAGCGCCGGCGCCAGCGGTACCAGGCGCCGATACTGCGCGCCTGGACCCGCTGCCCAGCCAGCAGAGCGTCCAGGTCCTGCCGCAGGGCGCCGGCGTCGGAGTAGCGATCGGCCGGATTGCGCTCCAGGCACTGCTGCACCACCCGCGCCAACGCCGATGGGAGGCTGGGATCAAGCTGATTGACCGCCGGGGCATCGAGGGCGACCGTGGCGAGCAGATGCCCGGTGGCGCCATCAGCCGTGTGGGGCAGGCGGCCGGTCAGGGCCTCGAACAACAGGACGCCCAGGCTGTAGACGTCGGCGCGGGCATCGGTGGGCAGACCTTGCGCCTGTTCTGGCGACAGATAGCCGGGCGTGCCGAGGATCTGCCCTTCCACCGTCAGCGTCGCGTCGTCCGGACCGCGGGCCAGTCCGAAATCCAGCACCCACGGATGCAGTCGGCCATCGCGCTCGGCCAGCAGTACATTGCCGGGCTTGAGGTCGCGATGAATGATGCCGCTGCGATGCGCTGTTTCGACCGCACTGGCGAGGTCGCGAAAGACCCGCAGGCGCTCGTTCAGCGGTGCCCGCGTCAGTGCCGGCAGCAACGGCTCTCCGTCGATGAAGGGCAACAGCAGGGCCGGTTGGCCATCGTATTCGCCGACTTCGAGGATCGGGCAGATGTTGGGATGGCTGAGCTGTTGCAGTGCCTCGGCTTCACGCCGCAGACGCCGGGTCCAGAGGGGATCGTCCCGGCTGAGCAGCTTGATCGCAATGTCGCGCCCACTGGCTTCATCACGCGCCCGCAGGATGCGTCCGGTGGCACCTCGTGCGTGCGGGATGGCGGTAGTCAGCTCCATGGCGGTGATGATACTTGCGCCATTCGCTATTGCCTGCGACCGGTCTTCCGGATGTGTCCTCTCAAGCCGATACCAGCAGCCGCCAGCCGCTACCCATCAGTCCGGCGCCGAGAATCAGCAGCGGTAACGGAATCCGGCCCGGCCGCAGCAACGCCAGCGTGCCGATTGCCAGCAGCAGGATGAACACCCGGTCGAGGCCGCTGCTGGCGGCCAACAGATGCTGGCCAAACCAGTAGCCCAGATGCGCCATCACACCGACCACGGCGGCACTGATCGCGGTCAATGCCGCGCTGGCGGCGGGCCAGCGGCGCAGCCCTTCGATCCAGGGCGCAACCGGCAGCACGAACAGGAAGCAGGGCAGGAAGGTGGCCCACAAGGTGGTGCCGGTGCCGAGCAGGGCCGAGGCCAGCGGTGAAGCCAGATCGGGCTGCTGCCAGCCACCAGTGAAGCCCACAAACAGCAGCACCAGAATCAGCGGGCCGGGCGTGGTTTCGGCCAGGCCCAGGCCGACCAGCATCTGTTCGGGGCTGAGCCAGCCAGCACCGGCAGTGGCGTGCTGCGCCACGAAAGGCAGCACCGCATAGGCACCGCCGACGGTCACCAGCGCGGTGAGGCTGAAGAAGCTGCCCATCTGCGCGCTGGTGCTGTCGCCACCCAGCCAGCCGCGCAGCAGCAGCAGCGGCAGCCACCAGGCCAGCAGCAGTGCGGCCGCGAGCAACAAGGCGCGACCCGGTCGCGGCCTGCGCGCGCCGGTGCTCCTTGGTTGGGCGTCGGCGGCTGGTGGCAGCCAGGCGGGCCGCCAGCGCCACACCAGCACGCCGATCAGCCCCAGCAGCACCAGCAACAGGGGGAAGGGCAGCCAGCCCAGAGTCAGACAGAGCATCGCCGCGCCGGCCAGCAGCCAGCTCAGCGGTGTTCGCAGTACGCGGCCGGCCAACTTCGCGATGGCGTGTGCGATGACACCCACGACCGCGGCCTGCAGCCCCAACAGCAGCCCGTCGACTGCCGGCAGCTGACCGAACTGCAGAAAGGCCCAGCTCAGCAGCACCATCAGCAGCGCGCCCGGCAACACGAACAGACTGCCCGCGATCAGCCCACCGGCCACGCCGTGCAGGCGCCAGCCCAGATAGCAGGCGAGTTGCATCGCCTCCGGTCCCGGCAGCAGCAGGCAGTAGTTCAGGCCGTGACCAAAGCTGCTGTCATCGACCCAGCGGCGCCGCTCGACCAGGTCGGTGTGCATCATCGCGATCTGCCCGGCTGGCCCGCCAAAGCTGAGCCAGCCCAGCCGGTGCCAGTAGCGCGCGGCTTCTGCCAGGGTGCAGGGCTGCAAGGGCTGTGGCGTCATGCAGGTCATCGCGGTGGCGAGGCCCGCATGGTAGCCGTTGCTCAGTGGCGGGCGGTGTCTCGCTCGCGGCAGCCGTCGATCAGCGCTTCGGGCCGCACGTCAGGCTTGCCTGTGCGAGTCGGTGGCGTTTCGGCCGTGCCGACTGGTTGTTTCAGAGCACCTCGGAGGCGAAGTCGGCCAGTCGCGAGCGTTCGCCACGGCGCAGGGTCACGTGCGCACTGTGCGGCCAGTCCTTGAAGCGATCCACGGCATAGGTCAGGCCGGACGTGGTCTCGGTCAGATAGGGCGTATCGATCTGCTCGACATTGCCCAGGCAGACCATCTTGGTCCCCGGGCCGGCTCGCGTCAGCAGCGTCTTCATCTGCTTCGGCGTGAGGTTCTGTGCCTCGTCGATGATCACGTAGCGGGTCAGGAAGGTGCGGCCGCGCATGAAGTTCAGCGCGCGGATCTTGATCCGCGAAGCGAGCAGATCATTGGTCGCAGCACGTCCCCAGGCGCCGCCTTCCTGCGGACTGGCCAGCACTTCCAGATTGTCATTCAGCGCGCCCATCCACGGCGTCATCTTCTCTTCTTCGGTACCGGGCAGGAAGCCAATGTCCTCGCCCACGGGCACCGTCGCACGGGTAACGATGATCTCCTTGTAGCGTTGCTGATCCATCGTCTGGGCCAGCCCGGCAGCCAGGGCCAACAGGGTCTTGCCGGTGCCGGCCGTGCCCAGCAGGGTGACGAAATCGATGTCCGGGTCCATCAGCGCATTCAGCGCGAAGTTCTGTTCGCGATTGCGCGCGCTGACGCCCCAGACCTGATGCAGGTTGCCGCGATAATCGCGGGCCAGCTGCAATACGGCGTGTTCGCCCTCGATGCGCATCACGCGCAGCTCGACGTCGTTCTCTTCCGGCAGATAGAGGCACTCGTTGGGCGACCAGCGCTCCTCCGGCCGGCGCTTGAGCCGGTACCAGGTATGGCCGCGCTCGGTCCAGGATTCCAGTTCCGGATGCCTCGACCAGAAATCATCGGGCAGTGGCGTCACACCGGCGTAGAGCAGACTCAGATCATCGAGCGCGCGATCGTTCTCGTAATCCTCGGCGGTGATCGCGTGAATGGCCGCCTTGATCCGCAGATTGATGTCCTTGGTGACCAGTACGACCCGGTCTTTCGGACGCATTTCGCGCAGACTGAGCACCGACTGCAGGATCTGGTTGTCGGGCAGGACGTTGCCAAAGCCGCTCTGCGAGTCGCCAGAGCGGGTCTGGAAGTAGATGCGTCCACGCGGCGTGTGTCGGCCCAGGTCCAGGCTGTCCGGCCGGTGCAGCGGCAGGCCCGACTCGAGTTCCGACTTGCCATTGCCTTCGATCAGCTCGCTGAGAAAGCGACTGACTTGGCGCACGTTGCGAGAGACCTCGGACATGCCCTTCTTGGCATGGTCCAGTTCCTCCAGCACCATCATCGGCAGATAAACGTCGTGTTCCTCAAAGCGGAACAGCGCCGTCGGGTCGTGCATCAGCACGTTGGTGTCGAGCACATAAATGGACTTGCGACGGCTCATGGATTGCCCGCTCGTTCAGTAAGGGATGGATTGGATCGTGGTGCCCCGCAACGACGTGGCACTCGGCCTGGCCCGGCTCAAGCGGCGGCGTCCGGCAACTCGTCCAGGGCCGCGATGACCGCGTCGACATGGCCTGGGACCTTGACCTGACGCCACTCGCGCAGGAGCTTGCCGTCATGCTCGAACAGGAAGGTGCTGCGGATCACGCCACGGACCTTGCGCCCGTACATGTTCTTTTCGCCGATCACGCCGAAGGCGTTGCAGAGGGTTTCGTCAGGATCGGACAGCAGCGGAAAGGGCAGTTCCTGCTTCTGCTGAAAATTCAGATGAGATTTCAGACTGTCGCGTGAAACGCCGTAAATCTGCACTCCGCGACGCTGCAACTCGCCGTGCACGGCCGCGAAATCACGACCTTCGCGCGTGCAGCCGGGTGTCGAATCCTTGGGGTAGAAATAGAAGATGCTGCGATGGCCGATGACCTGGTCGTGGCTGAGGCGGGTGTCGGGTGTCATGGCGACATCGAACTCAGGCAGTTTTTCCATCGCGGGGGCGATCTCCTTGTGCTGTGGCGGGCTGATCAGCCCTTGATGGGTTCCAGTATGGCATCGAGATTCAACGTGTCACAGAACTCCAGGAAGTCATCACGCAGGCTGGAAATGTGCGTGCTGACCGGCACCCCGATGGTGATCTGTGCGCTGAACATCTCGGCGCCTGTCTGAGTGGCTCGATAGCGCGAACTGCTGAGGTTCTCGACCGTGATGCCCCGTCGGGCGAAGAAGTCGCCCAACTGGTAGAGAATGCCGGACTTGTCTGCGGCTATGACCTCGACCGCATACGGAAGGGTGTTGCCGGTCAACTCGCGTGCCGTGGTCCGCCGCGAACTCAGACTGATCTGTTCCTCGCGGGCCAGACGGGTCAGCGCATTCTCGAACTTGGCGATCGCGTCCCAGGCACCACCGGCCAGCAGCAGTACGCAAACCTCCATGCCCAGCATGCTGACGCGCGCTTCGATCAGATTGCAGCCAGCGTCAACCACGCGCTTGCCCAGAACGGTCAGCAACGGTGTGGATTGTGGGCCGATGGCCGAGACCAGCAGGAAGTTCTCTGGAACAGTCTGGCGAGTCTTGCTGGCGCTCAAGGGGACCTCTCGCAGTACCAATGTGCGTGCCCGCGGCTCGTGTTTCGGGGTGCGCGGGCAACGCGCCACGAGCATACTTGTCACCCTCGCAAAGCCGCAAGTAACATCCGCCGGCCTCGCGCCTCCCGCCTCTCCTTGCCTAGGACCCGTCGTCTTGCAGCTTCGCGGCAGTATCTGTGCCCTGGTCACGCCGTTCAGCTCTGCTGGCGACCTCGATCTGGAAGCCTTCGAGCGTTTGCTGGACTGGCACGCCAGAGCGGGCACCCAGGCCGTGGTTATCGGGGGCTCGACCGGCGAATCCGGTGCGCTGGAGACCACGGAGGTGGTCAGGCTGGTTCGCCAGGCGCGACAGAAGTCGCGAGCTCAGTTGCAGATCTGGGCCGGCATCGGCGCACCCGCCACGCACAAGGCCCTGCATCTGGGCGAGGCGCTGATCGACGCCGGTGCCCAGGTACTGCTGGCGGTGACACCCTATTATTCGCGGCCGCCACAGGAAGGGCTGTATCGCCACTATCAGCAGTTGGCCGATCAACTGGCAGCACCGCTGGTGCTGTACAACGTACCCGGCCGCACCGGCGTGGACCTGTTGCCGGAAACGGTGGCTCGGCTGATCGATCATCCGAACATCATCGGCATCAAGGAGGCCGTGGGCCGCGATGATCGGCTTCAGGCCATGTTGGCCTTGCGCCGTCCAGACTTCGCTATCCTGTCGGGCGACGACGGAACCTGTGCCGAATGGATGGTGCAGGGTGCCGACGGGGTTGTCAGCGTGGCCGCCAATGTGGTGCCCGAGCTGATGGCCCACCTGGCGACACTGGCGCAGGACGACCCGCAAGGCTGTCGTGCGCTCGATTTGCGCTTGCGCGCACTGTACGTGGCGCTGGAATCGGCCCCGAACCCGATGCCGGTCAAGGCGCTGTTGGCGCGATTGGGTCATTGCGGTCCGACGCTGCGCCTGCCACTCATTGAATTGGAACCCAGTCATGAAGCGCACCTGCTCACCGTCCATGAACAACTCCACGCCTGAGTCCATCGGCATCGGCCGTCCGCTGCTGGCGTTGTTGCTGGTCAGTACTCTGACTGGTTGCGGGTTGTTCAAGCCCAAGCAACTGTATGTGGAAAGCGGGGAGGCACCGGTGCTGGAAGTGCCATCGGATCTGGATCGCCCCAGTTCCGACCCCAGCCTCAGCGTGCCGCCAACCGACAGCGATCGCCTGCTCAGTGGCTCGGAGCTGGCACCGCCACCGCTGGGCGCCAGTGGCCCGGCCCAGGGCGGTGAGCTCTATGCACCGGCTTCGGGCAAGACCGATTTGTTGCTGCCGAACACCACCGACGAGTCCTGGGATCTGGTCGGCGCGGCCATCGAGAACAGTCAGATCTTCCGGGTGGTGGAGAAGGACAAGGACCAGCTGCGCTATCGGCTGGCCATTCCGCAGCCTACGGCCGTTGACCGGCGCTCGATCTGGCGGCGCATGCTGGGGATTGGCGATGCACCCACACAAGCGGTTGATCCGGAAGTGATCGTGCTGCTGACCGGCGTGGCCCAGGGCACCGAGATCTCGGTCATCGACGATGCCGATCGGCGTCTGCGCGATGGTCGTGCTGCACGCGTCATCGCTGCGCTGGATCTGCGTCTGAAGTCGATTTCCACCCGCAGTTCGGGCGGGTGATCCGAATGAGCGGGCGCTGCGCGCGCCGCGCCAGCGCCGCTCAGCGTTCGAGCAGCGACAGCTTGCCTGGCTTGTTTTCCCAGGACTTGGCGTCGGCCGGGGCGTCCTTGCGGACGGTGATCGTCGGCCATTGCGGCGCCAACTCGGCATTCAGCGCGATGAAGGCTTCCTGTCCGGCCGGCACATCATCTTCCGGATATATCGCATTGATCGGGCATTCCGGCTCGCACAGCGTGCAGTCGATGCACTCGTCCGGATCGATGACCAGAAAGTTCGGGCCTTCCTTGAAGCAATCCACCGGACAGACTTCAACGCAGTCGGTGTACTTGCACTTGATGCAGTTTTCGGTGACGACGAAGGCCATGCTGAAAGACCGAATGGAAAGTGGCGCTCCCTACGAGGTTCGAACTCGTGTTCCTGCCTTGAGAGGGCAGTGTCCTAGACCACTAGACGAAGGGAGCGCTGGGTAAGCAGGGCGGCGAATGATAGCCGGTCGTGGGCAGGCCCACAATCTCCCCGGGCGCGAACCCGGAACCCTGATCAGCGTGGCGACAGCCGGTCGGCAGCGACGCCGACCAGACGACAAGCAGGATGCAATGACAGAACAACGATTGATTCCACGCGACCAGCACCCGGTGTCGCGCAAACAGATGAGCGGCGCCGCACTGAAGGTGCTGTACGGCCTGCACGAGGCCGGTTTCCAGTCACATCTGGTGGGCGGCGGCGTGCGTGATCTGCTGCTGGGCGGCACTCCCAAGGATTTCGACGTGGCGACCGATGCCACACCCGAAGAGATCCAGCAGGTGTTCCGGCGCTGCCGCCTGATTGGCCGGCGTTTCCGGATTGCCCATGTCCGCTTCGGCAACGAAGTCATCGAGGTCACCACCTTTCGCGGCTCGGGCAGCGGCGATGAGGAATGCGAAGGTGACCGGGTGGTCGACGGCGATGGTGGCCGGATCCTGCGCGACAACGTCTTCGGCACACTGGAAGAGGATGCGCTGCGGCGAGACTTCACCGTCAATGCCCTGTACTACTCGATCGCCGACTTTGCCATTCGTGACTATGCCGACGGCTTCGCCGACCTGCAGCAGCGTCAGTTGCGCCTGATTGGCGACCCACAACAGCGCTATCGGGAAGACCCGGTGCGCATGTTGCGCGCCGCGCGGCTGGCCGCGAAGCTGGACTTCGCCATCGAGTCGGACACCCTGGCGCCCATCGCCGAACTGGCGCCGATGCTGGACGATATCCCGTCCGCGCGGCTGTTCGACGAATGCCTGAAGCTGTTCATGACCGGGCACGCGCGGGCCAGCTATCTGAAGCTGGAGGCGCTGGATCTGTTGTCCCATCTGCTGCCCAGTCAGACGCGATTGTCGGCCGATCACCGCGAACTGGTGCTGTCGGCGCTGGATTCCACCGATGCCCGGGTGGCCGCCGACAAGCCGGTCACGCCAGCCTTCCTGTTTGCCGCCTTGTTGTGGCCGGCCTGGCTGAGCAAGGTGGGCGATCTGGGTCATGGCATCGATGAGGATTGGCTGGAACGGGCCTCCAGCGCGGCCGAGACCATTTTCGCCACGCACGCCAGGCGGGTCGCCTTGCCGCGTCGGTTCAGCGGCATTGCCAAGGAGATCTGGCTGCTGCAGCCGCGCCTGCAGCAGGGCGGCGTAGGACGCGCGCGGCGACTGCTGCGGCATCCGCGGTTTCGTGCCGCCTACGATTTTCTGTTGTTGCGCGCCGCGCTCGATCCTTCGCTGGCGCCCTGGGCGGCGCGTTGGACCGACGCGCAGGAGCCAGGAGCGGACATGGACGCCCTGTTTCGTGCGGCCGGATCCCGGCGTGACGCTGCGGGCGGTGAAGAACACGAAACCGCCGAATCGACCGCACCGGCCAAGCGTCGCCGCCGTCGTCGCCGGCGCCGTCCGAGTGGCGGCCACAGCCAGGGCGAGCAGGCCGAGTGATTCAGGCTTTCGTGGCGCTCGGCAGCAACCTGGGCGAGCCCATCACCCAGTTGCAGCAGGCGTTGCAGGCGTTGGCGAGCTGTCCCCAGGTGGGCAAACTGCGCTGCTCGGGTCTGGTCCGATCGCCACCGTGGGACGGTTCGGCGCAGCCGGATTACTACAATGCGGTGGCCGAGCTGAGCTGGCAGGGCGACGAGCCTCTGGACCTGCTGCAGGCAATTCAGCAGATCGAGACTGCGGCCGGTCGGAAGCGTCATGCCGAGCACCGCAATGCGGCACGCACGCTCGATCTTGATCTGCTCTGGTTTGGCGGAATTCGCCGAGACGGTCCTCGGTTGCAGCTGCCGCATCCGCGCATGCTTGATCGGGCCTTCGTCATGCGGCCGTTGGCCGAACTGGCGCCGACGCTGGTCATGGCAGACGGTCGCCCCACAGCTGAACACGCTCGGCGCCTGGCCGATCAGCCGTTGACGCGCTGCGACTGGCCGCCAGACACGCACGGCACATGACAGCCCGCGCCCCGTGCACCTGAGCGGGTTGGTACCATGGTCGGCCCCACGCGCTGGTCTGGCGGCCTCCTTTCGCATGTACAGCAATCTTGCTCCGCCCATCCGGGCGCTGACGATTCCCGAACTGCAGGCGCGCAAGGCTGCGGCTGAACCCATTGCCGCACTGACGGCCTACGACGCCAGCTTCGCCCGGGTCGTCGATGAGGCCGAAGTTGACCTGGTGCTGGTCGGCGACTCGCTCGGCAATGTCATCCAGGGGCTGCGCCACACCGTGAGTGTGCGCATCGAGGATGTGGTCTACCACACGCGGGCGGTGTCCCGCGGGCTGCAGCGAGCCCTGTTGATGGCGGACATGCCGTTCCTGGCGGCCGCCAACACGGAACTGGCCATCCGCAACGCCGCCCGGTTGATGGGGGAGGGCGAGGCGGCCATCGTCAAGATCGAGGGCGCCGGACCGATGCTCGAGATCATGCACTTCCTGGTTGAGCGCGATGTGCCGGTGTGCGCCCATCTGGGGCTGACGCCGCAGTCGGTGCATCGACTTGGCGGCTACAAGGTGCAGGGACGCGACGAGGCTGCGCGGCAGCAGTTGCTGGCCGATGCCAGGGCAGCGCAATCGGCGGGGGCCTCATTTCTGGTGCTCGAATGCGTGCCGTCGGAGCTGGCCGCGCAGGTCACGGCCGCGCTGCAGATTCCGACCATTGGTATCGGCGCGGGCCCGGATTGCGATGGTCAGATTCTGGTTCTGCACGATGTGCTGGGTGTGGCCAGTGGTCGTCGGCCGCGTTTCGCCAAGGACTACTGCGGCAGTGATCGCGGCCCGCGTCAGGCCATTGCCGCCTATGTCCAGGAAGTGCGCCAGCGCCAGTTCCCGCTGCCTGAACATGCCTACTGAGTCCGGGTCTGGCTCGATGCCACTGGTTTCGCAAGTTGCAGCGCTACGGGCGCAGAGTCAGCGCTGGCGCTGCGCGGGTGAACGCATCGCATTGGTGCCGACCATGGGCAACCTGCACGAGGGCCATCTGAGTCTGGTACGCGAGGCCAAACTGCATGCGGACCGGGTCATTGCCAGCATCTTCGTCAATCCGACCCAGTTTGGGCCGGGCGAGGACTACGAGCGCTATCCCCGCACCTTCGAGGCCGACCGACTGGCCCTGCAGGCGGCTGGCTGCGATCTGCTGTTTGCGCCGACCGTGGCCGAGATGTATCCCGAGGGCAACGCCGCCGGCATGGTCGGATTGAATCCTGGTCCACTGGGCCGGCAACTGTGCGGGGCCTTCAGGCCAGGGCATTTCGAAGGGGTCCTGCAGGTCGTCGCGCGACTGTTCCACCAGGCGCTCCCGGATGTGGCGCTGTTTGGCGAAAAGGACTACCAGCAACTGACCCTGCTGCGGGCGTTGGCCAGGGATCTGGGTTTCCCGGTGCAGGTGATCGGCCTGCCCACGGTGCGCGAGGCGGATGGTCTGGCGCTGAGTTCGCGCAATCAGTATCTGGCAGCCGATGAGCGGCAGCAGGCGGCGCAGTTGCACGCCACGCTGCAACAGGCCGCAGGGGAACTTCTGGCCGGGGCAGCCGTCGAAGGCGTCGAGCAGGCGGGTTATGCGCGTCTGCTCGAAGCGGGATTCCGGCCCGATTATCTGGCGGTGCGTCGCAGCGAGGATCTGGGTACGCCGACGGCCGGTGACCGCGAGCTGCGGGTGTTGGCGGCGGCGAGGCTGGGCACGACACGGCTGATCGACAACCTGGCCGTGACGCGCGCAGGGCAAGACGGGACTGTTAGCGTAGCCTGACCACCCTGTCGCATCGCCGCACAAACGCTGGTTTACACACCACAGCTGTGGTAGTTTCACAACCACTCTGAGAAGTTTGCAACACCCAAGCGGCTTCCCAGGGTACGCAGGGCGCGTTTTGAAGTAATCGTCACTCCGATTATTCCCCCCGCCGGTACTCCCGGCGGGTTTTTTTTACCAGCGCTGTCATCGAGCTGACGTAGTATGTCGATCCCCTCGAAGGATTCGGCCCGATGCAGCATTCCGACTTCCCCTGGTCCCGTCTGCAGGCCCACGCCGCGTCCATGCCGGCGCTGCAATCACTGGCCGACGACGCTCCGCGTGGCGAGCAACTTCGCTTTGACTTCGCCGGTCTGCATCTGGACCTGAGCCGGGCGCGGATCGACATCGAACTGTTGCAACTGGCCATCGAAGGCCTGCAGGCCAGCGGTCTGCAAGCCGACCGCCAGGCGCTGTTCGAGGGCGAGTTGATCAACGACAGCGAACTGCGGCCGGCGCTGCACCCGCTGCTGCGCGCGAGCACACCAACGCACGAGCGACTGGCCCCGATGCACGCCGAGATCGTTGCGGCGCGGAGCCGGATGCTGCAGATCACCGAGGCGCTGCGCGGCGGACGTGGCAGCGAGGTCGGGCTGATCGATGCGCGGGCGGTGGTCAACCTCGGCATCGGGGGGTCGGACCTCGGTCCCCGGCTGGTCTGTGAAGCGCTGGGCGACGATCGATTGCCGGTGCATTTCGTGGCCAATGTCGACGGCCATGCCTTTGCCCGCCTGGCGCCGCGGCTGCCGCGCGAAACGCTGTTCGTGGTCACCTCGAAGAGCTTCAGCACGCGCGAAACGCTGCTCAATGCCGACAGTGCGCGCCAGTGGCTGAAGGGCCAGGGCGTTGCCGACGCTGAATTGTCACGGCACTTCGTCGTTTGCACGGCGCGACCGGATCGTGCCGAACGCTTTGGCGCGGCTGCCATGCTGCCCTTCGCCGAAGGCGTCGGTGGACGCTACTCGCTGTGGTCGACCGTGGGCTTTGCCATTGCCGTCGCTCTCGGGGCGACAGGCTTCCAGGACCTGCTGGCCGGTGCCGAGGCGATGGATCAGCATTTCCTGCAGGCGCCGGCCGCGCGCAATCTGCCGGTGCTGCTGGGTCTGGTACATGCGCTGGACCGCGCTCTGTGGCACTGCCCGACCCGCGCCGTGGTGCCCTACGACGAACGCCTGGCCCTGCTGCCTGCCTTCCTGCAGCAACTGGAGATGGAATCCAACGGCAAGGGCGTCGACCGCCGGCAGCAGCCGCTGGGCATCGGCGTGGCGCCGGTGGTGTGGGGCGGAGTAGGGACCGATGGTCAGCACGCCTATTTCCAGTCGCTGCACCAGGGTGTCGACGTGGTGCCAGTGGACTTCCTGGCGCCCATCCGTCCGGACCACGCACTGCGTGAGCATCACAACGTGCTGCTGGCCAATCTGCTGGCGCAATCGGCCGCGCTTTGTCAGGGTCAGGAACTGCCGCCGGAGGATCCGCTGCGGGCGGCCCGTGCCTGCCCGGGCGGACGGCCCAGCACGGTCCTGCTGCTCGATCAGCTCGATGCCCACTCGCTGGGCGCTCTGCTGGCGCTGTATGAGCACAAGGTCTTCGTGCAGAGCGTGGTCGCCGGCATCAATCCCTTCGACCAGTGGGGCGTGGAGCTGGGCAAGGCCATCGCCAGCCAGATCGAGCCGGCGCTGGCGGGCGACGGCGAACAGCGCTTTGACCCGACGACCGAATCATTGTTGCGTCGGATCCGCAGCGTGCGTGCGGACAGCGCCATCCAGTGACGACTGTTCCCAGCTAGTCGGCGGAGACGTCCGAGCGCTCATCCTGGTGTGGCTGTTGCAGCAGATACTGCAGTTCGGTGGTGAACGCCTCACCCTCATCCTCACTGACCGCGCCGCCGCACCACATGACGTCCAGCCCTCCCCACGGTCCCCGACTGGCATAGATCAGGAAGCGCTCGCCCGCTTTAAACCAGTAGCCGGAACAGCTCGACTGATTCTGCACGGTCTCCAGGACGTGAGCATCGGCCTTGCCCTTCCAGCGCTTCTCGACGTCAAAGGTCACCCGAATTCGTCGTTCATTGAAGTCGGTGACCTGATCCAGTTTTTCGACGCTTTGCACGGTGCCCAGGAAGACCGTCCCGAATTTCTTCAACTTGTCCTGAGCCGAACCGAGGTTGCAGGAACAGGCATTGGCGACGTCGGCAGCAAACAGGAGCGGGAGCAGCAGGGCGTACTGGATGAAGCGCATGAGGGACATCCTGGGGTGCGGCTGGTTCAGTGTAGGGGCGGGCGAGTCCGTGGCGACGTCACCGCGCTTGCCGATCATTGCGCACTGGGGCGCGTGGGGATGGGGATGCTCGGCAAGTCCAGCGCACCGGGAACGGCTGGACGAGGCGAATTGTGCAGCTGTCGTTGCAGCGCCCACTGCACATGGTCGCGAACCAGTTCGTCGGGATCGTGCTCGCGCGCCAGCAAGGCCGCCACGATGGCCTCATTCGGACGCGCATTGCCGAGCGCCACGGCAATATTGCGCAGCCAGCGCCGATGCCCGAGCCGGCGGATGGCGCTGCCCTCGGTGCGGCGCAGGAACTCCGCTTCCGACCAGTCGAACAGCGCCAGCAGCGTCGGGCCGTCCAGACCCTCACGAACCTGGAAGTCAGGTAACTGGGCCACCTGCGCGTAGCGGTTCCACGGGCAGACCAGCTGGCAGTCGTCGCAGCCGAAGATCCGGTTGCCCAGCAGCGGCCGCAGCTCGATCGGGATGGAGCCTTCCAGTTCGATCGTCAGATAGCTGATGCAGCGGCGGGCGTCGAGCTGATATGGCGCCACGATGGCACCGGTCGGGCAGGCGCGCTGGCAGCGATCGCAGCTGCCGCAGTGCTCGCTGACCGGCGCATCGACCGGCAATGGCCAGCCGACGAACAGCTCACCCAGAAAGAACCAGGATCCGCGCTGCCGATCGATCAGATTGGTGTGCTTGCCAATCCAGCCCAACCCGGCGTTGCGGGCCAGTGGCTTCTCCAGCACCGGCGCGGAGTCGGTGAAGGCGCGATGGACCACCGGCCCCACCTGCGCCTGCAGCCAGTCGGCCAGCTTCTGCAATCGCTGCCGCAGCACCTTGTGGTAGTCGCGGCCGAGCGCATAGCGGGACAGATAGGCGCGCTGGTCATCAGCCAGCAGGGCCAGCGGCGGCTGGCTCTCCGCCGGCCAGTAATCGATCCGCGCCGAGATCACCCGCAGCGTGCCGGGCAGCAGTTCTGCCGGCCGACTGCGGCGGGTGCCATGGCGCTGCATGTAGTCCATCTCGCCATGCCAGCCGCGCTGCAGCCATTGCCACAGCTTGGCCTCATCCGCGGCCAGGTCGACGCCGCTGACGCCAACGGCGGAGAAGCCCAGGGCCTTCGCCTGTTCCAGCAGGGCCGCCTTCAATGCCGTCGGCGTGATCGTGTCCGCTTGCAATTGCCGGTCCAATTCCGAACCATCGTTCGGCCAGTCTGCCCATCCGGATGCCATGTCGCTGCAGCCACTCTACCGCGTCGATCAGGCCCGCGCGCTGGACCGCCGGGCGATCGATGAGCTGGGTATCCCGGGCTACACGCTGATGTGTCGGGCCGGCGAGGCCGCAGCGCGCTGGTTGCTGCAGCGCCATCCGTTGGCGCAGCGCGTGCTGATCTACGCCGGGCCCGGCAACAACGGTGGCGACGGCTATGTGATGGCACGCGCTCTGCGCCGCGCGGGACGCCAGGTCCAGGTGCTGGTCTGGCCGGGCGACAGTGGCGCGTCGGCCGACGCTCGCCGCGCACGCGCCGACTGGCTGGCCGCAGGTGGGCAGTGCCTGCCACTGGATGCCTCGGCGGGCCCTGCCGATGTGGTGGTGGATGCGTTGTTCGGCATTGGTCTGACCCGCGCGCTGGAAGGCTCGGCTGCCGCAGCAGTGGCGGCCATCAATGCCGCGGGCTGTCCGGTGCTGGCGCTGGATGTGCCTTCCGGCCTCAACGCCGATACCGGTCACCCCACCGGCCCGGTGGTGCAGGCCAGCGCGACGATGACCTTCATCATCGACAAGTGCGGTTTGCACACCGGGGCCGCGGCCGATTGTTGTGGCGAGATCGTCGTCGCTGGCCTGGACCTGCCAGCCCAATTGGCCGATGGCGAACCGCCGGCCGCCGAACGGCTGGATCGTGATCTGCTGGCGCGGGCCTTGCCGCCGCGTCGCCGTACGGCGCACAAGGGCGATTTTGGCCACGTGCTGCTGATTGCCGGCGATGATGGCTACGGCGGCGCCGCGCGTCTGGCGGCCGAGGCCGCGGCTCGCGGCGGTGCCGGCCTGACCAGCCTGCTGACCCGTCCGGCGCATGTGCAGCCGGTGCTGTCGGCGCGTCCGGAGATCATGGTTCGCGTGGCGGCTGCGCCGGCGGAGACCGACAAGCCGGCCCGCCCCGATGTATTGGTGATCGGGCCGGGCCTGGGGCAGCGGCCGTGGGGGCGGCAGTGGCTGGACTGGGCATTGCAGCAGGACCATCCGCTGGTGCTTGATGCCGACGCGCTGAATCTGCTGGCGGCCGAGCCACGCCAATTGCCGTCGGGCAGTGTGATCACGCCACATCCGGGCGAGGCCGGGCGACTGCTCGGCTGCAGCACGGCCGAGATCAATGCCGATCGCTATCGGGCCGCGGCGGCCCTGGCCGAGCGCTGGGATTGCGTGGCGGTGCTCAAGGGTGCCGGCAGCCTGATCGCCGCCGCCGGCCACACCAAGCGGGTTTGCCCCTACGGCAACCCGGGCATGGCCAGTGGCGGCAGTGGCGACGTGCTGGCCGGTCTGATCGGCGCCTTGCTGGCGCAGGGACTGCCGCCCTTCGAAGCGGCCAGCGTCGGTGTGCTGGCCCATGCCTTGGCCGGTGACGCCGCCGCTGCCGAGGGTCAGCGCGGCATGCTGGCCAGCGATCTGCTGGCGCAACTGCGCCCCACGTTGAACCCGTCATGCTGATCGACGCGCATGGCCACCGGCCACTGCCGGCCGAGTCCGCGCTGGCCACGCTGGCCGCCGAGTTGCTGGCCAGCCCGAGGCCGCTGAGCATCGCCCTGCATGGCCCGCTGGGCGCCGGCAAGACCAGCTTCACCCGGGCGCTGTTGCGGGGCCTAGGTCACCAGGGACCGGTGCGCAGTCCCACCTACACGCTGGTCGAGCAGTACGAGCTGCCGCCATCCGCAGGCACCCTCTGGCATCTGGATCTGTACCGGTTGGGCACGGCCGAGGAAGTCGACTGGCTGGGCCTGCAGGACTTCCAACCGGGCCAGGACTGGCTGTTGGTGGAATGGCCGGGGCAGGGCACCGGGCATCTGCCGCCCTTCGATCTGGAACTGTGGTTCGACTATGCCGAACCGGGCCGCTCGCTGCGTTGGCGCGCGCACGTGCCCGAGGCGGTCGGGCTGATCGGCAGCGGTCACTGAGCGCCAATGGCGGTCGCTGATGGATCGAGTCACCGGCTCTGGCCAGATTTTTTCGGGTATTTTCTCAGGATTCTGGCCTAAATCACGGATTCAAAAGCGCTTTGTCCCCATCGTGGGCTTGCGTTCCGGGGGCTGGTGGGCTTCAATACGCTTGTCGAAGCCTGTCT
Source organism: Lysobacterales bacterium (assembly GCA_041395325.1). Taxonomy (GTDB): domain Bacteria; phylum Pseudomonadota; class Gammaproteobacteria; order Xanthomonadales; family SZUA-5; genus JAWLAT01. Next base: position 116,583 of record JAWLAT010000007.1, read on the forward strand.
CGGCAAGGAACACCGTGATGCGCAGCCTCCTCGGCGCCCTGTTGCTGACCTCCTCGATGGCCATGGCTGGCACGGTCGAGGTCAAGGGCGTGCGCGTCTGGGCCGGTCCGGAGTACACCCGCGCGGTGTTCGATCTCAGCGGCGAAGCCGACTACAAGCTGTTCAGCCTGGAAGGGCCGGACCGGCTGGTGCTGGACATCGACCAGGGTCTGAAGCTGGCGCATGCCTTGCCCGACGGCAGTGGCGCGATCAGCGGACTGCGCAGCGGTCGGCCGGAACAGGACAAGCTGCGCATCGTTTTCGATCTGACCAGCAAGTCGCGGGCGAAGAGCTTCCTGCTGCCGCCGGCCGAGCACTATGGCCATCGGCTGGTCGTCGATCTCTATCCGCAGGACGCCCAGGCCAAACCACAGCCGGTGCTGCGAGCACCCGAGCCGGAGGCGCCCGGCGCGCAGCGCAAGGTGATCGTGGCGATCGATGCCGGTCACGGTGGCGAGGATCCTGGTGCGGTCGGTCCTGGCGGCACCCACGAAAAGATTGTTGCGCTGGCCATGGCCCGCGCGCTGGCCCAGCGCATCGACCGCGAACCCGGCATGCAGGCCGTGCTGATTCGCGACGGCGACTACTTCATCCAGTTGGAGAAGCGCTTCCACAAGGCACGCGAGGCCAAGGCGGATCTGTTCGTCTCCATTCATGCCGACGCCGCCCACGCGCAGAGCGCCAATGGCTCGTCGGTCTATGTGTTGTCGGCCCGAGGTGCGACCAACGAGGCCGCACGTTGGCTGGCCGAGCGCGAGAATCGCTCCGATCTGGTCGGCGGCGTCTCGCTGGATCGCGGCGATGACACGCTGGCCGCGGTGCTGCTGGATCTGTCTCAGGGCGCTTCGATGGAGGCCAGTGCCGAGGCCGCCGATCGTGTGCTGGTGGCGCTGACGCGGGTCGGCAAGACCCACAAGAAACAGGTCGAGCGCGCCAACTTCGTCGTGCTGCGCTCGCCCGATGTGCCCTCGATGCTGATCGAGACCGGCTTCATCAGCAATCCGGGCGAAGAGAAGAAGCTGAAGGATCCCAAGCACCAGTCGGCGCTGGCCGACGCCGTGCTCGACGGCATCCGCGACTACTTCCATTCCCGCCCGCCCCCGGGTACCTGGATCGCCGCCCACGCCCAGCCACGCTCCCATGTGGTCAGCCGCGGCGAAACCCTCAGCCTGATCGCCGAACGCCATCGCATTTCGGTCGACGAGTTGCGCAGTGCCAACGCCAAGCGCGACGACACCGTGCGCGTGGGTGAGGTCCTGAGGCTGCCGACGTCCAGCTGATTGCTGTGCGTCGCCCTTGAGTGGGTGGAAAGGCGAAGAAGGTCCAGGGCCTTCAACACGAAGGACACAAAGGACACCAAGGAAAGCGAGCAGTCGTTGCAGGGCAGGTGCGCGCGCAATCCATGCAGACATCGACTGAGGTTTCGGTGCTGGCAGCGGGCAGCGGTGAATTTGTGGGAGCTTGCTCGCTCCCACAATCGCGTTGTCAGCAGGCGGCCAGGGCTGAGCACCCGCGGCGCTGACGCGGCGCGGGGTGATCTGCGATATTGCTGCCCTCGTTCGCCCGGTTTCGACAGCCAGCCGCCACCATGTCCAGACAGATCCTGCACGTCGACATGGACGCCTTCTACGCCTCGGTGGAACAGCGCGATGCGCCGGCATTGCGTGGTCAGCCGGTGATCGTGGGCGGCAGCGGTCGGCGTGGGGTGGTGGCGACCTGCAGCTATGAGGCGCGGCGCTTCGGGGTGCGGTCGGCGATGCCGACGGCCGAAGCGCGGCGGTGCTGTCCGGATGGGGTCTATCTGCCGCCACGGATGGCGCACTATCAGGCCGAATCGGCGCGCATCTTCGAGATTTTCCAGCGCTTCACGCCGCAGATCGAAGGGCTGTCGCTGGACGAGGCTTTTCTCGATGTCACCGCCTCGCAGCGAGCACTGGGTCCGGCCTGGGGGCAGGCCCGGCGCTTGAAACAGATGGTGCAGAGCGAGACCGGGCTGCCCTGCACGGTGGGGCTGGCCGGCAACAAGCTGCTGGCCAAGCTGGCCAGTGAATTGGGCAAGCCGGATGGCCTGCGGCGCATCGATCCGGGGCAGGCCCAACCCCTGCTGGCCGCATTGCCGCTGGAGCGGCTGTGGACCGTGGGCGCGAAGACCGCCGAGCGTTTGCGCGGGCAGGGCTTCGAGAACATTGGTGATCTGCAGCAGGCGGATCTGGCTGTGTTGCAGCGTTGCCTGGGGCCACGCGCGGCGGCACTGCAGCAGTTGGCGCTGGGCATCGACGAGCGGCCCGTGCAGGTCGACCGGCCCGAGGTGTCGATCGGTGCGGAAGAGACGCTGGAGGAGGATCTGCGTCAGCTGCCGGCCGCCCAGGCCTGGCTGATGCGGCTGGTGGAGAAGGCGGCCGGCCGGCTGCGGGCGGCCGGGCTGGATGCGGCGGTGATTCAGATCAAGCTGCGCACGCCACCGTTCCACACGGAGACGCGTCAGCATCGTCTGCAGCCGCCTCGCCACGACACCGCCGGGCTGTATCGGGAGGCCGAGGCATTGCTCGGTCGCTGGTGGTCGGATCAGTCCAGACCGGTCTTGCGGCTGCTGGGCGTGAGTCTGACCGTGGATCGCGGCGCCCGCCAGGCCAGTCTGTTCGATGCACCCGCCGAGCGTGTCGGTGACGATCGTCTGGATCAGCTGGAAGACCGCAGCAAGGCGCGCTTTGGCGGTGCCGGTTTGCGCCGGGCCCGCGGCCTGCGCAAGGCGCCGGATGGGTCCGAAGACTGAACTCGCCCCGCGGCCGTCACGCGGTTTCGTCCATTGCAGTGCAGCACAATGCGCTACCATCGACGGGTCGAAGCGCAGTCGTTCGGGTGACTAACCGCCCGCCTGTGCTTTGCCGGCAAGGTCGTGCCGACCCACGTCCTTCCACTGACTCGCCGCTACTCCCGTACCGATCCTGTCGGCAGCGAAGGAGGCCGCAGCGGGTTCAGCTCGCATCCGTCGGATGCGGGGTAACGCGCATTGGCCGCGCTATCGGGCAGGAGCAGGAGAGCTGACACTGATGTCGCAGATTTACAACGAGATGTTCCAGCCCGATGGCAGCGTGCGGGCGCACTACAAGCCACTGCAGGACTGGCTGCAGAATCAGCCGGCAGATCGCATCGAGCAGGATCGGCTGGCCGCTGACCTGCTGTTCCGCAAGGTCGGCATCACCTTTGCCGTCTACGGCGAGGGCGCCGGGACCGAGCGCCTGATTCCCTTCGACATGCTGCCGCACATCTTCGAGGGCGCGCAGTGGGATCGGCTGGCGCGGGGTCTGGAACAGCGGGTGGTGGCGTTGAACCGTTTCCTGCATGACATCTACCACGCCCAGGAGATCCTGCGTGCCGGCAAGCTGCCGGCCGAGCTGGTCACCGGCAACTCGCAATTTAGGCCGGAAATGGTCGATGTCGACGTGCCGCTGGGCATCTATTCGCACATCGCCGGCATCGATCTGGTCCGCGCCGGTGACGGCGAGCACTACGTGCTGGAGGACAATCTGCGCACGCCCTCGGGCGTGTCCTACATGCTGGAGAACCGCCGCATGATGATGCGGCTGTATCCGGAGCTGTTCGCGCAGCAATCGATCCGGCCGGTCGAACACTACCCGGACCTGTTGCTGGACACGCTGCGCAGCGTATCGCCGCGCGGCAACGAAGATCCGACCATCGTGCTGCTGACGCCGGGCATCTACAACTCGGCCTACTTCGAACATGCCTTCCTCGCCCAGCAGATGGGCATCGAACTGGTCGAGGGTCAGGATCTGGTAACCGAGGACCGGGTCGTCTACATGCGCACCACCCGCGGTCTGCGCCGCGTCGATGTGATCTACCGTCGCATCGATGACGACTTCATTGACCCGCAGGTTTTCCGCGCTGATTCGGTGCTGGGTGTGGCGGGGCTGTTCGACGCCTATCGGGCCGGCAATGTGACGCTGGCCAACGCGGTGGGCACCGGCATCGCCGACGACAAGTCGATCTACCCCTACGTGCCGGAGATGATCCGCTTCTATCTCGGCGAGGAACCGATCCTCAAGAATGTCCACACCTGGCTGCTGCGACGGCCGGATGATCTGGCCTATGTGCTGGAGCATCTGCCCGAGCTGGTGGTCAAGGAGGCGCAGGGCTCCGGTGGCTACGGCATGCTGATCGGGCCGTGCTCCAGCAAGGCGGAAATCGAGGCCTATCGCCGCCGCATACTTGATGCGCCCGAACGCTTCATCGCCCAGCCGACGCTCGACCTGTCGGTGGTGCCGACCTTTGTCGGTGACCAGCAGCAGCCGCGCCACGTCGACCTGCGGCCCTTCCTGCTCTGTGGCGACAAGATCCAGCTGGTGGCGGGCGGTCTGACCCGGGTGGCCATGAAGGAAGGCTCACTGGTGGTCAACTCTTCCCAGGGCGGTGGGGTCAAGGACACCTGGGTGCTGGACCGGTGACCATGGAGACGCAGATGCTCAGTCGCACCGCCTCGAACCTGTACTGGCTGGCCCGCTTCATCGAAAGGGCCGAGAACACGGCCCGCGTGCTGGACGTGGCCTACCGGGTTTCGCTGGTCAACAAGGAACCGGGTGTCGCCGAACGCGAGTGGTTCGCGCCGCTCAACATCACTGGCACGCTGTTTCCCTTCCAGGGCAACTATTCGGTGGTCTGCGCCGAGCAGGTGCTGTCCTTCATGGCGCTGGACCGCGACAACCCGGCCTCGATCATTGCCTGCGCGCACCAGGCGCGCGAGAACGCCCGCGCCGTGCGGGTGCATCTGACCACCGAAATGTGGGAAGTGATCAACGGCACCTGGCTGGAGCTGCAGCGCTTCTCCGAGCAGCAGCTGCACGCCCATCCGTCGACCTTCTTCGACTGGGTCAAGGAGCGCTCGCACCTGTTCCGTGGTGTCACCCGCGGCACCATGCACCGCTCCGAGGCGGCGCAGTTCCTGCGCCTGGGCAGCTTCCTGGAGCGGGCCGACAACACCGCCCGCATCCTCGATGTGAAGTACCACATCCTGCTGCCCAGCCTGGGCGATGTGGGCCGCGCCGTGGACTACTACCAGTGGAGCGCGGTGCTGCGCTCGGTCAGTGCCTTCGAGACCTACAAGCGCGTCTATCGCGACGTCATCAGCCCGATCAAGGTGGCCGAGCTGTTGCTGCTGAACGAGGATTTCCCGCGCTCGCTGCAGGCCTGTCTGCACGATGTCTATGAAATCATTGAGGATCTGGCGCCGCACCCGCGCGCCGAGGTGCTGCGGTTGGCAGGCGAAATCTACTCGCGACTGCGCTTTGCGCGCATCGACGCCGTCTTCGAGGCTGGCCTGCACGAATATCTGACCGATTTTCTCCGTCGCATCAACGGGCTGGCCGGTGAAATCCACGATACTTACTTCCGCCCGCCGCTGACGGCGGACGCCGACACGGCCTGAGACCGGCCGCCAACACTTCCGGACACACCGACACCATGACCTACTGTGTGGGCATCAAGCTCAAGGCGGGGATGATCTTCGCCTCGGATTCGCGCACCAACGCGGGCATCGACCAGATCGCCCAGTTCCGCAAGACCTACATCTTCTCCGATCCGGGTGAGCGGGTGATCTACCTGCTGTCGGCCGGCAATCTGTCGGTTACCCAGAGCGTGATCAACCAGATCGAGCGCAGCCGGCTGCATGCCGATGAGCAGACACCCTCGCTGTGGAATGCCACCTCACTGTTCGATGTGGCCACCTTGCTCGGCGACTACCTGCGTGAAGTGCAGAACCGCGATGGTCCCTTTCTGGCGCAGGCCGGCATCGACGCCGGCGCCTCGTTCGTTGTCGGCGGGCAGATCCGCGGCGAGCGGGCCCGGATGTTCCATCTCTATCCGCAGGGCAACTTCATCGAAGCGACCGAGGAAACGCTGTACTTCCAGCTGGGCGAGTCCAAGTACGGTCGTCCGATCCTCGATCGGGTGATCAATTCCGCCACCTCGCTGAAGGAGGCCACCAAATGCGTGCTGGTCTCCTATGACTCGACGATGCGCAGCAATGTTTCGGTGGGTCCGCCGATCGAGATCTGCTGGTACAGCGAGGATTCGCTGCAACTGGGTCTGCGGCAGCGGGTGCAGGAAGAAGACCCCTATTTCCAGCTGATCCGCAGCGAATGGGCGGTCGGGGTGCGCCGGGCCTTCATGGAAGTGCCCGATCCCGACTGGTTCTACCAGCACGTCTGACGCCCATGTCGATCCAGGTTGCGCTGACGCATCGCACCGTCTACCAGTTCGACCGTCGGGTCGGGCTGGCCCCGCACGAGATTCGCCTGCGGCCGGCGGCGCACAGCCGCACGCCGGTCAGCGCCTACTCGCTGCGGATCGAGCCGGCCGGTCACTTCATCAACTGGCAGCAGGACCCCTACGGCAACTGGGTGGCCCGGGTGGTCTTCCCCGAGCCGCAATCGTCGCTGTCGGTCTGCGTTGATCTGGTCGCGGATCTGGTCACTGTCAATCCCTTCGACTTCTTTCTCGAGCCCAGTGCCGAGCGCGTGCCCTTCGACTACAGCGGCACGCTGTCGCGGGAACTGCGGCCATTTCTGGAAACCGACGACCATGGCGACGCCATGGCGCAGTGGCTGGTCGAGGTGCGCCAGGAACTGGTCACGGCGGAACTGGGAACGGTCGACTTCCTGGTGGCGCTGAACCAGCGTGTGCGGGCCCGGGTCGACTATCTGGTACGCATGGAACCGGGCGTGCAGAGCCCCGACCAGACCCTGGCGCTGGGCAGCGGCTCCTGCCGCGACAGCGCCTGGCTGCTGGTGCAGACGCTGCGCGCGTTGGGTCTGGCGGCGCGTTTCTGTTCCGGCTATCTGATCCAGCTCAAGGCCGACGAGCCAGGGCTGGACGGTCCGGACGGCCCGGCCGAGGACTTCACCGATCTGCATGCCTGGGCCGAGGTCTACGTGCCCGGCGCCGGCTGGATTGGTCTGGACGCCACCTCCGGCTTGTTGGCCGGCGAAGGCCATATACCGCTGGCCTGCACTGCCACGCCGGGTTCGGCGGCACCGGTGATCGGTGCCACCGACGTCTGCCAGGCGACCATGGACGTGCAGATGCGGGTGACCCGGCTGGCCGAGAAACCGCGGGTGACCCGGCCGATGAGCGACGCGCAATGGCACCGGGTGCAGGCGCTGGCGCAGAAGGTCGATGCCCGCCTGCAGGCGCAGGATGTGCGCCTGACCATGGGCGGCGAGCCCACCTTCGTGGCGATCGACGATCTGGACGGCCAGGAGTGGAACCACACGGCCGATTCGCCGCGCAAATACCGACTGGGAACGGCGTTGCTGGCGCGTCTGGCCGAGCGCTTTGCCGTGGGCGGCGTGCTGCACTACGGCCAGGGCAAGTGGTATCCCGGAGAGGCGCTGCCGCGCTGGGCGCAGACGGTGCTGTGGCGCAGTGACGGGCAGCCGTTGTGGCGACGGCGCGAGTGGCTGCAGGCGCCCGGCGAGCCGGGTGAGGCGAACATCAAGCAGGTCCGAGCCTTTGGCGAGGCATTGACCCAGGCCCTGGGTTTGCCCACCGAGCGGTTGCTGGCTGCGCATGAAGATCCGCTGCCGGTGCTGGCGGCCGAAGTGCAGGCGCCGGTCAATCTGGATCCGCTCAGCGCCGGGCTGGAGGATCCCTTGCAGCGCCAGCGCCTGCGCGACCAGTTGCGTGGGGGGCTGACCCAGCCGACCGGCTTCGTGCTGCCGCTGCACGATGACGCAGGCAAAAAAGGGCACACCTGGCGCAGCAGCGCCTGGCCCTTGCGACAAGGGCAGGTTTTCCTGCTGGCCGGCGATTCGCCGATGGGCTACCGCCTGCCACTGGGCCAGTTGCCGCATCGGCTGCCCGAGGAGATTGAGGACAGTTTTGCCACCGATCCCTTCGCGCCACGCGCGCCGCTGGGCACCGCGGACGAGGCCTCTCCGGTCAAGGATCTGCCTGATCCGGATCCGCGCGAAGTGGTGCGGACTTGCCTGTGTCTGGAATTGCGCCAGGGTCGATTGCATGTCTTCCTGCCGCCGCTGAATCACCTGGAGGCCTTCGTCGAGCTGCTGCGGCGGTTGGAGCAGGTGGCCAGCCAGTCCCAGCTGCCGCTGGTGCTGGAAGGCTATCTGCCGCCGTCCGATCCACGCCTGCAGCGGCTGGCGGTGACGCCCGATCCCGGCGTGCTGGAGATCAACATCCATCCTGCTTCCGACTGGGACGGACTGGTCGAGCGCTTCGAAGGCCTCTACGCCGCCGCCCGCGAATGTCGGCTGGGCGCGGACAAGTTCATGCTCGATGGCCGCCATGAAGGCACCGGCGGCGGCAATCACGTCACGCTGGGCGGGGTGACGCCGAGCGACAGCCCGCTGCTGCGTCGGCCGGCGCTGCTGCGCAGCCTGCTGGTCTACTGGCAGAACCATCCCAGCCTGTCCTATCTGTTCTCCGGCGCATTCGTCGGTCCCACCAGCCAGGCGCCTCGGGTCGACGAAGCGCGCGATGACAATCTCTACGAACTGGCCATCGCGCTGGAGCAGCTGGATGCGCAGATCGCCGCTGCAGCCAAGGACGACGAGGTCGAGTTGCCCTGGCAGCTCGATCGCATCCTGCGCAACTTCCTGGTCGACCTGACCGGCAACACCCATCGTTCCGAGTTCTGCATCGACAAGCTCTATCCGCCGTCGGGCGCCAGGCTGGGTCTGCTGGAGCTGCGTGCCTTCGAGATGCCACCGCACCCGCGGATGGCATTGCTGCAGCTGCTGCTGTTGCGGGGTCTGGTCGCCTGGTTCTGGCAGCAACCCTGGCGCGGCAGCCTGATCGAGTGGGGCGGAGCGCTGCACGACCGTTTCATGCTGCCGCAGCTGCTGGAGCAGGACTTCCTGCAGGTACTCGGCGATCTGCGCCATGCCGGCATGGATTTCGACCCGGAGTGGTTCAGTGCCTTCTTCGAGTTCCGCTTCCCGCGACTGGGCAGCGTTCAGGTGGCCGGCACCAGACTGGAACTGCGTCAGGCCATCGAGCCCTGGCCCGTTCTCGGAGAGGAAATGAGCGCGACCGGCACCGCCCGCTATGTCGATTCTTCGGTTGAGCGCCTGCAGGTGCGGATCGAGGACTATCGCCCGGAGCGCCAGCGGCTGCTCTGCAATGGTCGGCCGTTGCCGCTGGTGCCGGTGGGAAGCAACAGCTACGTCGCCGGTCTGCGGTTCCGCGCCTGGTCACCCTGGAGTGCGCGTCATCCGACGCTGGCGGTAGACGCACCCTTGCGCTTTGATCTGGTGGATCTGGCCTCCGGTCGTTCGGTCGGTGGCTGTACCTATCACGTCAGTCACCCGGGTGGACGCAATTACCAGACCCGTCCGGTCAATGCGCTGGAGGCCGAGGCCCGCCGGCGGGCACGCTTCTTCGCCAGCGGTCACCACGCCGGTCCGTTGAGCTGGCGTCCGGAGCGCGTCAATCCGCGCTCGCCGTTGACGCTGGACCTGCGTCGACAGCCGGAGCACGGCCTCGATGATCCGGCCAACGCGCAGCAATAGCCGCATCGCGGCCTGCTTGTGGGCCGTGTTGCTGCCGCTGACACCCGTGCTTGCCGCTGATTTCGAGGCCCCGGCAGTGGTGCCGGCCGCACAATTGCTCGGTGAGCTGCCCTTGCGCGGCGAGGGCTACGAGATCCGCAGCGAAGCCACGATCGTCGACTTCTATGGCCGCTTCGTGGTGCAGACCGATTTGGGGTTGTTTGCCGTCGATGGCGTCGATCTGCTGCAGCAGCGGCTGGCCGAGATGCCTGCGGCCCGAGCGTTGGAGGAGGCGTCCGCGCTGGTGGTGCTCGGCGACACCGCCCAGCGCCGGCTGCGCCGACCCTTCGAGCAGGGTGCCAAGGTGGCCAGTGAGCCCGGGAGTACCGCGAAGCGGGTGCCGCAGGGCATCGGGCGATTCCTCAGCCGCACGGCCCGCCGTGCCCAGAAGCTGTTCTGGCGAATCGGTGATGCCGCCAGTGACCGCTGGCGTCGCAATGATCAACCGACAGCGGCAAACGAGTCTGAGACGCCCGAGCGCGAGTCGTCGAAGCTCGCAGCGGCACAATCGATCGGGCTCGATTACATCGGCTACGACAAGGCCCGCCGCGAACTGGCGCAGCGCCTGGGCATTGATCCGTACACCAGCCATCCATTGATCAATCAGCGGCTGGATGATCTGGCCTGGTCGGCCTGGGTCGGTAACAAGAGTGCCAGCCTGATGCTGGGCGCAGTCGTCGGCGGTGCGCTGGATCAGGCGCTGGACATCAGCGGCGACGCCTATCGGCTGGCCTGGGCCGAGAGCCCGATGGATATCGAACTGCACAATCAGCGCCAGCTGGAGGCGCTGGGCCTGCGTGGGCGGCCGGTGCGGGACTTCCTGCGCAACGGTGCCTTCAATCCGTTGCTGCAGACGGCCTTGGTCGAGCGCATCGGCGAATCGGCCTATTCGACACTGCGGCCAGAATTGCTGGATCTGGCCACGCAGATGGACAACGAACGCGAGGCGCGCTTCCTGCTGGCCCAACTGGCCGAACTCAGCGCGGCCGGTCGCCGCGGTCGCGGACTGCCCAGAGTCGGGCTGATCGGACAGACCCTGGTGCTGGACCAGGGCGACGGTCGCCTCAGCGTGATCCTGCCGGTGGACTGGGTCAGCTGGGATCCGGCCATCGCCGATTTCGCGCAGCGGCCGGAATTGCGCGAGCACCGTCCGCAACTGCTGGTCAACGGCTCGCTCAGCCAGCGAGCGCAGCGCGAGTTCAACGCGCTTGGCTGGCAATGGCAGGAGCACTGGAGCGCGCGGGCCGACCCTGCCGGGTCCTGATTACGGCCCTGCCGACAGTGCTCGCCGATGTGGCGGGTGTTACGCCGCCTCGCGCGCCGGTGGCTTCAGCCACGGACAGATGCCGATGGCCAGCGCGGCGATCAGTGCAGCGGCGAGGAAGCTGCCGCTGCCACCCCAGTGCGACCAGGCCCAGCCAGCGACCAGTGAACCGAGCACGCCACCCAGCCCACCACTGAGGGCATACAACAGGCCCTGGCCCTGACCGCCCAGCCGGCCGGGGAAGTGCTCGGCCAGCAGCAGCATGGTGGCGGCGTGGAAGGCGCCGAAGGTGAGGGCATGACCGGCCTGCGCCAGCAACATCAGCGGCACGTTCGTGGGCAGTAGTGCGACCACCAGCCAGCGCAGTGCGGCGACCAGCAGGCACAGCGCCATGACCCGTCGCGCCGACCAGCGCGCCAGTACCCGGGGCATCAGCAGAAATACCGCCACCTCCAGGCCCAGGCCGATGGCCCAATAGGCGCCGACCCAGGCCGGGCCAAAGCCCAGTTGATCCAGATAGATGGCGAAATAAACGTAGTAGGGCCCATGGCCCATCTGCATCATCATCGCCACCAGCAACAGCAGACTGACCGCCGGTCGCCGCAAGCGCTCGCTCAGATCGGCCAGCGAAGGTCGCGCCTGTCTGGCCATGTCCGCTGGCTCGCGATTGATCCAGGCCACCAGCAGCAGGACCGCGAAGACCGGCAGCAGCAGGCCCACCAGCTGGCCATAGCCGACCTGCTCCAGCAGGGCGCCGCCCAGGGTGACGGTCAGACCGAAACCGACGGTGCCCCAGACGCGGATGCGGCCGTAGAGCGAGCGTCGGGCTCCCAGATGGGCCAGGGTCAGCGCCTCGAACTGGGGCATGATCGCGTTGTAGACGATCGAGAACAGCAGCATCACCACCAGCAACTGCCAGTAGCTCAGTGGCAGCAGGAAGCTGGCACAGCCGGCCAGCGTGAGCAGTGCCCCGGCACGCAGCCAGCGCTGGTGTCCGCCGTAGTGCTCGGCGCACCAGTTCCAGGGGATTGGAATGATCATGCGCGCGCCGAACCACAGGCTCATCAGCACGGCGATCTGGGCTTCGTTGAGCCCGCGGGTTTCCAGATAGGCACCCCAGTAGGGCGAGAACAGGCCTAGCGCTGCGAAATAGGCCAGATAGAAGCCGGCCAGTCGGCCGTAGGGCAGGTCGCTCATGCAGACGGGCTGGCAGGCGGGCCACGCATGGTAAGCGATCCGTCGTGACACATCGCTGGAGGAATGCGGGCACAATGCACATCCCGACAATTGGCAACAGGGGTGGGTGATTCGATGGCCTTGCAGGTCGGCCAGACTGCGCCGGAATTTCAGCTCGAAGCCGACGATGGCAGTGCCTTCAGCCTCTCCCAGGCCCGTGGTCAGCGCCTGCTGCTGGTGTTCTATCCCGGCGATGAGACGCCGGTGTGTACCGCCCAATTGTGCGATTACCGCGATGGCATCGAGGCCTTCGCCGAGCTGGGCGTCGAAGTGATCGGCATCAGTCGCGATGATGCCGCCTCCCACCAGCGTTTCAAGCAGGCCCGGGGCTTGCCGTTTCGGCTGCTCAGCGATCCCGATCTGGCCGTGGCGCGTCGTTATGGCGCCACCGGTCTGCTGGGCATGAAGCGAGCCGTGTTCCTGATCGACGAGCAGGGCAGTGTCGCCTACGCCCATGTCGAGGCGCTGGCCCTGTTCCGACGCTCGCGCGAGGAACTGCTGCAGGTGTTGGCCGGGTTGCCGGTGCGCTCATGAGCGAGGCGATGAAGGCGCGCATGCGCCACTGGCTGGAGCAGATCCGGCACGCCCACGATCCGCAACACCAGCTGGCCAATCGCTCACCTTGGTTGCCGGTGCTGCGAGCCTGGCAGGCGGGCCGCTTGTCGGCCACCTATACCGATCTGCAGGCGCAACCGCGCTTCACGGCCGCCTGCAACTTCTTCCTCAGCGATCTCTACGGCGAACAGGACTTCAGCCAGCGTGACCGCGATGTCGAGCGGATCTTCCCGGTGATGGTGCGATTGCTGCCCGAAGCGGTGCTCGGCACCGTGGCGGTGGCGCTGGAACTGAATGGGCTCAGCCACTTGCTGGACCTGCGCATGGCGGCGCGCCTGGATGCCCACGGTCCGCCGGGCGAGCTGGACGAGCTGCGCTACGCGCAGGCCTACGCGGTGGCCAGCGATGTGGCTGACCGACGCCATCAGCTGGCCCTGATCCTGGCGCTGGGCCGGGGTCTGGATCGCATCGTGCAGAAGCGGATGGTGCGAGAGCTGCTGGCCCTGTGCCATTGGCCAGCCAAGCTGGCCGGCCTCGGCGCACTGCAGTCCTTCCTCGAGCGCGGCTTCGCCGCCTTCACCGAATTGCAGGGTGCCGGCCCCTTCCTGCGCGCCGTGGCCGATCGCGAGCATGCGTTCATGCGGCGGATGCTGGAGTTGGGAGGGCTGCGGGATGTTGCGAGGGCTCAGGGCCCAGGGCTCAGGGCTCAGGGCCCAGGACCCAGGGCCCAGGGCGAATGAGGTCTGGTGGGATGAGCCGATCATCGCGTCACTCGGTGCGGTGATTGGCAGCTCTTTCCGGCCGGTGGATTTGGAAGGGCGTATGGAGTTGGCCGAAAGCGGCGTTGCGCCGCACTCCAAAGGCGCTTTGCGCCACCAGGCTCTGCTGCGCGAAGCGCTTTGGAGTGCGGCGAGAATCGCCGCTTTGTTTGGCTGGCGCCGCTATTCGCTGGAGCAGGTCGGGCGGCATGAATGAGCCAGCGGCAGGACGGTCGATCCGTCATGGTAGATGCGCAGCGACGACGCCAGCAGGCAGCAGATATGCGCCAATTCAACCGGCGAACTGGGCCCTGGGCCCAGGAGCAATGAGACCTGGTGTTGCCTTGCCGGGTTTGGCCGAAAGCGGCGCGTTGCGCCGCACTCCAAAGGCGCTTTGCGCCACCAAGCTCTGCTGCGCGAAGCGCTTTGGAGTGCGGCGAGAATCGCCGCTTTGAATGGGTTGCGCCGCTATTCGCTGGAGCAGGTCGGGCGGCATGAACGAGCCAGCGGCAAGACGGCCGATCGACCATGGTAGACGCGAAGCGACGACGCCAGCGGGCAGCAAATATGCGCCAAATCAACCGGCGAACTGGGCCCTATGCCCTGGGCCCTCCCATCAAGTCCGCGGCAACGTCACCCCCGTCTGCCCCTGGTACTTGCCGGCGCGGTCGGCATAGGAGGTGCTGCAGTCTTCGTCCGACTCCAGGAACAGCATCTGCGCGACGCCTTCGTGAGCGTAGATGCGGGCCGGCAGGGGTGTGGTGTTGGAGAACTCCAGCGTGACGTGACCTTCCCACTCCGGTTCCAGCGGCGTCACATTGACGATGATGCCGCAGCGCGCGTAGGTGCTTTTTCCGACACAGATCGTCAGCACTCGACGCGGGATCCGGAAGTACTCGACGGTGCGGGCCAGGCAGAAGGAGTTCGGCGGGATGATGCAGACCGGGCCCTTGAAGTCGACGAAGCTGTTGCGGTCGAAATTCTTCGGATCGACGATCGCCGAGTTGATGTTGGTGAAGATCTTGAACTCGTCGGCGCAACGCACGTCGTAGCCATAGCTGGATGTGCCATAGGAAATCAGCCGACCGCCTGCGGCGTTCTGCCGAACCTGGCCGCTCTCGAAGGGCTCGATCATGCGCTCCTTCTCGGCCATGCGTCGGATCCACTGGTCGGATTTGATGCTCATGGGTCGCGCTCGGTGCTGACGAGGGGGCCGGGATTCTAGCCGATGCGCGCCCATCGGCTCAGATGGGCGTTCCACCAGGCCATCGGCCTGCCATGCAAATGACCCGGCAGTGTCGCTGCAGCGTCACAAGTGCCCGGCAGCATCGCCGCAACATGGCAAGGAAGTGGCAGATGGCACTGCGACAGCGCGCTTATGACGCCTGGTTCCGGGCGGTGCACGGCAACCGGCTGATCTACAACAGTTGCTGGGAAGATCCGCATGCGGACCGGCAGCTGCTCAAGCTCGACCCGGAATCCCGCGTCGTGATGATCACCAGTGCCGGCTGCAATGCACTGGACTATCTGCTCGACGACCCGGCCTCGATCGACTGCATCGACCTGAATCCGCGCCAGAACGCGCTGCTGGAACTGAAGCTGGCGCTGCTCCGCGATGGCAGCCATGCGGCCCTCTGGCAACTCTTCGGCGAGGGCTGGCACAACGACTTCGAGCGGCTTTATCAGGGCTTGCGTGGTGATCTGTCGCCCTCGGCGCGACACTTCTGGGACCAGCACACCGGCCTGTTCGACCGCGGCGGGCGAGGTTCCTTCTATTTCCGTGGTGCTGCCGGCGATGTGGCCTACGCGATGCACCTGCTGTTCCGCTGGGTGCGCCCGGGACTGCGCCGGGAGTTGCTGGCACTGCTGGAATCGACCTCACTGGAGGAACAGCGCGAGCGCTACGCGCGCATCGAACCGCGCCTGTGGGGCCCGGTACTGCGCTGGTTCATTCGGCAGCCCTTCACGCTGGCGCTGCTCGGCGTCCCGCGTGCCCAGCGCGCGTTGATCGAGGCGCAGTTCCCGGGCGGCGTGCCAGCCTATGTGCAGGACAAGCTGCGCTATCTGCTGACCGAGTTGCCGATTCGCGACAACTACTTCTGGCGGGTCTATCTGACCGGCAGCTACACCGCCGACTGTTGTCCCAACTACCTGCGTGCCGAGCACCAGACAATGCTGCAGGCGCGGGTGGATCGGCTGCAGGTCCACACCACCTCGCTGAGCGGCTTCCTGCAGGCGCAACAGCAGCGCTACAGCCACTATGTACTGCTCGACCATCAGGACTGGATGGCTGCGCACGCGCCCGAAGCCCTGAGCGAGGAATGGCGACTGATCCTGCAATCCAGTACCGAGGGCGCGAGGATCCTGATGCGCTCGGCGGGACTGGATATGGACTTCCTGCCGGACTTCGTCCGCGAGCGTCTGGAGGCCGACCAGAGCGGCGCGGCGCATTGGCATCAGCGCGATCGCGTCGGGACCTACGGCAGCGTGCTCAGCGCTGGTCTGCGACCGGCGACGGCGTGACGGTGGAATCGTCTTCGCTGCAGGAGCGCCTGGAAAGCGGAGGGGCAGCCGAGCACTGCGCGTCGGCCGGGATCCGTGCCAGTCATGGCCGAGCAGTGGCCAACTACTACCGCTGGCATGCGCCGATCTACGACCTGACTCGCTGGAGCTTCCTGTTCGGTCGCCAGCGGCTGCTGCTCGAGGCAGCAGCCCGGTTGAACTCGCCCCGACGCCTGCTGGAGATCGGCGTGGGTACCGGCCGCAACCTGGCCTGGCTGCATCGGCGCTGGCCGGAGGCGTGTTGCACCGGTGTGGATCTGTCACCCGGCATGATCCAGCAGGCGCGTCGACGTTTTGGCAGTGACCATCCCCAGATCACCTTGGTCGAGGCGGCCTTTGACCGGCAGCTGTTGCCCGAAGCGCAGGATTTGATCGTCCTGTCCTATGTGCTGACCATGGCCGGACCCGCGCGTCAGGCTCTGATCGCCGAGGCGCTGGCGAGTCTCGCGCCGGGTGGGCTGCTGGCCGTGGTCGACTTTGACGATACGCCGTTGCCGGTCTGGCGACACTGGATGGCACGCAATCACGTGGCCGTGGATGGCCAGTTGCGACCGGAACTGGAGGCGGTGGCGCCGGCTGAGTGGGGCCGAGGGGGCCGGGCCTATGCCGGGCTGTGGCGCTGGTTCATCCATCTGCATCGTCGGGTTCCCTGAATCCGGCCGCTATCCAGATCGCGCTGCAGCCGGCGCGTGAGGAAAGTGATGCAGTAGACTGTAATCATGTCCAGCGGACGATCCACGCGATGACCCGTTGCGGAGCGCATGACCACGATCATGCGCCGGAAGAGTTGCTGCTGACGGCTGAACGGGCCTGTCGCGACGCCGGTCTGCGGCTGACCGAGATCCGTCGGCGCGTGCTGGCGTTGATTGCCAGCGAACCGCGGCCGATCAAGGCCTATGATCTGATGGCGCAGCTGAGCGACGAGCGCGGTCGGCCGGCGGCACCACCGACAGTCTACCGGGCGCTGGAGTTTCTGCTCGAGCACGGATTCATCCATCGGATCGAGTCGCTCAACGCCTACGTGACCTGTCCGCATCCGAGCGAGCCGCATCGGACCCGCTTCCTGATCTGTGATCAGTGTCAGGAGACCATTGAACTGGAAGACGACGGGCTGAGCCGGCGCCTGGAACTGCAGGCGCAGGCGCAGGGTTTCCTGCCCCAGCGCGAACTGGTCGAGATACATGGTGTTTGCCGCGCCTGCCAGGCGGCCAATGCCTGACCCGGCGGCCGTTGCAGTGGATTCGCGCGAGGTTCGATGGTCGTCCCTGCGCGCGCTGCTCTGCGGGCTCGTCCTGGGTAGCGCAGTGGGCGCTCAGACCTTGCCGGTCAGCACCGAGGTGGACACCGAGGCGCCTAGCCAGATTCCAGTCCAGAGCGAGACCGAGGCGGCGCTGCTGGACAGCCATGAAGGTCTGGACACGCCACCAGCGCCTGCGATGATCGGCGGACCCAGCAGTCTGATCGTGCTGGGCCACGACATCGCGCCCGGCCGCATTCGTACCCTGAAATGGGCCGCCGGGCAGACCTTTGTGGGGACCGCGCTGGAAACGCCGGTGGTGGTCGTTCGCGGCGCCCTGCCTGGCCCGACGCTATGCCTGACCGCGGGTATCCATGGCGACGAACTCAATGGCATCGAAGTGGTGCGGCGGGTGCTGGCACGTACGCAGCCGGCCGAATTGTCTGGCACCTTGATCGGCGTGCCGATCGTCAATCTGGCCGGCTTCTCGCGTGGCTCGCGCTATCTGCCCGACCGACGCGATCTGAACCGGTTCTTTCCCGGTCGACCCAACGGCAGTTCGGCCTCGCGCATCGCCCACAGCTTCTTCAACGGCGTGATCCAGCACTGCGATGCGCTGGTCGATTTCCATACAGGCTCCTTCGAGCGCACCAATTTGCCGCAGGTCCGAGGCGACCTGCGCATTGCCGCCGTGCTGGAGATGACCCGCGGTTTTGGCGCCACGTCGGTGCTGCACTCCCCCGGCTCGCGCGGGATGTTGCGTCGCGCCGCGACTGAAGCAGGGATTCCCGCGGTGACCTTCGAGCTGGGTGCGCCGGTGCGACTGCAGCCTGAAGAGATCGAACATGGCGTACACGCCATGGAGACCCTGCTCTACAAGCTGGGAATCGCGCGCCGGGCGCGCCTGTGGCGCGAACCACAGCCGGTGTTTTATGACGCCAAATGGGTGCGCGTCACCACCGGCGGCTTTTTCTTCAGCAACGTCAAACTGGGCGAATCGATTCGCGCCGGCCAGCGGGTCGGACGGGTAGTCGATCCAGTCAGTGATTTCAGCACCGAGATCGTCTCGCCGGTGCGCGGCCGAGTGCTCGGGATGGCGCTGAATCAGGTCGTGATGCCGGGTTTTGCCGCCTTCAATATTGGGGTGGAGACTTCCGAAGTCCAGGCCGTGCTCGACGCCAAGATTCGCGACCCGGCCGCGGAAGAGCTCAGCGACCTCGAGCGGGTCGACGAAGCCGAAGGGGAGGGCGAGGAGAGTCCACCAACGAGTGGGCCGCCAACGTCGCCGCCGGAAGATGAAGAGGATCGTGACGGCGAGTAGTGTGTGTCGTCAGTACGGCCTACAGTCGTGGTCGTTGCTGCAGCACGACTTCGACACTGAAGGGAATGCCACCTCGCAAACCCTCGACGCGAACTCGCTCACCCGGCTCTTGAGCTGACTCCAGCTCGCGTGCCTGCGCCACACTGACCACGTCTTCGCCCGCCAGTCGCAACACCAGATCGCCTCGCTGCAGTCCCGCCTGACTCGCGGGGCCGCTGGCATTCACCGTCACGACGATCAGCGCCGGCCTGACTTCGCCCGACAATGTACTGCGCAGCTCGCGTTCATCGAACTCGGCTCCCAGCCAGCCGCGCGTGACGAAACCTTGTCGGACGATGTCATCAAGCACCCGCGAGGCGATCGAATAGGGGATCGCGAAGCCGATACCTTCGGCGCCGATATTGCGCGCCAGATTGGCTGTGTTGATGCCGATCAGTCGACCCTCCACATCGATCAGGGCCCCGCCCGAGTTACCCGTGTTGATGGCAGCGTCGGTCTGGATGAAGCTCTCGTAGGTGCTGAGATTCAGGCGCGAGCGGCCGGTGGCACTGACGATCCCCATGGTGACGGTCTGGCCGATGCCGAAAGGGTTGCCAATGGCCAGCACCACATCGCCAATGCGAACCGAATCAGCCGGTGCGAAGCCCACCGTGGTCAGATTGCTGCCGTCGATCTTCAACACGGCCAGATCGGTGTCAGGATCACTGCCGACAATCTCGGCACTGGCAATGCGGCCGTCCCACAGCACGGCCTGAATCTCCACCGCTGCGCGGATGACGTGGTGATTGGTCAGCATGTAGCCGTCTTCGGTGACAATCACCGCCGATCCGAGGCTTTGCTCCAGCCGGTGTCGTGGGCGGCCAGCAGGACTCATGCCCATGATTTGCGCAGCCAGGCCTGGCGGTACCTGAGGTTCGGCGACCAGCTTGGTGGCGTAGATGTTGACGACCGCCGGCGCCGCCAGCGCCACCGCATCGGCGTAGGAATCGACCCTGGCGGACGCAGTGCCTGTGCTGCTCGTTGGGGCCACGCCCTGACCACGCAATACCAGCACGATGAAGGCCAGGGCCAGTCCGACGACGACCCAACGCAGGAGGAATGCCAGACTCTGCTGCATGCTCGGTGGCATTCCTCTGTGGTGCCGGTGGGGGTGCAATTGATTGTCCGGGCGTTAAGGCATCCTGTAAACTCGCGGGCTTGGTGGGCGAACCCACCGCCCGTTTTTTTCCCAGAACTCCGGAGTGGTCCATGGCCCAGCAGCCAGCCGATCCCGGGCGCCGTCGCTTCCTCACTGCCACCACTGCCGTGGTCGGCGGGGTGGGTGTCGCGGCCGCCGCGGTTCCCTTCATCAGCGCCTGGAAGCCCAGTGCCCGCGCGATTGCCGCCGGTGCACCGGTGACCGTCGATATCAGTCGCCTGCAGGTGGGCGGCCAGCAGATCGTGCAATGGCGCAAACGCCCGGTCTGGATCGTGCGGCGCACGCCTGCCTTGCTCGAGGCCCTGCCGGCGCAGGACGACCGGCTGAAGGATCCGGACAGCAATGTCATCGATCAGCAGCCCGACTACGCCAAGAACGAGTACCGCTCGCTGCGTCCCGACGTGCTGGTTCTTGTGGGCTCCTGCACCCATCTGGGCTGCTCGCCGAAGTACCACCCGGAAATGCAGCCGGTGGCCTGGGACGAGAACTGGCAGGGTGGTTTCTTCTGCCCCTGCCACAACTCCAAGTTCGATATGGCTGGCCGCGTTTACGAAGGTTCGCCGGCACCGACCAATCTGGTGGTCCCGCCCTATTACTTCGTCGACGACAACACGATCGTCGTCGGCGTTGATCCCGAGCAGGAGGCTGCCTGATGGCCGGAGAGCGCACGTCCACCGCCACCGGGCTGCTCGGCTGGTTCGACCAGCGGCTGCCCGTGGTTGATTTCTGGAATAAGCACGTCGGTCAGTACTACGCGCCGAAGAACTTCAACCTCTGGTACTACTTCGGCTCGTTGGCGCTGCTGATGCTGGTCAACCAGATCGTCACCGGCATCTGGCTGACGATGCACTACAAGCCCTCCGAGGCTGAGGCCTTTGCCTCGGTCGAGTACATCATGCGTGAGGTGGAATGGGGCTGGCTCATTCGCTACATGCATTCGACCGGTGCCTCGTTCTTCTTCATCGTGGTCTACCTGCATATGTTCCGCGGGCTGATCTACGGGTCCTACCAGAAGCCACGCGAGCTGATCTGGGTGCTGGGCATGCTGATCTTCCTGGCGCTGATGGCCGAGGCCTTCATGGGCTATGTGCTGCCTTGGGGCCAGATGTCCTTCTGGGGGGCGCAGGTGATCGTGTCGCTGTTCGGCGCCATTCCCTGGATCGGGCCGGATCTGGTGATTTGGATCCAGGGCGACTATCTGCCCGCCGATGCCACGCTGAACCGCTTCTTCGCGCTGCACGTGGTAGCGATGCCGCTGGCGATCCTGTTGCTGGTGGTGCTGCATCTGGCTGCGCTGCACGAAGTGGGTTCGAACAACCCCGATGGCGTGGACATCAAGAAGCTCAAGGACGCCAGCGGCAAGCCGCTGGACGGCATCCCTTTCCATCCGTACTACACGGTCAAGGATCTGTTCGGAGCGGGTGCGCTGCTGACGCTGTTTGCCGCGGTGATCTTCTTTGAGCCCACTTTTGGCGGGCTGTTCCTCGAGCACGACAACTTTGTCGAGGCCAATCCGCTGGTCACGCCCGAGCACATCAAGCCGGTGTGGTACTTCACGCCCTTCTACGCGATGTTGCGCGCCATTCCCGACAAGCTGTTCGGCGTCATCATCATGGGCGCCGCGGTGATGATTCTGTTCGCACTGCCCTGGCTGGATCGCAGCAAGGTGCGCTCGATCCGCTACCGCGGTCCGCTGACCAAGGCGGCCGTGGCGATTTTCGTGGTGGCTTTCGTCGGACTGGCCTGGCTGGGTTCGCAGCCTGGCAGCATTCTGCAGACGATGATGGCGCAGATCTTCACGGTGATCTATTTCCTCTTCTTCCTTGCGATGCCGTGGTTCACCGCGGCGGACAAGGTCAAGCCGGTTCCGGAACGGGTGACGATGCATGACTAGGTCGATCTTTTCTCTGCTGGCGGGCCTGCTGTTCGCCACGACCGTGCAGGCTGCCGGTGGCGGAGCCCTGCTGGCTCAGGCCGAAGCGCAGGTGAGCGATCAGGCCAGCCTGCAACGCGGCGCCCAGTTGTATTTCAACTATTGCTCCGGCTGTCATGGCATCAAGTACATGCGCTACAGCCGCATCGCGAAGGACCTCAATCTGAGCGAAGAGCAGTTGATGGCCAACCTGGTGTTCACCGGCGCCAAGCCGGGCGAACTGGTCACGGCTGCGATGCCGGCGGCGTCGTCGGCCTGGTTCGGCGCGGCGCCGCCAGATCTGTCGTTGACCGCGCGATCGCGCGGTGTCGACTGGATCTACAGCTATCTGAAGGGCTTCTACATCGATCCGGAACGCCCACTGGGCTGGAACAACACCGTGTTCCCCGGTGCCAGCATGCCAAACGTGCTGTGGGAGCGTCAGGGGATTCAGAAGCTGGCCGAGCATCATGATGCCCACGCCGAAGGCGGCCACGGTCCGGCCTTCGGTGACCAGTTCGAACAGGTCAGCGAAGGCAGCCGCAGTGGCGAGCAGTTCGATCAGGACGCCCGCGACATTGCAAACTTTTTGCAGTATGTCGGCGAGCCCGCAGCACTGCAGCGTGAGCACTATGGCGTCTGGGTGTTCCTCTATCTGGTGCTGCTGACCTGCGTGTTGTACGTGCTCAAGCACGAATTCTGGCGCGACGTGCACTGACCCAGCGAACGGCACCGATCGGATCAACCGATTCGGTCGGTGCTCTTCGCAGCGCTTCTGGCCCCTTCAAGCCGAGTTGCCGTCGGTGCTAGCCTTGAGTACATCCACGGGCGGGTAGGAGCGGGGGCGATGGCACCTCCAGGACCGCGGGCCAGACATGCGCTGACCCTGTACTCCGCGAACGACGGACTGGACAGTCATCTGGTCCGGCTCGTGCTGGCCGTCAAAGGCCTGCCGCACGATCGCATCATCGTCGACAATCCTCGCGTACAGCAGGAGTTGGCGCAGTACAACCCGCTGCAATCATTGCCGACGCTGGTGGAGCGGGACGTCGTGCTCTACACCTCGGCCGTCATCGCCGAGTATCTGGACGAGCGCTTTCCGCATCCGCCACTGCTGCCCAGTGACCCACTGGGTCGAGCACGCACTCGGCTGACGGTTCATCGTGTCTGCGAAGAATGGGGCCGTCCCTTGCAGGCGCTGCTGGACGGATCAGCCGATCCGGACCAGCGCGAGCAGTTGCAGCAGGCCCTGGTGGGCAGCAATGACCTGTTCCGAATGGCCAAGTATTTCCTCAGTCCCGAGTTCGGTCTGGCCGACTGCGCCTTGTTGCCGATCCTCTGGCGCCTGCCAGCCGCAGGAATCCGATTGCGCGGCGCCGATGCGCTGCAGCAGTACTCGGACCGAATGCTGGCCGCGCCATTCTTCGAACGCAGCCTGACCGAGGTCGAGCGGCGCCTCGATCCGGCCAGCGGAACTTGACAGTCTTGCGGTCGCCGGGCTCAATCGTGCGGGTGAAGGAGCCTGCATGACCTCGACCCGACCCTATCTGCTGCGTGCCCTCTATCAGTGGGTGCTGGACAACGACTGTACCCCGCATGTGTTGATCGACGCGTCCATGAGTGGCGTGCAAGTCCCCGCCTCGGTGGTCAAGGACGGTCAGGTGGTGCTGAATATTTCACCCACTGCAGTGGCTCATCTGGATCTGGGCAATGAGGCGATCAGCCTGAATGCGCGATTTGGCGGAGTCAGTCATCGCGTCCGTGCGCCGGTGGGCGCCGTTCTGGCCCTGTATGCGCGCGAGAATGGTCAAGGGATGATGTTCCCACCCGAGCAGGCGGAGGCCGACACCGCCGTTGAGTCCGTCGAGGAATCCCCAGGGCCGGTGATCGGTGATGATTCAAACCCCGTGCAACCCCCACCGCGCGGTCGCCCCAGCCTGAAAATCGTCAAGTAACACCCGCCGGAGACGAACTACAGCCCGCCGTCCAGATAGACGCGGCCATCGGGCGTCTCGACCACCACCCAGCGCAACCGATTGCCCTCCAGGCGCGCACTGCCGTGCCAGCGACTGGCGCGGTCCCCGCTGCAATCGAAGCCATAGTCCCGTGTCCATAGCGGACCCTGCCGCCAGCCCGCGCGCAGGCGTTCCAGACGCACCGATTGATCGAGCCATTGCAGGCCTTCCCGGCGGCAAATGCTGGCGATCAGCGTGGTCGCACGCTCGACGTCACGCCGGTAGGCGATGAAGCCATGGATACCCAGCGCCAACAGCAGCAGAACGGACAGTTGCAGGGCCACGGGATGACTCGAGGAATGGCAGCGCAGTCTATCGTGGGGGCGGCCTGAGCGCCGTCAAGCGCTGCGGAAGCGTTCGAGTCGGTCGCGGTAGGTGCGCGACAGCTTCAGTTTCTGTCCGTTGTCCAGCAACAGAAAGTACTCGCCATTCAGATGTGGGTGCAGTTCTCGAACGCGGTCAACCGCCACCAGCGTAGACCGGTGAATGCGGGCGAAGTGCCGCGAATCCAGACGTTCCTCCATGTCCTTCATCGTGCCGCGCACCACCAGTGTCTGTGCGCCGGTGTGGATGCACAGATAGTCTCCGGCGGCGTCGATCCAGGCGATGTCGGTCACTGGCACGCGCAGCAATCGATGGCCGTCCTTCAGGCTCAGTACGGCCGGCGTCGATCCGCTCTGTTCCGCGTCACCCTGCGCCAGTGCGTCGTCCAGGCTGAGTTCGGGCTTTCCGCTCCATTGCGCGAGCAAGCCCAGCAACTGCTCGCAGTGCTGCTGCGCCTGGCGGCCCTGCTGCTGCCCTTGAACTCGCTTGAGTGCCTCGTCCAGACGTTCTTCTTCGACTGGCTTGAGCAGATAGTCGATCGCTCGGGCCTCGAAGGCCTGCACGGCGTACTGATCGTAGGCGGTGACGAAGATCGTTAGCGGCATGCTGTCCGCAGGAATGCGGGCCAGCGTCTGGAATCCATCCAGACCGGGCATCTGCACATCCAGAAACAGCAGATCCGGTTGCTCGCGGTCGAGCAGATCCAGCGCCGCCTGTCCGTTGCCGGCTTCGCCCACCACCACGACATCACTTCGCTTTTCCAGGCGCAGCCGCAAGCCACGACGGGCCAAGGGTTCATCGTCGACGACCAGCGCCCGCAGTGGTTGAAGGGTCATGGGCGACTCCGGGTTCGATAGGGGAGTTCCAGCACGATGCGGCAGCCACCACCGCTGGGGGACTCAATGCGCACCGACTGTGCCTCCTCGCCGTACAGCACACGCAGTCGTTCGCGCGTGTTGGCCAGTCCGACACCGTGGCCGGAACCCGCCGGCCGCTGCAGCAGTTCACAACCGGGCCCGTCGTCGGAAAGACGAATGATCAGTCTGCCATCGCGCACGTGTGCTTCGATCTCGACGCGCCCGCCCTCGACGCGCGGTGCAATGGCGTACTTGATGGCGTTCTCGATCAGGGGCTGCAGCAGCAGACTGGGCAGCAGCGCGTTTTCGGCGCCGGGATCGACCCGTTCGATGACGGTCAAGCGATCCTCGAAGCGCAGCTTCTCGATGTCCAGATACAGTCGGATGGCCTCGAGCTCCTGCGCCAATGTGACCTGTTGCATCGGATCGTTGTCGAGCGAATGACGCAGAAAGGCGCTCAGCCGCATGACCATCCGGTTGGCCGTATTGCCCTGCTCATCGAGGATCAGCGTGCTGATCGCATTGAGCGTGTTGAACAGGAAGTGGGGGTTGAGCTGATAGCGCAACATTTTCAGCTGCGCCTCGTGTGCGATGGCCGTGGCGCGCAATGCGCGGTCGGCGTCGACCTTGCCTTCTTCGTGCTTCTTGATGCCGAAGTAGAGCGCCGCCCAGGCCAGAATCACCCAGACGAAGCTGCCGATGTAGGCCAGATAACCGAAGACGTCATCCGGTCGACAATCCACGCAATAGCCCCAGCCCAGGGCCGATACATAGACCATGCCCATCAGCACGGAGATGCCCAGTATCGGCCAGACGGTGACGGTCACGAAGGCGGCGGGCGGCAACTTCCAGGCAGCGCGCATGACCAGCCGCAAGGCCCAGGTGAGCACGACGCCGGCGATCACCAGCGGTATGGTCACCTTGATGTAGTAGGCGGGCTTGCCGTGGGCCAGCGCGCTCAGGTAGCTCAACACGCCGTAGCCCAGCCAGCCGCTGAGATGCAACAACCAAAAGCGAAATGGCCCGGTCACGCGGCCGGCGGGTGCGGGGGAGGGTTGCAGGGCGTCCACGTTGGATTGCATCGGCGGCAGCTTAGCGCCTGGCGCGAAGGCCGGCACACCGTTGGTCGCGGATGGCGCGCGTCCTGTCCCGTTTCGCCACGATCGGGTATCGGAATGGGCGGCGCCGCTGCCGAGTTGTGCCATGCGGATCAATCCAGCATCCGGCCTGCGCCGGGTGGGCGGTCGCCTCGCCTGGATCAGCGTATGATCGGCGGGCCGCCACGCGGCGCCACCATCATCATCGCGGGGGAGCGAGACCATGAGTCGTGAGACTGTTCCAACACTGGACGAGTTCGTCGATGGCGTAGACAAGCGCAACCCGGGGCAGCCTGAGTTCATCCAGGCGGTCAAGGAAGTGGCCGCCAGCGTGCTCGACTACATCAAGGATCACCCGAAGTACCACGAGCATCAGATTCTCGAACGCATGGCCGAGCCCGACCGCGTGCTGTCATTCCGAGTTTGCTGGCAGGACGACGAGGGCCATGTGCGGGTCAACCGTGGCTATCGCATCCAGAACAACAATGCCATTGGGCCCTACAAGGGCGGCATCCGCTTTCATCCCTCCGTCAACCAGGGCATTCTCAAGTTCCTGGCCTTCGAGCAGACCTTCAAGAATGCGCTGACCAGCCTGCCGATGGGCGGCGGCAAGGGCGGTTCGAATTTCAATCCGAAGGGCAAGTCGGACGCCGAGATCATGCGCTTCTGTCAGGCCTTCATGACCGAACTGTATCGGCATGTGGGCGAAGACACCGATGTGCCCGCGGGCGACATCGGCGTTGGTGGACGTGAGATCGGCTACATGTTTGGCCAGTTCAAGCGCATCACCAACCGTTTCGTCGGTGTCTTGACCGGCAAGGGGATGGAGTACGGTGGCTCGCCGATCCGTACCGAGGCCACTGGCTACGGGGCCGTCTACTTTCTTGAGGACATGCTGGCTCGGGTCGGCAAGTCGATCGATGGCGAAGTCTGCCTGGTGTCAGGGTCCGGCAACGTGGCGCAGCATGCGGTCGAGAAGATCCTGCAGTTGGGCGGCAAGCCGGTCACACTGAGCGACTCGGACGGCTTCATCTACGACAAGGACGGCATCACTCACGAGAAGCTGGCCTTCGTCAAGGAACTGAAGAACAAGCGTCGCGGCCGCATCGAGGAATACGCCACCAAGTTTGGCGCCGAATTCCACGGTGGCGCTGCGCGTCCCTGGTCGGTGCCGGGGCGCTACGCTGTGCCGTGCGCAACGCAGAACGAGATCAATGCCGATGACGCCAAGATGATGCTCGACAACGGCGTGCAGGCGGTCTCCGAGGGCGCGAACATGCCCACCGAGCTCGAAGCTGTCCACCTGTTCCAGGCCGCGCGAATTCTGTTCGCACCCGGCAAGGCCGCCAATGCCGGCGGCGTGGGTGTCTCCGGGCTGGAGATGAGCCAGAACTCGGCCCGCATCACCTGGAAGGAAGACGAGTTGCAGAAGCTGTTGCGCGACATCATGCAGGGCATTCACGACCGCTGCGTCCGTTATGGCGGTGTCGCGGGCGAGCCCGGCTACATCGACTACGTCAAGGGCGCCAATGTCGCCGGCTTCGTCAAGGTGGCCGACGCGATGATTGCGCAGGGCGTGGTTTGAGGGAATTGCTGGAACCCGGCCGGTTCTCCGGCCGGGTAGCGGCGAGGGCCCAGGGCACAGGGCCCAGAGTTGGCCAGGTGTTGTGGTTCATCGAGCCTGCTCGGCCTCGTATCGTGCTCAGCAAGCGGCGGGATCTGGACGCGCGAGTAGCTCAGCGCCCTCGGTGGGTTACATGCAGAATTCCGCTCGGACGGCGACACTGTGGGGCTACCCAGAAGGGCGCAACGCAGCCATGAAGGGCAAAGCGGCGATGCTCGCCGCACTCCAAGGTGCCTGCGGCACAGCAAAGTCGATGTTCGCTGCCTCGCTACGCGGGGATGAGCCTGCGCCGACTGATCGCGTCGGGGGCGTTGGCACAGCGGCTCCGACATCCCGACCGACTGGCTTTCGACCAAAGCCCGACAATGGCGCAGCGAGCCACGCATCCGAAGTTGCCTCGCCGAACGCGAATCTCGCCATCCCTCAGCCCTAGGGCCCTCAGCCGGCCAATCCGACCATGTAGAATCGCGGACCTTCGTCGATACACGTGGGTGGCAAGGTGAGTGACCAGTTTGACGTGGTGGTGATTGGAGCTGGGCCGGGTGGCTATGTGGCGGCCATTCGGGCGGCGCAGCTGGGTCTGAAGACGGCCTGCGTCGACGACATGCAGGGCAAGGACGGCAAGCCCACCCTCGGCGGCACCTGTCTGAACGTCGGCTGCATTCCTTCCAAGGCGCTGCTCGATTCCTCACGGCAGTTCCACAACTTGCAGCATCTGTTTGGTGACCACGGCATCAGCACCAGTGATGCGGCGATCGACGTGCCGACCATGGTCGCCCGCAAGGACCGCATCGTGAAGCAGCTGACCGGCGGCATCGCACAGCTGTTCAAGGCCAACAAGGTCACGCCTTTTGCCGGACGCGGCAAACTGCTGGGCGCCGGAAAGGTCGAAGTCAGCTTCCACGATGGGGCCACCGAGGTCATCCAGGCGCGCCACGTGATTCTGGCGACGGGGTCGCGTCCGATCGAGATCCCGAAGGTGCCCTTCGACGGTCAATACATCGTCGACAACATCGGTGCACTGGATTTCGACGCCGTGCCCAAGCGGCTCGGCGTCATTGGTGCCGGTGTCATTGGTCTGGAACTGGGCAGTGTCTGGCGTCGCCTGGGCAGTGAGGTCACCGTGCTCGAGGCGCTGCCGGACTTCCTTTCTGCCGCCGATACCGATGTCGCCCGTGCGGCGCAGCGCGAATTCAAGAAGCAGGGGCTGGACATCCGCCTGGGTGCCAAGGTGACTTCGGCCCAGGTCGGTGATGGTGCCGTGCTGGTGCGTTTCTCCGATGGCCAGGGCGACCACGAGATGACGGTCGACCGGCTGCTGGTGGCCGTGGGGCGCCGCGCCTGGACCGGCGGTTTGCTGGCAGATGAGGCCGGGGTCAAGCTGACCGAGCGCGGACTGATCGAAGTCGACGATCACTGTCGCACCAGCGCCGAGAATGTTTGGGCCGTTGGTGACTGCGTGCGCGGTCCGATGCTGGCGCACAAGGCCAGCGAAGAGGGTATCGCCGTGGCCGAGCGCATCGCCGGCAAGCCGGGTCACGTCAATCTGGACACGGTGCCCTGGGTGATCTACACCGAGCCTGAAATCGCTTGGGTGGGTCAGACCGAGCAACAGCTGAAGGCCGCGGGTGTCAATTATCGCAGCGGCAGCTTCCCCTTTGCCGCCACTGGACGGGCGTTGGCCATGGCCGAGCCGGCCGGCATGGTGAAGATCCTCGCCGACGCCGAGACTGATCGCATTCTTGGCGTGCACATGGTCGGCGCCAACGTCTCGGAGCTGATCGCCGAGGCCGTGGTGGCGATGGAGTTCTGTGCATCGTCGGAAGATCTGGCGCGCATCTGTCATGCCCATCCGACCCTGTCCGAGGCTGTGCACGAGGCCGCCCTGGCCGTCGACAAACGCGCCATTCATCGTGGCAATTGAGGGCATCTCCATGCAGCAGCCGTTTCGCGCGTTCCGGATTCGCAACGAGGGTGGCGAACACGCTGCTGGCGTGGAGTCAGTGCAACTGGCCGATCTGGCAGACGGCGAACTGGATCTGAAGGTCGCCTGGTCCAGCGTCAACTACAAGGATGGGTTGGCCGGCACCGGCAAGGGCAAGATCTGCCGCAGCTATCCGATGGTGGGTGGCATTGATGTGGCGGGGTACGTCGTCGCCAGCCGGGACGATCGCTTCCGCGAGGGTGACGCGGTGCTGTTGACCGGCAGCGGCTTGTCGGAAACGCGCGATGGTGGCTATTCCGAATATGCGCGCGTGCAGGCCGAATGGGCTGTCCCCCTGCCAACCGGACTGAGCATGCGCGAGGCGATGGGCATCGGCACGGCCGGCTTCACCGCAGCCTTGTGCCTGTGGCGCATGTTGGCCAATGGCCAAAAGCCGGCCGCTGGCCCGGTGGTCGTCACTGGCGCTTCCGGCGGCGTGGGCACGCTGGCGTTGGATATTTTCTCCCGCGCCGGATTCGAGATGCATGCGATCACCGGCAAGCCGCAGCAGTTCGACTATCTGCAGCGCATCGGTGCGCGGCAGTGCATTTCCCGTGAGGGCCTGTACTGGGGGCAACGGCCGCTGGAGTCGGCACGCTGGGCCGGAGCCGTCGACAATGTGGGCGGCGAGATGCTCGATGGGTTGACCCGAGTGATTCAACCTTGGGGCAGCATCGCCAGCTGTGGCATGGCCGGAGGCATGGAACTGCATACGACCGTGATGCCTTTCATCATCCGTGGCATCGCCTTGCTTGGCATCAACTCGGCCGGCACGCCCTATCCGATTCGGCGCGAGCTGTGGCAACACCTCGCCGATGACTGGAAGCCCCGGCATCTGGACACCATCATCACCGACGAGGTGGATCTGGATGGCCTGGGTGGTGCCTTCGAGCGACTGATGGCAGGGTCCGGCTGTGGCCGAACCGTTGTTAGAATCGACCCTGAAGCTGAATGACCGCCACCACGCCGGACGCTTTTGCGTAGAATCGAAGCTCCGGTGCGTGACTCCCCTGACTTCCCGAGGATGCCATGGCTCGTGTTCTGATCGTTGATGACTCTCCGTCCCAGTTGCTGGTCCTCAAGCGGATCGTCGAGGGACTCGGTCACGAGACCATCTCGGCAGAGGATGGGCAGCAGGGCGTGGAAATGGCGCGGCAGAACCTGCCCGACCTGATTCTGATGGACGTGGTGATGCCGAATCTCAATGGATTCCAGGCCACGCGCACCATCAGCCGCGACAAGGCCACCAGCCACATTCCCGTGATCCTGGTGACCACCAAGGATCAGGAGACCGACCGGGTTTGGGGCATGCGGCAAGGTGCCAAGGGCTACATCACCAAGCCCATCAATGAAGGCCAGCTGGTCAAGGTCATCAAGGAATTTCTGCCCGGCTGACCGGCGAGGGACCCGCACGCTCAGGTCATCAGCGGTCGTCCAAGCCTCGCTTCGAGCCGGCGCACCGCTTACCGCGGTGCACCTGATCAGGCTCAGGTCCGACGTCGAGGCTCAAAGTCGGCAAAACGTTCCTGCATCTGTTCGTACCATTGACGATCGGCCTCGTTCGCAGCGGGCGGTGCCTGGATTTGCAGCTCGACGTAGAGATCACCTGCTGGCGTGCCAGGCAAGCCCTTGCCCTTCAGCCGCAGTCGCTGACCGCTGCGTGAGCCGCTGGGTACCCGCAAGCTGACCTGGCCGGACAAGGTCGGGACGGCCAGCTGCGCACCCAGCGCGGCCTCCCAAGGTGCCAATGCCAGCCGATGTCGCAGATCCCGCCCATCGACCTCGAAGTCCGGGTGGGGGCGGATGTGGATCTCCAGCAGCAGGTCGCCGGCACCATCAGGCCCGGGTTCGCCCTGTTCCGCCAGTCGAATGGTCTGACCTTCCTGGACGCCCGCGGGAATCCGCACTTCCAATGTACGCAGGCCACGCGTGCCGCCGACCTGGAAGCGTTGCTTGCCGCCTTCGGCCGCAGTGGCCAGATCCACTTCCAGTGTCGCGCGCAGATCCGGACCACGGCGCCTGACCGAAGGACCATGGGCGCGTCCACCACCACCGCGTCCGCGACCGAAGAGGCTCTCGAAGAAATCGCTGAAATCGCCGCGTGGCCCGTCGCCAAAGTCGAACTGCCCGCCCTGCCAGCCCGGCGGTGGTCGAAACTCCTCGCCCGAACGGAAGCCTCCGGCCCGGAGTTGATCGTACTCGGCCTTGCGCGCTGGATCACCGAGCACTTCGTTGGCCTCGTTGATCTCCTTGAAGCGGTCCTCGGCGCCCGCTTCGCTGCTTTTGTCCGGATGGTATTTCTTGGCCAGCCGGCGATAGGCGGACTTGATCGTCGCCGCGTCGGCGCCCGGTTCGACGCCAAGCACCTTGTAATAGTCCTTGAATTGCATCGTCGTTGTCAGTCCCTGCGAAATCTGTGCATCAATCTGGCGGACCCATCAAGATAGCGGGTTGACCGTCGCCAGCGCGACCGGTCAGGCCTTGATGGCAATGCGTATGTCCCCGTCCCGGTATGTGACGGCGGTCGTTCCCACGGCCACAAAAAAGCCCGCGGAGGTCCGCTCCGCGGGCTTCGGGCCGGGCGGCGGCCAGCGCGGTCGGCCGGCCGCAGCCGACCCACCGCGTACTGCCCGGCGCTCAGGAGACCGTAATACGGCGCGGGGTGGATTCGGGACGCTTGGGGATCACCACCTCCAGCACGCCATTGCGGCCGGTCGCGGTGATGCCTTCGGCGTCGGCGCTGTCAGGCAGGGCGAAGCGCCGGTAGAAGACGCCATGTTGGCGCTCGACCCGCGTGAACTTGGTGTTCTCTTCCTTGCTCTGCTGCTGCCGTTCACCGCGGATCGTCAAGACGCCCTTGTCCATGTGAATTTCGATGTCCTTGGTATCCACACCCGGAATGTCCGCATGGATGACAAAGCGCGAGGGCTCCTCCTTGATGTCCACGCGTGGCGCCCAGTGGGCGGTGACGACACTGGACTGGTCACCGTCTTCATTGCCGAAGAACTTGTCGAAGAACTGCTGCACTTCCTGGGGAAACTGACTGTTCTGCGGATAGCTGAAACGACTCAGAGTCATGATCGGATTCCTTGTTTCGTGGGGGCGGTGTGGCCGCCGATGGCCACGATCTAGGGGTGTGCATTGACAATTCAAGGGGGATATGCAGCGCGGCTCGCGCCATGGCTGCGGAGTCGCCGCGCCGAATCCGGCAGCGCTGGCTACAATTGGGATGCTGCCCATCCAGGATCCGCATCGATGATTGATCCCTCCCGCATTCGAGTTGCCCTGGGACGAGAGCCCGTGGATCTGCTGTGTCGCTATGGCAATCGGCACGGGCTGATCGCCGGTGCTACGGGAACGGGCAAGACGGTGACGCTGCAGGTGCTGGCCGAGGGATTTGCGGCGCGCGGCGTGCCGGTCTTCATGGCCGACGTCAAGGGTGATCTGGCCGGTCTGGCGCAGCCTGGTGTGGCCTCGGAGAAGTTCGAGCGGCGACTGAAGTTGTTGGGCATCGAAGACTGGCAGCCGAGCGCCTTTCCGGTGGTGTTCTGGGATCTGCACGGCCAACAGGGGCATCCGCTGCGAACCACGCCGAGCGAGATCGGGCCGTTGCTGCTGGCGCGGATGCTCGGTCTCAATGATGTGCAGGAAGGCGTATTGCAGGTGGCCTTCCGCGTGGCCGACGACAATGGACTGTTGCTGCTGGACCTGAAGGACCTGCGCGCGCTGCTGACCCACGTGGCTGACAACGCCAAGGCCATTTCGGCGCAGTATGGTCTGGTTTCCGGGTCGTCCATCGCGGCGGTACAGCGAGCCCTGTTGACGCTGGAAGGCGAGGGCGGTGACCAGTTTTTCGGCGAGCCGGCGCTGCGACTGGACGATCTGCTGGCGCCGCGTGCCGATGGTCGCGGCACCATTCACATTCTGGCCGCCGACAAGCTGATCCTTCGCCCCAGGATCTACACCAGTTTCCTGCTGTGGCTGTTGTCGGAGCTGTTCGAGGAACTGCCGGAGGTCGGTGATCTGGACCGTCCTCGCCTGGTGTTCTTCTTCGACGAGGCGCATCTGTTGTTCGATGAGGCGCCGCCGGAATTGCAGTCGCGCGTTGAGCAAGTGGTTCGGCTGATACGCTCCAAGGGCGTGGGTGTGTATTTCATCACCCAGCAACCCGATGATGTGCCAGCCGACGTGCTGGGTCAGCTCGGCAACCGTGTCCAACATGCGCTGCGGGCATTCACACCGCGCGATCAGAAGGCGGTGCGCGTGGCGGCCGAGACCTTTGTCAGCAATCCGGAACTGGACGTCGTGGAGGCCATCACCCAGATGGGGGTGGGCGAAGCCCTGCTGTCGATGCTGGGCGACAAGGGCGTGCCGCAGATGGTTCAGCGTGCCTATGTGTTGCCGCCCAGTTCACGCATGGGCACGATCGAAGACGATGAGCGGGCCGCGATCATCGCCGCCAGTCCGTTGCGATCGCGCTATGCCGAGGCGATCGATCGCGAGTCGGCCTATGAACAGTTGCAGGCCCGTGCCGCAGCGGCCAAGTCGGCACCTCCACCACCACCGCCAGGCCGGCAGGCACCGGCTCAAGCCGAGGAAGCGCCGGCTCCCAGGCGTGGACGGGGTCGCGAATCGGCGACCGAAGCCTTCGCCAAGTCGATGATGCGGTCAATCGGTACCCAACTTGGACGACAGTTGTTGCGCGGACTGCTGGGCGCCTTGAAGCGCTGAGGGGGCAACAGCCGGTGGTCGGCTGAACTTGCCAGTGCATCGCCCCTTGTGTAGCGTGCGCTCGCAGCAGGCGGACGGACGTTCGGCAACGCAGCAGCCGAGGGCGATCGATGCCGAGTTCACCGCCGCGCGCACAGGGAGGCGGCATGAGAAGGATCTGGACCACGTTGGGAGGAATCGCCTGTGGGCTGGCGCTGTGCCTGCCGCCTGCGTCAGCGCTGCGACTGAGTGATCGGCAGCTGGATCGCTCCCTGCCGGTTGACGAATCCGCCGTGTCCCGAATGTACGAGCAGGTCGGTCAGGCCACAGCCGAGTTCCAGGCCGGTATCGAGATGCAGCGCAGTGGTCAACCCCGTCAGGGGCAGACCCAGATGGAGGCGGCCAGCGCGCGGGTCGCATTGCTGGCCGGTCAGTGTGCGCAGATGCTGGGCTGCGAGATGCAGCGCTTCATCGATGCCTTCCAGGCGTTGCTGCGGCTGCAGGCCTTGTTGCTCGACCCTGCCGCACTGCTGGACCAGGATCCACCGCCGGGTGGGCTGGCCGGGGCAGGCGAGGCCGATGGCGGTGAGCGCCTCAATACCGAGCTGGCGCATACCCGGGTGATGCTGCGTGGCCGTGATCTGAGCGAGATCATTCCACTCAACGAGCCGGTGCATGCGGCCTTGACCGATTGGCTCACCTGGATGAGGCCAACGCTGATCGAGGCGTGGGTCAACTATCAGTATCTGCGGGCGGACATGGTGCCGGCCTTCCAGGAAGCGGGGCTGCCGGAAGCGGTGCTGTTCGGCATTCTGGCGAAGGAGTCGGCGGGACGGGTGCACGCGGTATCGCGCGCTGGCGCTTCCGGTCCACTGCAATTCATGCCGGCCACGGGTCGGCGCTATGGTCTCAATGCCAATTCCGGTTTCGATTTGCGTTTCGATCCGGCCAGTGCGTCGCGGGCCTCGGTGGCCTATCTGACCGATCGCCTGGAAGAGCTCAATCATGATCTGGAGTTGAGCCTGGCGGCCTACAACAGCGGCGAGGGGCGGCTCAAGCGGCTGGCCGACAAGCACCGGGGAAAGGGCTTCTGGTCCGATTCGATCTATCACGCACTGCCCAGCGAAACCCAGGACTACGTGCCGAAGGTGCTGGCCGCTGCGTGGCTGTTCCTGCACGGCCCCGATTATGGTCTGAGCTTTCCCGCCGTTGATACGCAGCTGGTGGACTTGCAGTTGGTTGCGCCGGCCTCGTTGGGCGAGTTGGCGATGTGCTTCGGTCAGAGTCCGGCGCAGCCCGCCGGCTGGTTTCGCACGCTGCGCAATCTCAATCCACGCGTGCAGGCTCAGGACCGGTTGCCCGGTGGCTCGATTGTTCGCATTCCGCGCCAGCTCGCCGCGCAGTATCCCGCCCGTTGCCTGGACAACGATCTGCGCACGCGACTGGCTGGACTGCACGATGCCCGTTACCCCGCCGGGCCTCGCGTGGTGAATTACAAGGTCCGGCAGGGCGATACGCTGGCCCGGCTGGCCCGGACTTCGGGTTGCAGCCGGATTGAGGAGATTGCTCGGCTCAATGGCATTGCCGGTCCTCGGTATTCGATCCGTGTCGGCCAGACGATTAAACTACCGACCTGCTCCTGAGCCTGCGGGGAATGATGACGCCATACGGACCGATCGATGCGTGATTCCCAGCACGGCCACCAGGATCTGGCCGCCCTGATCCGCGCCAACGCCCCGCTGATCAGCATCGACACGGACGAGGAACCGGAGGTCATCGAGACTTTTCGTCACGTCATCGCGCAGACGCTGCGCCCGCTGTTCAGCTGGAGTGTCACCCAGGGACTGCGACGTCTGGACATGGACGACATCCCCGCTCAACCCTGCGGGCCCACCGAGGTGCTGCAGGCGATTCGAGACAACCGCCAGCGAGCGATCTATCTGCTGCTCGATTTCACACCCTTTCTGCGTTATGTCACTGCCTTGCGTCATCTGCGCGAGATCGCCCTGCGCCAGGATGTTGCCGAGCACACGGTGGTGCTGATCGGCGGCAAGCAGGAGCTCCCGGGTGAACTGGAGCGCTTGGCCACGCCTTTCCGACTGAGCCTGCCGAATGAAGAGGCGCTGTCGAAGATGGTTCGTGAAGAGGCATCGGCCTACTCGCGCGAGCAGGGCGGCAAGCGCGTGCAGGTGCATTTGCCCAGCCTCAATGCCATTGCGCGCTGTCTGCGTGGACTGTCGCTGGCCGACGCCCGCCGAATTGCCCGCCGCCTGATCTCCCACGACGGGGCGGTGCTGGCCGACGATGTGGCGCGTGCTGCCCAGTGGAAGTTCGAGTTGCTGGGGCCGTCTTCGGTGCTGCACTTTGAGCTCGATGACGTGCGGCTGGAAGACATTGCCGGACTGCAGGCGCTCAAGCGCTGGGTGCTGCAGCGGCGCGCGGTCTTCCGAGGTGAGAATGCCGGCGGCATGAAGTTGGATCCGCCTCGCGGCGTCCTGCTGCTGGGTGTGCAGGGTTGCGGCAAGAGCCTGGCCGCCAAGGCCATTGCCGGTGGCTTCGGGGTGCCGTTGCTGCGCCTGGAGATGGCCAGTCTGTACAACAAGTATCACGGTGAGACCGAACGCAATCTGCGCGAGGCCATCGAACGTGCCGACCAGATGGCGCCCTGCGTGCTGTGGATCGACGAGATCGAGAAGGGACTCGCCGGCGGCAGCAGCGACGAAGGCGTATCGCGACGGGTCCTGGGCTTTCTGCTGACCTGGATGGCCGAGCGACGGTATCCGGTTTTTCTGGTGGCGACGGCCAATGCCATCGAGCAACTGCCGCCGGAATTGCTGCGCAAGGGGCGCTTTGACGAGATCTTCTTTGTCGACCTGCCCGACCTTCCCGCTCGCGAGCAGATTCTGCAGCTGCATCTGCGGCGGCGGGAACTTGAGCCGGCACACTTTGCGTTGGCGGAACTGGCGGCGGCGGCGGCCGGCTTCTCCGGCGCCGAGATCGAGCAGGCGGTGGTTTCCTCGCTGTATGCGGCTCAGGCCGAAGGTGGAAAGCTGCACGATCGCCACCTGCTGGAAGAGATGCAGCGCACCCGGCCGCTCAGCGTCGTCATGGCGGAGAAGGTGCAGTCGCTGCGCGACTGGGCCGCCGGACGCACGGTGTCGGCTGATTGATCTTGTCAGGGCTTGGCCATTGGGCCGGTCCAAGAGCCTTTCACTGGAGTCGACCATGGCCCATCTGCAGCCGCTACCCAAAGACACCCATCCCGAGCTCGCCGACAGCTTCGCCATCTTCGAGCGGATTCTCGGCTTTGTCCCGAACTCGCTGCTGACGATGCAGCGCCGGCCGAAGATCGTCGAGGGTTTTGGCGCACTCACACGAGCGGTGATGGACCCGGACGGTGAGGTGGATTTGGGCTTCAAGCGCCTGATCGCACATTTCTGCTCACGCGCCGCCGGCTGCCAGTACTGCATGGCCCATTCACTGGTCGCCGCCAAGATCCACGGGATCAGCGACGAAAAGGTCGCAGCGGTATGGGAGTACGCCAGCAGCGATCTCTACAGCGACGCCGAGCGGGTAGCGCTGGACTATGCGCTGGCGGCCGGAGCCGTGCCCAATCAGGTGGATGCGGCCTTGATGATCCGCATGCGGGCACACTGGAGCGAAGCTCAGATCGTCGAGATCCTCGCGGCTGTTTCGCTGTATGGGTTCCTCAACCGGTGGAACGACTCGATGGCCACTGACCTGGAGTCGTCACCGACTGCCTTGGGTGATGCCGTGCTGCAGCAGGGCGGTTGGACTGGCGGCAAGCATCGCAGTTGAGCGGGGGCGCCTGCCGTTCCGCATTCCATTTCATCGGATTGGACCGACCAAAAGAAAAAGGGCGCTCGGAAGCGCCCTAAAGATGTCCAGCCCTTGACACCAGTACCCGCCTCGCTTGCGGGCAACGGAGTGACCCTTTAACCGACCGCACTGGCTCCATGAAGTTCCAGACTGCGATCAAGATTGCGGCGACCTTCCACCGATTCGCGCAATTGCCGGACGCTGCGAAGCACGCGGCGATGCACTTCATCGATGCTGGCGTAGCCGACATCCTTGGTTTCGTGATACGCAACCGCCAGCCACAAGGCTACGCCGCGAACTCCCAGCGTCTGGTTGCCGGAACGCATCCGCTCCAGCGCCAGTTCGGTGCCACGGCCCCAGGGACTGTAGCGATCATGACCTTCGCTGGCATACAGATGCGGCTGCGACTCCTGGCCGGCCGCAGCGAACTCGCGTTGCGTCAGAGCCAGTAGCGCACGACGCTGCTCGGTGTTCAGTCGGGACATGTATTTCTCAACTTCGGACAGCTGTCGACGAAGCATCCAGCAGCGACCGTAGGCAAGCGTCTTGACCAGCAGTTTCATCGTTCTGTCCTTGAATTGGGTCATGCGCCCAGGCTGATGGATGGAGCGTACCCGTTGCACCCGCAACAAAGTGTTTCCTCTGTCACAAGCTGACGGGGTGCGTCAGTTCAGGCCCGAATACTGCCGAATTCTGTGACTGGCGTCAAGAAAATCGGCGAAAACTGACGTTGTACGTCACATTTCCGGCGGCTGGGTGTGGGGCTTTGTAGGCGTGGACCTTCCTGCAAGCTGCGCCGGCGCAGCGGTCGGGCGGCAGGGGCGTATGACGACGCCACGACAGGGGGCAGGGCTGCTAATGTCGCGACCCTGATTTCGGTTTGAGGGGCAGGGAAGATGCGCAAGGCGATCGCTTGGGGAATGTTCGTGGCACTGGCCGGGTCAGCTGGCTCGGTACTGGCTGCCGAAGGCATGTGGCAACCGGCACAGCTGCCGGATCTGGCGACGCCACTGGCCGAGGCCGGGTTGAAGGTCGATCCCAAGCGCTTGAGCGATCTGACCGAGTACCCGATGAATGCCGTGGTTGGGTTGGGCTTCTGTACCGCCTCCTTTGTCTCGCCGATGGGCCTGGTGACCACCAACCACCACTGCGCCTACGGCGCGATCCAGTACAACTCCACCGCCGAGCGCAATCTGCTGGCCGATGGTTTCCTGGCCAAGACGCTCGGCGAGGAGCTGCGGGCCGATCCCACTCAGCGGATCTATGTGACCGAAGCAATCTCGGACGTCACCGCTCAGATCCAGGCCGGTCTGGCCGAGCTGCCGGACGGCAAGGCCCGCTTCGATCAGGTCGACGCGCGCAGCAAGGCCCTGGTCGCCGACTGCGAGAAGCCTGGTGGCCGCCGCTGCGATGTCTACATCTTCCACGGCGGCGCCAGTTTCAATCTGGTCCAGCAGATGGAGATTCGGGATGTCCGGCTGGTCTACGCGCCCGCTTCGGCGATCGGCAAGTTTGGTGGTGACGTCGACAACTGGATCTGGCCACGGCATACGGGCGACTTCTCCTTCCTGCGTGCCTACGTCGGTCCGGATGGCAAGCCGGCCGACCCGTCCGAATCCAACGTCCCCTACCGCCCGCAAAGCTATCTGAAGGTGTCGGCTGCAGGTGTGGATCCGGGCGACTACGTCATGGTGGCCGGCTATCCCGGGCGGACCAATCGTTATCGGCTGGCGCGCGAGGTGCGTGCGCCATCGAGTGGGCCTATCCCACCTACATCGAACTGTTCGGTCGTCAACTCGAGCTGATCGACCAGGCCAGCGCCGGCCGTCCCGAGGCGGCGATCAAGTACGCCTCGACCAAAGCCTCGTTGAACAACGGCCTGAAGAACTTTCAGGGCAACCTGGATGGCTTCAGGAGCTCGACGTGGTAGCGCAGAAGCAGGCCATCGAACAGGCCCTGGAGACCTGGCTGCGCGAGAACCCGGAGGCGGCCGGTGACTACTTCCAGCGCCAGGCCGAACTCAATGCCTTGCTCGATGCACAGTTGGCCACCCGCGATCGCGACCTGATCTGGGAGCGCTGTCGCGCAGTGGGCTTCTGAGTGCTGCGCTACCGCTGTACAGGGTCGCGCTGGAGCGTCGCAAGGCCGACGCCGAGCGAACCGTCGGCTACCAGCAGCGCGATGAGGTACGCATCGAAGGTCGCCTGGTGCAATTGGATCGCCGCTATGACGCCGGTGTGGATCGCGCACTGGTCGAAGATCTGCTGCAGCGCTACCTGCAATTGCCGGCGGCGCAGCGAGTCGCCGAACTGGACCGCTGGCTGGGCCGTGCCGAGGACGGCAGCGTCGACTTGTCGGCGCGTCTGGACGCACTGTATGCCGGCACGCAATTGGGTGAGCTGGACCAGCGCCAGCGTTGGTTCAAGGCCGACGCCAAGGCCATCGAGTCGTCCAGCGACACCGCGCTGCAGCTTGCCGTGGCGCTGATGCCGGCGATCCTGCGGCTGGAGGCCGAGGGCGAAGCGCAGAAGGGTGATGAGTACCTGTTGCGCCCGTCGTTCATGCGCGGGCTCATTGCCTGGCGCCAGGCGCTGGGTGAGCCGGTCTATCCGGACGCCAACGGATCGCTGCGAGTGACCTATGGTCAGGTCGAGGGCTACCGTTCGCGCGATGCGGTCAGCTACGGGCCGCAGACCACGCTCAACGGCATTCTGGAA
Source organism: Lysobacterales bacterium (assembly GCA_041395325.1). Lineage (GTDB taxonomy): Bacteria > Pseudomonadota > Gammaproteobacteria > Xanthomonadales > SZUA-5 > JAWLAT01. Next base: position 157,414 of record JAWLAT010000007.1, read on the forward strand.
AAGCACACCGGCGTGGACCCCTTTGATGCCACCGAGCGTCAGCTGACGGCGATTCGGGCCGGACGCCTGGGGACCTATCGAGATGAGGCCCTGGGCTCGGTGCCGGTGAACTTCGTCGCCTCGCTGGACATCACGGGCGGGAACTCCGGTTCGCCGACGCTGAACAGCAAGGCCGAGTTGGTGGGTCTGGCCTTCGATGGCAACTACGAGTCGATCAGTTCGGGCTGGCTGTTCAATCCGCAGATCACCCGTAGCATCCAGGTCGACGTGCGCTACATGCTGTGGATCATGGACGCGGTCGATGGTGCCCACGGCCTGTTGCGCGAGATGGGCGTCAAGCCGCAGTTCGAATGAGTGAGATGGCGCCGCCGCAGGCTGCGCCGGCGGCGCTGGCCCTGCTGGGCCCCACGGCGGTCGGCAAGTCGGCGTTGGCCTATGCGCTGGCCAGACAATGGCCGGTGACGGTGATCAGCGTCGATTCGGCGCAGGTCTACCGGCATCTGGACATCGGCAGCGGCAAACCCGATGCGGCCGAGCGCGCGGCCGTGCCGCACGAGTTGATCGATTTGCGCGAGCCGGAGCAGAGCTATTCGGCGGCGGAGTTTGCGATTGATGCGCGCGCCGCCATCAAGCGCGCGCGCGCAGCGGGACGCTTGCCCCTGCTGGTCGGCGGGACGCACCTGTACTACCGCGCCCTGGACCGTGGGCTATCGCCGTTGCCGCCGGCTGATCCGGTGCTGCGGGGGCGCCTGCAGGGCGAACTGGCTGAGGTCGGGCACGATGCACTGCATGCGCGGCTGCGGGCTCTGGATCCCCAGGCGGCCGCGCGCATTCATCGCAATGACCCGCAGCGTCTGCTGCGTGCGCTGGAGGTGATTGAGCTCACCGGCCGACCGCTGAGCGAACAGCAACAGCAGGCGGGGCCTGGCACGGGTTTGCCGCTGCTGGCGGTCGCCTTGCTGCCGTCGTCCCGCACCGTGCTGCACGAGCAGATCGAGCGGCGCCTGGATGCCATGCTCGCTGCTGGCTTTGTCGACGAGGTCCAAGGCCTGATGCGGCGACCCGGCTTTGATCCGTTGCTGCCGGCCTATCGCAGCGTGGGCTATCGACAGCTGCTCGAACAGTTGCCGGGATCAGGCGACCTGCATGAGGCCCGCGCCCGCGCCCTCTATGCCACGCGGCAGTTGGCCAAGCGCCAGCTGACCTGGCTGCGTAGCGAGCCGGCGGTCCATACCGGTGAGGAAAGCCAGGTGATGGATCTGCTGCAAGCTTGGGCGCAGGCCTGGTTCGCCGCGCCGTCGTGAGTCCGTCGGAACGCTCAGCGAGTGCCGCCGATCACCGCCTGCACTGACTGGCGGGGCGGGGCACCGAAAAGCTGTCTGTAGTCGCGGCTGAACTGCGATGGGCTGGCGTAGCCGACCCGATGACCTGCGGTCGCAGCGGCCAGTCCTTCGCCGAGCATCAGCCGACGGGCCTCGTGCAGGCGCAGCTGCTTCTGGAACTGCAGCGGGGTCATGGCCGTCAGCTCCTTGAAGCGATGGTGCAGCGAGGACGGACTCATGTGCGCATGCGCTGCAAGATCGGCGATTCGCAGCGGCTGCTCGTAGTGACGCTTCAGATGCTCGACGGCGCGCGCGACCCGCTGAGCATGACCGCCGGTTTCCACCAGCCGCGCCAGCTGCTGGCCCATCGGGCCGACCAGCACGCGGTATTGCACCTCCTGCAACAGCAGCGGCGCCATGACGGGTAGCTCGCCGGGCTGATCCAGCGCCTGCAGCAGGCGCAACAGGCTGTCGGCAAGCGGCGCATTCATCGGTGCCAGAAACAGGCCGCGACCGTCGCGGGACGGCTCTCGGACCAGTTCGGCGGTGGCCAGCTGACTGGCGATCACGCCCAGATCCAGTGACACACGCAGGCACAGATAGGGCTGCGTTGGGCTGGCATCGATGATCCGTGCACGCGTGGCCAGCGTCAGCGAGACCACCAGAAAGTGGCCGGGTTGATAGACGTAGCGTTCCTGGCCCAGTTCCGTCTGCTTGCGCCCTTGCAGCACCACGCACAGGCAGGGCTCATACACGGTGGGCAGGATGTCGGTGGGCGCGTCGGCTCGAATCACCTGCAATTCGGGCAACGGCGTGACGTTGACGCCGGCGCTCTGCGCCAGGGCGCGACAACGGCGAGTCAGTTCCGGCATCGCGGCCGCGTGCGGTTGCGGAGTCAGCGTAGCGAGGGTGGACATGGCGAAGGGCATCAGTGGGACGCCCGCAGAATAGCTTTCGCGGCCATCTGCGCAATGGGGCCGGCGTCAGGCCTTGCAGGATCAGGCAAGAAGCTCGCAGTGGCGGGCTACCTGTCAGTCGCCCTGTAGCCGCAGGATGCCGTCCAACCTGATCAACGGAGCAATGACGATGAGCCATCCAATTCCGCGTCGCCAACTGGGCCATGGTCTGCAGGTCTCGGCCCTGGGGCTGGGCTGCATGGGCATGTCCGACTTCTACGGACCTTCTGACCACGCCAGCAATCTGGCGGTACTGAACCACGCCATCGACATGGGCATGAATTTTCTCGATACCGCTGACATGTATGGCGTGGGTCGCAACGAGCAACTGCTGGCTGAAGTGCTGGCAACGCGCCGCGATGAGGTGGTGCTTGCGACCAAGTTTGGCAATGTGCGGGCGCCTGACGGGCAGATGCTCGGTGTGGATGGTTCGCCCGAGTATGTGCAGCGCGCCTGCGACGCCAGCCTGCAGCGGCTGGGCGTGGAGACCATCGATCTGTACTACCAGCATCGAGTCGATCCGAAGGTGCCGATCGAGGACACCGTCGGCGCCATGCAGCGACTGGTCGAGCAGGGCAAAGTGCGCTGGCTGGGTCTGAGTGAAGCCGCCGCCGGCACCATTCGCCGCGCCGCGGCCGTGGCGCCGATTGCCGCGCTGCAGAGCGAGTACTCGCTGTGGTCGCGTCAGCTTGAACCCGAGATTCTGCCGACCTGTCGCGAACTGGGCATCGGCATCGTGCCCTACAGTCCCCTGGGCCGCGGCTTCCTGACCGGCGCCATCAAGACCACCGAGCAGCTGGCCATCGACGACTGGCGGCGTCATCACCCGCGCTTTGCCGATGGCAATCTGGCCGCCAATCTGGCGCTGGTCGACGTGGTTCGCCAGTTGGCCACCGAACTGGCCATCACGCCGGCTCAGTTGGCCTTGGCCTGGCTGCTGCATCAGGGCGACGACGTGGTGCCGATCCCGGGCACACGCTCGATTGCGCGTCTGCACGAGAACGCGTTGGCCACGCGCTGCCAGCTGGATGGGGCGACACTGGCGCGGTTGCGCTCGGCCGTCGAGCAGACATCGGTGCAAGGCGAGCGCTACCACCCCGCCGGGATGGCCGCAGTCGAACTCTGAACCGAATCGCAGCTCCTTTGAGGCGCGCGGACGGTCAGCCTCTGGCTGTCCGCGCATTTTTCCGCTTCGTGGCAGACTTGCTGGCGGGGCCGGCCTCGGCCTGCTGTCCGGAAGTCCGATATGAGCGTTCAGACGGGTGCGCCGCCGCTGGAAGGTGGCTGTGATTGCGGGGCGGTGCGTTTTCGGTTGACGGCCGCTCCGCTCTTCGTGCATTGCTGCCATTGCCGCTGGTGTCAGCGGGAAACCGGCGCAGCCTTCGCGCTGAACGCGATGATCGAGACAGAGTGCATTGAGTCGCTCGGCGTCACAGCGGAACTCGTGCTTACGCCATCGGCCAGTGGCAAGGGCCAGCAGATTGCACGCTGTCCGACTTGCCGAATTGCCGTGTGGAGCCACTACGCGGGTGCCGGTCCGCTGCTGAGCTTCGTACGTGTCGGTTCGCTGGATGAACCTGATCGCGTGCCGCCGGACATTCACATCTTCACGGAGTCCCGGCAGCCTTGGCTGCAACTGGGCGAGGCGATTCCTGTCGTTCCGATCTACTACGACCGCGAACAGCATTGGTCGGCCGAAAGCCTGCAACGCTTCGCGCGCCTGCGCCCACGGATCGCTGAGTGGAAGGCCAGCCAGGGCTAGTGTTCGGACGGCCCGAGTCGATCGCACCCAGTTGCTGAGACGGCTGCCGGGTTCGCGCTCCCTGTTGCCGTGGCGGGGAACCGGCCACTATGCCGGGTCGACGTTGGGCGGGCCATCGCGTCAAACGCTCTGAGCGCCTCGCAGCGATGTTCGCCGCGGAGGGCCTGCAACGAGTGGCTGCGAACTGCCCTGATCTGACTTGTCCCGTGATCTGTCGCCGGCGCAAAGTAAAACACCGCTGGCGCGAAGGCCAGCGGTGTCTTCAACGTCCGAGTCGGCAAGTCACTGCCGACCCGTCAGGATCACTCGAAGCCGTCGCTGAAAATATCCTCACCGATGCCGCAGGATTGCACCTTCACGTCATCGATGTACCAGCCTTCGGCACCAACACTGCCATCCGAACCCAGACGGAAGCGGAACTGGGCCGTTTCGCCGGCGAAGGCATCAATGTCGACGATGACCTTGGTCCAGTCCTGCAGGTCGCACCAGGCTTGCAGACCCGCCAACGGGTTGGTGGAGGTGCCTGCGCGAACATCGCCGGTATAGGGGTCGGTCAACAGCTCCAGATCGGTGATCTGGGTCCAGTTGCTGCCACCATCGGTGGACACTTCAAGCAGGCCCGCATCCCAGCACTGGGTGGTGCCGCTTTCCTCAATGTCGCGGAAGTGGAAGAACTGCAGCGTCAGCGGCGATTGCCCGCTGGGCAGCGCCACGGCTGGCGACACCAGACGTTGATCACTGGTGCTGGTCGGATCCACCGCCTTCCAGGAGAAGCTGCCGGTATTCACCCGCTGAGTCGACTGGGCCCAGGTGTTGCCGGTACCCGAACTGGTCCAGCCGTTGGCGCCCGCTTCGAAACCATACTGGTAGGTCACGTTGGCCTGCACGCCGTCGGTGCAATCACCCGGCGCAGGGGCCGTCGTGAAACTGAATACGGCGCTGGCGGCGCTGTCACCGCAGATATTGCCGGCCGAGACGCGCCAGAAATAGGTGGTGTTGGTGTTGAGTGCAACGGCCGCCTGGAAGTTGGTGCCATTGGCCATTTCCGACACCACGATGTTGGCGAAGGCCGCATCGGTGGCCAGTTCGAACAGGTAGCTTTCGACCTGCGTGCTGGCCTGCCAGCTGAACATCGGACTGGTATCGACCAGCGTCGCCATATCTGCCGGCATGCTCAGCATCGGCACAGAGGGGATGTCCGTGGCGACATTGACGTTGACCAGGGTGGTGCGCTCGATGGCGCCGGACGTGGCGCGCACCGTGACTACGTTGGTTCCCAGGGCCGCGGTGTTGTCGACAGCCAATTCGGCCAGCGCCATTGCCGGAGGGCTGACCTGGGTCGGCACGAGCTGGCCGCTGAACCCGGTCGGCAATCCGCCAATGCCAAAGTCCAGATCGACCATGTCGCCAAAGCCGTTCAGCGCATTGATGGTCAGATTGACGCCGTCCAGATCGGTCGCAACCGGTCCGGCGCAGACGCTTTGTTCCAGGTTCGTGCCGACCATGCTGAAGGTCGGAGAGCCACAGGCGTCATGTTTGAAAGCGGCGACCTGCGTAGCCCAGGAACTGGTTGGCACAAAGTTGCCGGTGAACCAGAAGGTGCAGCCGTCTTCGGGGTCGATGCTCATCGAGTGGTAGTCGCCCCAGCGCTCACCGCTCTGCGAACCGCCGCCGCTGACGATGTCGTTCTCGTTGGAGGTCATCACGCCTGCAGGATCGCCGTTGAGGCGGCCGACATAGCGCAGGCTGGCCGGGATGCCCGGACTTTGCCGGGTCACGCTGTAACCCAGTGCGATGTTGCCGCTCTCGTCCATGGCGATGCCGCCCATCCAGCGATCGGCCGGGCCACCGGCGTCGGCAGGCGCGTAGGTGCCTTCCTGGAACAAGGTCCACGCGTTGCCGGGGCCACCGGTGCGGCGCAACTCGAACCAGCGGATACCGCCAGTGTCGTTGCCATCGACATCGGTCACGAGATTGCCGATCAGCGCCTCGTACGAGCCCATGTTGCGGTAGGCCAGCCGATGCATGATGGTTTCACGCAGCGGGTCCAACCTCTGTCCGTTGGGTTGCGGGAAAGCGTTGAACGCTGTCAAACCGTTGAGATTGGACGAGAACTCGGAGATCGTAATGGTCTGCACCGGGCTGAGCACGGTGTTGCCGGGCGTCGCGAAATCGACGTCCAGTTCCCACAGCTCCAGATAGTCTTCCGCCGGGTTGTTGTTGCCCGAGTTGTGGGCCTCGTCGTCACGGTGGCGCATGAAGATGCCGGGTGCGCCGGCAGGCGGCGGTGCCAGCGGACCGTCGTGATCGGCCGGCTGGATCATCTGGAAACTGAAGCCGGCCAGACGCGGAATGGTCAGGCGCTGGAACGTCGCTGCGGTGCCCGCCAGCATCGCTGCGCGATCGAAGGCATAGACCGGGCGTTGACCACCGGTAGCGCCTTCGTTGGCGCCGGCATAGTAGGCATCCGACCAGACGCCATACTTCGGATAGTCCGGGAAGGCCGGCATCGTGAAGTTGTAGCGCGTCCAGGTGGCATTGACCGGATCGGAACCATCGCTGATGTAGAAGCACAGATCGTTGCCGCCGCTGACGAACTCCGTCAGCACCCAGCGCTCGGCGAGTTCGTCATAGAGGATGACCGCATCGCCCAGGCCGCTGGCACAGGGACCGCCGCTGCCCAGAGTTTCCAGGGAAAAGGTCGATCCGATCTGTGTGCCGGTGACCTTGTCGTAGATGGCGATCCGGGCACCACCGCCGCCGTTGACGGAATTGATGAAGTGATCCTTGCCGATGTCGCCGTTGACATCCGAAGGCTGGACGCCCGTGTTGCCGATGCTGGGAAAATTCAGCAGGGTCGTATCGAAGCCGGCGCCCAGGGGGGCGCGCGTCGCGCTGAACTGGCGCTGCAGCTGGGCCAGTGCATCCATCTGGCTCTGCACCGGATTCACCGGTTGCGGCAACACGTCTTCAGGCGGTTCGAAGCGACGCGGAATCTCGCGAATGGGATCACCCGGCTGCCACGGCGCTGCCGCTGGAACCTGCCGGATGTCCACATGCTTGAAGCTGGGCACAACCGGCGGACTGACGAAGTTGACACCAGAGGGAACCTTGGTCAGCGTCTCTTCGGCCATGCCAAGTGCAGGCACAACCAGCAAAGCGGCAGCAAGCGCGCGCAGAGGCGCGTTCAGTTTGGGCACGTTGGGATCTCCGCAGGGGCAAGGTGGTTACAAAGGATACCGATGAACGACACTTGAACGAAGTGCCGGAAGGTCATCAATTCGCATGAATCGTCTCGAATTGCGCTGTGCTACCCCAATGAAGGTCGCATGGCAGCTTCGAAGCTGAACGAAGGCGCTGGGCCGATGAGTTGACTGCCCAGAGCGGATAGACTGCGCGACCGCCTAGCAGGAGTCCGGTCATGTCCTTCCATCCCCCCGAACGTCTGCTGCTCGGACCTGGTCCGTCGGACGTGCCCGAGCGCGTGCTGCAGGCCCTGGCGCGTCCAACCATCGGTCATCTGGATCCGGCTTTCGTGGCCATGATGGATCAGACCAAGACGCTGCTCCGGCGCGCCTTCCGCACCGAGAATCGCCTGACCATCCCGGTATCGGCGCCGGGTTCGGCCGGTATGGAAGCCTGTTTCGTCAATCTCATTGAGCCGGGTGACACGGTCATCGTCTGCCAGAACGGCGTATTTGGCGGACGCATGAAGGAAAACGTCCTGCGTGTGGGTGCGACCCCGGTGATGGTGCAGGATGAGTGGGGCAGGGCAGTGGACCCGGACAAGGTACGCGCTGCGATCGCCGCGCATCCGGAGGCGGTCGCCTTGGCCTTCGTGCATGCGGAAACCTCCACCGGTGCCCGCAGCGACGCGCGGACGCTGTGTCAGCTGGCCCAGTCCGCAGGACTACTGACCATTGTTGACGCGGTGACCAGCCTGGGCGGCATTCCGCTGGAAGTGGACGCCTGGGGCATCGATGCCATCTATTCGGGTTCGCAAAAGTGCCTGTCGGCGCCGCCGGGCATTTCGCCGCTGAGTTTTTCCGAGCGCGCTGTCGCCCGCCTGCAGGCGCGCAAGACACCGGTGCAGAGCTGGTTCCTGGATTTGAGCCTGGTCATGAACTACTGGGAAGGCGAGGGTGCGCGCAGCTACCACCACACCGCGCCGGTCAACGCACTTTATGGTGTCCACGAAGCCTTGTTGATGCTCGACGAGGAGGGTCTGGAGGCAGCCTGGGCACGGCATCAGGCGCAGCACGAGCGCCTGCGCGAGGGGCTGTCTGCGTTGGGTTTGGACTTGCTGGTCCCGGAAGCCGAACGTCTGCCGCAGCTCAATGCCGTGCGCGTGCCGGAGGGTGTCGATGAGGCGCTGGTTCGCCGGCGTCTGCTCACCGAGAAGGGCATCGAGATCGGTGCCGGCCTGGGTGCGCTGGCTGGCAAGATCTGGCGCATCGGCCTGATGGGCCACAGCGCACAGCCGCAGAAGGTCGATCGCGTGCTGGCTGCATTGGCCGACGTCCTGCACTGACCGTAGCGGCCCGGTCCACGTCCCCGCGCTGTCAACCGCGGGCGCGGCCATTCGTTGGACAACAGCGAACCGACGAATGGAGCAAGATCGATGCGCACGCTACTGATTGCCCTGTGTCTGCTGCTGGTGACCGGGCCCGTTCTGGCCGCGGGCTGTGCAGCACCCATCAACGCCCGACAGTCGGCCCAGCAGGCCCGTATTGGCGCCGGCATTGCGCAGGGCGACCTGCGACCCGGTGAAACGTGGCGGCTGCAGGCCCGACAAGCCCACATTCAGCAGGTGGAGCAACGCTATCGTCACAACGATGGCGTGTTGGGCCCGTTGGAACGCTGTGATCTGAATCGCCGCCTCAATGGCGCGAGCCGCGGGATTTCGGTGCAGCGCCATGATCGCCAGCGCCGCTGGTAGTGCGTCACAGATTTCTCGTCCAATGCGGCACTGCAGCATTGCTGTGATCGCGCTGCAATATCCGCTGCCTAGGCTGGCCATTTGCAGCTGGGAGCTAGGCGATGCGTTGGCAGGGATGGGCGGGCCTGGCGGCCGCTTTGTGGTGCAGCGGAGCGACGGCGGTAGCGGGTGACACAGTCCAGCTACGTCTGCACGGATCGAACACGGTAGGCAGTGAACTGGCGCCGGCCCTGGTGCAGCATGGGCGGCGTCGATGGGAGTGGGTCCATTGAGCGACCAGCGCCAGGCGGCCGAGGAACGTCGTCTGAGTGGCGCGGGCCCGGCGGGTCAACGCTGGGAGGTGGACATCCACAGCCACGGGTCGAGCACCGGCTTCGCTGACCTGCTGGCCGGACGATCGGAGTTGTGGATGTCGTCCCGACCGGTTCGTCGGAGCGAAGTGGAACAGGCGCGGTTGATCGGTCGCCTGGATCATCCGACGCTGGAACATGTGATTGCACTGGACGGATTGGCGGTTGTTGTCTCCCCAGGCAACCCACTGGCGGCATTGGACCTGCAGCAGCTGCGCGATCTTTTTACCGGACGCATCCGAAACTGGTCTCAGCTCGGTGGCCCCAACTTGCCGGTCCACGTTTACGCTCGCGATGAGCGCTCGGGTACCTGGGATACCTTCAGTAGCCTGGTGCTCGATGGCTCGCCGCTGGCCTCCGCTGCGCAACGCTACGAAAGCAACGCTGAGCTGACGGCCGCCGTGGCGGCCGATGATGGCGGCATCGGCTTTACCGGTCTGGCCGCGGTGGGCTCGGCGCGTCCCATAGCCGTGCATGCCGAACAAACTCCGGCCCTGTTGCCCGACCCGCATACCGTGGCCACCGAGGACTACTTGCTGGCCCGCCGGCTGTTTCTCTACCACGCCGAGAATGCCAGTGAGCCGGTGCGGCAGCTGGTGGACTTCGCGCTCAGCCCGGCCGGGCAGGCCGTGGTCGAGCGGGTGGGTTACGTGGCCTTGCAGATTCGTGCGGTGCCCGAGGCTCCCCGTGACGGCGCGCCTGCGGAGTATCAGCAACTGGTGACAGGGGCCGATCGGCTCAGCGTGAACTTCCGTTTCGGCAGCGGCTTGAGCCTGCTTGATTCCAAGGCCGAACGCGACATCCAGCGCCTGGTTGAGTTCATGGCGCAGCCGCAGAATGCCGGACGCGAGCTGGTCGTGGCCGGATTTGCCGACAGCAGCGAGGGCTCACCCTTCTTCGCACTATCGATTTCCAATGACCGCGTCGACTATGTGGCAGAGCGGTTGGCGCGTGCCGGACTCAATCCGCGTGGTGCGTTGGGGTTCGGGCAGGCTGTCCCGGTGGCGCCAAACTCCAGTGAAGTCGGTCGATTGAAGAATCGGCGCGTCGAGGTCTGGCTGCGCTAGGGATGCTCTGGACAAGTCGCGTGGTGGCCGCCGCCGCAGCCACGGGACTTGTTCAGACCATCCCTAAGACGGCGTCAGCGATCGCACGAGCAGTGGGCCCGCTGGGCAACCCAGCGGGCCTTGAGTCGACTTGACTCAGTCTTCCTCGGCCTTCGGGCTCCAGGCGTCCATCAATTGCTTCTGTACCTGCGCCGGCACCGGGTCGTAGTGGCTGAGTTCCATGCTGTAGCGGCCTTGCCCCTGGGTCATCGCCTTCAGCTCGGTCGGAAACTCGCCGATCTCCGCCTGCGGCACCTGCGCCTGGATCACAATCTCGCCGCCCTTGATCGAGTCGGTGCCGTTGATGCGGCCACGCTTGCCGGCCAAGGATGTCGTGACATCGCCCATGTAGTGCTCGGGCACCGTGACCTCCATCAGCACAATGGGCTCCAGCAGGATGGGCCTGGCCTTGGCGATGGCGTCCAGAAAGGCCTTCTTGCCGGCGGTGACAAACGCCACCTCCTTCGAATCCACCGGGTGATGCTTGCCGTCGTGGACGGTGACTTCGATGTCCTGCAGCGGATAGCCCGCGATGGCACCGCCGTGCAGCACCTGATGGACGCCCTTTTCGACCGCTGGGATCAGGTTGTGCGGGATGGCGCCGCCGACCACCGCGTCGACGAACTGAAAGCCGGCATCGCGCTCCAGCGGGCGCACTCGCAGCGACACTTCACCAAACTGACCGGCACCACCGGTCTGCTTCTTGTGGCGATGGTGACCTTCCGCCTGCATTGACACCGTTTCGCGGTAGGCGATCCGTGGCGGTCGCGTCTGCACATCGACGCCGAAGCGATCCCTCAGGCGCTCCAGCATCACGCGCAGGTGCAGGTCACCGAGGCCCATCATCACGGTCTCGTTGAGCTCGGCGTGATGCTCGATGCGCAGGCAGGGATCTTCCTCGCCCAGCTTGTGCAGGGCAGTGGACAGCTTCTGCTCCTGGCCGCGCGTCGCAGGCTCGATGGCCAGACCAAACATCGCCGACGGCATCGCCACCGGGCGCAGATGGAAATGGTCCTCGTCGTGCGAGTCGTGCAGCACCGCGTCGTAATGGATCTCCTCGACCTTGGCGACGGCACAGATATCGCCGGCGATGCCCTCGTCGATCTCGCTGTGGTCCTTGCCGAACAGCTTGAACAGATGGCCTACCTTGAAGGGCTTGCGGCCATCGCCGATGTACAGCTGGGTGTCGCGTCGGACGGTGCCCTGATAGAGCCGGAACACGCTGAGCTTGCCCACGTAGGGGTCGTTGATGATCTTGAAGACATGGCCAACGACATGCTGGTCCGTATCCGCCTGCACCGTGACGGGCTCGGCGGCGTCACCCTCGCCCTTGAGAAACTCCGGCGGATTGCCTTCGGCGGGATTGGGAAGCAGGCGAATGGCCGCGTCCAGCAGTTCCTGAACGCCAGCACCGGTGCGCGCCGAGGTGAAACAGATCGGTACCAGATGGCCTTCGCGCAGGCACTGCTCGAAAGCGTCGTGCAGCGCTTCGGCACTCAGGCTCTCCTCGCCTTCCTCCAGATAGTGCTCCATCAGGTCCGGATTGACTTCGACGACCTGATCGAGGATCTGCTGATGGAAGTCGGCAACTGGGCCTAGGTCGCTTTGGCCATCGACATGGAAGAAGCAATCGACCACCGTCGTGGCGTTCTGCGCCGGCAGGTTGATGGGCAGGCAGATCTTGCCAAAGCTCTCCTGGATCTCGGCCAGCAAGGCCACCATGTCGACGCCGTCGGCATCGATGCGGTTGACGATGATCATGCGCTCGTTGTGGCGGCGGGCTGCCCGTTCCATCAGCCGAACGGCACCGTGCTCGACCCCGGCCGCGGCATTGATGACCACGGCGACGGTTTCAACCGCCGCCATCGCTGCCAGTGTGGGGCCGCGAACGTCGGGGTATCCCGGGGTATCTATCAGGTTGAAGTGGGTGTCCTGAAAATCGAAAGCGGCGACGCTGGTGTTGAGCGAGTGGCCGCAGTCCTTCTCCATCGGGTCATGATCGGAAACCGTGTTGCCGCGCTCGACGCTGCCGGCACTCTGAATGGCGCCGGCGGCCTGCAGCAGCGCCTCGAACAGGGTGGTCTTGCCACCGCCGGGATGACCGGCCAGGGCAATATTGCGAATGGTTTCCATGGCAAAACGCGGCATAGACATCCTCCCCAAGATGTGGTGAGGGCGCGCTGTCGCCGCGCCCGCCTGCTGCCGCAGCGGCAGCGGGTCCGGTCAAGACTCACAACTGCGCCCGGTCAGGTCAAGGGCCAATTTGCGGCCGCCGCCGAAATGCGCAGCTGAATCGCACCCAACCGCACCTGGCCGGATTCAGAAACGATTCAACGGCCAGCCCCTAGCGTGATTTGCGACGGGCACTGAGCCCGCTGGCCCAATTCAAGGAGGGTGCCATGTACAAGCTGTCCAGGATTGCCATCGCCGCCATTGCCGGCACGAGCATCGGGCTGGCCGGTGCCGCCCACGCGGCCAATGATCGATATCGCGACGGCTATGACTTCGCCCGCGTCATCGACGCTCAGCCCATTTTTGAAGACGTCCGCGTCGACGAGCCGCGGCAGGTGTGCTGGGACGAGCCGGTGCGCTATGTGGAACGTGGTCACCGCGTGCGCCACGACAATGCCGGATCGGCGGTGCTTGGCGGGCTGATTGGTGGCGTACTCGGCAACCAGGTCGGTAGCGGCGATGGCCGTCGTGCCGCCACCGCTGCCGGTGTGCTCATCGGTGCGGCCATTGGTGCCGATCAGGGTCGTCGCAACAGCGGCTATCGCGGTCAGCCGTATCGCGAGACGGTCCGGCACGAGCAGGTCTGTCAGTGGGAGAGTGACTACCGGGTCGAGCGCGAACTGGTTGGCTACGACGTGACCTACGACTACAACGGTCATATTGGCCACACCCGTACGCGTGAGGCACCGGGCCAGGAGATCCGTGTCCGGGTTTCGGTTGACCCGGTCGGCTACTGATCAGCTTTCCGTTTCATCGCTGGCGCCCCGACCCTTCTGGTCGGGGCGCTGTCGTTTGAGGTGCCAGGTCCAACTCCAGCATCGCGAGGAGGGAGCGCTCCGTCGGGATCAACGCGGCCGCTGCACGCCCACCGGCAAGTCATCCAGGCGCTGCATTTCCGCGTCGGCAAACCAGTCCGGTTCGCTCAGGGCCTGTGCCAGCATCGGCACCGCGTCCTCACCCCAGTACAACTCGCCATGCAGGACGGCCGTAGGCACACCGAATACGCCGGCCGCCAGCGCAGCGTCGCTGTTGTCCCGCAATGCCTGTTTGACGGACGGATCGGCGCAGGCGGCCGCCGGGTCAGTGATACCGAGCGCTTGCGCGAGTGCCATCGACTGCGCCGGATCACTGGGATCGCGGCCTTCGGCCCAGACGAAGTCCAGCACGCGCCGGGTAGCCGCGGCATCGGCGCCGGCAGCCTGCAGGAGCCGCAACGTCGTGAGCGGATTGAACGGATGGGCGGGCGGAAAGCGCAGTTCCAGGCCACGTTGAGCCGCGCGCCAGCGCGCATGGCGATAGGTGAAGCGTCGCTTGGAGGGGATCTCGGCCGGTCCCAGCTGACCATGCTGCTGCAGCAATCCCGCCAACAGCACCGGACGGGGACGAATACGATCGATCAGATCCCGGGTTTCCATGGCATGCCAGGCCAACCAGGCGAAGGGTGAGATGGGATCGAAGTACCAGTCGATCACCGACATGATTCTCACTCCAGGTGCAGTGGGCGCAGATAGGCTTCCCCGGCCTCAACCTGAAGTGAGCCGGCCGATGAATCGCCCGGACTCCACAGGCGGTGCGGGTCGGGGTCCCGATCGGCTCGCTGCACCGCATTCTCGATGATGCCGGCGGATCGGACGTCCAGTGCCAGCTCGGGCCGAGCAGGGAACAGGACTTCCACCAGGGCCGAACTGGCCACGTGACTGTCCTGCGCGGCCGCTGGTGCGAGCAACATCGCGCGTATTTCGCCACTGTCCGAGCGCAAGTCCAGCCGCCCGTAGCTGCCCGCCTGTATCTGCCCTGCCTTGGTTCTGGCCGTGAGATTGCCGGCATAGCGTTTGGCCTGGATGCGATCATCGCGTGCCTGCAGATCGAGATACTTGAGCGTCGGAACGAATACGGCCAGATCCAGGCGCCCAGGGCGTCCGCGATATCGCGCCCGGGTATCGTCATAGATCACCGTCAGCGTGGCGATCGGGCCCTCCTGCCGAAATTCGATCCGCGGCCGGGGGCCGTCGGCGCCATAGATCTGCGCACTCGCCTGGACCCCTACGGCCATCGATTTCATCGAACGGACGTTGATCTCGCCGTATTCGTTGATGACGACCAGCTTTTCGATGCCCGCGGCGAATTCATGTCGCTCACGTATGGACTCGATCTTCAACTCGTCCGCAGCCAAGTGGTCATCCGCCACAGGTTGAGTACTGGTGCAGGCGCCAAGCAGCAGGGCGGTCAGGGGCCATCCCAGCCAGCGGAGCGGTCGGAGTGGCGTAGTCGGGGTCAGACGCATCGTGGGTCGGGTTCCAGGTCGGCCAGCGGGCTCACAACGCACTAGCTTAGCCCGCCTGGACAGGGCCAGCTTCCGACTGCAGGCTGAAACGGCTGGGTCGATTGTCTCGGGTGCGCATCATTCTGTGAGTGATTTCCGGTACTTCATGTGAGGAATGTGCGCAAAACCCTTGATTGGAAAGCCAATCAGTGATTAGTTAGCACAGTTGGATCTGCCGCGCACAGGAGCGCTGCCCGTCATGTTCAGTCGTCTGTACAGTTCTCTGACCGTTGCTGCCCTCAGTATGTTTGGTGGCTCGACGGCCATGGCCGGCCAGCAATGCATGGAAATCATCGAGTTGTATACGACACTCGACTTTTTCCTGCAGGAGCAGGGCACCGCGCCGGTGAACGGTTGCATGCGCCAACGTTTCCCGGCCAGTACGTCGCTGGTGGAAGGATGGACCTTCGACGAGGGCACTTTTGCCCAGGGGGATCCAGAAGATCCCAGCAGCTGGAATGCCACCTCGGGCCTCGCGCTGGCCATCGAGGATTGCTACAACGTTCCCACCTGGCCGTTCTTCCCGCCCGGGACTTGCGGTATTCCGATGCACCCCACTTATGAGGGTGAGTACGATTTCAGCGGCCTGCAGGGGCGCGAGTGGGTGATGCGCTGGAACCTGACCACATGCGGCACGCCGCCACAGGGCGAGTTTGAATACAAGGTCCAGGTGGTCAGGCAGGAATACTGTCTGGACCTGCTGATCAACGGCTTCGAGTGATTTCGCTCACGGTGGGCAGGACCGCCGCCTGAGGGCGTCCACACCGTTGCTGCGCCGCGCGCAGCGGTCACCGGTCCGAAGGTGGCGCTGCATTGACTTCGCCCATTCATCGCACAACGCCGTGTGAACGCGCCATGGTGCGCGCCTGTGCCTGGAAGGACGTTCCGTGATCGGGCTCTAGCTGCGCAAGCGACGCAGGGCCTCGGCGTAGCGCGCCTGGGTGCCGGCGATCACTTCCTCGGGTAGACGGGGGCCGGGGGGCTGCTGGTCCCAACCGATGCGCAGCAGGTGGTCGCGCACGTACTGCTTGTCGAACGATGGTGGGCTGCGTCCCGGCAGATATTCGTCAGCCGGCCAGAAGCGAGAGGAGTCCGGTGTCAGCATTTCGTCCATGACGCGCAGGCTGCCGTCGCGGTCCAGACCGAACTCGAATTTGGTGTCGGCGATCAGAATGCCGCGCTCGGCGGCATGACGGCGTGCATAGGCATACAGGTCCAGCGTGACCGAACGCAGTTGCTCGGCCAGGTCGCCACCGACCAGACGCACCAGTTCATCGAAACTCATGGTCTGGTCGTGCTCACCGACGGCAGCCTTGGTCGACGGTGTGAAGATCGGTTCGGGCAGCAGTTCGGCTTCACGCAGACCGGGACGCAGTCGATGGCCACCGACCTGACCCGTTCGCTGATAGTCCTTCCAGGCCGATCCCGCCAGATAGCCGCGGGCAATGGCCTCGGTCGGCACCGGTCGCAGCGCGCGCACGATGACACTGCGCTCTCGCAGCGGTTCGAGATCTATGTCGTCGGGCAGTTCGCCCTCGAGTTCGGTCGCCAGCAGGTGATTGGGGCACAGGTCCTCGGTCAGCCCGAACCAGTGGTTGGAGAGCTGGGTGAGGATGCGGCCCTTGCCGGGGATGGGGTCGGGCAGCACCACGTCGAAGGCACTGAGGCGATCGCTGGCGATCATCAGCAGCCGCTCGCCGGGCAGGCGGTAGACATCGCGGACCTTGCCGCGGTGCTGCAAGCTCAGGCCGGGCAGATCGAAGGTGCTCGCGCTGGAACTGGCGACGGGGCTGGTGCTCATGGCACAGGATCGGGTCCGGCCGCGGGCGGGCGAGCATACAACCGCAAAGCGCTTTCCGCTATGCTCGGCGCCGTGTTCCAGGTCGGGATTGGCCGTGACGGATCTGCACCGCACGCGCGTACTGTCACTGGATGCCAGCGGTCGAATCCTCGACTGGATCAGCTGGCAGAGCGCCGTTTGCCTGTATGTCCGTGAAGCCGTCGCCTGGACGCTGGGTGATCCCTGTCTGACCATCCATGGCGGCCGCTCGAGATTGACGGGGCTGCGCAGCGAGATTGTGCTGCACCCGATCGTGGCCAGCCGATCCCGCCGACGCAACGCGGCGTTGGACCAGGCGCCGGCATTGAACAACTCTGCGCTGTTCAATCGCGATCGACAGATCTGTCTGTACTGTGGTGTGCATGGCTCTCGCCAGACATTGACCCGCGATCATGTGGTGCCCCTGTCCCAGGGTGGCCGCGATGTTTGGCAGAACGTGGTGACGGCGTGCCTGAACTGCAATCTGCGCAAGGGCGGGCGGACACCGCAGCAGGCCGGAATGCCCTTGCTGGCGGTGCCATATCGGCCCAGCTGGGTGGAACATCTGATCCTCAGCAATCGCCATATCCTGGCCGATCAGATGGAGTTCCTGGTCCACCATCTGCCACGCGACCGCCGCGATCTGAGTTGGTCGCAGGGCTGAATCCTTCCAACAAGGGCAATCGGATGAGAATGTTGTGGTTGGCCAGCTGCCTGGCCCTGGCGGCTTGTGGCAGCGGCAAGGAGAGCAACGAGATGAGCGCCGATGGACAGGCCGAACTAGCCGGGAATCCGCTGCTTCAGGCCAGCGAACTGAGTCTTCAGGCTCCTCCATTCGATCGCATCGCCACCGGGCACTTCCGTCCCGCCTTCGAAGTCGGCATGCGCGAACATCTGGCTGACATCGAGGCGATCGCCAACAACCCTCAAGCGCCTGACTTCACCAATACCCTTGAGGCCATGGAGCGCTCGGGCGCCACGCTCGAGCGCACGCGCAAGATCTTCTTCCAGTTGACCGAACTGGTCAGCGACGATGCATTGCTGTCTGTTCAGACCGAGGTGGCGCCGTTGCTCGCGGCCCACAACGATTCGATTTACCAGAATCAGGCCTTGTATGCGCGCGTGGACCGCCTCTTCCAGGATCGTGAAGGGCTGGCGCTCGACCCTGAGTCGCTGCAACTGCTCGAGCTGACACACCGTCGCTTCCTGCGTGCGGGCGCGCACCTGAGCGCCGACAAGCAGGCGCGATTGCGTGCGATCAACAGCGAACTGGCCGGCCTGGAAGTGCGTTTTCAGGAGAACCTGCAGAAGGAGACCGAGGCGTCGGCGGTCTATGTGGATGCCGCTGAAGCACTGGCCGGACTGGATGAATCCTCACTGGCCGCGGCTGCTGAGGCAGCGCGGTCCGCGGGTCACACGAACGGCTTCCTGCTGACCCTGGAATCTCCCAGTTCGCAATCGATCCTGGCGCAGTTGGACAATAGCGGCGTGCGCGCGGTGGTGTTCGAGGCCGCGACCAACCGGGGCAGCAACGGCAACGCCTACGACAATCAGGCGACCGTGTCCAGGCTGGCGCAGCTGCGGGCCGAGAAAGCCGGCGTGCTGGGCTATGCCAGCTATGCTGCCTACGTGCTGGAGGAAGAGACGGCGGGCACGCCGGAAGCGGTGATGAGCCTGCTGCATCAGCTTGCGCCGAAGATTCGACTGCGAGCCGAGGTCGACGCGGCGGCGATGCAGGCCTGGATGAACGAGCAGGGGATCGAGGAAGCGCTCGAGCCGTGGGACTGGAGCTATCGCGCACGCCAACTGCGACAGGCGCAGTCGACCGTCAACGAGGGCGAACTGCGCACCTACTTCGAGTTGAATCGGGTGCTTGCCGACGGCGTTTTCGGCATGGCCAGGGAGCTCTATGGCATCGAGTTCTCGCCGCGCGACGATTTGCCGGTCTGGCACCCCGACGTTCGTGTCTACGAGGTCCGTGAGGACGATGGCCGCGTGCTTGGCCTGTATTACCTGGATCCCTTTGCTCGACCCGGCAAGAGCGGTGGCGCCTGGATGGACAGCTTCGTTGACCAGACGGCCTTGCTGGAGCAACGAGCGGTGGTCCTGAACGCGTTGAATATTGCCCGGCCGGCAGACGGTCAGCCTGTGCTGCTCAGTTTCGACGAAGTCACCACGCTGTTCCACGAGTTTGGGCACGCGGTCCACGGTCTGTTCAGCGAGGTGCGCTATCCGTCGCTTTCGGGCACAAATGTCCCCCGGGACTTCGTCGAGTTTCCTTCGCAGTTCCATGAGGATTTTGCGCTGGTGCCGCGCTTGCTGGAACGCTATGCGCGCCACTTTCAAACGGGCGAACCCCTGCCGGGGCCATTGCTGGATGCGCTGCACGAATCGCGTCGCAACGGTCAGGGCTTTGATGCTTTCGAGTACATCGCGGCAGCGCTGCTGGATCAGCGTTGGCATGGCTTGCCGGCGGGAAGCGGACCCATCAATGATGTGGTGGGTTTCGAGTTCCAGGCCCTGAGGGCGGATGGCGTCGCCTGGGTGTTGATTCCGCCACGCTACCGCAGCACCTACTTCAGCCACATCTGGCCTGGTGGCTACGCGGCGGGGTACTACGCCTACCTGTGGAGTGAGGTGCTGGCTGCGGACGCCTATGACTATCTTGGCGGCCATGGTGGGATGACCCGGGAGAACGGTCAGCGCTTCCGCGACCGGGTGTTGTCGCGCGGGCACACCGGTGATCCGATGCTGCAATTCCGTGCATTCCGTGGGCGCGAACCGGTGATCGAACCGATGCTGCGGCGACGGGGCATCGACGAGAACTGATTCGTCCAGGCCCATTCCGACAACAACGGGAATCGCGGACAAGTGGGTCGGCCGGGTTTGTGCCCGACCGACCCGTGCTCACTGTCACAGCAACTCAGCGGCGACCGATCCAGCCGCGCGGACGCGGGTGCCGCGGATACTGGGTGGCCGGCGGGTCAGGCACAAAGCCGGGGAAAGCCTGCGGCCGGTTGCTGCCGTACTGGGGGTAGGGTGGCGGCAGGATGCCCATTGCGACCAGACGGGTGCTGTCGTCGTAGTAGAGCTCGGCGATCTGCTGTGGCCGACTGGAGGCGCGTTCGAAACGAGTCTGGCGCGCCGGTGACCATTGCTGCTGGCCGTGGCCGGTGCCCAGATACTGGCGATTGGCCTGCTCTTCGGCCAGTGCATCGGCCGACGAGCGTCCACTGGCAGAAGGCGCGCTTTGCGAGCGCTTTTCCAGCGTGCCGGCTTCATCGTCATAGCCACGGCCCGGGGCCTGCATCTGCGGTGGCCGGGGCTCGGGCTCGCTCCAGCGCAGCGGCCGCTTTTCGCCGAACACCGCGACGCCAATTACGCCGACATTGCCGGGTCGACCGGTACGCGCGGCGTAGCTGTCCGGCAGTTCGGTGAACTCGAAGGACGCCACGTTGTGCAGACTCTTGCGCCAGCCATCGATGCTGATCCGCTCCCAGGGATCGAGCACATAGCCGCCCTGACCAGTACTGGCCGTCTGACCACTGATCACGTTCACGCCGTCCACGCTCAGTACCGCCAGCACGCGCTCGTGGCTGGCGTTGTAGAGCTCGATGGCGTATCGGTGCCCGGGCTCACCGGCTATCCACTGGCGTGGCCCGTCGGCGTACTGGGTCAGCACCCGACCGGTGTCGCGGTCGCGAATCTGCATCTGCACCGCGGCCAGCGTCGGCAGTGCCGTCGCACCGGCCAACAGCGCCACCGCCATCGTCATCCATTGCTTGCCCATGGCCTGCTCCTCATTGCCATCGCCTTGTTGGCGACGAGACAGAAAACGGGGCAGGGTGGGGTGTGGGGTTTGCGCGCATGTCGACAGTCAGTTGGCCTTAACTTGACCGGCCATGCCAGTGGTCGTCGCGACACGGATCCGACGTCACGAACCCTCCGGATCCAACGTCTGGATCGGGCGGCCTACCAGTCGAATCGATAGGCCAGCTTGACCAGGAACTGATCGCTGTCACGCAACGAGAAGGTCTGCTCCAGTGTCTGGCCGAGGCCGTCAAACTCGTCGGTGGCGCTGAAGCCGCCGCGGCTGTAGACCGCGTAGATGTCGCTCAAGGTGCCGAGCTTGTAGCGATAGCGAATCTGGAAGCCCAGATTGCGCAGCTGGAAGTCCTCCAGCGCGGCGCTGCTGGCGACCAGGCGACCGCGTTCATCCAGGCGCCGGGCGGCGATGGCTTCGGCGTCGATGGCGATGGCCTGCAGCTTGACGCGCAGTTCCTGACGATCGTCGATGAACCAGTTGAGATTGGAAAACAGCTCCACCCGGCGACTGCTGAAGCTGCCGAACTCGCGTCCTTCCTGCCACAACAGCCAGTCCGACTGGCGCCAGGCGAACAGGCCCAGATCCACATCGAAGCGGTCGCTCGCATGCCAGCGCGGCCGGATGCCGCCGTAGTAGGACAGGCCATCGACGTGATTGGGACTGATCTCGAAGTTCCAGTAGAAGGACCAGTGACCGTCGCCACGGCGTGGGCGATTGGCCTCGATGAAGAACTGCGGTCCGCTCTGGCGGGGCACGGAGCCATTGCCGCGGGACAGTCGGTCATCGACCACCGCATCGCGCCAGCGCGCGAAGAAGTACATATTGCTGCCACTGCGCAGCTCGGAATAGCGCTGCAGCGTGACTTGCCGCTGCAGCAACTCGCCCACGGTGTTCTCGCGCCAGATGTAGTCGCCCTCCCAGGAGTGGCTGGCGAAACGGGATTCGGCTGGCAGCGCGTCCTGTCGATAGCCGGTCTCCCACTCCAGATAGCGGTAGTCGTTGCGATCCTGGAAACCCAGGTCGTTGAGCTCGAACTGGGCGTCGCTGTAAATCAGGAAGTACTGTTGCCGCCACGGCCCGGGCACGTCCCAGTCGGCCACCACACCGGCCGCATTGCCGCTTTGACTGATGCCGGCGGTGTCGCTGCGGGAGTGCATCCACAACGGACGCACCAGCCACTGATCGCTCGGCTTCCAGCGCGCGTCCAGCGCGGTGACCTCCGCCTCACGGTCGAGGAAGGGTCGCTCCACGCGGCTGTGCTGGGCACCCAGGGTCAGCGAGTCCCAGGACTGGGTGCCGCGCAGCAGCTGCATGCTGCGGCCGGCGTCACCATCTTCCTCGGCGGCGAAGACACCATAGCCAGTCCGACCAAAACTGCCATTGGCCTTGACCGCGGCACGGATCTCGGCCGCCCCACTGCCGTCGTCGAGCGGTCCGCCGACCCGGCGCGTGTAGAAGGGCCGACCCAGAAAATGATTGAGCTCGAAGTAGCTCTGGTTCTCGGTGAAGAAGGGGCGCTTGTCGGTGAAAAACGTCTCGATGCCACTGAAATCGACCACCAGTTCATCGCTCTCCACCTGGCCGAAGTCAGGATTCAGGGTCAGCGCGAACTGATGGTCGCCGCTGGGCTTCCAGAACACGTCCAGACCGCCCTTGAAATCGGACTGGTCACCGACGAAGTCGTGCGAGCTGACCACATAGGGGGTCAGTGCCAGCTGCTGATCCTGGTACTGATCAATCTCGACCCGGTGAAAATCGCTGACAAAGCGTGGTCGGTTGAAGCTGGCGTCGGGGAAGGCGAAGCGCTCACCGGTGGCCACCAGCACCCGGTCGAAGTAGACGGCCACCGTGCGCCGTTCTTCGCCGGAATTGCGCATCTGGGCGATTGACCAGGGGATCAGCCACTCGGCCACGTAGCCGCCGTCGAAGTCGGCCACCGCGTGGGTCCAGGCCGCGTCCCAGTCGGAATTGAAGCTGCTCTCGTTGCTGACGACCTCGTCCATGATGTCGCCGGCCGCGGTGATCGTGAAGTCGTAGCCGACCCGGCCATCGGCGTCGAAATCGATCATCACATTCATCCGGTCCACCGGCGCGTTGCCGTCGCGCTGAATGCGTGTACGCGTTTGCGGCACTTCGGGCGGGTGCCAGGCGCGCACGGCAAAGGCCAGGCCCTCCGGCGTGGACAGCATCCAGGCTTCGGCACGCCGGTCGGCCGGCGCCGGGGCGCCGCTGAGCGGCTGCACTGCGACGAAGTCGGCGAAGTGCTCGGCGCCCGCCCACTCCTGCGGATCGAACACGCCGTCGATGGTGACCGCAGCGGCCGGCAGGGCAGGCAGCAGGGCGATCAGCGTCAGCCAGGCACAGCTGCGGGTCAGGGTCGGGGGCATGCGCTCGGGTCGGGTCGGCAATGCGCGGACTCTACCGGCGGGCCGGCGCGGCACCCTAGGCCAGAGGTCATGTCTGCGGTGGGACGGCCGTCACCTGCGTCACGAGCATGGGCACGTCAGGGCCCAGGGCACAGGGCACAGGGGCACAGGGCACAGGGCACAGGGCACAGGGGCGCCCGAGGCCGTCTGCGGCCAGCGTGTTGTCCGCGGGGCACTATGTCGCTGAGCGCGGCGATTCCGGTCGATGCCGCCAGGCGATCAGTTGTCCCAGGATGCTGATGGCGATCTCATGCGGGGTCTGGGCGCCGATGGCCAGGCCGACCGGGGCGTGCACGCGGGACCAGTCCAGCGAGGTGGCGCGCAGCGCGTCGCGGACGGTGGCCAGACGCCGCCGACTGCCCATCAGGCCAATCCAGTCCGGTTGCAGGTCGTGCGGCAAGGCGGCCAGCACGCGCAGCTGGGCAACGTCGGTCGGGTAATCACGGTTCAACAGCACGACCAGTCGCTGTCTGCCGGTGGCCAGCGCCGCTTGCAGCCGTTCGGGCGGACCAAGCCACAGACTGGCCTCGGGAAACTGATGCGGATCCAACCGCTCGCTGCCGGCGTCGTGCACCGCCAGATCGAAATCCAATGGTTGGGCCATTTCATACAACGCCCGACCACAGTGACCCAGGCCGCAGATCAGCAAGCGCGGGTCGGGCTGAATCTGCAAGGCGTCGGGCACGAGGTCGTCGATGGCCGTCGCGCCCAGGCTGTCCGCATCCAGTGACAGCGTTTGGCCCTGGGCCAGATCGCGCAGCATGGCGTCAATGATCGCGCTGTCCTCGACCGACCAGCGGCGCAGGGCGAAGCGCATCTGCCCACCACAAACGCCGACGGCGTCGGCGCTGCCATCGAGCCGCAGCGCCAGTGTCGTCGACCGCTCACTGCTGGCCAGCAGCCGACTGGCCTGGTCCAGCACGCGGGCCTCGGCCTGCCCGCCACCGACCGAGCCGACGGTTCCGCTCGACCCGATCAACATCCGACTGCCGCTGCCCCGCGGGGTGGCGCCGCGGCTGTGCACGACGCTGGCGACGACGCAGGGCTCGCCCTGCGCCAGCCGCTGCGCCAGCGCTCGCCACAGCCGTTCGCTCATGGCGCGACCTTGCGCACCTGCCCGATGGCCCGATGGATGGCCTCTGGCGTGGCCGGACTGGCCAGATCCACGCGCTGGGGTGGCGTGTCGGCAAAGGCGGCGATGGCGTCGCGCAGCGCTTCGCGAACGCTCAGTGCCAGCATGAAGGGCGGCTCGCCGACGGCCTTGCTACCGCGAATCACCGTCGTGCTGGTGGGTTCGGAACGCTGAAAGAACTCGACATGGAAGGCCTCCGGGACCTCGCCGACCGTCGGGATCTTGTAGGTGCTCGGCGCATCGGTGAGTAGCCGCCCGTCATCGTTCCAGCACAGTTCTTCGCAGGTCAACCAGCCCAGCCCCTGCACGAAGCCGCCCTCGATCTGGCCACGATCGATCAGCGGGTTCAGCGATTGTCCGGCGTCGTGCAGGATGTCCACGCGCAGCAGTTGCTGCATACCGGTGTCGCCGCACACCTCCACTTCACTGAGTGCAGCGCCGAAGGCGTAGTAGTAGAAGGGGTGACCCTGACCGCGCTGCGCGTCCCAGTGCAGGCCGGGCGTGCGGTAGTAGCCGGTGGCCGAGAGGCTGACACGCTGGCGATAGGCGGTCTGCACGACCTCCTCGAAACTGAGCCTGTGCTGGCCGCCCGGCGCTGCGAAATGGCCGTCGACGCAGCGCAGCTCGGTGGACGGACATTGCAGCAATCCGGCGGCCACCTCCGCCAGTCGCTTATGCAGCGTCTGACAGGCGGCCTGCACCGCGGCGCCATTGAGATCCGAACCGCTGCTGGCGGCCGTGGCCGAGGTATTGGGCACCTTGTCGGTGCTGGTCACCATGATCTGGATGCGCTCGACCGCGATGCCCAACGCGTGCGCGGCCACCTGCAGCATCTTGGTGTGCAGACCCTGGCCCATCTCGGTGCCGCCGTGATTGAGCTGCACGCTGCCATCGGTGTAGATGTGCACCAACGCGCCGGCCTGGTTGAATTCGGTCTTGTTGAAAGAGATGCCGAACTTGACCGGCGTCAGCGCCAGGCCACGCTTGCGTCGTGGCGAGGCCCGATTGTGTGCAGCCACGGCCGCGCGGCGCGTCGGCAGATCGATCTGCTGCAGGAACTGCGTCCACAGCTGCGGCAGGTGATTGTCGACCACCGGCTGCCCGTAAGGTGTCTGGTTGCGCTCGGGCGTTTCGCCGGCGCGATAGAAGTTGCGTTCGCGCACCTGTTCGGGCGGTAGCCCCAGTGCGCGGGCAACGCGGTCGAGGATCTCTTCACCCACCAGCATGCCCTGCGGTCCGCCGAAGCCGCGAAAGGCGGTGTTGGAGGGCAGATTCGTGCGCGCGATCCGGCCGCGAATGCGCGCGGCCGGCAGGTAGTAGGCATTGTCGACATGCACCATGGCGCGCATCAGCACGGGCGGGGACAGATCGCAGCTCCAGCCGCCATCGGCCGTCAGCAACACATCGACGGCCTGCAGCAGGCCCTGGGCATCGAAGGCCACCTCATAGCGGGCGTGGAAGGGATGACGCTTGCCGGTCAGACGCATGTCCAGGCTGCGCGGCAGCTTCAGTCGCGCCGGCCGCCCGAAGCGCCAGGCCGCCAGTGCCACCAACGCGGCATAGGGGTTGGCCTGGGTTTCCTTGCCACCGAAGCCGCCGCCCATGCGCAGGCAACGACAAACCACCTTGTGGCTGGGCAGCCCCAGCACCTGCGCGACGATGTGCTGGGTTTCACTGGGATGCTGGGTGGAGGAGACCACCTGGACCAGACCTTCGCTGTCGATCTCGGCCCAGCTGGCCTGCGTCTCCAGATAGAAGTGGTCCTGTCCGCCGATGCTCAGCTCGCCCTGCAAGCGGTGTTCGGCCTGCGCCAACGCGGCGTCCACATCGCCGCGACAAACCTGTGCCGGTGGCAGATGGAAGGCCTCGGCAGCGATGGCCTCGGCCAGCGTCAGGCAGGCTGGCAAGGGCTCGTAGTCGACCTGCACGGCCGCAGCGGCCTGCCGCGCCTGCATCTCGGTCTCGGCCACGACCCAGGCGACCGCCTGGCCGTGGTGGCTGACCTCGCTTTCGGGAATCAGCGGCTCGTCATGCAGGATCACGCCGGTCTGATTGCGACCGGGGATGTGCTCCGGCCACAGCACGCCGAGCACGCCGGGCAGGGCCAGAGCGGCGCGATCGTCGTGACCGAGAATCCGGGCATGCGCATGTGGCGAACAGACCGGATACAGACTCAGCTGACCGATCGGCGCGCGCTGCTCGTCGGTGTAGATGGCGCCACCACTGACATGGCCGCTGGCACTCTCGTGCGGACGGCTCATGCGTCCGCTCCCAGTGGCGTCGCCAGGCCGCAGCTTTCGGCCAGGAAGCGGCCGAACAGGCTGGCGCAGAGGCTGCGGCGATAGTCGGCACTGGCGCGCTGGTCGTTGAGCGGCTCGAAACTCTCCCGCACGGCGGTCATCGCGGCCTGCGCCAGCGTCTCGTCCAGACGCTGACCAAGCAGCGACTGCTCCACCGCGAGCGCCCGCACCGGCGTGGCGGCCACGCCGCCGTAGGCCAGTCGCGCATGAACCACGCGTCCTTCATCGTCCAGCCGCAGGGCAAAGGCGGCGGCGACGATGCTGATGTCGTCGCTGGGCCGCTTGCTGACCTTGTAGCTGGCGCTGATCAGGCCAGGCGGGCGAGGCAGGCGCACGCGCGCCAGCAACTCGTCCTCGGCCAGCGCGGTCTGTCGATAGCCGTTGAAGAACTCGGCCACTTCGATCTGCCGCACGCCGCGCAGGCTGTGGCACTCCAGTCGTGCGTCCAGCGCCAGCAGCACCGGCAGCAGATCGCCGATGGGCGAGGCCGTACCCAGATTGCCGCCCAGCGTGGCGCGTTCGCGCACCTGGCGGGCGGCGAAGACCGACAGCATCTGCGTCAGCGCCGGATGCGCGTCTCCCAGACTCAGTTCCAGCTGGCGCAGACTCACGCCAGCGCCAATGATCGTCTGCTCGGCTTCGAACTGCAGCCGCTGCAGCTCACTCACCCGATCCAACGCGATGTAGGCCGGTGCCGGCGGTCGGTGCTGGCTGAGACCGACGCCCAGATCGGTGGCGCCGGCGATCCAGCTGGCCTGCGGCTGCGCCGCTTTCAGTCGCAGCGCCTCGGCCAACGACGTCGGGCAATGGAAGCCCGGTCGATCGGTCGCCGGCAAGGCGGACGGAGGCGACTGGCAACGTTGCGCGAATTGATCCGCGGGCAAGGCCTGCGCGGCCAATTCGGCTGCGGCCGCGCGAATGGGGCGGTAGCCGGTGCAGCGACACAGATTGCCTTCGAAGCAATGGGCATCCAACTGGCCGGCGTACTGTCCGGCCAGCAGACTCATGACGAAGCCCGGCGTGCAATAGCCACACTGCGAGCCGCCCTGTCGCACCATGGCCTGCTGCACCGGATGGAGCTGACCGTCGGCGGCCACGGCCTCGACCGTATAGACCTCGCGGCCAGCCAGCTGGCCCATCGGCAGCAGGCAGCTGTTGATGGCCTGCAGGCGCCGGTCGGACGGTGCGTCGGGTTGGACCAGCAGCACCGTGCAGGCGCCGCAGTCGCCGTCGCCGCAGCCTTCCTTGGTGCCGCGCAGGCCTTGCCGGTGCAACCAGCGCAACAGGGATTCGGTGGGTTCGCCGTCTCCGATGGCCTGTGCGCGGCCATTGAGACGAAACTCGAGGTCGGTCGGTTTCATCGCGGCAAGAGTAGCGATGTCGCCGGGCAGGGCATAGCGTTGTGCGGTCGAGGTGCGTTGACTTGCGTGTGCACGAAGAGGGCCACAAACTGAGTCAGGCCATCGCTGAGCTCAGTTCCGGACGCGTCGAATGATCTGTCCCGCCTGCGGCACGCAGAATCGATTCCCTTGGGCGCTGGTCTGCCTTCGAGACCACGCGCATTGTGAGCACTGCGCGGTCAAGCTGAAGTTGCATCCGGTGGTCGATGGACTCACGAAATGCCTGCCGCTGGTTCTGGGGATCGGACTGATGCTCTGGTTTGGCTCAGCCATGTCGATCTGGCTGGCCATCCCGTTGGCGATTGGCGTGGCCATGGGGTCAGCCATGTTGGTGGCCGCCGGCGGCCTTGCTGCGGGCCAGCTGTTGGCCGTCAGGCCCGGTGAAAGTCTCGGTGCGGCCTATGTGTCGGTGTTGGTGAGCGTCTCTGGGCTGATGTTGCTGCTGATCCTGATCACCCTGCTGCCGGAGCCGTTTCGGTGATGCCGGACGAGGTCGGGCGGGGCGCGGCTGAAAGACTTCGCCGATCGCTGCATCCCTGGCAATCGATGCTGCTGCATGCGACCGGAGTGATTCTGGCCGTCGGCGGCCTGGCGCTCGCCGGGTGGATCGAACATAGAGACACCGGCTGGACCGTGTTCGAGTCGGTGGTGGTCAGTGCGGCGGTGGTGGTCGGTTTGCTGGTGGTGATTCTGGCTGCGGGCGAGTTCAACCTGTTGCGTCTACGACCGACGCGCTTCGGTCAGGTCCTCAGCGGCTTTGCCCAACTGGCCTTTTTGTTGACGGTGCTCTCCATGGGCGCGGATGCGCGTCACGCGGACTGGATACAGGTCGGCGCGATCGCCATGTCCTCGGGTGGCTTGCTGGTGTGGCTGATCGGCAAAGCCCTCGGTGCCCAGGTGTTGGCGGCGCGGGACCCCTGAACGAGGTCTGCTTCCACCGTTGCCTATCCCGCTTGTCGCCCATTGCAAGTGCCGCTATCACGGGAGGGTAGGTCGGACCTCTGCGCGTCCGGCTCTGAGTGAGCCAACAAGCGCGTGGAAGTGCTCGGGTGACAGTGGCGTACCCGGTTGGCGCTATGCTCCGGCCTCCCCAATCCGACCCGATTCCGCCGATGCGCAAACTCAGTACCCATGTGCTCGACACCGCCAACGGCCAACCGGCGAGCGGGATGTCGATTGAGCTGGTACGCCATGCCGAAGGCGGTCAGCAATGCCTGGGACGGTTCCGAACCAACAGTGACGGCCGCTGCGATGGCGCGCTGCTGAGCGGTGATGCGCTGCAAGTGGGCCGCTACGAGCTGCGCTTTGCGGTGTCGGAGTACTTCCGGGGACTGGGAGTGGAACTCCCCGAGCCGCCGTTTCTGGACGTGGTGACCATTGCCTTCGGCATTGCCGATCCCGACGCCGGCTACCACGTGCCCCTGCTGGTCTCGCCCTGGGCCTACTCCACATATCGGGGCAGCTGAGCCGGTGGAGGCCTTTCTGCTCGAGGCGGCGACCTTCCTGCTGCGCTGGCTGCATGTGGTGGCGGCCATCGCCTGGATCGGCGAGTCCTTCTACTTCGTCGCGCTTGATCGCGGTCTGAAGCCGGGGCCGGGTGGGGTGTTTGGTCTGGCGGGCCAATCCTGGTCGGTCCACGGCGGTGGTTTCTACCTGAAGCAGAAGTATCTGCCAGCGCCTGCGGAACTGCCGAGCGAGTTGCACTGGTCGAAATGGAAGTCTTACACCACGTGGCTCAGTGGTTTCGCCTTGCTCTGTCTGAGTTATCTGTGGTCGCCCCGGCTGCAACTGGTTGATCCACGGGTGCTGCCGCTGGACGACGCCAGCGCCGTTGGGCTGGTGCTGACGCTGCTGTTCGCCGGCTGGCTGATCTACGACCAGCTGTGTCGGCTGCTGGGTGCGCATGAGCGCTGGCTGGGGTTGCTGGTGGCCTTGCTGGTGGCCGGGTTGGCGGCGCTCAACTGCACGTTGTTCAGCGGTCGGGCAGCCTTCCTGCTGACCGGCGCGGTGATCGGCACCTGGATGAGCGCCAACGTGTTCTTCGTCATCATCCCGGGGCAGAAGCGGATGGTGGCGGCGCTGCAGCGCGGGGACTCACCAGACCCGCGAGACGGTCTGCGCGGCAAGCAGCGCTCGGTGCACAACACCTATCTGACCCTGCCGGTGGTGTTCGCGATGCTCAGCACGCACTACGCCCCGGCCTTCGCGCATCCGCACAAGCTCTGGATTCTGCTGCTGTTCCTGGCCGCCGCGGCGCTGATCCGCCAGTTCTTCGTGCTGTGGCATTCCGGCCAGCGAGCCTGGGGTCTATTGGCCGGCGGCGCGGTACTGTTGCTGCTGGCGCTGGGTTGGATGGCGCCGCGCGGTGCTGTGCCTGCCGCGGCGTCGATCAGCAGCGTCGTTGCGCCCACCTCCACGCCAACGGTCGACGTGGCAGTGACGGCATTGCCGCCGTCCACCACCGTCGGTGTCGCCCAGATCCTGCAGCAGCGCTGCGCGGCCTGCCACTCGGCCCAGCCGCAGCTGCTGGCGAGCGCACCGAAAGGCACCGTGTTTGATTCGGCCGACGACATCGAGCGCCAGGCCACCCTGATTCACCAGCAGAGCGTCGTGCTGCAGATCATGCCGCCCGGCAATCTGACCCAGATGACTGAACCAGAGCGGGCGGTCATCGATCAGTGGTTCCGGCAACGGGCGCCGTGAGCCTGGCCGGAACCTCGCGGTACCAAAGATGGCCTGCGTTGCTGCTTGTCGCGCTGGCGGTGGGCATGATGGGCTAGTCTGCGGTGAACGCGGTGGTGCAGCGATTCAAGGGTTCGTCATGAGTCATCCAGCTTCGGTCGATATCCCCGAAAATGAGGCGTCACTGCTGCGCCAGTTTGGCTACACGTCGCAGTGGCTGGCGCACGACTTTCTTACGATGGCGGATCTGCGTGCTCAGATCGAAGAACTGGAACGATCTGGCGATACCCGTGGTGAACACTATCGCTACGGGAGCTTCATCCGCTGGCTCAATGGCCGCGGTTCGGCATCGAACGAAGAACTGAACCACTTTCTGGATCTGGCTTTGGGCGATCCGGATCGCCACATGGGGCATAGCGCAGCCATCGAATTGCTGCGATGTTGCTGGCTCAGTGATGCGCAGTTCGGCGCCGTGTGCGAGCGCCTGCAACGCACGAGTTCCCATTTCGACACACACATTCGGCGCCATTCGCATTTGCGCGCGTTGGCCAATGATCCCGGCAACGCGGAGATTCAGCAGCGTAGTCTGGATTCAGGGGATGGCGTTGTTCAGGAGGCGCTGGCGGACCTTGACGAAGTTTCGCCTGAGATTCTGGCCGCTCTGGCCGAGAAGGGCGTCGTACGGCGTGTTCGGTCCATCGCCAAGCAGCGGCTCGGGCAGCGGCGCTGACCCTGATCGAGCTGTCATTGCCTTCAGTCGCGCACCCGCCAACGCACCAATGCGTTTGTATCGATCAAATCGTGTTCCACCAGCCAAGCCCGTGCATCCTCGGCATCGCGCTCAAACCAGGCTTGCGCCGAGCCTAGCCGAAAGCTGTAGCCCCAGGCGTCCATGTCGGCCAGCGCACAGGCTCGGCCGAAGCCGGGCAGGTGCTCGGCCAGCAGGATCTGCAGGTAACAGGTAGCGTCTTCCTCGGCCAGCGAATCGGAGGCATCGGTGTGCACAGTCGGACGCTTGGCCGGATCCATGACGATCCAGTGACAGGCCTCGTGCAGGATCGAGTGCAGCGGTGTGTCCAGGCGGGCGTAGAGTTGTTGACCAATCAGGCCGGCTTCGTCATCGCCCCAGTAGCTGCCGGGGATCCACTGACGGTCGGTCACCAGAGTCAGTGCCAGGCCGAAACGCGCCAGCAGCTGCCGCACGTGGTCCACAGACACCTCCGCCAATCGCATGACGGGCTGGTCTGGATGGGATTCCGGCAGGGTGGATGGGTCGGCGCTGGCCGCCACAGCGGCGGCCTCCGTCACGAGTCGGGCTGATCCGGCAGCACCACGGACAGCTCGAGCATCTCCTGCTCGCCGTCCTTCTGCAGGTTCACCTGGACGGCGTCCGGATCGACGTTGACGTACTTGCGGATGACTTCCAGCAACTCGCTCTTCAGCAGCGGCAGATAGTCGGGCGTGCCGCGTTCGCCACGCTGCTGCGAGACGATGATCAGCAGCCGTTCCTTGGCCGTTTGCGCGCTGTTCTTGTGGCGCGCCCGGAACAGATCGAACAAACCCATGGTCAGCCTCCGAAGAGCCGGCTGAGCAGCCCTTTCTTGCGTGCATCGACGAAGCGCAGCGCCCGTTCCTCACCAGACAGGCGGGCCACGGCATCGTCGTAGGCCTGGCCGGCTTCGCTGTTCTCGTCCAGGATCACCGGCACACCGGCATTGGACGCCGCCAGTACCGCCGGTGATTCGGGAATGACGCCGATGACCTTGATGCCGAGAATCTCCTCGACATCGCCGACGCTCATCATGTCGCCATTGAGGACCCGCTCGGGTGAGTAGCGCGTCAGCAGCAGATGTTCGCTGACGTTGCCTTCGCCCTTCTCGGCGCGTTGGGTCTTGCTCGACAGCAGCCCCAGCACGCGGTCGGAATCGCGCACGCTGGAGACTTCCGGGTTGACCACCACCACGGCGCGATCGGCGTAGTACATCGCCAGATGGGCACCGCGTTCGATGCCGGCCGGGGAGTCACACAGGATGATGTCGAAGTCATCGCGCAACTCGCCCAGCACCCGCTCGACGCCATCCTGGGTCAGCGCATCCTTGTCACGGGTCTGCGAGGCCGCCAGCACCGACAGGTTGTCGAAGCGCTTGTCCTTGATCAGGGCCTGCTTCAACGTGCAGTCGCGATTGATCACGTTGACGAAGTCATAGACGACGCGGCGCTCGCAACCCATGATCAGGTCGAGGTTGCGCAGGCCAATGTCGAAATCGACCACGGCCACCTTCTTGCCGCGACGGGCAAAGCCGCAGGCGAGCGATGCACTTGACGTGGTCTTGCCCACGCCGCCCTTGCCCGATGTGACGACGATCACCTCACTCAATGTCGAATCCTCGTGCCTGTGTGGTTTGCCGTGGCCGCTGTCGGCCGCTGCCTTTGCCATTGATTCATGCGCCGGCGCTCCGATTGAGCGGCCGGATGTCCAGTTTCTCGCCGTCCAGCACCACCTGCACCGCGCGGCCGCGCGAGCTTTCCGGTATCGACTCGAGCAGCCGATAGTGACCGGCCACCGACACCAGTTCCGGTTGGAAGTCCAGGCAGTAGATGCGTGCCTGCTCGTCGCCACGGGCACCGGCCAGGGCCTTGCCCGCCAGCCGTCCGTAGACGTGAATGTTGCCGTCGGCAATCACCTCGGCGCCGGCACTGACCGCGGCGGTGACGATCAGGTCGCGGCCGCGGGCGTACAACTGCTGGCCGGAGCGCACGGGCTGGGACACGATCATCGGGCCGGTGGTTTCGGTCGCCGGCGTGCTGCTGGTGGGTGTCGCCCTTGCAGTGCTCGTCGGCTCGACAGCGGCTGCCTCCGGTTCAGGCTCTGGCGCCGGAGCCACTTCCTTGCCGACGGCCGGCTCGCTCGGCGCGACGTGATCGTTGCTGTCCAACTCGGCCACGACCTCGACCCTGGCCTGGCGCCGCCGTCCCCGTTCACGCGGGACGCTCGGCAGTCCGAACAGGCGCGCCAGTTCGCGGGCTTGCTCTCCCGGGTCGGCTGCGATGGCCATCGGGCGCAGCCCGGCGGCGCGCAAGCGATCGAGCAAGTCGGCCGCTTCTTCCGGACTGGGTGGCTGGGTCAACGCATCGATGTCCAGCACGACCGCCGCTTCTTCCAGCAGGCCCGGCGCGCTGCCGACTCGGTCGGCCACATAACCCTGGATACCCCACCAATCCGCCTGCAGCAGTCGCAACAGGAACAGGCCGAACTGGGCTTGCCGCAGTTCGCAAGGCTGGCCCTGATCGACCTCCGGCGACAGCGCCGGGCTGGACTCGCTCATGCGCTCATCCGTGCGGCCCAGCGGGCCTCACGCCGGCTGATGCGATCTTCGCGGACATAGGCGGGCAACTGCGCGGCACTCTTGCCATCCAGATAACTCTGCTGGACGAATTCGAAGGGACGCAGTGGCTTGGTCATCAGGCTGACCTGGCGACCACCGGCCAGTTGCTGCTGACCGACTTCGGTGAAGTCATTGGTGCCGAAGAAGATCAGGGACACGTCGTCGCGGGGCTCGATGAAGACCTCGCAACAGAGTGTCGGGAAACGGACTTCGGCGAAGCTGAGCACGTCACAGTAGAGCACCCGGCCAATACCGTGACGGCGAAAGCGGTCGTCAACCACGACGCGATCGATGTAGAGGAAGCCGCCATCGGCATAGCGTTCCTGAAACCACAGAAAATTGGGGCTGTCGTAGTCCGCATCCGGGGTCAGTCCAACGAGGAACCCGGCGATCTCGCCGTTGACCTCGGCCAGGCGGAAGTAGCGCGACACGCGTTCCAGCTGCTGCAAACGGCGCATGCTGATCGGCAGAATCGATACGCCAGCGGCATTGTTGAGGCCAAGGATGTTCTCCAGATCCTGTTCCTCGACATCACGCAGCGTGATCGACATCAGCGGGTTCCTCAGTGTGGTGTTGCACGCCAGCTAGGCGGTCAACCGGCGGGCGGCGCGCGTTGATCGCGCCGTTGCCGGCGGCG
The DNA here is from genome assembly GCA_041395325.1 of Lysobacterales bacterium. Lineage (GTDB taxonomy): Bacteria > Pseudomonadota > Gammaproteobacteria > Xanthomonadales > SZUA-5 > JAWLAT01. The sequence goes on from JAWLAT010000007.1 coordinate 192,012, forward strand.
AGAGCAGCCATGACGGTGCGGCCGAGCCAGCGAAGTAAGGAGTATCGCATGTTGGGGCACTCCAAGGCAGCACGCCTTGCTGCTGGCTGTCTCGCGGGCGCCACTGGGCTACACCGTGACCATTGTCGCTGGCAAGCGGCTCTCCAAAGGTCTTAGGCTAGCTGGATGATGCGACCGCAGCCATTGAGATGACGGAAACCGGCCACGGTCGGGGACGGCGCGCGGCTGCCGCCGGGCTTGCTGGAGTATCCCCGTGAGCGCGCTGCAGCAAGGCCATCTGCGGCTGCTGCGCTACGCCGGTCTGTTCACCTGGATGTGCGTCGGCGTGCCGCTGCTGTTGCGCAGCCGGCTGTTTGACAGCAACCCGCAGGGCCTGACCGTGCTGGGCTGGTGGACCGCCTGGCTGGCCTTCGGGGCGGCCTACTGGCTGGCCACCCGCGAACTGGCCGGCGAGGGTCGGCGCTGGGTCTTTCTGTTGCTGCTGCCGATCATGGCGGCGGCTGCAGTGGCGGTGAGCTATCTGACCCAGGGTGGCATCGGGGCGATCCTGCTGCTGGTGTCGGCCGGTGTGCTGCCGTGGGCGTTGACGCTGAACTGGGCGATCACCTGGCTGGTGCTGCAGAGCCTGGCGATGATCCCGGTCTTCGTCAGCCGCGCCGATTTCTCGTTGCTGGAGGCGCTGCTGCAGGCGGGTCTCTACCTGGGTTTTTCCAGTTTCGCCTTCATCACCTCGGTGGTGGCCCGACGGCAGGCCGAGGATCGCGAGGAGTTGTGGCGGGTCAATGCCGAGCTGCGTGCCACCCAGTTGATGCTGGCCGAGAGCGAGCGCACCAGCGAGCGGCTGCGGATCTCGCGCGAGTTGCACGATCTGGTGGGCCACCATCTGACCGCGTTGAGCCTGAATCTGGAAGTGGCCAGCCATCTGGTCGATGGCAAGGCGCTCGCGCATGTCGAACGTGCCCAGGCGCTGAGCAAGTTGCTGCTGGCCGATGTGCGGCAGGTGGTCAGCACGCTGCGAGAGGGTGACAAGGTCGACATCGGTCAGGCGCTGGAGCGACTGACCGAGGGGCTGCCGCGACCGGCCATTCACCTGCGTCTGCCCGAATCGGCGTTGCAGGTGGATCCGCGCCAGGCCCAGGTGGTGCTGCGGCTGGCGCAGGAGGCCATCACCAATGCGGTCAAGCACGCGCAGGCCAACAATCTGTGGATCGATCTGCGGCCCAGTGAAGAGGGTGTTGAAGTCGTCGCGCGTGACGATGGGCGTGGCACCACGCAACTGAAGGCCGGCAATGGCCTCAAGGGCATGCAGGAACGGGTGGCCCAGCTGGGCGGTCATCTGGATGTGGAAAGCAGTCCCGGCATGGGTTTCGTACTGATGGCATGGCTACCGATGGAGTCTCGAGCGTGATCAATGTGTTCCTGGTGGATGATCAGACCCTGGTGCGCCAGGGGATTCGCAGCCTGCTGGAGCTGGCCGAACAGATTCACATCATCGGCGAGGCCAGCGATGGCAATGAAGCCATCGAGCAGATTCCGGCGGCCGGTCCCGATGTGGTGCTGCTGGACATCCGCATGCCGGGCAAGTCCGGCATCGACGTGCTGAAGGAGTTGGGCGCCGCTGGCAAGCTGCCACCGACCATCATCCTGACCACCTTTGACGACGATCAGCTGGTCCTGGAAGGCATGCGCGCCGGGGCCCGCGGTTTCCTGCTCAAGGACGTGTCTCTGCAGCAATTGGTCGGAGCTATCCAAACGGTGGCTGGCGGCGGCTCGCTGGTACAGCCGGCGGTCACCGAGCGGCTGCTCAAGGGCATCGAGAACCTGGACAACCGTTTCGCCAGTCTGGATCAGCCCGATCCGCTGACCGAGCGCGAAACAGAGATCCTGCGGCTGATGGCCGGCGGCTACAGCAACAAGGAAATCGCCCGTTCGCTGGACGTCGCTGAAGGCACCGTGAAGAACCACGTCTCCAACATTCTCTCCAAGATCGGCGTCCGCGATCGCACTCGGGCGGTGCTGAAGGCGTTGGAGCTGAAGCTGATCTGAGTCGCCACCGTATCAAGTGCGGCGCACGGCGTGCCGTGCGCCAGGCGTTTCAGCTGGCCGACTCCACGCTCAGTTCCTGCCGGCCCAGTTCGTCTTGACGCAGGAACAGCTGAATCGGTCCGCAGCAGTGGGGGCAATCCTCGATGCGATCCTGTTCGGTGGCCATGGCCTCGAAAGCGGTGTCGAAGGCCTGCCAGCAGTGCGGGCAGCACACGCTGTGCACATGTGTCAGCGGCAACAACCGCCGATCGCGTCCCGGTTCGAAGACCGGTTCGAGGCCATACATCTGGTCGATTTCGGCGGCGCTGAGCAGGGCCCGTCTGGGCGGGCCGCCGTTGTCGGCTGCTGGTCTGGGCATGATCGCCACCTCGCTGCCTGGGATGGGTCCAGACTGCGCCTGCCAGCGATCGGAATCAAGGTGCGGTGCGGCATTGAAGTCAGGGCCCAGGGCCTAGGGCCCAGGGCCCAGTAGAGCGCCGGCTAGGTCGGAACCGTCTCGACGCTTTCGGTGAGTCGCCAGGCCCTTGAGGGTCGATCTGGGCCCTGGGCCCTGAGCCCTGGGCCCTGCAGGCGGCGCAAGCCGCCTGCCCATCAATCCGGCGCCAGCTGCGGGGTGTGCTCAGGCCGGTCAATGTGCAGCTGATCGGGGTCGGGCAGCGGCAGGCCACCGAGATGGGCCAGCAGGCAGGCGTTGGTGGCCTGGATGCTGTCGAAGGGCGTGCCGTGACGCGAGCCGCGGACACTGCGGTGCTCGGCGCCAATGCGCTCGGCCCAGGTCTGCTTCTCGACGAGCGGGGTGTAGTCGAACTCGGCCGACAGCATCAGCATGCGGGCGCGCAACTGGGGCAGGCGTTCGGCCGCGCACCAGCCGATCAATGCGCGCACGGTGTCCAGATAGGGGCGACGTGCGTTGGCACCCACCACTTCCTCAACTCGTCGCCGCATGGCCGCCTGGTGCGGCAAGGGGAACAACCGCCCGGCCACCAGCCGGGCCGCCCGCGGCAGGCCAAGCCAGCGCACCAGGGCCAACTGGCCATGCGCCTCGAGCCACTTGCGCCAGTGGTCGATGCGATAGCTGGGCAGCGCGTTGATCGTGCACAGACTGGGTACTGCTTCCGGGCGTTGCAGGGCCATCTCCAGCGCCACCGCCCCACCCAGCGAAAACCCGATCAGCTGGCACTGCTTCAGCTGCAGATGGTCCAGCAGGGCCCACAGATCGGCAGCGAACTGATCAATGGCGTAGGGCCCGGCGGGCTTGCCGCTGAGGCCGGAGCCACGCAGGTCCGGTACGATCAGTCGATAGTGTGAACGCAGCGCCGGCAGCTGGAAGGCCCAATCGGCACCGCTGGAGCCCAGCCCATGCAACAGCAGCACCGGGGGACCCTCGCCGTGCTGGTCGTAGTGGATCTCGGTGCCGTTGACGCTGGCCAGTGGCATCAGGGTTGGGTGTTCGCACCCAGATAGTCGAGCGACAGCTGCAGCAGGCTGTGCACGCCGACCTGCAGGGCATCCTCGTCGATATCGAACAGCGGCGAGTGGTTGGTCGGCGCGGTGGCCGGGTCTTGCGAGAGCGGCGTCGAGCCGACGAAGTAGTAGTAGCCGGGAATCTCCTCGGCGAAGTAGGCGAAGTCTTCGGCCACCGTGGACATCGGTGCGGTCAGCACCTGGTCGGCGCCCAAGGCCCGTTCCAGCGATGGACGCAGCTGGGCACTGAGCGCCGAATCATTGACCAGCACCACCGTATGCCGATCGATCTTCACGCTGGCGCTGGCGCCATGGGCCTGCGCTGTGTGCTCGGCGATCTGCTGCACGTCGGCAAAGATGGCCTCGCGCACATCGTCCTCGAAGCTGCGGATCGTGCCCAGCAGTTCCATCCGGTCGGGGATGATGTTGTAGCGGATGCCGGCCTTGACCGCACCCACAGAGACCACCGCCGGCGAGCGGGTCAAGTCCACTCGGCGGCTCACGATGCTCTGCAGCCCATCGATGATGCGCGCACCCACCAGCACCGGATCGACCCCGCTCCAGGGTCGCGAGCCGTGGGTCTGCCGGCCCTCGACGACGATCTGAAAGCTGTCGGATTCGGCCATGATCGGACCAGGCCGCACGGCCACGGTGCCGACCGGGAAGTTCGACAGCAGATGCAGGCCGACGATGGCATCCGGGGCGTAGCGCTGGAACAGGCCCTCGGCCAGCATCAGCTTGGCGCCGCCTTCCTCGCCTTCAGGCGGACCTTCCTCGGAGGGCTGAAAGATGAACAGCACCGAGCCGGCCAGGGACTGACGCCGCTCGGCCAGGGCTTCGGCGACACCCAGCAGAATCGCCATATGACCGTCATGACCACAGGCGTGCATCACGCCCACCTGTTCGCCGCGGAATTCGCCGGTGGCGGTGGAGGCAAAGGGCAGGCCGGTTTGTTCGGTCACCGGCAGCGCATCCATGTCGGCGCGCAAGGCCAGTCGCGGTCCCGGCCGGGCGCCTTCGAGCAAGGCCACGACGCCGGTATGGGCCACGCCCGTCTCCACCTGCAGGCCCAAAGACTTCAGGTGCTCGGCAATGCGCTCGCTGCTGCGGAACTCGCGATTGCCCAGTTCCGGATGGCGATGGAAGTCGCGTCGCCATTCGATCACCTTGGGCTGCAAGGCAGCGGCGGACGCGCCAGCCGATTCCGGTGCTTGTGCGGTCGCGAAGCCTGGGATCAGCAGCAGTGCCGAGAGCAGGGTGATGGATTTCATGTTCGGATACCCCCTGGGGTCAGCTGTCAGCCGGCAAAACGGTTGGTGGCATCGATGAGCGCACTGGCAATGCCGCTCTCGAAGGCGGAGTGACCGGCGTCACCGACGATGGTCAGATCGGCCTCCGGCCAGACCCGATGCAGGTCCCAGGCGCTGCGCAGCGGACAGACCACGTCGTAGCGGCCTTGCACAATGACGGCGGGGATATGGCGGATCCGGTTAACGTCCTGCAGCAGCTGACCCTCACGCTGCATGAAGCCGGCATTGACGAAGTAGTGGCACTCGATGCGGGCGAAGGCCAGCGCCTGCGCATCGGCATCGAAGGCCGCCTCGTAGGCCGGTTCGGGCAGCAGGAAGCTGGTGCGTGCTTCCCATTTCGACCAGGCCCGTGCCGCCGCCAGCTGCACCGCCGGATCGTCGGCCGTCAGACGACGGTGATAAGCGCCGATCAGGTCGCCTCGCTCGGGCTCGGGAATCGCTGCCAGATAGTCCTCCCAGCGGTCCGGATAGAGCTCGCTGGCGCCGTGCTGGTAAAACCACAGCAACTCGCTGCGACGCAGCAGGAAGATGCCCCGCAGAACCAGTTCGGTGACGGCATCCGGGTGCGTCTGGGCATAGGCCAACGCCAGCGTACTGCCCCAGGAGCCCCCAAAGACCTGCCAGCGGTCGATGCCCAGATGCCGGCGCAATCGCTCGATGTCGGCCACCAGATCCCAGGTCGTGTTGGCGACCAGTGATGCCGCGGGCGTGGAGCGACCGGCCCCGCGCTGGTCGAATAGCACGATGCGGTAGCGGGAGGGGTCGAAGAAGCGTCGCGCCTTGGGCGGCGAGCCGCCGCCAGGACCGCCATGCAGGAAAACCACCGGTTTGCCGCGTGGATTGCCACTGACCTCGTAGTACAGCTCGTGACCGTCACCGACCGGCAAGCGGCCCTGGTCGTGCGGTTCGATATCGGGGAAAAGCGGCAAATGGGCAGGCATCGACACGGTGCTCCTGAACGCGACAACAGATTCCGGCCCGAGACAGCCCGGACACGGCGGCTTGCGACTATAGCGTCTGGTCGGCTTTTGTCATGGGCCCGACGCGCTCGGTAGTCATGTGCCACGCGTCTGCCCCACTCCAATACCGTGTGAAACGGCGTCGAGGGCTGTGTCGCCACGCGTTCGCCCAGTCCGACTCGCAGGATTGTGGTCGTCGCTGTATGGCTCCCTCCCTTGCGCCGCAGGCGGAGGGGAGGGTTGGGGAGGGGTGAACCTGCCCCCTGAGAACGGACGCCAAGAAGCACATCGGGTCACGCGGCCTCACAGAGGTGGCGTAGTCGTTTGGCGACCGATATCCGAGAGCGGAGTGCACACCGGCTCATTGCCCAGGGAAGCGGTCATATAGCTGGCGATGGCGGCGTGGTCTGCGGCGATGGATCGGACCTGTCGCACAAGGCCATCGACGAAGGTGTGCGCCTGGCGCGCTATCTCGGCTACGGCGTTGTCCCAGCCGTCTGCCCTTGCCAACTCATGCTCGGCACGAAGCCATGTGCGGTCAGTGTCTTTCCGAAATCCGCCGACTGGCGGAATACCAGACTGCCACGGTCGAAGCCGAACATGTTTTGGCGCAACTGGCGAGGCTGACCAGCGTTCACGAAGCCGGCACCAGCGTCTGGAATGGGCTCGGACGACTGTCGACTGATTCGAGTTGCCGAACCGAGTGCGCAGGTCGATCACCGTGGCCAGGTACAGCCAGCCCTCTCGAGTCGGCAGATAGGTGATGTCCCCGACCCAGGCCGGCACCGGGCTGTCCACTGCGAAACGTCGATCCAGCCGGTTCTCCACCAGCGGGCGGCGGTGTCGGCTGTCGGTGGTCCGAGGCTTGAAGCGTCCCTTGACCTTGCCAGCAAGCCCTTCCTCACGCATCAGCCGGGCCACACGCTTGGGCCCGACAGCATGAGCACGAGCCCGCAAGGCATGCACCAGGCGTGGGCGACCATAAGTGCCACGACTGCTGGCGTGGATCGAGCGCAGATCAGCGCGCACGGCTAGGTCCGGGTCTGGGCGGCGTTGGCGATGCAAGGAACCATGAAATCCGGACACCGACACCGCCAGCAGGCGACACAGCATCCGGACCGGATAGCGAGTCCGTTCACGAGCGACGAAGGCGTACCTCACTTGGACTCCTTGGCAAAGAACGCCGTCGCTTTTTTTAAGATCTCGCGCTCCATCTTGAGCGTGGCATTTTCAGCCCGCAGCCGAGCCAACTCGGCCTCCATGTCGCTGACCGGCTTGCGGCCAGGTGAACTCAGCGGCTGACCGGCACGGGCAGCAGTCAGCCAGTTGGCCAACGTCTTGACCGACATATCCAACTGCCGGGACGCCTCGGCCGGACCGACCGATTCGGCCAAGGCCACGGCCTGAGACTTGAAGTCGTCGGTGTAGCGACGACGTGCAATTCGTTGCATGGGAACCTCCAGGTGGCGATCGAAGTATCGCTTCCTGGCGTCCGTTTCGGCGGGACAGGTTCAGGGTTGCGCTACCAGCGCCTCACGGCGGTCGGAAATCGGGAAGGTTTGGGCCTCTCGGCAGGCCGAGGCCGCCCGCCCGCACACGATCATCGGAGCCCTGCCGTACACTCTGGCTCATCGCCCAAGGGAAGCGGTCATGTACAAGCACCTGCTCGTTTGCACCGATGGATCGGACCTGTCGCACAAGGCCATCGACGAAGGCGTGCGCCTGGCGCGCTATCTCGGCGCCGAACTGACCGCCGTCTACGCGGTGGCGAACTATGTGCCGCCGGTGGAGGCCATTGCGCCGATCTATTACCTGCCGACGCTGGAGGAATATCAGGAGCGGGCCAAGGTTGAAGCCGAGCATGTGTTGGCGCAGGTGCGGCAGACCAGCGACGAAGCCGGCATACCCTGCGAGCTGGAATGGGCGCTTAGTGACGACCCCTATCGACTGATTCTGGATGTTGCCGAACGCCGCGGTTGCGATCTGGTGGTGATGGCCTCACATGGCCGGCGCGGCCTGTCCGGGCTGATCCTGGGCAGCGAGACGACCCGGGTGCTGACCCATTCGAAGGTGCCGGTGCTGGTGGTGCGCTGAGGTTCAGGGCTGAGGGGTCAGGGCTGAGGGTTCAGGGAGATCGGACCGAGCTCGCGCGCTCGGTCGCCTAGTCCGCGTGGATCCGTGGACAGGGCAAGAGTGGGCCGCTGGCGACACGCCGATGTTGCTCTTCCTGGGAGCGCCGGCGTCCTCGCCGGCTAGGGGGCTTCGACGAAGAAGCGTGCGCTGCTGGAGGCGTATCTCTCCACGTGGAGCGAAACGGCAAGGCAAGGCAACGAGCGCCGACGAGGACGTCGGCGTTCCCAGGGGCGATATTCCTGGCGCCTCAGACTCCCGTGCCCAGCTGCTCCCAAGCCTCGATCACTTCCGCCTCGGCGATCTCCGCGACGCGCTTGCGGCCGCGGTCGCCACCCACGCACAACACAGCCGAGCGATCACTGCGCGGGGCCCATTTGGCTGGCGGAGCAGCGCCGAACAGCACGACCAGCGGGCAGCCGACGGACGCGGCCAGATGCGCAGGTCCGGTGTCGATCGAAATCATGCCGGTGGCCCGCGCGCACAGCGCCATCAGCCGTGGGATTGGCAGATCCAGTGCCAGGTTGTGGACGCGACCGGTCAGACCGCGTGCCATGCAGGCGGCATGGATCTGCTCCAGGAAGTCGTGTTCGGGCGGGGCGCCGCATAGCAGCAGCTGCGCAGTGGTAGAACGAGCCGCCACCTGCGCGGCGACCTCCGCCCAATGCGCTTCAGGCCAGTACTTGTGGTGCTGCCGCGAGGCGCCGGTGCCGTGCTTGAGCGTGCGCTTGTTGCCGGGCTGCAGCAACACCAGCGGCGATTCCTGCCAGCCGCGCTGGGTCAGCCAGTCCTGCAGATCCTGTTCGTCGCTTGCGGCGACCACGAATCGGGGCGCAAAGCCGTCTGGTGGTGGCGAGTCGATGGGGGCCGGCCAGCGCGCCGGTGAGCGTTCGGCCAGCGTGCGCCAGCGGTCCAGCCAATGCTCGGACACGTCGGCCTCGCGCAGACCAGCCGAGTAGGCATCGACCCGATCGGCGTCGCCGATGCCACCGCGACGCAGAATGGCCAGCGTCTGGGGCGTGTCGTCGCAGAAATACACCGGGCCAGGCGGACGAGCTCGCAGCGTGGCGACCATCCGCCATTGATCCGGACTGATCCAGTACGGCCGCTTGCGCGACTGCAGCAGCAGGATCTCGCCCACCTGCGGCTGGCCTTGCAGCAGTGGTCGGGTCCAGCCGCCGGAGGACAGCACGTCGACCGGGCTGCCGTAGCGCTGTGCCAGCCGGGCCAGCAATGGCTGCAGCAGCACCATGTCGCCCATGGCGCCACAGCGGACCAGCAGCGGTCGGGAAGGCGAGGCGGATCGGGTCAAGCGCAATCTCCAACGAGGGCGGCGGTCGCTGAGGCGGCAGAGGCTACACTGCCGCTCCCTTCCTTGCTGCCCAGTTGCCGGAGTTGCGATGCAAGCCACCCGCGAGATCGCCGACCTGCTGCAGATCATGGCGCGTCTGCGCAATCCTGAGGGTGGTTGCCCCTGGGACCTGGAACAGGACTTCCGTTCGGTGGCGCCCTACACGATCGAGGAGGCCTATGAGGTGGCCGATGCGATCGAGCGTGGCTCGATGGCCGAACTGGTCGACGAGCTGGGCGACCTGTTGCTGCAGGTGGTCTTTCACGCGCAGATGGGGCAGGAGGCCGGACTGTTCGACTTCGGCGATGTGGTGCGCGCGATCAACGACAAGATGATCCGCCGCCATCCGCACGTCTTCGGCGACGCGGAGGTCAGATCGGCAGCGGCGCAGACCGAGGCGTGGGAGCAGATGAAGGCCGCCGAGCGCGGCCGGCAGGGCAGTCGTTTGGATGCGGTGTCACGCGGCTTGCCGGAATGGCTGCGGGCGCACAAGTTGCAGAAGCAGGCGGCCAGAGCCGGTTTCGAGTGGCCCGATGTGGACTCGGTGCTGGCCAAGCTGCAGGAGGAGATCGGTGAGCTGCGGGCCGAACTGGCCGCCAAGGCGCCGTCGGCACGGGTGCAGGACGAGTTGGGCGACGTCGCCTTCGTGCTGGTCAATCTGGCGCGCCATCTGGATGTCGACTATGGCGCCGCCTTGCGCGGCTGCAATGCCAAGTTCGAACGCCGTTTCCGTCGCATGGAGCAGCTGGCCGAGCCGGTCGGCGGACTGGAACAGCTGACCTTTGCCCAGCTCGAGCACCTGTGGGACCGGGTCCGCTCGGAGGACCACGCCGGTCAGCTGGACAGCGCCGGAATGGCGCCGGCAACGCCCGGCTGATCGCAGCCGGGCGGCCGTGTTGAACCTCAGCCGGCCTTGCGCGAGGCCTGCTTGCGCTCGTTCTCGGTCAGCAGCTTCTTGCGCAGGCGCACCGCCTTCGGCGTGACCTCGACCAGTTCGTCGTCGTCGATGAACTCCAGTGCCTGCTCCAGGCTGAGCTTGACCGGTGGCGTCAGGCCAAGATTGTCGTCCTTTCCGGCGGCGCGGAAGTTGGTCAGCTGCTTGGCCTTGAGCGGATTGACGGTGAGGTCATTGTCCTTGGCATGGATGCCTACCAGCATGCCTTCGTAGACCTCCTCGTTGGCGCTGATCAGCATGCGGCCACGTTCCTGCAGATTGAACAGCGAGTAGGCCGGAGCCACGCCCATGCCGTTGCTGATCATCACGCCGTTGGGGCGCTTGCCGATGACGCCGGCAAAGCGCGGGCCGTAGTGATCGAAGACGTGGAACATCAGGCCGGTACCGGCCGTCAACGTGCGGAACTCGGTCTGGAAACCGATCAGGCCACGCGCCGGCACCATGTACTCCAGCCGCACCCGGCCCTTGCCATCCGGCTCCAGGTTGCGCAGCTCGGCCTTGCGCTCGCCCAGGCGCTCGATGACGCCGCCCTGGTAGGCCTCGTCCATGTCCAGCACCAGTTGCTCGTAGGGCTCCATCAGCTGGCCGTCGATTTCCTTGACGATCACTTCCGGTCGCGACACCGCGATCTCGTAGCCCTCGCGACGCATCGTCTCGATCAGGATCGACAGATGCAGCTCGCCGCGACCGGAGACCTTGAAGGTGTCCGGGTCGATGGTGTCTTCGACCTGCAGGGCCACGTTGTGCAGCGTCTCGCGGGTCAAACGCTCGCGGATCTGCCGGCTGGTGAGGAACTTGCCGTCGCGACCGGCGAAGGGCGAGTCGTTGACCCGGAAGAACATGCTGATCGTCGGCTCGTCGACGGTCAGCGCCGGCAGTGCCTCGACCGCGGTCGGATCGCACAGCGTGTCGGAGATGCCCAGGTTCTCCACGCCGGTGATGGCGATGATGTCGCCGGCTTCGGCGCTGCTGACCTCACGCCGCTCCAGGCCGTGGAAGCCCAGCACCTGCAGTACGCGACCATTGCGTCGCTTGCCCTCACGGTCGATTACCGTGATGTTCATGTTCGGCTTGACGCGGCCGCGCTGCACCCGGCCCACGCCGATGATGCCGACGTAGCTGGAGTAATCCAGCGAGGTGATGCGCATCTGGAAGGGACCATCGGGCTCCACCGGCGGTGCCGGCACGCGCTCGGTGATGATCTGGAACAGCGCATCCATGTTGCCTTCGCGGATGTCGGCCGAGTTGCCGGCGTAGCCGTGCAGCGCCGAGGTGTAAATCACCGGGAAGTCCAGCTGCTCGTCGGTGGCGCCGAGCCGATCGAACAGATCGAAGGTCTGGTTGATCACCCAGTCCGGACGCGCGCCGGGGCGGTCGATCTTGTTGACCACGACGATCGGGTTGAGGCCCTGCTGGAAGGCCTTCTGGGTGACGAAGCGGGTCTGTGGCATGGGCCCGTCGACCGCATCGACCAGCAGCAGCACCGAATCGACCATCGAGAGCACGCGCTCCACCTCGCCGCCGAAGTCGGCATGGCCCGGGGTGTCGACGATGTTGATGCGCCAGTCGTTCCAGGAGATCGCCGTGTTCTTCGACAGGATCGTGATGCCGCGCTCGCGCTCCAGATCGTTGGAGTCCATCACCCGGTCCGGGACCTTGTCGCGCTCATTCAGCGTGCCGGACTGCTTCAGCAGCTGATCGACCAGTGTGGTCTTGCCGTGGTCGACGTGGGCGATGATGGCGATGTTGCGCAACTTGTTGGTCATGGTTCAGGGCCAGGTGGCTCGTCAGAGCGGAGTAGGGGTCGACACGCGCGGAACCGTCACCTGCCAGGGGCAAGCGACGAATCAACCGATCGGGTCAGCCGCCCATTGTAGCGCGGCTTGATGAACTATCGCCGACGGGTGTGGAGTTGGTGCTCCAGGTGTTGGAGCATGGCCTGACCGAAGACGTTCCCTGCCTGGCACGGCCAAGTGACAATCGCTTGCTGCCACGTCTGGGCAGAAGCCGAAGCCACATGACGCTGTCAGGCCTTGCCTGATCGCACTCGCCTGTCACACTGCGCGCCCCGACATGGCGCCTATCAGGCCGGCGAAATCGATTCATGCTCCTCAAGCTCACCACCACCCATCAGCCCGCGACCGATCTGGGCTACCTGCTGGCCAAGAATCCCGCACGGGTACAGTCGGCCGAGCTGAGTTTCGGGCAAGCGCATATCTGCTATCCGGAGGCGAGCGCCGAACGCTGCAGTCTGTTGTTGTTGCTGGAGGTCGATCCGGTGGCACTGGTACGACGCGGCGGGGATGGCGACGGTGGCCTGACCCAGTACGTCAATGATCGGCCCTATGTCGCGTCCTCCTTCCTTGCCGTGGCACTGGCGCAGCTGTTTTCCAGCGCGCTGGCCGGCCGCAGCCGCGATCGGCCGGAGCTGGCGGCGACTGCCATTCCGCTGGGGGTGGAGATTCCGGTCCTGCGTTGTGGCGGCGACGGCCAGCGACTGCGCGACTGCTTCGAACCCTTGGGATACACCGTCGAGATCCAGCGCCTGCCGCTTGATCCGCAGTTTCCGGAATGGGGCGAAAGTCCGTACTTCTCGCTGCAACTGCAGACCACCGCCCGGCTGTCCGAGGTGCTCAGCCAGCTCTATGTGCTGCTGCCGGCCATCGATGGCGACAAGCACTACTACGTCGGCAGTGATGAGGTCGACAAGCTGGTCGCACGCGGCGGAGACTGGTTGGCCAGTCATCCGCAGCGTGACTGGATCCTGTCGGCCTATCTGCGTCGACAGCGTTCGCTGGTCGGCGAGGCGCTGGGCAAGCTGCTCGGCACCGGCGAGACCGAGCTCGAGCAGGCCAGCGAGACCGAAGGTTCGGATGAAGCCGCCCTGGAGCGGCGCATCAGCCTCAACGATCAGCGCATGGCGGCGATAGAGGAACACCTGCTGAGACTGCAGGCGCGTTCGGTGCTGGACGTGGGCTGCGGTGAAGGCCGGCTGCTGGGCCGCTTGCTGAAGCAACGCAGCTTCGAGCGCCTGCTCGGTATCGACGTCAGCTCGCTGGCACTGCAACGCGCCGCGCAGCGCTTGCGCCTGGAGCAATTGCCGGCGCGCCAACGTGAGCGCATCGAGCTGGCGGTTGGCAGCCTGGTCTATCGCGATGCGCGGATGGCCGGCTTCGACGCCGCCTGTGCGATCGAAGTCATCGAGCACATCGATGCGCCGCGATTGGCCGCCTTTGAGCGCAGTCTGTTTGAGTTCGCCAGGCCCGGTGCGGTGCTGATCAGCACGCCGAACGTCGAGTTCAACGCCCGTTTCGCCGGGATGCGCCCGGGCCAGTTGCGGCATCGTGACCATCGTTTCGAATGGACCCGAGCGGAGTTTCGTGACTGGGCAACAGCGGTCGCGCAGCGCCATGGCTACCAGGTCGAGTTCCACCCCATCGGTGAGGTCGATCCCGATCTGGGCCCGCCGACGCAGCTGGGGATCTTCGTCCGATGAGCATCATCAATCTGCCGGAGCTTTCACTGGTCGTGCTGGTCGGGCCTTCCGGGGCTGGCAAGTCCAGCTTCGCACGGCGCCATTTCAAGCCCACCGAGGTGGTTTCCTCGGACTATTGCCGGGCGCTGGTCAGCGACGACGAGAACGATCAGAGCGCGACGCCGGCCGCCTTCGAGGTGCTGGCTTTCATCGTCGGCAAACGGCTGGCGGCTGGCAAGCTGACGGTCATCGATGCCACCAATGTGCGGCCGGAAGACCGCAAGTCGCTGGTTGCATTGGCCCGGCAATACCACGTGCTGCCGGTGGCCCTGGTCTTCGACCTGCCCGAAGCAGTGTGCCAAGAGCGCAATGCCAGCCGTGCCGATCGCGACTTCGGTCCGCACGTGGTGCGCAACCAGCGTCGTGCCATGCAGCGCTCGCTGCGCGGACTGGGCCGCGAGGGCTTTCGCAATGTGCATGTGCTGCGAAGTGTCGAGGACGTCGAAGCGGCCACGATCACTCGCCAGCGCTTGTGGAATGACCGCCGCGACGAGCACGGTCCCTTCGACATCATCGGCGACATACATGGCTGCCTGGAGGAGACCCTGACGCTGCTGCGCGAACTGGGCTACACCGTGACTGGCTCGCGCGAGCACCCACAGGTGACGCCCCCGGAGGGCCGGAGGGCGATCTTCCTCGGTGACCTGGTCGATCGTGGTCCGGATTCGCCGGGCGTTCTGCGGCTGGTGATGCACATGGTCGAGAGCGGCAGCGCCCTGTGCGTGCCGGGCAATCACGATGCCAAGCTGATGCGTCATCTGCGTGGCGAGAAGGTGCGGGTCAGTCACGGCCTGGCCGAAACGCTGCAGCAGATGGAGGCCGAGCCAGCAGAATTCGGCAAGCAGGTGGCCGATTTCGTCTACGGCCTGATCAGTCATCTGCTGCTGGACGAGGGCAGGTTGGTCGTGGCCCACGCCGGCATGAAGGCCGAGCTGCAGGGCCGAACCTCCGGTGCGGTACGGGCCTTTGCGATGTACGGCGAAACCACCGGCGAAACCGACGAGTACGGCTTGCCGGTGCGCTACGACTGGGCGGCCGAGTATCGCGGTCAGGCGATGGTGGTCTACGGCCATACGCCGGTGCCGCAGGCCGAATGGGTCAATCGCACGATTTGCATCGACACCGGCTGCGTCTTCGGCGGCGCCCTGACCGCGCTGCGCTACCCCGAGCGCGAGCTGGTGCAGGTGCCGGCCGCGCGCGTCCATTACGAGCCGATCAAGCCGCTGCAGCCGCCAGAACAGACCCGCGAGGCGCTGGTACTGGACATCGACGATGTGCTCGGCAAGCGCGTGCTGACGCCGCGTCTGGGTCGCAGCGTGACCATTCGCGAGGAAAATGCGCTCGCCGCGCTGGAGCTGATGAGCCGCTTCGCGGTCGATCCGCGCTGGCTGATCTATTTGCCGCCAACCATGGCACCACCGGCGACGGCCGGCGAGGGGCCGCTGCTGGAGCGTCCGGCCGAGGCCTTCGCCTACTACGCCAAGGAAGGCGTCGAGCGGCTGATCTGCCAGGAAAAGCACATGGGCTCGCGGGCCGTGATCGTGCTGTGCCGCGACGAAGCCGTTGCCCGGCGTCGCTTCGGCATCGGCGACGACGGACGTGGCGTGATCTACACCCGCACCGGTCGCCGCTTCTTCGGCGATCCAACGCAGGAGTCCGGTCTGCTGCAGCGACTCGATGCGGCGCTCGAGGCGAGCGGGTTGTGGCAGAGCCTGGCCAGCGATTGGATCGCGATCGACACCGAACTGCTGCCGTGGTCGGCCAAGGCCGGCGATCTGTTGCGGCTGCAATATGCGCGCACCGGTGCTGCCGCCACTGCGGCCCTGGCCGGCGCGACCACCTCGCTCGACGCCGCCAGCGCACGGGGCCTGCCGGTGCAGGCGCTGCTTGAGTCGGCGCGCGACCGCGCCAGCGCGGTCGAGGACTACATCGCCGCCTACCGGCGTTACTGCTGGACCGTCGAGAGCCTGGACGATCTGCGCATCGCACCCTTCCAGTTGTTGGCCTGGGAGGGCGGGGTCGGGCTTGAGCACGATCACGGCTGGCAGCTGGAACAGATCGACCGTCTGGTCGCAGCCGATCCGTCCTTGCTGCGGCGTACCGATCGGCAATGGGTCGACCTGGGCGACGAGTCCAGCGTGGCGGCAGCAACGCAGTGGTGGGAGCAGATCACGGCTGCCGACGGCGAAGGCATGGTGGTCAAGCCGCTGGCCGGACTGGTCAGCGGCCGTCGAGGGCTGGTGCAGCCGGCGATCAAGTGCCGCGGACGCGAGTATCTGCGGATCATCTACGGCCCGACCTACACCGAGCCGGGCAATCTCGAGCGCCTGCGCCAGCGCAGCCTCGGTCGCAAGCGAGCGCTGGCACTACGCGAGTACGCCCTCGGACATGAAGCGCTGCACCGCTTCGTCGAACAACAGGGCTTGTACCGGGTACACGAATGCGTGTTCGGCATTCTGGCGCTGGAGAGCGAGCCGGTGGACCCGCGCTTGTAATCGCCCAGATCCACGGAGTAGCGGTAGGTCCTCGGTGCGAGCCGAATTGGTGTCGAGCCGGTCCTGATACTGTTTTGCGGTTCAGTACGAGGGTGCACTGTTGCAGATCAGGGCTTGTGAACCGGCACCGACGCGGCCATGCCGAATCTGTTTGTCCTTGCAGGACGATGCAGTTTTTGCCGATTTCTCGATCGGCAAAGGCGGCGGACTTCACTTGGTCCGAATTTCCTTCGATGGCTATGGTTGCTGTGAGCCTGGTGTTCCGCTGCCAGAACTGGACCCATGGAGTTCGGCGTTGCTGCTCGCGGCTGACAAGCGCGATGACTGTTCATCTCCGGAACTGAGCCGCGCGCTGTCCAGTTATTTCCTGAATAACAAGACGTTGCTCTGGCAGGACGCTCTGCTTGCGTACGATCTGATGCCGGCAGCAATCGAGTGAGCGGGCCAAAGTCATGAGTGAGCGACAAATCGATGCCTTTTTCTACGGCCTGTTCATGGACCAGACCCTTCTGAAAAGCCTGGGTATCAAGCCGCAGCATCCGCGGGCGGGCAGTGTGCCGGGTCATGCCTTGCGGATCGGACGGCGCGCGACGCTGGTCGCAGACCCGCAGGCGCGGGCCTACGGAATGGTGATGGCGCTGACGCAGGATGAATTGCGGCAGCTCTACGGGGCGCCCGGTCTGCTCGACTACCAACCCGAGATCGTCAGCGTCGAATTGACCGATGGTGGCACCGTGGCGGCGCTGTGCTACACGCTGCCCCAGGCGCCCGCGCCGGAAGAGGCTAATCCGGACTACGCCCGCCGCCTGCGCGAGGTGTTTCGCCAACTGGGCTTCCCTACCGAGGCGCTCGAAACGATCTGTGGCGACTAGCTTTCCAGCACCGGTGCGCGGCACAAGCCGGTCCAAGATCCGCTCGCCCTTCCGGCCTCGTACCCGTGTTTTTGGGTAGTGGCCCCTGTCGCCCCTGCTTAGAGTCCCGCCCCAGTAGCCGCCGGCCGTCCGTCGGTGGCATGGATCAGTGCGAGGGGCGAGGACGATGGGTGTCATCAATCGGTTTCGGCAATCGGCAATCGTGGCGGGATTGGCCGCCACTGTGTCCCTGTCGGTCGCGCCACCGGCTGCGGCCGAGCGCTATGTCTACGAAGGCCGGCTGGATGAGTTCGGCCAACCGGCGCAGGGCAGCTATGACTTTCGACTGACGCCCTATCCCGATGCGAAGGCGGGGGCGACACTCGCGGCGCCGATTCAGTTCGATCAGGTGCGCGTCGAGCGGGGCCGCTTCCAACTGGAGTTCGATGCACCGCTGGCCGATCAGGACCAGGTCTGGCTGGCCCTGGCGGTGCGACCCGCCGGCGCGGAGGGCGTCTTCAGCGATCTGGTCGGGCGCAACAAGGCACTGGCTGCGCCGCTGATCGGCACCTGCTGGAGCAGCACCGGCGATACCGGCAGCGACCCGTCAACCAACTTCCTTGGCACCATTGATGCACAGCCGCTGGTGCTGCGCGCCGGCAATGCGCAGAGCCTGCGCATGGAGCCCAGCAGTCTGCTCTTCGGTGGCTTGCCCATCACTGCCAATGTGATCGCGGGCTCCAGCGCCAATCTCGCGCTTGCCGGTGCGCGTGGCGTAGTCATCGGTGGCGGTGGTGCCGACTCTGGCGCCGATCCGATCTACATCACCGCACCCAATCGCGTCAGCGACGACTATGGCGTGGTGGCGGGCGGCAATGCCAATCAGGCCGGTGACGAGGCCGGCACCGCGGGCGACGCCGCGTTCGCCACAGTCTCCGGGGGGCACTTCAACTCGGCAACCGCCTTTTTCAGCGTCATCGCGGGCGGCTCCAACAATCGCGCCACCGGCCAATTCAGCAGCATCGGCGGGGGCAAGGGCAACTTCGCGACGGCTTCCGGTAGCTTCGTGGGCAGTGGCGAGGAGAACACGGCGGCGGGTGTGGACAGCACGGTCAGCGGAGGGGGCCGAAACATCACGGTGGGTACCTTCAGTGCAATCGTGGGTGGCCTGCAAAACACCGCGCGCGGCACTAACAGTGCTGTCGGTGGCGGTGCCGACAATTGCGCAGGGGGAACTTCGTCCTGGGCGGGCGGCACGCGGGCGAAGGTTCGCATCGGCACCGGTGTGGGCAGCAACGGCTTCTCCTGCCTCAGTTCTCCCAACAGCGGCACAGCGTCGGGTGACGCCGGGACCTTTATCTGGGCCGACTCGCAGGACGCGGACTTCATCTCGCGTAGTAGCAATAGCTTCCTGGTGCGAGCTCAGAGCGGCATGACGCTGCAGCGCGCCAGCGGACTGGTATCGGCGCCGCGCGGCTATCTGAATGTGGTGCGAGGTGATTCCGGTGTCACGCCCAATGCCAATCCCTCGCCGACCGTGCTGGGCAGCTTCGAGAACGACGAAGACGCCTTCCTGGTGCTTACGACGCCAGCGACCAACACGCGTGGCCTGATCTTCCGCAGTCCAGCCAGCACCAACGACGCTGGAATGGTCTACGCCGGCGCGGCTGGCGGCCTGCAATTCCTCTCCGGTGGCAGCTCGCGCGTGACGGTGGCCTCGACCGGCCAGGTCAGTCTGACCACCCTCGGCAGCGCTGGCAGCACCTCGCTGTGCCGCAATGCCAGCAACCAGATCGCCAGCTGTTCCTCCAGTGCGCGCTACAAGCACGATGTGGCCGATCTCGATCTGGGCCTGGAGGCGATTCTGCGTCTGCGCCCGGTCAGCTATCGCTGGAACGACAACAACAGTGCAGACGTAGGTTTCATCGCCGAAGAAGTGGCCGTGCTGGACGAGCGACTGGTGACTCGCAACGAAGACGGACAGGTCGAGGGCGTGCGCTATGAGCGACTCAGTGCGCTGTTCGCCAATGCCGTGCAGCAACTGGCCGCCGAAGGCAGCGTGCAAGCCGATCGCGTCGCCGCACTGAGCGCCGAGAATGCCGAGATGAAGGCCCGCTTGGAGCGCATCGAGGCTCGGCTGGGTTTCGCCGAGGATCGCTGAGATGGCTCGCAGACGCGCCAGCGAATCGACCCTGTTTCGGTCGACCGGATGGCTGATCGTGCTGTGTCTGCTCGGCGCGCCAGCCTGGTCGGCTGCAAGCGACACCGAACGCTTCCATGTGGAAGGGGACTTGCACCCCGTGGCGGAATCCTCCGATCAGCGCTTTCAACTGCAGGCCGAAGTCAAGCGATCATCCACGATCGCCACCGCCGATCAGCGTTTTGTCCTGCACCAGGTCCAGCTTCCCGCCGGTGACTGCGACGCCTCGGGTGATCCGTTGTTTGTCAACGGGTTTGAGTAGCTTTCGTCAGCGGTGCGGGTCGCTGGGAACGCTGGGATCAGCGCCATGGCTCGCAACGTGGGTCAGGCCCACCCTCGGCGTTGCTGGACCAGCGTCCGTCGAGCCAGGCGACAGTGGCTGACCCACCTCGACGACGCGCACACGGGCACTGGCACTGCGGCCGAAGGTCTCCGGGGCATACATTTCCTCGGCTCGCGCTGGTGGTGCGGCGAAATCGCCCACCGTGGTGGCGCGGGCGATGTAGTGGTAGTGATATTCGCCCGGTGGCAGGCTGATTGCGAAGGCCTCGGCGCGCTCGTCGCGAAGGCTCTGGTGGTCAAACCAGATGCGAGGCGTCGGCGTGTGGTCGTCGCGTTCGGTCAGAGCAGGATTCTCGGCTTCCAGCCCGGCCGGTAGTGGATCAATCAAGGCGACATGAAAGCGCTGAGCCGAGAGCGCCAGGCTCAGCTCCACTCTGACGCGGGCGCCGGCGCGGATCTGCCAACTGCCATCGGCCAATTGAGCGACGTCGTCGTCATGGTCGATCGCGGCATAACGTCTGGCAACGCCGAATCCGCGATGCAGCGATTCGAGTTGTGCTGTTTTGGGGAAGTAGTCCAACGCCAGGCGGTAGTACAGCCGGCCGTTGCCTGTCGCCGATAGCGTCAGCGGATCCCGGTCCTCCAATGCGGCCAGCGGCAGCTGCAGGCTGTGCTGTCCAAGCTCACGGCCGACGAACGCCTGCCCACCGGCAAAGTGAGGACCCAACCAGACTTGTGCCAACAGATCCGGGGTAGTGGCCTCGAACTGTCGAAAATAGCGCTGTAGGGCCAGCAAGACGAAGGCGTTCTGGTGCGTGCTGCCCCAGTGACCGCGCTGCTGGCGATGCTCCAGTCCCTTGACGAGTTTGGGGATCAATGACGAGTCTGGCTGTTCGGCGATCAGCGCCTGCAGCAACACCGCGTCTGCTACCCCATCGGTGTAAAGCACCAGGTGACCTTCTGGCCGCCATGGGACTTGCAGGCGGGCGCTGCCGGCAGTCTCCTCCACTAGGTTGCCCAAGCGCCGCAGCAGGTCGTTGCGCTCGGCAGTGGCGGTTGGTTCACCGGCCAGCGCGCTGAGCAGCCAGCCGAGGGTCTCGGCCGCGACGAGATCCTCGATCGGATTCATCTCAGCCAGCAACGCCCTCACCCCGGCAATATCCGGCGATCCGTTCAGACGCTGCAAATAGAGCGCGTAGGCTTGAACGTGACGACGGGTCGCGGGTAGATAGCTGGC
>JAWLAT010000008.1:0-185404 GCA_041395325.1 Lysobacterales bacterium
GTCCTCGCGGTCGAAGGCGTAGGACTCATCAACGGTGAAATCGAAGCCCTGCTTGAGCAGCGCCCGCGCATGACGGGTGCGCTCTTCGACGCGGGTCAGATAGCGCTTGAAGATGTCGAAGGGCGCATCCAGCTCGCCCTCGAGGATGGCGTCGTCCAGTTCGGTGCGATAGTGCGCCAGCGCGTCGACATCGCTGGAGAGCAGGAACCAGCGGTCGCCATCGAGCGCATCCAGATAGCGCTCGAAGATCTGTGCCGACAGGGCATCGTCGAGGCGCTGGGTGCGGTAGTGCACGCGACTGAGATAACGCATCGTCCAGGTCGCCGCCTCGGCCTGCTCGGCGGTGGGTTTGAGCTCGGACAGATCGACCTTGCGCGGCTTGGCGTCGGCAGTGCCCAGACCCAGGGCCAGCAGCGAGATGACGAGAATGCGTAGCTTCATGCCTGTTCTTCCTGTGCGGTGCCCGCGGCCGCTGCTGCCATGCGATCGGCATGGTAGGAGGAGCGGACCAGCGGAGCGCTGGCGACGTGGGCGAAACCCAACTCGTGGCCGAAATCGGCCAATTCGGAAAACTCTTCCGGCGTCCAGTAGCGGAGCACCGGGTGGTGGTGGGCGGTGGGCTGCAAATACTGCCCGATGGTAATCATGTCGACGTCATGATCCCGTAGATCGCGCAAGGCCTGCTCCACCTGGGGTCGGGTTTCACCCAGCCCGAGCATGATGCCGGACTTGGTCGGTACCTGCGGATGGGCCTGCTTGAAGCGCTGCAGCAGCTGCAGCGACCAGTCGTAATCGGCGCCCGGGCGCACCTCGCGATAGCGCTCGCGCACCGTCTCCAGGTTGTGATTGAAGACATCCGGCGGTGCCCTGCCGAATTCGGCCAATGCCCGGTCCATCCTGCCCTTGCCACGGAAATCGGGAGTCAAAACTTCGATGCGTGTGGTGGGGCAGAGTTCCCGCGTGGTCTGGATGCAGTTCACAAAGTGGCCAGCGCCACCATCGCGCAGATCATCGCGATCGACCGAGGTGATCACGACGTAGCGCAGGCGCATGTCGGCGATGGTGCGGGCCAGGCGGGCCGGCTCGTCGACATCCGGCGGCAAGGGCCGGCCATGGGCGACATCGCAGAAGGCGCAGCGCCGCGTGCAGACCTCACCGAGAATCATGAAGGTCGCGGTGCCGTGACTGAAGCACTCGTGGATGTTGGGGCAGGAGGCCTCTTCACAGACCGTCACCAGCCCTTCGGCGCGCAGGCGTGATTTCAGCTTTTGGACCGCATTGCCGCTGGGTAATTTGACCCGGATCCAGCTGGGCTTGCGCAGCAACGGGGCGCTGGCATCGAAAGTGACCGGATTGCGGCCGATCTTGTCCTCGCCCAGCTGCTTTTCGCCGACCACGACGGCCGGAATGCTGCGTTCGCTCGCCCTTTCCACCACCACACCCGAAGTCCCACGGGAAGTCGATGTTACATGCTCCGCCAGACGGAAGGATGGGCTGGTCGTCAGGGGATCGGGCCCGCGGTTCAGGGAGCCCTTACCCGCCGGTTCGGGCCACTCGACGAAGCGATCAGGGCTGCCCGGATTCGGGTCGGCCCGCCGGGTTCCCGGCTGCGTCCAGGTCGATGACCCAGCTGGCACCGGCGGGCAACTCGGCGTGCTCCAGATCGATGCGTCCCTGCCACAACTCGGTTCCCTCGCGTCGGCCCTGCAGCACCTCGTCATAGCGCTGCGGGTCGAGCCGGCGCGGTCGATCACTGCGATTGATCGCCGCGAGTACCTGCTGCCCCGGCTGATGCCGGATCCACACATAGAGTCCGTCATCGGGCAGGAAATGGGTCAACGCGCCTTCGTGCACCACGGACTTGTGCTGTCGCCAGCGCAGCAGCTGTCGCAGCCAGCGCTGTGCCTGCAATTGAGCCGGTGCCAGCCCCTGGCCGCGGAATGCGTCGCTGCGATCGCCCGGCCAGCCGCCGGGAAAATCCGCCCGCACCCGGCCGTCGTCGCGCTGCAGCGGGCTGGTCAGCAGGATCTCGCTGCCATAGAAGATCTGCGGTGTGCGCGGCATGGTCAGCAGGTACACCATCGCCGCGCGCCAGCGCGACGCATCCTCGCCCAGTCGGGTGTAGATACGCGGGGTGTCGTGATTGCCGTCGAACAGCACCAGCCGAGCGGGATCGGCGTAGAGCCGGTCATTGACCAGCGCCTCGTACAGCGACCGCAGGCCGCTCTCGAAGCCCTCGGGCTGCTGCAGCGATTCCAGCAGGGCGTAATGCAGCGGGAAGTCCATCATGCTGCGGGTCGCGCCAGCGTGGCCACGCCGGCCAGGTCCGGCCTGCCAGTACGACACCACCAGCGGATTGCGGCTCCATTCCTCGCCAACGATGCTGAAGTCCGGATATTCGTCGACGATGGCGCTGGACCAGCGGGCCAGGAAATCCGGATCGGCGTAGGGGTAGGTGTCTTCGCGGATGCCACTCAGGCCCGCTTCCTCGATCCACCACAGGCTGTTCTGGATCAGCCAGGTCGCCAGCTGCGGTTGCCGCTGATTCAGGTCCGGCATCGTCGCCACGAACCAGCCGTCGTTGAATTCGCGACGATCGATGGCGGCGGCATAGGGGTCCTGCAGGGTGGTGCGGGCGTGCTGCGTAGGCTGAAAGTGGTTGCCGTGATTGATCCAGTCCGGGCTGGGCGGATCCCTGGCCCACGGGTGCTCGCTGCCGATGTGGTTGAGCACGATGTCCTGGATCACGCCGATGCCGCGCTCAGCCGCCGCCGCGACGAATTGGCGATAGTCGGCGAGTTCACCGAAACGGGGGTCGATTCGATACAGATCGGTGGCCGCGTAGCCGTGATAGGAATAGCTGGGCTGGTCATTCTCGACCAGCGGTGTCGACCAGATCTGGGTGATGCCGAGGTCGGCCAGATAGTCGAGCGCCGCCGTCATGCCGGCCAGATCACCGCCATGCCGGCCGCCGGGTTCGCTCCGGTTGGCGGCCTCACGCAGAGTGCCGACGCTGTCGTTGTCCGGATCGCCGTTGGCGAAACGGTCAGGTACGACCAGATAGATCACGTCGGCCGGACCGAAGCCTCGGCGCTGGCGTGAACCGGGCTGGCGCGCCTTCAGAGGGTAGTCCAGCTGGTGTTGCAAGGCCCCACTGCCGTCGAACAATTCGATGTGCACCGGCCCTGCAGCCGCCGTCGGCGCGACGCGCAATTGCACGAACAGGTAGTTCGGGCTGCTCAGGCGGGTCGTGGCCAGCAATTCCACCCGCTCGTCCTTCAGGCGCGGCTGCAGGCCCGCAACGCCGGGGGCACTGAACAGCAGTTCCAGGGTCGGATCCTGCATCCCTACCCACCAGTGCGGCGGGTCTACGCGCGGTTCGGTCGGCCCCTCGGCAGCGACCATGGCCGAACTTCCACCTGCGAGCAGGACACACCAGACCAGCCACCAGCACAGGCGCATGGGCGATTCCTCCCTCCCCGGAATCCGTCCAATGTGGCCAAGCCCGGCAGGGGGAGCAAGTTGAAATCGTATTCAGCCTGCGAATGACCTGACCAGCGCGATGGGAACGGTGACCCATTTGGCGAAAGCGGCCATGTCGCCCGGTTCGCGACACCGGGCAATGTCGTTTCCGCCGCGAGTTTGCGAATCGCTAGGCAACCAACCAAGCCAAGGAGTATTCGCATGTACACAGTCCTGCCACGCGCCAGCATCCGGCGCCTGCCCCTGGCGCTGCTGGGCGCCATCGCGGTGCTGACCGGTTGCGGCCAGGCGCCCAAACAAACCGGTACCGATCAGGTGCCGGACAGCAACGTCGCCCTGGCCGCCGCCAAGGATGGCAAGTTCAACACGCTGGCCTGGCCGATGGTCGACGAGATTCTGATCGACTGGCTCGACGGCCCCTTCGCACCCGGCTGTGCGGTCGGAGTCTCCATTGATGACGAAGTGGTCTATCTGAAGGGCTACGGCCGCTCCAGACTGGGCCTGGATGCCCAGGACTGGGGCGTGCAGACGATGGGCGCGATCGGCTCGGTGTCAAAGACCTTCACGGCGATGGCCGCGATGCATCAGCGTGAGCAGGGCTGGGCGGATTTCGAAGACCAGGTCAAGGATCGCTTGCCGATCAACGGCGCACTGGGTAACGCCATGCTGATCAGGCTGCTCAGCCATGGCGCTGGTGCCGGAGGCGGCAGTCGGGCGGAGGCCTTTGCGCCGAACTGGGATGCCGGCAGCCCGATGCAGCAATGTGCCAATGTGGTCACCCCGGATCCGGCCGATCCCTTCTGTACCGAAGCCCATCGCGCCGCGATGAATCCGGCCGCGCTGGCAGCGTCCTACAACGGCAACGAGGCCAACAATGTCTTCGCGCTGGCCACGGTCGACGACGACGGCAATGGCTCGCCCGACGGTTGGCAGGCGATCTACTCGAACGTGGGCTACCAGGTTGCCGGCGGCATGGTCGGTGCAGTCGCGCAAGTGCATGGCTACGCGGGCTATGAGGATTATGTCTGGAAGGAGATCGGCCGCTGGTCCGACAATCCACTGATGCCCGGCCAGGCCACCTCGCTGGCCATCACCCACGAACACCGCGCGGATGACATTCCCAATCGCGCCGTGGGCTACTACGACGGCAATTGGGGCGCGGGTGCCAAGAACTGGACCCAGGGCGATCCCTGGGAAGTGACCACCGCCCGGGCCAGCTGGTTTGGTCCCTCCGGTGGCTGGGCCATCACCATTGGAGATTTCACCCGTCTGCTCGCCGCCTATCGCAGCAACCAGATCGTCAATGCCAACTCGCGTCACTGGATGGAACTGCGCATTGGCCACCTGGACCAGGGGCCGGATCCGATGAATCTGCCGCCCTACGGCCTCGGTCTGATCATCGACGACGTCAACGGGTCGCGCTATCACGGCGGCGACATCGGCCTGAGCAATGGCAATCAGCGCCAATCGACCAACTCGGCCGTGTGGTCGCTGTGGCCCGAGGCCATCGACGGTCAGGATGTGGGCGTGGCGCTGATGTGCAACAACGGTCGAGGCAGTGGCTCGCTGTACAGCATCGCCAAGGATGTGGTCGAAGCCATCCAGGACAGTCCGTCCAGTCGGCCAGTGACCACTCAGACCCATGCCACGGCGCCGGACCAGCGTGGTGTCGATCGTCGCCGCTACACCCTGGACAGCAGCGAAGCCTATGTGCTGCTGCCGGATGGTCTGCCCATGTTGCCGGGTTTGATTCAGCCGCTGAGCCTGGAAGCGAACCTGGCTAACGGCGTGATTCTGTGGCGAGAAGGTGGCGGCCAGGCCGGCAGCACGGCCGGTGCCCTGGGCAACGCCCGCCTGTCGACGCGCGGTCGACTGGAGGCCTCCGGCGGCATGGTGTCGGTCCGGGTCGGACAGCTGCCTTTGCGGCTGCAGCAGGCCGCGATGTCCTTCCAGGTCGCGAACGACGGCACGCAGCTGTATGACGGGCAGGCGCAGGCCATCGTCGATGCTCGCGACGTAGCGCCTCTGGCTGGACTGCAGTCACCAGGGCAGGTCTGTGAGGCGGTGGCGGCCGCCGGTTCCGACTGTCGTCCCTGCGACGATGGCGCCAAGCTGTGTTTCGGCGCGGCACTGGGCGGGTTGACCGCTGTGCGCGATCGCTGAGTCTGGGATCACCCGTCCCGGCGGCCAGCGACGGCCAACGGGGCGGGTGCCCTCAGGGCAGCGTGATCTCGAAGCGCGCGCCGCCCAACTCCTCCGAACGGCCGACGGCCAGCTCGCCCTGGTAGCTCTGCACGATGTCCTGCACGATCGACAGCCCGATGCCGTGGCCCTGAACGCGCTCATCGGCCCGGATGCCACGTTGCAGGACGGCATCGAGCTGGTGATTCGGAACGCCTGGACCATCGTCCTCAACGACGATCTGCAGTCTTCGCGGTGTGCGCTCGGTCGCTGCCAGATAGGCCACCCGCAGCAGCACCCGGCCGCGCGACCACTTGAAGGCGTTATCGAGCAAGTTGCCCAGGATCTCCAGCAGGTCGCCGCGCTCGCCGCGGAATTTGGCCTGTTCGTCCACCTCGAACTCGCACAACGCGCCCTTGCTGGCATAGACCTTTTCCAGACCGCTGGCGACTTCCTCGGCGATGGGGCCGATGCGGATCGGTGCGACAAAGGTGTGATGGCCGCTCTTGGCCGCGCGCGCCAGCTGATAGGCCACGATGTCATCCATTCGCGCCAGCTGCTGCGCGGTGCCCTCGCGCAGCTTGTCGTCATCGGGCTCGCTCTCGACCAGTCCGCGCAGAACGGCCAGCGGGGTCTTCAGGCTGTGCGCCAGATCGCCCAGCGTATTGCGATAGCGCTGCAGACTCTTGCGCTCGGTCTGAATGAAGCGATTCAGGCTCTCGGTCAGACCCGCCAACTCGCGCGGGTAGATGCCGGCCAGCTCCGGCGCCCGGCCGGCCTGCACCTCGGCCAGGTCCTTGGCCACGCCGCGCAGCGGTTGCAGCGTCCAGCGCAGGCTCAGCCAGAGCACCCCCAGCAGCAACACGCCCAGCGTGCCCAGCAGCAACAGCAGGGTGTCGCGGAAGGCCCGGGTCTGGGCCTTCAGCGCAGCCTCGTGCTCGGCCAGATGCAGCGTAAAGACCGCCTCGGAACCACCGGGCAGCAGAAAGGCGATGCCCATGCCCAGTACATACAGATCGCCCTCGCTTGATCGAACCGGGCCACGGAAGCTGAACTCGCCCGGCGCCAGTTGCTCATCGAAGGGCAGCTGCCGATCCAGTCCGGAGGGAGAATTCCAGTTGAACTCACCGCCACGCAGCCGCGCATAAAGCCCCGAGCCCGGCCGGTCCAGACGCGGGTCCGGCATGATCTCGGGCAGGATCATGCGGCCGGCGACGCCGATGTCGGTGCCGGCCAGAAAGGTGTAGGCATAGCCCTGCAATCGCTCGCGCAGGGCGGTGGTCGCGCTCTGCTCGAAGGCCTGATTGAGGACGAAGCCGGTGAGACCCAGAAAGCCGGCCAGCACGATGCTGGCGGCCGCCGTGGCGCGCGCAGCAACCGACAGCGGCCGCTGGGCTGCGCTCATGCCGACGGCCGTGGGCGAGTCGGTCAGACCGTTCGCGGCAAGGCGAAGCGGTAACCGCGACCGCGCACCGTCTCGATTGGTTTCAGGTCACCGTTGGGATCGAGCTTCTTGCGCAAACGACCGACGAAGACCTCGATGACATTGCTGTCGCGATCGAAATCCTGCTCGTAGATGTGCTCGGTCAGGTCGGTCTTGGAGACCAGTTCGCCAGCGTGCAGCACCAGATACTCGAGCACCTTGTACTCGTAGGAGGTCAGCTCGACGACGTCGTCGTTGACCAGCACCTGTTGCGCAGTGGTATCGAGCTTCAGCGGGCCGCATTCGAGCACCGGCTTGCTCCAGCCGGCACTGCGACGCACCAGCGCGTTCATCCGCGCCAGCAGTTCCTCGATGTGGAAGGGTTTGACCAGATAGTCGTCGGCGCCGCTCTTGAGGCCTTCGACCTTGTCCTGCCAGCTGCCACGGGCGGTGAGAATCAGCACCGGATAGCGCCGGCCGGCCTCGCGCAGGCCGCGGACCAGATCGATGCCGCTGAGCTTGGGCAGACCCAGGTCGACAATCGCCACGTCGAAGGGCACTTCGCGGGCCATGTACAGGCCTTCGGCGCCATCGACGGCCGTATCAACCGCAAAGCCCTCGCGTTGCAGGCGGGCAGCCAGGGTTTCGCGCAAGGGGGCTTCGTCTTCAACCAGCAGCACGCGCATCGATACTCACCTCTTCATGTTCATGCAGACCGGCGCATCAGGCCGGCAGCTGGAATACCCGGATTCGACCGTCCGGCGTCAGGACCTTGATTCGGTAGATCACATTGCGACCTACCCGGATCGTCTCGGCGGCCAGAATCTTGCCGCCGGTTTCCCGCTCGACCTTGGCGACCGCCTCCTGCAGCGTCAGCGCGCTGGCCGGCGGCGCAGCCAGCAGCAGGCCGGTCGCAAACAGCACGACGGCAAGCGATCTGGTCAGGTGGGGCCAACGAAGCTTCAACGGTCTTCCTCTTGCTGATGGCGGGCACTGTACCGAGCCGTTCCCGCCATTTCCACGGTCACCCCGCAGACAGGCGCTCGGTTGCGACGGACATTGCGATTGCGGCGTTGAAGGCCGACTGAACCGCCTGCGCCGCCAGATCCATGTTGTTCAGTATCGTGAAGACAGCGTGCAGAGTGAAGCCGGTCGATGGCGCTGCCTCACGGCGAGCCGGGTGATGTAGGCCAACTCGCGCTCTGCAGAGCGAGCCAGGGCTCTCCCTGCGGATCGGCGACGCCATTGAGATTCTCACCAACACGTGGCAAACGACCCAGATGTCGCAGCCAGCGGTTTTGGGTCGCGACCAACCCGACTTCGCGCCCGGCCGGCAGTTGCGCCTGCCCGGTGTTGTCCAGCGCTCGAGCAGCCGCCGACAGCCGCAAATGCACGCGGACAACCAGGCGTTCGCGGTCGCTGCGCTTGCTGACATCGCCCACATGAACGGCGAGCACGGTGCCGCTGAGTTCCAGCTTCACCGTCGGCCAGGCGTCGCTCACCTGCGCAGCAGCACCTGACGCAGGGCCTGCGGATCGGCCGCCAGCGCTTCGGCCTGCGACGGCCTGGCCAGCAGTTCGGCCAGGGCCGGCGGCGGCTCGACGGCGCCGCCGATCAAGGGCTCGACGACGGTTTCGAACTTGGCCGGATGCGCAGTGGCGGCAATGAGCCAGGCGCGCTCGTCACCGGCGGCGCGACGCCGAGCCAGCACCTCCAGCGCGCAGGCCGTGTGCGGACAGGCCACATAGCCGTGGTCCTGCCAGGTTTGCCGAATGCGCCGGCGGATCGCGGCGTCATCAACGCTGTCGGCGGACAGGCCGGCAGCGAACAGCTGTTCGTCGGGATACAACCAGGCCAGCCGCTCGTGATTGGAGGGATCGCCCACATCCATCGCGTTGGCCAGCGTGGCCACGCTGGGGCGACCCTCGTAGCGATGCGTGCGGAACAGCTCGGGCAGCACCCGGTTGGCGTTGGTGGCCAGCACCACCTCGTCGATCGGTCCACCGCAGGCGCGCACCAGCAAGGCGGCCAGCGCATTGCCGAGATTGCCGGTGGGGATGATCAGATTGCTGCGCTCGCCGGTCTGCGCCAGGCGCGCGGCGCAGGCCTGGGCGTAGTAGGTCGCCTGCGGCAGCAGCCGCCCCAGACTGATGCTGTTGGCCGAGGTGATCGACCGCGCCTGACGCAGCGGCTCGTCACGGAAGGCGGCCTTCACCATGGCCTGGCAGTCGTCGAAACTGCCGGCCACACGAAAAGCCTGCACGTTGTCGCCGAAGGCGCCCAACTGGTGCGCCTGACGCGCACTGACGCGGCCATCGGGATAAAGGATGACCACGCGGAAGCCGGGGCGACGATGGAAGGCGCCGGCCACCGCGGCGCCGGTGTCACCGGAGGTGGCGACCAGAATCGTGCTTTCCGGCTCGCCGGGCTGGCGCAAGGCCGCCAGGCAAGCGGCCAGGAAGCGGGCACCGAAGTCCTTGAAGGCCGCCGTGGGCCCGTGGAAGAGTTCCAGCACTTCGTCGCGGTCACCCAGCGGGACGCGTGGCAACGGCAGGTCCAGGGCATCGGCGCAGAGTGCGGGCAGCTGGGCGGCCAGTGGATCACCGGCGAAGAATGGTGCCAGCCAGTCCTGTGCGGCCTTCGGCAATGCGACTTCGCCAGCCGGCAGACTGTGTCGGGGCAGGTCCACCGGCACGTAAAGGCCGCCGTCTGGTGCCAATCCGGCCGCCAGGGCGTTGCCCAGCGAAACGGCTGGCGCGAGTCCGCGTGTGCTTCGGTATTGCATCAAGGCACCTCCGCGCCGTCGCAGTCGATGGGACTGACCAACAGATCCGCCTGCAGACCGGCCTGCTCGAAAGCCTGCCGCATGGCCACGCCGGCGGTCTGCGCCAGGGTCCGGTTCTCGAACCAGGCAAAGACGCTGGGGCCGCCCCCGGAAATGCTCGCGCCCAGTGCGCCGCGCTCCATCGCGGCCGCCTGCACGGCAGCGAAGCCGGGGATCATCGCGCTGCGGCGCGGCTCCACCAGCACATCACGCAGATGGGCGCCCACCAGTTCGGCGTCGCCGCGCTGCAGGCCGGTCAGGAAGCCGGCCAGGTGGCCGCTCTGCTCGACGAAACGGCCGAGTTCATAGGGCGCCCGCAGCCGCTTTCGAGCTTCGCGCGTTTCCACCACCAGATGCGGATGAACCACGGCCACATGCCAGGGAGCAGGCACCGGCAGGCGCAGCAGACGCTCGCCACAGACCAGCACCAATCCACCGAGCAGTTGCGGCGCGATGTTGTCGCCATGGGCGCTGCCGCTGGCGACCGTTTCGCCGGCCAGCGCGAAGGGATACAGCGCTTCACGCGACAGCGGCGTTTCCAGCAGCGCATTGGCTGCCACGACCGCCGCGACCGCCGAGGCGGCCGAGCCACCGAGGCCGGAGCCCAGCGGAATGCCTTTCTCGATCGCCAGTTCGAAGCCGTTGCTCAAGCCGAGCGCTTCGCGGAAGGCGACCACCGCGCGCGCCGCGGTGTTGGCCATCGGGTCGGTCGGCAGTTCGGTGAGCACGCCGCTGATCGCATTGATCCGCACCACCGGTTCATCGATGGCTTCGACCAGCACGGTGTCGCCGACACCGCTCACGGCATGGCCGAGGATGTCGAAGCCCACCGCGACGTTGCCGACCGAGCCCGGGGCGCGCGCCTGGGCAAAGCCGCCGCGAATGCGGTGGCTGCTCATACCTGGGCGCCCACGCTGGCAGCCACGCGCAGCAGATCGGCGAGCACGCCGGCGGCGGTGACGGCCGGGCCGGCACCCGGTCCCTGCACCACCAGCGGATTGTCGTGATAGCGCTCGGTGGTGTACTGGACGATGTTGTCGGTCAGCCGGATGTGCGCGAAGGCGTGCTCGGTCCCCACTCGCGCCAGACCGACGCTGGCCTGACCGGTGGCGACATCGAGCTTGGCCACATAGCGCAGCACCTGGCCGGCGGCCCGTGCCTCAGTCAGGGTCTGCGCCATGGTCTGATCATGCTGCGGCAGTCGGGTCAGGTAGTCCTCGACGCTGCCCTGCTGCAACTCGGCGGGTACCAGTGATTCCACCTGGACCTGATCCAGTTCCACGTCCAGCTGCAACTCGCGCGCCAGGATCACCAGCTTGCGGGCCACGTCCAGCCCGGACAGATCGTCGCGTGGATCGGGCTCGGTGTAGCCGGCTTCGCGGGCCTCGGCGACCAGCGCCGAGAAGGGTGTGCTGCCGTCGAATCGATTGAACAGATAGGCCAGCGTGCCGGAGAAGATGCCCTCCACCGCGAGCACCCGATCGCCGGTGTCGATCAGGTCGCGCAGCGTCTGGATCACCGGCAGACCGGCACCGACCGTGGCCTCGTAGCGCCAGCGAGCTCGACCTCTTTGCGCGGCCGACTGGACCTGACGATAGCGCGCCAGCGGACCGCCGCCGGCCTGCTTGTTGGGCGTGACCACGTGGATGCCGCGCTGCAGCCACTCGGCGTAGTGATCGGCCACCGCCGACGCGGCACTGCAGTCGATCATCACCGCATGCGGCAGATGCTGCACCTGGACCCACTGGGTCAGACGGTCGACGTCGAGCGCTTCGCCGGCCTGCTGAAACTGCGCCAGCGAATCGGCGATTTCACCCTTGCCGTCGTCCAGCCACATGCGTCTGGAACTGGCGATGGCACGCACGCGCAGATCGAGATTGGCCCGGGCCAGCAGGCGCGGACGCACCGCTTCAAGCTGTTCGATCAGCGCCTTGCCCACATGACCGGGGCCGATCAATCCGATCGACAGCGTATGCGGTGACAGATAGAAGCCGGCGTGCACCGCACGCAGCGCGCGGGTTGCATCGGCCTGGGCAATGGCAATCGAGATGTTGCGTTCGGAGGCACCCTGAGCGATGGCACGGATGTTCACCTGGGCCCGACCGACGGCATTGAACAGGCGTGCGGCCAGTCCGGGCTGACCGGCCATGCCGTCGCCGACGATCGCCAGTACCGTGGTGTCGTCCTGCCGGTGTACGCGCTGAATGCGGCCATCGGCCAGTTCGCGATCGAAGGCCTCCTCGATGATCCGCTGCGCCCGCGCCGCTTCCGGCAGGCGCACGACGAAACAGATTGAGTGCTCCGACGAGCCCTGCGAGATCATCACCACCGAGATGCCGGACGCACGCAACGCGCCAAAAACACGCTCGGCGGTGCCGGGCACACCGATCATGCCGGCGCCTTCGATGGTGATCAGCGACAGCGCATCGATGGTCGACAGACCCTTGACCGGCGGTTCGGGCGCGCTCTCGCGTTCGATGCGGGTGCCGGGGTGCTCGGGCTTGAAGGTGTTGCGAATGATCAGCGGCAGGCCTCGCTCGGTGGCTGGCGCCATGGTTTGCGGGTGAATCACCTTGGCACCGAAATAGGCCAGCTCAAAGGCCTCCTCGTAGGACAACCGAGGCAGCGGAAAGGCATCGGGCACCAGTCGTGGATCGGCGCTGAGCACGCCATCGACATCGGTCCAGATGTGAATCTCGGCGGCATCGAAGAGTGCGCCGAAGATCGATGCCGAATAGTCGCTGCCATTGCGGCCGAGCGTGGTTGGGTGGTTGTCGGGGTCGCGCGCAACGAAGCCGGTGACGATGATCGGGAAGCCGGCATGACGCTCGCGCCACTGCGCCAGGCGGGCACGCGAGGTGTCCCAGTCCACCGCCACGAAGGTCTCACCGGGGCGTACCACCAGCACATCGCGCGCATCCAGCAACTGGGCCGAGCGACCTTGTTGTTGCAGCAGTCCGGTCAGCAGCGTGGCGCTGAGTACCTCGCCCAGCCCTGACAGCAGCGCCAGGACCGGTTCGGGCACCACGCGCAACAGGGCAATGCCGCGGAGCAAGTCATGGGCGTTGTCCAGTGTCGGCTGCAGTCGGTCCCAGGTCCGTGCCTGGCCGTCGCCGAGGAGCGCTTCCGTGACCTCGCGATGGCGCTGGACCAGTGCATCGAAGGCGGGTTCCCAGTCGGCATTGTCGGCTGCGGCGCTGGCCAGTCCGATCAGCTGATCGGTCACGCCCTGCAGGGCCGAGACGATGACGATCTGGTTTTCGTCCTGGCGGGACTGCAGCAGCGCTGCGACATGGGCAATGCGCTCGGCATTGGCCAGGCTGGAACCACCGAATTTGTGCGCCACCACCTGCTGCATCTGTCGCTCCTTGACGAACCCTGGTGCACCGATCCCTGGCGCGCTGTGCGCGCGTGCCGACGCGCTGGCGGGCCGACTGCAAGGCCGTTGAGATCGGCCCAAAAGGCGTGCGCAGTACCCGTTCGCGGCGGGGGGCGTACATCCTATGCTGCACTGCAGCTTGAAGTCATTCAGGAATCGTTTATTTTTGCTCCACGATCGATGGATGGCCGGAGTCCAGCCAACTGGATCAATGGGGAGGGGCAGCCCGCCGCGGTGGAAACCGCGGCGGGTTTATTTTTTGGCGACCTTGGCCGCCCAGGTCGCGTTGAAGTCCTTGAGGCCGCGCTGGCGGCCTTCAGTAGATCTCCCCCACCATGCAGCGCAGGCTGCCACCCGCACGCTCGATCTCGTCCAGCGGCACGCTGTGGAGCTGCCAGCCCAGACTTTGCAATTGCGTCCGCGTGCTTTCTCGCAGAGCCGCTGCAGCCGTCGCGCTGAGCCACAGCTGGTCGTCGGCCAGGGCAATGCAGTTGGCCGCGAATGCGGCCTTCTCGGCGGCATCGACTTCCACCAGCGCTGGTCCGTGCCAACGCCGCCACAGCGAGACCCAGTCCGGATCGGCAAAGCCCTCGGGGTGCAACAGCAGCCCCCGACTGCCCAGCGCGCTGAGCACGACGTTGGTGTGGTACTCGCCCTCAGCCAGATCGAAGCACAGCATCGTCCGCAGATCGAAGGCGCGCTGCATGGCCTCGGCGCCGGCGCGGTCACAGCGCTCGGACAAACCGCAATAGCCCAGCGAGCGGCCACGGTCGATGACCAGGCTACCGGTCAGTTCGGCGACCCAGTCCCCTGTGGACAAATCGATGACCCGCAGGCCCAGTTCGCCGACCAGGCGCTGCCGCACATTGGCGTCGCGTGCCTCCCGCTGGCGGTTGGGATGCCGCATCGCACCGATGACCAGTCGGCCTGGTGCGGTGGCAAAGACATTGTTGGGAAAGACCGCCTCTGGCGTGGTGGGATCACCCGGCAGCGCCAGCACGAGGTGTCCGGCGGCACGCAGTGCATCGACCAGACCCTGCCATTGCGCCACGGCCCGCTCGGCATCGAAGTCAGTGGCCTGCATGTAGGCATTGTCGGAGGCCGAGTCGCTGGCATGGCGGAAGCCATCCGGCCGCCGCAGCAGCAGCATCCGCGGATAGTTGGACGCGGCGGCGGGCAGTGCCGGTAGGGCCGCCGTGGCGGCAGCAGCATGGTCAAACAAAACGGATTCTCCCGGTGCTCGCGAAGGTCGTGAAGTATCGCCAACCGCGCTTTGCTTGCGGTAGCCAAAAAAGTGTCATCAATGCTTCATTAGCTGTTCATGAAGTGCTAATGTTGACGCACAAAACAGGGGAAGGGGAAGCGTCATGCCTGAGCGTGCAAGTGCCTGGGGGAGGCGCCTGCCGGCGCTGTCGATCTCAATGTTGTTGCTGGCTGCCTGCAGCCATGTTGGCCAGCGAACCGGAGAAGGGCCGCTGGTCCGTCCCGCCCAGATTGAATCCGTACCCGGTCACGCCAACGTGGCACCGCGCTCGACCGGTACGCTCGAAAAACCCTACGCCCGCGAAGCCTGGTTCTATCAGCAGCGCGCCTATCCGCGTGATTTCATCCCCGCAGGGGCCCGCGCCAAGGCGCTGCGGCAGGCGGACAAGCTGCCGCTCGCCCAACGCTCGGCCAAGGCCGGGCCCGGCAGCCTGTGGACCTCGGTTGGTCCGGTGGGTTTCGATTCCAACGTGGCGCCGAGCTGGGGGCGGATGAGTGGCCGGGTGCGCGCGCTGGCAATCGACCCCAGCAACGGCAGCCGTTTGCTGCTGGGCGTCTCCACCGGCGGCGTCTGGCTCAGCAACGACGCGGGCGCCAGCTGGTCGCCGCTGACCGACAATCAGCCGTCGCTGGCGATCGGCGCAGTGGCCTTCGCCGCCAGCAATCCACAGGTCCTGTATGCCGGCACCGGCGAAGGCAATGGTTCCTACTACAGCGTCGGGCTGCTGCGCAGCAATGATGGCGGGGCCAACTGGACCGTGCTGGGTGGCGACACCTTTGCCCGCGGCGCCTTTGCCGGCCTCGCCATCGATCCGACCAATCCGGACGTGATCGTGGCCTGCGTCACCAACGGCAGCTTCTACGGCCGCTCCGGCAATCTGGAGGCCGGCAGCGTTGGGGGCATTTACCGCTCCACCGATGGTGGCCAGAGCTTCACCCAGACCGCCAACAACTTCTGCCGCGGACTGACGGTGGTGCCGCAGGACTTCAACACGATGTACCACTCGGCCACCGGCTTCGGTGCGCAGAACGGCGTCTACCGGTCCACCGATGCCGGGCAGAGCTGGACCCTGCTCAGCGGCGCGGTCAATGGCGAGGATGTGGGTCGGCTGGACATCGGTGTTTCCCGCGATGGTGCGCGGGTCTACATCGGTGGACAGAAGGGCAACGAGATCGTCATTCAGCGCAGCGACGATGCCGGCGCCAACTGGAATGCACCGACATCCACGGCCATTCCCAACGCCAACGATGGGGCAGCAGGAAACGCGCTGAGCTACTGCGAATCGCAGTGCGACTACGGCAATGTGGTCTCGGTCAATCCCTTCGATCCGAATGACGTCTGGCTCGGCGGCGTGGGTCTGTATCGTTCCACCGACGGCGGCAGCAATTTCAGTCGGGTGGGCGAGAACAACACGCCGGCGGCGCCCGGCAACGGGCCGCTGCACGTCGATCATCATGTGCTGGTCTTCGACGGCAACGCCCAGGGCACGCTCTACAACGGCAATGACGGCGGTGTCTATCGCTCCGCCGACAGCGGCGCGAGCTGGAATTCGATCGGCGGAACGTTGGCGACCATGCAGCCCTATCACGTCTCGCTGCACCCGACCAATCCGGCCATTTTCTATACCGGCAACCAGGACAACGGCACCACCCGCCGCACCGACAACAATGTCTGGACCGAGATCAACGGCGGTGACGGCGGCTTCTCGGCGATTGACTTCGCCAACCCGCAGGTCGTCTATGCGTCCACCACCGAGCTGAACATCGTCAAGTCCACCGACGGCGGCGCCAACTTTGCCGATGCCGGCTTCCAAAGGGCCGAGGGCGAAACGGTGGAGTTCATCGCCCCCTTCGTCATGGACCCGACCAACTCGCAAGTGCTCTATGCCGGTACCAACCGGCTGTGGCGAACCACCGATGCAGCCGCCAACTGGGCGGCGGTGACCGGCCAGCTGACCGGCGAGAACGCCAGCATCACGCACATCGCCGTGGCACCCAGTGATGCCAATACCGTCTATGTCGTGGGCGCGGACGGCTCGGTCAACAAGGTGGTCTCCGGCAGCGCCAGCAATGTCACTGCGGCGCCGCTGCCGGGTCGCTACGCGACTTTCGTGGCGGTCCATCCGACCGATGCCAATACGGTCTTTGTCACCTATTCCGGCTTCAACAGCGCCACCGCCGATCGTCCCGGCCACATCTTCCGCAGCAGCGACGGCGGCAGCAGCTGGAGCAATGTCTCGGACAACCTGCCCGATGCGCCGGCCAATGCCGTGGCCATTCGGCCAGATCAACCCGGCGAGGTCTATGTCGGCACCGATGTTGGCGTGTTCGTCAGCTTCAATGGTGGTGGCGCCTGGCAGCGCATGGGCAACGGCATCCCGAATGCGCCGATCAGCTCGCTGGCGGTCAACGGCACCACCGGGCTGCTGGCCGCCGCCACCTTTGGTCGCAGTGTCTGGACCACGCCACTGGGCGCGACCGCGCCTGCAGGCAGCACCAACTACAGCTTCACCTACTGGAACCCGGCCGAGGCAGGCTGGGGCTTCAATGCCCAGCATCAGGGTGATCTGCTCTACGGCACCTGGTACAGCTACGCGCCGGACGACGGTCTGCCGATGTTCCTGACCGTCGAAGCGCGCCAGACTTCAGCGGGCAATTTTGCCGGGCCCGTCTACCGGGTCGCCGGCACGCCGTTCCAGATGATCAACGGCAGCCAGGCCTTCACCGCCGTGACCCAGGTCGGCACGGCCCAATTGGCCTTCGACGGCAACGGTGCGCTGACGCTCGGTTATTCGCTGTTCGATGTCGAGCAGACCAAGATGCTGGAGCGCTTCGTTTTTGGCAGTACCGCGCCCACTTGTGTGGGCACCACGGCCAGCCGCGCCGGGGCCACGAATTACTCGGATTTGTGGTGGAACAGCAGTGAGGCTGGCTGGGGTCTGACGCTGGCCCATCAAGGCAACACGATTTTCCTGCTCTGGTACACCTACGGTGATGGCGGTCGCGACCAGTGGATCAGTGGCTCATCGCTGGTGCTGCAGGCCGATGGCAGCTACGTCGGCGAGTTGCAGCGGCCGCAGATGGGCGTGCCGTTGCCGCAGATCATGGGACCGGCCACCAGCTTCCCTGTACCCGGCTTCGGTTCGGCCACACTGCGCTTCACGGACGGCGAGAACGGGACATTCGAGTACACCGTCGACGGCGTGACACAAACGAAGGCCATCCAGCGCTTCGTTGTCGTGGCGGCCGACCAGCCCAAGCCCTTGTGCAGCCCCTGAGCGACTCAACGCGCAGCCCGGTCCAGGCCGGGCTGCGCGGACTTGGGGTTCAGCTGTCGCGGTGATAGGCCGTCACGCGCTCGACCTCGTTGCGTGAACCCAGCATCACCGGAACCCGCTGGTGCAGGCCTTGCGGCTGCCGGTCGAGGATGCGTCCGTGGCCGTCACTGGCCGCCCCGCCGGCCTGTTCGACGATCATCGCCATCGGGCTGGCTTCATAGAGCAGACGCAAGCGGCCACCCTGCTCGCGACATTTCGCATCGACCGGGTACAGGAACACGCCACCACGGGTCAGGATGCGGTGCACATCGGCCACCATCGAAGCGACCCAGCGCATGTTGAAATCGCGTTCGCGCGGCCCGGTGCGACCGGCCACCAGCTCCTCGATGTAGCGCCGCACCGGTGGATCCCAGTGGCGCTGGTTGGACATGTTGATGGCGAATTCGCTGGTGTCTTCCGGAATGTGCACGCCGCGCTGGGTCAGCACGAAACTGCCCATTTCCCGATCCAGCGTGAAGACGTTGACGCCATCACCCAAGGTCAGCACCAGCACCGTGCTGGGACCATAGACGGCATAGCCGGCGGCGACCTGCTGTCGGCCTGGCTGCAGGAAGGCATCGGCATCGGGCTCACTGACCCCGTCCGGGCAGCGCAGCACCGAGAAGATCGTACCGACCGAGACGTTGACGTCGATGTTGGATGAGCCATCGAGCGGATCGAAAACCAGCAGATACTCACCCTTCGGATAGCGGTGCGGGATGGCGTGCGGGCCATCCATCTCCTCCGAGGCGATGGCGGCCAGATGCCCGCCCCATTCGTTGGCCTGCAGCAGAATCTCGTTGGACAGCACGTCGAGCTTCTTCTGCGCCTCGCCCTGCACATTGGTGGTGCCCAGATTGCCCAGCACGCCACCCAGTGCGCCCTTGCCCACCGCGATGCTGATGCGCTTGCAGGCGCGCGCAACGACTTCGATGAGCAGGCGCAGATCGGCATTGATCTGACCCTTGGCGCGTTGTTCTTCGATCAGAAACTGGGACAGCGAAATCGGGTTCACGGCGGCCTCCGGACGGCAGGCAATGGCAAGAGGGACGCCAGTGTGCAGAGCCGAATGCTGCGATGCAAAATGATTACGCTGTCATCGATCAGCGATCGACAACAGGGGCGCGAGACACGCGGACGCTTGATGTGCCGCCGCGTTTCTGGCGGTTCTCTACTGGCTTGGAGAATCCTGGATCAGGGCCACCACAGCGCATCGAGCGTGGCCCCGGCCGGCTCCAGCGGCTGATCGGCGGGCACCCGCAAGCGGGCGATCGAAGCGGTCGGCATGCCCCGGTGGCCGCCCAGTCGGCCACTGGCCAGCAGGGCCACCAGCCCCTCGAGGCCGGGATTGTGGCCGACCAGCAACACCCGGCCCGCGGCGCGATAACCCTCCAGGATCCTCAACAGATCCCCCGGTGTGGCTTCGTAGATCCGGGCATCGAAGCGAATCGGGGCCCCGGTCAGCGCGGCTGCTGCCACGCTGAGGGTCTGTTCGGTCCGCCGCGCCGGCGAGCACAGCACTTGCTGCGGTTGGAACTGCTGTTCCTGCAGCCACTGCCGGGCAGCCTCGGCCTGTTGCAGACCCAGGCCGGACAAAGGGCGGTCGAAGTCGCGCCCGCTCGGGCTGTCCGCTTCGGCGTGTGCGTGGCGCAGCAGCACCAGATCCAATTCACTCACTCGGCAGGCTCCGGATGTCCGCGACGCGGCAGTGGGGGAATAGTGCTGGCTAAGCGGCCTCGCTGCCAACACTCAAACGACGATTGGGCAACGGCGTTCCCGGGGACGACCGACCCGGCAGGGCGGCCGAGCCCGGGAATTCACTCGAACCGACTACTCTGTCGGTGGCGTGTCGGGTCTGGGCAGCGTCAGGATGTTGATCGGCAATTCCGTCCGCTGCCAGTCTCCGACCAAAGGCGGCGGCAGACTGAGATTGATGCTGATCACGCCTTCCGTGGACGACGGGAATCGACGCTGCGCCGTGCCAGCAACCTGCAGTGTCGGGTCGATGTCCAGCCAGGCGCAACCGGGACAATGTACCTGCCCGACCAGCGCTGGGAGTACACCATTGTCGTTGGCCAGCGCCTGCACCAGGCTCCAGCGTGGCTGACCTGCGGCATCGTAGATGTAGACCAGATTGAAATCCTGTTCGACGTTGTCGAGGCGGAAGCTGTCCACGGTCAGTCCCCAACCCGATTCAGGCGGATGGAACCAGGCTCCCGTGCGATCCGGATTGCCGGCCGCCGCCCCGCTGGCGGCGAACAACTGCGTCATGCGCTCCGCTTGCCAGGGGCCATCGAAACGCCAACTCAGGACCAGCTGGTTGGCGTCCAGCAGCCGCACCTCGGCCTGACCGACTTCGCTGGAACTGACCGACCAGCTCGGACTGTCGACATCGCGGACGAAGCGCAGAATCGGCGCCGACACCTGTCCATCGATCAGCTCACCCTGGATCACCAGCCAGCTGCTCTGCCGATCCTGCTCGCCGGTGAACCACAGTGCGAAGAATTCCGGCGCCGCGCCGGGTTGCCCGCGCGGAATGACGTGCGAAACCAGTCCATTGCCCGGGCGGCGCGGATCGAAGAAGGCCCCGTCATTGAGATCGATGGCCGCTGGTGGATCCAGATCGCAACTGGTTACGACCTCACAGACATCGCTGTCGGCCACGTCGATGTCGAATATGGCCGAACCGGGCTCGAAGCCGCCGGCATAGGTACTGCCACGGTAAAGCAGCTGATAGCGACTGCCGCAGGCTGTGTCCGCGGGGACCTGGAATTCCACGTTGCCCATCGCGGTTGCGGCTGCGCCGATGCTGTCCAGCGCCAGTGTCGGCGTGACCAGCCGCAGGCCGGCCGGATCGGCAGCGCCTGGCTGATTGTCCGGGTGAAAGAAGCAGACCGCACGCTGATCCAGTGGCACAGCCGTGTCACAGCTGTAGCTCAGTCGAGCTTGCCCCGGACCCCGGTACAGGCTGATGTCCGCATCATCATTGCTGCCGGGCAGGTCGCCGGCATATTGATGGACGATCTGCCGACTGTCGGGATAGACCACGGCCTGGAAGCTGACATCGCCGTTGGGATTGCCGCCGGAAGTGAAGCGGCCCATGCCACTCCACTGGAACACCGCACAGCGCTGATTGGCGGGACCGACATCCGCCGGTCGCGGGCAGACTTCGAAGGTGGCATGGCGAAGTCCACCCGCACTGATCAGATCATCATGCAGCACATTGCTGCGAAAGGCGCCGGCATCCTCATCCGGGTCCACGCCACAGGTGCTGCTGAAGTCGCCACCGGTGATGTTGGGATCGGCGCTCAGATAGCCATTGGTGCTCATCGACAGCGCACTGA
This sequence comes from Lysobacterales bacterium, assembly GCA_041395325.1. Lineage (GTDB taxonomy): Bacteria > Pseudomonadota > Gammaproteobacteria > Xanthomonadales > SZUA-5 > JAWLAT01. The sequence continues at coordinate 21,215 of JAWLAT010000008.1, forward strand.
TCAGCTGACCGTAGGCCTCGAAGGCAAAATCACCCAGCGGCAACAGGGCGCTGCGGCCATCGTCATTGGAGGGGAAGCCTTCGCCGGCCGGAGTCAGCTCAAGCTCGTCGACCAGCATGTCCAGGTCGACGAACTGAAAACCGCACAGCGGCTGACTGCTGTCCTGGAAGGTATAGCCGAAGGCGTCCGGCCCGCCCTGCAGCACATCGCCCAGCGCGCGCTTGCCGAACAGGGCCAGCGCGTCATCGGCTGCCTCGCCGCCGTTGTCGAGCGCGAAGGGCAGTCGCCAATGTTCGCCGGGATCCAGCTGGGCGTCGCCGTTGCCGCAGATCTGCGTTGGCGTTCCGAAATTGCCGCTGAGCTGCGGACCGGTGATGTCGAGCGTGATGCCGGTTGAGCGCCCACAGCCGGTCGCATCGATCACCCGCAGACTGGCATTGACCACACCCCGTGCGGGATAGCGCGTGACCAGATTGGCCAGCCCCAGGGCAGTGCGATCGACAACACCATCGCCATCCACATCCCAGCGGAACTCGTAAGGCGCCGTGCCGCCGCTGACCGCGGCCTGCAGCAGCACATCGGTGCCGGGCAGCAGAGCGGCTTCGCCATCGCCGCCCAGACTCAGCGACACCGAGGGTGCGTCACAACCACCAGTGCCTTCGATGAACTCGGCATTGCTGCCCGCCGGATCCAGATGGTCGCGCATGCGTGTGGCCGCAGTGCCCAGTCCCTCCCAGGAATGGAACAGGCCACCATATTCGTCGTTCAGATCCGCCGGCCCGGCACCGCAGAACGACGCACCGCCGGACAGCACGCCCAGCAGCCGCTGCTGGGCGCTGTAGAGCGGCGAGCCCGAGGAGCCCGGCTCGGTCACACTGGGTGGCAGCGGGTTGCCACCGGGATTGTCGATGCCCGGCAGCAGCGGTGGGGTCGGGTCCCAGTTGGCGGTGAAATGCACCCCGCTGGCGGCGTCGATGGAGCCCAGCTGCATGGTGTCCTCGACAAAGGTGATGCGCTTCTCGTCGCCGTTGGGATGATGAATGCTGGCGCACAAGCCCAGCGTGCTCGCCGGTGTCGGTGCGCCGCCGCACATCGACGGCGGCGGCCGCCGGTCCCAGCCGGCCCAGTACAGATCGAAGTCGTTGTCCTCCGGCGGCGTGGCCAGTTCGACCAGCGCCCAGTCGGAGTTGTCGCCCGCATTGGCCGATGGCTGGATGAAGGGATCCGGTGTGCCGGCGAGGAAGCGCAGGCCCGCTGAAGTCCGCTCTCCGGGGCGGGCAATGGGCGTGCCGCTGGCGCTCGAACCGGGCACTCGACAGGTGGGTGACTCGTAGCGCCAATAGACCAGCATGGACGCGGCGTCGACATCGTCGCGCACGCCGCAGTGGGTGGCAGTGGCGAACAGCATGCGCAGATCACCGGCCGTGTTGTTGACCAACGAACCGGTGCACAGGCCGGTGCCGCGAATGGTGTAGGCCCCCACCGAGCGAACCGGGTCGCGCCAGGTGTCACTGGGCGACAGGCAAGCCACGTCGGTGTTGCAGGAACCGGACTTGCAAGCCTTGGAGCGATGGCCGAAGCCACGATACCCGTGACCAATCTGCGCCAGCTGCAGGTGCACGAGCTTGCGCTGTGCCGCCGGCACCGTCAGCTCCAGCAGCACTTCGTCGGTTTCCAGAATGGGGGTCCAGAGCTGACCGTGTGGCAACTCATCGGCGTGGGTGTACGGACCCAGGGCGCTGCTGCCGTCGATCGCATAGATAGTCAGTGCCGCCCCGGCAGGCAGGCGGAATTCGCTGAAGCCCAGGTTCAGATGCACCGCCTCGTCGGCGCGCAGCCGCAGCCGCCAATGCGCCATGCCGTCCTTGCTGATCTGCCATTGCCCAGCCGAATCCGGCGTCAAGGACACCTCGTGGGCGACGGCAAAGCGCCGCGGTGCCGCACCCAGGGCGTCGTTGATGCTGTCCTCCTGCGCCAGCCTGGCCAGATCCAGCGCCTTCCAGCCGCGCAGCGGAACCAGCTGAGCGTCCTTGATCGCATCGGCATGGGGCGCGGCGGCCAGCGCCAGGCCCGCGCTCGTGATGCCAGCCAGGAAGAGGGCACAGGCGCGAATGGCGCGAGCTTGAATTGCGTACATCCGAAAACTCCGGCATTCGATTCGGCCATCCTTTTACCACCGCACCGATTCGCGCGCTGCGTCGTCGCGCGCCGCAACGACACACGCCCCGTCGCGGCTGGCACTCGTTTCGTCCCGGTCCGGGGGGTGGACGAACTTTCGGCACGGGCGGCTCGCGACCATTCGCGTTGAACTGCACTCCTGTTCAGTTGTTCCGCCCCGCGCGAGGAGCCTCGCCATGACCCTGACCGAGAAATCCGTCCGCAATCCGGCGGCTGTTGCCGTGGCTGTGGGCATCGTGTTGCTGCTGGGCCTGGTCAGCCTGGGTCGGCTGCCGGTGCAGCTGTTCCCCGATATCGAGCGACCGCAGATGTCGGTGATGACCGGCTGGCGCACCGCCTCTCCGCACGAAGTGGAGAGCGAGATCCTCAAGCCTCAGGAAGAAGTGCTGCAGGGCCTGCCGGGTCTGGAAGAGCTGGATGGCGCCGCCAATCAGGGCATGGCCTTCATCCGGCTGGAGTTCGCCCTCGGCACCGACATGCAGGCCTCGTTGCTTGAAGTGATCTCGCGCCTGCAGCGAGTGCCACCCTTGCCGGCCGACGCCAACCCGCCCGTGGTCAGCCTGGGCGGCGGCTTCGGTGGCGGCGGCGCCAATCAGGTGTTGACCTGGTTCTTCGTGCAGAAGCTGCCGGATACCCCGGGTACGGTGGAGGATTACCAGCAGCTGGTGGAGGAGCGGATCAAGCCCGCCTTCGAGGCGGTGCCAGGCGTTTCAAGTGTGGCCGTCAATGCCAACGGTGGCGCCAACAGCGAGGACGAACTGCAGATCCTGATCGATCCGGAGCGGGCCGCCGCCCTGGGCGTGCCGGTGACCGATCTGGTCAATCGGGTCGGACGAGCCAACGATGTCTCCGGTGGTTCTCTGGCCTTCGGACGCCGGCAGTACGCGTTGCGTTTCGTCGGTCGCTATTCGCCCGAGGAACTGGGTGAAACCGTCATCCATTGGCGCGATGGCCGACCAGTGCGCCTGCGCGATGTCGCCCAGGTGATGGTCGCCCGCGGCGAGCGCACCAATTTCGCCTACCAGAACAACAACCCGGCAATGGGTATCCGCATTGACCGGCAAAGCGGCGCCAACGTGCTGGCGACGCTGACCGAGGTCAAGGAAGTCGCCGCAGAACTCAACGCCGGCGTGCTGAGCCAGAACGGCCTGACGATGGCGCAGTCCTTTGACCCATCCGTCTTCATCCTGCGGGCGGTCAATCTGCTGACGACCAATCTGGGGTTGGGTGTGCTGCTTGCCGTGGCTGCCCTGTGGTGGTTCCTGCGGGACTTGCGCGCCACCCTGGTCATCGCCCTGGCCATTCCCATTTCGCTGGCCGCCACGCTGTTGATGTTGGCGATCACCGGTCGCTCGCTGAATGCCATTTCGCTGGCCGGGCTGGCCTTCGCCGTCGGCATGGTGCTGGACGCTGCCATCGTGGTGGCCGAAGCGGTGGTGGCCAGACGCGAGGCCGGCCTGTCGCCGCTGCAGGCCGCCATCGCCGCCGCCGATCGCGTCCGCGGCGCGCTGCTTGCCTCCACCGCGACCACGGTGGCGATCTTCATCCCGGTGCTGTTCCTGGAAGGGGTGGAAGGTCAGCTGTTCGCCGATCTGGCACTGACGATCGCCATTGCCGTCGCCATCTCGATGCTGGTGGCGCTGACGGTGCTGCCGACCGCTGCGCGCCTGCTGCTGCGCGACCAGTCCGATGCAGGCAGCGCTCAAGCCGGGGGCAATCTGCCCACCGAGCGGGTGGTCAATACGGTGATGGCGCTGACGGGTACGCCGCGCCGGCGCTGGGCCTGGATCGGCGGCTTGATCGGTGGCGGCGCGCTGCTCACCTGGGCCCTGCTGCCCAGCCTGGACTATCTGCCGCCGGTCAAGCGCGATGCGGTCGACGTGTTCGTGAATCCGCCGCCGGGCCTGCCGGCGGAGATGGCCGAGAAGGAGATTTTCCTGCCGATCATCGAACGGCTGCGGCCCTACATGGATGGCGAAAAGGAGCCGGCGCTGCGCAACTACTACGTGCTCGGCTGGCCGGGCGGCGGCAATCTGGGCATCCGGGCCAAGGACCAGAATGACGTCAAGCAGCTGGAACAGATTGTCCGCAACGAGATCATCAGCGGCTTTCCTGACGTGCGCGCCTTCGCCGCCCAGGGCAACCTCTTTGGTGGCATGGCCAACGACCGCTCGATCGCCATCCATTTGCAATCGCGTGATGTGGAAGCCCTCGCCGAGGCCGCCCGTGAGGGCCAGCGGCTGCTGACCGAATCCTTCCCAGGGGCGGTCGTCAATGCCTTCCCACCGCCGGACTTCGCCGCGCCGGAGATCCGCGTGCGGCCCAACGATCGGCGCTTGTCGGAAGTGGGCTGGACCCGCCAGGACGTGGCCCAGGTGATCCGCGCCTTCGGCGACGGCGTCTGGCTGGGTGAACATTTCGACGGCGAACACCGGCTCGACATCCTGTTGCGTGCCGAAGGCTGGGATGGGCCTGAGGCACTGGCGCGGGCACCGGTGGCGACCCCGGGCGGCGCGATCGTGCCGCTGGGCGAGTTGGTCGAATTTGAGCAGGCGGTGGGTCCGGCCAGCCTGCGCCGCGTCGATGGCCGTCGCACGATCACCGTGGCGGTGTCGCCGCCGGAGGACATGTCGCTGGAGCAGGCCATGGACAAGGTGCGGGCCGAAGTCGAGCCCGGCCTGCGCGAAGTCCTGCCGGCCGACGGTAGCCTGCGCTATGGCGGCAGCGCCGACTCGCTGGCCAAGGCGATGGTGACGATGGCCGGCAATTTCGCCATCGCACTGGTGCTGCTCTTGATGCTGATGGCGGCCCTGTTCCGCTCGCTCAAGGACAGCGCGCTGGTGATGCTGACAGTGCCGCTGGCGACGGTCGGCGGAGTGGTGGGATTGCAGGTAGCCAACCTGATCACTTTCCAGCCGCTGGATCTGCTGACGATGATCGGCTTCGTCATCCTGCTGGGTCTGACCGTCAACAACGCGATCCTGCTGGTCGATCGCACTCGCGCCAATCAGCGTGAAGGCGCCGACCGCGACGAGGCGGTGCGCGCGGCGGTGGCCGAGCGGCTGCGCCCGATCCTGATGAGCACCACCACGACACTGCTGGGCATGTTGCCGCTGGTGCTGATCCCGGGGCCGGGCTCGGTGATCTATCGCGGCCTGGCCGTGGTCATCGTCGGCGGCATGTCGCTGTCGTTGCTGTTCACGCTGGTGCTGCTGCCGGCCATGCTGCGGCTGGGCGATCTCCGTTGGCTGCCCCGGCGCAACTCGCCGCCGGCCGGCGAGCCCGCCCTCACTGGCGATGCCTGATTCACACCCGACCCCAAGTTCTGGAGCAAGACCATGACACTCACTCTCCGTCGCAGTCGCTGGCTGGTCGGCCTTTGTTCGGCCCTGCTGGTCGTCACCGCCTCGGGTCAAGGTGGCCCGCCGCCGCAGCCCGTCAGCGTGCGTCCCGTCGTCAACGCACAGCTCGCGCCAGTCACCTGGGTGCCGGGCACCGTGGTCGCCAGGGCCGATTCGCGACTGGGCGCCGAAGTATCGGGCCGCCTGGTCAGCCTGGCTGAGGTGGGCACCAGCGTGGCCAAGGGCGAGGTGATCGCCCGCAGCGACACCGGTGCGCTGAAGCTGGAGCTGCAGCGCCAGCAGGCCGCCGTCGATCGCCTGCAGGCGCAACTGCACTACCGCCAGCAGCAGGTCGGACGCTTCCAGGCGCTGGCCGAACGCAATGCCGCCGCTGGCGACCAACTCGACAGCGCACAGGCCGAACAGGCCATGACCGCGGCAGATCTGGCCCAGGCCAAGGCCCAGCTGGCCGAGGTGCGCTATCGCATCGAGCGCTCCGAGTTGCGTGCACCCTTTGCCGGTCTGGTGGTCGAGCAGCTGGCTCAACCCGGCGAGTTCCTCGCGCCCGGCACCCCGGTGCTGCGCCTGGTCGACGTGCACCAGCGCGAGATCAGTGCGCGGGCGCCGCTGGCGGCCTTCCGACATCTGAGCGAGGGCCAGACCCTGCCGGTGCGGCAGGGCGACCGCACGATCGAACTGAAGGTCAGTCGCCGTATCGAAGTCGGTGATCCGATTTCGCGCAGCGCCGAACTGCGCCTGAGTCTGGCCGACGAGGACTGGGTCGTGGGCTCGGCCGTCGAGGTCAGCGTGCCGGAGTCTGCCGGCAGCGAAGGATTGGCCGTCCACCGCGATGCGCTGCTGCTGCGCGCCGGACAGCGCTATGTCTACCGCATTGGCGATGACGGCAAGGCCGAGCGGGTGGACGTCGAAGTGGGCCTGGCCGTCGGTGATCAGGTGCAGATCAGTGGCCCGCTGCAGGCCGGCGACCTGGTGGTCGTGCGCGGCGGCGAACGCCTGGCCAACGGCATGACCGTGCAGGTGCTGGCGCCGACCAGCATGGCCGCCAGCGCCCGCGTGGAGGGTTGACCCGGCTGGCTTTCGCAGTCCCGCAGCTCGCACCGTCGGGGCGGGCCAGATCTGGATGCCGCCCTGGGATGCCCCAGGGCGTGCGCGCCGTCGCATTGTCAGACTTTCGTTAACCGGAGCTGACTTGCTATACTCAGAACGTTACGCCCACAAACGGGGCCCCAGAGCCCCATACAACGACAAGGGCGATGTGACGTGACGCGTGCCTACCACAATCCGAGCGTTCCCCTGTCCTCCCGGGCATCGCTGGGGGCTGGGTCGCGTCTGGTCCTGGCGATGGCCCTGTTGAGTTCAGCCACCCTGGCTCAGGCTGAACCGTTTGGCTACACCGCCATGGGCGATCAGGGCGATCAGCTGGTCCAGATTGATCTCGCCACCGGCGAACTGCGCACCATCGGCGGTTTCGGCGGCATCGGCGAAACCCCTTTTGCCGACGTGGAAGGCATGGCGCTGGACAGCAAGGGCCGCTTGTTCGCGATCTCTGACCTGGCCGAAACGCTGCTGCGTGTTGACATCAGCACGGGTCTGGCCAATGCCGTCGGCCCCTTGTTCGGCTTGGGCCTGCGCGGCCAGGGTGCCGGCCAGTTCAATCAACTCGATGTGGGTCTGGCTTTTACCTGCGATGGCCGCCTGTGGATGAGTTCGGATGCGGTCAACAAGCTGTGGGAAATCGACTTGCTGACCGGCGTGGCGCTGCCTGTCGGCGAAACCGGCAAGAAGATTTCCGGGCTGGCCGGATACGACAACGACCTCTATGGCATTGGCGTGGATGAGGATGAAGGCCTGTACCGCGTCGACCGCGAAACGGGCGTGGCGACGCTGATCGGCCGCACCGGCCTGTCGGCTTCCTTTCACGACGCTGGCCTGGATTTCGATGCCGATGGCAAGCTCTGGGCAACGCTGGACTACAACATCCCGCCGTCTGGCCGCCCCGAAGACTACCGGGTCAGCGAGATCGTCCAGCTGGATCCCGATACCGGCCAGGTGATCAGTGTTCGGCCGGCGCTGGGTGCCGTCACGATTGAGCTGGAGTCACTGGCCATTGCCCCGGCCGCCTGCGTCGAGGGTGTGCCCCCCGAAGATCCCGAACCCATCATCGTCGACACGTTGCAACCACGCTCGCTGGGACTGCTGGCGCTGTTGCTGGGCTTGATCGGTCTGACCGGACTGCGACGCCGCAACTGACGCCCCGGCGTCGGTTCATTCAGGCAAACTTGCGACCGCGGCCGCTATGGTCCGCGCATGTCCTGCCGGAGTGAAACGATGAGCCCATCGATCCGTGTCTGCCTCGCCCTGCTCTTGCTGCTGCTCGCCGTGCCGGCCTGGTCTCAGGAAAAGGAACTTGAGCGCGCCGACAATGCGATCCGCGTCTTGACCGAGGTCCAGCGCACGCCGGACTCGGCCATCCCGGCCTGGCTGCTGGAGAAGTCCTACGCCATTGCCGTCATTCCGGAAGTCGTCAAGGCGGGCTTTGTGGTCGGCGGACATCGCGGCAAGGGCCTGATCTCGGTGCGTTCACCGGACGGCACCTGGTCCAATCCCAGCTATTTGACGATGACCGGTGGCAGCGTTGGCTTTCAGGGCGGCCTGCAGTCCTCCGACATCATTCTGGTGTTCCGCACCCAGCGCGGCGTCGACAATCTGGTCCACGGCAAGTTCACCCTCGGTGCCGACGCTTCGATTGCTGCGGGCCCGGTGGGTAGGCAGGCTCAAGCCTCCACCGATGCCGAACTGAAGGCCGAGATCATTTCCTATGCCCGCACCCGTGGCCTGTTCGCCGGTGTAGCCTTGGATGGCACCGCGCTGACCATCGATCACCGTGCCAACGAACGCATCTACGGTCCGGATGTCACCGCCCGCACGGCCTTCGAAGGTCGTGTCAGCAACGTCCCGGAAGGCATCGTGCGCTTCCGCGACCAGCTGGAAGAACAGACCGCTCGCTAGGGGGCCCTCTGGTCAAGTCGCGCAACACTTGCAACTTGCGTGATTCAGGGCCGACTGGCACAACCGACCTGTGATGATGTGGCCAGAGAGTTCACAGATGAGAAAGTCGTGGACAGCGTTCGCACTGCTGATGTTTGCACGCGCCAATGCGCAAACGCTCCCGGCCGATCTGACCCTGACAGACTTTTGCCCACAGTGCGGCAATTTCGACCTCCCGTTGGGGATACATCAGCCGCCACAGAGCAACCTCTACATCGTGAACGAAAAGGGGGGCGCGCTCAAATCGGTAAATGCAGACACCGGGGATATCACCACGCTGGTGGATCTCAGTACGTTGGGCAGCTTGTTGCCGGGCGGGTTCTCGGATAACGGTGAGGCCGGTTTGCTCAGCATCGCTTTTCATCCAGAATTTTCGCAAAACCACTACGTCTACCTGAGTTACAGCGCCAGAATCGGCGACACTGCCATAGCCCGCTTTGTTCTCGATCTCAGCGCTTCTCCGGCACTCGATGTCTCCACACGAATGGATGTCATTCTGGTCAAACAGGACTTTGGTGGAAGGCACAACGGCGGCCACATTGCTTTCGGGCCAGATGGCTATCTTTACATCGGCATCGGGGATGGTGGCACGATCCGAGATGAATGCGGCCGCCCACAAACACTTGCGCCGTCGGAGATCAACGATTTGGGACCATGTGCCATCGTCGATCCCATCTTTCCGGGAAACGCAGACAGCCGAGCATTGTTGGGGAAGATTTTGAGAATTGACCCTGACACGCCGACACCGGCCGGAGAGAATCAGCTTTGTGCCTCTGCACTGGACGGGAGTGCCAACTACGCCATTCCAGTGGACAATCCTTTCGCAGGCAATAACGGTGTGGCCGGTGCCTGTGATGAAATTCTCCACTACGGACTAAGAAACCCGTGGCGATTTTCATTTGATCGGAGCAATGGCAAGCTCCTCATTGGTGACGTCGGTGAGGGTGGGCGGGAAGAAATCAGTTACCAGCCCGCCGGCGACCTTGCGCCGAGAAACTTCGGCTGGAGTTGTCGTGAAGGCACGATACCGTTCACGGGACTTTGCAGGGATACCCATTCGCTGACTGATCCCGTGCTGGAATATGATCGCGCCGCTGGCAACACCATCATTGGTGGGTTTGTGTATCGCGGGCCAATTGTGTCGTTGCGCGGCACCTATCTATATGCTGACGCCACGCGCAAGGTGTGGATGGCGAGGGAGATCGAACCAAGCGTGTTCAGTCCGCAGCCTACTGCCTCCAACTACTGGATGCGGGCGCCCGGGTCCTATTTGGTGAGCTTCGGCGAGGATCAGGCCGGCAACCTCTACACCGTCGACATGAGCGCGGGGCGCATCCTTCGGATCACCAGCGCGGCGACCACGCTGTTTGACGACGGGTTCGAATAGCGCTTCAGAAATATTCGAAATTGCACGGCGAGCGGGTCCTGTCTCGCCGCCGACTGCGCCCGCTGTCGCAGAATCAGGTGCTGAGTCTCCGTAAGCTCCCACCAACGGCGGTCGGGTCGACATTCGCCCGGCGATGGGCGAGCATGCCGGCCGCTTTCCCTTTGGCGGCCGGGGTGTTCCGATGCGAAGCCTGATACGAGTCCTGATGCTCTCTCTGCTGGCCAGCGGTGCTGCCGTTGCCCAGACGATTCCTCCCGATCTCAGCCTGGATCCTTTCCTCTCCGGGCTCAGCCAGCCGGTGGCGCTGCGGCACGCGGGCGATGGCAGCAACCGGATCTTCATCGTTCAGAAAGGCGGTGCCATCCGCGTGGCGCAGCTGGATGGAAGCGGCAATCCAACCTTGCTACCGACGCCGTTCCTGTCACTGTCGGTGACGACCAGCAGCGAGTCCGGCCTCCTGGGCATGGCTTTCCATCCGCTGTTCATGAGCAACGGCCAGTTCTTCGTGTTTTTCACCGCGCCGTCCTCGGAACCGCGACTGGGCACCTCGCCCGACCAGGTGGTGGCTCGCTTCAACGTGTCGGCGGGCGATCCGAATGTCGCCGACCCCGCCAGCCGGGTCGACATCCTGCGCATCCCGGATCTCGCGAGCAATCACAATGGTGGCGACCTGCATTTCGGTGCCGATGGCTATCTGTACATCTCCTCCGGTGACGGTGGTCCGCAGAATGACCCGCACGGCTTCGCCTTGTGCAACTGGCGCAAACCGGCCGATTCCACGCCGAACAACTGCAGCCCCGCCGCCGGACCCACGCTGAACTACTGGATGCTCGGCAAGATCCTGCGCATCGACGTGGACGAGACCACGGCGACCGCCAGTTCGGAAATGTGCGGCGTTCCGGCTGGCACCACGGCCAACTACGCCATCCCGCCGGGCAATCCCTTTGCCACCTCGGCCGATACCTGCGACGAGATCTGGCATACGGGCCTGCGCAATCCCTGGCGCTTCTCCTTCGACCGCGACACCGGCGACATGTACATCGGTGACGTCGGCCAGGGCGCAAGAGAAGAAGTCTCCCGGGCCCTGTTCGGCGAAGCGTTGCACTTCGGCTGGGGCTGCATGGAGGGATTCCGCGTCAACAAGACCTCCGCGCCCTGCACCAGCAGCACGACCAATTCCTTCCCCGGCTCGGTGCTGCCCCTGTTGGACTACCCCCGTACCGATGGCAATTCGATCAGCGGCGGATTCCTCTTCCGCGGCCCCTATCCGATGATGCAGGGCACCTACTGGTTCGGTGATTTCGGCACCAGCCGGGTCTGGTTCACCGCCGATCCCATGACCGCCGGTGCCTGGCCCAAGACCCAGTTCACCACCCACAGCGGTGTGGTCGGCTTCGGCGAGGATGAGGCCGGCAACCTGTACTCGGTGAGCATCAACGGCGACGTGCGCAAGTTCGTTTCGTCCTTCACCGGGCCGGGCGACGATCTCTTTGCGGACGGCTTTGAGTAGACGCAGACAACCCTGCCGACCCGGCGTCTAGTTTCCGGGTCGTCGAATGGCACTGTGATGGTTTGTCGAAGCAGCAGGCCAGATTGCCGAGCCCTGGGCACCGTGCCCGGGGCTCTTCATGTATTCAACCCGCCAGCCAGTCCAGATAGTTCCGGTAGCGCTGGTGCAGGTACTTCAGCGACAGCAAGTCGTCCCACAGCGGGCCATAGAGTTTGCGGCCGCGGCCGAGTTCGGCCACCAGCTTCTCGATGCGATTGAGGCGCTGGCGGGCCTGCGCTTCGGTGACGCCATCCAGACCGGCCGCCAGTTCAGCGAGCAGGTCGGCGACCGGGTCGTTCTGGTCGCGGTTCTGCTGGTCGTATTCGGCGCAGGACAAATCCCACAGCGTCTGCAGCCAGCCAACCCGGTCGGATTTCAGCGCTTGATACTCGGGGCTGTCGAAGAACGGCGCTTCCAGATGCGGCACCAGGCGGTCGTGCAGCACGAAGGGCAGCACATTGCGCAAATCCTCGATACCCACCTCATCGTGGCCACGGAACCAGGCCAGGCCCTTGGCGTAGAGCAGCAGAGTCATCAGTGCGCGTACGCTCAGACCATTGGTGGTTTGCAGGCTCAGGTCCTTGACCCGGTCCTTGCCGCTCTCGCGGGCGAGGATTTCCGAGAAGGGCACGCCGGACAGGCGGGCGGTGTCCTTGGAGCGGTACTCGAAGCGGGCGGCAGCCGGTTCGAGAAACTCGAACTGGCTGACGAAGAACTCCAGCCGCTTGCGCAGGGGCACCGGCACCTCGACGGCGCGGATGGCCTTGCCCATGGCGTCGACCTCGTCCTCGGCGAAGCGGATCTGCGCCGGCATCGCCTGCTCCGGTCGCACATCGTTCTCGATGCGGTAGATCAGTTCGTCCAGAAAGCGCGGCACGAAGTGCAGCGTCTTGACCACCACATCGATGCGATCGCGCAGCGCCTCGATCACCTGATAGGTGCCGCCGCCGGCATCGTCGTTGGCCGTCAGGAACCAGGCCGAGTCCGGACACTCAAAGATCTGGTCCAGCAACTCGGCATAGCCATCGCCCATCACCGTCAGCAGCGCGCTTTGCGTACGAGTGGGGATGCGGTTGTATTCATCGATGATCTTGACCCGCAGCCCCAGCCATTCGCGCCAGGCAATGCGGATGTCGCTGGCCTGCTCGGCCTTGAGCATGTCGGCCGGGAGCGGATTGCCGAGCAGATCGGCAATGCTCATCTGCGGCTGCCCATGCTGCATCGCTCGCCGCACCTGTTTCAGGCTGTAGCCGGCCAACAGACCCATCAGAATCGCGCTGGCGGTCTTGCCGCGCCCCGGTCCGCCGACCATCAGGCAGCGGCGACGCAGGGCGAAGGTCAGCAGCGGCATCAGCACGAAGCTGGAATAGCTCTGCCCGGCCGGCAGCACGAAGCGCGCCTTGGAGTCGCCGATCACGAAGACCTGGGGCGAGCGATCGTCCTGGTATTCGATGTCGTAGTGCGGGCTGATGACCGCGTGATTGACGATCCAGAAGTAGGCCTGCCGCAGTCGCTCATCCAGTCCGGCCGCCGTTTGCGCCTGGCCGTCCACCGGCGCCGGGCCGCGAAACAGATCGGCTACATCGAAGGCCGAACCCGATCCCTTGCCCCGCGGCAGCGTGGGCGACGCCGACAGGCGGGCGTAGTGCGGATCCTGCGTGCTCATTGAGCGTCCCTGGCAGCCGAATGTGGGCTAGCTTGCGCAAGCCGGCGGGTCAGGGCAAGGTCCGGGCGCTGATCACATACTTCCTCAGCCTGCGCGTATCGTTCTGACACTCATCGGAGCTGACCATGCGAATTTCACTGATCCTCTTGTGGCTGTGCAGTGCATCGGTGGCGTTCGCCGGTTGTGGGGAGTTGCCTCTGGCGTCGACCCATCGGGACGACGGTTCGATCATTTCCGTGATCGTTCCCGAGGCACAGCAGCTGGCGTCCCCCCGCTGGAGCCCTGAAGATGGAGAGCCACCGCTGGCTCTGAGCCAGGCCATCACGCTGGGTCTGACATGGGCCAGGGGTCACTACACGCGATTTGATGAGGTCGACATCGACAGCGTTTCGCTGTCGCGAATCGGCTGCAGTGATCTGAGAGATCGCTGGTACTACCTGGTGCACTTCTCGCTGAAGATCGAGGGACAGCGCCTGTTCGGATCAGGCAATTTCGCCGCCGTGCTGATGGACGGTACGGTGGTGCCCCCAACCGTTCGCGAGTAAATGCGAGGCCGGGTGCGGCCACTAGCCGCGCCAGTCTTCCTCGTCGTCACTGAGGTCTTCGGCTTCCTCGCGGTCGTCCGTTTCAGACTCGGTGTAGGCCGGTGCGGAGCCGTTGGCCAGTGCAAGGACAGGCGTCATGGCGCAACCGCAGGCCAGGACGATCGCAAGGGCACGCAACAGCAGGTTCATGGTCGAGCTTCCGGATCCAGGGACACCGCTGCGACGACGCTAGCGCGAGCCTGATCGGCGGCGGCACACATTGTCTACGCGTCCTCAGCCAAGACGAGGACAACCGATCGCCTCGTTGTGCGTCCTCAGGAGTCATGTCAAGGGCTATGCTGGCGGCCTGTCGATCGAGATTTGCCCATGCAGCCGCGTTTTCTTCTCCATTTGCGTGCGCACGGACTGCCCGTCGGTGTGGGCGAGTATCTGGCCTTGCTGGGTCTGTTGCGGGCCGGTCTGGCCGAGTCCGATATCGAGCGCTTCCACAGCCTGTCGCGCACCTGCCTGGTCAAGGACGAGGTGCACTACGACCGCTTCGACCGCGCCTTCGGCGCATGGCTGGCCGGCGAGCAGGCACTGGCCGCCGCCGCGGGCGTGGAATTGCCGGCTGACTGGTTGAACCGGGCCCTGCAGCGCGAGTTTACGGCCGAGGAGATGGCCGCGATCGAAGCGATGGGCAGCCTGGAAGAACTGCTGGAAACCCTGCGCCAACGTCTGGCCGAGCAGACCGAACGACACGAAGGCGGCAATCGCTGGATCGGTACAGGGGGCACCTCACCCTACGGCCATGGTGGCTACAACCCGATGGGCGTGCGCATTGGCGGGGCCGGTGGCAAGGGCCGCGCGACCAAGGTGTGGGAACGCCGAGAGTACGCCGATCTGGATGACCGCCGTGAGCTGGGCACGCGCAATTTCCGACTGGCCTTGCGCAAGCTGCGCCGACTGGCCCGTGATGGCGCCCCCGAGATTCTCGATGTCGATGCGACCGTGCGCGACACCGCGCGCAACGCCGGCTGGCTGGATCTGCAGTTCCGGCCGGAACGGCGCAACGCGATGAAGGTGCTGCTGTTGCTGGACATCGGCGGCTCGATGGACCCCTTCGTCCGGCTCAGCGAGACACTGTTCAGCGCTGCCCGGGCCGAGTTCAAGCATCTGGAGGCCTACTACTTCCACAACTGCGTTTACGACCGGGTCTGGAAGCATGCCGAACTGCGTGGGGTCGACGCGGTCCCCACGGCCGAACTGCTGCACCGCTACAACAGCGACTGGCGTCTGGTCATCGTCGGCGACGCGGCGATGAGTCCGTACGAGCTGGTCAGTGCCGGCGGCGCCATCGACCATGACAATCCCACCAGTGGGGAGGAGTGGCTGGCGCGCATGTTTGAGACCTGGAAGCGGGTGGCCTGGCTCAATCCGATGCCCGAGCCGGACTGGGCCTACATCAGCACGGTTCGGCACATCCAGAATCTGCTGGGAGATCGCATGTACCCCCTCAGTCCGGAAGGGCTGGCACGCGCGGTGTCGAAGCTGAAGGCCTGAAGCGGTGATCGAGGGCCAGAAGTTGGAATCCTGAACTGGGCCCTATGCCCTGGGCCCTATGCCCTTCGCACCCAGCTACTCGCCCACCCAGCCCACACTCAGCCACCACACGCGCTCCTCGTAGGCGAAGGTGCGCAGACCCACCGGTGAAGACGAGAAATAGCTGACCTGCTCGTCGAGCAGGTTCTGTACACCGACCTGAATGCGGCTGCCGCGGCCCAGCAGACCGCGATGCTGGTAGCTGACGTCAAGCAGATCGTAGCGCTCGGGCTGGTCGACCGGGATACCCCGACGATCATCGGCAAAGCGCCAGTTCAGGCCCAGGCTGTGCCGCTCCGATGGCGTCCACAACAAGCCGGTGGAACCGGTCCAGCGGGCCACCGCGGCGATGTCCATCGGCGGGAGGTCGCCCACCACATCACCTTCCGGATCGGTCCAGGCCGTCGCCGCCAACCACTTCCAGCCGGGACTCAGCTGCTTCTCCAGATCCACTTCAACGCCCTGTGAATCGGTCTGCGCTCGGTTGCTGAAGCTGCCCATCTCCGGCCCGATGCGATCGATCAGACGGGCGTCGTAGACCGTGGCACGGAAACGGGTCGTGGGGTCTCTGTAGACATAGTTCAGCTCGATGGTCCGATTGACCTCGAAGTCCAGCGGGGGTTGATTCTCGTCACGGTAGAGCTCGAAGAAAGTCGGGCTGCGATAGCCCTCGGCGTATTGCGCCTTGAGGATATGGGCCTCACCCAGCCGCCAGGCCAGGGCCAGTCGCGGGCTGACGCGGCTGCCGATTTCGCTGTTGTCGTCGTAGCGTGCGGCCACGGTGAGCTGCAGCGACTCGCTCAGAGCGAACTGATCTTGCAGATACAAGCCGAGCACATCGCGCTGTTGCGGATCGATGGAGACGCGCCGCGGCGGCAAACCCGGGCGCATCGGCAGCTGCTGATCGGCCGACAGGATTTTGCCATCCAGATACTCGATGCCGGCCAGCAGCGTGTGTCCCTGCCAACCGCTGTAGACCATCTCGGCGGCGGCCCGCCATTCTTCGCCATCGAATCCGATCGAGTCGGTGTTGAGGTAGTTGTCGTGCCATTGGCCACGCAGCCGCCACTCCAGCGCCTCGCTGCTGTTCCAGCTGTGTCGCGCATCCAGCGATCGGGTCCGCTCGGTGAACTGCAGCGGCGGCCGCAGGCCATCGGCACTGGGATAGTCGCGCCGAAATCCCTGGAAATTAACGCGGAAGTTGCCCTGCGCCGCCCCAAGCACAGCGTATTGCTCGCTCAGTTCGGCTGCGCGCCCGGCCGGTACGGTGGCATCGCCATCGGCCACCGACGCATTGCCATAGAAGCGCCAATCGCCGGCCTGGGCCTGCCAGCGGCCATGTCCGACCCAGGTGCCTCGATCGTCCCATTCGGTGCTGAACGCCCTCGTTTCCCGCTCGGTGACGATGTTGACCAGGCCCTGAAAGGCGAAGTCGCCATAGACCACCGATCCCGGACCACGGACAAACTCGATCCGCTCGACCTGGGCCAGGGGGAAGTGCAGCACCGCGCTGCCGGTCCCCACCGACTCGCGAGAGACCGGCACGCCATTGAGCAGAATGAGCACGTTGCCGTTGTTGAAGGGATAGGCGATGCCGCGCACCGCAAGCGTCGGATTGCCCGGCAGGTCGAGGCTGTGCTCAACGCCGGCCAGGCGGGCCAGGGCGTCGCCCACCGTGCGCGCACCCAGGGCCTGCGCCTCGCTGGCGCGAATCACGCTGACA
Source organism: Lysobacterales bacterium (assembly GCA_041395325.1). Lineage (GTDB taxonomy): Bacteria > Pseudomonadota > Gammaproteobacteria > Xanthomonadales > SZUA-5 > JAWLAT01. The sequence goes on from JAWLAT010000008.1 coordinate 38,254, forward strand.
ATGCCCGGCACGAAGTCGGCGTTCATGCGCGTGCGCGTGGCCAGTTCCGTCTCTTCCTCGATCACGCTCTCCAGCAACGCGGCCAGCTCGGCGTCGTCGTCCTGCGCCAGCAACTGCGCCGGCAGGAGGCTGCCCAGCAGCAAGGCCGCGCACAGTTGCGTCATCGGGTTCATGGCGGTGCGCACAGCGTCACTGGCGCAGCGGGGGGCGATTCGTACACACATCGGTTGCGGCCCTCCTTCTTGGCCAGATAGAGCAACTCGTCGCTGCGCGCCAGCGCATCCTGCCAGCGTGATGTTGCGTCCGGTTGCAGGCACAGACCGCCGACGCTCAGCGACACGATGTCGCCGCAGCTGGAAGCCAGATGCGGAATGGCCAGCGCCTGGACGCAGCTGAGCAGATCACTGCCCAGTGCAGCCGCCGGCGCTTCGGCGATCAGCAGGAACTCCTCCCCGCCGTAGCGACCGAACAGATGACCGCGCGATTGCGCCAACTCGTCCAGCGCCATGGCGACCTGCCGCAGGCAGTCGTCGCCGGCCAGATGACCGGCGGAATCGTTGTAGCCCTTGAAATGATCGATGTCGATCAGAAACAGACCCAGCGGCAATGCCGCTGTGCGGCAATGCTCCCAGCGCCGTGGCAACTGCTCATCCAGCGTGCGACGGTTGGCCACGCCGGTCAGACCGTCCTGCTGAGCCCGCTGCGCCAGCAGATCGCGCTGCTGCTTGAGCTGCAGATGCAGACGCACCCGGGCGCGGACCAGGGGCGGACTGAAGGGCTTGGTGATGTAGTCGACCGCACCGGCGGCGAAGCCGGATGCCTCGTCGCTGACCTCACCGCGCGCGGTGACGAAGATCACCGGCGTGTCGCCCAGCGCCGGCAAGCGCTGCAGATCGGCCAGCACCGCGTAGCCGTCGCGCTCGGGCATCACCACATCGAGCAGGACCAGATCCGGCTCGAAGCGCTCGGCGATGCGCAGCGCATCGGCCGCATGGGTGGCGAAACGCAGGGCATAGGCGCCCTCCAGCGCCTGCGCCAAGGCCTGGATGTTGCCGGGCTCGTCGTCGATGATCAGCACGCGGGGCAACTCAGCCATTGATCGGCTCCCGTGCGTCCAGCGCCTGCCGCAGGTCCGTCAGCAGGACTTGCGCACGCGAAAAGTCCAAGGCCGCGATGCAGCCATCGAGGGCTTCAAGCGTCTCGACCGGGGCCCCGGTCAGGCGAGTCCGCAGCGCCTCCCAACTGTTGCCGGCGGCCAGATCCTGTTCCTCCAGCTGTCGCGCCAGTGTCGCCCATTCGCTGGCACGGATGGCCGCGCGGCCGCTTTCCGTGGCCGGAGCCGCAGCGGGCATCGACTGCGCCAGCCCCTCGCTGAGTTCAGCCAGCGCGGCGGCCAGTTCAGCGAGTTCGCCATCGGTCAACTGGTCTTGCAGACAGGCTTGTTCGGCCTGCCGGGCAGCACTGGCCAAGCGCTCTGCGGCCAACGTGGCCGCCGCACCCTTGAGACCATGCAGCCGCGCCGCCACGGCCTGCCGTTCGCCGGACTGCCACTGGGCCGCCAACTCAGCCGGTGCCTGGGCGTAGCGTTGCACCAGATCCTGCAACAACCGCTGCAGCAGAGCCCGCTTGCCGTTGACTCGACTCAACGCCAGCGGCAGGTCGACACCGGGCCAAGGCGGTTCGTCTGCTGTCGCTGCGCCTTTCGCGACCTGCCCAACCGCCCCCTGGACATCTAAGCCAGCGGACGCCGCCAGTTCCCGGCCTGTTGCCGCCGCCTCAACCAGCCAGCGTTGCAACATCTGCCGCAGCTCGTTCTCGTCCAGCGGTTTGCTCAGGTAGTCGTCCATGCCGGCGGCGAGGAAACGCTGTCGATCGCTCTGCATGGCGTGGGCCGTCAGCGCAATGATCGGCACCTGTGCCAGGGCCGGGTCGGCCTTGATGCGTCCGGTCGCCTCGATGCCGTCCATCACGGGCATCTGCACATCCATCAGCACCAGCGCAGGCATCGAGTCGCGCAGGCGATCGATGGCCTCAACCCCATTTTCGGCTTCCCGGACGTGCATGCCGAGCCCCTCGAGCATTTCCCGCGCCACTTCCCGGTTGATGGGATTGTCCTCCACCAGCAGGATCGACGCACCCCGCGGCAATGCGACCGACACGTCCGCGGTCGGCTCGCGCCGGCGCTGGGCCGCCTGCGGCCCCAGTGCACGTACCGCCGCGTCCTGCAGGCTGGAAGGTGACACCGGCTTGTGCAGCAGCGCCGTGACGCCGGCCGCTTCGGCGGCTTCGGCCAGCGCTTCATTGCCATAGGCGCTGGCCATGATCACCGCAGGGGGGCGCAGTCCATCACCCTCGATCTGCTGCAGGGTTTGCAGTCCATCCATGCCAGGCAGGCGCTGGTCAAGCAACAACAGATCGCAGCGTTCCCCGGCCCGCAGACGCCGTACCGCCTCTTCGCCGGACTCCACCAGCGTGACTTCGAAATCCAGGGATTCCAGCATGCTGCCGAACACTTCTCGGGTGGTGGCGTGATCGTCGACGACCAATGCCCGCAATCCCTGCACCTGCAGCCGCGGCGGTGGCGTGAAGGCCTGCCCCTGGACCTTGCCTGCACGCACATCGAACCAGAAACGGCTGCCCTTGCCAGGCTCGCTCTCGGCACCGATCTGCCCGCCCATGCCTTGCACCAGCCGCTGACAGATGGCCAGGCCCAGGCCCGCGCCACCAAAGCGCCGGCTGTCGGATTCATCGACCTGCGTGAAGGGGTCAAACAGCCGTGGCAGTTGGGCCGGATCGATGCCAATGCCGGTGTCGGTGACACTACCCTGCAAGCGCCAGCCCTCGTCCTCGCGGCGAGCACCCAGTTGCACCAGCACATGGCCTTCGTTGGTGAACTTGATCGCGTTGGTGACCAGATTGACCAGCACCTGTTGCAGACGCACCGGGTCGCCCAGCAGCCGACGAGGCAGGTCGGGATCGATGTCGAACAGCACTTCGACATGCCGCTCTCGCGCCCGCGGGCCAACCACGGCGGCGAGTTCGTCGAGCAGTTGCTGTGGATCGAAAGCGACCTGCTGGAAACCCATCTTGCCGGCTTCGATGCGCGACAGATCGAGGATGTCGTCGATGACGCCCAGCAACAGTCGGGCACTGGCCCGCAGCTGCGACAGCAGATGGTCCTGGCGGCCGGTCAGGTCGGTCTTCTGCAACAGCGAGGCCATGCCCAGCACCGCGTTCATCGGCGTGCGGATCTCGTGACTCATGTTGGCCAGGAACTGGCTCTTGGCGCGGTTGGCCGACTCGGCCAGGTCCTTCGCCCGGCGCAGCTCCTTCTCAAACCGAGTACGCACCTGGCTGGCCCGACGCTGCTGTCGCTCAAGTAGATAGAGAATCACCACCACGCTGCCACCGAGCAGCAACAGCAACGCCAGCACGAACAAGCCCTGGGCCACCAGTTGCTGGCGCAGATCGTCGGCGAGCGTGTGCATGAAGGCGCCGCTGACCGCCAGTTGCGCCAATCCCAGCAGTTCCAGGCTCTGGTCGTCGAACAGTTCGACCGGCACCACGATGGCCGCCTTGCTGTGACTGCCGATGGCGCGATCCAGGCTGCCGGCAGCCGCGCCGACGCTGTCGTAATCCAGCTCCAGTCCGATGGCCTCGAAGAAGGGTTCATCGCGGGCCGGGTCGCGCAACAGCAACAATTCGTCGATGGCCGCTTCCAGGCGTACCCGCCGAGCGGCCTCATCGGGTTCGCGCAGTGCCGCCAGCAATGCGGGCACCTGGGCCTGGGCCAGGATCTGCGCCTGCTGACGGGTTTCGTGCTGCAACCGCGGCTGCAGTACCCCCTGCCAGTACCAGGCCAGTCCGGCTTCCAGCACGAGTGCCAGAAACACGAAGGCCAGACCAATCAGCCAGGGCATCCGCGAGTTCACGGCTGATGCACCTTGGCAACCTTGAGAAACAACGGCTTCAGACTGACGCCGGCAGCCTCGAGCGCCGCCTGATTCAGATAGGGCAGTACCTTCGCCTCCACCGACAGACCGGCCATCACGCCGCGCTCGACGTCGCCTTCAAAAGGGGAATAGAGCACTACCTGTCGTTGCCGGCTCCACTGCACCAGTTGCGCCAGTTCCTGCCCTCCCAGTGGCCTGGCGATGAAGACCGCTGCTGGTCGAGGATCACCGTCGAGCGCCGCCAGCTCGCGGACTTCCACCTGCATCGGCAGGCCACCGAGCTGCGGCGGTGCGTCACCCTGCGGCAACATGTGTCGGCGCAGCTCATTCTCCTCGCTGCTGTTGGCACCCAGCAGCACGACATGCAATTCGCCATCCTCGGCCGCGCGACTGCGCAGATCCAGATCAGCCACCAGCAGGGCGCGGAACAGGCGGGCACCGGCACGCATGCGGCGTTCGTCGTAGCTGTCGGCCCGGACCACCGCCGTGGCCAGCAGCGACAGCATCACGCCGGCCAGGATCAGCGCCATTCGCCAGTGCAGACCCGCCCGTCGGCGCGGGCCCCGCAGGCCCCCACCGCCGGCCGCAGCCACAGCAGGCGTTGTCGCGATCCGGTTCACAGTGCCTCCAGAATGGGGAACAATCGTGCAGCAAATGGGGAGAATGTGCGCACACCGCATGTCCAAGGCACGCCACATCCTGATTGTTGAGGACGAACCCAGCCTCGCTGCGCTGCTGGAAGATGCCCTCGGCGACGCCGGTTTTGAGGTCAGCTGGCTGCAGCAGGGCCTGGGTGTGGCCGACTGGGTGCGTCGCTACAGCCCCAGTCTGGTGCTGCTGGACCTGGGTCTGCCGGATCTGGACGGCGTTGCGGTCTGCCAGGCCGTGCGGAGTTTTTCCACCGTCCCGCTGATCATGATCACGGCCCGCAGTGATGAGGCCGACCGGCTCTCAGGTCTGGAAATCGGCGCCGACGATTACATCTGCAAGCCCTTCAATCCACGTGAGGTCATTGCCCGTGCCAATGCCTTGTTGCGACGCAGCTTCCAGTGGACCGGCGGCGATCGCAGCGAACCTGGACTGGGGTTGGACGAAGCCGCCTTCGAGGGCTACTGGCAGGGCCAGCCGCTGGGATTGACCACGGTTGAGTTTCGGCTGCTGCGCGCACTCAGCCGCCCACCCGGGCGGGTGCTGAATCGAGCGCAGTTGCTCGACGCAATCTACGAAGACCATCGCATCGTCAACGATCGCACCATCGACAGCCACGTGAAGAACCTGCGGCGCAAGCTCACCGGCGCCGGCGGTGGCGACTGCATCGAGTCGGTCTACGGGGTCGGCTACAAGTTCAGCGTGGTCGACTGACGCCCGCGCATCAGCTGCTGGGCCAGATTTCCAGCGCCATGGCCTCGGCACGCAAGGCCGGCGACAGATAACAGTGATTGCCGCAGGCGATGAAACCCGCTTTGGCGAAGGCCTTGCGGTACCAGCTGGCGCTGCGGCGGTGAAAGCCCTGCTGGTCGCCCAGAAACTGGTCCTCGGCGGTCATCAGCTCCAGGTAGGCCATCCCACCGCAGATTTCGGCCAGCCCGGACAGCCCGCGCAGCAACTCGGCGCTGCTGACGTAGTGCAGTACATCGGCACAGATCAGCAGGTCCACCGGTGCGGAGAAACGTTGCTCCGCCAACTGCCCGAATCCCATCCGGTGCAGATTGCGCTGACGGCCATAGCGGGCGACGGCATACTCGCTGCTGTCCAGGCCCAGGTAGTCCAGACGCGGCCGCTCGCGCAGCAAGGGAGCCCGCCAACTGCCCTCGCCACAGCCCACATCCAGCACGCTGCCGACCGGTCGACCCAGATGAAACTCGGCCACTGCCAGCACCAGCCGGATCTTGCGTCGGAGTTCGGCCGGACCCAGCAGGCGCTGGGCCGGATCGCGGTACCAGCGATCGAAGTAGGCCTGGTCGTAGACCTTCTCGCTCATGTGTCGGTCTCTGCGGCCGCTTGAGTCGGCTGTAGCAGCCGGCGCTCGGTCCGTACGGCCAGACCACGTGGACGAATGTTGACGCCGCGCTGCTCGGCATGGGCACGGGTGAAGGCGGCACCGAACAGCAGAATCAGCGCCGAATAGTTGACCCACATCAGCAGTACCACCAGCGAGCCTGCCGCACCGTAGGCCGAGGCCGCCGCCGAGCGGGCCAGATACCAGGCGATCAGCGCCCGTCCGATGGTGAACAGCAGCGCAGTCAGGAAGGCCCCCGCCAGTACATCGCGAAATCGCAGCAGCACATCCGGCAGGATGCGGAAAATCGCCGCGAACAGCAGCGTCACGATCGCCACCGACAGCGCCATGTCGGCCCACAACAGCAGCGAATCGGCCACCGGCAGCCAGTCCTGTGCCCAGGTGATGATCGCCCGGATCGCCACGCTGAGCAGCAGCGACACCAGCAGCACGAAGCCAATGGCCAGCAGCACCGTCAGTGACAGCAACCGGGTCAGCAGCAATCTCAGCAGACCGGAACGGTCTGGCTTGGGCACCACTTCCCAGATCGCATTGAGCGCGTTTTGCATCTGCCCAAACACGGTGGTGGCGCCGAGCAGGATCAGGCCAACGCCCATCACCGTGGCCCAGATGCCGCCACTGTCCAGTTGCGCGTTCTGCACCGCCACCTGGACGAACTCGGCGGCCTGTGGACCGATGGTGCCCTCGAGTTCGGCCATGATCCGGCCAGAGGCCGCGTCCTCACCCAGGACCGCACCGACCACCGCTACCGCGACGATCACCACCGGCGCGATCGAGAACACGGTGAAGAAGGCCAGCGCCGCGGCGTAGACGAAGGCCTGCGACTCCAGCCACAGGGTCAGGCTGCGTTGCAGCAGTTGGGCGAAGCTGCGTAGGGCGCCGATCATGGCCGCATTATGCCGCCCGCCAGGTGTCTCGCCGGTCAATCGGCCAGATGCTGACGCAGGAAGCCCACCACCGTGGCCCATTGCTGCTGTTCGTGCTCGGGTTCGGCCAGACCGTGCCCTTCCTCGTCGAAATACAACGCCGCCGGCGGGCGACCATCCAGCGTCAACAGTCGCTGCAGGCGAATGGAGTGCTCGGCATCGACGCGGCGATCGCGGCGCCCGTGCACCAGCAGCACCGGCGTGCGCAATTGCTCGTAGCGATACAGCGGTGAGTTCTCGCGCAGCTGCTCGAGCTCCGAGTCCGGATCACCCAGGATCTCAACCAGTTTGCTCCGACCCTCTTCGGTCTGGGCACCGTCGCTGGCGGTGAAGCGCAACAAGCGATCCGTCACGCCGGCAATCGATACGACACAGCGAAAACGCTCCGGCCAGCGCACGGCGGCAATCAGCGCGGAATAGCCCCCGTAGCTGCTGCCGATCACGCAGATGCGATCGCCATCCAGGGGATGGTTCGCCAGGGCGTACTGGATGGCCGCGTCGATGTCGTCCTCGATCTCACGGCCCAGGCGCCGGTGCCCCGCTTCGCGGAAGGCCCTGCCGTAGCCTTCCGAACCGCGAAAATTCACCTGCAGCACGGCGAACCCCTCGGCTGCCAGCAGTTGCACATCGGGACTGAAGTGACGATTGTCGGCGATGCCGATGGGGCCGCCGTGGGGATAGACCACCAGCGGCCGGGGTTGCTCGCCCGCGGGCAGCGTCAGAAAAGCCTCGATGCTGGCGTCCGCCACCTCAATCTGCAGTGCCTGGGTACTGACAAAGGCCCGCTCGGCCAGTTGCGGCATGCGCTCCAGCACCAGCGAGGCGGTGCGCTGCTGACGGTCGAAATGATAGAGCTGCGGCGGCTTGTCGCTGGCATCGACCCAGATCAGCTGAGTGGCGCCGTCGGCACTGCCAGCGGCCACATCGATGCTCTGGTCCGGGAAGGCCTGCTGCAGGCGGCGCGCCCAGGCACCCTGACGCTGGTCAAAATACTCGCTGACCAGCCGACCCTGGCGGTAGTAGCTGACGCCAATGGGCTGCCCGTCGGCATCCTGGATGGCCGCATTCACATCCACACCGGGGCTGCTGTACAGCGTTTCAACGATGCGCCCGGTCGCGGCCTCGATTTCCACCAGATCGCGTTGTTCGCGCTGGAAGTCGGACAAGCCGAGGATCCGGCTGGCATCGCTGGACAGGCTGATCGGCATGAAGGACGGATCTTCGAATTCCGGCAACTGCTTGAACTCGCCGTCGATGCCATACATCCAGTGCATGCTTTCCTCACCCTCGGCCAGCGCCAGTCGCAAACGGCCTTCGGCGTCGGCCAGCCACTGGCGATCCTGTTCGACGCCACGGTTGAGCCGGTTGGCGTAGCCGCCGTGGAAGGCGTCGACACGGGCCTGGCTGCTGATGTCGATGCGATGCACCATCAGTTCACCGCGCCGGGTGAGGCTGGACAGCAGGATTTCGTCTGGCTCCGCAGGCAGGGCATGCACGATCGAACCACGCCGGGCCAGACGAATGTGGTCGTAGTTCACCTCGGCAGCGTCGGTGTCGATGACGATCACTTCGACGACGGCCTCGTGCTTCGGTCCACTTTCCAGCAACAGTCGGCGCGAGCCGGACCAGTCGATCTGGCGATAGGGGAGCACCGACCTGGCCAGCATGCGGCGCTGACCGGCCTGCAGATCGATGAGATCGATCTGCCATTGCTGTTCGTCCGGCTCGGGTCGCAAATGCAGGACCAGGAAACGACCGTCCGGACTCAAGGACAAGCCGCGCAAGGGCTCATCTCGCCACAACTCTTCCGGGCTCAACGCAGCCTCGGTGAAGGTGGCCGGCGTCGGCGCCACGACATCGGGCTCGGCCTTGCCCTTCAGCTCACGGTAGTAGTCGGGAAAGGGATCGGGATAGTGTCCGGTGTACTGCAGCGGGTATTGCTCGAGCACGTCGGCATGCTGCGCCTGCAACCAGTCAATGGCCGGCAGCGCGCGGTCGTACAGGCCCAGATCGCTGATCCAGCCGCCACTCATGTCGATGACCAGATCGCCCGGGTAGTTGATCACGCCGGGCCGGACGTCGAAGGCAAAGGTGTCCTCGCTGATCAGGTTCAGACGCCAGTTGGCGATGGGTTTGACCGACTGCCACATGTAGCGCCCGGCGTCGACCACATACAGCGCGTGCTGGCGACCGGGCTCCAGTTTGCGCAGTACCACCGGGCCCAACACCTTGCCCGGATGGTTCAGGGTGGCCGAGTAGAGCTTGATCGGCGAGTCCACCGCGAGCAGCAGTAAGCCTTGCTGTTCGCGGAGTTGGACGCGATCACCCGGGTCGACGCGATCGCTCGCCCGCGCCAGCGGCGCAGCCCACAGAAACACGCCGATCAGTAATAGCCATCGTTGCTGCATTGGACTGCCCCCTGCCGAGCCTCGGAGCATTCCAGCGCGGAGCCGATCAGACAAGGCGTTCCCGCTCACCGCGCAGACGCTATTGCGTGATGCTTGGTTGCGGCTGAGCATCAGACACCAGCCCCGTCAGGCGATCACCCATGTACCCCACACGCCATGCGCAACCCGAACTCTACGCCGGATTCTGGAAGCGCGTTGCTGCCCAGATCGTTGATCGCTTCGTCCTGCTGCTGGTCATGTTCCTGCTTTGGATGGTCTTCGTGGAGCTGGTCCCATTGATCGGCTCGGCCATGGCGCAATCCGATTCGGAAAGTCCCGGCAGCGACGGCTTTGGCTTGGCTGCCAATCTGCTGCTCGGGTTGATCGGATTGCCCTATCACGTGGCCATGGAGTCGTCGTCCTGGCAAGGATCGATCGGCAAGCGCGCCGCCGGGATCAAGGTGGTTGACCTGCATGGACGTCCAATCGGAGTGGGCCAGGCCCTCGTTCGCTATCTGAGCGGCTTTGTCAGTGCTCTCACGGCATTGGTCTTGTACATCGGCTACTGGATGTGTGGCTTCACCGAACGCAAGCAGGCCTTGCACGACATGATCGCCGGGTGCCTGGTGGTCAATCGCGATGCGGTTGTCGACAGCAGCTACACGGACGCCACCGAACCTCGCTCGGGCACGCCGGGATGGGCAAAAGTGCTGATTGTCGGCTGCTGCCTGCTGCTTCCTGCACTGGTGGTCCTGAGCATCGCCATCCCTGCCTATCATGGCTACATCACTCGTACCGCCTTGATGCAGTCACTCGGTGAGCATCGCGAGTTGCAGAACGACATCCTCGAGCAGGCCTTCGCGACCGGTGAATTGCCTGGTTCGCTCGATGATGTACCCGAGATCCAGATGTCTGGGCATCGGCGCCAGACGGAGACGTCAAAGGCCAGCCTGGTCGGTGGGACGCTGGTCATTGAGTTCATTGGCGCGGCTCGCCCAGAGTTGCTCGGTCAACGGCTCGGCTTTGCCCTCTACCGCGTCGAAGAGAACCAGTACCGATGGGTCTGCGGGCTTGCGGCACCGCCAGCCGGTGCCGAACGAATCAGCGATCGTACCGGTGCAGAGATGACCACGCTGACCGCCATGAGCCTGCCCCGAGACTGCCGCTGAACACGCGTCGAGCAGAGCCCTGCACTCGAATTCAGGCCACGCGTGAGGGTCGCCGCTGCAGGTGGATCAGCAGCAGCGACACCGCTGCCGGGGTGACGCCGGGGATGCGACCGGCCTGACCGAGCGTGCTGGGCCGAACGGCCTGCAGCTTCTGCCGAACTTCGGCTGACAGACCACTGAGCTGTGCGTAATCGAAATCGATCGGAATGGCCTGACCGTCGTGGCGCTGGTTGCGCTCGATCTCGACCTGCTGGCGGACCAGATAGCCCTCGTAGCGCGACTGGATTTCGACCTGCTCACAGGCCTGGGGATCGTCCACACCTGGGCCGATGCCTTCGACGGCCAACAGATCCGCGTAGCTCAGTTCTGGCCGCTTGAGCAGGTCAAAAGCGGAGCTCTCGCGAGTCAGCGGCTGTCCCAGACGTTCGGCCAGTTGCTGACCTAGCGCATTGCCAGGACTGGCCCAGATCCCGCGCAGCCGTTCGACCTCACGCTCAATCTGCTCGCGCTTGCCGGCGAAACGGGCCCAGCGTTGATCGTCGACCAAGCCCAGTTCACGACCGATATCGGTCAGGCGCAGATCGGCATTGTCTTCCCGCAGCTGCAAGCGGTATTCGGCCCGCGAGGTAAACATGCGATAGGGCTCGGTGGTGCCCTGGGTAATCAGATCGTCGATCAGCACGCCGATGTAGGCCTGGTCACGCCGCGGATACCATGGCGCCTGACCAGCCGCTTCGCGCGCGGCATTCAGGCCGGCGATCAAGCCCTGCGCCGCAGCTTCCTCGTAGCCGGTGGTGCCGTTGATCTGCCCGGCGAAGTACAGCCCCGGCAGATTCTTGCTGGCCAGCCAGGGCTGCAGGTCGCGCGGGTCAAAGAAATCGTACTCGATGGCATAGCCGGCGCGTGTCAGTCGGGCCTGCTCCATGCCGCGAATGGATCGCACCAGCGCCAGCTGCACATCGAAGGGCAGACTGGTGGAGATACCGTTCGGGTAGAGCTCGTGGGTGTCCAGTCCTTCGGGCTCGATGAAGATCTGGTGGCTGTCCTTGTCGGCAAAGCGCACCACCTTGTCCTCGATCGACGGGCAATAGCGGGGGCCTTGTCCCTCGATGCGACCGGTGTACAGCGGAGAGCGATCGAGTCCGTCGCGAATGATCTGGTGTGTCGTGGCGCTGGTGTGCGTGATCCAGCAGGGCAACTGCGGCGGATGGTCTGCGGCGGTGCCCAGAAAGGAGAAAACCGGACGCGGCTCGTCGCCCGGCTGTCGCTGCATGACGCTGTAATCGACACTGCGGCCGTCGATGCGCGGTGGTGTGCCGGTCTTCAGTCGGTCGACCCGGAAGGGCAGTTCGCGCAGTCGCTGGGCCAGTGCATTGGCCGGCGCATCGCCCGCGCGACCACCGGGCTGGGTCTGCAGCCCCACATGCATGCGGCCGCCGAGAAAGGTCCCGGTGGTCAGCACGATGCAGCGCGCTCGCCAGCTCAATCCATCGGCGCTGCGCACACCGCAGGCACGACCCTGCTCGACCAGCAGATCCTCGACCGAACCCTGGAACAGATGCAGCCTTGGCTGTGCCTCGACCAGTTGCCGGATGGCGCGCCGATAGAGCGTGCGATCGGCCTGGCAGCGCGTCGCACGGACAGCCGGACCCTTGCTGGCGTTGAGGGTGCGCCACTGAATGCCAGCACGATCGGCGGCTTTTGCCATGACGCCGCCCAGCGCATCGATCTCGCGCACCAGATGGCCTTTGCCGATGCCGCCAATGGCCGGGTTGCAGCTCATCTGGCCGATGGTGTCGAGGTTCTGCGTCAGCAGCAGGACCTGGGCACCGGCACGCGCGGCTGCCAGCGCCGCCTCGGTGCCAGCGTGACCACCGCCGATGACGATCACATCGAAGAGATTGCTGGCGTCCATTTCCATGATCAAGGCGTCCGCCACCAAGGTGGCACGGTGATTGCAAGGACTTCGCCGTTGTCAGGGGGAATCAACGGCCGAGCGCCTCAAGCGCTTGGCCGTTTTCTTTTGCGTCAGGCGGGGTGGTTCCGCTCAGCGGTGTTCAACTGGAACAGGGGGAATCCGGATGAACGTGGTGTCCACTGAGCGGAACCGCAGAAAATCGTGTGCAGCACCATGCCCCTGTTGCTGCGCCCCCCATCTGACGCGCAGGCTAGACCTCACCCTGCCGGCAGACTGTGACCATGATCACTGATCGGCGATTACGGTCGCAGGGGGCGCATTGTGCCCGAAATTGTCAGTCTGGGGGACCGTACAAAGGTCAGTCGTTGTCCCGCTGGCGAGCGCTGTCATTGCTGCGGCCCGATGGCCTCGAACTGGGTGCCGAGCGCGCCGGCGCCCCGCCGGACGATGAGCTGCGGCTGGGCGGCGGCGACCAGCTGCGTGGTGCCGGCGCCGAGGGGCTCGTTGAACGCGTCGCACTGGCGCTGCCGCGATCGTTGCGCAGCCAATTGCTGCTGCGCCCCGAAGCGCCGCTGGAAGGCGTCGATGCAGGCCTGGCGGTGGACGATCCACCTCCGCCGGACTGGCGTGGAGACCAGGTTGAGTCGCTGTCGCGCTGGCGTGGCGAGGGTCTGGACCAGACCGGCGCTGCAGGGCTGGAGGCCGGCGCACTGCGCTGACTGGGTGCTGTGGAGGGACCGCGAATCAGCTCGCGCGAGCGACCATAGCGCGCGTCGTCGTAGCGACGCGTTGGGGTGGCGGGTACACCTGCATGGATCGATCGCTGCGGCGGCCGCGCCCGATAACTGGGCGGCAGACCGGTGCCCGGCAGTTCGCGTAGCGCCTGGCGGCTGCTGCGATGTGGCCGTGGATCGGATCCGCTGTAGTGCGGTCGCCAGTAGCCGTAGCCAAACCAGGGATTCCAGTAGGACCAGCTGGAGAAGCCATAGCTCGGCCACCAGTGATAGTCCCAGGCACTCCAGCCATGACCGTAGTAGGGCCAGTAGGCGTTGTAACGACTGTAGCCGGGCCGGTACGGGGGATAGCCGTAGTAATCCCACCCCCAGTAGAGACTGAACCAGGGGTCGTAGCTGCGAGTGACGTCATAGGCGCCGTAGTGACCGCGATACCAGGCGCTGTCCCAGTCGTAGCTGTCCTCGTAGTAGCTGTCGTCATAAACGCCGTTGTAGCCGCGCCCGTCATCGTAGGCGTAGCCATCGGCCTCGTAGGGTGAGGGGTAACTGGCGCAGCCGGCCAGCCAGAGCAGGGCGATCGCCAACCAAACCGCACGCATGACGCACTCCCAATGCTGCCGCTCGAAGCCGTCAGGCTAGCCCGCTGGCTCTGAATTCGCCATGAACTCGCCATCGGCCACGGGCCAGGTCAGGCGCAGCGGGTCCGCCAGCACCACGCCGAGAAAATCCAGAAAGGCCCGCAGGGCCGGCAACACCCCTCGACGCGAGGGAAAGACCACGTGCAGCACGCCCTGCGGCAGGCACCAGTCCGGCAACACTGGCACCAGGTGACCCTGGTCGAGGTCGGCCCGGATCACGCTTTCGGGCAACAGCGCGATGCCGAGCCCGGCCAGCGCGGCCTGCCGCAGCACGGGAAAATCGTGGCAATGCAGGCGCGGCAGCGGCTCGGCGACACAATCGCTGCCGTCGCGATGGCGCAGCGCCCAGCGCGGCCGTTCACCGCCATCGCCGAAAGACAATACGGGCCAGCTCGCCAGCTCATCCGGATGCGTTGGCGGCGGGCGCTGTGCCAGCACACTGGGCGCGGCCACCAGTACCTCGCTGAGCTGACCGAATCCCCGCATCACCAGGCCATCCTCGCCGCTGGGGCGGGTACGCACGCGCAGCGCGCAGTCAAAGCCCTCGGCAATCACGTCGACACGGCGGTTGGCCACGGCCAGTTCCAGTCTCAGCTTCGGATAGCGCGCGAGGAAGCCGGGCAGGGTCGGTGCCAACTGGGTCTGCGCCAGGGCCACCGGGCAGGCCACCCGCAGCAGACCGGCTGGCTCGGCCTGTGCGCTGGCCGCCACCAGCAGTGCCGCCTCGGCCTGGTCGAGCATGCCGCGGCAATGTTGCAGCACCTGCTGCCCCAGTTCGGTCACCTGAAAGCGGCGGGTCGAGCGCTGCAGCAACCGCACGCCCAGGCGCGCCTCCAGCGCGGCCACTTGTCGCGACAACCGCGATTTGGGTACGCCGCTGGCCCTTTCGGCGGCCGTGTAGCCAGCGTGCTCGGCCACCAGGGCGAAGGCCGACAGTTCGGTCAGGGGCCAGTCAGCGGTGGAGATCTGCATTTCATTGTCTCGTCAATGGAACAGCCAATCTCATCTTGCCCGGTTTTTCGATCATTGTCTTGAGATTAGCCTTGCACTCACCGTCAAACCGGAGAACATCATGAATCTGCTCCACATCGACAGCAGTGCCTTGGGCGACAACTCGGCCAGCCGGCGCCTCAGTGCCGCGGTCGTCGCCCGCCTGCAGCAGCGCCATCCCGAATTGCAGCTGCGCTACCGCGATCTGGACCGCGAGCCCATCGCACACCTGTCCAGTGCCGCGCTGGGCGGCCAGGATGCGGTCGCTGCCGCTCAGGGACAGCAGGCGCTCGACGAGTTCCTTGCGGCCGATGTCATCGTGATCGGGGCGCCGATGTACAACTTCGGCATCCCTTCCACCCTGAAGGCCTGGATCGATCGCATTGCCATCGCCGGCAAGACCTTCCGCTACACCGCTGAAGGTCCGCAGGGCCTGGCTGGCGACAAGCGTGTCGTACTCGCGCTGGCCCGCGGCGGCGTCTACGCGCCAGCGGCGCTGGGCGAGCATCAGGAGTCCTATCTGCGCTTCATGTTCGGCTTCCTCGGCATTCAGGCGCAGGTGCTGACCGCCGAAGGCCTGGCCTATGACGGCGCCGATCGCGACGCCATCGTGGCGCAGGCACTGGCAGACTTCGAACTGCCGCAGTTGGCGGCCGCTGCCTGAGCGGTCACCTCCAATCCCACCAAGGAGATCGACATGAGCGCGCGAGTGGTCACACGCATCGTCCAGGGCACCCCCACCTCCGATGGCGCCGGTGTGCGCCTGACCCGGGTCATCGGCACGGCGCAACTGGACCATCTCGACCCCTTCCTGATGCTGGACGAGTTCGGCACCGACCGACCGGAGGACTACATTGCCGGCTTCCCGAACCATCCGCATCGGGGCTTCGAGACCGTCACCTACATGCTCGACGGGCGTATGCGGCATCGAGACAACCACGGCAACGAGGGCCTGTTGACCCCGGGCAGTGTGCAATGGATGACGGCTGGCCGCGGCATCGTGCATTCGGAAATGCCGGAACAGGAGGAAGGCCGGATGCGCGGCTTTCAGCTATGGATCAACCTGCCGGCCAGCGACAAGATGCAGGCACCGCGGTATCAGGAGTTCGCCGGTGAGGACATCCCGCTGGTCAACGTCGCCCCCGGCGTGGAGGCGCGCCTGATTGCCGGCCAGTTCGGCGGCCACCAGGGTGTGATCAGTCAGCCCGCCACCGAGCCGCTGTACGTTGACCTGCATCTGGCCGCCGAGGCGCGCCTGGCGCAACCCATCGATGCCGGTCACAACGCCTTCCTTTATGTCTACGAAGGCGCGGTCAGCGTGGCGGACGGGACCGTGCCGGTACGTCGGGGGCAGCTGGCCGTGTTGGGTAGCGGCGACGAAATCGTACTGCGGGCCAACGAGCCCAGCCGCGTCCTGCTGGTCGCCGGCCGGCCATTGCGCGAACCGGTTGCCCGTTACGGCCCTTTTGTGATGAACACCCGCGAGGAGATCATGCAGGCCGTGCAGGATTTCCAGGCGGGCAGATTCTAGGGGCGAAATGGCCGTGGCTCAGGTGTACGAGCACGGGTCAGCCGCGGCGCACCGGTTCTGGTGGCCGCTCGGGGCCCGTGCGGTCGGATTGGGACATCTCATCACTCTGCCCTCACCACAACCGCCATCCCGGTCAGATTGATCGTGATCTGCTCGACGCGGACCGGATAGCCAGTGGGTGCGGTGGTGCGGAGGCGGGCATAGCCGTAACGCGTCTGACCGCTGCCCGGATCGACAAAGCGGAATCCCAGATGGCCGTCGACGCCAGCGCGCCAGTTGGCGGTGGCGGCGCTGGTCTGATCGGTGGCGAAGTTGCTGGCCGGGCCCACCACGTTGCCCGCTTGCAGCAAGGCGTACTGGCCGCCGTTGATCACGCCACCGCCGCTGCCGCCGTTGGGCCAGAAGAAGGCCAGCTGGCCACTGGTCTGGAACAGGTTGAAGTCGAAGGGCGCGTCGTCGCAGCGACAGTCGGCACCATTGTCCCAACGCACCGCGCTGCCGATGAAACCGCGTCGCACCGACAGGCGCGGATGGAAGCGATCGAGGTTCAGATCTTCGCTGCCATCGCGATGGATCCGGTCGCGTCGACCGCGCACCAGATAGCCGGTGCCAGTCCGAACCTGGCTCAGGTTCTCGGCGTGGCGGGCGCCGATCAGCAGATCATCGACACCGTCGCCATCCACATCGCCTGCGCCAGCCAGACCATCGCCGGCGAAATCAAACTCGTTCTCGCCATCCATGATCCAGCCCGTGGTCGGGTCCAGATCGCCCAGTGACCACTGCGCCGGGAAACCCTCGCGTCGGCCCAGCACCAGATAGCTGCGGCCGGAAATCAGTTGTCCGCCTGGGGCGGCTTCCGGTGCGCTGATCAGGAAGTCATCGATGCCATCGGCGTTGACGTCGCCAGCGCCAGCCACCACATAGCCGGCGCGGTCGTCGGCGAACTCGCCCACCATGTTGAAGCCGTTGCTGCCATCGAGACTGGCCAGTGACAGCAAGGCTGGAAAGCCGCTGCTGCGCCCGTAAACCACGTAGCTTTCGCCGATGTTGTTCTGGCCGCCGACGTCCCGGTTGAGGGCAGAAAACAGCAGATCGGCCAGCCCATCGCCGTTGACGTCACCGGCCGCTCCGACTGCGCTGCCCAGCCGATCGCCGGCGGCCAGGCCCTCGATGGTGAATCCATTGGACCCGTTCAGCGCGGGCAGCAGGAGCGGTGTCGTGATCGCTGCGCTGCTGCCGAAGACCACGTGCACGCGGCCGGCGTTCTCCATGCCGGGCAAGTCCGCACTGGAGGCACCGATGATCAGATCGGCCAGACCATCGGCATTGATGTCGCCGGCACGGCCAGAATGCAAGGCAAGCTCCCCGGGCGCACCCGCGATGGCAAAGCCATCTGGCCAGCTCAGCGTCGCCAGGCTCAGCGGGGTGATCGGATTGGCCGAGCCGAGGATCAGATAGCTGACGCCTTCGTCATTGAGGCCCTCGCTGCTGAACAGCACGTCGTCCAGGCCATCGCCGTTGAAGTCGCCCACGAACTGCGCTCGGAAGCCGGTGAACAGACCGCCGATGCCCTCGGCCACCAGACCGCTGCCGGCACCCAGCTGATCCAGTGCCAGCACCGCCGGAAAGCCGCTGCTGCGACCATAGACGACGAAGGCCCGTCCGACTTCGCCCGCGGCGGCAGCGCCAACGATCAGATCGTCCAGCCCGTCGCCGTTGAAGTCACCACCGCCATTCACCGCTGTGCCGACGGCGTTCGTGGTGCTGCTCTCCAGCTTGAAACCGTTGCTGCCGTCCAGATCAGCGACCGAGGTGACCGCCGGCTGTCCATCGCGCCGACCAAACACCACATAGGCCGCGCCGCTGCCCACGTTGTGCGAGTAGGCACCGACGATCAGGTCATCGATGCCATCGCCATTGATGTCGCCGGCCGAACCGACCGCATTGCCCAGACGATCATTGTTCAGCGCGCCCTGGACGCGAAAGCCGTTGCGGCCATCCAGATCACCCAGTGACAACGGCTGCGCCGCTGCGCCGAGGCTGGTCAGCGCGCTGGCCAGCAGCGCGCAGCGCAGGGCCACCGGCAGTGGGCGGGATCGAAGGACAGACGGATGACGAAACCGGTGAGCGCTCATGAGGATTCCTGGGGTCGTTGGGAAGGGCCGCGCACAGCGACGACTGCCCCCACAAGCGTCGTTCGGGGCCAAACTGGCTCAAGCGATGGTGAGCCCCTGCCGCTCCACCGGCGACCGCCGCTGCAGTCCTGCAGTGGGGAATCAGTCCAGAAGGCTTGCGCTGCGCCAGCGACGCCGGGTTCTGCTGCAATCACGTCCCGCGTGGTCACCGACCGCCAGTCGCCTGCGCTGGCCGGTGCGCTGGTTGTCGGCGTTGAGCAGCGGCTGCCGGCGTTCTACGGCTGTCCGTATCGGGAATCTGCAGCTGCCGAGCGCCGACTTCAACGAGCCTGAGCCGAGTGCTGCCGAAGTCGAGTCGTCGCTCGCTGGGATGACTGGACACCAGGCTCGCAAGCAGCCTGCCTGTGCCGCTGCCTCAGATCAGCCCCTCTGCCCGCAGCGCTGCGCACTCCTCATCGCTGAACAGCCGCGAGCGCAGCAGGAAGCGCAGGCCTTCGCCGTTCTCCAGCGAGAACATGCCACCGCGGCCTTCGACCACGTCGATGATCAGCTGGGTGTGCTTCCAGTATTCGAACTGCGAGGCACTGATGTAGAAGGGGGCGCCGCCGATCTCACCCAGCTGCACATCGGCGTCGCCGACCAGGAACTCGCCCTGCGGAAAGCACATCGGCGAGGAGCCATCGCAACAGCCGCCGGACTGGTGGAACAGCACCGGCCCGTGGCGGGTCTGCAGCCGGGCAATCAATGCCACCGTGGCGGGTGTGGCGATGACCTGGCGAGTGTCCATCGGACGGTCTCCAGCGGAAGAATGGGCACCCCGCCTGCCTCGCCCGGGGGGGAGGGGCGGCGAAAGCAGGCGGGGGCCCGTGGTGGGTTCTTCCAGTCCTTGGAAAAAGCCCAACGCTGTTGCCCGGGTGTCGCGAGGAGAGTCCTCGCGAAAGCGCCGGGCCGGAAGTTGCTCGCTCTAGAAGAAGCCCAGCGCCTTCGGCGAGTAGCTGACCAGCAGATTCTTGGTCTGCTGGTAGTGCTCGAGCATCTTCTGGTGGTTCTCGCGACCGATGCCGGACTGCTTGTAGCCACCGAAGGCGGCGTGGGCCGGATAGGCGTGATAGCAGTTGGTCCAGACGCGACCGGCCTGGATGGCGCGGCCGAAGCGGTACAGGCGGTTGGCATCGCGGCTCCACACGCCGGCGCCCAGGCCGTAGAGCGTGTCATTGGCGATGGCCAGTGCCTCGGCCTCGTCCTTGAAGGTGGTCACCGACACCACCGGCCCGAAGATCTCCTCCTGGAAGATGCGCATGCGGTTGTGGCCGCGGAAGACCGTCGGCTGGACGTAGTAGCCGCCGGCCAGATCACCATCGAGGTGATTGCGCTCGCCGCCGATCAGCACTTCGGCGCCTTCCTGACTCCCGATGTCGATGTAGCTGAGGATCTTCTCCAGCTGCTCGCTGGAAGCCTGCGCGCCGACCATCGTGTTCGGGTCCAGCGGATTGCCCTGCTTGATCGCGGCCACGCGGGCCAGGACGCGCTCCATGAAGGCGTCGTAGATCGATTCGTGGATCAGTGCGCGCGAGGGGCAGGTGCAGACTTCACCCTGGTTGAAGGCAAACAGCACGAAACCTTCGACCGCCTTGTCGAGGAAATCGTCGTCTTCGGCCATCACGTCGGCAAAGAAGATGTTGGGCGACTTGCCACCCAGCTCCAGCGTCACCGGAATCAGGTTCTGGCTGGCGTACTGCATGATCAGCCGGCCGGTGGTGGTCTCGCCGGTGAAGGCAATCTTGGCGATGCGCGAGCTGGAGGCCAGCGGCTTGCCCGCTTCCAGGCCGAAGCCGTTGACCACATTGATCACGCCGGCAGGCAGCAGGTCGCCGATCAGTTCCATCAGCACCAGAATGCTGGCCGGTGTCTGTTCGGCCGGCTTGAGCACCACACAGTTGCCAGCAGCCAGTGCCGGTGCCAGCTTCCACACCGCCATCAGCAGCGGGAAGTTCCAGGGAATGATCTGGCCCACCACGCCCAGCGGTTCGTGGAAGTGGTAGGCGATGGTGTCGTGGTCGATCTCGCTGATGCCGCCTTCCTGGGCGCGGATCACCCCGGCGAAGTAGCGGAAATGATCAATCGCCAGCGGCACATCGGCATTGAGGGTCTCGCGAATTGGCTTGCCGTTGTCCCAGGTCTCGGCATAGGCCAGCCGTTCGGCGTTCTGTTCCATCCGATCGGCGATGCGATTGAGCAGATTGGCCCGTTCGGTGGCCGAAGTGCGGCCCCAGGCGTCCTTGGCCGCATGGGCGGCGTCCAGCGCGGCCTCGACATCGGCCTTGTCCGAGCGCGGGATCTGGGTGAAGACCTTGCCGGTGATCGGCGTGATGTTGTCGAAATAGGCGCCGCCGGCCGGGGCAACCCACTGACCGCCGATGAAATTGGCGTAGCGCGGCTTGAACAGCGAGGCGGGATCGTGGGCTTCGGGCTTGGCGATGCTGACGGCACTCATGGCGGTTCCTCGTGGACGGGTCGGGTCGAACACGCTCTCCACTACGCACATGCAGTGCCAAGTCCATCAATGCTGCGATGCAGTACGACTTCGATGTCAGCTGACAAGCTTTTCCCAAGCCCACGTGCTGCACCGCCGCAGAAGCCTTCATTGCAAGCCCACACGGGATGTGGCGAACTGCGCGACAGTGGCATGCAACAGGTGTCGCAATTTGCGACAGGGGGATCGGCATGAACCGGGTCAGTGATTTCCGCTCGCTGCGCCAGCGCTTCTTCGACAGCGGTCGCTTGCCCGCAGGTCAGTTGCCTGACCCGATCCTGCAATCCTGGCTGCGCTGTCGGCAACAGGGTCTGGACACCGGAGCAGGACCTCCGGAGCCGGTCTCGATGCGCATGTTGCGCGAGCTGCGCGAGCGCAACGAGCGGCTCTGGCGGATGGCCCGGCCCGAGCTCGACGTGCTCGCTGCCGAGGCTGGTGAGAGCGGCAGCATCGTCGTGCTGACCGACGCCAAGGGCTGGATCCTCGACGCCGAAGGTCATCCCCAGTTCCTCAGCAAGGCCGGTCGCGTGGCGCTCAAGCCAGGCGCCTGCTGGGAGGAAGCAGCGGTGGGGACCAATGCGATCGGCACCGCGATCGTCGACAACCGCCCGGTCCAGGTGCTGGGTGGCGAGCACTATCTGGATCCGATGGCCGTGATCAGCTGTTCGGCGGCCCCCATCCACGATCCCTATGGCCAACTGGTCGGCGTGCTCGACATCAGTGGCGATGCGCGGATCGAGCAGGTCCACACGCTGGCGCTGGCGCGAATGGCCGTGGCCAACATCGAACATCGCTATTTCGAGGAAGGGCTCCCCGATTGCGAACTGCTGCGCCTGCATCACGACCCGGCGCTGCTGGGCTCGGCGCGGGAGGGCTTGCTGGGTTTCCGCGATGGGCGCCTGGTCGCTGGCAATGCGACCGGCCTGCAATTGCTGGGGCTGGACCGGCAGTCACTCGGGCAGGTGCGCTTCGACGCGCTGTTCGAGCAGGGACTGGCGCATCTGCAGCAGACCGGCCGACTGGCTGATCGCCAGGGTCGTCGGCTGTACGGCCATCGCCACGAGACGCTGCGAACGCGCACCCGACGGGTGGGCACGGCGCCGGCGATCCGGGTCGACGCGCCGACGCCGGCCGGCCAGTGGCAGCCGCTGTTCGATACCCAGGCCGACCTGGCCCTGCAGCGTGCCCG
Source organism: Lysobacterales bacterium (assembly GCA_041395325.1). Lineage (GTDB taxonomy): Bacteria > Pseudomonadota > Gammaproteobacteria > Xanthomonadales > SZUA-5 > JAWLAT01. Next base: position 60,377 of record JAWLAT010000008.1, read on the forward strand.
CCGGGTGCTTGATGCCGAACTGCCAGTGTTGTTGCTCGGCGAAACCGGCACCGGCAAGGAGGTCTTCGCCCGCGAACTGCACCGCCGCAGCCGTCGTGCCGTGCGGCCGTTCGTGGCGGTCAATTGCGCCGCCTTGCCGGAAGGCCTGATCGAGGCCGAACTGTTCGGCTACGAAGAAGGCGCCTTCACCGGCGCGCGCAAACACGGCAGCCCCGGCTTGTTGCGCCAGGCTGACGGTGGTGTGCTGTTCCTCGATGAGATCGGCGACATGCCTCTGGCGCTGCAGCCACGTCTGCTGCGGGTGCTGCAGGACCGCGAATTGCTGCCCCTGGGCGGCGGCAAGCCGGTGCGGCTGGATTTCGCGCTGATCTGCGCCACCCATCGGGATCTGCCGGCGGAGATTCAGGCCGGCCGCTTCCGGGCCGATCTCTACTACCGCATTGCCGATCATTGCGTGTCGATCGCACCGCTGCGCGAGCAAGCCGACCGGGCCGGGCTGATTGCCCAGTTGTGGCAGCAGCTGGGCCAGTCGCGCCAGCTGAGTCCGGCCGTGATCGCTCGGCTGGTCGACTACGACTGGCCCGGCAATCTGCGCCAGCTGGTCGCCTGCCTGCGCACCCTGGTCGCCCTGACCGACGATGGCGAGCAGGTGGAGACAACGCAGCTGCCAGGCTACCTGCAGCACGTGGCGACGAGCCTGCCCGCGCCCGATGATCAAACTGCGCCGGCGTCAGAGGTCGGCAGCGACCTCGCCTCATTGCGCCGCGAGGTGATGCTGGCCACCTTGCGCGAGTGCGAAGGCAATGTCAGCCAGGCCGCACGGCGACTGGGGATCAGTCGCAGCAGCGTCTACCGGGTGCTGGGACGCCAACCCGGCCTGCGCTGAGCGCAGGCCGGTTGCGAGCGCAGCGCCCTCGCTTGCTCACAAGGCTCTAATTGGCACCGGCCTCGAAGCCATCGCGGAACAGGAAGCTGCCCGTGAGCACGGCGAAGGCGACGAAGTCATCGCCGGTCATCGTCATGTTGATCGCATTCGTGCCAACTAGAAAATAGCGCTCGCCACGACGTACACCATCGCGGCACTCGTCCTTCACGCTGGCCGGGCTGGTGCGAATGCTCAGCAAGCCGCCACCGTTGAAGCCGATGTCCAGCGCGCCGCTGTAGGTGATCCGGCCGAGGAAGCAGGCCGGGGCGACCACATTCGGCAGGATGCCGCCGAAAGTGATTCGGTCACTGGTCTCCAGCAGCGTTGGATCGATGCGTTCCAGCGAGATCGTGTAGACGCCGCTCTGGCTGTTGTCGAAGCCGCTGCTGAACTCCAGTTTGCCGTCGCCGGAGAAACCGGGATCCAGCTGACCGCCGTAGGTCAGCACCGCCAGTCCTGCCAGCTGCGGTCCGGCCCCGGGTTCCACCTGCCCACCGATCACAATGCGCCGCGAGGTGTCGCTGATCAGCGGGGGGCGATAGGCCAGGGCATGGATGCGGTCGTCGCGTGGCAGTCCGGCGATGGAGAAATCGACGATCGAGCGACCCGCCGAAAGGTTGCCGAAGCTGCTGTCCACAGCGCCATTGGCGAGCAGGCGGACCAGCGCCATGTCCTCGTCGAAAGGGCTGGCGATCTTGCGCGCGGTGCCGCCCAGCAGGATGCGCCCGTCGCTCTGCAACAGCACGCGGCTGGCGGTGCTGCGGTCATAGGCCGCCGAGAAGCTGTCATCGTAGAGCCCGTCGCCGCCGGCAAAGCTGGTGTCCAGCGCGCCACTGGCCAGCAGCCGTGTCAGGGCCATGCGGGGATTGATCAGCACCGAGTCCAGCTGGCCGGCGACGAGGATGCGGCCATCGGACTGAATCGCCACGGCCGTCCCGTATTCCTGATTTCGGCCGAAATCCAGCAACACGATGCCACCGCTGCCAAAACTGCTGTCCAGACCGCTGCCATTGGCCTGCAGGCGCAAAACGAACCACTCGATGCTGGCCGGTATGCCTTCAGGCCCGCCATCGATACCGACCGGCTGCACCGGATAGCGCGCGCCACTGACCACGATGCGATTGTCAGCTTGTACCGCAGCGGCCAGCGGAACCAGATACTGCCCGGCGGCATCGCGCAGCACCAGGCGGCCTTGAAAGCTGCCGAAACTGGTGTCGACCTGACCATTGGGCAGCAATCGGGTCGCGCCCAGGCTGAGCCGGTTGTTCTCCGTCTGCACCGATCCAACCAGCACCAGACGTTCGTCCGCCTGGGCCACGATCGCATGGCCCCGGTCACCAAAATTCGGTGCCTCATCGAAGGCAATCACCTGTCTGCCGCCAATGCCAAACAGGGGATCCAGACGGCCGGCCGCCATGGCCGCCGGGCCGGCCAGCAGCGCGTTCAACAGCAGCAGCATCAAACCAAAACGGACCCGGGAGAAATCGGTACGGGAAGTCATCACACGCTCCTGGCTGCGGTGGTATTCCTTCCAATATGAGGATGATCTCAAGTAAGCGGCAGGGTCGCCGCGGTCGCCCGCTTGACGGCGGTCAACTGATCGCCGTCCGAACGATCCAGGTCGAACTGAGGGCCGAGTTGACCTGCGACGACTGCAAGAATCCGCGAGCCGGCGTTGACGGCTCTCGGTCCAGTGTCAGCCATGAGGTCGCTTTTTGCGCTGTGCGTCGTAGCATCAGCCGACGGACCGATCGGGGAGAGCCACCATGTCGCGACTGCTGTTGCCGCTGTGCCTGCTGCTGAGCCTGTGTCACTGCGCCGGAGTGCCGACGGCGTCCGCGCCGCCAACGATCGCGGCCACCGCGGAACCGTCGACCTATGTGGCCGATGCCCTGCAGCACGAAGGGGTGATCATCGCGGGCCAGCCAGGGCAAGCCGACTTGCCGTCATTGGCCGAAGCCGGCGTGCGCGAGGTCTTCAACCTGCGCACGCCAGGCGAGATGGAGAGGCTCGATTTCGACGAGGCTGAATCCTTGCAGTCGCTGGGCATCGACTACGCGCAACACCCTGTGGGTGGCGATGACTACCCCTGGTCGCCCGCGCTGCTGGATGCCTTCAGCGCCGCCATGGCCAGCAAGGATGGGCCGCTGCTGCTGCACTGCGGCTCCGGTGCGCGAGCGTCGCAGTTGTATGCCGCCTGGCTGGTGCGCGAGCGCGGCTATCGCCCGGACGAGGCCTTGCGCACGCTCAGTCCGAAGAGCGGTTGGCCGCTGCCGATGGAACAGCTGCTCGACCGCCCCTTGCGCCTGGAGCTGGCGACGCCGCCGAGTCAGGGCTCCTTCGAATCCTCGCGCCGGTAGCGGACCGCGCCGCCCACGATGGTGAAATCCACCTGTGCCTGCGGGATCTGGGCGGCGTCGATGGTCAGGATGTCGGCCGACAACACCACGATGTCGGCCAGCTTGCCCGGTTTGATGCTACCGACCCGACCCTCGTCGAAACTGGCGATGGCGTTGTTGATGGTGTAGCTGGCAAGCGCCTCGTCACGGTTCATGCGCTGCTCGGCGTGGAAGGCCTCGCCATTGGCCATCATCCGGGTCACCGAGGCGTAGTAGGAAGCGATGGGGTCGATCGGCTCTACCGGCACGTCGGTGCCATTGCCGACCAGTGCGCCGGAATCGATCAGGCTGCGCCAGCGATAGGACGTGTCCCCGGTACGCGGCTCGCCCAATCGGGTGGGTACCCAAGGGCCATCGGAACTGCAGTGAATGCCCTGCACCGCGGCGATGATGCCCAACTCGGCAAAGCGTGGCTGGTCGACAGGCGCCACATGCTGAGCATGCTCGATGCGCCAGCGCAGCGAGCGGCCGTCGGCGCCATGATCGACCCAGGCCTGCTGATAGAGATCCAGCAGCTCGCGATTGGCGCGATCACCAATCGCGTGAGTGTTCAGCTGGAAACCGTGCTTGATGGCGATCTCGGCGGTGCGGGCGATTTCCTCCAGCGGCTCCAGCACCAGGCCGGTGCTGTCGGGCAGATCACTGTAGGGCTCCAGCAGCCAGGCGCCGTGGGCGCCGAGTGCACCGTCGAGCTGGCGCTTGATCGAGCGCACGGCGAGGAAGTCGTTGCCGCTGGGCAAGGTGCGGTAGGCCGACAGCATCCGGTCCATCGCCTCGTTGCTCTCGCCGCGCACCATCACATACAACCGCACCGGCAGGGCGCCTTCGGCGGCCAGCTGACGGAACAGATCGATCTCGGCAAAGCTCGCGCCCGCGTCGTGGAAGGAGGTGACGCCAAACCGCAGTGCTTCCTGACCAGCCAGTTCGGCCCGCTCGCGCAATTGCAGGGCGCGCTGCGCCGGACTCATGCCGGCGGTGGATCGGGCCAGTGCCTCACCGACCAGCCGCTGTGCCGTTTCGCGCAGCAGCCCAGTGGCGCGGCCGCTGGCGTCGCGGACGATCGTGCCGCCGTCCGGGTCCGGCGTGTCGGCATCGATGCCGGCGGCCGCCAGCGCGGCGTCGTTGGCAAAGGCGGCGTGGCCGCTGGCGTGTCCGAGCAGGACCGGGTGATCGGGTGAGACGGCATTGAGTGCGGCATTGGTCGGCACGCCGTCTACCGCGTCGGCCGGCAGGCTGGTCAGACGACCCTGATGCCAGCCGCGACCCAGGATCCAGCTACCGGGTTCGGCGCTGGTCACCGCCTCGGTCACCAGCGCTTCCAGTTCGCTCCATTGCTGGACGCCGGTCAGGTCGAGAATCTGCTTGGACTGACCGAGCGAGAGGAAATGGCCATGGCCTTCGATGAAGCCGGGGATCACGCGCCGGCCAGCGAGTTCGATCACCTCGGTCTGTGGCCCGATCAACGCCTGCACATCGGCATCGCTGCCGACGGCGACGATCTCGAAGCCGCGTACGGCCAGTGCCTGCTGTTCGCCCAGGTGTTCGTCGACCGTGGCAATGTGTCCGCCACGCAGCACCAGGTCTGCCGGCTGTGGTCCGCTGGGCGGTGCCGGCTCGGGCGTGGGCGGTGGCGGGCTTTCGCTGCAGGCGGCCAGCAACAAGGCCAGGCCGATCGACGCCAGGGTGAGTCCGCGTTGTGTCTGGGTCATCGCAAGCTCCTGTCAGATCACGCCGGCGCCGCTGAGGAAGACCAGCGCGATCAGCACCGGCGCAACAAAGCGGGTCAGCACTTTCCAGATGGCATAGCTGCCGGTACCCAGATCGGCCAGCTGCTCGCGACGCCGGCTTTCGAGCAGGATCCAGCCGGCGAAGATGGCGATGCTCAGCCCGCCCAGCGGCAGCAGCAGGTCACTGGCGACGAAGTTGACCGCATCCAGGATGTTGCGGCCGAACACGCGTACTTCGGACCAGTGGGTGAAGCTCAGCACGCTGGCGATGCCCAGCACGCCGGCGCCGCCACCCAGCAGCGTCGCCGCTAGCGGCCGCCTGATGCCTTTCTCGACCAGATAGGCGGTGCCGCCCTCGACCAGCGAGATGGTTGAACTCCAGGCGGCAAACGCGAGCAGCACAAAGAAGGCCAGCCCATACAGATCGCCCCAGGCCATCTGCGCGAAGGCGGTGGGCAGTGCCACAAAGACCAGTCCCGGACCGTAACTCGCCGGGTCCAGTGAGAAGGCGAAGACGACCGGGAAGATCGCCAGGCCGGCCAGCAGCGCCACGCTGGTGTCGGCCAGACAGATGATCCCGCACAACCGCGGCAGCGACAGCTTGTCCGGCACATAGGCGCCATAGGCCATCAGACCGGCCATGCCCAGACTCAACGAGAAGAAGGCTTGCCCGAGGGCGGCGATCAGCGTCTGACCGGTGACCTTGGAGAAATCGGGCTTGAACAGATAGCTCAGCGTGTGCACGAACTGGCCGGTGGTCATGCCATAGATGACCAGCGTGATCAGCAGCAGGAACAGCGCGGGAATCATGAAGCGCACCGCCGCCTCGATGCCCTTTTCCACCCCACGTGCGACGACGAACACCGTCAGCGCCACAAACAGGAAATGCCAGAACAGCAGCTGGCTGGTGCTGCTGGTCAACGCGCCGAAATGGGCGCCGGCATCGCTGACGGCCGGGCCGGCACTGAACAGGCCGCTCAGATAGGTGACCGCATAGGACAGCGTCCAGCCGGCGATGATGCAGTAGAAGGACAGGATCAGCACGCCGGCGGTCAGACCGGACCAGCCAATCAGCGACCAGGCTCGCCAGGCGCGGGATTCACGGGCCAGGTCGAGCAGGGAGTTGATGGGGCTCTCGCGGCCGGCCCGGCCGATCAGCACCTCGGCAATCATCACCGGCAGACCGACCAGCGCAATGGCGGCCAGGTAAATCAGCACGAAGGCGCCGCCGCCATGTTCGGCCGTCACGGTGGAAAAGCGCCAGATGTTGCCCAGGCCCACCGCCGAGCCAATGGCGGCCAGCAGGAAGCCGAGCTTTGAGGACCACATCCCGTGTTGTGACACCGTTGCCATGGACCGCCTCCCCGGTCTGCCCAGGGCCGGCAGTATGCCAGTCTGCCGCGGCCCAGGTGCTGCGCCGTTGAAGGCTGCAATTGGTTGCATCAGTGATGCCGGATGCTGCGCTAGAGTGCAGGTCGGCAGTATGTGAAGGAAATGTCATTGGAACAGGGCCCACCAGGGATGGGCGCTCGAGTTGATGCGCGCCGTGGCGTCGCACCGGGGCCGGTGGTGCCCGCTCGCCCGCTCGCTGCAGCGGCTGACAGCAAGGCGGCTTGTGCGCCCCCGCGCCGCGCCATTCTGACCGCGGTGTTGAGTTTCGTGGGCCTGTTCGGTTTCGCCTCACTGGGCGTGAGCTATCTGTATCACCGCGCCAAGGTGGAGTTGCTGGAGGCGCTGCGCACCGAAGTGGCGCAGCTGGCGCGCGCGGCGGTGCCGCTGGTGGACATCGATCTGCATCAGCAGCTGCGCAGTCCGGGACAGACCGGCTCGGCCGAACATCTGCAGGCCATCCGGCCGCTGGCCGACTTTCACCGGGCCCTGGAAGACGTCTACTACGTCTATACGGCGGTCCTCGTGGGTGGCGAGATTCACTTTGTCCTGGGCACCGACCATCTGTACCGCGTCAGTGGCGACGACGAACTGCCGGATCCGGTCATGGGGCGCTATCCCGGCTCCGATCCCTGGTTCATGCAGGCGTTGCGGGAACAGCGACTGGTGGTCCAGCCAGCCCCGGTCCAGGAAGCCAAGCGGGCCTATCTGTCGGCTTTTGCACCGCTGCATGACCGCCAGGGCGGTTTCATCGGCGTCGTTGGTGTGGACATGGACGCCGCCAGCCTGAACCGGCGGCTGGTCGACATGCGCCACACCTATTGGAGCGCCGAAGCCTCGCTGTTGCTGCTGGCATTGTTGGCCGCCGGGATCGTCTGGCGCATTTCGCTGCGCCACGCTCGCGCCGAAGCCGCCGAGCATGCGGCGCTGTTGCGAGCCGAAGCCGAAGCCGCCTCGGCCAACCAGTTTGCGCTGGAAGCCAGCGCTGCCAGCCGCGCCAAGAGCGAGTTTCTGGCCATGATGAGCCACGAAATCCGCACGCCCCTGCACGGCATTGTCGCTACGCTGGATCTGCTCTCGGCCAGCTCCCGCGACCCTGCCCAGCAGCGTTATCTGCGTATCATCGATGCCTCGTCACAAACCTTGCTGCGGCAGATCAACGATCTGCTCGACTTTTCCCGCGCCGAGTCCGGCCGGATCAGTCTGGAAATGGCACCCTTCGATCTGGCCCGCGCGGTGACCGATGTGGTCGGCCGCTACACCGCGGCAGCCGAGCGCCGCGGACTGGATCTGCAACTGGACATTCCGGACGAAGCGCGCATCAAGGTGCTGGGCGATCGTGTCCGGGTCGACCAGGTGCTGTCGAATCTGATGTCCAACGCCTTGAAATTCACCGAACAGGGTTCGGTGGCGATGGAACTGCAGGTCGAAGGCGACCACCGTTGGCACTTTGCGATCCGCGACACCGGTCCCGGCATTCCGGCCGGGGAGATCGATCGTTTGTTCCAGCCTTTCGCCCAGCTGGATGGCTCCAACCGGCGCGAACATGGCGGTAGCGGGTTGGGACTGGCCATCTGCCAACGCCTGGTGGGGTTGATGGGCGGCCGACTGTGGGTCAGCAGTGAGGTGGGCCAGGGGACCACCGTGCACGTCGTGCTGACCTTGCCACTGGCGCCGGTCGCGAAGCAGGCACGTGCGGCCGAATCTGCCGAGCCGACCCCCTCACCCTGACGATCAGCACGCCAACCTCACCGCCACAGGCACTACCATCGGCGGGTTTCCCACCCGAGGGTCCCAAGATGCGAGTGCTGCCAAACTGGTTGGCCGGGTTGTTGTTGCTGCAGGGCGGCGTTGCGCTGGCCGCACCCGAACTGACACTGGAACAGGCCATGGCCAATCCTGACTGGATCGGCAATGCGCCGGAGTCGGCCTATCTGGATGCGGCAGGCAGCCAGGTGTTGTTCCAGCGCAAGCGTGACGGCAGCGAGCTGCGGGATCTGTGGCGGGTGCCTTTCGCCGGTGGCGCAGCGGCGGCCACCGTGCCGATGGACGAGCTCAACACGGTCGACGGTTCGAATTGGCGGCTGGACGCATCCGGTCGTGCCGTGTTCACCCGCGATGGCGATCTGTGGTTGCGCCAGACCGACGGCCAGCTGCGTCAGTTGACGCGGACGCCGGCCAGCGAATCCGAGCCGGCCTGGATGAGCGATGGCCGCATCATGGTGCGCCAGGATGCCGACTGGTGGATTGCCGAGCCGGCCAGCGGCCTGTACTACCCGGCCTATCAACTCAGCTTTGGCAAGGATCCCAGCCAGCAGGAACCCGAAGGCCTGTCGGCCGAGGAACTGCGCCTGATCGACACGCTGCGCTACGAGCGCGAGCAGGAATTGGCGCGCCTGGCGCAGAAGACCGAGCGCAGCCGCGGTGATGCCAGCCAGCTGGCGCCGACGATCTGGTTCGATCCGGCCTGGGAGGCCAGCGGCAATGCGCTGTCGGCCGATGGCCGCTGGCTGGTGCTGGCCGTGCGCGCCAAGGATGCGGCCAAGCAGAGCCAGGGCGACAAGATGCCCAAGTTCGTGGCTCGCTCGGGCTATGTGGAGATCGAGGATGTGCGGCCGCTGGTTGGGCGCAACGGCTTTCCGGCCGAACAGCTATGGCTGATCGACCTGCGCGATGGCAGTCAGCGACAGCTGGCCTTTGACCAGCTGCCGGGGATCACCGACGACCCCTTGGCCGATCTGCGCGCACAGGCGGAGAACAAGGACAAGAAGGCCTCCGACAAGAAGGACCCGGCCGAAGCCAAGCCACGACCGGTGCGGATCGGCGACCTGCAGTTCAACGAGGCCGGTGATGCACTGGCGGCGAGCATCTTCAGTCTGGACAACAAGGACCGCTGGATCGCCCGGGTCAACCTGGCCAAGGCCGAGCTGGATCCGGTCCACCACCTGCACGACCCTGCCTGGATCAACTGGAGCTTCAACGATTATGGCTGGCTGCCCGGCAGCCGTGACCTGTGGTTGCTGTCCGAGCAGTCCGGCTACTCACATCTGTATCTGCAGCGGCAGGGTCAGAAGCCCAAGGCGCTGACCAAGGGCCGCTGGGAAGTGCTGAGCAACTCGATCCAGACGCCTCGCGACGGACGCTGGATCTACTTCGGCGCCAATCGCGAAAGCCCGTTCCGCAATGAGGTCTACCGGTTGCCGGCGCGCGGCGGCGAGATCGAGCAGCTGACCCAAGTCGGCGGCGTCAACGAGTATCGGCTCAGTGCCGACGGGGCACAGCTGCTGCTGATCCACTCGACCAGTTACAGCCCGCCGCAGTTGTGGCGCCAGGCCGCCCGAGCCGGCGCCGAGGCCAGCCTGCTGTTCGATCCGCGCACCGAGGCCTATCGCGCCCATGAGTTGCAGCCGCCGGAATTCGTCTGGTACCAGTCCACCCACGGCGACTTCCAGATTCCGGCCAAGCTCTATCGGCCCCGCGGCGACGGCCCGGGCCGCGGCGCGGCAGTGATCTTCATTCACGGCGCCGGCTACACCCAGGATGTGCACGAAGGCTATCCGTACTATTTCCGCGAGCAGATGTTCCACAACCTGCTGACGGCCGCCGGTGTCACCGTGATCGTGCCGGACTATCGCGCCAGTGAGGGCTATGGCCGCGACTGGCGCACCGCGATCTACCGGCAGATGGGCCATCCGGAACTGGAGGATCTGCTCGACGCCAAGGCCTACATGGTGGCGATGCACGGCGTCGACCCCGACCGGATCGCCGTCTACGGCGGCAGCTATGGCGGCTTCATGACGATGATGGCGCTGTTCCGCGCGCCGACGGATTTTGCCGCGGGCGCCGCGCTGCGCCCGGTCACCGACTGGATGCACTACAACCATCCTTACACCGCCAACATCCTCAACACACCGCAGGTGGATCCGGAGGCCTATCGGATTTCCAGTCCCATCGAACACGCCGCCGGCCTGCAGCGCCCGTTGCTGATCGCCCACGGCATGCTCGACGACAACGTCTTCTTCAAGGATTCGGTGCGGTTGGTGCAGCGTCTGATCGAGCTGCGCAAAGGGCGCTGGTTCGAACTGGCGGCCTACCCGCTGGAACGCCACGGCTATGTCTATTCCGACAGCTGGTACGACCAGTACGGCCGCATCTGGCGGCTGTTCTCCCGCGAACTGGGCTTCCCGGAGTAATCAGTCGGAGTAGCACTTGGCACCATGCGCAGGCCCAGTCTCACTGGGCCTGAATACGCCCGGAGGCGCTGAACCCGGCTGGATCCGGAGCCAAGCCCGCTGGGTGTGGGACCGATCCCCGCTGAGCGTGGATTGAGTCCCCCTCCCTTGCGCCGCAGGCGGAGGGGAGGGACGGGGAGGGGTGTGCTTTCAACTCACCGACGAGTCCGCCGGACTGACCAAAGCGCAATTCGTCGGCCCAGCAGACGCCGATGACTGATCGGGTCATCCGCGTGAACGTGAACGTGGTTTGAGTACAGCGCCCGATACTCAGCGGCGGCTGGGTGCCCGATGGCTCGGACCGCCGCCCGCTCAGCTGTTGGCCGCCACCGGATTGGCGGCAGGGCGATCGGTGCGCCGGCGCGTTTGATGCACCACGCGGTTGCGACCCTTGCGCTTGGCTTCATACAGCGCCGCATCGGCGGCAATCAGCAACTCGCGCAGATCGAAGCCATCGTCAGCGGTGGTCGCCACGCCGAAGCTGGCCGACAAACGACTGGGCGAATCGGGCTCGCCGTAGTAGATCTGGTGCACCGCCACCCGGCATTGCTCGGCCAGCGCCACGGCCGCTTCGCTGGATTGGCCAGGCAGCAGGAATCCAAATTCCTCACCACCGAGGCGGCCAAACAGCCCATGCGGTGCCAGCGTGTCACGACAGCAATCGGCGGCGCGACGCAGCATCTCGTCACCGACGGCGTGACCATGGTCGTCGTTGACGGTCTTGAAGAAGTCCAGATCCATGATCAGCAGCGCGGCGTGGCTGCCGCTGCGCTCTGCCTTCTCCAGCAATCGCCGGGACTGCTCGATGAAATAGGGTCGACTGGCCGCGCCGGTCAGCGAATCGCTCTGCGCCAGATGCTGGAAGTGCCGCTGCATCTTGCGCGTGCGCAGTGCCCAGAACACCGCAAAGCCCAACACCGTCAGCAGCAGCAGAATCGACAGCCGCGCGTTCTGCACCGCCGTCTTGGTCACTTCCTGCTGCAGCTTCAGCAATTCGTTCTGCTGGTTCAGACCTTCAATTTCCAGCTTCTGCGCCTGCGTGCGATAACGGGCCAGCTGAAAGGCGAGTGCTCGCTGGCCGATGTCATCCAGATTGGCCCGCTCGACCTCCGCATTGCGCTGCAGCGCCTGAAAGGCCGCGGCGTAGTCGCCGCGTTGACTGGCCACGTCAGCCAGAACTCGCCAGGCTTCGGCCAATGGCTCGGTGTTCTCGCCGGGGCGGGTGATATCGATGGCTTCCTGTGCCCGGGCCTCGGCCTCACCCAGATCACCGATGGCTAGATGAGCCTTGGCTAGCTGCACGGCCATGTCGGAGATCACATACGGATAGCGCGTGCTCTCTATCGCGCTTCGGTGAGGTTGCAGTGCGGATATGGCGGCCAGCGCTCGGTCGTGCTTGAGGTGCAGTTTTGCTTCTGTGACCCGCATGCTGCTCGCTATCAATGCCTCGCCGTTGCGCGCACAGTCATCAATGCTTGAAACCAGTGCAGAGTCCACGTCCGCGAGCAGGCCAGATTTCAAACCTGAGTCTGCCTTCAGAGCTTCCGCGCCGCAGCGGATCCACGGAACTGTCGCTTCCCGGAGAAGTTGAGATGTGAACTTGATGCTGTCCTCATGCTGCCCAACGACATTGTGCAGCTGAGCGGCGACCGCCAAAGCTTGGGCTCGGGCAGCGGCATCCGACTGCTGCGGCAGTTCCTCCATCAACAAGTTCAGGTGTTCGAAGCTCTCCGTGTGTCGCCGGGCGAGACTGAAAGCATTGACGATGGTGCTCCGGCTCCTGAACCTGATTGTCGGATTCGTCGCGTGTTGTATCAGTGCCTGCAGCCTGTCGATCGCAAGGGCATGATTTCCCTCATAGGTTGCCTGCCAACCTCGAAGGTACTCGATTCTCTCCCTTTGGTCGGCGCTGAGTTGCGCTGTACCCTCCGAAAGCGCGTCCAGTTCGGCGACGAAGGTCGCGAAATCGACTCTCTTCAGTTCCTCCAGACGAGCGAGCCGGTCGTCGGTGCTGTCGGCTCCTTGAGCCGACAGCATGCCAACGAGCAGCAGCACCAGTCCCGCAGCAAGGCCCCTATGCAGCCAAGATTTGGGAATGGATCTGACCACCGATCGTACCTGTCAGGCAGCTCGACGATTTTCTGAAGGCTCTCGAGGTTCTTCAGGAGCGTCGTCCTGGTCACCTTGATCCGGTTGGTCTGGATCCTTTGCCGGAAACACCAAACAGGTGAGTGTGGTGCTTGCGGCAAAGTGTGCGTTGCATGCGATCCGATCGCGGTTGGCGACGAGGTCCAATTCCTCAGATGACAGTCCTGCCAATGCCCCGGCAGTGGTCAGTTCGTTCGTAGAGGCATCGCCGAGCGATGCGTCTGCGCCACACGTCTCGAGAAAAGCCATCAGCTTGTTCATCTACTTCCCCCACTAGTGGATTTGCGAACACCAGGCGTCCAGCGATCTGCCGCTACCGCCAAGCGCGACCAGAGCATAACCGCACCCAGTTCGGTTTCGGCGGTCTTGCCAGTAAAACCCATCAACCTTGCAACTCTGCACGCCGCAAGATTGTCAGCCTTGCAGCGCAATAGAAGCCTGCTGACGCCGAGCCTCTGAAGTTGATCAGCCAGTGCACGCATCCCCTCAACAGCCAACCCGTGGCCCTGAGCTTGGCTGGGTGCGATCACTCCCATCTCCCATTGAGAGCCATCAGGGTCCCAACGGTCTGCACTATAAATTGCCGCTAGGCGTCCACTCTCACGGACCTCCGCGGCGACTCTCAGGCTCTGGAAGGGCAGTTGCCTTCGATCCCAAGGAAGTGACTGAAAAGGGTCACTGAATTTCCTGAGAGATGATCGGATTCTCGGCGGGTATTGATTGGCTCGAAGTGCCCACGTGAAGTGTTCGCGAGCGGTTGCTTCGGATAGCGGTTCTCCGATCTTCCTCATGACGCGAGGGTCCCGATAGAGCGCGATGTACTCCGACTCGTGCTCGGAAGCCAACAGTCGCAGCGTTAGGCGACGCGTATGGGAAAGCTCAATGACGCTTGTAGTCACGTACTAGGCCAGGTTGCCAGTTGCTGCTGCAAGCATGGATCGCATCCGCTCATCCACCCGCATCGCTCGACCTGGCGGAATCACCAGCGTGTCGGCCAGGTCCACGTCAGCCTCGGTCAGGTCCGACAAGGCGATCCACCGAAGCTTCGCCTGCTCCAGCGGAAAGGTGGCGGCGCGATAGAGGCAGACCTGATGGTCGCCCGGGTAGTCGCGTAGCAGCACTTCGACCAGCAGAGCGCGTTGCGCGCGGCCTGTTGAAAGTTGCGCAAGGGAGCGGTCCCCGACCACGCCGACTTGCCACAGGATCAGCAGGGCGGCAGGGTCAAAGCGGCGTTGGTAGAGCAGGAACTGCGTGGCTTCGTAGTGCTGGCAGCCGCAGTCTCCCGGATCCAGGCCGAGATCGGCATAGAGGCAGTCTTCGGCCGACACGCCCGGCTCCAGTCGGGCGCGGATACCTTCGGCACGGGCGCGGCGGATGGCCTCATGCGGCACCCAGGCGAATACGCCGGGATGACCGTAGAAGGCGCCACAGACGCGCTGGCCGTCGCGCGCCGCGGTCAGCATCTCCTCGACCATGCCCTCATAACCGATCCGCCGCGAACGACCTTCCTGATAATGCGGCTGCAGACTGATGAAACGCTGGCTGAGCTCTTCCACCCAGCGTTCCACCAGGCCATCGGAAAAATTGCCGTAGACCACATCGGCGTGCTCGATTTCGTGCCGGGCTCGCGGCGTCAGATGCCCGCCCAGCAGCATACCGGTACCGACGCAGACCAGCTGTCCGTGGCGGGTGACTTCGCTCATCACCACTGTCCTCGCTATCGGGGAGCACACCGAAGGTGCCCGAGCACCCAGATTCTATCGGGGCATCCCGATCAACGTCAGGATCGGGCAGCATCCTCGCGGTCACCCCGCTGGGACCGCCCGGTTGAAGCCTTCGATGAGTGGCGCGGATCGGTCGACGACAAACCAGTCTCAGTCCGTGCCTGAGTCAGCTGTCGCGAGCGCATCTGAACTCGCCGTCGGTTGCAGCAGCAGTTGCCAATAGCCCACATCCACCCAGCGGCCCAGCTTGTGGCCGACCTGTTCGAAATGGGCAACCTTGCGGAAACCCAGCCGCTCATGCAGCGCCACGCTGGGCGCATTGGGCAGCGCAATCCCGCCGATGGCGGTGTGCAGCTGGCGGGCGCGCAATTCGGCAAGCAGCGCCGAGTACAGCCGTCCACCCAGTCCGCGGCCGAGGTGCGCTCGATCCAGATACACCGTCGATTCCACCGAGTGTCGATAGGCGGGCCGTCCCTTCCACGGCGTCGCACAGGCATAGCCGAGCAACTGCCCGGCGTGCTCGGCCACCAGCCACGGCAATGTGGCGGACTGCACCTCGGCAATGCGCTGGGCCATCGTTGCGGCCGCGACGGCTTCCGTTTCGAAACTGACCCAGGTCCCCAGCACATAGGGGTTGTAGATCGCTGCAATCCCGCCGGCATCAGCCAACGTGACGGGACGAATCTGCACCATCGACCGATCCATTGCCTCAAGGCCGCCAGCGCTGGTGGATGCGGTCGTAGAAGACCTGCTTCTCGGCCTGATAGCGCGACTTGTCGTTCGGGTATTTCGCCTGCAGTGCGCGCTTGAGGGCATTCAGCTCGGCCACCAGGGCTGGCTCGGCGCGCATCACTTCAACGAAGTGCAGATGCAGTAGCGCATCCCGATGGCCGGTCTGGAAACAATGCAGATGCACCTTGGGGCGTTCGCGGACGAAATATTCGCGACCCTCGATGCCATGGGCGCCCCGCGCCTCGTAGCCGATGGTCTCGAAACGCTGGCGCGCGTGGCCAACCTCGGCCAGATCCGAGACCAGACCGAGAATATCGATGCAGTTCTTGGCGATCAGTCCCGGCACAGCGGTGGAGCCGATGTGGTGGAAGCGGATCTCTCCGGGGTAGGCCGAGTGCAGTTGAGTGACCGCCCGCGCGTAGGCCGCGGGCCACTCGGGGGATGGTTCAACGAGATACATGGCCGCCTTCGTGCTCCGTCATGGCGCGTCACGCAGCCGCGCCCGACATTGTTCGATGAACTGCTCGTGGGACAACTCCCCGCCTCGATGCAGCTGCTTTTCGAAGACGCAACACAGGTTCCACAAGGCACGCTGTTCGGCCTGGTCGATGATGCTCAGAGCATCGGTGTCGCTGTAGCGCCGCACCAGTTCAAACAGCACCCAGGCTTCATCGTGGGTCAACGACAGGCTGATTTCAGCGTCCATCGCTCAGTCTGCGCCCTTGCCCAGCGCCGCTGGCACCAGGGCCGCCAGGGCCAGGCCGAGCACCGGCAGGATGCTGAGCAGGAATCCCCTGCCGCGGGAGGCCGGTCTGGACACATAGGCATGCCAGTAAACCACGCGACCCAGCAGATAAATGATGCCGATGCCGGCGATGATCCAGTCCGGCCAGTAGCGGGCGGCGACATACAAGGCCGGCAGGAAGGCGACCAGCAGCTCCAGCGTGTTCATCTGCACCCGATAGACCCGCTCAAAGGGCTCGCTGCCGGTCACCGCAGGCGCCTTCACCCCATATCGACCGCGGGCCTTGCCCACCAGACTGGCGAAGACCAGGTACTGCAGCACGGCCAGCATGGCGACCACATCGACCGGGTTCATTCGGACGCACCCTCAACAACCGCCATGGTGCAGGCATGGTACTCGGCGGCCGCGCTTGCGGCAGGGCGAAGACTCAGTGCTTGGCCGTGTCGAGAGACCGGATCAGACGCGCCATCGTGGCTTGGCTGTAGTGACCCCGCAATGGCGTTTCCGATAGCGGCGGTGGTGCATCGGCACTGCGCAGTGTTTCGGTCAGCCCGCTGCGGCTGTCGTAGATCGGCGCCTGTACCGTTAGCGCCATTGGTGCGGGAAGAGCACCGTGCACGGCTCGATGGACCAGCAGTCCGTTGAGCAGGGCCAGGTCGGTGCCTGGATGCATGCCATCAGCCGCGAACCAGTTCAGTTCGGGCGCCAGTGCCCGAAGTTGTTGCAGCGTCTCGGAGACCTCGATGTAGGGAATGCCGGCAACGGCGGCAGCCTCCGACTCCATCGCCACCAGTTCCCTTGAGGCCTGTGGATTGGCCTGATAGGTCCCGAGCAAGAACACCCTCGTGCCGTGGTTGCGCGCCAGAAGGGCCAGATCCTTGACCGCTTGCCGTGATCGGGCACAGGACGGCCGACCGAAGGAACACATCAGATCACCACCCCGTTCCTGCAACACAAGGACTGAATAGCGCTGGTCCTGCAGTGCCCTCGCAACGGATCCATCAGTCAATCGTTGGTGCAGTGTGGCCCCACCGCGCACGATCATGTCGGTCGCCACTGGCCGTCCAGTGGAAGCCGACAGCGCTGCATACACGGCCGGCGTATTGCCGACGTAGATCAGGCTGTTGCCGACGAACAGGACCCGGCCCTCCGCAGAACGGTGGCCTGGTGTACTGCAGGCAACGCAGAGGAGCGCGACCAGCAAGAGCAACGGCAGCATACGGCGCATCAGTCGGCAACCGAGCGGGGCAGAGATCCCCGACATGGGGCTTGGGACACGGGCCTCAAGCCGTCAGATCCAGCTGTGGCCTTTGCTGTTCGGCCAAGCCAGGGGAAACAGACGCGGGCTACCGACCAGCAATCACCACAATATTGAACTCGCGACGAATGGCACTCAGCGACCACTCCAGGTACGCCTCGTGGTCGGCCCAGGGCCAGCGTCGATGCATGCGTCGGGCATGAATGAGTGCGCGCGGAATGGCCACGATCAGTCGGGGCAGATTGCGCAACACATGGGCCACGCTGTATTGCCGAAACAGGCTGAAGGCGCTGGCTTCCGAGTAGCCGGCCAGGTGACCACGCCAACCCAGCGTGGTGCCGAACAGCGTGTAGATCTTGACGATGCCCTCGCCCAACAGCGAGGTATCGCAGCCGAACACCACGTGCGCCACATCATGGCAACGGAAGAAGGCCTGCGCCTGCGCCGAGTGGTCGCGGTCGCCGAACAACCCGGCGTTGCGGGCGTAGTACCGCTCCAGTCCCTCGCGCAGGCTGATCGAGTCGGTCACGAGATCACTTCCCCGGCATCCTCACTGCAGTCAGCCGCCGGGCTCGCTCAGGCGCACTCATACTCGCTGGCCCATTGAGTCTTGCCGCACGCGACGCATCGCAAAGGCAACGCGAATCCGTCGAAAAAATCCTCGATATGAGCAATCACGTCCGCATCCAGATCGTTGATGGGCTCGATCTGATAGGAGAAGGACGCGAACACGTCGAATCTGACGCCGGAACAACTGCACGAGAAGGGCTGCGGAGCACCTTCTCCGCGCATCGAGTAGCAGCTGCCATCCAACTCAGCGTCGTAGCCGTGCACGGCGATATCGAAGAGCAATGCGCTGGCACCGCAAGCCGGACATTCCAGCGTGATCGGACACAAAAGTCCGGCCTCGGCATGTGGAAAACCCAGCACGCGAAATTGGCGGGACCCACACGGGCAGCCCAAGTGCAGCAGGGCGAGTTCATCCCAACACTCCCACGCGGATTCCGGTGCTGACAGCGGTTCCACCACAAAGGCGGCAACACATCGTGGCGGCTTGCGCCAGGCATGCCTGACCAGATCCGTCGGCTCGTAGCTCATGACCAGTCGCGTTCAAATGCCGCGATGGCTTGCTGCAAAGTCGGGTGCAGCGGCGACCGCTCCTCGGGCGCCTGCTCCTGCAGCAACTCGACCAATTGCTGCTGCGAATGCGCGATTCCCGCGGGGATCGAGCCTGCATGGAAGTAGTCCTTGCTCTGGACGGTAAAGCCCTGACCGAGCAGTTCCAGACACTGATAGAGGACGACGCCATCGGGCGTTCGAGCCCAGACAGGTACGTGACGGTAGAGATCCATTCGGCTCGCTCCTGAGACTCGATGCGCAGATGGTCTCAGGAATCGTCGAAGGATGCTCTGGGGACTCATCTGGGAGTCGTCATCTCCCCAACTTGCCCACACAGGCCCAGTGAGTTGCCTCAAATCGCACGCCGCAACTTCGCTGACGCTCTAGAGTGAGAGAAATCCCTTGGTTCGGCAAGTAGACAATGAAGTAACGGGCATTGACTAATAAAATCCGTTCAGTTTCAAACGACCCAATCATAATATGCGAGGAAGAAATGGCGCTAGGC
The DNA here is from genome assembly GCA_041395325.1 of Lysobacterales bacterium. Taxonomy (GTDB): domain Bacteria; phylum Pseudomonadota; class Gammaproteobacteria; order Xanthomonadales; family SZUA-5; genus JAWLAT01. The sequence goes on from JAWLAT010000008.1 coordinate 79,280, forward strand.
GAAGAACCGGCGAGTACGCCAAGTCCTCCACGGCCTTGGACGATCAAAGATGCAATAACATCGGTGATCGGGATGGTGGAAGAGGTTCCCAGTTGGCCGCCGGATCTATATGCGGTTGCAGCAACTATCCTCGCAGAAACAGGTGGGTACGTTCACGCCACGCATCTCGGATCGGGATGTGGGATCGAAACATGGAATGATGTAGCCCGATCACTCGCTTCGGAATGGGTTATTAAAGATGATCTGGAAGTAGAATGCATCCCTGGTGAAGTGCAAAATCTATGGGGGGAGTTGATCAGCCGCCACGACTTGGATCTTTCAAAAGTTCCAGGTGATTCGAGAATCTGCACCACTTTGGTAAAGCTACTGGCAATCGCTGACGAATGCAGTGCCGGGTTTGGTATAGATACCAACGATCCGATATGCCGTTCCGTCCTCGTTCTGCTCGCAAAAAACCGTTCGGCATCGCTGACAAAGAACGTACGGCTTGATAGGGCGCGAGTCCTACCAAAACAGCACACGCCGCAAACTGGCCTAACACTACGGTCACTTTCTCACCACTTGGCTTTAATCAGACCTAGAGGGGTGTCCGCGATTTGGTGCGCCCCGCTCGTTTTTAAGAAGCGTCAGGACGAAGACATAATAAATATCCTGATTTGTCCTTGGCCAGAAACAACCTCGGAGGCAGACTTTCGTACGGTGTTCTCCGTTCCGGACCATCAGGTCAGCAATAACTCAGTTCACAGGTTCTTCTGCTTCGACCCAAAGCACCCTGACGACAAGGAGGCTTTTGGCTCGAAACTGAGTAGGCGCGTTGCGGCAGGGAAGAGAATTTGTGGTGACATCCACCTGATCGTATTTCCAGAGCTTTCTTTGAGCGAAGACTGCCTCTCTGTGGCGAGGCGATTGGCTAACGAACATGGTGCAATGTTGGTGGCCGGCGTACGGCGTCGAGATAAGGGAAAGCGTCCTCTCAAATGTGCAGACGGTGATGAGCTTGGGGCGACAAGAAACACTTGCTTCGTCGACAGTCAAGGGTTATTCGCGAGAGGGTTCGAGAAGAACGAGCTCGACACCCTTTCTGGATTCAAGTTCGGAGAGTTTCAAGACAAGCATCATCGATGGTCTCTCGACTGGCGCCAAGTGCTTCAATACGGCCTCGGGAGTCGATTGCCCACTTCTCGCCAGTGTTGGGAATGGACGCCGATCCGAGAGCGCCGTATGCACTTTTGGACTATCAGCAACTGGCTTACTTGGGCACCATTGATCTGCGAGGACTTGGCCAGACAGGATCCGTTGCAGACATCAATACCTGAAGAGCTCGCCCCAAACCTCGTCATGGCTCTCCTTATGGACGGCCCGCAGCTTAGCAAGTAGTTGGTCTGCGAGGTTTGCCATGTGCTAGCGGAGGACCCCGGGTCTTCCGTCTTAACGATTACAAGTTTGGGGTTGACTCAGTAAAGGGTCTCCAGACGGAAAAGCCGGTTCTAGAGTTGTTTGTCTATGGCGGGACTTGCTCAGCGGCTTCCACGAGATTGAGATTCCAGAAGGCGCGGATTGTGGAGTCTTGAGCGTATCTCCGGTAAGGAGAGAGGAGTGGAGCGCAGACGGCCGGAGCGATGGAATGGTGTCGAGTACGCCCGTGTTCGCCGGTTTCACACCACTCCCCGTGGATTAGTACTAATCTTGAGAGTAAGCTTCGCGGGCAGGAGGCAGCTTGCTGCTGAGCGCGCGCCCTGGAGAGAACATGAGTGACAAGGCACAGGATTTCTCGCTGTTGGTTGAGCTAGCACGGGCTTCTGCTGACGGGAAGAGTGCAGACGCCCAAGAGCTCCTTCGAATGGTGTCTGGTAGAGGCAACAAGGAGCTGGGAGAAGCACTCTTGGGGCAGAGTGATCGGCCCGACCAGATCATAGGCGTCAAGTTCATAAGGAGGGCGGCAGGGCTCTCCTAGACCGGAATGATCGGACGACAGCACGCGTTGTGCGTCGGTACATGGCCTGACTCTCGTAGTGCGTTCGGGCTCTTGTTGCCGGAATTCGGATGTGCGCTCAAGTCCGTCGCGCGTACTGGCTGGCCAGCGCCATGGCCACCCGGCCGATGAGTTCGTAGGGGATTGGCTCGGCATAGCGGAAGGCCAGATTGCCCTTCTCATTGCGGTAGGGCGCCAGTTCGGCGATCAGTGACGCATCCTGCGTGACCGGGGGATAGACGCCGAGATGCTGCTTGAAGCCGGCGAAATAGAAGAAGACCCGGTCCAGGCGGAAGGCCGGCATGTTGTAGCTGATGCAGCGCCGGGCCTCCGGCAAGGCCGCCTCCACCAACGCCTGGACCTTGCGCAGGATCGGCTGCACCTCGGCCGACATTGAGGTGATGTAGTCGTCGTGGGAGGTGAAGCGGGATGGCTTGGGCATGGGCTGGTCCTGGCGCGAAGCTCTATCGTTCCTTCAGGTCCGTCGGGATTTCGCCATCCGGCAGGTCTGCCGGAAGTCGCGCGCACTCGGTGTAGTCCGAAGGCGGCTGCCAGGTGTCATCGTAGCCGTGACAAATGTGCTCACAGCCACCACCGGTCAGGCGTACCGCACCATCGGGCAAACGATCTCGATGCCGTTCATTGACCAGACACTCAACGACGCACGCATCTCCGAGCGCACAACGACTCACCAGCCGTTCCATTTGGCAACGCTCACGCTCCGACAGATAGGCAAGTGGATTTGTTCGCTGGACATCCAGGCATGGCGATGTCGCGATTGCGACGGCAGGCTGCGCACCCGCCGCAGCACCGGCAATGCCCAGCGAAGCGAGTGCCAATGCACACCAGCGCAATGCGGACTTCGGGTCACCGGTCTACGGTGGCGCCTTCAACTACCTGGATGTGGAAGCTTTCAAACGGTTCGTCCTGTCGCGGCGCTGGCAGATGCCGGAGTCGGTTCTGCTGCTGCTGAGCGATGAAGAGGACGACGGGTTCAGTGTATTCACCCCGCCGCACCGTACCGACACAATTGACGAGGGATCACCATGACCATCAAGAGGACCTTGGTCGCCACGATCATGGGTGGCGTGTTGTTCCTGGGCCGTGCCGCCTTCGGCTTCGCCGAGGGCTTCAATTTCGGCGCAACGGTCATGGGCATCTATGGCGGCATTCAGTCCTCAGCTGCATTGGGTGCGACGGAGGGCGACAAGGCCGACAGTGCCGAGCTGCAGCTGGAGTTCGACGTCGAGGGCGGTCTGCTGGCCGGGCAGGTGCTGCAGGAGTATCCGACCTGGGCGCGACTGGGAGCCCTAGTCACGGGCACGGACCTGTCTCGACTCGAGTTGTACGTCGACCGGATGCATGAATATCGGGCGAGTCACCCCTTCGACGCGCACAACGCCTGTACCAAGGCCGAGTGCCCACAGCTCGATCAGTGACGCCACGTTGGACGGTGCTGTGGTGATCCCGACAACCGATGCCGGGTGTCAGCCCGCCGCCATTCGCGCTTTACCCAGGTGGCGCCATGCACGGCCGCGCGATCTAGGCAGATTTCGGTGATAGTTTCGAGGGCGTAGAGGTGACGCTGTTCCAGGCATCATTCATCTTCTGGCTACCCGTCGACCAAACAGTCACTTCGGCCGATGGTGGCTCGCTTCGATCACCGCCCGCCCTCGCACTATCGAGTCGCGACCAATACCGATCCGCGTGTATCAATCACGTCGCACCCGGCGGTCCCTGCCGTGGCAACTGTGGCACTTGGACGTCCGGCGGCCCGCTGTTGTTGAGGATGAACGAGGCGCTGGAGGTGGGTGATATCGCCCTGACGCTCGGCGCTGCGATTCATGATCAAGCGCATCGACCGGGCCTGAGTGCAGGCACGCGCGTGCCTACTCGAAACCATCGCCAAAGACGTCGATCGGGAACGAGAACTCCAGGCCGTCGATCTGGCCGGGTTGGGAAATCTCGATAAAACTCGGCATCGGCGGCAACGCACCCAAAGTGCACAGCGCGCCAGTGTGGTCCACACACATTGGCGGCACCGCCCAGACCATATTGGCCATCAGGAAATACTGACCGGTCGCCAGCGCCGGCAAGGCAAACGTCCCATCGTCGGCCGTGCGCCTCGTGCCAACCTGGTTACCAGCCATGTCATGGATGTAGATGTCGGCAATCACGGGTGAATCATCCGACTCGCGATAGCTCCGACCGGCCAGGACCGTGCCGGGCTGCAACAGGAAATCATGCGGTTGCGCCTGAACGCCAGAGCTGAGCTGCAAGGGGCTGCCGGTGCCGCAACTGCTGATACAGGTCTCGTCCGGCCATTTCACATTCAGATAGCCCAGGTCATTGACCGCCGCCAGCGTATTGACCTGGTTCGGATTGATCCCCGCCAGCTCATAGCGACCTTCGCTGTCAGTGAAGGTCGTGCGACTTAGACTCGGCAGGATCGGAAATGGCAACACGAACTGCTGGATCTGCACGCCGGACAACGGCATGTTGTCGACGGCAGATCGGACCTGCCCGCGAATGACAGCGCCGGGTGTGGCCAGAAAATTGATCTGGGTCGCCTCGGCCAACAGACTGGTCGACACAACCGTGCCTTGCATGGGATCGCAACCGGCGTCGCAGGGAATCGCCGGATAGAGCACCCTGGACCACCACATGGATGCCCCAGCCACCGGATAGAGCTCGCTGCCGCCCAGAATCAGTCGATAGTCACCATCGGGCAACCCACCAATCTGATAAAGGCCGCTCCCATCAATGGCCGCTTCAGCGGAGCCGGTTCGGCCGGCGGAATCAATCACGTTCAGTTGCAGAATTCGATTGCGTACGTCCACTGACGGGACCGAACTGCTCACCGTGCCGCTGACCCGTGCGCCACGGATCAGACGCATCGTGACCTCAAGGCTCTCTCCGGATGCCAGCATGAAGCTCTGCGCACCGGTGGGATCAGCATCGATCGGCAACAGCAGGTCTGGCCAGCACTGGTCCCGATAATCGTCGGTCGGGTCCGTGACACACAGGCGATACTCACCCGCCTGCAACGATTGCCAGAGTATTTCGCCCAAGTCATTGCTGGTCGGTCCGGTACCACCGCTGCCGAACCTGGTCAGGAATGCCCTCGTACCGGCGATCGGCGCGTCGTTCTCGGCGTCAAGCAAGCGCAGTCGCACACTGGCGGGCCGGTTCAGCAACACGTCGGCGTCGTTAATAGAAACCCCGGCGGTCAACGTGATCGTTCGCGTGGCGCTCAAGTAGCCTGTCCGGCTGGCGCTGATGCCATACAAGGCCGAGCCGTCGAAATCGAACTCGAAGCGCCCATCCGGTCCCGTCTCCAACCGGGCGATCTCGTTGGGGATGAATCCCCACAAGGAAAAGATCACCGTGGCGCCGTCCACCGGTGCCAGGGTGCCGGCATCCAGGATGCGGCCGGCGACCGTGGCACTTTGGGCACCGCCGCAAACGAGCAGCAACAACGCGGCGGAGAATCGGAGAATCGTTCTGGACATCATCTGGACACGGACAGAGAGGGCTGCGGCGACGATGCATGAGGCGCCACGATCAGGCAAGCGTGAGACGTCGAAAAGCAAATCGGTGAGCCGTGCCCGGGAAACGACGCTCTCGCGCGCCAGGGATTTCGCGGGCAACACGGTGTTTCGATGGCCAATCTCGGTTGATCCCAGCGCGATCGGCCGATGGTCACCGATGTAGCCCGTCCTGAACCCGCTGAAATCGGCTGTGCGAGTTGTGTGCCCACGGCGGCAAGGTTGTGCGGGCATCCCGTCTGGCAGTAGGCCGAGACGGCTGTTGCGCCGCGACGACCAACGACCGAGCGCGGCTGCAGGACGCCCTGCGCCGACAGGCTCGGTCATGGGATCGGTGACGCCGGGGCGTCAGATCCAGCCCAGATCACCCATTCCAACTTGGCCCCTGTTGGTGCCGCGCCAGCAACCCAACGCTGACCTAAACCCGCCCTGAACCGATTGGCCGGCCTGTGCCGATCGTTGGTTGACCAAAAGAGAATGAGCGTTCATTCTTTTTCCGACCGAGCCGACCTCTCCGCGTCGGTCCCGTCATTTCGATCCCTAGAGTGAACGCTTTCATGGCCAATTTCCCCTCCCGCACCGCTCTGCTCTTGGCGTTGACGGCCGGCGCCTTGACGCTGGCCGGCTGCAGTCAAGGCGAGCCACCCACCCGTACGGCGCCCCCGGCTGCGGTCACCGTAGTCACCCTGCAACCCCAAGCGGTCACCCTGACCCGCGAACTGATCGGGCGGGTCGAGGCCTCGGAAGAGGCCGAGGTCCGGCCGCAGGTCACCGGGATCGTCGAGGATCTGCTGTTCACCGAAGGTGGCAGCGTGCAGGCCGGCCAGCCGCTGTATCAGCTGGACCAGACTTCCTATCGTGCCGACGCCGACAGCGCTCGCGCCGCGGTGGCGCGGGCTCAGGCCGCACTAACCACAGCCCGCCAGAACGCCAACCGGTCCACCGAACTGGTCAAGATCGACGCGATCAGTCGGCAGGAAGACGAAACCACCCAGGCCACGCTGCAACTGGCACAGGCCGACCTGCGAGCAGCCGAAGCCGCCTTGCAGGGCGCCAAGGTGCCGTTGGGCTTCACCCGGATCACGGCCCCCATCAGCGGCCGCATCGGGCGCTCCAGCGTCACTCGCGGCGCGCTGGTCACCGGCAGTCAAAGCCAGCCACTGGCCCAGATCCAGCAGCTGGATCCGGTCTACGTCGAAGTCAGCCAGTCCAGCGCCGAACTGCTGCAGTTGCGTCGAGGGCTGGACGCCGGAGACGTGCAGCAGGCGCAGTCAGTCCCGGTCACGCTCACATTGGAGGACGGCAGCCGCTACGCCGAAGCCGGCGAGTTGCGCTTCGCCGAAGCCACCGTCGATCCGACCACCGGCGCAGTGGCGATGCGAATCGTGGTCGCCAACCCTGAGCAGCTGTTGCTGCCGGGCATGTTCGTGCGAGCGACCGTCGCCAACGCCGAGCGTCGCGACGCGATCCTGGCGCCGCAACAGGGCATCACCCGCAACGCCAAGGGTGAGGCCACGGCGCTGGTGGTGGATGCCGACAGCAAGGCGGCGCTGCGCGACGTGCAGGTCAGCCGCGCCATCGGCGACCAATGGCTGATCGAGTCCGGCCTGGAGGCGGGCGATCGGTTGATCGTCGAGGGCCTGCAAAAGATCGCCCCAGGTGCGCCCGTCAATGCCGTCGAAGCAACCGCGGTGGCGGCCACGACTGACGCTGAAGCCGCCGCCGGCGGCCCGGCGACCGCGCCGACCGGCGTCGGCGCCAGCGAATAACAGGAGCCCTACCCATGGCACGCTTCTTCATCGATCGCCCGATTTTTGCCTGGGTGATCGCCATCATTCTGATGCTCGCAGGCGCCCTGGCCATCACCGAACTGCCGGTGGAGCGCTATCCGGACATCGCCCCGCCGCAGGTCAGCATCAGCGCCACCTATCCGGGTGCCTCGGCCCAGGTGGTCGAGAACTCGGTGACCCAGATCATCGAACAGGCGATGCAGGGGCTGGACGGCATGATGTACATGTCCTCCACCAGCCAGTCGAACGGCCAGGCCAGCGTCAGCATCACCTTCGCCAACGGCACCAATGCCGATACCGCGCAGGTGCAGGTGCAGAACAAGCTGCAGACGGTGACCTCGCAGCTGCCACAGGTCGTTCAGCAACAGGGCATCAGCGTCAACAAGGCCCAGAATGGCTTCCTGATGGTGGCCGCCTTTGTCTCCCGCGACGGCAGCATGAACGGAGAGGACATCGGCGACTACATCGGCAGCGCCGTGTCCGACCGGGTTGCGCGCGTGCCGGGCGTCGGCGGTACCCAGCTGTTCGGCACCAAGTACGCGATGCGCATCTGGCTGGATCCGGGCAAGCTCGACACCTATGGCTTGAGCGTGGCCGAAGTCACCGCTGCCCTGCGGGCGCAGAACGCGCAGATCGCGGTGGGCCAGCTCGGCGGCGCGCCCGCCGTCGAAGGCCAGCAGCTCAACGCCACCATCAATGCGCAGGACCGCCTGCAAACGCCTGAGCAGTTCCGCAACATCCTGCTGCGCACCCGCACTGACGGCTCCACGCTGCGGCTGGCCGATGTGGCGCGAGTCGAACTCGGCGCAGAACGTTACGGCACCACCGCTCGCTACAACGGCAAGCCCGCCAGCGGTATGGCGATCATGCTCGCCACCGGCGCCAACGCCCTGGAGACTGCGGCCGCCGTGCGCGCCGAAATCGACGAGATCAAACCCTACTTCCCGGCCGGGCTGGATGTGGTCTACCCCTTTGATACGACGCCCTTTGTCAGCGTCTCCATCGAAGGCGTCATCCACACGCTGATCGAAGCGGTGGTGCTGGTTTTCCTGGTGATGTACCTGTTCCTGGGCAACTTCCGCGCCACGCTGATCCCGACGATTGCCGTGCCGGTCGTGCTGCTGGGCACCTTCGGCGTGCTCTATGCGCTGGGCTTCTCGATCAACATGCTGACGATGTTCGCCAGCGTGCTGGCCATCGGCCTGCTGGTCGACGACGCCATCGTGGTGGTCGAGAACGTCGAGCGCCTGATGAGCGAAGAAGGCCTGTCACCCAGGGAAGCGGCCCGCAAGTCGATGGACCAGATCACCGGTGCGCTGATCGGTATCGGTGTGGTGCTGGCGGCAGTGTTCGTGCCGATGGGACTGATGGCAGGCGCCACCGGCGTAATCTACCTGCAGTTCACCGCCACGATTGTCACGGCGATGGCGCTGTCGGTGCTGGTCGCCATCGTGCTGACGCCGGCACTGTGCGCCACCATGCTCAAGCCCGTCCAGAAGGGGGGCCACATCGAGCACGCCAGCGGTCCCATCGGTCGCTTTCTGGACTGGTTCAACGACCGTTTCGACGCCGGCAGCCGACGCTATCAGCGGGGCGTGCGCGGCATCCTCGGGCGTCCGGGCCGCTTTATGCTGATCTATCTGGTGCTGGGTGTGGTCGCCGCACTGCTGTTCCTGCGCACCCCCACCGGCTTTCTGCCGGAAGAGGACCAGGGCGTGCTGATGAACATCGTGCAGGCACCGGTGGGCGCCACCTCCGAGCGCACCCAGGCTTCGATGGACCAGCTGACCCGGCACTTCCTGGACAACGAGACCGACACCATCGAATCGGTCTTCACGGTGCAGGGCTTCAGCTTCAGCGGCAGCGGTCAGAACACCGGCATGGGCTTCGTCAAACTCACTGACTGGGACGAGCGCACCGCCGCCGAGCAGTCCGCCGCCTCGATCGCCGGTCGCGCCATGGCTGGGCTGTCGCAGCTGAAGGATGCGCTGGCCTACACCATCTCGCCGCCGGCCATCCAGGGGCTGGGTTCGACCGCCGGCTTCTCCTTCAACCTGATGGACAACGGCAACCTGGGCCACGAGGCGCTGATGGCCGCGCGCAACCAGTTCCTGGGCCTGGCCGGCCAGAGCGCGCTGATCACCGGCGTGCGTCCGAACGGACAGGAAGACCAGCCGCAGCTGCGCCTGGACATCGACCAGGCCAAGGCGCAATCGCTGGGTCTGTCGAGCGCCGACATCAACAGCACCTTGAGCACCGCCTGGGGTGGCAGCTATGTCGATGACTTCATCGACCGCGGCCGGGTCAAGCGGGTCTACGTCCAGGCCGACGCGCCCTTCCGCATGTTGCCCGGTGACATGGATCGCTGGTCGGTGCGCAATGCCGACGGCGACATGGTGCCCTTCTCCGCCTTCGGCAGCTCGCGCTGGGAGTACGGTTCGCCGCGGCTGGAGCGCTACGACGGCAACTCCTCGCTGGAGATCCAGGGACAGGCCGCCGCCGGCGTGAGCTCGGGCGAAGCCATGGCCGAAGTCGAGCGGCTGGTCGCCGAACTCCCCGCCGGCATCGGCATCGAATGGACCGGCCAGTCCTATCAGGAACGGCAGGCCGGCAACCAGATCGTGCTGCTCTACAGCCTGTCGCTGCTGATCGTCTTCCTGGCCCTGGCCGCCCTGTACGAAAGCTGGAATGTGCCGACCGCGGTGCTGCTGATGGCGCCGCTGGGCATCCTCGGCGCGGTGCTGGCCACCTTGCTGCGCGGGCTGGAACGCGATGTCTATTTCCAGGTGGCGATGCTGACCACCGTGGGACTGACCAGCAAGAACGCGGTACTGATCATCGAGTTCGCCAAGCAGTACTACGAACAGGGCACAGCACTGGTCGACGCGATCATGCACGCAGTGCGCGATCGCCTGCGGCCGATCGTGATGACCTCGCTGGCCTTCGGCCTGGGTGTGTTGCCGATGGCGCTGGCCAGCGGCGCGGGCTCCGGCGCGCAGATCGCCATCGGCACCGGCGTGCTTGGCGGCATGGTCGTCGGCACGCTGCTCGGTCTGTTCTTCATCCCACTGTTTTATCTGGTCGTGGTTCGCCTGTTCGACCGCAACAAGCACCGGCAACAGGACGCTGAAATGCCCGCTGCCGCAGGAGCTTCCCATGCCTAAGTACGCCCAATTGCTGATCGCGCTGACCCTCGCGCTACTGAGCTCCGGTTGCGCCACGCTGGCGCCGACCCTGCCGGAGGCACAGCCGCAGCTTCGCCAGGCCTGGCCGGTACCCGAGCGCACTGAAACCACAGCCGTTGCCGGAGACAGCAGCGACATAGGCTGGCGCGATGTGCTCATCGATCCACGCATCGAGCGCGTGGTTGCCCAGGCGCTGGACCACAATCGCGATCTGCGCGTGGCGGTGCTGAATGTCGAGCGGGCCCGCCAGCAATACCGGATCCAGCGTGCCGAGCAGTTGCCGGCGATCGGGGCGAATGCCAGCCTCACTCGCAATGGTGGTGATGCAGCAGTCAGTGATGCCTACAGCGCCTCACTGGGTCTGGCCAGCTTCGAGCTGGATCTGTTCGGTCGCGTGCGCAGCCTCAGCGAAGCTGCCGTGCAGCAATACTTCGCTGCAGACGAAAATCGCCGGGCGGCGCAGATTGCCCTGCTGGCCGAAACCGTCAATGCCTGGATGGCCCTGGCCGCCGATCAAAGCCTGCTGTCGATCTCCCGCGAGACCCTGGCCACCCACGAGGAGTCCCTGCGCCTGACCGAGCGGCGCCACCAACTCGGCGCCAGCAGCGGTCTGGTGCTGGTGCAGGTGCGCACCCAGCTGGAAACCGCCCGCGGTGACGTGGCCTTCTACAGCGGCCGGGTGGAACAGGACCGCCACGTCCTGGATCTGCTGGTCGGTTCACCGGTGACCGAGGAAAACCTGCCACAGGCCTTCGATGACGACCTGGTGGCTCTGGTCGCCCTGCCCGCCGGGGTGCCGTCGGAGTCGCTGCTGCGTCGCCCGGACATCCAGGCGGCGGAGCATCAGTTGCGTGCGGCCAATGCCAACATCGGCGCCGCGCGTGCCGCGTTCTTTCCGTCCATCAGTCTGACCGGCAACGCCGGTACAGCCAGCAGTGATTTCTCCGGGCTGTTCGGTGCCGGTACGCGCTACTGGCAGTTCGTTCCGCAGATCAACCTGCCCATCTTCCAGGGTGGCGCGCTGCGTGCGAGCCTGGGCGTGGCGCAGGCCGACCAGGACATCGCCCTGGCCAACTACGAAAGGGCGATCCAGACCGGCTTCCGCGAAGTGGCCGATGCGATCAGCCTCAGTCAGAGTCTGGCCCAGCAGCGCGGCGCAGCCGAGCGCCTACGCGAAGCCTCCGAACGGGCCGAAAGCCTTTCACAGGCCCGTTACAATGCCGGCTACGACAGCTATCTGAACCTGCTGGATGCGCAGCGCAGTTTGTATGCCGCGCAGCAGGGGGTGGTGTCTGCGCGTTTGAACGAGCAGGCCAACCGCATTGCGCTTTACGCCGCCCTGGGCGGTGGCTGGCAAACCGACCCGGAGACGAGCCCATGAGCAGTACGGCGGAGAACAGTCGCCAGCAGCGCGCGCTGGCACAGCGCAACCGCATTCTCGACGCCGCCCAGCAGTGCTTCAGCGAGAACGGCTTCCATGGCGCCAGCATGGCCAACATCGCCGAGACCGCGCAAATGAGTCCCGGCCTGATCTATCGCTACTTCAAGGGAAAATCGGAATTGATCCACGGCATTGTGTCGCGTCAGATCGAACTGATCGCCGAAGATCTGGAAACCTTCAAGTCCAGCGCCAGCGAGGCTGCGCGCCACATCGCCGAGCGCTTCAAGGAAGTGGTCTCATCGCCCAAACGACGAACCACGCCTTCTCGGTTGCTGGAGCCGGCACTGATCCTGGAAATCGTCGCTGAATCGGGCCGCGACCCGGTGATCGCCAGTGCACTGGACGAATTGGACACCTATGTGGACAAGGCCCTCAGCGGCTGGTTGGCGCTGCCTCAGGGCGACGGCGACCGCGGCGTGCCACCCGATCAGCTGGCCGCCCGCACACTGATCCTGCGCAGCCTGCTGGACGGCCTGAAAATGCGTCAGGCCCGCTATCCGGAACTGGACGAACAACTGCTGCACCAGGCCCTGGATATCGCCCTGCACGATCTGCGCCGACGCGACTGACGCCGCTCATGCCGGGCGCTGGAGTGCCGGGCGCTGGTCCCTGCCCAGGCACGTTGGGGTCGTATGTGGAAGCGTCTGAGCGGGCGGGAAGGACCGGTTCGATCGCTGATCGCGGCCACCTGAGCGCGCTGCGACGCGCCTATCAAGTCGGCTTTGGTTGTTCTGTATCTGCGCCGCGAACGGAAACGACGGGAGGTTCGGGACGGAAGGCCTCTGCGGCGGAGAAATGCCAGGCCGCTCTGCAACCGGATCTGCCGCGCTCGTATCTACGCTTCCCCGAAACGCCGCCATCCTGCGGTGTACGGAGAGTCGATCAGTGAGTTTGTTGACGAGCGTTGGGATCGTCGGTCAGCGCGGCACGATGGAAGGAATCTCCCGTGCTGGCGCGCCTCTCCGATCCGGCCGAGTGTCGGCCTGCCTGTGTGCGGCATTGTTGGCCCTGACCCTGCAGACCAGCGTGACCCTTGCGCAGCCCGGCCCGCCGCCAGACGCCGCAGCCGTCAGCTTGAGTGCCAGCGAGAACCGCGAGGTGGTGTTGGCCCTGGCCGAGGTGCTGCGTGAGCGTTTTGCTTTCCGCGAACGCGGCCACGAGGCCGCGCGGCAGATCGAGGCACTGGAACAGCGCGGTGCGTTTCGCGATGCCCACACGGCTGCGGAGCTGCTGTCACTGATCGAAGAACAGATCACGCCCATCGTCAACGATGGCCATTTCCGCGCCCGCTACTTCGGTCCCGAGATGGTCGCCGGTTTCAGCGATCAGCCGCCCTCGGCAGACGAGATTGCGGCCTTCCACGACGAGGTCCGCCTGCGTGGCGGTGAGATTCCGGACGTGCGCTGGCTGCCGGGCAATGTGGGCTATCTGCGCATCACCCGGTTCATCGACGCGCCACCCAGCAGCGAGAAACTGGCCTTCGCGCTGAACCTGCTTGCCGACACCGGCGCACTGATCGTCGACGTGCGTGGCTCACCGGGTGGCGAGCCTGCCGGCGTGGCGAACGTGATTGGCCATCTTGTCAGTGAGCGCACGCCCACGGTACACACGCAGGGTGACGATCAGTCCGCCGCGGATCGCACCTTCTACGCCGAGCCTCGACTGCCCAGCTTCGCCGACAAGCCCCTGTTCGTGCTGGTCGATGAGCGAACGGGATCGGGCGCCGAAGAATTCGCCTATGACCTGCAGGCGCTCCAGCGCGCCATTCTGGTCGGTCAGACCACCGCTGGCGCCGCGACGCCGGGCGGCTACCGCCCGCTGGCGCACGGTTTCGTGGCCTTCATCCCGATGCAGATCGTCGCCAACACGATCACCGGCACCAACTGGGAAGGGGTCGGCGTTATCCCCGACGTGGCGGTCCCGGCCGCTGAGGCGCTGGCGCATGCGCATCGGCTGGCGCTGGAGGCGATCCTGAAGGACGCGCAGGCGCTGCCGCGTGCCATTGCCGAAGAAGGGTTGGAAGGGTTGGTGTCGATCGAGGCGTCGTCAGTGCAGTAGTGGTTGTCGAACTCGACGAACATTGAGCGGACCGGCTGCTACTCAAACCCGTCGGCAAACAGATCGTCGGCGCCGTCGGGAGCCTCGCTGGCATGCAGGAATCCGCCGCGCAGGCTGAAGGATCGATCGGCGCGGACACGCTTGCCTGAGGGTTGGCCGGACTGCAGACTCGGGTTTGCCTTGGACAAAATCGATGAGGCAGCGCGTGGGTCAAAGCCAATCCAGATGGATGGGTAAGCGCAGCGCAGGGACCTCTGCAGTCAATCGCATTGTGAGCGGATTGGATCCATGACCGACCAGGGCCTGCAGGCAAGGATTGTTCTTTGTGTACTGCACGATCAACCTGGGATCGTTCGATCGATCTGCGCAGAGCAGGCAGGATTTGAGTACGACGAAACGTACTCCGCACAGGGACCAGACCCGCGAATGCCCGCCGCTTTCGAAGCGTCCAGATGCACGGTGCTGCCGTCGCTGACGGACGCCGATCGGGACGCCATCGTCGGACACAGAGACGTCGCCTATGTCTTGTCGCCGCGCATGCACCCGGCGACCGCTAGCCAGATTGCGGCCACCTCGTTACGCCTGGTGAAACGACTTCTGGACCTTGGTGCCCGAGCCATAAAGTGCGAGAGTGCGGGCCTGACGCATGGCCGCGAACGCTGGTCGTCGTTGGCCAGCCAGGATGACCCTGTGGCGCTCTATGGGGCTTGGGTCCGGCGGCCACTGGCGAGTCACGGCCTGCTTTATTCGTGTGGAATGCACCTGCTCGGATTTCCCGATGTCGAATTGGCAGGCGTTTCGGCCACCGACGCAGTCGAGCTGATCGACGGATTCAGCCTGTATCAGCTGATTGACAGGCCGGGCGATCGACTCCTGGCTGGACACACCTTTAGCTTGCGGAGCACGGCGCCGCGCTTTCGACTGCGGCGAACCGCTTGTGAGCGATATGAACGGGACGATTTCTTTCACAACCCGCAGGGTTACTGGCGGCTTGAGCCGGTGAGCGATTTGCACTAACGCGACGTTCGAAGTCCTCGCCTGAGCATCTCGTTGGATTTTCAAGACTTACGGCAAACACGCCGGTCCCTCGAAGCCATTGGCGAAGCGCTGGTCGCTCTGGCCGTCGAGGATCTCCATGTCCAGCTGGGCGAAAGGCAGGATCGAAGCGCCCATCGCGTTGCTCAGGTTGACCCGGAAGCGCTCGACTGGCTCCGGCACCCCATCGGCGGCAATGGGCACCTCGATGAGCTTGGCGGCGATGTCACCGGGCGTCCACTGCAGGACCTGATTCGACGGCACCGTGTAGTCATCACCGGGCGTGGCGCTGCCCGTGGCGTGACTGAAGTCGACCGTGACACTGGCCACGCCGCCGCTGGGCCGCTCGACCCGGATCACGGCCGTTTCGCCTTCCACCACGTTCTGCCGACAGCGCGCGAAGCCGATCTGCTCCGGACCCGGTTCGGTCACGACGTGCGGCTCGGTGATCACCACATCCTGTCCGCTAGCACTGCCGAAAGCGCCCTGCAGGGTGCGATAGCTGATCGTCAGCGTGCGGTTGCCGATCTGCACCGGGACCAACTGACAGCTGCCACGGCTGGTGTTGGCGGCGGTGGTCGGCACCAGGCTCAGGCTGCAGGTGGTCACTGGCGAGGTGTTCATCGAGACGTCGACGATGCCATTGGGCTTGAACGGGCCGGTCGTGGCCAACGCGGTCACCTCGACGGTGAAGGGCAGCCCGGCCGGCTGCGGGTCTGGCGTGTCGGTGGCGGTGATGGCGACGACATCGAAGCTGAACTCGCTGCTGCGGCCCTGCGCGTCGGTGGCGATGGCCACGATCACATCGTCGTCGTCCAGGCTCACGCCGGGCGGGATCATCAGTGAGACGGTCTTGGGTTGCTGCGCATCAGCCAGGCCATAGACATCGCTGTCGAGCAGCACTTCGCCTTCGTCGCCAACGGCCTTGTAGAAATCCACCCGCAACGGATAGCTGCTGTTGGCCGGATCGGAATCGACGCGGTAGGTGAGCTGGAACTGACTACCGGCGACGCTGTAGGCCGTGATGTTCGGGTGGTTCTGCTGCAGATTGGCGCCAGCGTCCGGGTCGCCTGCATCATTGGGCGTGCGCCCGATCGCCACCCCGCCGCCCGCCGTTGCGGTGGGGAAATCCAGACCCATGCCCTGATTGCCGAGCATCCGGTTACCGACGAACTCGACAAAGGTGGTGACATTGCCGTTGGGCAGGATCACCGCCGAGCCCAGCGACGTGCCGGTGAATGACTGGCGCAGGGCGCCAACAAAGGTGTTGCCTTCGCTTTCTCCGAGCCCGCCGATCAGCAGGCGCGGTACGCTCGAGCCATTGGCCAGAAAGACCTCGATGTGATCCTTCTCCACGCCGACCACCGAGCCGTTCACCCCGAGGCCGAAAAGGTTGCCCTGGATCAGCGCCGTCTCCGTCATCGTCCGGCTGACCGAGAACTGCAGCGCGCCGCCAAAGCCGCCACTGAAGTTGCCGGTGGCGCGCGCGAAGCGGTTGTCGAGGATCTGGATATCCGGGGTATCGAAGCTGTCGTCGCCGGTCTGGACAATCAAGGGATCGCGCATCGGCAGGGGTGTGTTGCCGTCGGGTGCCAGACCGATCAGATTGCCCTGCAACAGGATCGAGCCGCGCTCACTGACAATGCTGTTGACGCGCAGGCGGCTGGTGCCACCACCCGGTTGCCCGCTCAGATCGCGACCGCCACCAGCGATGACGTTGCGATCGGCCGGACTCGGCCCACCGACCCGGATGGTGCGATTGAAGAAGCTCAGGCCGAGGGCGCTGCAGGGCTGGGTAAATTCCGGTGACTGCCCCTGCGCATCCACACAGAACCAATTGCCGCGGTAGTCGTGGCGCAGACCGCCGGTGACGATGGCCGAGGTGGGCAGGGCGACGGCCAGCCCACTCAGATTGAAGGGACTGGCATTGCTGTTGGTCAGGTTGAACAGCGCCACCCCCAGGTTGACGAAGCCGGCACTGGTGATTTCGATCTTCAGCTGGGCATTGTTGGCGCCCGGCGCGGGAATGCTGTTCGGCTGCGCACCGGGTTGGGTGTAGCCGTCGATGGTCAGCCCTTGAGCAATCTGCAGCGTGCTGGCCACCTCGATGCGGCAGATGCCGGTGACTGCACTGCAGCCCGGCTCGCTGGCGGGGATGTTGAATTCGATCGTGTCGGGGCCGGCCAGCGCGTTGCTGGCGGAAATGGCGCCACGCAACGAGCAGTCGGCCGCCGCGGTGGTGCAGGCGCTCAGCGCGACGTTGTCCGACGTGGTGTCGACCGTGAACGTCGCCGCCTGGGCGATCGTCGACTGGAGGACGATCAGTGGCAGCAGATGTCGAGCGTGCATGTTTGACTCCTTCGCCGACCCACCGATGACGGGGCCACCGGGCTTGAGCTGCGGCACGATGGCGACATGCTCGAACCAGCGCCCTCATCGGGGTACCCCAGAACTGGGGTCGGCTCCGGGGGCGACGCAGGAGATGCAACGCGCGGCGCGTGGCGGCGGAGTATCGTCTGTGGCAACTCGCCGGGATCGAATGCCATGAAGGTGCGCACCTTGACGCCTGCCGGCGTGATGAAGCCATTGGGTCCCTACAGTCACATCGCGGTGGCGGGACCTCACATTGCGATCTCGGCCACTGCCGGTGTGGATCCGACGACGGGTCAATTGGCAGGACCGGATGTGTATGCGCAGGCCAGCCAGATTCTGCGGTCCTTCCAGGTCCTGCTCGCCGAAGTCGGCGCCAGCCTGACTTCGGTCTTGCACGTCCACGTCTTCCTGCTGAGCATGGACGACTACGAGGCAATGAACCGTGCCTACCGTGAGGCCTTTGCCGAGCACTGGCCCGCACGAACAGTGGTCGGCGTCAGCGCGCTGCCCAAGACCGGTGCGCTGGTCACGATGAATCTGACGGCCGTGGGTGACGAGGGCTTGAGGCCCGCCGGAAAGGCGATTTCGACTTAGTCCGGTCGTGGTTGCCTGGCAGAGTGGGCAATCGCCCGAGGGAGGTGCGAATGGGACTGGATTGGTTGCCGGGGTCGAAACCACGACGTGGTTGCGAAGCGGAGTTCGACAGCCTGAGGAGGGCGCTGTCTAGCCGCTTTTGCTGGGGCAGGGCCAGGAAGCAGGCTCGTCTGGACGAGATCACGGTGGATCCCGCCGAAACACTGGGCGCACCGGTGGTTGGCATCGACGAAGCTGCCGATGAATGGGCACGCCAGATGTTTGAGCATCGAAGTGACCAGAGCCTCGACATGAGCAGTTGGCTGCGCAACCTGCATGGACTCCGGGTGGTCGAGTTGGCGCGCCCCTCCGACGGTCTATCGTTGTACTCGAATGGAGGGCCAGGTCAGTACATCGGCGCGGACAGCTTTCGCGCTCAGTTTCTCGGCGACTGTACCGAAATCATCGGAACCGAATTGCTCGACGCGTGCTTTGTCGAGAAGTCACCCGTCGAGTGCCTCGCTTTCGCCGACGCGCTCGAGCAGCGAGGGCGGGCGTATGCCGCTGCAAACGGCGTCGACCTGCACAGCATGGATGATTCGGATGATCCCGACAGTCCGTCGTTTCACGTCAGCGTCGTCTTGTCCGCGGCGCGTTGGTGTCGCTTCTGGGGCAATGCCGGCCATGGGATGGCGCCCTGGTTCTGAAGCCCATTGTCGTCATCACTGGGCTTGAGCAAGCGCCTGCCTCGATGGCAGGCGCCTGCTGCGTCTTGTGACCATTGCCGCTACTGAGTCGATCGCGGCCTGTCGACGGACTTGGGGCCGATCTGGTGCTCGGCGCCCTTGCCCCAAAGATCCGGATGCAGGAACTTGCCCTGATCATTGGCCGGCTTGTCCTGTTCCACCGGAATCCGATGCGCCTGGGCCCAGCGGTCATGGCGCACGCCGGTCACCTGCCAGGACACTCGAATCCCGGGTTCATCGGTGCGGATCACGAAGCGATTGCCTTCGATTTCCTCCCACACCGTGGCGCGCGCGAAGCTCTTGAGCACTGTCAGCTGATAGCGGAATGTCTGGTTCAGTGCTTCGAACCAGTCCGGCAGTATCACCTCCGCAGTGCCCTCGGCATCGGTTTCCACGATGCCGTTGTAGATGTTCATCATCTCCGGCGACTCGACGAAGGAATGCGACAGATATTGGTGTTCCGGATCCAGCGGATGATCGATGCGGAAGGACCCGCCCGACTTGATCAGGGTCCCGGTCACCTGGGTGTCGCCCAGAAAAAAGCCAGCGCGCGTGTTGGGTCCACTGCCAAACGTCGCGCCATAGACACCGACGCTGGTCGCGCCTGCGGCCGTGCTGGCCGCGATCCCCTCGATGCCCCGTCCGTTCGGGCTGTTCGACTGTCCTCGAACACCCGCCAGAATGCCGCTGGTCGTCAACGCGTGGTTGGCAATCCCGTATACGGCGGCACCCTCCAGGTTCTCGATCTCGGCGCGAACGGCCACCGAGTAGGCGGCGCTGATTCCGGCGCCTGGATTATAGGTATTGACGAAGTGCCCGGCGCGCCCTTCAGGGGAAACCGCCGAGGCACTGATGGCGACATTGGCGCCGGTCGTCGCTGAGGTGGCGGCGCGAATCGCCGTTCCGGTATTCGCGCTGCTGCGGGCTTCCAGGCCGACGGCCGCCCCGCTGCCTGAGGTGTTGGTGAACAAGCCGCCGATGCCGCTGCCCGACTGGGACACGCCACGAACCCCGATGTTGACGCCACTGCTGGCGGCGGCGAAGCCGTCGACGCCGATGCCGCTGACCGAATCGCTGCGCCCGAACAACCCATAGGCGGGTCCGTTCGAAGCGGTCGCGTAGCCACCCACGCCATTGCCGGAGCTGGAGGCGGTTTCACCATAGACGCCGTGGCTGACACCGCTTGTTGCAGGCGCAAATCCGTAGACGGCGCGGCCAGATCCCGATTCGGAACGGCCGTACAGGCCAACCGCCATGCCGCCGGTGGCATCGTTCTGGAAATGGCCGCCAAATCCATCGGGGCTCAAGGCGGCGCCGTAGACGCCATGGTTGGTGCCGCTGGTGGCGCCGGCCAGTCCGTGAACGCCGCTGCCGCTGGTCGACAGACTACGGCCGTAAACGCCCCAGGCGGCGCCGCTGGTGGCCAGCGCCTGACCGCTGACACCGTTGCCGCCGGTGGAGCTGTTCTGGCCGAGAATGCCGTTGGTGCTGCCGCTTGCGGCCGTGGCCGAGGCGAACACGGCCGAGCCGCCGCCATTGGCATTGGTGACCGACAGACCGTTGCCGGCGCTGCCGCTCCAGCTTTGCCCGAAATGCTGATGGTCGCTGCGGGCGATCGTGCTGGCGCTGCCGCTGCCGGCAAAATCGGCCGCGAGAGTGACATCGCCGCTGGCGCCGCCACCGCTCAATCCGCTGCCGGCATTCACTGCGGTGATGTCGCCCCCGCCGCCGCCGGTGCCCACGTCGTCCTCCTCGCAGACAACGTTGCCGTTGCCGGTGATCTCGCGGATCGCGAAACCCGCGGCACAGATCCCGTTGATGCGCAGCTGCACCTGGGAGTTGTCGACGTCGGCACCGCCCACCGAGCCGTTGATGATCGAGTTTCCGGATACCGAATTCGCCGCGACCGAATTGGCGGTCTCGGCGGTTTGCGCGACCAGCGCCCGGCTGGCGTAGGGGGCTGCATCGATGGGCTGCCGGGGCGTCAACAGCTCAAAGCTGCCGCCGCCACTGGGACGCACGCTGATCTGCAACCAGCGCTGTTCGCCGCCCAGATCGCCGAAGTCCAGCTGCGCCGAAAACACGCCGTCGACCACCGCCACGTTGCTGCGGCTCTGTAGGGCCAGCTGGGTACCGCCGGTGGCTGCGCCGAACAAGCGAAATTCGAAGTCGTGATTGCCGCTGGCGGCCTGGCCGTTGTCGTCCAGGCGACCCTGGTAGGTGAAGGCGGTGCCTTGCGGTACCGCCAGGCATTCGGGGATCAGCGCCAGCTGGCACAGCGCGATGAACAGCAGGGGTGACAGGTAGCGGGTGAGTGCAGACATGGACATGCCGGATCTCGCTGACGAAGGACGGCGCCAGCTCTGCAAGGCCCATGCCGGGTCTGAGACGGCGCAAAAACGCCGCTGGGCTCGGAGGTCCGGTGTCAGTTTCGATACTGGATGCGGCCAACGCCCCCCAGGTGGTGCCAGCTTTGACACCGCGATTTCCCGGGTCGTGGTCGGCACGCATGCGCATAGCCCCGCCACAACGTCGTCGTCACCGGTTCTGGCGCGCTGGCACAACGCTTGCTGTGGTCTCGCAGCATTGATCAGCGGAGCGCCCCATGAAAACCACCAGGCTGTTTGGCTTGACCCTGGCCACCACCTTGGCCGGTGCCAGCCTGGCCCAGGCCCTGGAGATTCGCAGCGCCACCATCGACGGCGGCGGCGGACGTTCCAGCGGCGCTCGCTACACCGTCTCGGGCACGGTCGGGCAACCCGATGCACATCCGGCGATCGGTTCCAGCCGCAGTCTGGACGGTGGCTTCTGGCCCGCGCCTGAGACACCGCTGCTGGTCGATCCGCTGTTCGCCGATGGATTCGAGTAACGCCCAGCGCTTGCTGCGCACGTCCAAAGACCCCATGGAGCCTTGAAAATGACCTCTCGACTCGTTGTGATCCTCCTTGCCACGTTGCTGCTGATCGGCACGGCACAGGCCCAGACCGAACTGCTGAGCAATCCGGGATTCGCCATGGATCTGTCCGGCTGGAGCAATCTGAACAACCGTCCGGCGCAATGGGATGCCGCGGACGCTAGCAGCAATCCCGCCTCCGGGTCGGCGCTGCTGACCAACGTTGGCACCAGCAATGGCGCGATCCCGCTCGCGCTGAGCCAGTGCATCCGGGTCAGCACCGCCACCGAATATGGCTTTGGCGCTACCGTCCGGGTGGCGCCGGGCCAGCCAGCCGACACCACGGCCTATGTTTTCGTGCAGACCTATCAGGCCAGCGATTGCTCCGGCAACGCCATCCAGAGCGAGTCGATCGGCAGTGTGGCGACCGACTGGCTGAGCACGGGTCGAACGCTGTTCACCACCAATGACACCTCCAGCATTCGTCTGAGCCTGGGCGTCGGCAAGCCCTCCGGCGAGACCGCCGATGCAGCGGCCTATTTTGATGACGTCTATCTGCAGCGCGCCGATGGCGGCGGCCTGATCAACGAGCGGCTGTCCGGCAGCTGGTTCAATCCCAGCACCCCGGGGCAGGGCTTCTTTCTGGACATCTCGCCGGAGATCAACCTGTTCTTCGGTGGCTGGTTCACCTGGACCGATGTCCCCGGCCAGATCGACTGGATGACCGTCCAGGGCGGCTACAGCGGCAATACCGCGATGGTCCCGATCTATCGCAGTCGCGGCGGTGCCTTCAATGCGCCCGCGGCAGTGACCAGCGAGGCCATCGGCGTGGCAGAGTTCAGCTTTGACAGCTGCACCAGCGGGCAGGTGCGGGTGGAGTTCGTCGGTGATCCCAACGTAATTGTCATCCCGTTGCAGCGGATCAGTCCGGCCTTTCCGGGCTGCTGACCCCACGGCGGGCGTAGTCGGGGGTGCCGCGGTGGCACCCCGATGAGGCACCAGGCATGCTCCTGCCTTTCGACTCTTGGAGCGGAAGATGAGCCAAACCAGTCGACGTGAGGGCGCCTGTGCCTGCGGCGCGGTGAAGCTGATTGCGCAGCAGGCCAGCGCTACGCTGGGCGCCTGCCATTGCCGGTCGTGTCGGCGCTGGGGCGGTGGTCCGCTGCTGACCGTGAGCTGTGGCACCGAAGTGAGTTTCGAGGGCGGCGAGCATATCGGCGTGTTTGACTCATCGGATTGGGCCCAGCGCGGCTTTTGTCAGCGCTGTGGCAGCCACCTCTACTACCGACTCAAGAGCAACGGCCACCACGAGATCCCGGCGGGGCTGTTCGATGACAGCGACGACCTGCACTTCGACCATCAGGTGTTCGTCGACGAGCGACCGCCCTACTACCGTTTTGCACAAGACACCGAAGAGCTGACCGGCGCGGAGTGCTTCGCCAAGTTCGCCGCGTCTCAACAGCCCTGATGGCGTGTCGCCGCCGGGCTATTGTCTGGCGATGAAGGCCTGCAGGTCTTCGATCCAGAAGGCCGGTGCGTCGGCGCCGTCGGCCTCGGCGCGGGCAGCCATTGCCAGAACCTCGCTGCGGCTGGCGCCGGCCGCCGCCAGGGTCTGCGCCAACTCGAAGGCCAGCGTGGCGCGAACGATCGGCGGGTAGCTGTCGGCGTAGCCATCCAGCACCGTTTGCAGGATCTGGCGCGAGGCCTCGATCTGGCCCAGATCGCGCAGCAGACTGCCGCTGCCGGCCGCCGCCGCGCCATACAGCCGGTGCCGCTCGCCCAGTACCTTGGCGGCGCTGCGGAGCAGGGCCTGATATTGCGCCAGCGCTGGCTCGGTCTGCCCCTTCTCGGTCAGCGCGCGGGCGTAGGCAAACTGCAGGAACATCACGTTGCGGTGCTCGGCCCCAACGCTGTTCAGACCGGCCTGGGTGGCCTTCTCCAGCAGCGCCAGCGCCTCATCCGGACGATCGTAGGTGACCAGCATGTTGGCGTAGTTGTTGGCCGCCACCAGATAGGCGTTGTGGTGTGTGCCAAAACCGCGCTCGACGCCATCAAGCGCCTGTTTCCCCAGTGTCAGAGCCTTGTCCTGATCGCCGCTGCGGTGGACGGCCCAGGCATAGGCGCGCAGCAGGCTGGCAGTCTGCGGCGCCTGGTCACCGTAGATCCGACGATAGTCCGTCAGCGCCGAGGCCAGCATCTCGCTGCCGCGTTCCAGCTGGCCGGCGTTGGACACTAGGTGCTGGCCATAGTAGTTCGCCCACTGCGCCTTGCGCGCCGGGTCACGGGTTTGGCGCAGGATCAGCTCCGCGGTCTCAAACCACCGCTTCACTTCGCTTTCCGGTGATCCGGCGACGCTGTTGGCCAGGGCGATGCCATTGGCACTGTCTGCGGCGGTCGGCAGATCACCGCCGACCATCGCCAGCAGCAGGGCACGCTCCAGCACCGGCTGCGCCGCCGTGAGACCGGTCAGCTCGGTCAGGGTATTGCCACGCAGCGCGGTGTAGCGCGCCAGCGTCGGCAGATGATCGAAGGCGGTCACGGCCGCGTCGATCTGGTCGAGTTGCTCCAGCGCCGCCTGATAGCGCCCGGCGGTGCGCTTCGCCCAGGCCTCGGCGAGTTGTTCGTCCAGCCGTTGGTACTCCGCCCGCGGCGCTTGGCCGCTGGGCAGCGGCACCCGGCTGAGCAGCGACTGCCGATCGGCGCAGGCGCTGGGGCTGGGCAGCTTGAGGACGGCCTCCAGCGCGCCGTCGACCAGCTGCGGATCGGCGTTCGCGAACTGGCGGCCCAGCGCATCCAGCTGGCTGAGCTGACCCTCCAGACAGACCATCCGCCGATCCAGCAGATCGGCCGATTGCTCATTGCGCTCGTGGGTTGCCTGACAGGCCGACAGCTGTTGATCGCTCCAGTCGCCGAGATAGCGTTGAACAGCGCTGTCGACGCGCTGGAAACTGTCCCCGGCATAGCTCAGGCCGGTGGCCAGAAAGGCCTGCCGCAACCGTTGCACGCCGCTTCCCTGCCAGACGGTCGAAGGCTGCTCGATGCGCTGACACAACGGTGGGCGATGGCTTTGCTGATAGCCGAATACGGCGGTGAGCAGGACCAGAGTGGCGCCCATGGCCAACAGTCCGCGGCGTTGGGCTCGGCCCGTCTGAGGCCGAAGGGCGGCCAGCACCGGTGCGAGATCCGCATGCCGATGGTCCGGCTCCACGGCCAGGCCTAGTCGCAACGCCTGGCGCAAGCGGGGTTCCAGAGGTAGCGCATTGAGCGCATCGGGGTTGCGCCGCAGTTGTTCCAGATCGGCCCCCAGACTGGCGCACAGCGACAGGCAGAAGGCGTACTGGTCGGATCGGGCACTGGCTTCACGCCCAGCCAGTTGCTCCGGCGCCATGAATCGCGGCGTGCCGTGGCCGGCGCCGTAGTCATCGATTCTGCGCGCCGAAATGGCCAGTCCGAAGTCCATGACCCGGACTCGCTGGTCACGGCTGATCATGACATTGTCGGGCTTAAAATCCCGATGGACGATGCCGGCGGCATGTGCGGCCGACAGGCCCGCCCCGGCTTGAGCATAGGCCTGCAGCACCTCGGCGACGCCGGGCTCGCACTGGGCCACCCAGTCATGCAAGGTCCAGCCGTCGACGAATTCCGTGATCAGATAGACCTGGTCCTCGAACTCCCCCACATCGAACAACGGCAGGATGTTGGGATGGGAGAGCTGGGCCAGCGCGCGGGCCTCGGCAATCAGTCGCCGATTCGAGTCCTCGCCATCGGACTCCGGTTTCAGGAATTTCAGGCAAACGCGGCGGTCGAGCACGCCGTCGTAGGCACCGTAGACCCGCCCCATGCCGCCTTCACCCACTTGCGTGAGCACCACCAGTCGACCGACCTGGGTACCGCTGGCCAGCCGCCGATCGCCATCCGAGATCGGCGCGGTATCGATGCCCTGAGTGGTGTTGCCTGCAGTCACCGCTGAAGGTGCTCGTCGAGCGTGGACGGGTCGGAATCGGTCGCGCCACGGACATGGCGCAGATGTCGAAAATAGCTGCTGCGCGAGAGCTTGAGCAGCGCCATGGCGGCGCCATGGTCAGCGCCAGCGGCGGCCAGCGCGATCTCGAAGGCTTCCGCTTCGGCCCGGTCCAGCGCCGCCTGCAAACTGAGGTCGGCCGGTGCCTCGGTGTGACTGAGGATGCGGGTGGAGAGATGCTGACAGTCCAGGGCCTGATGCGGCTGCAGCAGCAGCGCGGCGCGCGCCATCTCGTTGCGCAGCTCGCGCACGTTGCCCGGCCAGTCGTGGCGGCACAATTGCGCCAGAGCGGCGTCGGTGATGCCGGGACTGCGACGCTGCAGCCCGGCCAGTTCCTCGGCCAGGAAATGGATCGCCAGCACGGGGATATCCACCCGCCGCTGGCGCAGCGGTGGCAGCAGCAGCTCGACCGCCGCCAGCCGGTGATAGAGATCCAGACGGAACTCACCTTCGTCGATGCGCCGGGCGAGCTGCCGATGCGTGGCGGCGACGAAGCGCACATCCAGTTCAATCGCCCGGCTGCCGCCGACTCGGTAAATGCTTGAAGACTCCAGGGCGCGCAGAATCTTGGCCTGGGTGGGCAGCGCCATGTCGCCCAACTCGTCCAGGAACACGGTACCGCCGCGAGCCCGCTCCAGCAGACCGGCACGGGCGTCCACGCCGGTCGCCACGCCGCGTTCGATGCCGAAGATCTCCGCCTCCAGCAGCTCGGCCGGCAAGGCTGCACAGTTGATCGCCAGAAAGGGACCCTGCTGGCGCGGCGATTGCTGATGGATCCAGTGGGCCAGCAGCTCCTTGCCGGTCCCGGACTCGCCGCAGATCAGCACGCTGATCGAACCCTTGGCCACCCGTTCCGCCAATTCGTAGACCGCCAGCATCTCCGGCGCACTGCTGGTCACGGCGGCTGGCAGCTGGACCGACGCGGATGCCTCGACCGCCGTGGGGACCGGGCTGTCCTCGCGGCTGGTCAGTGCGGCCAGACCGACGGTCAGTGCCAGCCGCACATTGGGGTGCAGCCGGACGTGACCAGGGCTGATCTCCAGCTGCCAGTCACCGCAGGGCAGGATCGCCGGCGAGTCATTCTGTTCGCTGTGATCGCCGACCGCAGCGAGCAGGTGTTCCGCTTGCCGATGGCGAACGCGCAGTCCATCGGCGCCAAGAATCCGGCACCAGCGGCCCAGCGCCTCGGCCACCACCGCTGCCTGCGGCTGCCCCTGGGTGAGGCGTGTCAGGCTGGTGTCCAGGCCACCGATGATCGCCCAGCCCAGTTGCGGCATATCGGTGGCCGCACTGAGCTCGTTCGGCGCCCGGGTCGCCGTTGGCACCCAATCATCGCTGGGCAGGTCAATGACACCGACCTGGTCGGTGTCGGGATGGATTGTGAGTGTCGCGTCGCCCACGCGCAGGCGGGTGGGCTCGACGATCGCCATCTGACTGATTCGACGTCGTCCCAGCCGGGTGCCATTGCTGGATTCCAGATCGGTGACCAGCACGCCGCCATCGGCGAGCACATCAAGCTGCAGATGGCGACGCGACACGCCACTGCAGCGCACCTGCAGATCGGCCGCTTCCGCGCTGCCGACCGCGTAACGACCGGTCCGCAACAGATGTCTGGACGATGGCTGGCCCTCGTAGCCAATCTCGACCACCGCACAACCTCGAGATTTCATTCGGCGATTCGTGGGTCGCGAGCTCGAGCACCCGACTCTAACCGAATCGTGGTCGATGGAAAGCGTTTCGTGCCGCTTGCCGTGGGCGCCGGCGGCAATGGTCACCTGGCCTGAGGCTTGAGGGTCAGCTGACGCTCAGTCGTGTCTGGTACGGGTGCCGCGTCCGTTCTACCGGCTTCGCGTGCTTCAAGGCGCGTTCTGGTCCAGACGAATCACCGACACCGAGCGCGGGGGCAGCACCACCTGCAGTCGAGTACCGTCCAGCGTCACTGCCAAGGCCCGCGGTATCACCGTGTCCGGCGCTTCGAAGCTGTTGACGCTATCGATCGCAGGCGCGCTGAGCGTTTCAGCGGTGACGCGGTGCTGGGAATCGTCGTCGATCTCGACGTCCAGCGGCGCCTCGCGCGCCGGATGCAGATTGGTCAGCGCCAGCAGCAGCTGACCGTCGACCGCGCGGGCCGCGATGCCGTCCACCCGCGGCAGCTCGATATCGCCTTCCTCCCAGCTGCCCGCCTCGATGCGCAACGGCAGCACCCGCGCCTGCTGGAATGGCACATACATCCGGAACACGTGATAGGTGGGCGTCAGCAACATGCGCTCGTCCTGGGTCAGGATCATGGCCTGCAGCACATTCACCATCTGCGCGATGTTGGCCATGCGCACGCGCTCGGCGTGGCGCGCGAAGATGTTGATGTTCAACGCCGCGATCAGGCCATCGCGCAGGCTGTTCTGCTGCATCAGAAAGCCCGGATTGGTGCCCTCTGCCGGCGCGTACCAGGCGCCCCATTCGTCGACCGCCAGGGCCAGCTTCCGCTCCGGATCATAGCGATCCATGATCGCGGCGTGCTGCGTGATCAGCGCGTCCATCTTCAGCGTCGCCTGCAGAATCTCGGCGTATTCGCGGGTGCCGAACCCCGTCGCGGCGTGCTTGTTGGCCCAGTCGATCACCGTGTAGTAATGCAGCGAGAGCCCCTCGATATCCCAGCTCCACTGCCGCGCCTGCCACGCCGCCATCACCGCTTCGGTCCATTCCAGGAAGCGCGGCTCGCCGCCGCCCGGACCGACCGCGATGCGCTGCATCCGATCCTCGGATTGCTGATCAGGGTGGTAGTTGCGGGCAAAGCGCGCGTAGCGCTTCATCTCCTCGACATAGGTTTCGGGCGACATGTTGCCGCCGCAATCCCAGCTCTCGTTGCCCAGCCCGAGGAAGGGAATGCGCCAGGGTGCCTCGCGACCGTTGGCCGCGCGCTCGCGCGCCAGCGTCGTCGGCAGCGCGGCGGTCATGTATTCCAGCCACGCAGCCGCCTCGCGTGGCGTGCCCGAGCCCACATTGACCGAGATGAAGGGCTCGGCGCCGATCTGCGCGGCGAAGTCCATGAACTCATGCGTGCCGAACGCGTTGGATTCGGTCACGCTGCCCCAGTCGGGATTGAGCGTCACCGGGCGTTGGTCGCCGATGCCGTCGCGCCAGTGGTAGTAGTCGGCGAAGCAGCCGCCGGGCCAACGGACGTTGGGGACCTTCAGGGCGCGCAGCGCCGCGACCACGTCATTGCGGATGCCGCGCGTGTTCGGAATCGACGAATCCGGTCCCACCCAGACTCCGCCGTAGATGCCGTGCCCCAAATGCTCGGCGAACTGGCCAAAGAGGTGACGATTGATCGTCGGGCCAGGTTCGCCGGTGCTCACCACCGCCGGTATCGATTCGCCTGATGCGGCCAGCGGCATCGCCCACAACACGAACCACGACAGCACACCCCAGCTGCGGCTCATGGTCTCCCCCGATAGTGGTCAACCTGAGCGATCCTAACGCCGTTTGGATAGTGCATGACAGCGCAGGACAGGAAACGGTCCCGGCACTTGCACTGCGCGACCCGGACTCCCCAAGATCACACGTCGGTGCGCTGAAGTTCCGAGGTCTGCATGCTGTCGAAATGGTTTCGTCGCTCCAAGCCGCGGGTATTTCTCGGCTCACTCGTCGTGCTGCCACGCACCGACCTCAAGCGTTACTTGGAGTGGTCCGGTACCGGCACGGAGGTCGACGAGAAGCTGCGATCGAAGCTGGTCGAACTCATCAGCCTGCCGCCGGCCGATCAGCTGCAGGAACCACGGGACAACGACCTCTGCCTGGATGTTGCCATCCCTGCTTTCCAGTCTGGCTCAGGAGCGCCGTTGCATCTGGGTGGCGAGGTGTTGCCGCTGATGTGGCGACCCAAGATCACGGTGATCGGACAGTTGCGCCAGATCAGCACGGGACGGACTCACAGCCACGCCAAGGTCACCCACAAGATGCCTTGGTCGCGTTTCCTTGCCGGCAGCCTCAACTGGCGCCTGATTTTCTGGGAAATGACCGGTGCAAGCCCAGCGCAAATGCAGGCGCTGCTTCACGAGGCCTGCATCAAGCTGCTGCAGCGGCTGCGGAAGACGCTCTGATCGACCCTGCTCGGCGGCACCTGGATGAGCAGGCAGTATTGTCGACCGGGTCTGTCCTTGGCCGGCTGATTCATGTCCACGTGGATTCACTTCTGGTCGGGCAGCCATGGCTGCGAATTGGCTGATTGACGTCGGCGGGCAAAAAGCAGCTCGTTGCCCGCGGTTCCTCACCCCAGCCAGCCACAGCGGCTACCATGCGCGGTTTGCAGCCTTCGGAGCGCACGGTCTTGCCAAAGACAGTTTTCCAATGGGCCCTGCTCGGGCTGCTGATGTCGGCGACTGCGTCCGCCCATCACCCCAGTGGGCCTGAGCCGGTCACCAACGACGTGGTGATCGCAAAGGTCTACACCGACAGCGAGGACCGACTGAAGCAGCTGCGCGAGAACCACGATCTTTGGTACTACCTGTGGCGGGAGGGGTATGCCGTCATCCGCACCGATCGCAACCGGCTGCCGGCCGATGCGCAGATCGATCAGGCGCTGACGGCAGGGCTGTACGCACCGCCGGTGCTCAGCAAGGGTGGCGGCACGCTCGGTGCGCGTCCCTGCTATCGCACCGTCGAGCAGACCTACGCGGATCTGCAGGCGCTGAGCGTCAGCCACCCCGATCTGGCCACCTGGGTCGACATCGGCGACAGCTGGGAAAAGACTCAGGGTCTGGGCGGGCATGACACCCATGCGCTGGTGCTGACGAATTCGTCGATCCCCGGTCCCAAGCCCATCTACATGGTGATGAGCGCGATCCACGCGCGCGAGCTGAGCACCGCCGAGGTGAACACGCGCTTTGCCGAGATGCTGGTGGCCAACTACGGCGTGGATGCCGACACCACCTGGATGCTGGACTACTTCGAGGTCCATATCCTGCCGCAGCAGAATCCCGACGGCCGCAAGATGGCCGAGGCGCAATGCGCCAGTTCCTGCAATCCCGGCTGGCGCAAGAACACCAACCAGAACTACTGCGGCGCGGCGTCGAGCTCACGCGGGGCCGATCTCAACCGCAATTCCTCCGGCACCTTCTGGGGCGGCAGTTCCGCCAGCGGCAGCGCCTGCAATGATTCCTACCGCGGTCCTTCCGCCGCCTCAGAGCCGGAAACACAGTCGGTGGAGAACTATGCGGCCAGCGTGTTTCCGGATTTTCGGGTCGAATCGCCCGGAGACCTGACCACGCCGGCTGATCCCAATGCCGACGGCGTGTTCGTTTCCATTCACAGCACCGGCGACATCGCCTTCTACCCGTGGGAAGGCAGCAATGCGCTGCCACCGAACCTGGCGGGCCTGCGCGGCCTGGCGCAGAAGATGGGCTTCGCCAGCGGCTTCGCGGCCTGCCAGAACTGTTTCCTGGGCCCGGCTTCCGGCACCACGGTCGACAACATCTACGAGAAGCTGGGCGTTGCCGCCTACACCTTCGAGATTGGCAGCAGCTTTGGCCAGAGCTGCGCCAGCTTCGAATCCACGGTGCTGCCGGAGACCCTCGCCGGTCTGCAGGCCGGCATCAAGCACACCCGCCGCCCCTATCAGACCGCGCTGGGGCCGGATGTGCGCGATGTGACGCTCACCAGCAACGGCGGATCGATCACCCTCAGTGCCGTCGCCGATGACACCCGGCGAGCGGTCAACGGCGGCGGTGAACCGGTCGATGCCGCCCAGCCGATCGCCGAGGTGCGCTACACCGTCGGCGAACCACCCTGGATCGCCACCCAGGCCTTTGCCCTGAATGCCGACGATGGTCAGTTCGACGAGAGCATTGAGGCGGTCAGCGCGCCGCTCACCCAGATTTCCGGCCAGAGCATCGTCTTTGTCTACGCGATCGACAGCAATGGCAATCAGGGCCCGCCCTCAGCCGTGTTCGTGAATGCGGACGACATCTTTGCCGACGGGATGGAGAGTCCGGTGCGATGACTCGCTACTGGCTCGCGACAGAATGTAGTAATGTTCCTACATGCTCTGAATCGAGGCGTTTCCATGCCGATCACAACGCTCTCCAGTCGTGAACTCAATCAGGACGTCACTCGCGCCAAGAAGGCCACCAAGAGCGGCCCCGTGTTCATCACCGATCGCGGCAGGCCAGCGCATGTGCTGTTGAGCTTCGAGGACTATCAGCGGCTGACCGGGCAGCGGCGAAACATCGCCGATGTGCTGGCCGTGCCTGGGCTTGCGGAGCTCGACTTTCAGCCGCCGCGCATTGACATCGGGGCCAGACCCGCCGATCTCGAATGATGTATGTGGTCGACACCAATGTGCTGTCCGAGCTGCGCAAGGTGCGACTCGGAACGGCCGACGCGAACGTCACTGCATGGGCGGAAAGCGTGGATGCAGCCGAGCTCTACGTGTCGGTGATCAGCCTGATGGAGCTGGAGTTGGGCGTATTGTCCATCGAACGACGCGATGCCAGTCAGGGCGCGATGCTGCGCGCCTGGCTGGAGCAGAAGGTGTTGCCCGAATTCGCCGAGCGCACTCTGCCGATTGATACCGCGGTGGCATTGCGCTGCGCCCGATTGCATGTGCCCGACAAGCGTGGCGAGCGAGACGGCCTCATCGCCGCCACGGCGCTGATTCACCGGATGACGGTGGTGACACGCAATGTGGCGGATTTCGAGCCGACCGGGGTGAGCATGATCAACCCCTGGGAGCCGCTGTCGTGAGTCGGATCCACTGCAACGGCGGCTCAATCAGGGGCTGAATGAAGCCGACGAGTGCGACACACCCAGAACTCAGTCCGCTGGCCAGTTCGCCAGTTCCGGGCAGTTCGTCAGGTCTTGTCCTGCCTCACTCTCCAGGTCGCGCAGCAGTCTGGAAACGACGCTTTCAATGACATTGCGTTCGTTGGAAGTCGGATCGATGCCGATGAACGAGGTCGTCTTGACCATCTGCTCATAGCTGAACTCGCCGACGATCTCCCCACGGCATTCGACGCTGAAAGTGGCCGTGTAGAGCATCGAGCGGCTCGTCGGCACGAGAAACAGGGTGGCCGCGTTGAACATCAGCTTGGCCACGTCGGCGCCGGCGGAATCGGTCGTCGAGCCTTGTACATGGGCCCGAATCTGTCGGGGCAGGAAGGGACTGTTCAACCGGATTTCGTCGAACAGGCCGGACTCGATCAGTTGCTGGCGAACTGACAAGTGCGTGGTGCTGACATAGCTGCCGTCGCTGTAGACGTAGCCATCATTCACCACCAGTCCGACCGTCCCGTATCGACCAGGCTGAGCCGAGAATTTCGCTATTTCAAGCGTCTGCGTTGTCTGGCAACCACAAAGCAAGGTGAGCATTGCGAGCAGGATCCAACGCACGGCTGGCCCTCGATCAGGAGTTCGGCCGGTAGTAGAAGAGGCCTGCGCGGGTCACGCAAGAGGGCAAACCGGAGATTCTGCCCACTGTTGTGGTCTCGCGGCCCGCAACACCAGGCACCCCAAATCGCAGTCCCCGCAACCGCCTGTGATTGCCTGACAGGGGAACTGTGCCCAGGCTTTCAGGGTCGGCCTGCGGGGCGGTTGAAGGGTATTTGCGCATGAAGCGACGAGGGGGTTCCGAGTCGGCCTGGCCTGATCGGTTGCGCCAGTATTGGCTGGCGCTCGGCTTGTGCGCCTCCGCAGTGGTGTCCTGGCCGTTGACGGCCGCAGAGGATTCGCGCGACGAGTTCGATTCGCTGCTGGCACCGTTGCTGGCGCTGGCAGGAACGGACAGTGATGGCAGCGTGCCGAACGCGCTGCAGGCGGTGAGCGCAGCGCTTCGCACTCGGCTTGAAGCCGACCTGGGTACGGCCTTGCCGGCCTGCCCTGAATACGACCCGCTGCAGGGCGTCGTGATCTCGCGCGAAGCGACCACTGAGGATCTGTCGACGGAGGTGCATCCACTGATCGAGCGATTGGGCGCGCTGCTCGACCAGAAGGACGCAGCGCTGCGCGATGGGGCGGCCTACGTACTGGGCGAGATCGGGCCACTGGGGGCACCAGTTGTCAGCCCTCGGGCGACAGGCCTCGGTGACCGTCCGATGTGGCTCACTCATGCGGCCGGGCGAACCCGCTGTGAACAGTGGTCGATGAGTGGCTCGCTGGCACAGCTCCCGAAGCCGCTGCGCCAGCGCGCCGAGACCCATACGCAGCATCGACAATGGCCGCTGCTGCTGGCGGCCGACTTGCTTGGCGATGTCGGTCGGATCTGGCCGGATGGGTTGATCTCGTCCTTGCTGGACAACGACGACAATGTGGTTCCATTGGGCACCAAGCCCAAGCTGGAGCCACCACCAGCGCTGAATCCGGAGATGGCGGCGGCCCTGCTCGACCTGGCAGCAGTTGCCTCGGATTCGGCACGTGGCATCGCTCTGCGCCTGGAAGTGCTGGTGCTCTTGTCCCAAGCCAAAGCGCTGGGGCCGGCTGCCGCACCATTGCGCACTCTGATGGCGCATGCCAACGACCCGATTTCCTTTGCCGCTGCCAGGACTCTAATCAGCAGCCAGAACCCCCACATGGTCGAAGCCATCGTGCTGTTGCTGAAGCGCCATCAGCTCGGTCTTTGGGAGACGCAGCCTGACCTGTTCTGTGCGCAGATCATTGCCGATCCCGAGTTGCTGCGCATCCTCACCGACCGGCTGCAGGGTGAAGACTGGGGGGAAGCCAAGCAAGCGGCGATCTGGCTAGCTTGCACGCGGTCGCAGCAAGCCCCGCCGGCCCTGCTGGCGGCGCTGACCCATCCCTCCTGGGAGGTCGTGCAGGCGGCCATTGAGGCTTTGGCCGCGTGGCTGGACAAGGATGCCGCGGTTCGAGCTGCGCTGGCGGAGGTCGCCAAGGCGCACTGGTCTGGACTGGTTCGGGCCCAGGCCCGCCAGGCGCTGGATGGGCCAGAAGGTCCTCCGGAACCAGACAGGCCGGAGTCAGACGATCAGGTCATGGTCGTGTTGGGCGGCTGCTTCCATCGCTGCCTGACTGACCATCTGAACGCCGTCTGCGGCGTCGACGGGGAAGTCGTCGACGGGATCTACCAAAGCCCGCGCCTGGGTCAGTTCCAGGTGGTCTGGCAGCGCGCTCGGCGTAACCCTGCACCCATGGGTTTCCCGATCGTTCTGAGCGAGGATCTCGACAGGACCGCATATGGCACCAGTAGCTACCTCACGGTGGATGACGGGTGGTTGGTGGGCACGGATCGATGGCACTACGACGGTGTGATCGGCCACGTCAGCCATGCCGGCGAGGTCCAGCCAATTGGCGAGCTAGGCGAGGATGCCGCAGCCATTCTGGATACTCCGCAGCTAGGCCGCATCGTGCTGGGCGGATCCGTCTTCGGACTCGGCAAGGGCGGTCTGCTGGCCAGCATCCATGCTGGTGAAGAGGGCTGGTCAATGCGCTATCGCGCCAGCCTGCCCAGCCCGCCCTGGGCGTGGGCCTTCGCGCCCGACGGCACCTTGCTGGTGGCCGACCCTCACAATGCGGTGGCCGTACACGCCGACTGGAGCCTGGAAGCTCTGTCCTGTCCGACCATCGTGCCGGCGTCGATGCCGAAGCGGGTGCTGTCGGTGGCGCGACGGGCTGCCGATTCCCCCCTCCCAGTCCGCCACCGTGAAGCGGTAGTGCGAGTCGCCGTCCTGGAACCGATCGTCGAGCGACGGCGCTTGGCACTGCTTCAGTCGCACAACGGTCCGCAGCAGGGCGAGTCAGGACAGCCTCTGGAGTGTATTCAAGAGGACTATCAGGATGTCGTTCAGGAACTCGTGGATGCCAAACAGCATCAGGGTGACTCCGCTGGCGCGCTCGCGCTGCTGGACGAGTCGCTGTGCGATGCAGATGCCATCAACGTGGGACAACGAGCCAATTTGCTGGCCGACCTGGGGCGCCCTCAGGAGGCGCTGGCGTACCTGCAGGCTCACCCCTACGTTGAGCAGTACGTGGCTCAGTTCCTGCTCACGGCACTGGCGCTGATCGAGGGCGACTCCAATGCCGCCCGCAAGCATCTGGATCGTGCCCAGAACGCCTTGGATGGCGAATCAATACCAGGCTTGTTCGAGCCGGACCGGCGCTATGCGGACATGCTGAGCCTGATCGTCAATCCCTCAAATACAGTGTTCGCTTCCACCCCGGAGCTCGATCAAGGCGGCTGGCCGGAACCGCTGATGCGATATCTGCAAGGCGAGATCAGCGAAGCCCAACTGGTGCCGGAATTGTACCGTCGCGACGGACAGGTGGATCGCGAACGCCTCTGTGAGGCGCTGGTCTACCTCGGTATGCGCGAGGCAGCGACCGGCCGGCACGTACACTCCCGACGCTACTTCAGGGCCGCGGTCAGGCTCTCGGTCTACGACTTCATGGAGCACACCGTGGCGCTGTTGGCGCTCTCTCGGGAATAGGGGAATCCGCAGAATGGACCGCTCTACGGGGCGACGTCGATGCTGAGCTTCGAATCAGTTCCGAGTGAATTGGACTGCTGTTCCTCAGGCCTGACGCTGCCTTTCGCTGGCGTGTGCCTTCTCCTCGCGCCTTCCTTGGAGGAAAACCCATCGGAACGTTCGCGTCGATTGCGCAAGCGGGCTCGAGTGCCGCCGTCAGTGCATGCTGGAGTCTCGATCTCAGCGCAGCAGCTCTTCCACCAGTTCGGAGTACTCGAACTTCTGCCGGGCCGTCCGCTGGCGCTGTGCCAGCACGATCGAACGCAGGGCCGCCAGAGCGACCTGGAAGTCGTCGTTGACGATCAGATAATCGAATTCGCCGTGATGGGTGATCTCGGCACGGGCATTGGCCAGCCGCCGGGCGATCACCTCTTCGCTGTCCTGACCGCGGCGGGTCAGGCGTTCGCGCAGGGTGCTGGCCGAGGGCGGCAGGATGAACACACTGATGGCATCGGGCCATTGCGAGCGCACCTGTCGCGCACCCTGCCAGTCGATCTCCAGGATCACGTCCAGTCCGGCCGACACCGCATTCTGCAGATCGACCCGGCTGGTGCCATAGTGATTGCCGTGCACGCAGGCGTGTTCGACCAGCGCCTGGGCGTCAATCAAGGCCTGGAAGTGGCGCGTGTCGACGAAGCGATAGTGCTCGCCATCCACCTCGCCTGGACGCGGTTGGCGGGTGGTATAGGAGATCGACAGTCTGACCTGATGGTCTTGCTCGGCCAGGGCCCGAACCAGCGAAGTCTTGCCGGCCCCCGAGGGCGCGGCGACGACGATCAGGCAGCCGCGGGCGGATTCATTCATTCCAGATTCTGCACTTGTTCGCGGATCTGTTCGATCAGCACTTTCATGTCCACCGCCAAGGCCGTGGTGGCCGCGTTGATCGACTTGGAGCCGAAGGTGTTGACCTCGCGCAGCAGTTCCTGAACCAGGAAGTCCAGTCGTCGGCCGATCGGTTCCTCCAGTGCAATCACGCGGCGGGCCTCCGTCAGGTGGATGCCGAGACGGTCCAACTCCTCGTCCACATCCATGCGCGTGAGCTGCAGCACCAGTTCCTGTTCCAGCCGTCCGGGATCGACCGGGGTGGGCAAGTCGGCCAGGCGCTGGGTCAGCCGATCTCGCAGGCCCAGGCGCAGTTCCGGCAGCCACTCGATGGCGCGCTGGCGATGGGCTTCCAGCGCGTCGACGCGTTCGCCGATCAGCTCGGCCAGCCGAGCGCCTTCGCGGGCGCGTGCCTGGGCGAAGTCCTTGCCCAGACGATCGACCAGCGCGAGGAATTGCTGGGCCAGCCGATCGCGGTCCACTTCGGGACGGACATAGAGCTGCGGCAGGGTCAGCAGATCGGTGAGGCTGCCCGGTGCCAGCTGTGGGAAGGCGGCCGCCAGTTGCGCCACGATCGGCTGCAAACCGGCTACTGCGGCGGCGTTGAGGGTGGGCTGGGCCTGCGCTTCGTCACTGCGCAACCGGCCACTCAGGTCGACCTTGCCGCGACTGATATGGCGACCCAGACGCTCGCGCAGCTGCGGTTCGGTCGAGCGCAGCTCTTCCGGCAGGCGACTGACGAGTTCGAAGAAACGGTGGTTGACGCTGCGCACTTCCAGGCTCAGCGTCCCCAGATCGGTGGTGCCTTCGATACTGGCGAAGGCAGTCATGCTGCGGGGCACGGCGATTCACGGGGCCATCGGGCGGCCAATGGTAAACTGCTCGTTGCCCATTGTGGAAAGCCAATGATGATCCGATCGACCCGCCGCGCGCCGTCGCGGCTTCTTTTTTGCCCGGTTGAGTCGACTTTTGGGACGAATCTGGGAGGTGCGCGATGAGCGCCCGTCCCAGTGGTCGTCGTCCCGACGAGTTGCGCCAGATCCGGATCGAGCGCGGTTTCACGCGGCACGCCGAAGGCTCCGTGCTGATCAGCTTCGGCGACACCCGCGTGCTCTGCAATGCCAGCGTGGAGGAGCGGGTGCCCGGATTCCTGCGGGGGCGTGGCGAAGGTTGGATCACGGCCGAGTACAGCATGCTGCCGCGGGCCACGGCCACGCGCACCGGCCGCGAAGTCAATCGCGGATCACCCGGCGGGCGCACCCATGAGATCCAGCGTCTGATCGGCCGATCGCTGCGCGCCGTGGTCGATCGCAGCGCGCTGGGCGAGCGGACCATCACGCTGGACTGCGACGTCCTGCAGGCTGACGGCGGTACCCGCACGGCATCGATCACCGGAGCCTATGTGGCGCTGGTCGATGCGATCAACACGCTGCTGTCGCGCAAATTGCTCAAGGCCAGTCCCATCCACGGTCAGGTGGCCGCGGTGTCGGTGGGTATCTACGAAGGCCAGGCGGTACTCGATCTGGACTATCCGGAAGATTCGGCCTGCGAGACCGACATGAATGTGGTGATGAACGACGCGCTGGCATTCATCGAGTTGCAGGGCACGGCCGAAGGGCATGCCTTCCGCGCCGACGAGCTGACCCAGATGCTCGATCTGGCGCGTGCCGGCATTGCCGAGCTGCACGCGCTGCAGCGCGCGGCGCTGGCGGGCTGAACCATGTCGGTGCGCTGGATCCTGGCCAGTCACAATCCCGGCAAGCTGGCCGAGATGCGCAGTCTGCTGGCCGACCTGCCGATGGAACTGATCGACGCCCGCAGCCAGGGCGTCACTGAACCAGCGGAGACGGCCAGCACCTTCGTCGAGAATGCCTTGTTGAAGGCGCGTCATTGCGCGCGCCTGACCGGCCTGCCTTCGCTGGCCGACGACTCCGGTTTGCTCGTCGATGCCCTGGATGATGGGCCGGGCCTGCACACGGCGCGCTACGCCGGTCCGCAGGCCACGACTTCCAGCAATATCGACAAGCTGCTGGGCGCTCTGGCCGGCGTGCCGGCCGAGCGTCGCGGGGCGCGCTTTGTCGCGGTGGTGGTGTGGCTGGCACACGCGGAGGATCCGCTGCCGGTGATTGCCCAGGGTATCTGGCACGGGCGAATCCTTGAGCAGCGCGACGGCGCAGGCGGATTCGGCTATGACCCGGTCTTCTTCGATCCGGAGCTGGGGCAATCGGCCGCGCGGATGGATCCAGCCGTAAAGGATCGGCGCAGTCATCGCGGGCAGGCCTTGGCGCAGTTGCGATTGGCGCTGAGCCAGCGCACCGCCCCATGAAGGGGTCGCCTGCGGTGGGCTCGGCCGAGCCGCCGTTGGCGCCCCCCCTGGCGCCGCCGCTGGCGCTGTACGTGCACCTGCCCTGGTGCGTGCGCAAATGCCCCTACTGCGATTTCAACTCCTTCCAGCGCCCCGGCGCCTTGCCGGAACAGGCCTATGTGGAGGCGTTGCTGGCCGATTTGCGCCAGGATCTGCAGCTGATCCGGCCTCAACCGCTGCAGAGCATCTACTTCGGCGGCGGCACTCCGAGTCTGTTCTCGGCCGCCAGCATCGACCGGCTGCTGGCCGGCGTCCGGCAACTGTTGCCGCTGGCCGGCGACTGCGAGATCACGCTGGAAGCCAATCCCGGCGCCAGCGAATACGATCGCTTCGAAGGCTATCGCCAGGCCGGCATCAATCGTGTTTCGCTGGGCGTGCAGAGCTTTGACGATGTGCAGCTGCGCCGGCTGGGTCGGGTCCACGACGCCAGTCAGGCGGTAGAGGCCTATGCTGCCGCGCGACATGCCGGCATCGCCCGCATCAACCTGGATCTGATGTATGCGCTGCCGAGGCAGACCTTGGCCGCGGCGCTGGAGGACCTGAGTCAGGCGATCGCCCTGGCGCCCGAGCACCTGTCCTGGTACCACCTGACGCTGGAGCCCAACACCGCCTTTGCCGCCCGCCCGCCTGCAGGACTGCCCGACGAAGACAGCGCCTGGGAGATCGTCGAGCAGGGCCTGGATCTGCTGCAGCAGGCTGGCTTTGCCCAGTACGAAGTCAGTGCGCACGCTCGGCCAGACGAGGCGTCCCGGCACAATCTCAACTACTGGCAGTTTGGCGACTATCTGGGCATCGGTGCCGGTGCCCATGGCAAGCTCAGCCTGGCCGATGGCCGAATCCTGCGGCTGTCCAAGCGGCGCAATCCGACCGCCTATCTGCAGCTCGCCGGCAGTGAGCGACGGGTCGAGCAGGAACAGGAGATCGTCGCCGGCGA
This sequence comes from Lysobacterales bacterium, assembly GCA_041395325.1. Taxonomy (GTDB): domain Bacteria; phylum Pseudomonadota; class Gammaproteobacteria; order Xanthomonadales; family SZUA-5; genus JAWLAT01. The sequence goes on from JAWLAT010000008.1 coordinate 119,508, forward strand.
ACGACTGTTCGAGTTCATGCTCAATGCGCTGCGACTGCGTGAGGGCGTGCCGGCGGCATTGCTGCGCGAGCGGGTCGGACTGGAACCGGCCAATCAGCCGGCCTTGGCCGAGTCGATCAAACGTGGGCTGTTGCGCGATGACCCTGATCGCATTGCGCCGACCGAGCTGGGCTGGCGTTTTCTCAACGACCTGCAGGCGCTGTTCCTGCCAGCCTGAAGGCGCAGGGTTGTCGCTCAACCGGGTGCTTCAGCTGTCGACCCAGGTCCGCAGCTTGCTCGCCGCATCCGGGCTCAAGTCGATGGTCTGACAGCCCGACCAGAAGGTATTCGGTGTGCTGGCCGGGACCGACCACAGGCATTGGAAGCCCAGCTCGATGGTCTGCGTACCGATGTTGGGACCGGCCAATTGGAATTGCACCTGGTAGATGCCGCTTTCGACCAGACTCTCGCTGCTGATCAGCATCAGACCGCCGACCGAGAGATTACCGATGCGGCCCATGCTGGCGCCGTTCAGTGAATTGACCACCAGCACGGCGTGACCGGGGTTGCGGCGGCGTTCGCGGCGCTCGGTCATCAGGCGTCTCCCATCAGGATCGCCACATCCGGGTCGGATTTGCGGCTGAAGGTCGACAGGATCGCGTTCCAGGCACGGTCGATCAGACGCTCGCGTGTTTGCACGACGATTCGTGCATTGCCGCGGGCCAGATCGCGGGCCAGCATGTTGATCGTTCGATCCTCGACCTTGGCACCTCGCGCGTTGACGAACAGGCAGCGGCCGGTGACCGGGCTGAACCAGCTGAGCTTGCGGCGCACCAGATCACCCTGCTGATTGCGGGTGAACTCAAACCAGGTGCCGAAGGGCAGATGCTTGATCCGCTCGACCATCCTAACTTCTTCAGCGGTCAGCTCCCATTGCTCCTGCCCGCGCAGGCTCGACAGGATGGTCGACGGGGACTCCTGAGCGCCCTGGCCGCCACCCAGCTTCGGTCGCGCCTCCAGCGTCTGCTGCAGCACCGCCGCCGTCGGCGCGCTGGCCTCGCGCTCGGGCTCGTCCAGGCCCAACGCCGCGGACAGCGCCGCCTGCACCGGCCGGAAGGCGTCCGGGACCATGCCGACCGAACCCACGCCATCGGCCAGTTCGCGCGCCAGCGCCTCGAAGGCCTGGCGGCGCTGCGCCTGCGGGGCGGTGCGTTCGGCATGCAGCGACAGCAGCTGCGCCGCCTGTCCCAGGTCGTGCTGGAAATCCTCGCCCTGCGGTCCCTGCCGCAGCAGGCTCAACGCCAGCACATCGGTCCAGGCTTGCAGCAGGAAGCTGTGCAGCGCCTCCGGCACCGCATCGTGTTGTGCCAGCAATGCCTCGGTGGCTTCGACCGCGGCAGCGCGGGACAGATCCATCTTCTCGCGCCCGCGCGCCGCATCGATCTGCCGCTTCTCCGAGACTTCGGCCTTGCGCCTGACCGACTTCAGGTGACCACCCAGATCGTCGAGCAACTCGTCGAACAGCTGATCGTTCTCGTCGTAGTCGCGAATGACCCGGTCGACCACCAGTTGCATGCGGTCGAGCATCGGCCGGTCGGCATCCTCGTCTTCGACCCACAAGGTCGCGGCCTCGGCGATCTCGTTGAGCAGCAGGCGGGCCGGGTGCTTGCGCTGGGTGAAGAAGCGCTTGTCTCGCAGGGCCACTTTCAGCACCGGCACCTGCAGCTTGGTCAGCAGTCCATGGCTGTGCGACACCGGCGACAGTCCCTGGCCGAGCTGATCGAACAGCAGGCCCACCAGATCGACGGTGTCCTCGTCCTCTTCTGACAGCCGCGTCGGCGTGCCATCTGAAATCGCTCGCAGCTGACTGAGCATGTCGTGCTTGAGGTCGCTGACGCGTCGCGGCTGCCAGCGGCCATCGACCATCCGCGGTGCGGCGGGCTGGCCCTGCAGCACACTGAGCACGCCCTGCACATCAGCGGCCGGTGCCACCGGCCGGCTGGCCATCGCGGCCTGCGCCGGTGATGGCCCCTGCCGCGTCCGGCGCCCGCTGAGCAGATCTCGCAAGGTCTCGAACAGCTCGCTCTGGTCGAGGTCGTCGCCGGTATCGTGCATCGGGCCGGCCTGCGGATGCGTTTCCGGTACCGACTGCCAGACGGCCTCCAGCGCCTGCAGCGCCGGGCCCAATTCGGCCGCAGGCAAAGCTGAGCTCGGGGTCGCGTCGAATGGGCCGACCGACATCGGCGCCGGGTGCTCCGGGATCGGCGTTGGTGGCGCCGCAGACGGCTGCGAGTCCGGCAGTGACGCGGTTGCTGGACGTGTGACGGCGTCCGCCGGCTCGTCAGTGGGGTCCGATGGCGGCGTCTCACTGCGCTCGACAGGCGCCTGGTTGCCTACTTCAGCTGCCTCGGTGCCCGCCGGCGACCGCAACGGCGCGGTTCGCGGGCGCGGCAAGAGCAAATGCGGCAGGATGCGGTGTCGAATCAGGTCATCGTTGACCGCCTCGAGCATCGCGTCCAGCACCTCCAGCAAACAGTTTTCCAGATGGCGGTAGGCGTCCACGCGCGCCTCCACCGACAGGTCCAATCGGCGTCCTGCCGCCTTCAGCGCGTCGGCCAGCGCCTGCGGACCGACCGGAATCAGCTCCACGTCCAGCGGCGGGGCGGCAGCGATGACGGCGAAGCGGTAGGCCAGCACATGCCAGGTGGCGGCAAAACGCATCTCCGCCTTGGCTGACAACTCGGACAGGATCAAGCTCTCTTCCAGATCCTCGCTGGCGACCAGCTGCAGGACTTGTCCGCTGCTGCTCTGCGCAGGTTTCGGGGCTTGCGCGGCAACCAGCCCGACCAGGCCGGCCTGCAGGCTGTCGCGGAAGGCGACCTGCATCTCGACGGCACGCTTGCGCACTTCGCGCATGGCGACGAACTGTTCGTTCTGTTGCTGATGATTGATCGCCTTGTCGGCGCGCCGGAACAGGATCTGCTCGTAGTCCGACAGTCCCTTCTGCAGTGCCGGCTCGAGCACCTGCCAGGCTGCCTGAAAGACGCCTTCGAGCACGCTGCGCACTCGCGGAGGCAAGCGCGCATCGGTGTACCGCGAAAAGGGCAGGATGTCGTGCATGCCGGATCCGCCGCCGGAATCTCTCGCAGTGTAGCTTGAGAACGCGTCTCGGCGCCGGTGTCATCTGGCCTGGCTCGACCCGCGCGCGGCTTGGGCTATGCTCGCCCGCGTTGCCGATCCGGAGTCACCGCTCATGCGTCCGTTGCCTGTCCTGTTGCTGGCGCTGCACGCGCCCTTGTCGCTTGCCGCCGGCTTGGAAGAGTCACAGCTGCAGACGGCGGCTGCCCTGCGCGACCAGGCGCTGGCCGGGAGTGGCGCCTGTGCGATCGTCGAGTCGCTGACCACCGAAGTCGGCCCGCGACTGGCCGGGTCGGAGGCCGATGCGCGCGGACGCGCCTGGGCCGAGGTCAAGTTTCGCGAACTGGGTTTCGATCGGGTCTGGACCGAGGCAGTCAGTTTTCCGGTCTGGGAGCGAGGCTATGAGAGTGCCGCTGTGGTCGCGCCATACCCGCAGCCGCTGATCGTGACGGCGCTCGGCGGCACAGTCGGCACGCCCGAGGGTGGGGTGCGCGCCGAAGTGGTGGCATTTCCGTCCCTGGACGCGCTGCAGGCCGCCGATCCGGCCAGCGTGGCCGGCAAGATCGTCTTCCTCAACCAGCGCATGGAACGAGCCCGTGACGGCTCCGGTTATGGCCGCGCCGTGGTGATCCGCGCTCAGGGCGCCTCGGTGGCCGGTCGGGCCGGCGCGGCTGCCGTGCTGATCCGTTCGGTGGGCACCGACAGCACCTCGCGTACGCCTCACACCGGCATGATGCGCTACGACAACACGCCCACCCGCATTCCCGCCGCGGCGCTGTCGAATGTCGATGCCGACCTGCTGGAGAAGATCCTGCAGCGTGGTGAACCGGTGACGGTCAAGCTGGAGTTGGGCTCACGCACCCGCAAGGGCGATTACACGTCGGCCAATGTGATCGGCGAGATCACTGGGCGCCAGGCACCGCAGGAAGTGGTGTTGCTGGCCGCCCATCTGGACTCCTGGGACCTGGGCACTGGCGCCATTGATGATGGTGCCGGCATTGCGATCACGATGGCTGCGGGCGCGCTGATCGGACAGCAGGCGCAGCCGCCGCGGCGCAGCATCCGGGTGGTGGCCTACGCCAACGAGGAGCAGGGTATCTATGGCGGCAAGGCCTATGCCGAAGCGCATGCCGATGACTTCCACAACCACATCCTCGCGCTGGAAAGTGATTTCGGCGCCGGTCGCATTTACCGCTTCGATACGCGCTTTGCCGAGGCGGCGCTGCCGTTGGCCACGCAGATGCAGACCTTGTTGACGCCACTGGGCGTGGAACGAGGCAGCAATGAAGCCTATGGGGGTGCCGACATCAGCACGCTGCGCGCCGCCGAGGTGCCGGTCGCGGGCCTGGCGCAGGATGGCACGCTGTACTTCGACATCCACCACACGGCCAACGACACGCTGGACAAGATTGATGCGGCGGATCTGGATCAGAACGTGGCCGGCTTCGTGACCGTCGCCTGGCTGGCCGCCGACACCGAGGCCTATCTGGACGAGCGCGAGCGCCCAGCCGGGGACTGAGGCGGCGCCGCGCCGCCGAGTGTCAGCGCTCGTCGGCGGGCACGGGTCCGATCAGATCCCACTGATTGCCGTAGAGATCGGCAAACACCGCTACACGCCCCCAGGGCTGATCCTCGGGTGGCCGCACGAAGCGCACGCCGCGATCCCGATAGCGCTGGTAGTCGCGCTGGAAGTCGTCGGTGTGTAGGAACAGGAAGACCCGACCGCCACTCTGCGCGCCGATGGCCTGCGCCTGCTCGGCGTTGGCGGCCCGCGCCAGCAGCAGCGCACAACTGGACCCGGGCGGCCGCACCACCACCCAGCGCTTGGCCTGCTCGGGCACCTCGCGATCTTCGACCAGTTCGAAACCGAGCGTATCGACGTAGAAGGCCAGCGCCTCGTCATAGTCGCCAACCACCAGCGCGACCAGCGCCAGTTGCTGCTGCACAGGCGCCATCACCGTCGGCTCAGCCACGCAGATGATGGGCGAAGAAGTCGAGGGTCCGTTGCCAGGCCTTGGCCGCGGCGGCCTCGTCGAAGCGCGGGGTGGTGTCGTTGTTGAAACCGTGCTGGGTGTCCGGATAGATCACCGCTTCATAGGACTTGCCGGCCGCCTTGAGGGCAGCTTCGTAGTCCGGCCAACTCGCGTTGACGCGCTCGTCCAGGCCGGCAAAGACCAGCAGCAGTTCAGCCTGGATCTGGTCGACCTGATCCAGTGGTGCGGGACCGCCGTAGAAGGGCACGGCGGCGCGCAGTTCGGGGACCTGCGTCGCCAGATAGTTGGTGATGGCGCCGCCGTAGCAGAAGCCCACCGCGCCCAGCCGGCCATTGCCATCCGGATGCGCCAGCAGCCAGCGCGCTGCCGCCACGAAATCCGCTCGTGCCTTGTTCTGGTCAAGCTGGCGGAACAACTCGCGCGCCTGATCTTCTCCACCCGGATAGCCACCCAGCGGGTGCAGTGCATCGGGTGCCAGCACCAGATAGCCGGCCAGTCCAAGCCGTCGGGCGATGTCCTCGATGTGTGGATTGAGTCCGCGGTTCTCGTGCGCCACGACGACCAGCGGCAGCGGACCGTTGTGGCCCACCGGGCGAACCAGATAGCCACCGGCCGGGTCGCTGCCCTCTGGCGAGGGGTACTCGATGCGCTCGATCTGCAGCCGTGGATCCTCGGGCGATACGCGCTGCGCGGCGGCGAAGTTGGGACTCAGCGCGGCCAGCAGGGCAACAGCACCGGTGCTGCCGGCGGCGTAGCGGGAAGCGCCCGCGATGAATCCTCGACGGTCCAGCAATCCGTGCACATAGCGGTCGAACAGCTGCAGGACTTCAGGCGCGAAGTCAGCAGCGGTCAGGCGAGTGGGGGCGTTCATGGCGACTCCAGGCACTGCGGACGGATGGCCATGATCGCGCGAATCGCGTTGGTTGTCCGTGCGGGTGCTCCGGTTCAGTCGTTGAGAATGGACCGCAGGGACCGCTGTGCCGCCTCCATCGAGAAGTTGTCCGCCACATTCTGCAGACCGGCGTCGGAGATCTGCAGCCACAGCTCGGGGTCCTGGTAAAGCCGCACGATCTCGGCGGCCAGCGCCGTCGGTTCGTCGGCGATCAGGCCGTGCACCCCATGCTCGAGAAACATGCCCTCGGCCGCGACCGAGGTCATCACGACCGGCTGCCCATGCGCCATGCTGGAATTGACCTTGCCCTTGACGCCGGCACCGTAGCGCAGCGGCGCAACCGCCAGGCGGCAGCCATCCAGAAAGGGTTCGAGCTGCTCGGCAAAGCCCTCAATCACCACGCCGGGACGATCGGCCAGCCGGCGTATGGATTCCGGCATCTTGCTGCCGACCACGCGAAAGCGCATCTGCGGCAATTCGGCGTGCACCAGCGGCCACACCTCGTCGACAAACCAGCTGACGGCATCAACGTTGGGCACGTGCTGGAAACCACCGACAAAGAAAATGTCGCTGCGTTCTTCGAAGCCGGCGCGACGGCCAGCGATCTGGTGGATGTTGCTGAGAATGTCGACGCGCGACTGCGGCAGCAATCCGCCCAGCAGCTCGCGTTCCACCGGACTGACCACGACGGTCACATCGCTGTCCTGAATCAGCTGCAACTCCTGGCGCCGCGTGATGGCGGCCTGCTTGCGCATGGCCGCGTCATCGGCGACGGCGGCGGCGCGCTCTTCGCGCAGATAGTGCAGGTCGACCGTGTCGAAGATGAAGCGAGCCCGCGGACAGTATTGCCGCACCAACGGCAGGTAGTTCACGGCGATGTAGTGACGACAGACCAGTACCGCATCGAATTGCTCGCCCCGTTCACGCAGGAACGCAACCGGATCCTGCAGCCAGGGATGGGCCTGCACTTCCACACCCAGCGCCCGGACCGCGTCGGAATAGCCGGTGACTTCGGCGAGGTTGTCGGCAAAGAAGACCACTTTCCAGTGCTCGCCGATCAGCAGCCGGAACAGATTCATCAGGCGCACCGAGCCCGAATCCTGATCCGGGGTGGGCGTAGTCGCGTCGATGACCAGAATCCGACCCGCCACCCGGTGTTCGCAGGCCAGTCCGACACGTTCGCCATCGTGCGCGGGCTGTCGCTGCAGGGCGTCGCGCCAGCGCTCGAGAAACTTCTCGTGGTTGACCACCTGATAGCGCTTGATGCCGCTGCTGGTGTCGGTGCCGCTGGAAATGCCTTCGTAGTGCACGACCCGGGAAGCCGGCTGGAAATAGACCCTCAGGCCGTGCTCTCGAACCTTGAAGGCGAGGTCGGTGTCCTCGTAATAGGCCGGCGCATAGTGGCTGTCAAAACCGCCGAGCTCATCGAACAGCGTGGTGGGGATCAGGATGGCTGCGCCGGAGCAATAGTCCGCTTCGCGCGGATAGTCAAAACGAGGGTCGTTCGGATCCTCGAAGCGACCGTAGTTCCAGCCCGCGCCGTCACTGAAGATGATGCCGCCGGCTTCCTGCAGACGACCGTCCGGGTAGATCAGTTTGGCACCGGCCAGACCGCAATCCGGGAACTGCTCGAAAGTGTCGACCAGTGCCTGCAGCCAACCGGCCTGCACCGCCGTGTCGTTGTTGAGGAAGCACAGATAGCGACCGCGAGCCATCGCCGCGCCGGCATTGCAGGCGCCGATGAAGCCCAGATTGGTCTGGTTGCGCAGCAGGCGCAGTCCTTCGAACCGGGCCAGCGCATCGGCGCTGTCGTCGGGCGAGCAATCGTCGACGACAATGATCTCGATCGGCAGTCCCTGGTCGGTGTCGACCAGACTGCGCAGGCAGGTGACGGTGTAGGCCAGTTTGCCGTAGACCGGGATGATGATGCTGACTTCCGGCGTCTCGCTGGCAGGTACCGCAAAGGCCTCGAAGCGTTCGCTGGGCTCGGGAGCCACCAGTGCAGGCAAGGGGCGGGGTGTGTGACGCAGTTCCTGCAGGGCCCGCCGGACCGTTCCACTGAGTCCTCGACTGCGCAGTGAACCGTCGGCGCGATGCAGCAAGCTGCGGACCCGCCGCAAACGGAATGCGAGCCCGGGCGTCAGCTGGCGAATGCTGCGCGCGATCATTCGCAACGGTGCGGTCAGACGCCAACTGCTGCTGCCCAGCAGTTCATGGCGAGAGGCCTCGGACCGCACCAGTTGTCCCGTCAGATCGGCACGGCTGGCCTGCAACTGCTGCAACTGCTGCATGAATTCCTGCTCGCGACGGTTCTGGTCGGTCACCGTCCTGCGCACCTCTTCGGCGATGTCGGCCATCTGCTCGACCAGCGAGCGCACCAGTCGTCGTTCCTCGCGCAAGCGCTGACGTGCACGGTCGCGCAGCTGGCGCCGACGCAACTCACTTTGATCCAGTGCCGATTCCAGTTCGGCAATCTGACTGCGGGTCAGTTCCTCGGCGTGACCCAGTTGGGCACGGCTCTCGGCCAGTTGCTGTTCCAGCGAACGGGCCCAGCGAGTGCGATCCTGCAATTGCCGGTCCAGCGAAAATCCCCAGTCGGCACGCTTGTCCAGTTCCTGCTGCTGGGTCGTGAGTCGCTGGCGAGATTCGTCGAGTTGTTGCTGCAATTGGCGGCTGCGGCTGAGCAACTGCACGCGCTCAAAGGCGCTGGCGTCGGCCAGACGGGACCAGTCGAGTTGCCGCTGTCGGGCCGGGGCCGACAACAACGGGGCGTAGTCCGCCGCCATCATGCGGGTGTCGCGGAGCGGCCGCTCGCCGAGGGCCTCGTGCATCCGCCGCAGGTTGCCACGATCGTTCGCCAGGGCTCGCACCGTGGTGATCAGCGCCCGCGCATCGGGGCTGAACAGCAGGCCGTCGGCGCCATCGTCGATGCGTTCGGCGAAGGCGCCGGTGCGCGTGGCGATCGGCACCACGCCCAGGCTCCACAGCTCCGACAAGGTGTAGCTGAAGCTCTCGGCCACCGTCGACAGCAGCAACGCCGCATGTGGACGGATTCGTGCCAGTCGTCGTGGCAACTCGACGTGCGGATAATCCAGCTCGATGTGCACGCCGGACATGCCGAAAAGCGCTTCGCCGGCCTTGCCGCAACCCAGCAGGTGCAGATCGGCGTGGCGGCTCAGTTCGGGCAAGGCCCCGCGCAACAGTTCCAGCCCCTTGCCGCCGTCGATGCGGCCCAGTACCAGCAGGCGCAGATGCTCGTCGTCGAAGTTTGGCTGCCAGTCGGGACCGGCTTCTGTCCAGGGGCGCAATCCGTGGCCGACGGTCTGAATCGACTGCTGCGCCAAGGTGGGCGCCATGCGCAGCAGATTGTGTCGAACCGAGTCCGTCGGCACGACCATCTGCACCGAATCGGCCTGCAACCGCCGCACATAGTCTTCGTAGATCTGTTGCCAGAAGCCGGGATCGCGCTCGGCGAAGACCGCGTCCTGCGTCTTGGCCAGCACCGTCTGCTCGCGACTGGCGGCATCGAAACGCTGCTGCTCGTCGCCGAAGTTGCAGTGCAGTTCAGGCCACAGCGGGAAATAATCGTGGCCAACCACGATGGTCGGCAGGCCGCTGTCGAACACGTCCAGGCTGTGTCCGATCAGCGAAGAAACCAGCACGCTGGCGACGGCGAACTCGCTCTGAATCTCGGCCAGGATCTGACGATATCCGGCGTGTCGACTGGTGATGCTGCCGATGGCCGGGAGCAGCGGCCAGCGCCGCACAGGCAGGCCGCTGGGCAACAGGCACAGCTCCAGGGCTTCGCCGTAGTGCCGCGATCGCCAGCGACCCCGAGCTCGCAGCCCCAGATAGACGCGATCCTGGTCCGCTTCGGACAAGTCACGGGCAAAGCGCTCGATGCCGCCGCCCCAGTCATGCAGTATGTGCAGGACCACCGGCCGACCATCCAGACCCGGCCAGCCGATGTCGTCGAGGCGCTCGGTCTGAGGCCAGCGTGAGCGCAATTCGGCCAATGGATCGACGGCCTCGCTGTCGCTCGGCACGGCGGGCAGATCAAAGGCCACATGGAGCTGCTCCAGACACAGCAGGCGGGTGGCCAGCACACCGCCTTGCAGCCACACCAATCGAGCCGGCGAATCGTCGGGCAGCGGCCAGCGTCGCGCCTGACCCAGCAGTGCGCAGTGCTGATCCAGTTGCAGGCCCTCGCCCTGTGCACGCCATTGCGACGGAACGGGCCACGCTGCCCCAAGGCAGGTCAGCGCCGCATCCGTGTCGATCGCGGCTTCATGCAGGCGTTCGACCAGCAGCGGTGGTATGGGCCCCTGGGGCAACTCGGCCAGCCACAGGATCTGTTCACCGGGTGGCCTGTCGACAGCCAGCCGGGCTGCTTCCTGCCAACGGGTGGCAGCAACGGACTGCACGGTCCAATCCACCTGCGGTGCGCTGGTGCGCAGCAGCGCCAGGACAGCATCGGCATCGATCGTTTGGGGCACCCAGGCCAGCAGCGCAGTCGGGACGTTGGAGCGGTCCGACTGGCGCGTCCGCGTGTTCAGCATGACCTTGGCTTTCCTTCCTTCCCTGGTCGATCCGGCCAACGGGGGCCTGTGGTCCGCCGCGAGTGCCGCGCCGGCCAGGGCCAGCAGCAAGGGCGCGCTCGCGTTGACCGCCCATTATGTTGTCACCGAGGCAGGCTGTCACCTTCGCTGACTCGTCGCTCCTGATCGTCGCAGCCGGCCTTGCGCCGGGCACAGCGATCGGCATTGCCCGCAAACGGCCTCGCGACGAGCCGCTACACTGCCCGCTAGATGCATTGGAGTGGGGCGAGGGCTTGAAGTTCTGGCGCTGGATCGGGCGATGTGTATTGCTGGGCATCGGCGGCCTGCTCGGCTTTGCGCCGTTGGCCTGGTTTCACCTCAACCGGATCGTCGACGATCATTTCGACCTGACCCGCTTGCCCGAACCCAGTCGGGTCTACGCGCGACCGCTGGAGCTGTTTCCGGGCATGGCGCTGGACGTCGAGTCTCTGGCGGTGGAGTTGCAGGCGGCGCGCTACCGCGAGGACCCGTCGTTGCGGCAGCCCGGCAGCTTCGTCAAGCTGGACAAGTCCAGGGTCAGTCTCTACAGCCGTCGATTCGTCTTCGACGACGGGGTCGAGGAGGCCGAGCGGCTGGAACTGCGCTTCGCCGGCGGCAAGCTGCAGGCTCTGCAGGGTGCCGATGGCGGCAAGCGAGCCCTCAAGCGACTCGATCCGGCATTGATCGGCACCCTCTATGCCGACGACCCGGGTGAGCGTCGACCGCTGCCTCTGCACGAATTTCCCGCCATGCTTGTGGCCGGTATCCAGGCTGTGGAGGATCGGCGTTTCAACAGCCACCTTGGCGTTGACCCGCAGGGTCTGGCACGAGCCATGTGGGCGAACCTGCGGGCTGGTCAACTCGTTCAAGGCGGCTCGACACTGACCCAGCAACTGGTCAAGAACACGCTGCTGACGCGCGAACGTTCACTCGAGCGCAAGCTGCGTGAGTTCGGCCTGGCGCTGGTCATTGATGCCCGCTACGACAAGGGTCAGATTCTTGAGGCCTATCTGAACCGGGTCTATCTGGGCCAGCTCGGCAATCGGCCCGTGCAAGGTTTTGGTGCGGCGGCCGAGTACTACTTCGGCCGACCGCTGGATGAGCTGGAAGTGGCCGAGTACGCCTTGTTGATCGGGCTGGTCAAAGGGCCTTCGTTGTACGACCCGCGCCGTTACGCCGAGCGAGCCATGCAGCGACGCAACCTGGTACTGCGTCAGTTCGCCGAGACCGGTCTGATTGGCGCCGATACGCTGGAACGTCAGCAGGCGTTGCCGCTGGGCGTCTCGCCCAAGCCCTCGGCAGCACGCGAACGCCACCCGGCCTTCATCGACCTGGTCCAGCGGCAGCTGCAGCAGGACTATTCGGCCGACGATCTGGCCAGTGCCGGACTGGCGGTGCTGACCACGCTCGATCCGATCATCCAGGTCCGAGCCGAGCAAGCAGTGCAGGGTGGCCTGCAGAAGATTGATCCCGAAGGGGGGCTGGAGTCGGCGATTGTCGTGACGCGGGCGACTGACGGTGAAGTGCTGGCCCTGGTCGGTGGACGCCAGCCGCGCCTGCCGGGTTTCAATCGGGCCGTCACCGCTCGTCGGCATGTGGGTTCGCTGCTCAAGCCCTTCGTCTATCTGCTCGCCCTGTCGCAGCCGCAGCGCTACAACCTGGCCAGCCTGATCTCGGACGACGCTGGCAGCTACCGCTTGCGCAATGGGCAGGTCTGGCAGCCGCTCAACTACGATCGGCGCGGCCATGGTCAGGTCACCCTGATCGAAGCCCTGTCACGCTCCTACAATCAGGCCACCGCCCGGCTGGGCATGGAACTGGGCATGCCCGCCTTTGGCCAATTGCTGGCCAATCTCGGCGTGGATGTCGGTGCCGAACCCAATCCTTCCGCCCTGCTCGGCGCGGTCGAGCTGTCGCCGCTGCAGGTTGCTCAGCTCTATCAGGCGCTGGCCAGCGGTGGTCGGGTGTTGCCCCTGACACCCTTGCGGGCCGTGCTCGATGGCGACGGTCGATTGCTGCAGCGCACACCTGCGCGAGCTGGCGTGCCCTCGCGCGTTGAGGTGATCAGGCTCCTGACTCTGGCCCTGGTGGAAACGACGGTCAGCGGTACGGCCAACCGGCTGACCCGCGACGGGCGGCTGTCGGTCGACTCCGCCGGCAAGACTGGCACCAGCGATGATCTGCGCGACAGCTGGTACGCCGGCTTCACGGGTGAGCATCTGGGTGTCGTCTGGGTCGGCCGCGACGACAACAGCAGTTCGGGCAAGACCGGCAGTAGCGGTGCGCTGCCGGTGTGGGAGGAATTGTTTACACACCTGTCGTCGCGACCGATTCGTCTGTCCTTCGGCGATGGTGTCCGCTGGCACCCGTACGGCAACGCCGAAGGTTGCCGCCAGCTGCGTTTCCTGCCGGCCCTGGCCCCCTATGTATTGGACAACAACCGGAACTGCATCAGTGCCTTGACAGCCCCTCCCTGAGGGCTTCGCGGGAGCCATTCCAGGCTGGCAAGCTTGTGTGACTTCCGTGTTAACCTTCCGTTGGAACGCAATATTCGGGCCGTTCCGCACGACCCAGGGGGCAACATGAATGCATCCTTCTCGCACTGGCTCTCAGGCATCCCCAAGCGGGTCCTGATGCCGGTGTTGCTGGCCGCCCTGCTGGCGGCCTGTGGTGGTTCCGATCCGGCACCGGTGGCGCAGACGCCCGCGCAACCGGCTCCGGCACCAGTGACGGCGACCACGGAAACACCGGCGACCGACGCAGAACCGGCTGAGCCGGTGATCGATGAGGCGCTTTCGACCTCCGAACTGCTCGATCGTGCGCGGACGGCGGTGGCCGAGAATCGATTGATTACGCCAGCGGACAACAACGCTTTCGCCTATTACCTGCGCGTATTGGAGAATGAGCCGCGTAACTCGGCCGCCCAGGTCGCCATCCTGGAGCTGATGCCGCTGGCCCAGGGCATGACCGAGCAGTTGATCGAGTCGCGCGACTACGTCGCGGCCGATCGCGCAGTTGCCCTGCTGAAGCGCGCGCAGCCCACCTCGGTCGTTCTGGCGACGCTGGAGCAGCGGGTGGCCAGTTACAAGCGGGCCGATGAGCAGCGTGCTCTGGCCGAAGAGCGCGAGCGTCAGCAGGCCGAGGCCGCGGCGGCTCGTCAGACTGCCGCTGCCACGGCACCGACACCTGCACCGGCTGAACCTGCTCCCGCACCGACACCGACACCGGCCGCGCCTGCCCCGGCACCGACGCCGCCACCGCAGCAGGCACCTACGCAAGTCGCCTCAACCCAGCCGGTGCCTTCAGTCGCTCAATCAACGGCTCCGCAGAATCGCGACGTGGAACTGGTGCAGCGCGTCAATCCGAACTACCCGGCGCGAGCCTTGCGACAGCAGGTGTCCGGTTGGGTGGATCTGGAATTCACGATTACCGAGTTTGGCGATGTCACCGATGTGCGCGTGGTCGACGCTGATCCGAAGCGGATCTTCGATCGCGACGCCATTCGCGCCGTACAAGCCTGGAAATTCCGGCCCAAGCTGGAGAATGGTCAGGCCGTATCGACGACGGCGCGGCAGCGGCTGGAGTTTTCGCTCGGTCGCTGACCCAGGCTCTGCCAAACCCTTGATGGGCCCGATGGCTGTTCAGGCGTCGGGCCTTTTTCTTGCGCATGATTGAGCGCGCAGAGGCCGCTCACCGCGCGCTTGGTTGCGCGCAGTCGGTCCAGAGACCGGCAGATCAGCGCGCAGACCGGGGCGTGGCGGGCGCCGAGGACTGCAGCAGCGCCGTATGGCCAAAGCGCTTGCCGTCGAGCCAGCGCTCCGGTGGCAGGCTCAGCCAGCGATCGAGGATCGTTGGAAACAGCCCCGCAGGCAGGCCGCTCTCGCTGTTCCAGACGATGGCCACGCCAAAGTCGGAATCCGGCAATACGCCCAATAGCGCTCGATAGCCCTGTACCGCGCCGGCATGGAACACCAGTTGCTGGCCGGAATACTCGAACACACGTACGCCAAGGCCGTAGCCGGCCTGGCTCAGGCGCTTGCGCCGCCAGCCAGTGCCGCGAATTTCGGTCGGAGTATCGATACGGGTCTGCGCCATCTGCGTCCGCGCCCTGTCACTGAGAACTTCGGGTCGAGCGCCCAGCAGCGCCTGCATCCACTTGGCCAGATCGGTTGCGCTGGCATTGACACCGGCGGCCGCCGGCAGGCGGTAGTACGTCGGCAGCGGTTCGACCGCACGCCAACGCCCCCCGCGGCGGACATGCGGACGGCTCCAACTGCCTGCTGACAGTAGCGCTTCCCGGCCGACACTGGCATCGGTCATCTGCAACGGCACAAACAATCGGCGCGCCATCAGCACATCGAGAAAATCACCGGTGGCCGCTTCGGCCAGCACGCCAGCGAGGGTAAAGGCGACATTCTGATAGGCATAGCAATCGCCCGGCACGCATTTGGGTGTCACCGTATAGAGCTCGTCGACGAGGGTGTGCAATTCCTCGTTGGCTTCGATGCGCAGGTCGAAGGTGTGATGTGGCAGGCCTGTGCGATGGCTGAGCAGCTGTTCCAGCGTGAGTGTCTCGCCCAGTTTTGGGTCCTGAAAGCGAATCTGCGGCAGATAGTCGGCCAGCGGTGTGCTCCAGCGCAGGTAGCGCTCTTCCACCAGTACCGACAGCAGGGCGGCGGTGAAGGTCTTGCTGACCGAGGCCAGCCGGAAAACCGTCTGGCTGTCGGCACCGGTGCCTGAGCCCACCGCGGTTTCGCCGAAAGCCTCGGCCAGCAGGATCTCGTCGCTGGTGACCATCGCGATGGCCAGCGCCGGTACCTGTCCGGTCGCCACCAGTGCCGTTCCGACCTCGGCCACTTCATTGGCCAGCGACTTGGCCTGCGGTTCGGCCAATCGCGGCGCGGGCGGCGTAGCGACCGGCGCGGCAATCGCCACGGACATCGTGCCGAGCAGCAGCATCAGACTAAGCGCCAAGTGTCGGCGCGATGGAACTCGGGGGGCGGGCATTCGGGCTGTCGCGGGGCAGCGTTGAGTCATTTTTCCTATTCTATCGCCCCGATCTCGCTCACATGTGGATGCCATGGCCGTCCTTCAGGCGATCTACACATATCCGCTCAAGTCTGCCGCCGGCGTACCGCTGTCGCGTTCGCCGCTGGAGCCTTGGGGATTGGCGCATGATCGACGCTGGATGCTGGTTGATCCCGGTGGGCGATTTGTCACAGGTCGCGCACTGGGTGCGTTGGTGCGCCTGCAGGCACAGCCGTCGCCAGACGGACTCCGGCTGCGCTGGCACGACGGCAGCACCGTGCAGGTGCGACCCGATTCAGGGGCGGTCGCGATCCCGGTGCAGGTCTGGCGTGACCAGGTGCTGGCCCAACCGGTGGACGGCGTCATTGATGACTGGCTCAGCGAGCGACTGGGTCGACCGTTGCGATTGGTCTACCTGGCCGATCCCCTGGGGCGCCGTTTCGATGATGCTCTCGGCGGAGGCCTGGTGTCCTTCGCCGACGGCTTGCCGCTGTTGGCCATCAGCACGCGGTCGCTGCAAGTGCTCTCTAGCTGGGTGGGGCGGGATCTGGATCTGCGGCGCTTCAGGCCCAATCTGGTCATCGATGGGCTGGAGCAGCCATTCGTCGAGGACCGCTGGTCGGTGCTGCGAATCGGTGGCATCGGATTGCGCATGGTGCGGCCATGCAGCCGCTGCATCTTCACGACCGTGGACCCGGACAGCGGCGAGCGTGACGTCGACCGAGAACCGTTGAGCACCCTGGAGCAGCGCCGGATGCTCGCCGAAGGCGCCTGTTTCGGTGTCAATCTGATGCCCTGGCCAGCCGCCGACCGCTCCGCTGGTGAATTGGCGATTGGTGATCGGATCGAGGTGTTGGAGCAATCGCTCTAGAAACTTGGGGCAAAGACTGCCAGCAGCTGTTCAAGGGGACATCGGTGTACGACTACATCATCGTCGGAGCGGGCTCGGCCGGCTGCGTCCTGGCCAATCGCCTCAGCGCCGACCCGGCCGTGCGGGTATTGCTGATCGAGGCCGGCGGCAGTGACTGGCATCCATTCATCCACATGCCGGCCGGTCTGGCCAAGCTGGTCAAGAACCCAAGCATCAACTGGAGCTACGAGACCGAAGCCGAGCCGCAACTTGATGGGCGGCGTTTGTACTGGCCCCGTGGGCGCGTCCTGGGCGGGTCCAGTTCAATCAACGCGATGTGCTACATCCGTGGCCATGCCCGTGACTATGACGAGTGGGCCGAGGCCGGCAATCCGGGCTGGAGCTATGCCGAGATGCTGCCGTGGTTCAAGCGCGCCGAAGACCAGCAGCGTGGTGCCAGTGCGCATCATGGCGTTGGCGGTCCCCTGGCCGTGCAGGATCTGCGTCACACCAACCCGCTCAGCTCGGTGTTTCTGCAGGCGGCCGAACAGGCGGGTTTTGCCCGCACCGATGATTTCAATACCGGCGCTCCCGAGGGTTTCGGTTTCTATCAGGTGACCCAGCGCGATGGCCGCCGTTGCAGTGCTGCGACCGGCTATCTGTTGCCGGCGCGCGGTCGCAGCAATCTGGACGTGCTGACGCATGCCCTGGCCGAGCGTGTGGAGTTCAAGGGCGACCAGGCCGTGGCGCTGCATATACGCCAAGGGCGTCATCAGCGCCGCATCGAGGTCTCTGGGGAGATCATCCTCAGTGGTGGCGCCATCAACTCACCGCAGCTGTTGCTGCTCAGCGGGATCGGGCCAGAGGCGCAACTGCGCGAACTGGGCATTGGTGTCCGTGTGCCGTTGCCTGGTGTGGGCGAGAACCTGCAGGACCACCTGGATTTGTGTCTGCTGCAGCGTTGCCGGGAACGCATCACCTATGACCGACAGAGCGATCTGCTGATCGGGCTGCAATATCTGTTCACGCGTTCGGGTGTCGGCAGTTCCAACGTGGCCGAGGCCGGGGGCTTCGTTCGCAGCGAACGCGCGCCCGACGAGCGCAGCGATCTGCAGTTTCATTTCGTGCCGGCCCTGCTCGATGACCACGGTCGCAACCGGCTGCCCGGAGACGGCTACACGGTGCACGTCTGTGGTTTGCGGCCGCACTCTAGAGGCCGTATCACGCTGCGTTCCAGCGATCCGGCGCAGGCGCCTCGGATCCAGGCCAATTACCTGGCCGAAGAGGAGGATCTGGAGGTCATGCTCAGCGGTTTCAGGATCAGCCGTGAGATTTTCCGGCAGGCACCCTTTGCCCACTTTGATGCGGGCGAGCTGGTGCCGGGCAAAGCCGTGGACGATCGTGCGGGGATCATCGAGTTTCTGCGGCGCAAGGCCGAGACCATCTACCACCCGGTCGGAACCTGCCGGATGGGGCGCGATGGGAGCGCCGTGGTCGACGCTGAGCTCCGCGTTCATGGCACGCGCGGGTTGCGTGTCGTCGATGCTTCAATCATGCCCACGCTGATCGGTGGCAACACCAATGCGCCGACCATCGCGATTGCCGAAAAGATCGCCCAGCGGATGACCGGCCGCTGATTTGCTCGCAATGAGTTTAACGGTCAGAATTCCCTGGCCCGAACCGCCGCAGGCCAACTCGCGACTCCGATGCCGATAAGCACGACACCGGTGGCCGAACCCGCGGCCCGACCAGCCGGACAGGCATTGCGCCTGCTGCTGTCCTTTGCCTATTTCTTCTTTCTCCTCGCCGCGTATTACGTGGTGCGCCCGCTACGGGAGGAGATGGGCGTCAAGTTCGGCCCCGAGCGGCTGCAGTGGCTGTTCACGGCGACCTTCATCACCATGGTCGCCCTGACGCCGGTGTACGGCGCGATGGTGTCGCGGTTCCGACGCCGCATTTTTGTACCGGCGGTGTATCTGTTCTTTCTGGCCTGCCTGCTCGGATTCCGCTGGATCGTGGTCCGAGATCTGGGCGGCGATTGGCTGCCGCCCGTGTTTTACGTCTGGGTGAGCGTGTTCAACCTGTTCGCCGTCAGTGTGTTCTGGAGCTACATGGCGGATATCTGGGATCCGTCTCAGGCCAAGAAGGTCTTTGGCGTCATTGCTGCCGGTGGGACCTGTGGCGGTGTCGCCGGTCCGTTGCTGACACGCAGCATGGCCGAGTTGATTGGTCTGCCCGGCTTGATGGCACTGGCGGCCGGATTGCTGTTGGCGGCGCTGGCGGTGGTGTTGGCGCTGGGGCCTCTGGCGACCGTCAGGAAGCGCACCGGGGACAACGCCACCGATGAGGCGCCGATTGGCGGCAGCATGCTGGCTGGCATCCGGCTGGTTGTCAGTCGCCGCGAGCTGTGGCCGCTGGCGCTGATGATGTTCTGTGGCGTGCTGGTGGGCTCAATCATCTATCTGCAGCAGGCGCGCGCGGTGGAAGCAGCCATTGCTGATCCCATACAGCGCACGCGCTTCTTCGCCAGCATCGACCTGGCGGTGAATCTGATCACACTGGTGGCACAACTGGGCCTCACACGATTGCTGTTCAGCTGGCTGGGTACCGGCCGAGTGCTGTTGATACCGCCGCTGCTCATGGTGCTGTGCTTCTCAGCGCTGTACTTCTTCCCGGTCATCGGCGTGCTGGCGGTGGTGCAGACGATCACCCGTGCCGGTCGTTTTGCCCTGACCGAGCCCGCGATGGCCAGTCTCTATACCAGTCTGGATCGTGAGGTGCGCTACAAGGCCAAGGCCTTCATCGACACCGCGGTCTATCGCTTCGGCGATCTGTCCAGTGCCTGGATGGTCGCGCTATTGAGCAGCGCCGGGGTGGCCCTGGCCGGCTTCGCGTTGATTGGCATCGGGGTGGCCACCGCGATTTCGCGGGTGGGTTTCCTTGCCGGCTCGGCTCATGAGGCTCGTGTCGCCGGGATCCGCGACAAGGACAAGCAGCCAGCACTGGTCGCGCAGCCTGCGTCGCCGCCGGCCTGAATCCGCCTATGGCTGCCTCGGTGTGGCCGCATTTTCCGGTGACCAGATGAACGGGATCAGGTGGCGAATGCGCCGCGGCACGAAGTCCTCATCAATCTGGTCCTGTTCTGGTTGTGGTCGCCAGACGATCTCCAAACGGTGTGGGCCTGCGGACAAGCCGTTGAGCGCCAGATAGCCAACCAGACCGCGCATGCCCAGATCGGCCCGTTCGGCTACGACGAAGTCATCCAGCGGGACCGGCTGATTGTCCAGTCGGACCGCCCACAGTCGACGCAGGCAGGCTGCGGCCGCTTCGGCGTTTGCATCCCCATCGGCTTCCCGCTGCAGTGCAGCGGCATCGGTGTCGCTGGCGTCCAGCGGGAACGCTTCGTCGGCCGGGGACCGCAAGCGTTCCGGGCAGCGCCGCATCAACACGGGGTCATCAATCAGCGCCAGGTAGGGCAAGAACACGGGCAGCCAGGCGGTTTCGATCACCGGGGCCGGAATCACAGGCACCCCGCGGGCGCGATCGCGCGGGATTCGCTGCGACTGGTAGTAGCTGCTGCGATAGCCGCCCTGAAGATCGCCGCCCGTCACGAAGCGTTGACTGCTCATCACATCGAAGCCACGACCACTCTGGAACCACTGATTGCTCAGTGCCGCGATCGCCAGCACCGCCAGCACGAACAGCGGAAAGAAAGTCCGTGGCAGCAACTGGCTTTGCAGCGCCAGGCGGGTACCGGCCAGCAATCGAGTCGGGAAGAACGCCCGTTCGAACCAGCCGACCAGCACGATAAGCCAGCGATAGGGCCGCCAGTGAGCGAGCGCGGGCAGCCATCGGCCCAAACATCCATCCAGAATCCAGCGGAGTAGCGGGGCACCGAGGAATGCGGCAAAAAGCGTGGTCAGCGCAATGTTGATGAAGTAGTTGGTGCCACCCAATTGTCTGCCGAACAGTCCGCCGATCAGAAAGAACGTGGTCATCCACAGGCCCAGCAGGCCCAGGGAGATCGCCGTGAAGGTAATCAGCGAAAACAGTGTCGAAGCCAGACGGTCGGCGCTGGCGATGGCTCGCTGGAGGTCCGGCATGCGTCGCTGCAGTCGTTCGACCGTAATCGGTCCGATGCCGCGGACCCGTTCCCAGCGAATGCCGTCCGGGAAGACGGCCTTGAGACCGATCAATCCCACCCAGTGCGCGCGAACAGCCAGGTGCAGCAGCAGCAGGGTGGCGATGACGAAGCAAACCGCGTTGAGCATGGGCAACAGCACAACGACGGCCGCCATGATCTGCAGCGGCATCCGCGCGTAATAGAGTTCGAAGCACTCCCACAGCCACCCGGGCAGACCGAGCAGGGCCAACAGGGCCAGACCCGAGATCAGCAGCTCCAACTCGTCGGTGCGTTCGCGCAGGCGCTCGAAACTGACCCGGTCCAGGGTCGATTCATCCGTACCAGGGTCGACGGGCTTGGGCATGGCGAGCGGCACGGTGGAGGCGCAGGCAGCTTAACAGCCCGCTTCGTGGCTTCGGTTGCGCCGCGATTGCGACCCTCGTCGGGGAAATCGAAGTTGAGTGGCCTCAGCCGGTCCAGCCGCGGAAGTCGAAATCGAATTCGGTTGAGGGCGCAGCGATGGTGTTGGACAGCACATAGTCCACGCCCAGCCTTTCGACGCTGGCCAGCGCATCACGTCGTTCGACCTCCCGGGCGACCACCTGCACGTTGGCATCCTGGGCACGCCGGATCAGGCCACAGAGGGCGCTTTCCTCGATTTGTCCGCCATCACTGCGGACCGCCTCTGGCGCGAGCAGGACCAGATCCACATTGGCCAGCTTGAGCCGCGGGACGGCAGCCAGATCGCGACCGAAATCACCCAGGGCGACGCGGACGCCCAATCGATGCAGGCTGTCGGTAACCGACTTTAGTCCTTCCAGATGATCGACCAACAGGGACGAGGGCAGCACCAGCGCCAGACCGCTGCCGGACAGTTTTCGGCGTTTCAGTTCGGCGGCCAGCCAGGGCATGAAACTGGCATGGGCGAGCTGGCCCGGGTGCAACTCCAGCAGCAGGCGCAACTGACGGCCCTTGGCCAACTGATTGGCGCGCAGATCCAGGGCCTGCAGGATCAGCCGACGATCGAGCATCAGCAGCCGTCGCGGATCGCCACCCAGCTTGACCACATCGGCGTACGACAACGCGCTCTGGTCGTTCTGTGCCGATGGCCAGCAGGGCGTGAGCAGGAACTGGCCGGCGACGCGCGCGCTGACCGGCAACAGCGGTTGGCCCAGCATGGTGGCCGGCTGCTCCTCTGGCCGGGCCAGAACAGCGCCAGCGCGAGCCTCACGACCGGCCGGCTTCAGTGCGTTGCTGCCCTCGTCATAGGCCAGGCTGCGATTGCCGCCCAGATTTTGTGCCGCCAGCGCAGCCGCACGCGCCTGGTCGACGCTCTGCTCGATCTGTTCAATCTTCAGCGGCGCCACGCCGACGCTGCAGCGCAATTCGCAGCGTTTGCCCGCGAGCACGCCACGGACCTTCTCCAGCGACTGGCGCAGGGCTTCACCGAGAACCATCAGCTCGTGTCGCTCGGTGCGCTCGGCCGCTACGAGGTAACAGAAGTCCTGGAACTGCCCCAGCAGATCCGCTGCACCCAGCGTGGGTGCCAAGTGTTCGGTGACCAGTTGGTCGACGGCCTGCAGGTGTGCCAGGCCCAACTCCCGACGCAGGCTGTCGGCGCCGTCGAGCGTCACGAACAGCACGCCGGCCTCGCGGCGTGGCGTCCACTGGCGCAACCGCTGCAGGAAGCTCGACCGCACCAGCAGACCCTTGCCAGCGGCCGCATCCGCGGCGTGTCGGGCAGTCCAACGTCGCGCCCGGTCGAGTCGACTGCTGACCACACTGGCCAGATGTCGTGGCCGGACCGGCCGGATCAGATACTCATCTGCCCCAGCTGAAATGGCGCCCTCGCGTCGACGCAGATCGCGGCTGCTGCCGGCGACCACAATGGGCAGGTGCAACCCACCTGGCCATTCGCGCACCGCCTGGACTGCGGCCAGGCCCTCATCAACCGGCAGATCGTTGTCGACGATTACCAGATTGGGCCGGAACTCGCCGAAAGCCACCGCAAGCTCGTCGGTGCTCATGACCAGCCGCACGGTGCAACCTTCGGCCTGCAGCCAGTGCGCCTGCTCGATGCCGCGATTGCGGTCACTGTCGAGTAGCAGAATCTTGCTGCCGCCGGTTGTGCCCTGGGTCAGTCCCAGCGATTCGACCAGGACTGCGGTGTCCAGGGGTGGCTCGAAGAAGCTCAGGCCCAGCTGATTGGCGACCAGACGCCGGCCCAGATCGCGCCGATCACTGATCAGTGCCAGATGCACCTGTGCCAGGCGACCGGCGGAATCGTTGATCATCCGCTTCAGTTGCGCAGCGGGCTCGATCAGACTGGCGCCGAACAGCAAGGCGCTGGGCAATTCTGTCTCGTGCTCGAGCGCCTGCGGATTGTCGAGTATGCGCAGATCCAGCTGTTGCTCCCGAGCCAGCGCCGCAAGCGGTTCGGTCAGCGATTCGGGCAGGCCGACCAGACCCAGGCGCCGAACCACGCGTGCCGCTGCGATGGCGTCGCCGCTTGGGGCCTGCGGGCGCGCCGGAGCGGGGTCCGGCTGCAATGGCGCCAGGTCCACCTCCAGCGCAGAGCTGGACAGCATGCTGATCAGGCCACTGAGGTGCGCCAGCTGATCGCTCTCGGGCGCATCCGCCGTTTCCACGAACAGACGCAGTGCCTCTTCCAGTTCCGCTGCCTTGCGGCTCAGCGACAGGCGCAGGCGCTCGCTGGCCTTGACGATTTGCCGGGCTGCCAGCTGAATGCCGCGCCCGTGCGCTGGATTCCAGCCCTCCACGGTCAGCGCCTGCCACTGCCGTGCCAATGTCAGCGCGTGTTGCTTCAGCGCCTCTCGGGCGCGACTGACGTCGGCCTCGGTGCGACTGGAAGTCTGCGCTGCGTCGGTATTCATGCCGCTAGTCTCTCTCAGCTAAGCTGACCCAATCTGTGGGCTGGGTCGAAACTCTGTCCCCGATTGCTGCAAGAATCGCGCCTGATCTTTGCCTGTTCGGGGTATGGATCAAGCCCAATGCCTGACTCGCCCAGTAGGGCAGGAGCCAAGATGAAGAAGCGAACATCCGGAGCACGCGGTTGGAACGCGACGCTGATCCTCTGCTATCTGCTGCTGGCAGGCAGCCTGCTGGCGAATTTCGTCATCTTTGGCGCAGTGCCGTCACTACCAGAGGCAGGTCCTGCATTGGCCAAGGCGATCGCCAGGCAGACCTGGGATCTGAATTTCTACATGTCGGTAGGTGCCCGGCTGAACGCGGCGACCGGGATGACGGCGCTTGGCGTGGATTTTCTGCAGTCTGCCATGGGGCCGGGACTGGCCGCGATGAAGGGCAATGTCAGCGGTGCGTTGTTGCATCTGACCGAACACACCTACAGCTCGCGCCATGCACTATTGCAGTGGTTGCGCTGGGCGCCTCCTGCACTGTTGGTCGTGGCGATTCTGCTGACGGCCTTTCGACCGCGCCAGGTTCGCAGTTTCAATACCCTCTGAGCTTCCGCCCGGCCTCCAGAGTCGGCGGCACCAGGCGCACGCCATCGCCACCTTTTCGGGTCGGTAGCGAAGCGCTTTGCTGCCCGTGACGAGACGACTGATATCGGCGTCGCGGCATGGGCTTGGAAGGCAGATTGGCGGGTTGACCCGTCGATCAGCGGGGCCTGAGTCGTTGCCGTCAGCGTGAAGCCGACCGCCTTCGCCTGCGACCGCCACGCCATGCTGCAGCCACAACGGCTTGCCTGACAGCGCTCGACGTCTGGGCCCTAAAACCCCTAAACATATATCAATCTGTTATTCAGTTATGCTGCAGTGCCGCATGTTTCAAATATTGCCAATTCATCACTCAAGTAACTGTTATAAAAGGTACAAACCAGAGCTTGTTCATTTTGGGTTTATCTGAATAGTCATCGGATGCGGCAGTGCATCATGGCGATGGGTCTAGTCACGAAGCGTCACCGATTGACGCTCTGTGTCACCCCTCATAGCGTTTCGCCCCGCTTCGCCGCCGTGGGGTCGGCGTAGCGCTCACCGGGCTCCAGATCCTGGAGCCGCATTCGCAATCATTCCTGATGGGGAGAGATGCCAGTGAAGTTTGACTGGAGGATTCGTCGGCGCGCTGTCGCGCTGGCCGTGGCCACCACGCTTGCCGGATTCAGTGCTTCTGTCATCGCGCAGTCGTCCTTGGACGATGTCGGCGGCTTGAGCGCAAAACCGGAAATCAAGATCAACTACAGCGCGCTGGACGGCAAGCATCAACATGACCGGCTGATCGTCAGTTTCGCGGCCAACGAGCGCGGCGTCTCCGACCAACGTGCGATGTACAACCACCTCGATGCGGTGGCGGCTGCGACTGGCCAGACGCTGACGCATGTCCGCACGCTGGGCACGGGCGCCGAGCTGGTGCAACTGGGGCGCGCCAACTCCGACCGCGATCTGCGACGTGTCATGGAAGCGCTGGCGGCGAGCCCGATGGTCGAGTACGTCGAGCCCGATGCACGGATGTACCCGATGTACACGCCAAACGACTCCAGCTACAGCTCCCAGTGGCACTACTTCGAGTCCACCGGCGGCATGAACCTGCCGCTGGCCTGGGACATCGCCACCGGCGCCGGTGTCACCGTTGCAGTGCTCGACACCGGCATCACCAGTCACACGGACTTGAATGCCAATGTGGTGGCGGGCTACGACTTTGTCTCTGACGCCGCCTCGGCGCGCGACGGCAATGGCCGAGACTCCAATCCAGCCGACCAGGGTGATTGGTCCAACGTCAACGAATGCTATTCCGGCGACCCGGGCGGCGGCTCCTCCTGGCACGGCACCCACGTCGCCGGCACCATCGCCGCGGTGACCGGCAACGGCAGCGGTGTCGCCGGCGTCGCCTTCGGCGCCAAGATCTCGCCTGTCCGCGTGCTGGCCAAGTGCGGCGGCTCGCTCTCCGACATCGCCGACGCCATCATTTGGGCCTCGGGCGGTTCGGTCAGCGGCGTGCCGGCCAACAGCAATCCGTCCAAGGTCATCAACATGTCCCTCGGCGGTGGTGGCAGCTGCGGCACGACCTACCAGAACGCCATCAACAGCGCGGTCAGCCGCGGCACTGTGGTGGTGGTGGCGGCAGGCAACGAGAACACCAACGCCTCCAACTCCCGGCCAGCCAACTGCGCCAATGTGGTGACGGTGGCGGCGACCAACCGTTCGGGTGGCCGCAGCTATTACTCCAACTACGGTTCGGTGGTTGATGTCTCCGCCCCGGGCGGCGAACTGACCCAGTCTTCCAGCAGCAACGGCGTGCTGTCGACGCTGAACGCTGGTTCGACCACCCCGGGTTCGCAGAGCTACGCCTACTATCAGGGCACCAGCATGGCGACCCCGCACGTGGCGGGTCTGGCCGCGCTGATTCTCAGCCAGGGCAGCAAGACGCCGGCCGAGATCGAGTCCATCCTGAAGAGCACCGCGCGGCCGTTGCCTGGTTCCTGCTCGGGTGGTTGCGGCGCTGGCATCGTCGACTCGCTGGCGGCGTTGCAGTCGCTCGGCGGCGGTGGTGGCGGTGGTGGCGGTGGCAACACGCTGACCAACGGTGTCGCAGTGACCGGTCTGGCTGCGTCCACCGGTGCCGAGCTGCGCTACACGATGGATGTGCCGGCCGGCGCCAGCAATCTCAGCTTCGTGATTGCCGGTGGCAGCGGTGACGCTGACCTGTACGTGCGCTTCGGCAGCGAGCCCAGCACCACGACCTACGAGTGCCGTCCATACCTCAACGGCAATAACGAGAGCTGCAGCTTCCCGGCACCGCAGACCGGTACCTACCACGTCATGCTGCGCGCCTATTCCAGCTTCTCCGGCGTCAGCCTAACCGGCAGCTACACGGCCGGCGGCGGTGGTGGCGGTGGTCAGTCGTTCTTCGAGAACACCACCAACTTCACCATCAGCGACTACGCGGACATCTACAGCCCGATCACGGTCAGCGGCCGCAGTGGCAATGCGCCGTCCAATCTGCAGGTGCACGTGAATATCGTCCACACCTACATTGGCGATCTGCAGGTCTATCTGATCGCACCCGACGGCAGCAGCTACACGCTGCACAACCGCAGCGGTGGTGGGACTGACAACATCAACCAGACCTACACGGTCAATGCGTCGTCCGAAGCCGCCAATGGTCAGTGGCGTCTGCGGGTCCGTGACCGGGCTCGTGGCGACACCGGCTATCTGGACGAGTGGAGCCTGCAGTTCTAAGCGCAAGACCTAGCGAGTGGCTTCATCACGACCCCGGCTGACTGCCGGGGTCGTGCTTTGTGGGCGATCGATGCAACCAGGGCTGGCCCTGACGCCCTCGCTGCCACTACCCTGCGGCGATGAAACCGGCCCCTTCCCTGATTCTCTTCACCACCCTGTCCGGTACCGGCTTTGGCATGCTCGGTTGGCTGGGGCTGGAACTGCTGCAGGGCGTGGCGCCCAGACCGATTGACCTGGCGCTGGCCTGCGCGCTGGCCATCGCCGGCCTGCTGGCTTCGGTGGCGCACCTGGGTCAGCCTCTGCGGGCCTGGCGCGCATTCACCCAGTGGCGCAGCTCCTGGTTGTCGCGAGAGGCCTGGGCCGCCGCCTTCACTCTGCTGTTGGCCCTGCTGATGCTGCTGCCCGGTTGGCCTTTGGCGCGCTGGCAGGGGCTGCCCCTGGCACTGTTGTCTCTGGGTACCGTCTATTGCACGGCGATGATCTACCACAGCCTCAAGCCGGTACCTGCCTGGCAGGTCGCCAGTGTGCCGGCTACCTTCGTTACGCTCGGTCTCTACAGCGGCGCCGCCGTGCTGTTGTGGTCCAACCCCTGGCGCAACTACGAATGGGGTGTGTTCTGCGCGGTGCTGGCGATCCTGCCGGCCACACAGAAGTTGCGCTACTGGAAGGCCGTCGACGGACTGGCGTTGCCGAGCGGATCGGCTGCGGTGGGCTTGAGCGAGGGCGCCGCCGTGGCGAATTTCGAAGCGCCACACACCGAACAGAATTACCTGACCCGAGAGTTCTGGTTCCAGGTCGGACGCCGTCATCGTCAGCGACTGCGCCAGGTGGTGATGCTGGCCGCCTTTGTCGTGGCACCGGCGGCCATGCTCGCGCACGTCGTCTGGCCAGCATGGCGGCTGCCGCTGGCCGTCGTCAGTCTGTTCGGTATGACCGTTGGACTGTTGTGCGAGCGCTGGCTGTTCTTCGCCGAGGCGCGCCATGTGGTGGAGTGCTACTACCGGCCCGACGACAGCGATGTGGGCCCGTCCCGCCAGCGCTGAGTCGTCTCCGATCTGCGTTGACGCAGACTCAATCCGAGCACTCGGACAGGCAGGCCCGGCTCGTGCTAGCGTGCGAGTCCGACGAGCGAACGGGGGAACAGCATGAGTCTGGTGGAGAGTCTGGCCGCGGCCTTGGGCCCGCAGGCCGTGCAACAGGTGGGGAGTCAACTCGGCCTGAACCAGGACGCGGCTGCGCGCTCGCTGCAGGCTGCGCTACCCGCGCTGCTGGGTGCCTTGCAGCGCAATGCCAGTCAGCCGGCCGGCGCGGAAGCGCTGCATCGGGCGGTGCTGCGGGACCATGCCGATGCCGACCCAATGGACCGGTTGATGGGCATGCTGGGTGGCGGTGGCGGTGGCGGTGGCGGTGCGGCCGGCGCGCTCGCTGGCATGCTCGGCGGTGGCCAAGCTGGCGGTAGTGCAGGCCTCGGCGGTTTGCTGGGCGGGCTGCTCGGCGGCGATGCAGCCCCAACGCAGCCACGTGGTCTGGATGGTGGGGCCATCCTGGGTCATGTCTTTGGCCAGCGTCAGCCGCGGGTCGAGCGGGGCGTGGCGCAGGCAGCGGGCATCGATGGCTCGCAGGCGTCGCAACTGCTGGCGATGCTTGCGCCCATGGTCATGGCCGCTTTGGGTCGGATGACCCAGCAGCGCGGATTGGATCCCGGTGGGCTGGCCAGCGCACTGGGTCAGGAGACACAGCGCGCCGGTACCGGCTTTGCTCAGGGTGGTGTGCTGGGCAGTCTGCTGGACACCGATGGCGACGGCGATGTCGATGCCGCTGACCTGCTCAAGCACGGCTCCAGTCTGTTCGGCGCCTTCATGCGTCGCTGATCGGCGAAACAGCCTCCACTTCCAGTACCAGGTCCTTCACGCTGACCACGCGTACGCGGGTACCCGACGGCAGGTCGGCCCCGCGTGCGGACCAGAATGCGTCGCCAACCTTCAACTTGCCGCGACCATTCTCGATCGGCGTGTGCAAGGCATAGATCTGGCCGATCAGCTGTTCGCCTCGTCGGTTGAGCATCGGCTGGTCACTGGCCTCGGTGTCGTACTTGCCGCGCAGGCGCCAATACAGCAGCACGAAAACGCCTGACAGCACCGCGAAAAGCACGGCCTGAACGGGCCAGGCCAGACCAGGGATCAGCCACACCGAAATGCCGGTCAGCAGCGCCGCCAGGCCGAACCAGACCATGAACACGCCTGGCACGAACATTTCTGCGGTCAGCAGCAGGAAACCGGCTGCCATCCATGCCTGCCAGCCGCTCAGCCAGCCCATGCTCAGGCGCTCCCACTGCCGCTGCGCCGATCCATGGCTTCCTTGGCCAACTCGGCGACGCCCGCGAGACTGCCGAGTACGCCCGTGGTTTCCATCGGGAGGATCAGCAACTTCTGATTGGGGCTGGTGGCGACGGCCTTGAGCGCCTGTACGTACTTGTCGGCGACAAAGTAGTTGATCGCCTGCAAATCACCCTTGGCGATCGCCTGACTCACCATCATCGTCGCCTTGGCTTCGGCCTCGGCCAGCCGTTCGCGCGCCTCGGCTTCGCGGAAAGCGGCTTCCTTCTTGCCCTCAGCTTCCAGAATTGCCGCCTGCTTTTCGCCGTCGGCACGCAGGATCTCGCCCTGTCGGGCGCCTTCGGCTTCGAGAATCGTGGCGCGCTTCTCGCGTTCGGCTTTCATCTGTCTGGCCATGGCGTCGACCAGATCGCGTGGCGGTGTGATGTCCTTGATCTCGATGCGGTTGACCTTGATGCCCCAGGGATGCGTGGCATCGTCAACCACGGTCAGCAGGCGCGCGTTGATCTCGTCGCGCTTGGACAGGCTTTCGTCCAGATCCATCGAGCCGAGCACCGTGCGAATGTTGGTCATCACCAGATTGAGCACGGCCAGTTCGAGATTGGCGACCTCATAGGCGGCCTTGGGAGCGTCGAGGACCTGGAAGAACACCACGCCATCGACCTTGACCACGGCATTGTCGCGGGTGATGACTTCCTGCGAGGGAACGTCGAGCACCTGTTCCATCATGTTCATCTTGCGGCCGACCGCGTCGATCAGCGGCACCAGCAGCGCAAAACCGGGCTGCAGCGTGGTGATGTACTTGCCGAAGCGCTCGACCGTGTAGTTGTAGCCCTGCGGTACGAAGCGGACCGAGCGAATCAGCACGATCGCGGCGAAGATCAGGAAGATCAGCACCAACCATTCCATCAGCGCTCTCCGGCACAGGACGAACCCGGAGTGTACGGCCAATCATCTCGCCAGGCTGCACTTCACTCAGGTGTCCGAAGTCATCCAGGCAGTGCTTCGCGGCGGCGTCAAAGGGGTGCATCAGCAGCAGGTGAATCGGGACTGGATTGCTCGCCCGGTTTGTTCCATTATCGCGGAGCCCCGATCTTTACGAAATCTTAAGGAGCGCCTCCATGCTGGACATGAAACGCACTGCCCTTCTGACTGCACTGGCTCTGGTCATTGCGGCACCAGCCCATGCCGAGGACGAATCCCCGTTCAGCGGTTCGCTGGATTTCGTCTCCGACTACGCCTTCCGGGGCATCTCCCAGACCAATGAGGATCCGGCCCTGCAGCTGGGGGTCGAGTACGGCTTCGAAAGTGGCCTTTATGTTGGCAGTTGGGCCTCCAATGTCGACTTCGTTGACGGCGATGGTGCCGATTTCGAGTTGGACATCTATTTGGGCTGGGGCACCGACCTGACCGAGAACGTGGCCTTCGACGTGCAGCTGTTGCGCTACATCTATCCCGGCACCAGCAGCGGCGTGGATTACGACTACAACGAACTGATCGGCTCGGTGACCTTCTCTGAGGCCGTGACCTTCACGCTGGGCTACTCCAACGATGTCTTCGCCTCGGACGAAACAGGCATCTACTACGCGGTGTCCGGCAGCTATGGTCTGCCCTGGTGGGAACTGAGTCTGGACCTGAGTCTGGGCTACTACGATCTGGATGACACCGTGGGTGACAGCTACACCGACTACAGCATCGGTGTGTCGCGCGAGTTCGGCGCGGTCACTGCCGGGCTGACCTACATCGACACCAGCGACAGTGACGTGCTGGAGGACTTCTTCGGCGCCAACAACGAGAATCGCGTGGTGTTCTCGCTGGGCTACGGCTTCTGATCGTTAGCTCAATCTGAACAAGATCAGGCCCGGGCAAGTCCCGGGCTTTTTCTTTGCGACCCTTTCAGTCCGCGGGTGCCTCCTAGGCACCATGACGGGACGGAATCGGTGCGCAGCATGGGCGATGGCACGGCAGGACCGACGCTGATGGGCGTCGACGCAGGATTCGGCCGCCCGGTCGAAGCTGCGCTGCTCGGCCGGGCCGGGCAAGGTGATCGCCAGGCCCAAGGTCAGCTCTACCGCCACTACGCCGACGCCATGTACCGCCTGGCACTGCGCACGCTCGGCTGCGCCGCCGAGGCCGAGGAAGTCGTCCACGACGCCTTCATTGCGGCCCTGCGTGGCCTGACGGGTTATCGAGGCGACGCGCCCTTTGGCTACTGGCTGCGGCGGATCACAGTTCGCGAAGCGGTCCGCCATCTGCGTCGGGCACCACCGGAATCCGAGTGCATAGACGCGTTGCCGCTAGTTGACGAGCAGAGCGGCTGGCCGCAGGAGCCGGCGGCACTGGAGCAGGCCCTGGGACAGTTGCCCAAGATCTCTCGCAGTGTGTTGTGGCTGCATCTGGTCGAAGGATATGGACACGAGGAGATTGGCCAGTTGTTTGGTCGCTCGGTCAGCTTCTCCAAGTCACAGGTGGCGCGCAGCCTGGCGCGATTGCGCGAGCTGCTGCAGGTCGAGGAGGGACGAGCATGACAGGCAAGGGTACCCAGGGACTGGCCGACGCACTGCGAGCGCTGCCGTCGCCGAAAACACCGGACGCAGTCTGGCAGCGTATCGAACGCAGCCTCGAGGCGGACCCTGTGGCAGTGCATCGACCGCGTGCTCTCCCGCCGCCCGCGTGGCCGCGTTGGCTGGGGCTGCTGGCCGCCTGTTGCGCCGCGCTGTTCCTCTGGTTCGAGTCGATCGAGCGGCCGACTGCCGAACAGCCGCGCCCGGCCGACAGCGATGACATTGCGCAGGTCAATCAGAACGTGATGCAGCTGCAGCAACTCAGCGCACGTCTGGAGCAGGAGCTGGATCAGCGGCGTGCGCAAAGCACCCGCTACGACGATGACATGGCGTTGCGCGAAGCCATGCTGGCAGCGGCGCTGGAGGACATCGACGTGGCGCTGGCCGGCGCGGCCGACGAGCAGCGGGTTCAGTCCTTGTGGACCCAGCGCGTGGCCTTGCTGGCTGGCTTGAACGAACAGGCCGCCGACCCTTTGCCATTGGGTCGGGTGGATTGGGTACAGGTGGATTGAGGCCCTGCATTCGGGCCCGGGAGTAGAGTGATGAAGGCAGGAATCTGGTTGGGTGTGGGAGGGTTGGTGCTGGCCGGGTGGTCAGCTTGCGCGAGCGCCGCGAACGAGCCTGATCAGGCTGCGCTGCGGGCCGAACTGGACAGTGCGCGCCAAGCGTTGCGCGAATCCAGCCAACGGGTGGCGGAGCTGTCGCGACAGCTCGGTGAGCACTCGGCAGCCACGCGCAGCTTTACCTTTTTCGGCGAACAGCGACCGGTGCTGGGGGTCGTCCTCGGCGAGAGCGACGGCGAAGTCGGCGCGAGAATCGTGGCCGTGACGCCTGAGAGTGCCGCTCAAACCGCGGGACTGCGCAGCGGCGATCGCCTGGTCGCCGTCGACGGCCAGCGCATCGTGCAGTCCGGATCGCAGGGACTGGTTGCCGCCCGCGCCGCGCTGGCGGATCTGGAAGAAGGTCAGACGCTCCGACTGGAGGTCATTCGTGACGGCCGTCTCATGCAGCTGCAGGCGGCACCAAAGGCCTTGGGCGAAATGCACTTCGAGATTTCCGACGGCTGGGCACCGCGACTGGTCATGCCCGAGATTGACCTGAATCTCGGTGGGGAGTTTTCGGCGGAACTGATCAATGAGCAGGTGCGCCGCGCGCTGGAGCAGGCTGGCGTGGCGGACGAAAAGACATTGGAGCGAATGGAAAAGGCGCTGGAGCGCTCAATGGCCGAACGCGAGCGACTGGTCCTGCGCGAGCAGGGCCGTATCGAGCGTGAAGTCGAGCGGGCCCAGCGCGATGCCACTCGGGAAGCCGCACGAGCCGAACGGGAGGCCACCAGGGCGGCGCGTGATGCGCTGCGCGCTCAACGCGACGCCGAGCGCATTGAACTGCGCATGAGTCACGACGGACCGGGCATGGCCCGATTCGAAATGAGCACCGACGACAGTGCGCTGTCTCTGAGCGCTCTCAATGCCGATCTGGGCCGCTATTTTGGGGTGGAACAGGGAGTGCTGGTGCTCAGTGCGCGAGGCTCGGACTACGCTCAGCTCAAGTCCGGCGACGTCATCCAGCGAATCGGTGGGGAAGTGGTCGATGGTCCACGAGCCGCCTGGCAACGTCTGCGTGACGGCGACCCGGGTGAGCCACGGAAGCTGTCGGTCTGGCGAGAGCGCGAGTCGGTGTCGGTCATCGTGACCGTGCCGCAGCGACGTTTCGCTCCATTGCCGCCAGCGCCCCCGGCGCCACCGAAGGCGCCGTCTGCACCGCCACCGCCTCCGGCGCCGGTTGCTCCGGTGCCGCCTGCGCCGCCGCCACCACCCGCTCCGCGGCTGAGTTCGGACCAGATCAACTGAACGCGAGGTCTCCGGTCAGCCGAGACTGGCCAGCCACTCGTCGTCTGAGCCCTCGTTGACGCCCTCGAACAGGAAGGTCGACAGATAGCGTTCACCGGTGTCGGGCAGCATCGCCAGGATCACGCTGCCCTCCGGCGACTGATGTGCCACTTTCAGTGCGGCGGCGAATGTGCCGCCGGCACTGATGCCGCAGAAGATGCCTTCGCGGGCGGCCAGGTCCCGGGCGCAGTCGCGGGATTCCTCGTCAGTGACCGGGATGTTGTCGTGATAGACGCTGCGGTCCAGCACCTTCGGTACGAAGTCGGGCGTCCAACCCTGAATCTTGTGGGGTGCCCACTCCTTGCCCGCAAGCATCGCTGCGCCAGCAGGCTCCGTCGTCACGATACGCGTGTCGGGTCTGGCCAGTCGCAGCATCTGTCCCACACCGGTCAGCGTACCGCCGGTACCCCAGCCGCTGACGAAGCAGTCCAGACGCTTGCCGGCGAAATCGCGCAGGATCTCGGCGGCTGTGGTGCTGCGGTGATAGGCCGGATTGGCCTCATTCTCAAACTGTCGGGCCAGGAACCAGCCATGCTTGGCGGCCAGGTCTTCGGCTACCCGAACCATGCCACTGCCACGTTCGGCGGCCGGGGTCAGGATCACCTTCGCGCCCAAGGCGCGCATCAGTTTGCGCCGCTCGATCGAGAAGGTTTCCACCATGACGGCGACCAACGGATGGCCCAGTGCCGCGCAGACCATCGCCAGGGCGATCCCGGTGTTGCCACTGGTGGCCTCAATCACGGTCTGGCCGGGCTGCAGCACCCCGCGATCGCGGGCGTC
Source organism: Lysobacterales bacterium (assembly GCA_041395325.1). Lineage (GTDB taxonomy): Bacteria > Pseudomonadota > Gammaproteobacteria > Xanthomonadales > SZUA-5 > JAWLAT01. The sequence goes on from JAWLAT010000008.1 coordinate 153,876, forward strand.
CTTGATGATGGCAAAGGCCAGGCGGTCCTTCACCGAGGACATTGGATTGAAGGCCTCGACCTTCACGTACATCGTCACGCCAGCCGGGGCCAGACGCTGGATGCGGATGATCGGCGTGTTGCCGATGGTGTCGAGTATTGAATCGTGAATCATGACGACAGACTCCTGGCTGCGGGCGGACGAGTGCGATCCTCCGACCCGCCGATGGTCCGGCATCTTGCACCCGCCGCCGATGTGGCGCCAGCGGGCTGGTCAAGTCGGCAACGCGCCCAGAGGTGGCCCCTGTTGCCTCGCGGTCGCGTCTATTGCCCCCGGGGCGCGATTGGGCGACGATGTTTGTTCAAGCGGGGGAACGGGTACCGACATGCTGACAGGCTTGAAGAACTGGCTGCTGGGCTTGTTCGGACGGGGTGAGCCCGAGCCCGATATCTGGCTGTTCCAGATTCGCGGTCAGCGGCGCGAAATCGGTGCCATCAATGATGCGCTCGAGCGCGCAGCGGCCGCCGGCAATGTGCCCGAAGCGCCCATGCGCGCCATGCAGGTGGCGCTGGATGAGTTGCTGACCAACTCGATCACTCATGGCGCCGCCAGCGACGGCAATCCCGTCCGGGTGCAACTCGTCCTGGCCCGAAACTACCTGCGCGCGGTGATCACCCATGCTGACAGCATGTTTGATCCCACCCAACTGGCCACGCCAGACACCGAAGCCGGGTTGCACGAGCGCGACATTGGCGGCCTGGGCATCCATCTGGTGCGCAACATGATGGACGAGTTCGAGCACCACTATGACAACGGCTGCAACGTGGTGACGATCGGCAAGCGCTTCTGATCGGCCGTCGGCACCGTTCCGGGCCGACCAGGTCGTCGGCCTGCGGGCTTGGCTGGGTGGTTGCTGCAGCGCTACCAGCTGCGCATGAAGATCTGCGCCAGGGTTTCGATCCCCGCCTGATCCTCGGCATCAAAGCGATCGGCAATCGGACTGTCGATATCCAGCACACCCACCAGCTCGTTGTTGGCCAACAGGGGCACGACGATCTCCGATCTTGAATCGGCGTCGCAGGCGATGTGCCCAGGGAAGGCATGCACGTCAGCCACCAACTGGGTCTGGCGAGTCTGTGCAGCCGTTCCGCAGACGCCCTTGCCGATCTGGATGCGTACACAGGCCGGCTTGCCCTGGAACGGCCCAACGACCAGTTCGTGGCCGTCATGAAAATAGAAGCCGACCCAGTTCAGTTGTGGCAGCGCCTGGAAAAGCAGCGCACTGAAGTTGGCGGCGTTGGCAATGCGGTTGCTTTCGTCACCGAGCAGGGCCTCAGCCTGTTCAGCCAGCAGGGCATACTGCGCGGCCTTGTCGAGGGTCTGGGCAGGAGCGGAGAAATCGAACATGCGCGGGCAGGGACCAGTCAGAACGGGCGGGCATGGTGAGACAGCGGCGCGGCGCCGTCCAGTCGGTTCGCGCGTTGGGCAGCAGGCCGCGGGTCTGTTTGTCACCGGCACCGATACCGAAGTGGGCAAGTCGCTGGTCAGTGCCGCCCTCATACATGCGCTGCGGGCGCAAGGGATCGGCCGAGTAGCAGGCATGAAGCCCATTGCCAGTGGCTGTCCTGACGGGTACTGCGAGGACGCCGAGCTGCTGATGGCGGCCAGTGAATTGGTGTTGCCCGCCGCCTGGGTCTGCCCCGTGCACTTCGAAGCGCCCATCGCACCGCATGTGGCGGCGGCACAGGCTGACCAGTCGATCAGGCTGGCGACGCTGACGCGCGCCTATCGACGCTTGCAGGCGGCAGCGGATCTGGTCGTGGTCGAGGGTGTCGGCGGCTGGATGGTGCCGCTGGGGCCCCGGCGGATGCTGGCCGATCTGCCCAAGCGCTGGCAGCTTCCCGTCGTGCTGGTGGTGGGGCTGCGGCTGGGGTGCATCAATCACGCCTTGCTGACGGCACGGGCAATCGCCGCCGATGGCTGCCGCTTGCTCGGCTGGATCGGGAATCTGGTCGACCCACAGATGAGCGTCAGGGAAGAAAACCTGGCAGCGATCGCTGAGCGCATGGACGCGCCCTGCCTCGGTGTGGTGCCGCATCTGACCGAGGCCGACCCAAGGGTCGTCGCTGACCATCTGGACGCCGCGTTGCTGCTCAAGCGGCTGAACTGAGACGCGCGCCTTCGGCGACACTAGTCTCAGCTTGTCCGGGGTCAGTCGGCGGCAGGGTCGCTCAACAAGGGGTGCGCGTACTCAGGCTTCTGTTCGCGTGAAAGCAGTGAGCGCAGACCCTGACGAGGGGTGATCTCCCGATGCAGCACGGCGCGCACATGGGCGGCGATCGGCAGATCCAGTGCATTGCGTTCGGCCAGTCGGGCCACCTCATCGGCCGTCTTGACGCTCTCTACCACCTGGCCAATTTCCGCGACGGCGGCCTCGATGCTGCTGCCTCGGCCGAGCGCCAGACCCAGGCGCCGGTTGCGCGACAGATCACCCGTGCAGGTCAGCACCAGATCACCCAGCCCGGCCAGACCCATCAACGTCTCTGCCCGGCCGCCCAGCGCCGTATTCAGGCGCATCATTTCGTTCAGGCCGCGGGTGATCAGGCCGGCGCGGGCATTCAGCCCCAGGCCCATGCCATCGGCGATACCGGTGGCGACCGCCAGGACGTTCTTCATCGCGCCGCCGAGTTCGGCGCCGGCGATGTCGTCGCCCGAGTAGGCGCGCATGGTCGGTCCGTGCAGCAACGCGGCCACCTCGCGCACGAATTCCGCCTGCGGACCATGGACGGTCACCGCGCTGGGCAGTCCGGCCGCCACCTCGCGGGCAAAGGTTGGGCCTGTGACCACACATTGCGCGCGACCGGTCCCGAAGATCTCGTCCACGACCTCGTGCAGGAAGCGGCCGGATCCCGGTTCGAAGCCCTTGGTCGCCCACGCAATGCCAGCCAGCTCCGGGCGGCGGGCATACATCGCCCGCAACAGATCGACGAAGGCATGGCTGGGCACAACGATCAGCGGGACATCGCAGCCATCCAGCGTCGCATCAAAATCGGCGCTGTAGCGCAAGGATGCTGGCAAGGGCTGATCGGGGAGATAGCGTTGATTGGTGCCGCTGGCACGCATCTGATCGATGGCGGCGGCGTCGCGGCCCCAGAGTTGGACCGCATGGCCCTGACGCGCCATCAGCGCTGCCAGGGCCGTGCCCCAGGAGCCAGCGCCGAAAACGGCGACGCGACGCCCGGGTTGAGACTTCATCGGAAGGCTGTGCCTGGATCAGGCCGCGGCAGCTTCGCCTTGGCGGCGCTTGAGCTGGTCAGCATAGATCTGGTCGAAGTTGATTGGCTGCAGCAGGAACGGCGGGAAACCACCGTTGAGCACGAGGTCCGAAATGGCCTGACGTGCATAGGGGAACAGCGTGTGCGGGCAGTAGGTGCCGAGCACCACATCGCGCTGGCCGTCTTCGAAGCCGTTGAGGGCGAAGATGCCGGCCTGCTGCACTTCGGCGAGATAGACCGTGCGGTCCTCCATCTTGCAGGTCACGGTCAGCGAGAGCACCACCTCGTACAGGCCCTCGGCGAAGTTCTGCACCTTCTGGGAGAGATTCAGATCGATGCGTGGCTGACCCTGCTCCTGGAACACCTGCGGGGCGTTGGGCACTTCGAAGGACGCGTCCTTGATGTAGATCTTCTGTACCGACAGCTGTGCCTGCGGCGCGGCGGTGCCATTGCTGGCGACCGGATTGGTCTCGTTCTCGGCCATGTGGCTGACTCCTTGATCGGGATGGTTGTGAGCGGGCCACCGCGAGCGGGGCCCAACCTGGGGACAAAGACTGCGGATTATCACATGAAGGCGGCGGCCGCGCATCCGCGAGCAGGTGGAGTCGGGCCAGCAACCTGAACTTCGGGTATTCCTCGTTCAGTTCGCGGGGGCAATCGCCCCATTTTTGATCGACCAAATGCATGGAATTCTACAGATCGATAGTTTGTTGTCTCAGAAGCCGTCAAATGACCCGGAATAACGCTCTGGGAACTTCTTGCGCTTAGCAGGGACCAAAGGCGAGTGCTAGACTGGTCTCAGCCGGAACCCGTTGTCCGACGGCGGGCTTCCACCAGAATCGATGGGAGTGATGACATGAGCTACGCAATGGTTGCGAACAACCTGCCGGTCGTGGGTGCCGTTGGCAGTCTTGACGCCTATGTGGGCATGGTCAATCGGATCCCCGTGCTCACCGCTGAGGATGAGCAGCAGCTGGCCCGCCGCCTGCACGACGAACAGGATCTGGATGCTGCCCGCAATCTGATCATGGCGCACCTGCGCTTCGTTGTGCACGTGGCCCGTGGCTATCAGGGTTATGGCCTGGGTTTGGCCGACCTGATTCAGGAGGGCAACATTGGCCTGATGAAGGCGGTCAAGCGCTTCGATCCCGCGGTGGGCGTGCGCCTGGTGTCCTTCGCGGTGCACTGGATTCGCGCCGAGATCCACGAGTTCATCCTGAAGAATTGGCGCATCGTCAAGGTCGCCACGACCAAGGCCCAGCGCAAGTTGTTCTTCAATTTGCGTCGCGCCAAGAAGCGTCTCGGCTGGTTGAGCGCGGCCGAAGTGCAGATGGTCGCCGACGACCTGGGCGTGGACCCGGCCACCGTCGTTGAGATGGAGTCGCGCCTGAACGGTCACGATGTCGCCTTCGACGCACCGGCGGACGATGGCGATGACCCGCGGCCTTCACCGGTGGCCTTCCTGACCGACGGCAGCGCCGATCCCTATGCCGAGGCGGAAACCGCTGAGCGTACCGAGATGCAGTTGGACACGCTGAGCGAGGGTCTGGAGCGTCTGGACGAGCGTTCGCGTGACATCGTCACGCGCCGTTGGCTGGTCGAGCCCAAGGCAACGCTGCAGGAGCTGGCCGAGGAGTATGGCGTCTCGGCCGAGCGCATCCGGCAGATCGAAGCGAATGCGTTCAAGAAGATGCGGGCGCTATTCGCCGACTGATCACCACGCGTCAATCAGCACACCGGGTCGACTCACGGCCCGGTGTACTAGCGGGCACAATGACCGCTTCGCGGCTCCGCTCCGCGCGACCGGGCCGCTTCATCCATGGATTTGTCCCAAATTGCACTGGTCGCCATCGTCGTGGCGACCATCGGCCTGTTCCTCTGGGGCCGCTGGCGCCATGATCTGGTGGCGCTCGCGTCGCTGCTGAGTTGCGTCATCGTCGGCGTCATTCCTGCCGAATCGGCCTTCAGCGGCTTTGGTCACCCGGCGGTCATCACGGTCGCCTGCGTGCTGATTCTCAGCGCCGGACTGGAAGCTTCCGGTGCCGTGCAGGTACTGGCCCAGAAGTTGTTGCCACGCGCCGCTGGTCCGATGATCAGCCTGACCGTACTGGCCCTGCTTGGTGCGCTGCTCTCGGCCTTCATGAACAACGTCGGCGCGATGGCCATGTTGATGCCGTTGGCCCTGCAAGTCGCTGCGCGACATGAGCTGCCGCCCGGGCGCCTGCTGATGCCGCTGGCCTTCGCCACCATCTTCGGCGGCATGACCACGCTGATCGGTACACCACCCAATCTGATAGTGGCTGGCTTCCGCGCCGAGCACGCCAACGGCGCCGCCTTCACGATGTTCGACTTTGCGCCAGTGGGCCTGGCGGTGGCCGGGTCCGGTCTGCTTTTTCTGTTGCTGCTGGGCTGGCGCCTGGTGCCCGTTCGCAGCGGGCGCAGCGAGGGCTTTGATACCGCGCGCTACATGACCGAAGTTCGTGTCAGCGAAGGCGCTTCAGTGATCGGCAAGCGTCTGCGCGAGGTCGACGCCAAGCTGGAGGACAGCGGCGCACAGGTCGTCGCACTGATCCGCAACGAGCTGCGCATGCTGGCGCCCAGCCCTGGCCGGCTCATCAAGGAGGGGGACCTGCTGGTACTGGAGGCCGAGCCCGACAGTTTCGGCAACGCCATTGGCAGCCTCGGCTTGAAGCTGGAAGAAGAGGTGGAGCCGGAAAAGCCTGTCGGTGACGCGTCGGATCAGACCGAGGCCGAATCCGAAGAACCGGTAGTCGAGGACCAACGCGGTTCCAGCGACGACGCGGGCGAAACCGGTCTGGGCGAGTACGTCGTGATGCCGCATGCGATGTTGGTGGGGCGGACCGCCCGGGATCTGCAATTGCGGACGCGCTTCGGCATCAACTTGCTGGCCATTTCACGCCACGGGGACCGTCGGGTGCAACGATTGCGCACGATTCGGCTGGAAGGCGGCGATGTGCTGCTGCTGCAGGGCTCTGACGAAGCCTTGGCGGAGTTCGCCAGCGAGTTCGAATGCGTGCCCTTGGCCCCGCGCGCAATCCATTTGCCGGACCGGCGACAGGCGGCCATCGCAGCACTCACGATGTTGGCTGCGGTGGCCCTGGCGGCCAGCGGCTGGTGGCCTGCAGCGATCAGTTTCGCGGCCGGCGCACTGCTCTTTGGGCTGTTGCGGATCGTTCCCTTGCGTCGAATCTACCAAGCCATCGACTGGCCGGTGATCGTCCTGCTGGCGGCGCTGATTCCGGTGGCGAATGCCCTGTCCAGTACCGGCGTGGCCAGCTTGCTGGCCGATCTGCTGGTCACACAGGTGGCGCAGGGTCACGCCATCTGGGCGCTGGCGCTGGTGCTGGTCGTGACGATGACGCTATCGGACTTCATGAACAACGCGGCAACGGCCGCCGTCATGTGTCCGATTGCCATCGGCACTGCGACTACGCTGGGTGTGGCGGCTGACCCATTCCTGATGGCGGTCGCCATCGGCGGTTCCTGCGCCTTCCTTACCCCGATCGGCCATCAGAACAACACGTTGATCCTGGGGCCGGGTGGCTTTCGCTTCGGCGACTACTGGCGCCTGGGCCTGCCACTGGAAGCCCTGGTGGTGGCCATCGGTCTGCCCTGCCTGCTTTATGTTTGGCCGCTGTCGCCCGCCTGAGCTTCAGTTTCGCGTGGTTTGACGCTCGGCGAGCTCTTCGGGTACCGGGCCAGGTGGGTTGGCGTCGATCTGGCCGCTCTTGGGGAGCGGCGGGGGCGCGATCATGTCCGTCTCGGACGATGTCGCTGGCAGGCTGCCGTCAATGCTGCGGTGCAGGTGTTCGGCGCGGGCGAAGCGCAGTTGCTCGGCGAAACGTCGCGCGAGATGCCGGTCGGCGAAGCGCACACGCAAGCGCAGCCGACCGTGTCTGGCGGCCGGCACCTGGCTGAGCAGGCCAAAGTCGTTCAGGCGCAGCTCCAGATAGGGCAGCAGCCAGAACCAGCCCAGCCCGTAGCCCACTTCGTCAATGGCGTCGAGCGCCAGCTGCAGCTCCTGTGCCTTGGACTTCAGCACGCCGAACAGCGCATCGGCAGTCTGGAAGGACAGCCGTACGCACTGCCCATCAAAGACCAACACGCCCTGGATATCGCCCAGACCTTCGTAGGCCTCGGCGTGGACCGGGACGGAGATCCGTTGTAGTGATGCGACGCTGACCGGGGCCGACACCGCTGACTCCTGCTGCATCCGTAGGCCGGACTGCCGGCCGCTAGCATCGCATGGGCAGGGCGTTCGACGGGACTGCGTCGAATCAGGCGGCCGCCACCGCCGCTGTACCCAGGCGCTGGCGCTGACGGCCTTCGCGGTCGAAGTTCTCCGGCGCCAGCCAGCGTTCCAGTTCCTGCCGCAGCGCCGGCCACTCGCGATCCAGGATCGAATACCAGGCAGTGTCGCGGTTGCGGCCCTTGATCACCATGGCCTGCCGATGGATACCTTCGAAGCGAAAGCCCAATCGCTCGGCGGCGCGTCGCGACGGTGCATTGAGGTGATCGCACTTCCATTCGCAGCGCCGGTAGCCCAGCCCATCGAAGGCATGACGCAACAGCAGATAGAGCGCCTCGGTCGAGGCCGTGGTGCGCTGCAATTGGGGACCGAAGCACAAGTGACCGATCTCCAGCGAGCCCATCGCCGGATCCATTCGCAGATAGCTCGCCAGACCCAGCGCATGGCCGCTGCGCGGGTCCACCAGCGCATAGCTGACGCGGTTGTCTGCCTGCGCATGCCGCTGCAACCAGGTGACAAAGGCGGGAACCGAATCGAAGGGGCCGCTGGCCATGTAGGCCCACAAACGGTCCTGCTCGCCGCCGGCCAGCGCTTGAGCCAGGTCGCCACCATGACTGCCGGCGTTGAGCGGTTCGAGCCGAATGCGCATGCCGTCCAGGGCCACACCGGTGGGCAATGGCGGCGGGCTCCAGTCGGGCAGACTCGGCCCCACCGGGGGTTGTGTCGTTGCGACGATCGAACTGGCCTGTTCGCTGACCTGACCCATTGCCCTTCTCCCACAGCACGCGGTTTTGCGGCTCTAGACTAGGCCCAGTGGGTGGCGCGGGCAGGGGCGAAACGCGGGCAATGCCGTCCAGCGGGCAGTGCCGCCGCAGGAATAGCTGTCCCCATCGCACTGAGTCGCGGTCGAGCGACATCTGGCTATGCTGGTGTCTTGCCGTCCGAGTCATGTCCGAATCAATGACCAGCGTCGCCACACCGAGCTTGTGGATCAGTTTTGTCGCGCTGGTGCTCACGGCGCTGAGCATTGATCTGCGCATGCTGCATCGGCGTGGCGCGCGCCGGGTGGGCGTGCGTGAGGCGCTGCACTGGACCCTGGTCTGGATCACCGTGGCTCTGGTCTTTGCGGCGCTGCTCTGGATCTGGCTGCAACGTCACCATGGCATGGACTTCGCTACGGCGAGAACGCAGGAGTTTTTGACCGGCTATCTGCTGGAAAAGGCACTGGCGGTCGACAACATCTTTGTCTTTCTGACGTTGTTCACGTTGTTCAAGGTGCCCGAAGCGCTGCAGAAGAAAGCCCTGGTCATCGGCATCATCGGTGCGATCGTCCTGCGCTCGGTGATGATCCTGATTGGCGCATGGTTGATCGCCCGTTTCGAATGGATCCTGTATGGCTTTGGGGCATTGCTGATCTTCGTGGGCCTGCGCACTTTGCGTCATGGTCCAGCGGAGCATGATTTCCACACCAATCCGGTGCTGGGCTGGTTGCACTGGCGCTTGCCGATCGTCACCGACTTCAGCGGCGGCCGACTGCTGGTGCGGCATCACGGCCTATGGTGTGCGACGCCGATGCTGCTGACGGTGATCATGATTGGCGTGACCGATCTGATCTTTGCGATCGACTCGATTCCGGCGATTTTCCTGATCACCACCGACCCTTTTCTGGTCCTGAGCAGCAATGTGCTGGCGATCCTGGGATTGCGTGCGATCTACTTCCTGCTGGCCGGGCTGGCTGACCGCTTCGTGCTGCTCGGCAAGGGCTTGGCCCTGGTGCTGCTGTTCATTGGCAGCAAGATGCTGCTCGCACACCTTTGGCCGATCTCGACGGCGCACTCGTTGCTGGTGATTGCCAGTCTGATCGGTGGCTCGGTGCTGCTGTCGCTGCGGCAACCACGGCCGACTGAATGACGGGCTCAGCGAGCGGCCGTCAGGTGCACACCCAACGCATGCAGCGCGAAGACGAGTTCAATTGCACTGTCGCGCACGCTGTTGTAGCGGCCACTTGGGCCCTGATGACCCGTGCCCAGATCGGTGCGCAACAGGACCGTGTCGGAGGCAGGACTGCGCTGTCGCAATCTCGCCACATACTTGGCCGCTTCCCAATAGGACACCTGCCCATCGTGCAAGCCCGCGGTGACCAGCAGCGGGGGATAGGGACCGGCGTGGAGCTGCTCATAGGGCGACCAGCTGGCGATTCGTGCCCGCGCATCGGCCTGCCGCGGATCACCCCACTCGCCGTATTCCAGCTGGGTCAGCGGCAGACTGGCATCGAGCATAGTGTTCAGGACGTCGACAAAGGGCACCTGCAACACCGCTCCGGCAAACAAATCGGGCCGACGATTGAGGCTGGCAGCCACCAGCAGACCGCCGGCACTGCCACCGACCGCCACGATCTGACCAGATGCGGCCACGCCCAAGCGCAGCAGGCACTCGGCCACGGCTTCGAAGTCGGCAAAACTCTGGGCCTTGTGCTCGGTGCGACCCGCGTCGTGCCACGCAGCGCCCAGTTCGCCGCCGCCACGGACATGCGCCATCGCAATGACCGCGCCACGATCCAGCAACGACAGCCGGTCAGCGTCGAAGCCCGGATCCAGACTGTCGCCGTAGGCGCCGTAGCCATACAGCCATACGGGAGCAGGCCCGCTCGCCAGCAAGTCGCGCCGAGCCAGCAGCGAAATCGGGATCTCGACCCCGTCGTCGGCAAGGCCCCAAATCCTCTTTCCCACATAGGCCGTCGGATCGAAGGGGCCGGCCAGCGCGTCGCGCTTGAGCAACTGCAAGTCGCCGGTCTCGAAGTTCAGCGACAGCGTTTCGCCGGGTTGATGCCAGCTGTCCCGACGCACCCGCAAGGCAGCAGGGTCGGGTTCGGGATTGTCGTCCAGGGTCAGCGCAGTCAGGCCATCGGCCTCAAACAGCAGTCGATCCGGGTGCCCGGACTGGCGCAGGCGCAGCCCCAGCTGTGCCTGTCGTCGCTCGACCAGGATCAGGCGATCGCCAGACAGCGGCAGAAAATCCTCGAGCACCACGGCCGGTGAACGGGCCACGTGCAATTGCCAGGGCGAAGCGGCCGCAGGAGTCAGCGCAGCAAGTTCGCAGCGCCACAACTGAAATCTGGCGCATCCAGATCGCTGAGCAGCCACGCCGACTGGCCGTCATCATCGTAGCGCAGGCGTTGCGGCTGCTCCGGTGAGCCCGGTGTGGGCAGCGGAACCGGAGGCAGCAGGGGTCGATCGGCGTCGATGCGCAACAGTCGGCTGCTGCGGGTGGCCTCGGCATGGATCAGCAGGTGGCGATGGGAATGCGAGGCATACAGACCAACGTAGTACGACGGGTCGGCTTCCCGATGGACGACCGCATCCGTTTCGGCGTCGCTGCCGCGCCGGTGGCGCCGAACTTCCAGTGCGGCCAGCGATTGCGGATCCTTGTGGACGTAGAACAGATGGCGATCGTCATTGGCCCAGACCACATCGGCGTCGACCCCGGCGACGCGCTGCAACAGCCAGCGCCGACGCTGCAGATCGCGGATGGCCAGGGTGTAGACGCCGCTGCCCTGATGATCCTCGGTAACGGCCAGCCAGCGGCCGTTCGGCGAGATCGCCAGCGCACCGAGTTCGTAGCCATCGGCCCCCTTCGAGCGCCGCTGTGCGTCCAGCAGCAACTGAGCTTCGCCCCCGGCTGCGGGCTTGCGCCAATAGCGCGGGTGATCGCGACCAGGGCGGTCCTCCCAGTAGTAGTCGTAATCACCGCGGCGAATCGGCAGTGCCTGATCGGCCGGCGGGATCCGGCCCCGCAATTCGGTTTCCAACTGGCGGATCGGTTCCGCCAGTCGACTCAGCCAGCGCTCGGTGTAGCGATTCTCGCGACGCAGATGCGCCAGCACGGCTCCATCTCGACGATCGTCATCGCGTAGCCAGGCATACTCGTCGCTGCCCCCGCCAAGCGTGACCTGCGGGCGCCGCGCCGCTTCAGGCGGACGCAGCTTGGGTACGCGGGTCATCGCGCCAGCTGCCCATGCCGACCCGGGCTGGAATCACGCCTCCGGGTCGGCACCCATCGCGACGGAACGGTCGAACGACTCAAGCACTCTCCCGCGCGGCGTAATAGGCACGTTCGCTGACGTCATGCCAGCGCCGCGCCCGCTGCAGGAATTGCCGGTAGCTGTCGTAGACCTCGGCGGCGAAGGCGTCGCGCGCGGCCACTTCGGCAACGACGGTCTCGCTCGCTTCGCGCAGCGCATTGAGCACTTCGCGCGGGAATGGGCGTAGATCGACGCCGTGCTCATTGACCAGCGTCTCCAGCGCGGCCTGATTGTTGGCGGTGAAGTCGGCCAGCATGTCCTCGTTGGTGCTGCGAGAGGCGGCCTCGACGATCGCCCGCAGGTCGGCCGGCAGCGCGTCGAAAGCCGCCTTGTTGACCATGCACTCCAGGGTGGTGCCCGGTTCGTGCCAGCCGGGGTAGTAGTAGTACTTGGCCACCTTGTACAGGCCGAAGGCGAGGTCGTTGTAGGGACCGACCCACTCGGTGGCATCGATCGTGCCCTGCTGCATCGCGGTGAACAGCTCACCCCCGGGGATGTTCACCGAGGTGCCACCCAATCGGGCCAGAACTTCCCCGCCCAGACCCGGGATGCGCATCTTCAGACCCTGCAGGTCGCTGACCTGATTGATCTCCCGGTTGAACCAGCCGCCCATTTGCACGCCGCTGTTGCCGCCCGGAAAGGGCACCAGACCAAAGCGGGCATAGAGCCGGGTCCACAGTTCCAGGCCGCCACCGTGATAGAGCCAGCCATTCATTTCCTGACCGTTCATGCCGAAGGGAACGGCCGAGAAAAACTGCGCCGCCTCGGACTTGCCCTTCCAGTAGTAGGCACCACCATGGCCCATTTCGGCGGTGCCGGTGGACACTGCGTCGAACACTTCCAGCGCCGGCACCAGTTCGCCGGCACCATAGACCTTGACGGTCAGCCGGCCGCCGCTGAGCTGACCGATGCGCTCGGCCAGACGGCTGGCGCCCACGCCCAGGCCGGGGAAATTCGCCGGCCAGGTGGTCACCATCTTCCATTCGATTGGCTTGGCGGCTGGTGCCTGTGCCACCACGGGCTCACCTTCCGGGCGGCTGCATGCGGCCACACCAGCGCCCACCACGGCGCCTGCCAATACGTCACGTCGTTTCATTGCCAGTCTCCCTCCCCAGGATGGCCTCAGTGTAGCCCCGACATCGCCGCAGGCGGTGCGTAAACACTCGACTGCCGGCTGAATGGCTGGTCGTCGTCATGTCCCTGTGAACTGCCTTGCAGCGTTCGCTGCTGCAGCAGGCCTGAGGTGCGCGCAGTCAGGAGTAGACTGGCATCGGATCAGGCCGACGCTTGAGGGCGGCGGAACATATGCGCAAACACATCGGACACTACGAAATCGTTGCCGAGCTCGGCCGCGGCGGCATGGGCGTGGTCTACAAGGGTTTCGAGACCTCGCTCAATCGTCACGTGGCGATCAAGACGCTCGCCGATCACCTGGCCAGCAATCCCGCGGTGGTTGAGCGCTTCATGCGCGAAGCGCGCAGCATGGCGCAGCTCAGCGATGCGCACATCGTGCCGATCTATTTCGTCGGCGAAGACCGCGGGCTGCCCTATTTCGCGATGGAATTCGTCGAAGGCGAGTCCGTCGCCGACCGGCTCAAGCGGGAAGGCCGACTCGCGTCGCTGGAGGCGCGTCGGATCATTCTGCAGGCCGCCCAGGGCCTGGCCGTGGCGCACGAATTCGGTGTGGTGCATCGCGACATCAAGCCGGCCAATCTGCTGATCTCCACGCGCGGCGTGGTCAAGGTGGCGGACTTCGGCATTGCATTGGCCGCTTCCGACATGCAGCAGAAGCTCACCGGCACCGGCCAGCTGGTCGGCACGCCCGGCTATCTGTCGCCTGAGGTCTGTCTGGGCAAGCCCACCGATGCGCGCTCGGACATTTTCTCGCTTGGCATCGTGCTGTTCGAGATGTTGACCGGGCGGATGCCCTTCCTGGATGAATCGCCGCTCGGCCTGATGCTCAGCGTGGTGCAGAGCAATCTGCCCGACGTGCGCGATCTGGCAGCCGATGTCGACGAATACACCGTGCAGATTCTCGAAGCGATGGTGGCCAAGGACCCGGAAGCGCGCTATCAGAATTGCCAGGCATTGGTGGAAGCGCTGCTGGCGGCCGGCACGCCCTACCACCCGGGTCAGACTGGTCACACACCGGTGCCGAGTCGGGCCACCGCCGAAACGAGCCTGGCGACGCCCGTACCGGCCAGACCGGCAACGCCGCCGCCTGCGCCGGTCCAGTCCGCAGCGCCGTCAGCTCAGCCCACGCCCGCGGCCGGACCTACAGCCGTCATGCCCACACCGGTGCCGCCAGTGAAGGCGGCCGCGCCACGTCGTTCGCGCTGGTTGCCGGTGGCCGTCGCTGCGGCGCTGTTGTTGGCCATGGCCGCGGCGACGGCGATGGTGTTGCTGCGCAGCTCAGACAGCGCGGCGCCACCGCTGGCTGCCGCCAGTCTGCCGACCGCGGCCGCGACGTCGTCCGGCGAACCTCCAGGCCCGGCTGCTTCGTCGGTCGCTCCAGATGCTGCTGCGGCTGATCATGCAAGCGTGGCGGGTGCCGATACGGCCCAAATCAGCGCGGGCGTGGAACCGGTACACGACAGTGCCGCGTTGCCGAGCCGCTTGCCGGAGCCCGCTCAGGCTGAACTCGTCGCCAATGCCGTACCGCAACAACTCGCGGTGGCCGCCCCGTCCGCGGAGACGCCATCCACCCCGGTCGAGTCGGTGCCGGCGGCCACCTTGGCCGAAGCCCAGCCTGCCGGTCCCGCAGCAGCCAACCCGCCACCTCGTCCGCTGCAGCGACTGGCCGAAGCGCGACAGGAGCGCGTGGCGATGCGCAGCGAGAGCGCTCCGGAGCGTCGCCCGGCACCACCGCCAGCGCGCTTGCCCGAGCGCACGCTGGTGCTGGCCATCGGTGATCCGGCCGTGACCGGGCCCGCTCAAGCGGCCATTGAAGCTGCACTGGAAGCCGAAGGCGTTCGTCTGGCGGACACCGAGATGGTGCCCGGTCTGGGGCGCTACTCCGACGATGACCTTCCAGGCCTGCTCGGTGCAGTCGCCCGCGCGGGCGTCGCCCGTACCATCGTGACGCTGCGGGTGGTGCCGGTTGGTCAACAGGAACTGACCTACTACGGCGAGCGCAGCACGCAGTACACGGCGCAGCTGAGGTTGCGGGCCTACGACGTGGCCGAGCGCCAGCCGATCGGTCGGATGCATCAAACTCAGGTCAGTTTCACCAGCCTGAATGCGGCGGCAAATACCCAGCAAGCCTTGGATCCGCTGCTGGGGCCGCTGGCCAGCGCGCTGGCGCATCGCTGAGGCCCAGATCGCGGCGTGGCACGCACATTGCATTGGTCGTACTCCGTTTTCGCGAAGGAGTGCTACTGATGCATCGCAATGGCGTCACCATCGACTTTTCCAGTCCCTCCCGTTTGCGTCCGGGGCCGCAAACCGCTGTCCGCCTGCTGTCCGCTTTGCTGCTGGCGCTGGTGCCCGGCACTGTCTTGTGGGCGGCCACCGTGGTGGCGGAGGCCGGCGAGAACGTCGATTCCGGTTCCCGCAAGGTGCGCGTGCCGGCCGGTCTGGAAGTGGGCGTGATTGACACCGGCAGCGGCAGCGTCGAGTTGGAAGACGGCGCCAGTGCCCGGCGCATTGATACTGGCAGTGGCCGTGTTTACCTGGGCAAGGGCGCCAGCAGCGGCAACATCGACACCGGTTCCGGCGGCGTGGAGATGGCGGATCGAACTCGCGCCGGGCGCATCGACACCGGTTCCGGCCCGGTACGCATGGGCGACGACGTCGAGGTCAAGTCCATCGACACTGGCTCCGGTGGGGTCGAAGGTGGCCGCAATGTCGTTGTCGACGGCAAGATCGACACCGGCTCAGGCGGCGTGGAACTCGGCGAAGGTGCCCGCATCAGCGGCAAGATCGATACCGGTTCCGGCGGCGTGGATCTGCGCAACGCCTGGGTCGGTCAGGACATCGACACCGGCAGCGGCCATATCCGACTACGCGATACCACAGTCGAGGGCGAAGTCCGTACCCGCAGTGGTGAGGTTCGGCTGGATGGTCAGACCCATGTGCAGGGTGACCTGCTGGTGGTGAAGAACAGCTGTTGGGGTCTGTGCTGGAGCAACAACCCCAAGCCGGCCCGCGTGATCATCGGCGCCGGTGCCCGTGTCGACGGCACCATCCGCTTTGAGCACGATGGCGAGTTGTGGGTGCACGAACAGGCCCGCATCGGCCGGGTGGAAGGCATCCAGGCGCGTCGCTTCAGCGCCGAGTCGCCCTGAAGGTTCCGGGCCCGGGGCGCTTGCCCTGGGCCCGCCATCTTCCAACGTGGCGACGCTACCCGTACCGACCGGTGATGTAGTCCTCGGTTTCCTGCAATCGGGGATTGGTGAACAGCTGGACCGATTCGTCCCATTCCAGCAGGCGACCGTCATAGAGAAAGGCGGTGTAGTCGGCCACCCGGGCAGCCTGCTGCACGTTGTGCGTCACCAGGACGATGGTGTAGCGAGACTTCAGCTCGGCGATCAGGGTTTCGATGCGCAGCGTGGAGATTGGATCCAGCGACGATGCCGGTTCGTCCAGCAGTAGCACCTCAGGCTCCACGGCCAGCGCGCGTGCCAGCACCAGGCGCTGCTGCTGCCCCAGCGACAGCGCCAGGGCTTCCTCATCCAGGCGATCGCGCACTTCCTCCCACAGCCCCACTGAATGCAGCGCGGCTTCGACGATCTCTTCCAGCGCCTGCCGCTGGCAGCGTCGATGCAGGCGTACACCGTAGGCGACGTTGTCGAACACACTGCCGGGGAATGGGTTGGGGCGTTGGAACACCATGCCGATCCGTCGGCGCAGTTCGGGCAGCGGCAGTCTGCTGCTGTCCACATCCATACCTTGCAGCAGCACCTGACCGGTCACCTGTGCACCCGGCCACAGCTCGGTCAGGCGGTTCAAACAGCGCAGGAAGCTGGTCTTGCCGCATCCCGAGGGGCCGATCAGCGCGGTGACGCTGTTCGACGGAAAGGCGATGTCAATGCCCTGCAGTACGCGACGGCGCCCGATCTGCAGGCCCAGGTCGACAGTCTGCAGTGCCGCCGGCTGTGCGGTCGGGGCTGCCTCGCCTTCGCTCATGGTGACAGCTTCTCGTGGCGCAGCCGCAGGATGGCGCGAGCGTAGATGGCGGCTCCATTGAGTGCCAGCACCAGCAGCAACAGCGCCAGTGCGCAGGCAAAGGCCTGCTGCACAGCGAGGGTGTGTCCACCGGCGCTGGTGGCCAGATCCAGCACCCGATAGCCGAGGTGCATGAAGGGGCGCTCCAGATGCAGGAAGGGTGCCTCTGTGCTGATTGGCAACTGGGCTGCATAGCGAACGGCGCCCACCAGCAGCAGTGGCGCGACTTCGGCACTCGCGCGTGCGATGGCCAGAATCAGGGCTGTCAGCAGCGCCGGCCGGGCCGCGGGCAACAGGACGCCAAAGATGGTCTCGCTGCGCGTTGCACCGAGTGCCAGACTGGCCTCACGCAAGCCGCCCGGTACGCGCCTGAAGCCCTGTTCGCTGACGACCACAACCAGCGGCAGCGTCAACAGGGCCAGCACCAGAGATGCCCACAGCAGGCCACCACTGGCATAGGTCGGGCTGGGCAGCCGGTCGGCGTGGAACCACTGGTCAATCTGGTGACCGAAACCGTGGACGAACAGGCCCAGTCCCACCAGTCCGTAGACCACCGACGGGATCGCCGCCAGTTGCGCCAGCACCTGGCGCAGCCAGCGCGTGTGTCGAGTGGTCCCGGCAAATTCGGCCAGGTACAGGCCGACAGCAACGCCGAAAGGCAGCACCAGTAATGTCATCAGCAGCACCAGCACGAAGGTGCCGACGAGTGCAGCCGATATGCCGCCTTGTCCATCGGCTCGCGCCGGCGCCAGCAGAAAATTCCGCAGACTGTCGTACCAGCGCCCGAGACCGGCCAGCCAGCGGCCATCATTGGGGAAGGCCAATTGCCAGCGCTGCGGGTCCGCGGTGCAGGGACTTTGCACCAGCAACTCGCCTTCGGCGTTGCTGGCGGCGCAAGCGGCGGTTGGTTCGGAGATCGACATTACCTGTTCCCGAGGCAATCGCTGCCAGCGCACGCGACCGGCATCGATGCCGGTCAGCAGGTCGAGGTGTGTCACTTCAGTCTGCAACAGCAATCCGGCCAGCGGCGGCTGGTCGCGTAGTTCAACCTGCAGCAACGGTCTCGGGGCCAGTCCGGCCACGCCGCCCAGCAGCACGCTCATGCCGACCAGCAGGAATCCGGCCAGCAGCAACACCAGCAGACCCCCGGTCAGTCGCGAAAGCGGCCCTCGCCAAGGATAGGGATTCATGCCGAATCTCGTGGCCGCAGCCAGCGCTGGGCCAGCAGATTCATCGCCACGCTACCCAGGGTCAACAGCAATGCCGCGAGCAACAGGGCCTGATAGTGCAGCGTGCCGGGCACCGCCTGCGGTGCCTCCAGCACCAGCGTGGCGCTGATGCTGCGCAGTCCCTGCAGTGGGTCGAGTGTGGTCAGCGGCGTATTGCCCGAGACCATCAGGACGATCAGCGTCTCGCCCAACGCCCGGCCAAAGCTCACCAGCAAGGCGGCGAGCAATCCGGGTGCTGCGGCCGGCAGCAACAGACCGAACAGCGTATCGCGTCGGCTCGCCCCCAGCGCCAGGGCCGCCTCCTGCCAGTCTGGAGGTGCGGCCTGCAATGCCTCATCCGTCAGCGAGTAGAGCGTCGGGGAGATGGCCAGACCGACGACCAGTGCCACCACGATGCTGTTGTAGGTCTGGTACTGCAGGCCCCACCACTGTCCCATGGCCAGTGTCAGCTGTCCGCCCGGCAGTTGCTGTTCCAGCCAGGCGCCAAGGAGGCTGCCCAGGCCCAGCCCAAGCAGTGCTCGGCGCAGGATGCCGCGGGCGCGCTGACCATCGCTCAGCTCACTTGAGTGACGGCGCGCCGGCCAGAGAAAGGCGATCAGCCAGCCCAGCAGTGCCGCCAGAGCGAGCCCCAGGTGCTGTTCCAGCCATGGGGCCAGCCACAGCAGTGCCAGCATCCCGAGAACCACCGTCGGGATCGCTTCGCAGAGCTCCAGTCCGGCTTTCAATCGGTGCTTGAGGCGACCGGATCGATACTGGACGGCATGCATGGCGGCACCCATCGCCAGCGGCGCGGCAATGAGCAGACCGAGGCAGGCTGCCTTCAGTGAACCGAGCAGCAACGGCCACAGATTGAGGTGGGTGGAGGCCTCGGGCGCATTGGCATGCGCCTGCCAGAGCTGACTGGGCTGTGGTTGCCCGGGTCGCGATTGCGCTTGCCACAGATCGCGCAGTCCCGCGCGGGTCGCATCGCCCAAGTCATGCAACCTAACGTGCCCATCCTGCCAGCGCGCCAAACGCCCATCACCCGCGTACAGGCGTGCCTGATTGGCTACCAGCGCGGCATCTGCTGGCCACAGTTCCCGCCAGCTGCCGGTGCCCGGGCGCAGCAGGCCGAGTCGACCGTCTGCATGCAGGGCCAGAAGCTCTTCGCTGCCCTGGTCCGGTCGCTGCCAGCTGACCACGGGACTGGGCAGTTCCTGCTGGAGCGCCGGCTGGGCCAGCAATTGCAGGACACCGGCCCGGTCGCGCGCTGCGGTGATCCAGAGCACGCGACCGTCCACCATGCTGGTCAGTGCCGACCGGCCGTCGGTACCGGCAATCCAGTCGGCGATATCGCCAACGATCAACTCCGCCTGTTCTGGAGGCTCGCCCTCGATCTGCAAGCGCAAGGCATTGTTCGGACCCTCGCCGTCACCGCGGCGCAATGCCTGCAGGCACCAGCGCCGCGCACCGGGCTCGAAGCAACGGCGGTTGCCGTCGCTGCCGAATGGCAACAGCTGGCTGCCGCCGGTGCTCACGCTGTCGTCGGCCTGCCAGACACCGTCGGCATCGAACTGCAATCGAGCGGGCGGAAAGCCCTGTGCCGGATCGGTCCATTCTGCCAGCGGCTGAGGGCGCGAGGGTCGCGGGTCGAGCAGCGGTGCGGCCGTTGTCACCAGGAACCCGAGTACCAGCAGCAAGGACAATGCCGTCAGCACGGCGGCCGAACTGGTGATTCGCAGCAGGTTTCGATCACGGCGCAGGCGTTGCTGCAGCGATCGCGGCGTTGCGGGGCTCGGACTGCTCATCGGGTCCGCAAGGCGGAATTGGCCGTCGCGCCCGGAGGGGCAGACTCAGGCCAGTTCGCTGGCCGAGGCCACGTACGCATCGATCAGCTGTTGGCCGGTCATGCCCTGGTCGACGCGATCGCCATAGCGTTGGCGCATGCGCTCGCCCTGCTGACGCACCCGTGCGTCGTTGGCCGCCTTGCCCGGACCAAAGACGCGCTCGCCGATCTCCGAGACAAAGCGATGCAACTCGTGGAAATAGCGCTCCTGACCCTGGGTCAGGAAATCGAACACGGGTCGGGCCGACTCGGTGCTGTCGATTGAGCGCCCGGCCCGCATCTGGCTTTCCAGCGCCAATCTGACCGCACTGCCGACCAGGGCGAGGAAAGGTTCGCCGACATTGGCGGTGTCGATGTCGGCGGCAATCAGCATCAACCCGAAGCGGTGCTCGAGTTCTGCTGAAATGGCCTTGTCACCCTGTTCCTGCCGGATCTTGGCCACCAGCTTGGGCGCCAGACAGCCGCCGGAGGAGGCATCGTCAGCCGTATTGAATCGTCCGCCCACTGTGGGCCGGGCATCGAAGGTGCTGCCGGCAATCATCCAGCCAAGGTTCTCGTAATAACTGCGATCGGTCTGACGATCAAAGCCGCAGCGATCAAGGATGCGGAAACTCTCGGCGATGCTGGCGCGTTCATTGGCGCCGACCCCGCGGGGCCAATCCGGTGCTTCTCGCTGGCGCAAGTCATGGCAGGTGGCGAACAGTGCCAGGCAAAGCCAGTCATCGGGTTGCAGCACAGACCAACCCAGCTGCAGGCGTATTCGCGCCAGGCGGCCGTTGAGCAGTTCCAGCGCATGACCCTCATTGTGGTAGTGGTGCAGGTCACTGCCCCAACTGCCATGACGACAGGCCATGCGCGCGAAACTCAGCGCCAACGCATCCTGCACCTGCCGCAAGCGACCGGCATAGCCGGCACCGAAAGTCTGCAGGAAGCTCTCGCCCACTTCGGACATCACTGCGAACAGGTCGAAGCGCCGTGCACGCATCAGTTCAGCCGCATCGGCCACGGCAGGAATCTCCCGCTCGGTGGTATCGGGCGGAAACTGGCCATCCAGCGCGTTCAGCCAGGCCAGGTCCAGTGGTGGCTTTGCAGTGGTCGTCGGGTCACTGGGCATGATGGCTGCAGTATAGGCGTTATCGCGCGCCCGGCTAACATTTGAAACGTCTTGACGACAACTCAGCCGCGCCAGACCTCGCCATCCCGCAGTTCGACGGCAATCGCCTGCAGCGATTCGCCGCGACACGGACCCCCGATGCAATGACCGTCCTCCGGACGAAATGCCGCACCATGCGCGGCGCAGACCAGCTGCCCATGGCCGATCAGAAATCGCCCTGGTGCCCAGTTCAAAGGCCGGCCCGCGTGTGGACAGACATTGAGATAGGCACGCACTTCCGGTCCCAGACGCAGCACGACCAGCGTATCCGGACCGTCACCGTCCCCGACCTCAATGGCTCCACCATCGGGGATCTCCTCAATGCGGCACAATCGCTGCATGCCCGACTCCGCGCCAAAACCGGACGCCAGTGTAGTGCAGCCCCTGCGCGCAGTGCTGGACACCAACGTCTGGCTGGATCTGCTGCTGTTTGGTGACACTGGAAGTGCCGGAATTCGACGAGCGATCGATAAAGGCCGACTGCTGCCACTGCTCGACGCGGGGTGTCTGGAGGAGTTCCGGCGGGTCCTGGGCTACGCGCAATGGGCGCTCTCAACCGAACGGCAACAGCAGCTTTGGCAAGCCGCGAGGCACTGGTTGCAGGATCCGCTCGGGCCTTTGCCTCCTGCATTGCCGCGCTGCCGTGATCCGGATGATCAGAAGTTTCTGGAATTGGCCGCCCGCGGCGGTGCCCAGATGCTGCTCACTCGAGATCGGGACTTGCTGATGCTGGCGCGACGCTGTCGCAAGTTGGGGCTGTTCCACATCCTGTCGCCCGCCGACTTCGACGATCAGCGCGACGTGCGGCCACTGCAGCCGGCGCTGCCGTCAGTATTCTGAAGCGGAAATGCGCGTTGCGATCAGCGGCCGTGCAGGCGGTCGTTAGCGGCGATTGCGAACCGTGCCGTAGCCGTCGGTCCATTCCTCGCGCAGTTCACCATCGACGAAGCGCAGGTAAGTGACCAATCGATTGGGGCCGAAGTCATAGATCCACTCGACCACTTCGACATCGACGGCGACTTCGCGATCGACCGAAACGCGCTGGTAGACCGTGACCCAGCGGCGGCTGATGTCGTCGGGCTCGCCACATCGTTGGCGAACCACGTATTGGCTGTCGCCGGTGGAGACCACCTTGTTGCCGCAACGCAGTGCACTGGCGGACTCGGCGCACAGCAGCGCAGCAGCGGCGACGCAAATCAAGGCGAGGCGAGCGGCCATCAACGATTCCTTACAACTGGGTTGCCATTGCCATCCTGCCAGACTTGAATGCTGTGCGGATGAGCACGCGGTGAACGCCTCG
The DNA here is from genome assembly GCA_041395325.1 of Lysobacterales bacterium. Lineage (GTDB taxonomy): Bacteria > Pseudomonadota > Gammaproteobacteria > Xanthomonadales > SZUA-5 > JAWLAT01. The sequence goes on from JAWLAT010000008.1 coordinate 176,154, forward strand.
CGCTTGCCAAGCGCGCGCGGCGGCTCGGAGAATGACGCAAGATCGCTGAAGGAAGTTCCGCATGTCCGCAAAAAGTGCCGGGTCGATTCGCATCGCGTTGTTGGTCACCGCCCTGCTTTTGCTGCTGGCCGCCTGCAGCAAGGGCACCAAGGATTCGGCACTGGATGACACCCTGCGCGCCTACGGCTCGCATGTACGCTGGGGTGAATTCGAGCTGGCACTGGGTTTTGTCGACCCGAAGGTCCTGGAGGCGAAGCCGGTCAGTGGTACCGACATGGAGCGCTACAGACAGATTCGAATGGCCGGCTATCGCGAATTGTCCCGCGACGTGACGGCCGACGGGCGAATCAGTCAGGTCGTAGAGATCGAGTTCACCAACATCCACACGCAGAGCATCGGCTCCATCGTCGACCGTCAGCTTTGGCGCTATGACGGGGAAGCCAAGCGCTGGTGGCTGACCACCGGCCTGCCGGACATCACGGCTGCGCGCCGCTGATCCGAACGGCGATCGCTGCACTGGGCCTGTAGTCGCTGTCCGACTTGCTTTTCCCCGCAGTTGTCCCCAGATCCGCTGACCGTCATCAGGGTCTGGACAGCACATGGAGAGCTTTCACGGCACCACGATCATGTCGGTGCGCCGCGGCGCATCGGTGGTGATGGGGGGCGATGGTCAGGTCTCGCTCGGCAACACCATCGTCAAGGGCAATGCGCGCAAGGTCCGACGCTTGTGGAAGGGCCAGGTCCTGGCCGGATTTGCCGGGGCAACGGCCGACGCGTTCACGCTGTTTGAGTTGTTCGAAGGCAAGCTGGAGAAGCACTCGGGCCACCTGGTGCGCGCTGCCGTCGAACTGGCCAAGGACTGGCGCACCGAGCGGCGACTGGGTCGCCTGGAAGCACTGCTGGCGGTTGCCGACACCGAGTCCAGCCTGCTGATCACCGGCAACGGCGATGTGCTGGAGCCGGAGAATGGCCTGATTGCGATTGGCTCGGGCGGCAATTTTGCGCTGGCCGCCGGCAAGGCCCTGCTTGCCAGCAGCGACCTGTCGGCGCGCGAGATCGTCGAGCGCAGTCTGGGCATTGCCGCCGAAATCTGCGTCTACACCAATGACCAGTTCACGATTGAGGAGTTGGAGGGCACAGGGCCCAGGGCCTAGGGTCCAGCGAGCCCGCCTGGCCGATCCTCAGTTCTTCTGACGCGCTTGCAGATCCCTGAGCCCTGGGTCAATCGACCAGGCGCGATCAGTCCCCCTTTCGACCCCATCTCCACGGATCTCAGATGAACCTCACTCCCCAACAGATCGTCGATGCCCTGGACCGCTACATCATCGGTCAGCACCCGGCCAAGCGCGCGGTGGCCATTGCGCTGCGTAACCGCTGGCGGCGGATGCAACTGGAGCCGGAGATGCGCGACGAGGTGATGCCGAAGAACATCCTGATGATCGGGCCCACCGGCGTGGGCAAGACCGAGATCGCGCGCCGATTGGCAACCCTGGCCAACGCACCCTTCGTCAAGGTCGAAGCGACCAAGTTCACCGAGGTCGGCTACGTCGGCAAGGATGTGGAGACGATCATTCGCGATCTTGTCGATGGTGCCGTCAAGCTGACCCGTGACCAGGCCATGGCGCAGGTCCGCGAGCAGGCCGAGGCTCGGGCAGAGGAGCGTCTGCTGGATGCCTTGGTGCCGCGACGCCAGGGGCTGAGTTTCGATCACCAACCGGCCGAGAGCGAGGCCCGCGACAGCCAGACCCGCGACAAGCTGCGTGAGCGTCTGCGCGACGGCCGCCTGGACCAGACCGAGATCGAACTCGAACTGGCCCAGACCCAGGGCGTGGAGATCATGACGCCGCCGGGCATGGAGGAGATGACCCAGCAGCTCAAGGGCCTGTTCCAGAATCTGGGTGGTCAGCGCACCCGCAAGCGCAAATTGCCGATCGCTCAGGCGCGTCCGCTGCTGATCGAGGAAGAGGCGGCCAAGCTGATCAACGAGGACGACATCAAGCAGCAAGCGTTGAGCAACGCGGAGCAGAACGGCATCGTCTTCATCGACGAGATCGACAAGGTCTGCCAGCGCTCCGAGTGGGGTGGTGCGGGGGTGTCACGCGAAGGCGTGCAGCGCGACCTGCTGCCGCTGGTCGAAGGCTCGACGGTGTCGACCAAGTACGGTCCGGTCAAGACCGACCACATGCTCTTCATCGCCTCGGGGGCCTTTCATCTGGCCAAACCCTCGGACCTGATTCCAGAACTGCAGGGTCGCTTTCCGATCCGGGTCGAGCTGAAGGCGCTCACCGTCGACGATTTCGAGCGGATCCTGTCCGAGCCCTCGAATGCGCTGACCCGCCAATACACGGCGTTGCTCGATACCGAAGGTCTACAACTGGCCTTCCAGCCCGATGGCATTCGCCGACTGGCCGAAATCGCCTTCCAGGTCAACGAGCGGCAGGAGAACATCGGTGCCCGCCGTCTGCACACGGTGCTGGAACGGCTGCTCGAAGACCTCTCCTTCGACGCCGCCGATCGCAGCGGCCAGCAGGTCAAAGTCGATGCCGATTTTGTAGACCGTCAACTGGGTGAACTGGCCGTGGATGAGGATCTGGCGAGGTACATCCTTTGACAATGGCCGGATGGCCTGCCTGGACCAGTAGGGAGCGTGATCTCGTCTCCCTCGGCTCGTACGGCCGGCGACGGGCGTGGCCCTCTGGTGCGCAGCCAATGGCCACAGGGGTGGCAGCATCCCCGCTCAGGGCATGACAAATGACACAATAACTTTACAGAACGTCCTGTATAGTTATCGCCATGCCCAGACCCCCCAAAGCTCGCCCTGCCATCCTTGACGCGGCCGAACGCATCGTCAAGGAACATGGTGCGGCCAACCTGACCTTTGACGAGCTGGCGCGCGTCAGCGGCGTCACGCGTGGTGGCATCACCTACCACTTTCCGACCAAGGAGATGCTGCTGCAGGCCTTGGTGCTGCGCGATGTGGAGCATTGGTCAAGGCGCTTGACCAATCATCGTCAGCAGTTGGGCGACTGCCCGGGTGCCGAGGTGATCGCTCACCTGCGCTCGGCAGCGGAAGACGACCCGGAACGGCGCCGGCTGATCGGCGGGCTGCTCAGCGCGGTCGCCCACGACCCGAGTCTGCTGCAGCCGGTGCGCGAATTCGCCCGCGAAGCGATGCCACCGGCATCGGACCTGTGCCAGGCAGAGTTGAAGCTGTGGATCCTGCGGATGGCCAGCGACGGATTGTTCTGGGCCGACATGATGAAGTGCACCGAGTTGCCAGCCGGGCTGCGCGAGCGGCTGGTCGCCGAAATCGAGCGTCTGGCGGCGGTGTGGGGACTGGAAGCCGCCCAGGCGGCTACGGCGCCGGAAGCTTGTACCGTGAAAGGGGCGCTTGACCTCAAGCAAGCTTGAGGATTCACACTGACGAATTGGGCCGCAAGGTCACCCGAATCTGCGTTGCTGGCTTGCCGACGAGCGGCCGGCAGCGCGCATGGACAGAGATCAACAAGGAAGACAGACATGCATGCGAACAGGGCGTGGATTGGACTGGCGGTGATGCTGGGCGCGCTCAGCCTGGTGGCCTGTGGCGGTGGTGGCGGACCGCCGGAGTTTCCGCCGCCCGAGGTGGAAGTCGCTCCGGTACTGCAGGAAGCGGTGACCGAATGGGACCAGTTCTCCGGTCACATCGAAGCGATCGACAGCGTCGAGCTCAGGCCGCGCGTCAACGGCTATCTGCAGGAGATCCACTTCGAAGAGGGCAGTGCGGTCAGCAAGGGCGACCTGCTGTTCAGCATCGATGCGCGCGAGTACCAGGCGGCGCTGGACACGGCTCGGGCAGACCTCAGCCGTGCCCGCACGCGCCATGAACTGGCTCAGACCGAAGCGGCCCGGGCGCAAAAGCTGGCGGCCATCAAGGCGATTTCGGCCGAGGAACTGGAGCAGCGCAACGGCGAAGTGGCTCAGGCCAACGCCGACATCCGCGCGGCCCAGGCCCGTGTGCGTCAGGCCGAACTCAACGTCGAGTTCTCGCAGATCACTGCACCCATCGACGGGCGGATCGGCGCAGCGTTGGTCAAGCCAGGCAACCTGGTGCAGGCCGGCCAGAGCGTGCTGACTACGCTCGTGTCGATCGATCCGGTCTATGTGGCCTTCGAGGGCGACGAGAGCGTCTACCTGCGCTATCAGCAGCTGGCGCGGCAAGGCAATCGGCCCAGTTCGCGTGACGCCCGCAATCCGGTCCGGGTCGGTCTGGCCGACGATGAAGGCTTCCCGCGCGAGGGTGAGATGGTCTTCGTCGACAACCAGCTGGATCCCCACACCGGCACGATTCGCGCTCGGGCGCTGCTGGACAACGCTGACGGTTCGCTGACGCCAGGCTTGTTCGCTCGGGTCCAGTTGCTGGGTCGCACCGGCTACCAGGCCATGCTGATCGACGAGCGCGCGATCCTGACCGATCAGGACCGCAAGTACGTCTACATCATCGACGAGAACAACACGGCGCAGCGCCGCGACTTGCAGCTGGGTCGCCAGTTCGAGGGTCTGCGAGTCGTCAGCAGCGGACTGCAGGCGGGTGACCGCGTGGTCGTCAACGGCACTCGCAAGATCTTCTTCCCCGGCGCACCGGTGCAGCCGGTCGAGGTGGCTATGCGGCGAGAGCAGCGGGGTGAGGGTGGGGCAGTTCCAGTGGCCAGTTCCAGTAGCCAGTGAGCGCCAGAGCCCAAACCCAAGCACTCTACCCGTCGAACGCCAACGTCTTTTGAACCTGTTCCAGCACGTTCTGGCCCGGCGCTGCCGTGGCTCTGAACGGGCTACTGGAACGGGCAACTGGAACTGACACCCCATGGATGCCTCACGCTTTTTCGTCGACCGGCCGATCTTTGCCGCGGTCCTGTCGATCCTGATTTTTGTCGCCGGTCTGCTGGCGATTCCCAACCTGCCGGTCAGCGAATACCCGGAGGTGGTGCCGCCGTCGGTGATGGTGCGCGCGATCTATCCGGGCGCCGATCCGACCACGATCTCCGAGACCGTTGCCGCCCCGCTGGAGGAGGCGGTCAACGGCGTGGAGAACATGATCTACATGAAGTCCATCTCGGGTTCCGATGGCGTCATGCAGCTCACCGTCACCTTTGCCCAGGGCACCGACATCGATCTGGCCCAGGTGCAGGTGCAGAACCGGGTGGCACAGGCGCAGCCGCGACTGCCCGAGGCGGTGCGCGCCCTCGGCGTGACGACACTCAAGCAATCCCCCACGCTGACCATGGTGGTGCATCTGCTCTCGCCCGATGGCCGCTACGACGCGCTTTACTTGCGCAACTACGCCACCTTGCGGATCAAGGACGAGATCAATCGGCTGCCCGGCATCGGCCAGGCGCAAATCTTCGGCTCGGGCGACTATGCGATGCGCCTGTGGCTGGATCCGGACAAACTGGCGGCGCGCAACATGAGCGCCTCCGATGTGGTCCAGGCGGTTCGCGAACAGAACGTGCAGGTCTCCGCCGGTGCCATCGGTGCGCCACCACAGGTGGGTGTGGCCGATTTTCAGCTGCCCATCAGCGTCAAGGGTCGGTTGGAGAGCGTCGAGGAGTTCGAGCAGATCGTCGTCAAGACCGGCGCCGATGGCGAAATCACCCGCCTGAGCGATGTGGCACGGGTCGAACTGGGGGCCAGCGAATATGCGTTGCGGTCCCTGCTCGATGGCCAGCAGGCCGTGGCGATACCCATCTTCGAGGCGCCCGGCGCCAATGCCGTGCAGCTGTCCACCGACGTGCGCGCCAAGATGGCCGAGTTGGCGCGCAGCTTCCCGGAAGGCATGGAGTGGGACGTCGTCTACGACCCAACCGTGTTCGTGCAGGAATCGATCAGCGCGGTGATTTCCACGCTGCTCGAGGCAGTCGCGCTGGTGGTGCTGGTGGTGGTGGTGTTCCTGCAGACCTGGCGCGCTTCGATCATCCCGCTGATCGCCGTGCCGGTGTCGATCGTCGGCACTTTCGCGATCCTCTGGCTGCTCGGTTTCTCGATCAACGTGCTGACGTTGTTCGGTCTGGTGCTGGCGATCGGTATCGTCGTCGACGACGCGATCGTCGTGGTCGAGAACGTCGAGCGACACATCGAGAACGGATTGCAGCCCCGGGCGGCGGCGCACAAGGCGATGGAAGAGGTCTCCGGACCGATCATCGCCATCTCACTGGTGCTGGCCAGCGTGTTCGTGCCGATGGCCTTCCTTGGTGGCGTGACGGGTGAGTTCTACCGGCAGTTCGCCGTCACCATCGCGATCTCGGTGCTGATCTCCGCGCTCAATTCGCTGACCCTGTCGCCGGCGTTGTCGGCCGTGCTGCTGCAGCCCCACGGCGCCGAAAAGGATCGCCTGGGCCGTTGGATCGAGTCGGGCCTGGGCTGGTTCTTCCGTCCCTTCAACCGTGCCTTCGCTCGGGCCGGTGAGCGCTATGGCAATTCGGTCGCGCGCAATACCCGTCGCGGTGGCCGCTTGCTGATCGTCTATGGGCTGCTGCTGGCGCTGTGCCTGGTGGCCTTCCGAGCCGTGCCCGGTGGCTTCATCCCGACCCAGGACAAGCAGTACCTGTTCGCTGCTGTGCTGATGCCGGAGGGTGCCTCGCTGGACCGCACCGAGGCGATGGTCAAGGAAATGAGCGAGATTGCGCTGCGCACACCGGGGGTGGAGAGCGCCGTCGCCTTCCCGGGCCTGAACGCGCTGCAATTCTCCAACACGCCCAACATGGGCACGATCTTTTTCGGTCTGGAGTCCTTCGACACCCGCGAGGAACTGGCCAGCGACATCGCCATCGCGCTCAGCGGGCAGTTCAGTCAGCTGAAGGAGGGTCTGGGCTTTGCCTTCATGCCGCCGCCGGTGCTGGGACTTGGCAACGCCGCCGGCTTCGAGATGTACGTGCAGGATCGCGGTGGCCTGGGCTTCGGTGAGTTGAACAACCAGGTGCAGGCGCTGGCCGGTCGATTGCGGCAGACGCCGGGTTTCGACCCCTACTCGGTCATCAGCTCCTATCAGTCCAATGTGCCGAAGATCGAGGCGCGCATCGATCGCACCAAGGCCAAGGAACAGGGCCTGGATCTGACCGATGTGTTCCAGACGCTGCAGATCTACCTGGGCTCGGCCTACATCAACGACCTCAACCTGTTCGGCCGGACCTACAGCGTCTACGCGCAGGCCGATGCGGCCTTCCGCGACGAGATTGCCGACATCCAGACGCTGAAGGCTCGCAACAACAGCGGCGCGATGGTGCCGATCGGCAGTGTGCTGGAGGTGCACGAGCGCTTCGGTCCGGATCCGGTGCTGCGCTACAACGGCTACCCGGCGGCCGATCTGTCAGCCGGCGCCAATCCGGCGGTCATGTCCGGCAATGACGCCATCGAGCAGGCCGGCCGGATGGCCGCCGAGATGCTGCCGGTGGGCATGAGCTACGACTGGAGTGGCCTGACCTATCAACAGTTGTCGCAGGGCAATCTGTCGCTGCTGGTCTTCCCGTTGTGCGTGATGCTGGTCTTCCTGGTGCTGGCCGCGTTGTACGAGAGCTGGAGCCTGCCGCTGGCGGTGATCCTGATCGTGCCGATGGCGCTGCTGGCGGCGGTCGGCGGCATCTGGCTGATCAACTTCCTGCACGGACTGTCGCTGGCGATCTGGCCACCGACCGGACCCCCGACCTTTCTCGACAACAACATCTTCACGCAGATCGGTTTCGTCGTGCTGATGGGTCTGGCCTGCAAGAACGCGATTCTGATCGTCGAGTTCGCCCGTGATCTGGAACGCCAGGGTCGCAGCATCACCGAGGCGGCGATTGAGGCTTCGCACCTGCGACTGCGGCCGATTCTGATGACCAGCTTCGCCTTCATCATGGGTGTGGTGCCGCTGGTCTTCGCCCACGGCGCGGGTGCCGAGATTCGCCACGTCATGGGCGTGACGGTGTTCTGCGGAATGCTTGGCGTGACCCTGTTCGGACTGTGGTTGACGCCGGTCTTCTACGTGCTGATCCGGCGGCTGGCCGAGCGGCGGATGGAACGGGAACTGGCTCGGCAGGCGGGAGAGGTGGCATGAGCGCACGGAATGAGCGACTGGAAACCTCGGGCTATGGCCAATTGACAGGGCCCAGGGCTCAGGGCCCAGGGCCCAGTTCGGGCCGGACGCTGGCCGCTGCTCTTGCTGGATTGCAGCAGCCCAGGGCAGGGAACGAAGTTGGAATGGCCAGTCGCGGCGAGGTGAATCTGGGCCCTGGGCCCTGGGCCCTGAGCCCTCGCGCTCTCGCCCCACTGCGCGCCGTCACTGTCGCTTTCTTGGCCACTGCGCTGAGCGCCTGCACGGTGGGGCCGGATTTTGTCCGGCCTGAGCCGGTGTTGCCGGACCGTTTCGATCAGGCCAGCGCCGAGCAGGCCGCGGTGCTGCCGCAGCCGGGCAGTCTGTGGGCCGCCCTCGGCGATCCGGATCTGCAGGCACTGCTGCAATTGGCCCGAGAGCGCAATCGCGATCTGGCCATGGCGGCCGCACGCCTCGATGAAACCCGGGCGATCAGTGGGTTGACGGTCTACAGCTGGTTCCCGACGGTGACTGCTGACGGCGGTGCCGAGCGCAACAAGCCGTCGGCGCGGGATCCGAATCTGCCGCCGGATGTGGCGCAGACCAACGACAGCTACCGGGTGGGATTCGATGCGATCTGGGAGATTGACCTGTTCGGCAGTCTGCGGCGGCAAAGCGAGGCGGTGTTTCGCGATGCCGATGCGGCCGAGGCCGCGCTGGACGACGTGCTGCGCAGCGTCGAAGCGGAAGTGGCGCAGGCCTATCTGAGCTGGCGAGGTACGCAGCAACGGCTGCAAGGACGTCGGCGCAATGTCGCCAATCTGCAGGAGAACATCGGCCTGCTCGAAGCGATGCTGGACGCTGGCCGCGGCACCGAACTGGAGGTCCGGCGACAGCGGGCGCTGGGGTTGTCCGTCGCCGCACAGGTGCCACAACTCGAGGCCGAAGTGGTGCGGCAAGAGCAACGGCTGGCGGTGTTGACCGCGCAGCCCGTGGCCGAGTTGCGCGCGATGTTGGCGCCCGAGCGGCCCTTGCCGGCGGTGCCGGAGCTGGTCGCCGTGGGTGATCCGCAGGCCTGGTTGCGGCGTCGGCCGGATGTGCGGCAGAGTGAGATGGCGTTGGCCGCCGCGACTGCTCGCGTCGGCGTCGAAATGGCCGAGCTCTATCCCAAGCTGAATCTGCTGGGGAGTTTCGGTTGGACGGCCGCCAG
>JAWLAT010000009.1:0-179394 GCA_041395325.1 Lysobacterales bacterium
GCCCGCCGAGAGCCGCTGATCCTGCAACAGCTCCGCCAGCGCCCGCACGATCGCCGTACTCGGCCCCAGCCAGATCGCCGTCGGCAGAATCGCCCGCAACTGCTGCACTTGCGCAGCGGACGGCCGCCGCCGGTAGCGCTGATAGACCTCGATCGAGTGCAGTCGATCGAGCTTGTCAAAGGGTTCGCGCACGCCACCGGGTGCATGGAACAGCACGACTGGCGACTGCGACAGCGAGGCCCAGTCCGGCAGCGCCATCAGCGCCGCGGCGCCGAGGCCCTGTTCGGGCTGCCAGACATCGTTGCAGCCATGCTGCTGCAGGCACGTCGCGGTGTGGGGTCCGACGGCTGCCGCCGGCAGACGCAGCAACTGAGGCGCCAACCGGGCGACTGCCGCGACGGCTTCGGCACTGACGTAGATGCGCCGTGCCGCGTGGGCCGCTGCGGTCAACGCCTGCGCAAGTCGGGCGCTATGGCGGGCGCGGCGGGTGCCCAGCAGGGGCAATGGCAGGCAGCCCAGTCCAGCCGACGCCAACTGCGCCCGTTCGGCGGCCGTTGGCAGGCGTGGGCGCGTCCAGATCAGGGTTTGGCTTGGGTGGGCGGCTGCGGACATCGACGGCACAATCGACTGCGTGGCGTGTGCCGGCAAGCCTAGCTCGGAACGCCGTTCGGACCGAAACCCTGCGCTTCAGTGTCGCCCTGGTCCGTTCGAGATCGGTCGCCAGCGCCGCGCAGGCCTGGTGAATGAAACGGGCTAAACTCCGCCTCCCCTGGCGGCCGGGCTGCCCATGTACGATCTCGCTGCACTGTTGACCGAGATGCGCGCCAGCATCCCCCTGGCCCAGGCGATGGACCTGCGCGGGGCCAGCTACGACGGTTTGACCTTGTGTCTGCAGCTGCCGTTGGCGCCGAACATCAACGACAAGGGCTGCGCCTTCGGTGGCAGCATGGCCAGCGCGGCTACGCTGACTGGCTGGGGTCTGGTGCGGTTGGCGATCGGTGAGAGCGGTCGAGCGGCCGATATCTACATTCAGGACCAGTCGATCCAGTATCTGGCGCCGCTGTGGTCGGACATGCAGATCCGCTGCAGTTGGTCAGATGAGTCTGAAAAGGCGGCCTTCCTGGCCCGCTACGACCGCACCGGTCGGGCCCGCGCCAGTCTGGAAGCGAATGTCGGTCCGATGACCGGCGAAGAGGCCGGCGCCTGCCGGATGCAGGGGCGTTATGTGGCGCTGCGGCCGAGCAGCTGAGCATCGTCGCCGAGGCAGTCGCGCAAGCTTCGGCGAGTGGCCGAATTGCCCGCTTCGGCCGGCGACAGCCCAAATGGCCACAACAGCACCTCGCTGACCATACGCAGGCGCTCACGCTGTTCGGCATCGGACTGCAGCTGGGCCTGGGTCAGCGGCCCGACCGGCTCTACCCGTTCGGCCGGCAACAGGGCGATGACCCCAAGCCAGGCGAGCGCGGGCAGCAGGACCGGCCAGCTGGCGCGCGCGCGGCGTCGACCCAGTGATGAGTGGTGCAGCAGGACGGACATCGACATCGTGGACCTCCCAGGTGGCAGCAACGAGTCCACCGACTCTGAGTCTGGCGCAAAGTTGCAACCCGCGGGCGGTCGCTGCGACCGGTCGAGCCTGCGCTGCGGCCAGTCGAAGTGGTGTGCTCAGTGCTTGGCCTTCGGCGCGGTCAGCAACGGGGTATCCAGCGCCTCCAGCGGCCCCTCGGCGAGTGCTTCGGCCAGCTTGATGAAGTCCTCCGTGCTGACCGATCGCTGCTGACGCAGCCGCTGGACCAGATCATCCAGGCCCACCTCGCCTCGCGTCAGCGAGCGCATTTCCCGGTCCAGTTCGGCCAGCAGCACCACGGCGCGGGCGGTGGTCGGTCCACGCGAGCGGGCCACCCGCAGGCTCTTGATGGACTTGCCCCAGTTGCGCTGCCACTTCAGGGCCGCGTCAAAACGATCCTGGGTGATGCCGCCCGAGCGTCGCACTAGTTCCAGTCCGTAGTACTCGGCCAGACCCTCGGCCAACCAGTCGTCGCTGGGCTTGGCGCCGCGGATCCGGGTGATCACGTGGGTCAGTTCATGCAGCAGGGTGCTGGTGGCATTGGTGCTGATCAGCGGGCGATCGGCGTGCATGAACAGCGAGTTCGGGCCGGACAGGCCACCGCGCCACATCGGTTCCGGACCAATGACCAGCAGCAGCTTGTCGGGCAGGGCGCCGAAGGCGTCGCGCATGTGAGGGATGGTGTGGCCGATCAGCGCCAGCATCTCCATCCGACGCAGCTCCAGATCGCGCGGGCCGACGACATAGATGCCGGTGCCGTCGTAAACATCGCGGCGGACGTGAATGCGTCCGGCGATCATCCAGCCGACCGGCCGATCGAAGCCGCGGGCAGGAATGTCGACGCGAAAGCGCTGATCCTTGGCCCGGGGGTAGGGCGTTTCGAAGTGCCAGTCCTTGGGGCCACGGAAACTGACGTGGCTGCGCGAGCGCGCCCCGCCGCGGACCGTGACGCTGGCCGCCGGGAAGACGTGATCGGCGCGGAAGATCGCCCACTGATCGGTGTAGCGGGCGCGATAGGCGCCGTTGGCGCGGCGCTGATCGATGACGACGCGGTAGCGCAGCACCGACGGCCCCTGTGGCCGCCACAGCACCCGCTTGCCGTCCCGTTTGACCGAGCCTTGGCCCTCGATCAGCTCGACCTCCGGATAGCGTCCGGGATCCATCGCCAGATCCAGTTGCACCACGCGATCGCTACCGGCGCCCAGGCGGATCTCACCGAAGGCCTGATGGTCCTGTGGCTTGAACTGCAGGTTGAATTCCAGCTCGTAGGTCGGCGCGGCCAGCAAGGTCGAGCTCAGCCAGAGCAGACACCAGAGCCAGTGGGACAGGCGCATGTCGGCGCTCCTTCCGTGGAAGCGCATAGGGTGCCCGCGCGGACGTGAACCGCCAATGGATTGCCTTGTCCGGCGGGGAACTGGAACAAAAAAAGGCCGCCCCGTTGCGGGGCGGCCTGCGAGCATCTTCCATGGCGCTCAGTGCCCGGCGCTAGGCTTGCATTTCTCGTGGGCGTTTGGTGCGAGGTCGACGAGATGGCGTCGTGGTGCGGTGCACGGACGGTTTGACGGTGAGGGCGTAGTTGTCACTACGTCGATCCGGCAAACAGGAGTACACCGCGCCACGGCGACTAGATCGGCGGCCGCAGTCAAATGCTCATGTGACATGCGAGCCATCCGGGCGGGGATCGATCAGCGAGCCGGGATGTTGACGGTCCAGCCGCTGGTCCAGCGATCGTTCGGACCTGCGAACGCACCCTTGTAGGGCACCGGCGTGAAGAACGGATCGTTCGGGACGGCATTGCCTTCCAGGAACGGCGCGCCAGCGGCCGGCATGAACGAACCGGCGTACAGATAGTCACCGACTTGGTTGTTGTTGCCGGCGTTGTACCAGGCGCTGACGGCATAAGGGTCGCTCGCGCCATCTTCGAAACGACCGTTGGCGCAGTTGCCCATGAAGCTGTTCTGCAGTGTCAGGCCTGGGCCCTGAGCGGTGGCGCTGCCGGCCTGCACGAAGGTGCCGGCATCGTCGATGTTGATGCAACGATCACCCTGACCGTCCAGCACGATGCCGCGGAACACGCCGCCCAGACCACGGCGCATACGCATGCCTTCGCCGTTGGGCGCGCCGCTGCCAATGACGGTCGCGTTGGAGACCATCGGGCTGGTGCGCGGCTCCAGATCGTTGTTGTCGCGGTTATTGTCCATCTCGAAACCGTGCGGGTCGTCGGTGAAGGAACCATCCGGGTCACCCTGGAACGAGAACAGGAACTGCAGCTTGCCGGAATAGCCCTGGTCGAAGTCGAAGCAGTCATCGGTCATGTTGCTGCAGACCAGGTGATGGCCGTTCCAGCTGCCACCGAAGTTCTCGATGCCGTCGTCGTCGCCGTGATCGACCTGCACATAGCTGACTTGCGTGCCCGCACCCACGCCCAGCATGGTCAGTGCGTTCAGCTCTTCATCGGGCGCAATGGCCTGGCCCGCGTAGAGGATGCGCACATAGCGCAGCGAGCCGGAGCTGTCTTCCAGATCCGTGCCGCCATAGGTGATGCTCGGAACCGCTTCGAAGGCGCAGTTACCGACGTTGCAGGTGGAGTTGCCGGCGATCACGACGCCAGCCCAGCTGCCCTTGATCGGCTCGGGGCCCGTGAAGGTGATCGGCGCCTGCGCCGTGCCGTTGGCGAAGATCTTGGCGCCCGCAGCCACGTAGAGGAAGTTCGGCACCGAAGAGTCGCTCGAACCCTGCAGCACCGTACCCGGCTCGATGGTCAGCGTGGCGCCCGGCACCACTGAAGTCTGACCCTGGATGATGTAGGTCTTGCCGGCCGGCAGGTACAGATCGCCTTCGATGTTGCTCGGCAGCAGGCAGTCATTGCCGACGGCCGTCGTGGTGGCCGGGCAGGCTGCGGAAACGGTCGTGGCGCAACCGCCGGAGAGACCGATCGGGCCATAGTCAAAGCTCACGTCGGGCAGACCCGAGGCATCGTCCATGTCCAGCGAGATCAGCGTGTTCTCGCAGCTCAGGATTTGCACCGAAGCGGTACCGACCACCGTGTTGGTCGGGCCGGTGAACGGGTCGCCGAAGCTGCCGCCGCTGAACAGGCGCACCGGCATGCCGTCGATCTGGGTCTGGCCAAAGTCGATGCGGGTGGTTTCGTTCTGGAAGGTCACGAAGATCGGGTTGCCGTCGAGGTCATAGGTGAAGGCAATGCCGAAGTAGGTGCCCAGGCCGGCATCGTTGGCGATGTTGCTGGCGGGGATGAAGTCGACCATCACGCCGCGACCGGACGCAGCGGGGTTGAACAGCGCACCATCCAGACCGTCGTTGTAGACGACCTGTGCGGACGCACCGGCAGACGCGAGCAGCAGCGCGCTGGCAAGCGCGGTCTTGCGGAAAGCAACCATGACCAGATTCCTCACGAGTGGGGCAAAAGAGTGCGCTGGCAAGCAACGGCCACCAGCGACCGAGCCGCTACGATACGGAGGCTTTGTTACAGTTCTGGTGCAACAAGATCACAAAGGGTGCCGCTCGGATCACAGTCCTGACCGACGCTGTCTGTGCCTTCGACAGGGGCTGATTGGTTGTGCAGACAGGGCTCATCTGCCCGCCAATGTGCGGTAGCAGAATCTGCAAGGAGGTTGATGCAGGCGCGGAGAATCCGGGCGATTCTCGGCTCAGGCGCTGACCGTGCTCACAGGCGCCACTCGATGGACAGGGCGATCTCACGGCCCTTGCTGTAGCGCCTGGCAACCTCGTCGCCGACCGTATAGATGGCCTCGGGATCGAGTAGATTCTTCAATCGCAGCTTCATCTTCCAGCCCTCCCACGGCAGCTTGGCTGACATGGTGAAGTCGAGCTGTTTGAAGGGTTGCTCGTAGGTGTCTGGACGCCCATTGGCGCCGACTTGCGAAATACGCTCGCCGAAGACGTTGTACAGCAAGGTGGCTTCGACGTTGCCAGAGGCTGGGAGCCAGGCCAGGGACACGTTCCCGACGTAGGGTGATTGGCCCTGTAGTGGGCGAACCGAATTGGTGGAGATACCGCCGCTGCTGCCCAGGTCAATTTCCGAATCGATGTAGGCGTAGTTGAAGCCGAGAAAGACCTCACTCCAGTTCCATGGCACCTGATCGGTCCAGCGTGACAGCCAGGGCAGTCGCTGAATGCCGTCGAAAGACCGGTAGTAGTCGACCTCGGCGCCACGATTGGTGGCTGCTTCGGCATTGATCACCTTGAGCAGGGTTCCCGACGCGGGTGATTCGACCAGTTCGATCGGCTTGGTGAAATCCTTCTGGAACAAGGCCAGCGAAAAGCTCTCGGTCGCGCTGAAGTAGTACTCCCAGCGCACATCCAGATTGGTAATCCCGGTCTGCTCCAGATTGGGGTCGCCCTCGACCCGCAAATCCAGCAACGGATCGATGAAGTTGGACGGCGACTGTTCGCGAATGTCTGGACGGGCCACCGACTTGCCATAGGCCATTCGCACTTGCGCCTTGTCCGAATAGGCCCAGGTCAGGCTGGCAGCCGGCAACAGGTCGGTTTCATCGATCAGTCCAATCTGGGGTGTTGCATTGGGATCGAAAGGTGTGACCGTGCGCACTTCCTGCTGGATGTCCTCCTGACGGGCGCCGAGGTAAAGGCGGAAGTCGTTCCAATAGCCGTCCAGCGCCAGGTAATAGGCGTCCAGATCGACAGTGGCCGAGTAGATGTCCGTGGGCTGAGTGCGAGAACTCAGGCGATAGTCCCGCAGGCCCTGCCCGATGGTGTCCGGATTGAAGAAGACCTCAGGGTTGTCACTCTGAAAGGTCGGCCCGGTCGTGCCAAAGCGGAAGCGACGTATGCTGGAGTCGCGTTCCTTGCTGAGCTTGGCCAGACCGGTCTGAACGGTCACGCCCAGCCCTTCCCGGAACTCCAAGGGCAAGCGCAAGTCGAGCTTGTAGTCAGTGGCATCGTCCGCCAGGGATTCGAAGCGCTGCTCGAATCCGAAGACGTTGAATCGGAAGGTGTCTGTGGTCTCGTTGTAACCGAAGCGATAGTCGCGCGAATTGGGTGCCTCTCGCGACGCCTTGGCCTTGGTGTACTGCCAGCCGACTACAAGATTGCCGAAGCTGGGCAGGCTGTGTTCGCCGTTGATCTGGCCCACCTGGAGCTCATTCTCGATCCATTCCAGTGACTGCAGTCGTTCAAACTCGCCATTGCCGAGAATACCGGTGTCGGTCTGTACTTCATCGGTGGTTTGGCGCACCTGCATCACCGTGGCATTGACGACATGATGCTCGCCGACGCGCAGGCCCATTGAGGTGAACAAGCCGGTGTCGATGGCTCGCTCGGTGGTTTCGCGTTCGGAATTCTGCTGGCGGACCAAGTTGTCGCCGACTAGTGCGTAAAAGGCCCGTTCTTCCAGTCGCTGATCCCAGTTCTGCGCGTAGCGCAACGCGGCGATGTAGCCAAGGCTCCAGTCACCGTCGGAAAACTCCAGGTCATCGCCAATGGACAGCGAAAAGCCCGTGTTCGGGTCGATTTTTCTGGGGCTGGTCTGGTAGCCCTTGGCGGCCAGCGCCTCGCCGAGCGCTTCACCTTCGGGGGTCCGGTTGTTCGGCAGATCTGCCGGTGCAACCAGCAGCCCTGCCGGTGCTTCGCGGGTGCCGTCGTCGTAGCCCAGCCAGTCGCGCGAACCACCGCGGTAACTCAGACCGGTCTCGCCGGTGGTGCCATCGACGTAGCCCAGCGTGGTGGAGACACGCAGCAGGAAGGACTCGGGCACGCCGCGGGTGCGCAGCTGCACGGTGCCACCGCCGAACTCGCCCGGCATGTCGGCGGCGTAGGTCTTTTGCACGACGATGCCGTTGAGGATTTCGGTCGGGAACAGATCCAGCGGCACCACCTTGCGGGTGGGGTCGGGCGAGGGCACCTGGGCGCCATTGAGCAGGGTGGAGCTGTAGCGCTCACCCAGGCCGCGGACGTAGATGAACTTGCCGTCGACCAGCGTCAGGCCGGTCACACGCTTGAGGGCACCGGCGGCGTCGGAGTCGCCGGCGCGGGAAATCTGTTCGGCGCCGAGAATGTCGGTCACCGCCGACGAGGTGCGCTTTTCCTCGACGAAGGCGGCCAGCGAGCCCTCGATGAAGGGCTCCAGCACGACGAAGTCGGGTAGCTCCAGGCCGGTCGGGGTCAGTTCGATCTGACGCTCGGCCTGCTGCTCGCTGGCGATCTCGATGCCGCTGACGGTCTGCGCATTGAAGGAGCCAGCCAGCACGCTGAGCGAATAGTCGCCCGGTGGCAATTCCAGATCGAAGCGACCCTCGGCGTCGGTCTGCACGTCGATCGGCGTGCCGCTGACGAAGACGCGCGCGCCGGCCAGGGGCTGGCCGTCTTCGGCGCTGATCACCTGACCGGTCAGTCGCCCTGGCGGACCGCTGGGCGTCTCGACCGTCTGCTGCAGGCTGCCGCCGGCCGAGCTCTCGTAGCTGATCTGCGGCTCACCGACGGCCGGCAGGTTGATGATGATCTGGGCGATCTCGTCCTCAACCGTGGTCAACGGCACGGCCTGCAGCAGCTCGTCACCACGATAGACACGCAACTGATGCTCGCCGGCCGGCACGCGCACGGTCAACGCACCGAAAGCGTCCTGACCCTGCAGCGGACCATCGTCCAGTTGCACCTGCAGATCGCCAATCGCACCGGCCTGATCGAAGGCATAGACATCCAGCTGGGCATCGGCGGCCAGTGCGGCTGAGCTCCACAGACCCTGCGCCAAGCTGGCGCACACCAGCGCGGCCAGCAGGCGCCGCGATGTCCGCGGCTGGCGATTTCCGCCCTGACCCCTCATCCCTGAGCCCTCAGCCCTCATCCGGGTCAGCTGCACTTCCAGCGCTCCTGTTCGCAGTCGGCCATGATCCGTCGCAGTTCGGTGGCCTTGCGGAACAGCTCCGGCCGCGTCAGTACCTGCAGGTTGCGTTCGACGGCGTCGAAATCACCCAGCTTGAAATGGGCGTAGGCCAGCGCATAGCGCAGCTCCTGGTCCGGGCCCAGGCCGGTGCGGATCAGATCGCGTTCCATCGCGGCCACTTCCGGGTAGCGCTCGAGTTCAACCAGGATGCCCAGGCGCTGCTTCAGCTTGGCCGACTGATCATCGATGCGCGCATTGAGCATCAGCGCTCGGGCCGGCTGGCCGGCGCGTCGGAACAGCTCGGCCGCTTCCACCATCAGGGCGGGATTCTCCAGCGCCGCGCGATAGGTGATCTCGGCGGCGGCCAGCGGCCGCTGCAGGTCCAGATAGGTCGAGGCGAGCACCTTGACCACCCGTTCGTCGGCCGGGAACTTCAGCCGCGCCGCTTCCAGAAAGGCGACGGCTTCGTCCAGCTGGCGGGAGCGGCGCAACGCGGCGCCGATGGCCACATAGTCTTCAACCTTGCCTTCGCTGCGCGACAAATATTCCCGACCCTGTGCGGCGGCCTCCTGGTACAGCCCCAGTTCCATCAGGAAGAACACCTGGCGGCGCAGGAACTGCGTGTTGGCGGGGAATTTGCGCTGGCCGGCCGCCAACGCCGCGAAGGCCTGTTGATGACGACCGAGCAGCCAGTTGGCCTGCGCCCGCATCAGGTCGATCGACGGCAGCTGCGCGAAGCTGTCGGCCACCTGTGGCAGATCCAGCGTCGCCAGTGCATCGGCGTAGCGCTCCAGCCCGAATTGCGCCTGCGCCAGGAACAGGTAAATCGAGCTCTCGGTCTGGCCCGCCGCGATCGCCGCCTGGAAGGCCTCGATGGCATCGGCCGGCCGGCTCGGTGTGCCCGACAGCGCGATCAGCCCGTTCAGCGTGTGGTAACGCACCAGATCGGTGCCTTCAGCCGCCGGGTCCACCTCGGCCAGCGCCGTCGCGGCCCGTTCGTACTCACCGTCTCGCACCAACAAGGACGTGAGTTCGAGGTAGTCGACGTCGTCGGCGGCGGCCAGGGCGCAGAGGGGGAGGAGCAGCGTCGCCAGCAGGGCGACGAGGGCCCAGGGCCGAGGGCCCAGGGCCCAGCAAGAGCGGCGTTCGGCCCGTTTCCGAGTGCTGGCTTCGCCAGCGTTCGCATGTCGCCGAGCGTGGCGAGCCTGAGCAGCCGCGGCCTTCGTCTGGGCCCTGGGCCCTGAGCCCTGAGCCCTCGGCTCTTCACTGCGCCGAACTACACGCTGCCAAGTCCACCGCATCATGACAAGTCAAACCTCACCCGCTGCTTGGCCCAGACGCGCACCGCTTCGCCCTTGTAGCTGGCCGGTTCGAATTTCCAGCCCTGCACGCCGGCGGCGGCGGTTTCCTCGAAGATGCCGGCCGGCTCGGCTTCCAGCACCTTGACCTTCTCGACCTGACCGGTAGGGCTGATCAGCAGGGACAGCATCACGTAGCCGGTGATGCCCTGAGCCTTGGCGCGGGGCGGATAGACCATCGGGGTCTGCAGCGTCGGGCGCGGTGCGACATCGACCAGATCGTCGGTCATCACCACATCCTTGCCGTCGCCGAGCAGCGAATCATTGAGCGCCGAGAGGTCCTCGGCATCGAAACCGGGCAATCCGAAATCCATGCCCGAGAGCACCGAGGACAGGTCCACCGATGGTGGCGCCGGAGCCCGGTTGGGCTGCTGCTTGGGCGGCTTGGGTGGCTTGGCCGGCTGCTTCGGTGGCGGCTTTTCCTTCTTCTCCACCGTGATCTGGCTGCCAGACTGGCCGTCGTTGTCGTCCGGCCCACCGGCCTGCTGGTTCATGTAGACCAGCAGCGACAGCACCATGGCGGTGCCACCGCAGGCGGCCAGCACGCCGCCCAGCACGCGCTTGCGCTCGGAGCTGCGCCGCGGTTGCACCGGGGTCATCTTCAGCCCTCGCCGGCTTCGACCGAGGTGGCTACGCCGACATCCTCGGCGCCAGCCATGCGGGCCTGATCGACCACTTCGATCAGGCGGCCGGAGGGCACCTGTTCATCGGTGACGACCAGAACGGATTTGCCGGTGGCGCCCTTGAGCAGATCGCGGATGCGACTTTGCAGCGTCCAGATGCGCACTGGCTCGCCTTCCAGATAGACCTCGCCCTGCTTGTCCACATAGACCCGCACCGCCTTGGTCGAGGCCACCACCTGGGTGGTCGCACCGGGCCGGTCGATGTCGATCTTCATGTCCTTGACGAAGGTCGTGCTGACCATGAAGAAGATCAGCAGGATGAAGGTCATGTCGATCATCGGGGTGAGATCGACGGCGCCTTCATTGGACTCGCGTTCGCGGCGTCCGATACTCATGTGGCAGTCCTCGGCAATTCCATCTGCTCGGTGCAGAGCAGGTCCTTGATCTGGGCCAGGTCGAGCCGGATCTGGCGCTCGCGCCGATCCAGGATGCTCTTGGCGATAACACCGGGCACCGCCACGATCAGGCCCATTTGAGTGGTGAACAGCGCGGTACTGATGCCCGCGGCGATGCCGCCGGACTGACTGAACAGCGTCATGTCACCGAGCGATTCGAAGGTCGTGATCATGCCCATGACCGTGCCGAGCAGGCCCAGCAGTGGCGCGACCGCAACCAGCGTGGAGACCAGCCGCCCGTAGCGCTTGATCTCGCTGTCGTAGCTCATAAAGGCCAGATCCAGCCGTTCACGCAACTCGTCGTGGTGGCGACCGACGATGGCCACCCCCATGGCGATGGCCTGCGGCACGATGCCGTGGGATGGCAGCGATTTGCCGCGCTGCAGGGCACCGATCATCACCCGCACGGACTTCTGCGTACCGCGATCGAGCAGCAGCCAACGGTAGCCAATGCCGTACCACAGCACGATGGTGATCAGCACCAGCACCGGCATGATGAAGCCGCCGGAGCCGAGGTAGAACTCCAGCGAGGCAAAGGGGTTGCGGGCGTGCGCGGGGACCATTGCGTGCTCAGTCCGGACTCAGGCGGCGCGGGCCAGCGTGGGCTGGTCCTTGTACTGATTGATCACGCTCAGCGCGGCCTTCTCCATGTCGTCCTTGAGCCGCTCGGCCCAGCCACCCAGCAGATTCCCGCCGAGCAGACAGGGGATGGCGACGATCAAGCCCAACTCGGTCGTGACCAGCGCCGTGGCGATACCGCCGGCCAGCAGCTTCGGATCGGAGGTGCCGAATTCGGTGATCACCGCAAAGGTCTGGATCATGCCGGTGACGGTGCCAAGCAGGCCCAGCAGCGGCGCGACGCCGGCGATCATCAGGATGATGGCGCCGAAGCGGTTCAGGCGGGTGTTCTCGTGCAGAATCGCCTCGGAGACGATGTCCTCCAGATGATCGCGATCGCGCTCCAGGTTGCGCAGTGCGCTGGTCACCACGCGCGCCGCCGACCCCTTGAAGCGCTTGGTCGCGGCGATGGCGTCATCGATCCGGCGCTGCCGTAGCAGCGGTTCGGCCGCCGCCGAGATCTTGTTGATGCTGGAACCGGCATTGGCCAGGAACAGCGCGCGCAGCACGATCAGCACCAGGCCGATCAGCCCCAGCGTGACGATCACATAGCCGACCAGTCCGCCCTTGTTGACCTCGGAGGCGACGGTCTTGACCTCAGGTTCGCTGACGGCGGTGTTGGCGTTCTCATACAGGAAGATGCGCAGCACATCGGCATTGCCCTGCCCGGCGAGAGCCCGGGCACTGGCGGCGGCCTCATCCCGCCACAACTTGAAGCGACCACCGCCGGCCGGGGCCAGCGCACCGGTGCCGGCGTCGCTGATGCCGTAGCGGGCGATGTTGCCCACCCGAACGATTTCGCCGCTGACCTCGCTGCCATCGCCGAGATAGAAGGTGCCCGGCTCGCGACGGATCTGACTGGACTCGGCCAGCACGCGCTCGCCAGCCTGCAACAGTTGCTGCAGCCGACTGGCGTCATCGGCTTCACTGAAGCTGGGCTCGTTGGCCAGATCCAGACCGAAGGCCTCCAGACTGATGCTGCCCTGGGCAAAGGTGGCCTGCAGCAGATCGCTGTTTTCCTGATTGCTGAGCGCCTGCTGATCGGCCACGGTCAGCGCATCGGCGGCCTGCTCGGCTTCGTTCTCGGCGGCCAGCACGCGGGCTTGCAGCCCGGCCAACTCGTTGCGCAGGGTCGATTGCTGGTTCTGTCCAGTCGACTTGAGCGTGTCGATCTGCCGCGAGAGCTCACGCTTCTGCGCAGTCAGGAAGGCAAATTCCTTTCGATAGGCCGCTTCGACGTCGACGCTGGACGCCGCCGGGGCTGGCGCAGCTGCCGGCGCTGGAGCAGGTGCCGGGGTTGATTCTTCGGTCTGGGTCCAACCCGTCAGCGGTGCCGCGCACAGCAGCAGACCGCACCACCACATCCGGTTCATCGTGCACCTCCGGTGCCCACCAGCAGCGCGTTGGGCAGTTCAAAGAAGCCCTGGCGAATCTGCTTGTCGAGTGCGTCGAACAGGCCGCGGATGCGATCGGCACTGGCCTCGTCGCTGGCCACGGCAAACTGCCAGTCGCCACCGGCGCGGCGCACCGTACCGACTCGCTGGTCGTCGGTGCGGAAGAACATCATCACGGTGCCGAGCTTGGCCACGTCGGCCAGCATCGTCTCGCCGTCCAGGTGAATGGTCTGGCGCTGGATGGCGTTGTCGCGGGTCAGCCGGAACTCGTCTTCGAGGAAGGCCCAGAGCCGGTTGGCAGCGCGCGAGGCCGGCAGCTTGCCAGTTTCGATCTGATCGCGCAGTTCCTTCAGGCCAGCGCGTCGCTCCTCCTGCTTGAAGGGCAGGCCGCCGGCAATGAATCCGTCCAGGCGGTCAATGGCCGACAGCAGGATCGGCTGCAGCACGTCGCTGGCCACACCGGCGTCGGCGGCCGCCGTTTCGCGTTCATTGAGGTTGTCACGCACCTGTCGCAGCGTCAGCTGCTGCCGTGCCAGTGAGGCTTCGAGCTCGGCTTTCTGCGCGCTCAGGCCGGCCATGGCGGTGCGGTTTTCCTCCCGCACGATCGCCAATTCGGCGTTGAGGCTTTCAACTTCGGCACGCAGCGTAATCAGCTGTTGGGCCAACTGGTCGGCCTGGTCGGCAGCCTGGGCGCCCAGCGGCAACAGCGCGCAGGACAACAGGGTAGCGGCGGCGCGGGGCAGCCGAAACCGTCGTGGAGACATGGGAAAGGACCCCGCTGGGGATAGACGTTGCGCCAGTCTAGGGACCGCTGATGACAGTTTTTTGACGCTCTGGAGTCATCCCTGGCGCGTCTGGATCGCATCGATCAATGTGCTCAATAGGCTTGCAATCAGGGCCGGAATCTGCCTGTCGGGCGAGAAATAATGCACAGCCCCTCGGTCGACACGGACAAATGAAGCACGCCATCGATGCGGTCCGGCTCCCGAACGGCTTGGTTGCCTTAAGTCTTTGAATTCAAAAGACGGGATGCGGCTGGTCAAAATTTGACCAACGTGACGGGAATGTTGCAACGGCGGGGCCTGAGGGGCCATCGGGAAGGACTTTCCACAACCTTATCCACAGCCCTTGTGGACAACCCGCAAAACCCTCCAGACCCCACCGGTCTTCACTCATTTTTTAGTGTGATTTCTCATCAGTGCAGCCTAAGTTGTTGATATTTTGCTGCGAGGCGCATCGTGGTGCCGAGCGGGCAACCCGGTGTCGGATGTCGATGCCTTGACGCCGCGGTCTGGACAGGCCGCGTACAATATCGGCCCCGTCGTCGGTGCCCCCTCCGGACAGTGAAAGAACATCTGCGCGAACTGGTGCAGCAGGCCCTGATGGATCTGCGGCGCGAGCGGCAATGGGCCATCCCCGACGACTACGCATTTGCGATCGATCGCACCCGTCACAAGGAGCACGGCGATTTCGCCTGCAATGTGGCGCTGTTGCTGGCCAAGCCCCTGGGCCGATCGCCAGTGGAGATTGCCCAGGCGATCGTTGAAACGCTGCTGCCCTCGCGCCATGTGGCTCAGGTGGCGGTCGCCAAACCGGGCTTCATCAACTTCCGCATGTCCAACAGCTGTCTGCACGGCGTGGTCCGGCAGGTCCTGGAAATGCGCGACGAATACGGCACCGGCGAACGCGACTCGGTCGAATCGATCATCGTCGAATTCCTCTCGGCCAACCCGACCGGTCCCCTGCATGTGGGTCACGGCCGCGGAGCCGCCTATGGCGACAGCCTGTGCGCCTTGCTGGCGGCTCGCGGCGCCAGCGTGCATCGGGAGTACTACGTCAATGATCACGGTCGCCAGGTCGACATCCTGGCGGTCAGCGTCTGGCTGCGCTATCTGGAACTGGTGGGCGTGGCGGTCCCTTTTCCCGAGCGTGGCTACAAGGGCGAGTATGTCTACGACATTGCCCGCGAGCTCAAGCGCGTCGTAGGCGACGATTTGCGCCGCAGTGTCTTCGAGATCAACGCCGACCTGCCGACGGATGGATCGGACGAAGCCGGAGAAAAGCACATCGATGCGTTGATCCTGCGCACGCGGCAACTGCTCGGTGAGTCCTATCTGCGGCTCTATGGCGCCGGCCTGGAAGCGATCGTCAGTGACATCCGTGAGGACCTGACCGCCTTCGGCGTGCAGTTTGATCGCTGGTACTACGAAAGCTCGCTGGCCGAGCATAGTCGGATCACCCAGGCCATCGAGCGACTGCGCGTGGCCGGACACATTCGGGTCGGCGACGATGGTGCTCACTGGTTTGCCACCAGCACGCTGGGTGACGAGAAGGACCGCGTGGTCATCCGCAGCAATGGCCAGCCGACTTATTTCGCCTCCGACATCGCCTACCTGCTGGACAAGTTCGAGCGTGGCTTCGATCGTGCCATCTACGTGCTGGCGGCCGATCATCACGGCTATGTGGCGCGACTGCGGGCCGCGGCACGTGGTCTGGCCATCGCCGACGACCGGCTGGAAATCCTGCTGGTGCAACCGGCCTCGCTGCACCGCGGCGAGGAACGACTGCCAATGTCCACGCGCAGTGGCGAATTCGTTTCCCTGCGGTCACTGCGCGAAGAAGTCGGCACCGATGCCTGTCGCTATTTCTACGTGATGCACGATCACGCCCAGCCTCTGGATTTCGATCTGCAACTGGCGCTGGAGGAAAGCAAGGACAACCCGGTTTACTACATCCAGTACGCCCACGCCCGCATTGCCGGCGTCTTCCGCGGGCTGCAGGAACGTCACCTCAGTCACAATGTGTCGGCCGGCGACGCCGCACGAAACCTGCTGCTGCACCCGTCCGAACTGGAGTTGATGGACGAACTCATGCGCTTCCCGGAGATCGTGGCTGTCGCCGCCGAGGCGCGCGCACCGCACTGGGTGGCCAGCTATCTGCGCGATCTGGCGCACAGCGTGCACAGCTACTACGACGGCTCTGCCGTGCGAGTGCTGTGCGATGAGGAAGACCTCCGCAACGCCCGCCTGAATCTGCTGCGCTCGGCCCAGCAGGTCATTGCCAATGGCCTGGCGCTGCTGGGCGTGAAGTCACCCGAACGCCTTTGAAGGCCGGCACGGGCGCCTGTCACAATGCGTCGTCGGGTCGCGCTGGGCGGCTCGCAACCAACCCCGATGGAGTAGCACTCGATGGCAGGCAGGAAGCGCAAACAGGCCGTACGCGGCGGCAACCAGAAGCCGGCATTCCCGGCCTGGATGTGGCTGCTGACCGGCGTGCTGATCGGCTTCCTGCTGTCGGTCGCCTGGATTCTCCGCGAGGGCTGGCCGCAGTCGCAGCCACGCCCGGCAGCCGACGCCCGCGCGCCGGCGGCAGGCGAGGCACCACTGGCTGAGCAGGCTCGCTCACAGCCACGAGATTTCGATTTCTATTCGGTGTTGCCGGAAATGGAAGTGGTGATCCCCGATGCACAGATCCGGCAGCAGAGCAGCACGACGCCCAAGCCGGCCACTGACGAACGCTATCTGGTCCAGCTCGGCAGCTTCGGCAACCGTGCCGACGCCGAAGCGCTGAAAGCGCAGGTCGCCTTGCTTGGCGTGCAGGCCAGCATTCAGCCGGTGTCGATCAATGGTGCCGACTGGTTTCGCGTGCGCGTCGGTCCAGTCGCCACGGCCCACGATGTGGAGCAGCTGCGGCAGCAGCTCGGTCAGTACGGTGCCCAGGCCATCACGCTGAAAGAGAAGGGCTGACTTCGAGGGCACAGGGCACAGGAACGGTGGTTTGAGGCTGGCGTGCTGGGCTGCGGGCGACGCAGTCACTCAGTCAATCGATTCGCATGTTCGCGCTGGGCCCTATGCCCTGGGCCCTGGGCCCTGTGCCCTAAAAAGCACTCGACTCGCCTTTCCCCCCATCCTTCGCCATAATCCGCGCCCCCTTGCGCAACGAGCATGGCATGGACCGACTGCCCGAGTTCATTGGCAATCACCCACTTCTGGCCGCGGCCTTCGTCGGTCTGCTGGTGGCGTGGATCGGGTGGGAGATCAGCCAGCGTTTCCGCGGCTTTCGCAGCATCAGCTCGGCGCAGCTGGTGCGGTTGATGAATGACGACGGCCTGGTGCTGTTCGACGTCAGTTCCCACAGCGACTATCAGGCGGGCCATATTGCGCAGGCCCGGCATCTGCCGCCGTCTCAGGTCGACCCGGATGGCAAGGAGCTGGCCGCGCTGCGCGACAAGCCGATCGCGCTTTATTGCAAGTCCGGCGTGACGGCCGGCACCGTCGCTGCCAAGCTGGCCAAGGCCGGCTTCACCCAGGTCCATGTGCTCAAGGGCGGTCTGCAGTCCTGGCTCGGTGACAGCCTGCCGCTGGCCAAGGGCAAGCGCTGAACGCGCAACAAGTTCACGAACAGTCTTAACCCCAGCGCGACAGCGCTGAACTAGACTGCGGGTAACTATCGCTCCGCCATGCGGAAGCGCCGAAAGTCACAAGGGAGGGCAATCATGCTGGGAACGAGATCATGGGTGGCCGCGCTGCTGCTCGCGGTACTGACACTGGCGCCGTATGGCCAGGTACTGGCCGAGAAGGGTGGTGTGGAAGTGCCTGCGGCCAGCAAGACTGGTCGTACCGATCCCGAGGATGCGCGTGCGTCCAGCAAGAAGACGCAGGAATATCTGGTCGCCGCCTACGAGGCTGCCCAGGCCAAGGACTTTGAGACTGCGTTGGCGCAGGTTGCCCTGCTCGAGGGCGACAAGAAGGTCAACAACTATGAGCGTGCCAAGGCGCTGCAGATTCGCTCGCAGATCGCCGCAGACCGCGGCGACATGCGCCAGGCGGCGCAGTACCTGGAACAGGCCGTCGCGCTCGACATCCTGCCCAATGTCGAACATTTCCAGGCGATGCTGATCATTGCGCAGATTTACGCCGCCGAGCAGGAATACCAGACCTCGATCCAGTGGTTCGATCGCTGGGAGCGCGATGCCAACATCGTGTCCGGTCGTCACTGGGCCACCCAGGCACAGAACTATTACTACCTGGATGACTTCGAGAAGACGGTCGAGATCATCAACAAGGCTTTCGCCACCGGTGATGAACCGCACGAGACTTGGGCCCAGCTCAAGGCCAACAGTCTGTACGAGCTGGAGCGCTACGACGAGGCTGCCGAGTTCGCCCGCGAGCAGAAGCTGCGCTTTGTCGACAACGAGAAGCTGCGTTCGCAGTTCCTCGGCATGGAGGCTGGCGCCTATGTCGAGGCCGACGATTATGAGCAGGCGCTGGAAGTGCTGGAAGATGCCAAGGCGCAGGGCTGGATTGCCAACGAAGTGCAGTGGAAGCAGCTCTACCAGCTGTACTTCGAGGATGAGCAGTATGCCAAGGCCAGCGGCGTGATTGAGGAAGGTATGGCGGCTGGCGCGCTGCCGCGCACGGCCAGCCTGCTGTCCGATCTGGGCGACGCCTACTACTTGCAGGACAACCTGCCCAAGGCGCTGGAGTCCTTTGGTGAGGCTGCTGCGATGAGTACTGACGATGGCCACGCCGACCTGCAGCGGGGGCATATCCTGCTTGATCAGGAAAAGGACAAGGAAGCCGAAGCGGCGGTCCGTGCCGCGCTGGACAAGGGCAATCTGAAGCAGGAAGGCACCGCGTGGTATCTGCTGTGCCTGTCGCAATACAACCAGGGCAAGGGCGGCGCGGCTCGAGAAGCCTGCGTCAAGGCACAGGGCTTTGATGAATCCCGTGCCAATGCCGACCAGCTGCTGAAGATGATGGGTCGCTGATGAGCGTCATGTCACCGCCACGACCGCTTGTGGCTGGCAAAGGCCATGGTGTACTTTCCGGCCTCTTCGGCTCCCGTCGACGGCCGGAGTTCCCGGCCATTCCGACGCGGCACCAGCAGGTGTCGTTCACTACTGATTTCTGGGCGTAATCATGGCTAGCAGCAACGATTCGCAGGCGAGCTCCGGCCTCAACTGGCGCAGGATCTTCGCGATGGCGCTGACGATCTCGGCGCACGTGGTGGTCTTTGGACTTCTGCTGCTTCCGGTCAAGCCACCGGAGCTGGAGAAGAAGGAACCCGATCCGACCGTAGACGTGGTGTTCCTGGAACCGCCACCGCCACCGCCACCGCCACCGCCGCCGCCGCCGCCGCCGCCGGATCCACCGAAGATCATCAAGCCGATCATCGAGAAGCGGCCTGAGCCCAAGCCGGAACCGCCGCCGCCCGAGCCGCCACCACCGCAGGCTCCGGTGATCTTCGATGATGACGGTCCAGGTGAAGCGGTCCGGCCACCGGCACCGCCAGCGCCGCCGAGCGACAATATTCCACGCGAAACCGGTGCGACCGAGGACGTGAGCTTCAATCGTGCTCGTCCGCCCCGCTATCCGCCGGCCATGCTGCGGCGTGGCGTGGAAGGTGAGGTCATGCTCAAGGTCCTAGTGGGCGTCGACGGCAAGCCACTGAAGATCGAAGTCGAGAAGTCCAGTGGCTATCGTGACTTCGACCGTTCGGCCATGCAGGCCGCCAAGCGCTGGCGCTTCAATCCAGGCTCCAAGGGCGGTGTGCCCTATGACACCTGGGTTCTGGTGCCAGTCAAGTTCTCGTTGCGTGGTTAGGAGCTGAGCGCATGCAAGATCAACTGAATGCGACGCCGGCCGACCCGGCCGCCGTCGACCCGGCAGCCGCTACCGATGCAGCGATGATGGCCGCGCAAGCGCCGGCCACGGACGTGTCGACCGTTAGCCTGGGCGAAGATCTCCCGCCCATGACGATCGATGATCTGATCGGCGACACCGACTCGCTGGCATTGAGCAAGATGGGTTTCGCCCATCTCGTTCAGCACATCGATTACATCGGCCTGACCGTGTTGGCCACGATGGCAGTGATGTCGGTGCTGACCTGGTTTTACATCTTTCACAACGCCTTTCGAATCTGGTCGGTGAAGCGGCGAGCGAACGCGTTGCTGAACGACTTCTGGGATTCGCCGACACCGGCCTCTGCCGTGGAGCGTCTGGAGAGCGAGCCGGAATATGAGCCGCTGTCGAAGATTGCCCTCGAAGCCGCTCACGCGGCCGCGCATCACTCCGACAGTCAGGGTGGTCGCATGGCGGAAGCGCTGAGCCGTCACGAGTTCATCGATCGCAGCCTGCGTCAGGCCGTGATGCGTGAGTCCGGCCGTTTTGAAACCGGATTGACGCTGCTGGCCACCGTCGGTTCGACGGCGCCCTTCGTGGGTCTGTTCGGTACCGTCTGGGGCATCTATCACGCGCTGATCGGCATCAGCAAGTCGGGCAAGGCCACGCTGGATGTTGTGGCAGGACCGGTGGGTGAAGCGCTGATCATGACCTGTATCGGACTGGGCGTGGCCATCCCGGCGGTGCTCGCCTACAACATGTTTGTGCGCAGCAATCGCGACGTAAACGCGTCTTTGAACCGTTTCGCACACGATCTGCTCGACTATTTCGCCACCGGTGAGCGGGTCAAGCCGCAGCGCTACGGCAGCCGCAAGACGGCCTGATCAGGAGACAAGTCATGGGAATGAGTGTGGGTTCAGGTGGCAACGAAGCCGCCCCGATGACCGACATCAACACCACGCCCCTGGTGGACGTGATGCTGGTGCTGCTGATCATCTTCATGATTACCGCGCCACTGATGGCCAACAAGGTGCCGGTGAAACTGCCGGAAGCGGCCAATCAGCCGGATGAGGCGGAGGGCCGAGCGATCGTGCTGTCCATTCAGGATCGTGGCGGTGGCAACGTGCAGCTGTTCTGGGAAGAAGACCCGGTGCAGTTTGACGGCATGCTCAATCGTCTGAAGACCGAGGCCGTGAAGAATCCGCAGCCGGAGTTCAAGATTCGTGCGGACAAGTCCTTGAGCTTCAAGGAAGTGCGTGAAGTTCTTGGTGCCGCCAAGACTGCAGGCATTCGCAAGGTCGGTTTCGTCACCGCACCCGGCAACTAGGGAGTACAGCAGATGGCCTTCAGTTCCGGCGGCGATACCGCCCACAATGCACCGAAGAATGACATCAACACCACGCCGCTGGTCGACGTGATGTTGGTGCTGCTGATCATCTTCATGATCACGGCGCCGTTGTTGTCGCACAAGGTGAAGATCAAGCTGCCGCAGCCCAACACCAATCCTTCCGAAGAGAAGATCGAGCCGATCAGTCTCGAGATCAAGGACATTGGCGGTGTGCCGCAATTCATCCTCAACGGCACGCCGACCGACATGCGTGGTCTGCAACTGGCCTTCCGCGAGCAGGGCAAGAAGCCGGAAGACGAACAGTCCGAGTTCAAGATCGAAGCCGACGACACGGTCGAGTACCAGGTCATGGCCGAGATCCTCGCTGCCGCCCGCAACGCCAATGTGGAGAAGCTCGGCTTCGCCGAACTCTTCAAGCCCGGCGACCGCATCATGCAGCAGTAGCGATCAGTGCTTGCCGTCGAAAGAAGCCCGCCCAGTGCGGGCTTCTTTCGTTTCGAAGGCGTCCACGTGCCAGGTGGCGGTCGGCGAGCAGACCCAGGACATGGCCAGATCAGCTGCTGGCTTCTGCAATGGCCTGCAGGTAGCGCTGGACACACGCCTCCAGGCCCAGATAGATCGCGTCGCCAAACAGCGCGTGGCCAATCGAGACCTCGGCAATCTCCGGGGCGCAACGCAGCAAAGGCGTCAGGTTGTTCAGGTCCAGATCGTGACCGGCATTGACGGCCAGCCCCGCACTCAACGCGGCATCGACAGCGCGACGGACGGGTGCCAGTGCAGACGCCGCAGGGCCTGCTTGGAAGTCGGCCGCATAGGGCCCGGTATAGAGTTCCACCCGCTCGGCACCGAGTTCCCGGGCCAGCATCCACTGCTGACTGCCGACGTCCATGAACAGGCTGACACGCGCCCCGAGCGCCTGGAAGCGCTCAATCAATGGCGCCAGTCGCCCGGCATCCGCGGCCAGGTCCCAGCCATGGTCAGATGTGATCTGCCCATCACCGTCAGGGACCAGCGTGACCTGGGCAGGCCGGGCCTGTTCGACCAGCGCCAACAGGCCGGGATAGCGAGCGTTGGCTGGCGCAAAGGGGTTGCCCTCAATGTTGAACTCCACCGGATGGCGGCCGGCAAGCGCCAACACATCGTCCGGGCGGATGTGACGCAGATCCGGCCTCGGATGCACGGTGATCCCTTGTGCTCCAGCGGCCACAGCCACGTCGGCTGCGCGCAGGACCGAGGGCTCAGTTCCGCCACGGCTGTTGCGCAGCACCGCAACCTTGTTCACATTCACACTCAATCGCGTCATTGACTCAGCGCCATCCGACTGCCACAAGAGTCGCCATGCTGCAGCAACTGCGCATCCGCCGTCCAAGGCTCGCGCCGACCCAGTTGTAAAGCTAGACTAAGTGTTAGAGCCGCTGCTCGAAAAATTGCCATTTCCGCGACATAGCGTCCGCGCAGATGGTGTAGCATTGGCGCCCCTTTGACCCGCAGCCGCCCGCGTGCGGCCCCTAGAAGCAGATCAGATAAAGAGGTCCAGCATGGAAAACCAAATGGGTTTGTCCCACCTGCTCAACAACATGGATATGATCGGGTGGCTGACCTTCGCGACGCTGGCCCTGATGGGTCTGTTGACGCTGTGGTTCATCATCGTCGGCACGATGCGCAACGCCAGCATCCGTTCGCGCGCCCACCGCGTCGTTCGCACCTTCTGGGAAACGCAGAATCCGCAGGAAGCCATCCGCGCGATGGAATCCGAGCCGAAGAGCGAGCCCTTCTCCAAGATTGCGCTGGATTGCGCCAACGCCGCTGCCCACCACGCCAAGAGCGAAGGCAGCCGCCTGGTGGAAGCGCTGAACCGCTCCGAGTTCATCGACCGCGCGCTGCGCCAGGCCGTCAGCCGTGAGAGCGGTCGTCTGGAAGGTGGTCTGACGTTGCTGGCCACGGTCGGTTCGACTGCGCCCTTCGTGGGTCTGTTCGGTACGGTGTGGGGCATCTACCACGCCCTGATCAAGATCGGCGCGTCCGGTCAGGCCTCGCTGGACGTGGTCGCTGGCCCGGTCGGTGAAGCCTTGATCATGACCTGCTTCGGTCTGGGCGTCGCCATCCCCGCGGTGCTCGCCTACAACTTCTTCGTTCGCGCCAACCGCGTGACGCTGGCCCAGTTCGACGAGTTCGCGCATGATCTGCACGACTACTTCGCGACCGGCGCGCGTGTCGGCGGTGGCGGTGGCGGTGCGGCTCCGCGCGCTGCGGCTCCGCAGCCGAAGCCGGCGCCGGCCAAGGCCTGAGCACCGACTCAAGCTTGACTCCGAAAGGGCCCCGCACGGGGCCCTTTCTCTTTGCGTAATCGGCACCCTCGGGGTTGCAGCAATCCAGTCCAGAGGGCGAGCGAATCGATGCCTGTGATGGATCACGAAAGCTCGAAGGGCGGCGACCGCAACGCGAGGATGCGGTCGGTGGGACCGCGTGGTCGGTGATTGCCGACCGGGCGGACGCACCTGCATCAACAATGAAATCGAGGCTGGAACTGCCCAGACGCCGTCCCTCAACATCGCCTATGGCGGCGTGACCGTCTGGGCCATCACCGCGGCAGCTCCGCCCATACGGGCTGAACCTGGGCCATCGAGCAGCACGGTCCGCCCGCGCGCATGGGCTGCCCGCGCTTTCGACCCGAATTGATTGCTGTGTCGCCCAGCGACGCTGATCGCGCTGTGCTCAGCAAGCTGCTGAGACTGCCGCAACCGCCGTAGCCGAGACTCGATGGCCTCGCCTTCCGTTCAGTGCGAGTCTTCCAGCCAGCGTGCGAGCCATCCGTGCACCTCTCCGTAGTAGTGCCGGCTGTTGTGCGCGTTCTGGATCCAGTGGTCTTCGGTGGGGTAGACCAGCAGCCGACTCGGTACCTGCTGCCGCTGCAGCAGCGACCAGTATTCCAGCACGTTGTTCATCGGTACCCGATAGTCGCGCTCACCCACACTGACCAGCACCGGGGTGCGGAAGTTGGCGGCCAGTCGCGCCGGATTCTGTTCAGTCCAGACCGAGCCCTGCTCCCACACCGGACCGCCGGCGGTGACTTCGCGCCCATAGATGATGTCGCTGGTGCCCCATTGCGCTTCCAGGTTGACCAGTCCGGCGTGTGAGATCAGGCAGCGATAGCGATCGGTGGTGCCCTGTAGCCAGTTGGCCAAATGACCGCCGTAGCTGGCACCGCCTGCGCACTGCCGACTGCCATCGATGTAGGGGAAGCGTTCGATCGCAACTTCGGCGGCTTGTTGGATGTCGGCCGCCGGTCCGGCAAAGGGGTCGCCCTGGATCGATTGCGCAAAGGCCTCGCCAAAGCCGGTGGAACCGCGATAGTTGGTCAGCAGCACCACGTATCCCGGCGCAGCCAGCAGGTGGTAGTTCCAGCGCAGGAAAAAGTGGTCGCGCCACATGCTGTGAGGCCCGCCGTGCATGAGCACCAGCAACGGGTAACGCCGCTGCGGGTCGAAGTCGGGTGGCCGGATCAGCATGCTGTGTATGGGCATGCCCTGATCATTGTCGAACCAGAAATGGATCGGCTCGGCCAGATCCAGCTCGGCCGCGGCCGCCACAGCGACCTGAGTCAGGGGCTGCGTGCGTCCGTTGGCGACGTCGATTCGCACCAGTTCGGGCGGCTCGGTGCTGCTCTGATACACCGCCACCAGGGTCCGCTCGCGTCCGGCGGACACGCTGAGCTGGCCGAGCACGCCGCGCTCCAGTTCCAGCACGGGCCGACCGATGGCCGACCGCGCGCCCAGCGTGTGCAGATCGACATGTCCGGCGCGTTCGGTCAGATACCAGACGTCGCTGCCGTTCGGATCGGCCTCGAAATCGTCAATGGAACGCCCCTCTGGCGCCGACAGACGTCGCTCGAAGCGGCCCTCAGGCCAGCTGTACTGATCCACGTGGGCCGCGTTGTAGACCTTGTCCCCGCGCGGACGTACCTGGACATAGAGCCGCTTGCCACGATCGCCGAAGCGCGGCGTCGCGTGACTGTCGCCGCGTCCACCGAGCCCGCTGATCTGGCGCAGCTGCAGGCCGTCCAACTCCAGCGACCACAGCTCGGTGTGAGTGAAGCCATAGGCAGCCTCATTGGCATTCTGGCTGGCCACGAACAGCACGAAACGGCCGTCCGGCGAGTAGACCGGATCCAGCGTGCCACTGCTCAACTCGAGCCGAGGGCCGTAGCCATCGGCCTGTACCAGCGGCGTTTCTGCCAGCAAGTCCGTGGCTGGTCCACCGTCCACAGGGACCTGGAACAGGCGCGTCTGACGCTCATCCAGCCAACGGTTCCAGCGACGAATGGGAAAGCCCTCGTAGGTGCGCACCTGCTCCGGCCGGGCGGCGATCTCCGCGGCACGCCGGCGGTCCTGTTCATCACCGTTGGTGCCGGCGTGCACCACGCTCTGAAACAGAATGAAGCGACCGTCCGGCGAAAACGCGGGCGTACGCGCACCGCCGAGTTGCTGGGTCAGCCGCCGAGCCTCTCCGCCATTGGCCAGATCGAGCAGATAGACCTGCGGCGCGTCGTCGCCTTCGCGTTGCGAGACGAAAGCCAGCAGCTGGCCATCCGGAGACCAGGCGGGCTGCGCCTCGGCTGCCGGGTGAAAGGTCAGCCTGCGCCCGCCGCCGACGCGGGCATCCATCAACCACAGATCCGCCACATCAGGGCCGTCTAAGCTGGCCTGGGTCAGCTGGATCGCGACGCGCGTGCCATCCGGACTGACCACGGGACCGGCCAGACGCGGCAGCGTCCACATGCGCTCGTGGTCGATGACCGTCCCAGCCTGAGCCAACCCGACCAGCAACATCGACCCCAATACCAGCTTGCCCAGATCCGGCACTGTTGATCCTCCCTGTGCGAACCCCAACCATGCCCCGACCGGCGCGTATCGCTCAAGTCCTGCCAGCGACAGCGGCGCAACGCCAGCTGAACGCGACCGACCAATGGCCGACGGAAGCCCGCAGTCGCAGCGTTGAAGTTATCGAGGCCAGCAACGGCCCCGACATGAGGAGCAGCAGCATGCAAAAGCAGACCCGCACGACCCCGCGTCCGTTGATCATTGCCACGCTGGTGGCGGCCACCTTCAGCCTCGGCGTCGGCCTGGCCGTCGCAGGTCCGCATGGACAAGGCCACCGTGGCGCCATGGGCGCCGGCTTCGACAAGATGGACGCCGACGGCGACGGTCAGGTGACCAAGGCCGAAGCCGATGCCTTCCGCGCGGCGCGCCAGGCCGGCCTGGATGCCAATCTTGACGGCGTGATTACCTATGAGGAGCAGCGCGACCACCGCCAGGCCATGGCCGAGGTGCGTGCCCGTGAGCGTTTTGCGCGGATG
The DNA here is from genome assembly GCA_041395325.1 of Lysobacterales bacterium. Classification (GTDB taxonomy): domain Bacteria; phylum Pseudomonadota; class Gammaproteobacteria; order Xanthomonadales; family SZUA-5; genus JAWLAT01. Next base: position 26,220 of record JAWLAT010000009.1, read on the forward strand.
GACACCGATGGTGACGGCCAGGTGAGTCTGGCCGAGTTCAACCAGCGCAAGGACCAGTGGTTTGACCGCGTCGACAGCAACGGCGATGGCATCATCAGTGCTGACGAACGCAAGGCGGCCGGCAAGCATCGCGGCAAGCGTCATCAGCGTCGCGACGAGCGCTGAGTACCAGCCGGCCCGGGGCGTGCTCCGGGCCGGATCTCCGCAGCAACGATTCAGGCCCTCGAGGTTGCCCCATCCTGCAAGCCGACACCGCCACCGTTGACGATCCGGATGCACCCCTGGTGCAGGCGATGGCACGAGGGGACGCCACTGCGCTGGCCGAACTGATGCAACGCCACACGCGTCGCTTGCATCAGGCAGCCAGCACCTTGCTGGGTGACCCTGTCGAAGCCGAGGACGCCTGCCAGGAGGCCTTCCTGCAGGCCTGGCGCCTGGCAGCGGACTGGCAAGGCGGGCGTGCCCGCTTCTCCACCTGGCTGCATCAGGTGGCGCTCAATGGTTGCCGGGATCGATTGCGACGACGCCGTCCGCAGGTCGAGATCGACGATCAGTTGCCCGGCGATGCGGCGCTGCATCCGGAACGCTGGGTGGCGCGAGGACAACGAGAGGCAGCCCTGCAGCAGGCGTTGGCGGAATTGCCAGAGCGCCAACGTGAAGCCATCGCCCTGTTCCATCACGCCGGCATGGCGCAGAGCGCAGCGGCCGACGCGATGGGCGTGAGTGTGGATGCACTGGAGTCGCTGCTGGCGCGTGGCAGGCGGCAATTGCGACAGACATTGATGGCGGGGGAAGCCCATCCGGTTGAAACGGATCGGCGCGCCGGGGGAACGGGATGAAGACGATGAACGCAACACGCTTGCAGCAACTGATCGAGGCCTACGGCGGCAACCCACAGCGCTGGCCACCCGACGAACGCGAGGCAGCGGCAGCGCTGCTGAGCACGGATGGGACGTCACGCGCGATGCTCGCGCAGGCCAGCGAAATCGATCGCGGTCTGGATGCGGTCTTTGGCGAGCATGAACTGCAGCCGCTGCAAGCGCGCGTGTTGGCCCTGGCCAGCGCCGAGGCCGTCACGCGTCAGACCCCGCCGGTTCGCCGCCGGGGCTTCCTGTCCCAGCTCTGGCAGGAACTGGGCGGTTTCCGGCTGGTGGCACCCACCTTTGCCACGGCCCTGTCTCTGGCCATCGTGCTGTCGAACTGGTTTGACCCGCAGGCAGCCGATGTTCCGGCGATCGACAACGATCTGGCCAGCCTGACTCTGCTGGCCACCGATGATGAGGACCTGTTGCCATGAGTGAAGGTCGAATGCCAACTGCAAGTAGGGGTCTGCGCTGGTTGTTGCTGGCCTCGCTGGCAGCCAACCTGATCCTCGCCGTGGTGCTGACCAATGTGCTGCTGCACCCGCCACGCGTGTGGGAGCCGATCATGCCCTCACCGAGGGCATTGGGCCGGGCCTTGCCCGAGCAGCACCAGCCCATGTTCGAAGGTGTTCTGGCCGAACACCGGCCACATTTGCGCGAGGCCCTGCGTGACCGCCGCCAGACCCGCCGCCAGGTGCGCGAGCTGCTGTTGGCGGATCCCTTTCCGCGCGACCAGTTGGAGGCGCGTCTGGCTGAACTGCGACAGGGCGATGGTTCCGTGTCCGCGGCTGCTCACGCGCTGTTGCTCGACACCTTCGAACAGCTCTCGGCCGCCGACCGCGCGCAGCTGGTTGAAGCCCTCTACAGCCATCACAGACGACACGGTGAATCGCGCCGGGAACGACGTGATGGTGAACGCGAGACCCGCGGGCGCCCAGTCACCGAGGCCGCTGCCGATGATGCGGTGCCCGCCGCGGAAGCTGCGGAGGACCAAGGCGACTAGCCGAACCCCGGTCACCGTCGCCATCGCCCCTCGATGGCGGGGTCAAAGGCCCCGCTGAGCGAGTCGAGCGCCCCATTCCCTGGTCGCAATGGCAACCACATCGGCAGGTCCGTGCCCTTCAGGCGCAACAACGCTGCGCTGACAACGTCAGCGAGGGACACTGCCCCTGGGGTCCGGCAGCGATAGCGCCTGACACGCTGCTATGGCATGCTGGCCGGCTTTCGACGCGCGGCGTCGTGCGAACTTTGCGGGGTGAGCGATGCAGTACATCTACACGATGATCGGGGTCAGCAAGACGGTCCCGCCCAAGCGCGAAATCATCAAGGACATCTCGCTGTCGTTCTTCCCCGGCGCCAAGATCGGCCTGCTCGGCCTCAACGGCGCGGGCAAGTCCACGGTGCTGCGGATCATGGCTGGCGTCGACCAGGACTTCCAGGGTGAGGCACGTCCGCAGACCGACATCAAGGTCGGCTATCTGGCGCAGGAGCCCGAGCTGGACGACGAGCAGACTGTCCGCGAGGCCGTCGAGGGTGGTCTGGCCGACATCGTCAACGCGCAGGCGCGGCTGGACGAGGTCTACGCCGCCTACGCCGAACCCGATGCCGATTTCGATGCCCTGGCCGCCGAGCAGGCGCGCCTGGAAGCGATCCTGCAGGCCGGTGATGGTCACAACCTCGAACTGCAGCTGGAAATCGCCGCCGACGCGCTGCGACTGCCGCCGTGGGAGGCGCGAATCAAGACGTTGTCCGGTGGTGAGAAGCGCCGCGTGGCGCTCTGCCGCCTGCTGATCAGCAAGCCCGACATGCTGCTGCTGGACGAGCCCACCAACCATCTGGACGCCGAATCGGTGGCCTGGCTTGAGCACTTCCTGCAGCAGTATCCGGGCACCGTCGTGGCGGTCACCCATGACCGCTACTTCCTCGACAATGCGGCCGAGTGGATTCTCGAACTCGATCGCGGTCGCGGCATTCCGTGGAAGGGCAACTACTCCTCCTGGCTGAGTCAGAAGGAAGAGCGTCTGCGCCAGGAAGAGGCGGCCGAAAAGGGTCGCCGCAAGGCGCTGGCCGCCGAACTCGAGTGGGTGCGCAAGAACGCCAAGGGCCGAGGCCAGAAGAGCAAGGCGCGCCTGAACCGATTCGAGGAGCTGAACAGCGTCGAGTACCAGGCCCGCAACGAGACCAACGAAATTTACATTCCGCCCGGCCCGCGGCTGGGTGATCTGGTGATCGAGTTCAAGAACGTGTCCAAGGGCTACGGCGATCGCCTGCTGATCGACGATCTGAGCTTCTCGGTGCCGCCGGGCGCGATCATCGGCATTTGCGGACCCAACGGCGCCGGCAAGTCCACGTTGTTCCGCATGATCACCGGCCAGGAACAGCCGGACAAGGGCGAGATCCGCATCGGGCCAACCGTGGAACTGGCCTATGTGGACCAGTCGCGCGCGGCGCTGGAGAATGATCTGACCGTCTGGCAGGCCGTCTCCGGCGGCCAGGACATCCTGACCATTGGCAAGATCGAGATCCAGTCGCGTGCCTACATCGGCCGCTTCAATTTCCGCGGCCAGGACCAGCAAAAGCGCGTCGGACAGCTGTCCGGCGGTGAGCGCGGCCGTCTGCACATGGCCAAGACGCTGCTCTCGGGCGGCAACGTGCTGCTGCTCGACGAGCCCTCCAACGACCTGGACATCGAGACCTTGCGGGCACTGGAAGAAGCGCTGCTGGCCTTCCCCGGCTGCGCGCTGGTGATCTCGCACGATCGCTGGTTCCTCGATCGCGTGGCCACGCACATCCTGGCCTTCGAGGGCGACAGCCGGGTGGTCTTCCACCATGGCAACTGGAGCGAGTACGAGGCCGATCGCCACGAGCGCCTGGGCGACGAAGCCAACCAGCCACACCGCCTGAAGTACAAGCCACTCGCGCGCTGAGCGGCCGGTCACTCGTGCCAGGCTGACCATGGCCCTTCTACGACCGGCCAGATGCAATGGCCGGCCGTCGGCGGTAGCATGCTCGCCACGGTGAGGGGCGTTTGCGCCATTCGCCGCCATGGCGGGGAGCCAGGAGGGGTATGAGCGCGATCACCGAATGTCTGGATGCGCTGCGCGATGGCGACGTCGAGGCCGAGGCGCGCCTGTACCGACAGGTCTATGCCGACCTGCTCAAGCTGGCCGAGCGCCATCTGCGGGCCCAGCCGGCGGTGGCCGGTTCGGTCTCGTTGGTGCACGAGACCTATTTGCGTCTGAATGCCGATGCGCTCCGCGGTATCGAGGATCGCACCCACCTGCTCGCCGTGGCCTCACGCGCCATGCGCCAGATCCTGGTCGACCAGGCCCGACGGCGGCTCGCCGCCAAGCGTGGTGGTGGCGACCAGAAGGTCACCCTGAACGATGACGTGCCACTGCCGGAAAGCTCAGCCGAGCGCTGGCTGGCGGTGCACACGGCGCTGGAACATCTCAGCGAAGTCGATTCGCGACTGGCCGAGACCGTCGAATGGCACTACTTCGGCGGCGTGTCGGTGGAGGAAATCGCCCATCTGCGCGGCATGAGCGATCGCACCGTCAAGCGCGATCTGCGCCGTGCGCGCGCCTTCCTGATGACCGAGCTGGACTGAGCGGTCGCGCGAGCTCCGTCCACCGAGCAGTCATCTCATTCCCTGGCCGTTTCGCGCTGATCAGTCCGATGTCGGCGGCAGTGACAGCGTGTGGCGAATCTCGTCGGAGCGGAATCCGACGGCGCCCGGATTGCGGCAGCCCGGCAACACGGCGGTATCGAACAACTCCGCCACCGCGCCCTCGATGCGCAATTCGTGCACGACGTCGCCACGGCGCAGATCGATCACCTGCAGCGCGCAGCGCGCCCGTACGCCACGCCGGCTGAGTTGCTCATCCAGCTGCAGGTCGTTGAAGGTGCGGTTCTCGCGCTGCTGCGAAATGCCGACGATGGCGTAGTCGCCGACAAAGCTCAGGCCACGCAGGAAGCCCGGACAAAAAGCCACCGGGACGAAGCGTCCGCTGTCCAGCTCGGCGTAGCCAAATTCGCCGGTGCCAGCATTCAGCAGCCACAGCCGATTGCGATACCAGCGCGGCGAGTGGGGCATCGACAAGCCGCTCAGTACTGCCTCACCAGAGGCGATATCGAGCAGCAACCCACCTGCGCGGCGGTGTTCGCGCCAGCCTTCGTTGGCATCGCTGCGGCCGACGCAGGTGACGTAGGCTGGCTGGCCGTCGCGCATCGCCAGGCCGTTCAGGTGACAGCGGTCCTCGGCAGCCAGGCGCGAGATGAACGGCGGTTGCCAGATCGGACGCAGGCTGTAGCGGGGATCCGGCCGTGCCAGGCAGGACAGCAACGTGCTCACGAAAACCGGTTCGCCGTTGCCGTCCACGGCCACGTCATGCACGTCCACATCGCCGGTGGTGTAGGCCAGCTGCGGCACATACCAGCGGTCATAACCCTGATTCTGATGCCCGACCTGCAGCGCATTCTCGAAGCGCCACAGCTGCCACAGCGTGGCCACCCAGAGGCTCTGTTCATGCACCGCCAGGCCCATCACGCGTGCCAGCGTGCGATTGAAAATCGCCAGTTCGCCGCGGGCATTGAGCCCGACGAAAAACAGCTTGCCGGCCTGATAGGTACTGAAGGCCAGCGCCGCGTTCTGTTCACCCAGCCAGGAGACGAACAGGCGTGAGGCCTGAAAGCGGGTGGTGGATTCGGTCATGGCGAGTCGCCTTCCGTCTCTTCGCGGCCAAAGTTCGGGCCGATCAGGACGACTTCGGACATCATCTGCCGCGCCTCAGCGACATCGTCCCAATGCTCCGGCGGGCTGCCGAAGGTCGCGACGGCAACCAGATCAAGCTGCTCAAACCAGGTCAGCGTGTAGAGCACACGGAAGGCGGATTGGCCCTCCGCCGAGGGTGGCTGCAGCACTTCCAGACAGCGTCGGCGAAAGCCCTTCAGCGCTTCCACTTCGCAGTCCTGAATGACCTCCGCCGACCGCCGTGTGCGCTCCAGAAACTGTTCGACGAAGTCCTGCCGTGACTGTCCCGTTCGCGCGCTAACGCCGACCAGCAGCTGGATGCGCAAACCGGTGGAATAGCCGCCGTTGCGTGGCTCGTCCTCGCTGATTGACCAGGCCCAGCTCGATGTGGTGCCGGCGCTGCGGAAATGCCAGTCCTGCGGGCGCAGGATCGAGCCGTCGGTCTCCTCCAGTGGCTGCAGCACAAAGCCTGCAGGCGTCGTGGCCGTGGCGGCCGTCGGCCAGACCTGATCGACCAGCTGTTCTACGTCGATCGGGCCGGACCGCTCCTGCGCGGCCACTCGCCATTCAGCCGGATAAGGATGCTCGGTTGAGCCGACGCCACCCCACAGGCTGGCATTGAGTGCCAGCAGCACCGTGCCGCGCCTCACTGCCATCGGCTCGACGGTCTGCAGCGCGGCGGTCAGTCTGGCGGCCGTCTCGCCGGGCAGTGCTGGCTGCAGATCGAGCCAGATTCGCGCCTGCTGGCCGGGGCGAACCGCGGCGACGAGAAAGCCACCGGCGGGTGCCGGGTTCTCGCTGGCCAGCGCGGCTGCTGCCGCCTCGCCCAGGGCCAGCAGATAGCCGGCCAATTCGTCGGCGGAGTTCACCCGGGCCGCGATCAACGGCTCGGGTTGCAGCAACAGGATGCTACGGGTTTGATAGGCCGGTGGCTCACTGGCAACCGCCGGCGGTGCTGAGCACAGGCTAAGTCCAACCAGCGCCAGCAGCCAGGCGGCGCTGTTCAGACCCAGCCAGCCGGCGAGCTTGCCGAGCGGCTGCCCGGAAAGCTCGCCAACCAGTGCTGGCCTCAGTAGCCGCATTGCTTGCCGGCGTTGTGCTCGGTCAGCCAGGCTTGCAGCGGAGCGAAGTAGTCGAGCACGGCCGAGGCGTCCATCTGTTCGCCTCCGGTCAGCTCCTTCAGCGTCTGCTGCCACGGCTGCTGCTGACCCTGCTCCAGCATCGCCCAGTAGCGCTTGCCGGCTTCCGGATTGCCGGCGAAGTTGCAGGTGTGCAGCGGGCCTTGGTGGCCGGCCGCATCACACAGCGCCTGGTAGAACTGGAACTGCAGGATGTGCGCCAGGAAGTAGCGCGTGTACGGCGTGTTGCCCGGCACGTGGTACTTGGCCGCCGGATCGAAGAACTCCTCGCCGCGCGGCGTTGCCGGCGCCACACCCTGGTAGCGTGCCTTCAGTTCCCACCAGGCCTGGTTGTAGCGATCCGGCGGGATCGAGCCGTCGAACACGCCCCAGCGCCAGCGGTCGATCAGCAGACCGAAGGGCATGAAGGCCACCTTCGCCAGCGCCATGCGCATCTGCTCGTTGATCGTGGCCTTGTCGCTGACCTGCGGGTTGTCGACCAGACCGATCGAGGCCAGATACTGCGGCGTCATCGACAGCACGATGGTGTCGCCAATGGCCTCGTGGAAGCCGTCATGGGCGCCGCTCTGGAAGATCGGCGGCAGATCCTTGTAGGCCAGGTAGTAATAGATGTGGCCGAGCTCGTGATAGATCGTCGTCAGCTCTTCCTCGTTCGGCTTGATGCACATCTTGATGCGCACCTTGCCGGTGGTGTCCATCGGCCAGGCGCTGGCATGGCAAACGACATCACGATCGCGCGGCTTGACCAGCATCGAGTCCTGATAGAAGTGCTCGGGCAGTGCCGGCATGCCCAGCGAGGTGTAGAAACTCTCGGCCAGCCGGGTCATCTTCGTGGCCTGGGCCAGATCGGCCGCCACGCTGGCTTCGGCGATCTGCAGCGGCGAGGCGTCGCGGCCCAGCTTTTCCAGCTCGGCCTGGTACACCTGCTCGCGCTGCGCCTGCAGGGCCGAATTGATGTCCAGACTGCCTTCCCCCGGATAGGGCTGCAGGATGTCCCACAGGTTGCCCCAGTCCTGCTGCCACATGTTGCCGGTCAGGTGAGCCGGGATCATTCCATCGACCTGGCCACGGTCGCCGTACTGCTGCACCAGCTGGTCGCGCACATAGCAATGCAGCTGTTCGTACAGCGGCTGCACCTGGCCCCACAGCCGATCGGTTTCGGTCATGACCTCGGCCGGGCTCATGTCGTAGCCGGAGCGCCACAATTCACCCGCATCGGCGAAACCGATCTCATGGGCGCCTTCGTTGACCAGTTCGGCGAAGCGCTGATAGTCCTGGCGCAGCGGCGGGGCAATCGTGTGCCAGCCCTGCCAGGCTTCCAACTGGGCGTCGTAGTCGCGGCTGCTCGCCAGCACGTCGGAGAGCTCGCCCAGATTGCGGCAGGTGGCGCTGTCGGCCGGGTCGGTGCAGAACTTGCCGGCCCCGTAGGCGCCTTCCATGCGGGTGCGCAGCTGTGCCACTTCGCTCAGCTTGGCTGGATCGGCCGGCGCCGGATTGGGGCTGCCCAGTCGCAGCAGCTTCAGCGCGCGGGCGGTCTGTGCCGACAACTGCTTCTCGTCGAAGCGGGCCGCCTCGGCGACGAACTTGCCGAGCATCGCCAGCCAGCGCTCATTGGCGGCCGAGGCCACCGCGGCGCTGTCGTCGTTGATGTAGGTGGAAGCCAGCCAGTCGGCCGAGGTGAGCTGCGGGATCTCGGTCACCATCGTCTCGTTGACGCGGGCGACCAGCGCATCGGCACCGGCCGGGCTGGTGTCGGGAGCCGGGGTGTTGCCGCCGGTGTTGGCCGGCGCGCTGCCGGACGGTGCGTTGCAGCCGGCCAGACTGGCGCCGATCGCCAGGGCCAGCAGGCAATGGGAAAGCTTCACGGATCACTCCTGATCGGACGGGCCGCCGCTGCGCCCCGGAGCGCGGCAGGCTAGACCTTGCCGCGCCGCGGAGCAAGCCAGCGATGGCCACGCGGTCAGGACCAGCGAACGCTCCCCGTTCGCCGGTGTGAATCCGCTCAGTCGGTCAGCGTGTAGCGGTGCGTCTCACACAGGTCCACGCCGCCGCGCTCGAGCACATCGCCATCGTCGAAAACGAAGCGCAGATCGTATTCGCAGGAGCGACGACCGTCGGCGATGGTGATCTGCACCGTGTAGCCGGACTCCAGAATGTCGCGGCCGAGGATGTCCTCTTCCCAGCTGTGCACATTGACCGGCGAGGCATAGAACTCGATGACGTCATAGCTGGACCGGTTGACCAGATCGAAGACCAGGTCTTCGGCCTGCGCCGTCTGTGCCAGGCCCAGCAGGCCAATGCTCGCCGCAATGATGCTCGTCTTGAATGTCATGATCGTTTCCCCCAGGCCCGCGATCCGGGCTGAGCCCATGATAGGCCCGTCAACGGCCGCTGGCGCATCGGTGGGCGGACTTTTATGCGTTGGCGTGCATGTAAGGGGAGGCTGCCGGTCAGACGGCATTGCCAGCACCGCCGCCCGGACGCACCATGCGCCTTCAGTCACCGCGGAGCCACCCATGAATCTGCCCCTGGCCGGACGCCATGCTCTGATCACCGGTTCCAGCCGTGGCGTCGGCCGTGCTGCGGCGCGCGTGTTCGCCCAGCAAGGCGCCCGCGTGGTGCTGCATGCCAATCAGGGCAGTGCCGCTGCCGCTGAGGTGGCCGCCGAACTGGGTGACGCCGCACTGGGCGTGCTGACGGTCGATCTGTCGGTGCCCGGTGCCGGCAGCCAGCTGTTCGCTCAGGCTGATGCCCTCTCGCAGGGCCGGCTGGATGTGCTGGTCAACAACGCCGGCATCTATCTGGACAGCGCGTTGAGCGCCGCTGACGACCACTGGCACGCCGCCTGGGCCCGCACCTTGCAGGTCAATCTGCTCGCCGTGGCCGATCTCAGCCGTGCCGCCGTCAACGCCTTTGCCAGCCGCGGTGGCGGCAGTCTGATCAACATCGCCAGCCGCGCCGGCTATCGCGGTGACGACCGCGACCATGGCGCCTACGCCGCCAGCAAGGGCGCGGTGCTGGCGCTGACCAAGACGCTGGCCCGCGGCTTCGGCGCGCAGGGCGTGCTGGCCTACGCGCTGGCGCCGGGCTGGATCGACACCCGCATGGCGCCGCAGAATGCCGCCGGGCTGGCTGCCGCACAGACCGAGATTCCGATCGGCCGGATGGCCAGCGCCGAGGAAGTCGCCGCCATGTGCGCCTTCCTCGCCAGCGGGGCCTGTGCCAGCGCCACCGGCGCCTGCATCGACATCAACGGCGCCAGCTACGTGCGCTGATGGCCAGGTCCCGACCCGCCAATCCGACCCGCGATCGATGTCCCTGCGGCAGCGGGCAGGCCCTCGCCCAGTGCTGCGGTCGCTGGCATGCCGGCGAGGCCGCGCCGAGCGCCGAAGCGCTGATGCGCTCCCGCTACAGCGCCTTCGTTCTGGGCCTGACCGACTACCTGCTGCGCAGCTGGCATTCCAGCACCCGCCCCAGCGAGCTGAGTCTGGAAAGCGAGCGCCAGTGGCTCGGCCTGCGCATCGTCGCCACCGGCCAGCAGGACCCCGACAACGCCACCGTCGAGTTCATCGCCCGCAGCCGCGTGGGCGGCCAATCGGCGCAGCGACTGCACGAACTCAGCCGCTTCGAGCGGGTCGAGGGGCACTGGTTGTATGTGGATGGAGATCTGCGCGGGTAGGCGAGCCAGCTCGCACCGGTGTTCGGCTCATCAGTGGGAGCGAGCTTGCTCGCGATCCTTGCGGGCTCCGCACAGCGCCCATCGGGCTTGCGATAGCAAGCGCTTTCAACACAAAGGACACTAGGGACACAAAGGAAAGGCAGTGCATTGGAGCGCTTTGGGTTGAATCGGTCAGCGGAGCCCAGATCGAACCTAGCGCCCAGCGCGCCCACCAGCCTCAAGCCTGCCGCCGCTCCAGCGCCAGCCTCAGCGCCAATCCCGTCAGGACGCTGGCCATCAGCCAGCGCTGCACGCCGAGCCAGGTTGGGCGGGTGGCGAACCAGCCGGCGATGGAGCCGGCGGCGCAAACGATGGCCAGGTTGACGGTGAAACTGATGGCGATCTGGGTCAGACCCAGGGTGAAGCTCTGCAGCAGCAGCTGACCTTGCGCCGGGTCGATGAACTGCGGCAGCAGCGACAGATACAGCACGGCGATCTTCGGGTTGAGCAGATTGGTCAGGAAGCCCATCGCGAACAGGCGGCGTGGGCCATCCGGCTTCAGGTCGGTGCGCGGCGAGAGCACCGATTGACCGCCTGGCTTGACGGCGTTCCAGGCCAGATAGAGCAGATAGGCGGCGCCGGCCCATTGGATCACCTCATAGGCAAAGGGCACCGCCAGCAGCAGCGCCGTCAGGCCGAAGGCGGCGCAGACCATGTAGAAGCAGAAGCCCAGGATCACGCCACACAGCGAGATCAGCCCGGCGCGGCGCCCCTGCATGATCGAGCGGGTGATCAGGTAGATCATGTTCGGCCCGGGCGTGAGCACCATGCCGGTTGAGACGAGGGCAAAAGCGGCAAGACTCGTGCTGGACACCATGGTCGACACTCCATTCGGGCGTTCATCATTGCACCGAGTGATAAATCGGTACAATTGAAATATTGCACTCGGAGCAAATCATGAAGGACTATCGCGCGATCGCCGATGCGCTGGCTGCCGACATCGCCGCGGGGCGGTTGGCACCGGGCAGTCGCCTGCCGCCGCAACGACAGTTCGCCGACCAGCAGGGCATCGCCGCCTCCACCGCCAGCCGGGTCTATGCCGAACTGGCCCGGCGCGGGCTGATAACGGGCGAGGTGGGCCGAGGCAGCTACGTCCGTTCCGCGCTGGCCACACCGCCGCTGGCGCTGTCGGAACCGACCTTCGCGCCGATCGACCTGGAAATGAACATCCCGCTGCTGCCGCAGGCCAATACCGAACTGGCTGCGGCATTGGCGTCTGTGGCGCAAGCCGAGGCGCTGCAGCACGCACTCAGGCCCATCGGCGCGGCGGCCACCCCGCAGGCGCGTCAGATCGCGGCCGAGTTCCTCGCGCGCGGCCGCTGGCAGCCGGATCCATCAACGATCCACTTCACCGGCAACGGGCGCCAGGCCATCGCCGCGGCGCTGCGGGCGCTGGCCACCCCGGGCGAGCGCATCGGCGTGGAGGCGCTGACCTATCCGGTCATCAAGGGCCTCGCACGGCAGCTGGGCATCACGCTGGTGCCGCTGGAGATGGACGCGCAGGGACTGTTGCCGGCGGCGGTTCTGGCGGCGCACCAGAGCGCGCCCCTGCGCGGCCTCTATCTGCAACCCACGCTGCACAACCCGCTGGGCTGCACGATGGACGCGGCCCGCCGCCAGGCGATGGCCGACGCGCTCGAGCAGACAGATCTGATCGCCATCGAGGACGCAATCTACGCCTTTCTCGCCGACGAGCCGCCGCTGGCGGCGCTCGCGCCCGAGCGGGTGATCCACGTAGACAGTTTCTCCAAGCGCATTGCGCCCGGCATGACGCTGGGCTACGCCGTCGTGCCCCCGGCCTGCGCCGCCCGGTTCACCCAGGCCGTCCGCGCCAACGGCACCGCCGCGGCCGGCCTTCCGCTGGCCCTCGGCCTGCAGTTGATGGCCGACGGCGCCGCCAATCGCATCGCTGCGTTCAAGCGCGACGACGCCACCGCACGCCAGCAAATCGCCCGCGGAGCGTTGGCCGGACTGGATCTGCGCGGAGATCCCCGCGCCTACCACCTCTGGTTGACGCTGCCGGATCACTGGCGAGCCGAGCGCTTCGTCGCCGCCGCCGCCCGCCAGGGCATCGCCATCGCCCCCGGCAGCGCCTTCGCTGTCGCTCCGGGTCATGCTCCGAATGCGATCCGGATTGCACTGTCGGCTCCGCCGGTGGATCAGCTGCGATACGGTCTGTGCCAGTTGTACCGACTGATCGTAGACGGAGATATGGACTTCGACTGAGTCGCGAGTTAAATCGGCTATCCGGATTGTGCTGTGGGTTCGCGATGCCGTCCGGAGACTGCTATCGACGTCAGTCTGTGGGATCAGCCACCTGTGGCTCTCGGCGTCGCGTGGAGCAAGATGTGGGACACCGATGATCGGCGACTCTTTGCATCAGCGTCCCTCAGCCGAGGGTGTGGTTTGCAACAGAGGCAGACCTGGTGCCCGACGGCCGAATCGAGCGTAGACTTTCGATACAACGCCCGAACTCCAGCGGCTGTCGATGGCATTTCCCTTCGGGCGACAAAAGGGAGAAGACATGAAACGAACCGGGGGTTTTTGGTTTGCAATGGTTGTGGTGGGAGTCGCCTCAGCGTCCCAGGCTTGGGCAACCAATTATGGGGATCTGTGCAAGGACATTCTTCAGCACGGCATCTACGAAGTGGCTGTCAGCGACACCAGCCACTATGAGTCGATCTCATCGTCTCGGGCTGCGTGTTCGGAAAAAGGATTGAAGATCCTCACCAAACTCGTACTCGAAGGCGTTCCCATCGAAGGCGGGTTCAACCAGCACAAGAGCAACTGCGAGAATCTCAGCGCCACGAAAACAGTTCACGATCAAGATTTCGCGTTCTTGAGGAAGGCCTCACAAATCATTGTGGATGCGTGGTCCGCTTGTATGAAAGACAGAACCTACAGCAGCCCTGTTCGATTCGGAGCCAAGCAAGAAAGCGATTTGAGGACAGTGGAGCTCCGGCTTACGTACCAGGCGCTTGGGGGCACGGCCTCACCGAAGCCTCTGGCTGCAACGATCACCTATCCGTCGAAAGCATTTGTGGATCGATCCTGTCAGTGTGTGGCTCCAAAAACTACCGAGGCGTCCGATGGTCGCTGTGCGGTCGAGGGGTCCGAGATTAGGGTGACCGTTCCTCACGGGGCGGAGGCCGTCATTGAATGCGGCAGGAATACGCCTGACGACTTCACGATCAACCTTGCAACGGAGCAGCACGGAAGCTACCAGACTGAACTGAGCGGACTGGATCTTGCTCCGCGCATTAATGCGCGCGCCGATATCCTGCCTCAAGCCTGCAGAGAAGGAGGCCGCGCGAACAGCCGAACAACGGAGGGCACCAAGCTCTTGCAGGTCGAGCTTTGGAACGTCTCGGACACTCCGGTATTGCACATAAGGTCTGATCGCTACGGTCGGGATCAGTTGGTCACGCTGCCGCGTGAGAACGGGGCCAAAATTGAAAAGCTCGCAGCCAACTACCCAGTCCAAAACCCCAAGAGCATTGTTATTTCAACCGCATACGGGAGCAGGAGCAATGGGGTATCGCTGACGGTAGGCGCATCCGAGAATCGAGTTGAAACGCTGCTCTTACGTGCCCCCGGGAACGCCAATTGCTACCAGGAAGGCAACTACAGCACCTATTTCCTCAATGACGTGGATGTGCTCTTCACACGCAGGGACTGGACGCCGTGGAGTGTTGAAACCTCGAGCAGAGGCATGTAGCGGCGGTGGGTGTGCGGGCGGTCCTAGTGTCCGCTCGCTCTCAAATTGCTCACGGTGCAGGATTGGAGCGGCTGCCGTTTGAAGGCCGTTGTGATGGAGGGACAACCATGAAGCGCGTCGTTAAAGCGGGCGTGGCAGCTCTTGCCTGCCTGTGTGCGGGGTCGGTGGCCGCTGCGGGGAACGACTCCGTGGGGAGGTCGAGTCAACAGGCGTCTTGCTTTGGGGATTGCGTGGTGCCCTCACTGCGCGAGCAGGAGGGCATGCGCGCATGGGCGGAAGAAGGCTACACGCTGCGCGATGTCGCGATCTTTCTGGATGAGCAGGGCAACGACCCCCGAACCCTGGTGACGCCTGAAGATGACTTGCCGGGCTTGGGGATCATCAAGGCCTATGCCCCGGTGGGCGACAAGAAGCAATTCTCAGGAATTGGCACTGCGACGTTAATCAACGAATGTTTAATTATCACAAATAAACATGTGGTTTCTGATGAGACGTCTAATCTTACAAATTTTATTTTCGAAGCCGGCATTCAACAAAAAGCAGTTGGCGTTAACCCACAAAACGCAAGCTACGCTCACATTATTGAATCTGGAAACTACAATGATAATGATAACTCTACATTTCATGAGGACTGGGCTATTTTAAAAATAGATAGAAATTTAGGCGAAGAATTTGGCTATCAAGAACCTCTATTTTTACCAGAAAGTGATGCTACAAAACTACAAAACCTAACCAGCTCTGGAATTATTGAAGATGATTTGGATCCATTATTTATAACAGATGGCAATATTAGTTTAAAAAAACACTCCAATTGTTCTGCTAAAGGTTTTGATGAGAATGTTAGATTCCCTGACCAAGAAAGCGATGGTACGATCTTTACGGGTGGAATGATGACCAATTGCTCTTCTATGCCAGGATCTTCTGGAGGCTCTGTCAGTATAAAACGAAACGGCAAAACTCGAATGATTGGGGTTACGAGAAATGGGTATACTCGCGAAAAAGAAAGAAAATGGGACTACATAAATACTAATGTATACGTGCCATTTATTTCTAAACCAACTACTGTTACAAATTCTCTTACTCAAGAAAGACTAGAGCGCATCATTAGAGAACATCCTTGCACTATCGGAACCCCTTGAGAAGGGCGCCGAACATCAAGCTTTTGCGCATTACCGCCCAAGAGAATTTCCGCAGATCGGCGCGTCTACGGTTCCAGGCAGTCCCGCACAGCGCGCAGGGCCCGTTTCGCATGTCGGTTGCGAATGTCCAAATGATCCCAGCACTGCGACCACGCCTGCAGGCCGGAAGGATCATCTTCGGAGCTGGCCAGGACCTCTTCCAGCATGCTGTAGCAGTCCAGCGGGCCGCTTACGGAACGGCGCGGCTTGAAGAACGAGTAAGGCGAAAAGACAATCAGTTGCGCCTCG
Source organism: Lysobacterales bacterium (assembly GCA_041395325.1). GTDB lineage: Bacteria > Pseudomonadota > Gammaproteobacteria > Xanthomonadales > SZUA-5 > JAWLAT01. Next base: position 41,838 of record JAWLAT010000009.1, read on the forward strand.
ACCGCCGAGCCACTGCCAAGTTGCTTGAGAAACTCATAGTCAGGTGTCTGAGAAGACCATTCCTCGACAGCTTTGATATGTGCCCGTACCGCGTCAAGCCTGCTCCCCCAAGGTTGGCCGGAGCACGTCGCCGCAAAACGCTTGCCCGGCAATTCAGGCATCTGCTGCTCTTGTGCCAATGAAGGCCGCAAGGTGAGCAACAGGGCAAAAGCCGCAACCACGCGAGCAAGCTTCATGCTGCGCTTGCTCTCGCGCACCGCAGGACCGTGCATCAATGCGTGTGAACACACCATACCATCTGCTTGGTCGAACACGGCCATCAATCCTCGAAGTATCCCGTGTTCAGGAGTTCGACGAGCATCGGGATGTGTGCACCGTACTCGATCGTGCGGCGCTGTATGCGCACCGGACGCGAGAGTTCCCTCGAAGTCATGTACTTCATGACCATTCCCGCATCATCCGGATCGGGCGCGGGTTCCAGCACCTGCACCGATCCTGCCTTGCGCGCCTTGGGGTCGTAGAGCATGCGTGCGCGAATGACATCGAAGCTGTAGCCGCGGCCCATACGGTTCATCCCCTTGGCGAGCCCGTTCACTGCTTCAGTATAGGCGTTGGTGATCGGCTGCTCGAAGTAGGCGAAGATCTCGTCGTACCAGTTGGTCATCGCTGAGAGCAGGTCCTTGAAGACCGCCTTCATTTCCGGGGTCACGTTGCCCAACCAGACCGTGAAGGCGTCTTCCGCTGCCGAGCGGTTCTCATGGTCCCAGATCGCCATGAACCCCTCCTTGAGCGCGTGGGCTTCGCTCAGTTCCGGAAATCGCCGCAGCCACTCCAGCAGCGTCGCCATCGATTGCGGCTTGAGATTGTGCTGACGCTTGAGCAGCAGGAATCGTTCATCCTTGAGCTTGAGCCGCTGGCGTTCCGGCAATGTCTTGCGCAGGCGCTTCCTGAGCTTCTCCAGCGCTTCGTTCGCCATGCGCTGGATGTGGAATCGATCCACAACAATCCGCGCCTCGGGCAAGGTGGCGCGCACGACCTGGCGGTAGACGTGGTACATGTCCATGGCCACCCACTCCACGCGATCCCGGTCGCGAAGCAGCTTGAAGTAGGCCAACAGGTCGGGCTTTCTCCGGCTCTCGAGCATGTCGAACACAGTCTGGTGCTCGATGTTCGTGATCATTGCCCGGTAGTCACCGATGATCTTGATCTCGTCGATGCCCAGGAAGCGAGGCGTCACGAATCGAATGGTGGCCTGCAGTTCGTCGACGAGATCGGCGAAAATCTGCCGAACGGTTTTCTCATCCATGGCCACGCGGCGAGCTACCGCCGCAAACGTTTCCCGGAAGCACGCAGAGCGCACGTAGGCGACCAGGCGAGTCGTCGCGAAGCGCTTGCCGTCCAGGTCCGGGATCGGGTCAAACAGCGTCTTGCCGCATCCCTGACACCGATAGCGCCTTCGATTCACCCTGATCTCGACGGACTTTCCGTGGGTAGGTGTGTCGCGATAATGCTGTTCGTGCGTTCCGTGACCGTGGAGCCGAGTACCACCGCACTCGGGACAGGTCGTAGGCAGATAGCGCCCTTCGGCCACGATGAGGTAGGCATTCTCCGTTGAGCCCACCGAAAGCACCTTCAGACCAGGGAGCTGGAGGATGTCCGTCATACACAGACCCACACTAGAATCTGGTTTTTAGGCTAGCATGGCATTGATGCGCCCCACACCGGAGTCCGGGTTTTGAGGCGAGGTTGACGCGCGGGCGAGCGGCAGATCCCACACTCAAATCCGGATAGCCGTTAAATCGGCATAGGGCGTGCCGCTTTGCCAGTCCGGCGTTGATGGCCAGGAGCTACGTCGATCTCTGCTACGTGGCGTCCGGGTCGGGCGATCACGGCGCCGCCCTGAGCTACTGCGAGCAGGCCCTGGCGCTGATCCGCAGCAGTGGTGCCGAGACCAAGCACCCGCTGAGAACCGCGTTGCGGCAGCTGGAGTCCGCGCTGATCTATAGCGGACAGTACCAGCGCGGCCTGCAGGTCGCCCGTGAACGCATCGCGTTGACGGCCGAGCTCTATGGCGAACAGAGCACGGTGCTCGCCCTGGAGCGCTTGGCGCTGACCGACCTGCTGGGCGAGGCTGGCTTGTTTGACGAGGCCGACGAGCTGATCGAACTGGGCCTGCCGCTGGTGCTGGCGCGCAACGGGCCGCAGAGCTCCCAGTCTGCGCAGGCGCTGTTTCACGCCGGCTGGCTGGAATTCCTGCGTGGTCGCCATGCGCCGGCATTGACCTCGATTCGGCAGGCGCTGGCCATTCAGGAGGGTCTGGCCGACGGGCGTGATCTGGGCATGGTGCAGGTGCTGCGGACTGCGCTGGCCCAGCTGTTGATCGAGTCCGGGCAGGTCAGCGATGAGGCGCGTACGCTGTTGCAGGCGGTCATCGTCGAACCCAGCCAGGGCGACGCCAATCCGGTCAGCCTGGCCTACGCCCGCTTGCCCCTGGCGCAGTGGCACGCAGCCAGAGGGGAGGCCGATGCTGCGCGCGCCTTGCTTGGTCAGGTCACTGCGGTGGGAGATTCGGTCGAGCAGGAGTTGCATGCGCGCGCCGCGGGAACACGGGCGCAGCTGCTGACCGCGGCCGGCGATCTCGATGGTGCTGCCGACCAGGCCCGACTGGCCTTCGAGATAATGCTGGCCGATCGAGGTTCCAATAACCCGCGCACCGTTCGCTACGCGATGGCCCGCGCCAAGGCGCTGGACGCGGCTGGCGATCGCGCCGTTGCCGCCTCGCTCCGGGCCGAGTACGAACCGCGTCTGGCGCAGTATTTTCCGGTTGATTCGGCCTATCGCGGCCGACGGCAATCACCCTGAGACCGGGGGCGGCCGAACTGGCCCTGATCCACGGGGACCACCTCCACGATCCGCCACACCGCGGCAACCGCGGACCAGCAGGCCGACATCGTTCTTGACGGTGGCAGCGGAAACGCCCTGCCGGACGGCTGCGTCGGCGAGCTCGTCTGCTCAGGCGTGACGGGGTTCCAGGCAGCGGCTGCCGCAATGGCAAGTTTCCGGCCACAACGACGAAGAATGGTCCTCTGCGCATCGGAGGCCACCGCTCAACGGCTCGCCGAGCCGCACGGTCTGCGCGTGACTTCAAGTGTCCTTGCCCGAACAGCTTCCCACGCGCCTTGCCGCAGGCCGGCGGCGCTGCTAGCCTCGCGGCCGTCATCGGGGAGTAGCCGCCTCCAAGCTGGAGGAGCCGACGTCAACAGACTTGGTCCACAGACCATGGCGTCGGCGGCAAGGGCGAGACCTTTGACTTCGATGTCCACGGCCGGGGCCGGCGGCGGGCAGCGGAGTCATCGGTTCAATGCGCCGCCAGCCCCTGGAAATCCAATGAATCTCGAAGCCCTGTTCGCCTCCTTCGGCATCGTTGCCATCGCCGAGATCGGCGACAAGACCCAGCTGCTGTCCTTTGTCCTGGCCGCTCGGTTTCGCGGTCGACATTGGGCGATCATCGCCGGCATTTTTGTGGCGACCATCTTCAATCACCTGTTCGCCGCCGCCATCGGCGACTGGGTGGCAGCGCAGCTGGGGCCCGTGTGGCTGCGCTGGCTGCTCGGCCTGGCTTTTCTGGCCTTCGCCGTTTGGGCCCTGATCCCCGACCGACTGGACGACGAACCCGAAGGCCCGTCCGGTCGCGGTGCCTTCCTGACCACCACCGTTCTGTTCTTCCTCGCCGAGATGGGCGACAAGACCCAGCTGGCGACGGTCGCACTGGGTGCGCACTACAGCAGTCTGGCGCTGGTGACCCTGGGCACGACGCTGGGGATGCTGGCGGCGAATGTGCCGGCGGTGCTGATCGGCGAAGCCCTGGCCCGCCGCTTTCCGCTGTCGCGAATGCGCTTTGTGGCCGCGATCCTGTTCGCCATCTTCGGGCTGTTGATTCTGTGGCAGGGCGACACGGCGTTGAACGCGGTGGGCTGATTTCGCATCCAGCGCGGCGTGAGCCACTGAGCAGGCCGAATCAGGGGGAGCTACGTCGTCTGCCTGTGCCGGCCATCAAGGTTCCGATCGCGCTCGTGGTGCAGCCTATGTCGCTGCGCTCGCCTGCTGTCGTATTGAGCAGGTGACTGCCACATCACCGCCTGGGGACGCTGATGAACAAGCTGCTGCCGGTCCTGCTCGGCCTGGGGATGATCGGGCCGGTGCTGGCCGCCGATCCGGTGCCGGCCGACTTTCTGTTCCGTGCCACCGGCGGCGGCGGGTCGATGCCCTATCGCGTGTTCGTGCCGTCGGCCTGCACCGGCGCGCAAAGCTGCCCGTTGATCGTCTTCCTGCATGGCGCCGGTGAAGCGGGCACCAACAACACCGCGCAACTGAACAACAACGCCAACGGGGCGATGAAGCTGATCAGCGAGGCGAATCAGGCGATTCAGCCGGCGCTGATGGCGGCGCCGCAGTGCCCGACCAACAGCAGTTGCTGGGGACAGGCCAACTCGCTGACCCAACTCGGGGTGATGCTCGATCAGGTCACGACCGAGTTCAATGTCGACATCGATCGCGTGCATGTGACCGGTCTGTCAATGGGCGGCAACGGCACCTGGGCGCTCGTGCGCGATCAACCGCAGCGCTTCGCCAGTGCGGTGCCGATGTCCGGCTATGGCGGCGGTTCTGCCACGTCTTTGGCAGATCTGCCCTTCTGGTATTTCCACGCCATCAATGACGGCACCGTCGGCGTGGCCGGATCGCGCAATCAGGTCAATGCGCTGCGCGCGGTCAATGCGCGGGTGATCTACACCGAGTACGCCACCGGCGGCCACGGCATCTGGCAGAACGCCTATGCCACGCCGTTGCTGTTTCGCTGGATGATGGCGCAGCGGCGCGGGCAACTTGAGCCGACGGCGCCGCCCTTCGTGCGCATCGAGCAGCCCACGGCTGAGCCCCTGTGGCTCACCGATCAGCCCGAGACGGTGCTCGCCGGCGTCGTCGACAACGATGTGGCCACGACCAGTTCGGTGGCCTGGTTGCGACGTGGCGGCCCCGATGGGACGGCCAACGGTACGACCCTGTGGACCACACCCTCCGTGGCGCTGCCGATGGGACTGAGCGACTTCCAGGTCACCGCCACCGGCAGCAGTTATCACGCCCCCTACGGCGGTGCGACCACCTTCAATGCCAACCTGACGGTCAATCGGCTGCCCTTCGTGCCCGATCCCGGCGACACGCTGATCGCCATCAATGCCGCCGGCGCCGAGTATCTGGCGTTGGACGGCACCGACTACCTCGCCGACACCGCCTTCGAGGGCGGCAGCACGCAGGTGTCGACCCGCAACGTCGCCAACACCGAGGACGACACGCTGTACAACAGCTGGCGCTGGGGCAATTTCGCCTATCGAATTCCGGTCAGCAATGGTCAGTACCGCGTCAGCCTGCACTTCGCCGAGACCTACAACTCGGCGCCGGGTCAGCGCTCCTTCGATGTGGCACTGCAGGGTGTCCCGATCCTGACCGCCTTCGACATCGCCGCCGAGGTGGGCCTGGATACGGCCACGGTGCGCGTGTTCGAGACCACGGTAAGCAACAACCAGCTGTTGATCCAGTTCAGCAACGGCAGCGCCGGCAGTGCGCGGGTGGACGCGGTGCGGATCGAGCTGGCGGTCGAGGATCTGCTGGTCGACGGCTTCGAAACGCCCTGACAACGCCTCCCGAAGCGCGCGCAGATTGGACGCGGCGGGCGTTGCGCACCGTCCTGTCCGGTTTTCCCACGTCATCTCGTTCCCTGATGCTACCTCCGTGTCTGCCAGGGAATTTCGATGTCGATCCGTGCCGTTGTGTCCTGTCTGCTGCTGCCTTTGGTCTGGGCCAGCCCCGTTCATGCCGTGGTCTTCTGCGCCAACAATTCCACCGATTTCGAGACCGTGCTGGATCTGGCCGAAAACAACGGTCAGGCCGACGAGATCCGCTTGCGCGTCAACACCACCTACACGCGCAACAACCCGTCGGGCTTTCTGGTCAACCCCGCCGACAATCGCGATCTGGTGATCTCCGGCGGCTGGAACGCCGGCTGCAATCAGCGCATCGAAGGCAACCGGACCATCATCGACGGCCAGTTTGCGCGGCCCGGCATGCAGATCCTCAGCGTCGGTGGGGCAGGCCAATTTGAGCTGCGCATCGAGTATCTGGATTTCTTCAACGCGGCTTCTGCTGACGGTCGTCCGGCTTTGTCGGTGACCAGCAATCCCGGCAATACCGACAACCGCATCGACCTGCTCGTCCAGAACAACCGCTTCTTTCTCAACGGCAACGCCCAGACAGGGGCAAGTGCATTGGCCACCCAGGTCAATGGCAACGTCCTAGTGCGCGGCAATCTGTTCTTTGCCAACACCTCCGTCGTGGCGGTGGCGCAGTTGCGTTGCGAGACCGGTACGGCGTCGATCAGTCACAACACCTTCGTCAACAACACGGCTCAGGGCGTGGGTGGCACGCTGCAGATCCCTGGCGACTGCGTCCACGAAATCGACAACAACCTGTTCTGGGGGAATACGCAACCCGATTTCCGCAGCGCCTCCAGCGGCCAGATCTATCGCTTGCGCAACAACAACTTCGATCAACGCGCTGGTCAGGCGCAGCCGCAGCTGGAAGTCGGCACGCGCTTCGTAGATCCCTTGTTCGCGCCCAATCTGCTGGACTCGCGACTGCTGGACGGTTCACCGATGATCGATGCCGGCTTCAGCAACCCGCCCGCCGGTCTGCCGCCGCTGTCGCTGGATGAGTTGCCGCGACTGACCGGCCCGGCGCCGGACATCGGCGCGGTGGAGTTCGACCAGATTCTGCGCGACGGCTTCGAGTGAGCGTCGGCGGGTCGCCGCGCTCAGAGCGCCTCGGCGCCGCGGGCGATGGCGACCACGCCGGTGCGGCTGTATTCGACCATGCCCAGCGGGATCATCAGCTCGACGAAAGCGTCGATCTTCTCCGGCGTGCCGGTGAGCTCGAAGACGAAGCTGGTGTGGGTGATGTCGATAACGCGGGCGCGGAAAACCTCCGACAGGCGCAGCGCCTCGGCCCGTCGTTCACCTTCGCCGGCGACCTTGATCAGCGCCATCTCGCGCTCCACGCCCGGCTTTTCGCGGTTCAGGTCGACCACCCGATGCACCGGCACCAGGCGGCCGATCTGCGCCATGATCTGCTCGATCATGTTGTCGGTGCCCGAGGTGACGATGGTGATCCGCGAGGTGTGTCGCTGATGGTCGGTCTCGGCCACCGTCAGCGACTCAATGTTGTAGCCCCGGCCCGAGAACAGGCTCACCACCCGCGCCAGCGCACCGACTTCGTTGTCGACGGTCACGCTCAGCGTGGCCTTGCGCACACGGTCCTTCTGGTCGACCAGGAAGTAGGCGGATTGGGGTTGGGTCATGGCGGTGTCCGGGAAGCGAGTCGGGGCGTGAGAGGGATCGTGGTCGGTTGGTTTTGAGGGCCTAGGGCTCAGGGCCCAGGGCTTCTGGGCCCTGGGCCCTATGCCCTGGGCCCTACGCTCAGACGAGCATCTTCCCCGCCTCGGTCACGCTGGCGGCGTCGGCGGCGTCGGGCAGGATCATCTCGTCGTGGGCGGCGCCGGAGGGGATCATCGGGTAACAGTTCTCCAGCTTCTCGACCACGCAATCGAACAGCACCGGGCCGGGGTGATCGATCATCTCGATGATGGCGCGATCGAGCTCGGCCGGGGTCTTGGCGCGGATGCCCTTGGCACCATAGGCCTCGGCCAGCTTGACGAAGTCCGGCAGCGCTTCGGAATAGGAGTGGGCGTAGCGGCTGCCGTGCAGCAGCTGCTGCCATTGCCGCACCATGCCCATGTACTCGTTGTTGAGGATGAAGATCTTGATCGGCAGCCGGTATTGCACCGCCGTCGACAGCTCCTGCATCGTCATCAGTACGCTGGCTTCGCCGGCAATGTCGATGACCAGCGCATCGGGATGGGCCACCTGCACGCCAACGGCGGCCGGAATGCCGTAGCCCATCGTGCCCAGCCCGCCGGAGGTCATCCAGCGATTGGGTTGCTGGAAGTGGTAGTGCTGAGCGGCCCACATCTGGTGCTGACCGACTTCAGTGGTGATGTAGGTGTTGCGCTCACGGGTGAGCTGATAGAGCCGCTCGACCGCGTATTGCGGCTTGATCGTGGTCTCGCTGCGTTCATAGGCCAGGCAACGGCGCGAGCGCCAGCTGTCGATCTGTGCCCACCAGGTGGTCGCGGCCGCGACATCAGCGCGGTGCTTGCGGGCCCGCCAGCGCTCCAGCATGGCCTCGAGCACCTCGGCGCAGTCGCCGACGATCGGTACGTCGACGATGACGTTCTTGTTGATCGAGGAGGGATCAATGTCGATGTGGATCTTCTTCGAGCCCGGCGAGAAGGCGTCCAGCCGGCCGGTGACGCGATCGTCGAAGCGGGCGCCGACGGCGATCATCACATCGCAGCGGTTCATCGCCAGATTGGCCTCATAGGTGCCGTGCATGCCGAGCATGCCCAGCCATTGGCGATCGTGGGCGGGGTAGGCGCCCAGGCCCATCAGCGTCGAAGTGATCGGATAGCCGGTCAGCCGCACCAGTTCGCGCAGCAGTTCGGCCGCCCGTGGGCCGGCATTGATGACGCCGCCGCCGGTGTAGAAGACCGGTCGCTTGGCCTGCGCCAGCAACTCCACGGCTTGCTTGATCCGCTCCGGATCGCCCTGGGTCTGAGGGCGATAGGTGCGGTGCAGGATGTCGCTGGCTTCGCTGTAGCGGCCGCGCTTGAACTGCACATCCTTGGGAATGTCGATCACCACTGGACCGGGACGGCCGGTGCGGGCGATGTAAAAGGCGTCATGCAGTGTGCTGGCCAGATCGTCGATGTTCTTGACCAGGAAGTTGTGCTTGGTGCAGGCCCGCGTGATGCCAACGGTGTCGCATTCCTGGAAGGCATCGGTGCCGATCAGATGTGTCGGCACCTGGCCGGTGATGCAGACCAGCGGAATCGAGTCGAGCAGCGCATCGGCCAGTCCGGTGACGGCGTTGGTCGCGCCCGGCCCGGAGGTCACCAGCAGCACGCCGACCTTGCCGGTGGAGCGGGCATAGCCCTCGGCGGCGTGCGCGGCGCCCTGCTCGTGACGGACCAGAATGTGTTCGACCTGCTCCTGCTTGAACAGCGCATCGTAGATCGGCAGTACGGCGCCGCCAGGATAGCCAAAGATGTGGCGCACGCCCTGTTCGGCGAGGGCGCGTACGACCATCTCGGCGCCAGTCATGTCCTCGGGGGTCGAAGTTGCTTGCGGGTCGGCCATCTCACTGCTCTCGAAGCTGTCGGTACCGGCGCGATTGCTGCGCTGCGGCATGGCGTCGATGGAATCACGGAAAGCGGTGGAGTTGTCAACCTATTTGTCGGCTTTTTTAGGGCCCAGGGCCCAGGGCACAGGGCTCAGGGCTCAGGGCCCAGGGCACAGGGCACAGGGCACAGGGCACAGGGCACAGGGCACAGGGCACAGGGCACAGGGCACAGGGCACAGGGCACAGGGCACAGGGCACAGGGCACAGGGCCATGAATGTGATGCCGGAGCGCGTCAGCGACCAGTGGGGCGTGCCGGGCTATCCTCGTTGCTCGGTCCTGAACGCTCAGTCCCATGCCATTCCGTACCTCCTTGCCGCGATTCGTCGCGCTCTTGTTCCTGATGCTGCCCACACTTGCGCTGGCACAGCGCCCCACGGTGGGGCTGGTGCTCGGCGGCGGCGGGGCACGCGGGGCGGCGCACATTGGCGTGCTGCAGGTGCTGGAAGAGCACCACATCGCCGTTGATCTGGTCACCGGCACCAGCATGGGTGCGCTGGTGGGCGGGTTGTATGCCGCGGGTCATTCGCCGCAGGAGCTGGAGCAGTTGGTCGTAGGCATCGACTGGCGGCGGATGTTCGATGACGCGCCGCCGCGCGGCCAGCGCAGCATGCGACGCAAGCGGGAGGATCTGGACAACCTGGCCGAACTGGAGCTGGGCATGTCGGCCGACTACAAGCTGCAGGTGCCGCGCGGCGCCCTGCAGGGTCACAACCTGCTGCTGTGGCTGCGCCGCAATACGCTGCCGGTCGCGCACATCCAGCAATTCGATGACCTGCCGATTCCCTTCGCCTGTGTGGCCACCGAGATCGTCGGTGGCGGCAAGGCGGTGCTCAATGGCGGCGATCTGCCTTTGGCGATGCGGGCCAGCATGGCCGTACCGGGCGTTTTTGCGCCAATCCGGGTCAACGAGAAGCTGATGGTCGATGGCGGTCTGGTCGACAACCTGCCGGTGTCGGTGGCGCGCGAGATGGGTGCCACGCATCTGATCGTGGTCGATGTGGCGGCGCCGCTGTACAGCGAAGCGCAGCTGGACTCGCCGCTGGCCGTGACGATGCAGATGATCACCACGCTGATGAAGGCCGAAACCGATCGCACGCTGGCTGAGCTGGCCAGTGCCGATGTCTTCCTGCAGCCGGCGCTGGGTGAATTCTCCTCGGCCGCCTTCGACCAATCCGCCGATGCCATTGCGCTGGGGCGGGCCGCCGCTGAGAAGGCGCTGCCTCGGCTATTGACCTATCAACTCGACGACGAGGCCTGGGCGGTGCATCTGGCGGCGCGGCGCGAGCGCGTTGGCGAGTGGCCGCAGGTGGCCCGGATCCAGGTCGACGACCACCGTTCGGCCAGTGCCGGTCGCGTCGGCAAGGCGGTGCAGTCGTTGCAGAGTGGCGAGGTCGATCCGGACGCCCTGGACGCGGCGCTGCAGCTGGCGATGTCCGAGGGTGAGTTCGAGCGAATCAACTACCGGATCGCCGATGGTCAGGAGCCCACATTGGTGATCCAGCCGGTCGACAAGGGTTGGGGCCCGGGCCTGGTCCGCTTCGGCTTTGCGCTGGGCGATGACTTCGAGGGCAACAGCAACTACCAGGCCGAGGTGGACTTGCGCATGACCGGCCTGGACCGACGCGGCCGCGAGTGGCGCAACCGGCTCAGCCTGGGTCGACGGGCCGGTTTGCTGACCGAGTTGCATCAGCCCTTTGGCGGTGCCGGGCAGTACTACGGTCTGGGCTTCGCCAGCTACGAGGCTTTCGAGCAGCCGATCCAGTTGGCCGGTATTCGGCTGGCTGAGTTGGGCATCAAGCGCTTGTTGGCCGGCGTCGAACTGGGTTGGTATCCGACCCCCGCCTGGCAGCTGTCGGCCGGCCTGGAGCGGGGTCGGCGACGTTTCGAGCGCACTGTCGGCTCACCGGAGGATGTTGAAGCGCTGACCAATCTGGACCTGGGCGCGGTGCATCTGGCGGTCACCTACGACACGCTCGACAACGTCGGCTTTCCCACCCGTGGTGCGCGCCTGGACAGCGCGCTGCTGGTCTATCTGGACGCACTGGGAACCTCGCAGGAGGCCGACGTCTTTCGCCTGCGCTATGACCAGCCGCTGGCCTGGGGCCGCAACACCGTGCTGCTCGGCCTGCAGGCGGACTGGGCCTTCAGCGGCAAGGGCTCGGGCGAAGCGCTGGTCGGCCTGGGCGGCGTGGGTCGGCTGACCGGTTCGCGTGACGACGAACGCATTGGCTCGCGGGCGGCGTTGCTGCGGGCCATTGCCTACCGGCGCGTCAGCGACGACCGGCTCGGCAAGCTGCCGGTCTATCTCGGCTTCAGCCTGGAAGCCGGCCAGAACTGGCTGTCCTTCGAGGATCCCTCGCTCAGTGATCTGGAATACGCCGGCAGCGTGTTTTTTGGCGTGGATTCGCCGTTGGGGCCGGTCTATCTCGGCGTCGGTCACACGCTGGATGGCGACACCGCGGCTTTCCTGCGCATCGGTACGCTGATCGAGGATCTGCGTCGCTGAGCCTGCAGCTGAATCGCCACCAACGCGATTGACGGGCTGTTGTCAGCGAAGTCGCACAATGGCGGTCAGATTCGTGACGATTGAACCAAGGTGCAGAACGATGCGTCGATTCCTCTTGTTGATGACGGGGTTGCTGATGACAACGATGGTGCAGGCAGGCAATGGCTTGAGCCCGCGGCCGGGTGAAGCGGTGATCGTGCTGGGCGGCGGCTGCTTCTGGTGTCTGGAAGCCGTCTACGAAGAGCTCAAGGGCGTGCGCGAAGCGGTCTCCGGCTACGCCGGCGGCGAAGTCGAGAACCCCACCTACAAACAGGTCACGACCGGCGGCACCGGTCACGCCGAAGTCGTGGCGGTCTATTACGACCCGGCCCAGATGCAATTGAGTGATCTGCTCGATGTGTACTACGCGATCCACGATCCAACCACGCCCAACCGGCAGGGCAACGACGTGGGCCCGCAGTACCGCTCAATCGCCTTCTACGGCGACACCGATCAGAAGGCGGCCATCGATGCAGCCATTGCGCGGGCCGGAAACCGCTGGTCAGGCCGGATCCTCACCGAAGTCGAGCCATTGACCCAGTTTTATGCGGCCGAGGACTACCACCAGCAGTACTACGAGTTGAACGGCAGTCAGCCCTACTGCAGTCTGGTGATCGCCCCGAAAATCGCCAAATTCCGCAAGGAGTTCGGGTCTCTGCGGAAATAGCGATCGCTGTCGATGGATGTCCGACCGGGTGGCGCAGCGATGCGTCGCCCGAAGGAATGGGCTTGACCGCACGGTGACGCCGTGTTCAGGCGCGATCCGTATCATCGCGGGCCCATTTTGAATCGGAAGGAGGCGCCATGAAGCGCACGATCCTGTCGGCAGCATTGCTGCTGAGCCTGCCGCTCGCCGCCCGGGCTGCCGACGAGGCCAAGCCGGAAGGCTGGACTGGCAGTGGCGAACTGGGCCTGGCCTTCGCCCGCGGCAATGCGCGCAGCGAGACCGTCAACGGCAAGCTGACGCTGGGCAAGGAAGACGAGACCTGGAAGCACGACTTCGGTCTGCAGATCCTGCGGGTCAAGGGTGAGGTCGACGACGAATTCGAGCTGACCGCCAATCGCTACGAGCTCAGTGCCTCCAGTGCCTACAAGTTCGACGAAAAGCAGAGCGTCATCGGTGCGCTGCGCTACGAGAACGACGACTTCGCCCCGTTTGAATACCAGGCGGTGGCCTCGATCAGCTATGGCTACAACGCCATCGACAACGAGCGCACGCATCTGGGCTTCGAAGTCGGTCCCGGCTATCGGCGCGCCAAGAACCGCAGTACGGGCGAGGTCGAAGGTGACGCGGTGCTGCGCGGGCGAGCCGACTATCGCCACCAGCTGACCGAAACGACCCAGCTGACCAACGTGTTCCTGGTCGAAGGCGGCGAAGACAACACCTTCGCGCAGAACGATCTGGCGGTGTCGGTGAAGATCAACAGCAAGCTGGCGCTCAAGAGCGGGCTGCAGCTGCGTCATAACACCGATAATGCGCCGGGCACGACCAGCACCGACAAGCTGCTGACCACCAATCTGGTGTTCAGCTTCTGATCGCGGCAGGTCGCTCAGACCCGCCCCTGTGGACGTCGGCCTGCGGGGTTCCCGGTGGCCGGCGCGGGCCGGATTGGCATGCGCGGTACGACTTGCGGCCCTGACCGACGTCAGCGGCCTTGCGCCATACTGCAGGGCCGCAACAGCCAGCAGTGAGTGGGATGTCGGAAGAGAACCTGTTCATCGCCCGGGACGGCCAGGAAATTGGCCCTTTCACGCAGAGTGAGCTGCTGCGCGCGATCGCGGCCGGGCGCTATGGCAAGGGTGATCTGATCTGGCAGGACAGCGCCAACGACTGGCTGCCGCTGGAGCGGGTGCCACCCTACTCGCGGCAGATTGGGCGGGAGGAGTTGATCGACCCCAAGGCCGATCCGAAACCCCAACCCAAGCCGAAGGCCACGCCGCAGCCACCACCGCCGCAACCGGAGGTGTTGCAGCGCCCGCCGGTGCAGGTGTTTCCGCCTGGCGCAGGGCCGGCCCAGTCCGGCGAGCTGCTGCGGCCCGGTGATCGCGCCGATCTGAGTCAACGGCGGCCATTCGTCCGCTATGCCGCGCGCCTGCTGGACATGGCGATCTTCAGTTTTCCCCTGCTCGCCATCGCCAGCGTGTTCGGTGTGCATCTGCGTCCCGACCACACGGTGATGCTGGAGCTGTTCCTGCTGGCCTTGTATGTGCCGGTTGAGGCGCTGCTGATGGCCAGCTTCGGCACCACACCGGGCAAGGCCTTCATGCGCCTTCGCGTGGTGCGCGAGGATGGTCAGCCATTGACCCTGTCGACCACGCTCAACCGGGCCGTGATGGTCTGGTGGCGCGGCTGGGGCATCGGCGTGCCGCTGGTGTCCTTCGTGGTGCTGATCATCGCCTTCGGCAAACTGGTGTCCGAAGGCAAGACCACCTGGGATCGCGATCTGCAACTGCGGGTCATTCACCAACCGGTCGGCGTCGTACGCGCCTTGATCGCCATCTTCCTGCTGCTGTTCCTGTTCGGCGCCTCGATGGGCACGCTGACCGAACAGGCCTTGCGGCATTCCTGAGTCGGCACCAATGAGCGGCGAGCCGGTCCTGCTGCTACATGGGCTGTGGATGGGCCGGCCGGCGATGTGGGCGCTGGCGCGCGGGCTGCGTCAGGCCGGTTACGCGCCGAAACCCCACCCCTATGCCACGATTTTCGGCGATCTGATCGGTGAACGGCGGCGGCTCGCACAGCATTGGGCCAGCCTGGGTCCGCGGGTGCATGTGGTCGGCCACAGCCTGGGCGGACATCTGGCGCTGGCCACTGCCAGGGATTTCGGCGCGCAGCTGCCACCGGGTCGGATCATTTGCCTCGCCTCGCCTTTGGCCGGCAGCAGCGTGGCGCGGCAATTGCGCCAGCACGCCTGGGGCCGGCCGCTGATGGGGCGCGCTGGGCCGGTGCTGACCGAGGCCGTTTCGGTACCGGCGGGCCGCGAGGTGGCTTCCATCGCCGGTCAGCGCCGCTTCGGCGCTGGCAGCTGGCTGGCGCAGCTGGACTCGCCCCACGATGGCACCGTCAGCGTGGCTGAAACGCGCATCGACGGGCTGGCCGCGCACACGGTGATCCCGGCCAGCCACAGTGGCATCGTGTTCAGCCAGCGGGTGCAGCAGTTGTGTCTGAACTTCCTGCGTGAGGGCGGACTCACTGACTCGCCTGCTGCGTGAGTCGTCTGCTGCGTGACGGCTGCGTGGCGTCATGGTCTCCGGTTTGCCGCCTCGACGTCCCGGGCTATCCTTCGCGCCCATTCGCCTTCCCGGGGCCGCTGAGCGCATCGTTGAACGCTTGACCGTGGCCCACCGACACGCAGGAGCACGATATGGCAGGTCACAGCAAATGGGCCAACATCCAGTATCGCAAGGGCAAGCAGGATGCCGCCCGCGGCCGCATCTTCACCAAGCTGGTGCGCGAGATCACGGTGGCTGCGCGCCTGGGTGGATCGGATCCCAATGCCAATCCGCGCCTGCGCCTGGCGATGGACAAGGCCTTCGCGGCCTCGATGCCGAAGGACAACGTCGAGCGCGCGATCAAGAAGGCCACCGGTGAGCTGGAGGGCGTCAGCTACGAGGAAATCCGCTATGAGGGCTATGCGCCCGGCGGGGTGGCGGTGATCGTCGATTGCCTGACCGACAACCGCAATCGGACCGTGGCCGATGTGCGCCATGCCTTCAGCAAGTTCGGTGGCAACCTCGGCACCGATGGCTCGGTGGCCTACCAGTTCAGCAAATTGGGCGTGCTGTCCTATGCGCCAGGCGCCGACGAGGACCGCATCATCGAGGCGGCGCTGGAGGCCGGTGCCGATGATGTGCAGCAGTTCGAGGACGATGGCTCGATGGAGGTACTGACCTCACCGGACAACTTTGAAGGGGTCTGTGCGGCCATGGCCACGGCCGGCCTCAAGCCCGACGAGGCTGAAGTGACCTATCGGGCCGAGAATGACGTCGCGCTGGTGGGCGAGCAGGCCCAGACCGTGGCCAGATTCCTCGACTGGCTGGATGAGCTGGACGACGTACAGAACGTCTATTCCAATGCCGACCTGGGTGAAGATGCCTACGGTTGAGCGCAGCACTTCGATGCGCATCCTCGGTATCGATCCGGGCTCGCGCCGCACCGGCGTTGGCGTGGTCGACGTGCAGGGCCAGCGCGTGCTGCACGTGCATCACCGCGTCATCGCCACCGCCGACGAGGCCTTCCCGCAGCGATTGGCCGAGATCTTCGAGGGTGTGCGGGCGGTGATCGCCGAGTTCGAGCCGGGCGAAGCCGCGGTCGAGACCGTCTTCATGGCCCGCAACGCCGCCTCCGCACTGAAGCTGGGCCAGGCTCGCGGCGCGGCCATCTGCGCGATCGTGGCTGCCGGCCTGGCGGTGCACGAATACACGCCGGGCGAAATCAAGCAGGCGGTCGTCGGTGGCGGCCGAGCCGAAAAGGCGCAGGTCCAGCACATGGTGGGTTTGCTGCTGAACCTGCACCCGCTGCCCGACAGCGACCCGGCCGATGCACTGGCCGCCGCCATCGCCCACGCCCATCACCGCCAGACCGCTCAGCGGGTGGGACTGCCGAGCGGGTGGCGCAGGCGCTGAGACGCTTGAGTCGGTCACCGTGCACCGACTCAGGTTCGTCATGCCCGCGTATCGCCGGGCAGCAGACGCTCAGTGCCAGCCGCTGATCAGCCCCCGCCCCAGCGACCAGCCCAACAGACCCAGCAACAGCGCGATCCCAAAAATGGCGACCCGGCGATGCTGCCGCCGTGCCTGACTGGGCTCGACACGGCGCAGCGGCAGCAGCCGCCAGATCAGCACCTCGATCAGCAACATGAGGCCAACGGCCAGCGGCAGTGGCCAGAGCTCCCCGACCCGCAGGCAGGCATCGATCCCAAAGGCCGCCGCCAGCACCCAGGCCAGGGGCAGGCCGGTAGCCAAGCCGGCTGGCTCAGCCGCCAGCCCGCCGCATTCCCGGCAGACGGCCGGTCGCGCCGTCATTGCATGGAATTTGGCCGCGGCCGGAATGCCGTTGGCTTGACAGTGAGGGCAGGGGAACATGCGTTGGGCTCCAGGTTGCTGTCAGGGGGCTTGTGCAGCCCAGTAGGCTTGGCTGTCGAAAACTCGATGAAATTCAACCGCCTAGCGCTGACTGAAGCTCGCGCAGACTGGCCACCCAGTCGTCGCACTCACCGCTGTCCTCCCACAGTTCTTGCAGCTCCGAGTCGGCGGCGAGGATGCGCGCCAGCGCCTGCTGTGCCTTGGAGCGCAACTCGGCCGATGGGTTCAGCGTCCGCGTAGCCACCCACTGATCGACGCCTTTGGTGTAGGCATCGCTCTGTGTCCCGCGACCGAGCAGCTTGGCCAGCACTTCGGCCGCGGCGACGGCTTCCTCGGCGACATCCGCCTCGAGATAGTCCTCGCCGAAGTCCAGTACCTGGCCGATGCTCTCCTCGATCAGTGACAGGCCTTCGGACGCGCTGAGCCCATCGGCCCAATCACAGGCACCATCATTGCCAAAAGGCTCATGTGACCACGTTCCCATGTCAGATCTCCTGGTGAAAGTGCCGGGTGTCATCGCCACGTCTCGTCGAGCTCACCTTTGGCCGATTGATGACCACCGCGAGCCCACCCTGGGATGTCTGTAGCGGTTCAAGGTGGCGGCCTTTGACGATGTGAGGCAATTCAATAGTGGGTGTCGACCGATTGCGCAATCGCCTCACGTGCCAGAGGTTGGCGCTCGCAGGATCTTCAACGCCAATCTCGGGACCGCGTCGCCAACAGATGAATCCTGTGGGATCATCGGGCCATGAGCGGTCAAGCTTCTCGTATCACTGTGGACCCCGCGCGGCGCGGTGGACGGGCCTGCGTTCGTGACCTTCGCATCAGCGTCGGCGACGTGCTTGGCTGGCTGGCGCTCGGACACAGTGAAGCGCAGATCCTGGCCGACTATCCAGAGCTGACCAGCGACGATATTCGCGCCTGTCTGGCGTACGCGGCGGCGCGCGAGGCGCACGAGCTGCGGCTCGGCAGCGCGGCTTGAAGCTGCTGCTGGACGAGAACCTGTCGCGGCGCCTTGTCCCCGCGCTGCAGGCCGACTATCCGGGTACCACACAGGTCAGTCTTGTCGGGTTGGAACGCGCCTCGGACGCTCAGCTGTGCGACTACGCTCAGGCCAACGGCTTCCTGATCTGCAGCAAGGACGACGATTTCGCCGGTTTGGTCGCCGCTCGGGGGTACCGACCACGACTCGTGCGCATCGCGCTGGGAAATGTCAGCAACGACACAATTCTTGCGGCACTCGTCGCAGCGCGCGCAAGACTCGAGAGAGCGTTCAATGACTCCACCGTCGGCGTCGTCGTCATTGAGCTCTAGCCTTGAACTATGGGGCGTTTCCGGATTAACCATCGCAGGCTCGAACGCCACTCGCTGTACCGAAAGTGCTCGGACGTGAGGGGCCGGATTTGATACTGATCTCTCTGCGCCTGGTCTGACCACGACAAAGTGCTCACTGGGCCCTGAGCCCTGGGCCCTGGGCCCTCCTCGCCACCTTACGCCGCCACGCCAACCCCCCAAAATACCCCGCGCACAACAGCGCCTCGATCACGCCCAGCCAGCACTGGTCGGGGTCGACCCAGGCTTCCATGACGCCGTGGCAGAACCAGAACAGCATCGGGATGCCGGCGTAGATCAGGGCGTGGCGGGCGCGCAGCAGCCCGGCCAGCAGCAGCGGGATCCAAGGCAAGGCGGTCAGGATCCAGCCGGCGGTTGAATCCAGGCCAGCAGAGGGCCAGCACCACTGCCACAGGATCTGCAGCGCCAGTACGGCGACAACGCAGGCCCAGGCCAGACGGGTAGGGGTGTTCATCAGGCGTGCAGCCGCTGCGCGAGCTCGGCGACCCGGCGGCCGAGGGCGGCGGCGAGGTCGCGTTCGTCGCTGCTCAGCGGCAAGTCGCCGTGGGGGCCGCTGACGTGGCTGGCGCCATAGGGTGTGCCGCCGCTCTGCGTACTGGCGAGCGCGGCCTCGGTGTAGGGAATGCCGGTCAGCAGCATGCCGTGGTGCAGCAGCGGCAGCAGCATGCCCAGCAGCGTGCTTTCCTGGCCGCCGTGCAGCGTGCCGGTGCTGGTGAAGGCGGCCGCTGGCTTGCCGGCCAGCGCACCGGAGAGCCACAGCGCGCCACTGCGTTCCAGAAACAGTTTCAGCGGCGCCGCCATGCCGCCAAAGCGGGTCGGACTGCCAATGATCAGACCATCACAGCTGGCCAGGTCGTCCAGTTCGGCATAGGGCGGCCCGCTGTCGGGGATCGCCTCGCCTGTAGCCGCCTGATGCGTTGGATGGACCGGTGGCACGCAGCGCAGCAACGCGTCTGCGCCAGACACCGAGCTGACCCCGGCGGCAACTCGCCGGGCCAGCGCGGCGGTTCCGCCGTCGCGGCTGTAATAGAGCACCAGGATGCGGACGGTCATCGCAGGGTCCGGGTTCGCAAAATGGGGGGTGATGATGCCGCAAAGCCGTGGCGGGGGTTGGCGTAGATCAATGAGTCTATTGCGGGTCCTCGGACCCGCGAATCGGCTGCGGGTGACTCGATGCAACCGACAGCGGACCCCTCCCCGACCCTCCCCTCCGCCTTCGGCGCAAGGGAGGGAGTTGATTCTGCCGCCTGTCGCCCTGCGCCCTCCGCTCTCCGCCTGCCTGCCGCCTGCCGAGTGCCCCGCGAGCGTCGGTGCGTCCCGACGTTGCCGGACTTGGGAACTCCGTGGTGCCCATCGATGGCCGGCACCATCTCCTCCCCTTGCGCTGCACAGCAGCGGAGGGGGAGGCCGGGAGGGGGTAGACCGGTCGCGCAAGGACATAGGAATGGCGATGGCCAATGCCCTCGTCAGCCATCCAGGCGCCAGCGCCTTTCGGGCGCGGAACGCTGGAATCGCTTCGAGGGCCAAGGCGGGTCAAGCAGCGATCGTTGGTGACGGAGCGGTCGATGCGTCGACCTTGGCGAGTCGAAGCGCCGAAGCTGCCCACCCCCGCGCAATCTTGACGATCGGTGTCATGCGGCGCTGCTACTATCAAGGGCTTGCGAATTGGGGTCGGTTGAGATGGGTTTCGTGCAGTCCGCGCCGGTGCTGGACAATCCCTTTCAGGGTGATCGGGTGCTGCGCTCGGCATTGCGTCGGCTGTTGCCGCCGGCGCGATTGGAGGCGCTGGAAACCGAGGCGATGGCGCTGGGCGAGATCCTGCGCGAGCTGTATCCGCGGCAGCTGGCCGAGGCGACGCTGGAGCCGCGGCTGCAGCACTGGGATGGCTGGGGCAATCGCATCGACCGCATCGAGCTGAGTCCGTTGTGGCGCGAGTTGCCGGAACTGGCGGCGCGCTTCGGGCTGGTGGCGCACGGCTACGACAGCGCACTGGAGGCGCAGGCGCGCATCCACCAGTTCGCGCTGGTCTATCTGTTCAACCCCGGCAGCGAGTTCTATGGCTGCCCGCTGGCGATGACCGACGGTGCCACGCGAGCGCTGCTGGATTCGGCCAACCGGCCGCTGATCGACCGCGCGGTGCCGCATTTCCTGGCCCGCGAAGCGGCCGACTTCTGGACCTGTGGCCAGTGGATGACCGAGACCACCGGTGGCTCGGACGTGAGCCAGAGCGAAACCATCGCCAGCCGCGACGACAGCGGTCAGTGGCGCATCTATGGTCGCAAGTGGTTCACCTCGGCCACCACCAGCGAAGCCACGCTGCTGCTGGCGCGGCCGGAGAGCAGCGATCTGGACGGCGCCGACGGGCTGGCGCTGTTCTATCTGGAGCCGCGCGACGAGCAGGGTCGGCTGAACCAGATCGAGATCGACCGGCTCAAGGACAAGCTGGGCACGCGCAAGCTGCCGACCGCCGAACTGCGGCTGTTCGGCGCCGCCGCCACACCGGTCAATGGCCTGGGCCACGGCATCCGCGCGATTGCGCCGGTGCTCAACATCACCCGGCTGTGGAACGCCTTCACCGCGCTGGGGCTGTATCGGCGCGGCCTGCAGTTGCTGGGTGACTACGCCCGCCGCCGGGTGGTCTTCGGCAAACCGTTGGCCGAGCAGCCCTTGCACCGCGAGACGGTCGCCGATTTGCAGGCCGAATTCGAGGCCGGCTTTCACCTGACCATGTACGTGGCCGAGTTGCTGGGCAAGCAGGAGCACGGCCAGCTGGATGACCCCCATCGCGCGCTGTGGCGACTGCTGACGCCGCTGGCCAAGCTGTGGACGGCCAAGGCGGCGGTGGCCGGGTTGAGCGAGATCGTCGAGGGCTTCGGCGGCGCCGGCTACATCGAGCGCACCGGCATCCCGGTGCTGCTGCGCGATGCCCAGGTGCTGTCGATCTGGGAAGGCACCACCAACGTGCTGGCGCTGGACGTGCTACGGGTGCTGCGCGGCACCGATGGCGCCTTCAGTGCCTATCAGAACGCGCTGCGCGGTCTGGCGGCGCAAATCGGCAGCAGCGAGCTGCGCGAGGTTCAGGCCGCCGTGCTCAGCGCCAGCAAGACGCTGTCCGAGGGCATGGCGATGCTGCTGCGTGATCGCCGCAACGCCGAGGCGCTGGCCCGGTCACTGGCGCTCGGTCTGGCCCGCAGCATGGCGCTGGCGCTGTTGGCCCGGCACGCCGACTGGAGTCTGCGTGCCGAACAGGATCCGCGCGCCGCGGCGGCTGCGCGGCGTTTCGCCCGCCGCCCGCTGGTGACCCTGGCCGAGGGCGCCGACCCCGACGCCGATCTGCTGGCCGACTGACCCGGAGCTCCCATGCATCGTCTGTGCATCGTCACCACCGGTGGCACGATCGACAAGATCTATTTCGACGACCTGAGCGAGTTTCAGGTCGGCGAGCCGCAGATCGGGCGGATCCTGCGCGCCATTGGCGTGGGTTTCGATTTCGATCTGATTGCGCTGTTGCGCAAGGACAGCCTGGAGATCGATGACAGCGATCGTGCGCTGATCCGCCAGACGGTCGCCGCGCAGCCGCACAAGCATGTGCTGATCACTCATGGCACCGACACGATGGTCGAGACAGCTCTCGCGCTGGCGCCGCTGCGCGACAAGGTGATCGTGCTGACCGGCGCGCTCAACCCGGCTCGCTTCGAGGGTTCGGATGCGGTGTTCAACATCGGCTGCGCGGTGGGCGCGGTGCAGTGCCTGCCCGATGGGGTCTATCTGGCCATGAATGGCCGCATCTGGCACCCGGAGCAGGTGCGCAAGAACCGCGCCGACAATCGCTTCGAAGCCACTTCGTAAGGTGCCGCTGAACGTGGGGCTGCCGTTCAGCGACGGCTGAGCCTTTGGTCGCCGGCGCTGCCTAGCATCGGCTGCCCAAACCGCTGCCGGAACCTGCCGATGCGAAAGACTGTGTCCTGCCTGAGTCTGGCCACCTTGTCCGCCTTCGCCATGCCGGCCCATGCGCTGCAGTGGTCGCGTGTGGGTGAACTCGGGCTGGCTGCCGCGCGTGGCAACACCGACAGCGACACCGTCAACGGCAAGCTGGCAGTGAAGCTCGAACACGAGGGTTGGGCCCACGCTTTCGGCGGTGACTATCTGCGCAGCCGCGGCGAACTGGATGGTGAGTCCGCGTTGTTGGCGCAACGCTACGAGCTCAATCTCAGCAGCAGTTACCAGTTCAGTCCCGGCCTGCAATGGGAAGGCTCCGTCCGGCATGAAGAGGACCGGCTGGGTTTGTACACGCGACAATCGGTGCTGGCGTTGAATCTGGGCTGGCAGGCCCTGACCGGACCCGACCGCCAGCTCACCCTCAGCGCCGGTCCCGGCCATCGCCAGGCACGCCTGGCCGACGGCCAGGAGGAAGAGGACCTGGTCCTGCGCAGCGTGATCGACTACAGCCAGCCACTGGCCGACAACATCAGCCTGACCCAGCAGACCCTGCTGGAAGCCGGCGCCGACAATGTGATGGTGCAGAACGACCTGGGTCTGTCGGTCAAACTCAACGGCCATCTCAGCTTCAACAGCGGCCTGCAACTGCGCCACAACTCGCAGCGCACCGCCGACGCGGTGGCGACCGACAAGTTGCTGACGACGAGTTTGTCATTCGATTTTTAGGGACTAGGGATCAGGGCTGAGGGGTCAGGGGGTCTGCCGAACTGATCAGTCCCTGCCGCAGGCGTTCGCTGCGGGCGGTCAGCAGCGCGGGTGAGCAGGGCTGACGGGGCAGGCCGAAAGGCGGTCCAGGCCATTGAGGGTCGTTCTCGTGGCGGCCGACCACATGCCAGTGCTGCTGACGGACGATGTTGCCCAGTGCTGCGACATTGACCTTCTCGACATCGGGCTCGGCTGCAATCAGCTGGCCAAGCCGAGCCACCACGGACAGGGTCAGTCGCTGCAGTGAGCCCTCAAGTCGATGGAACTCCACAGCATCACTGCGCGGTACCCACAGGCACCAGGGAAAGCGCGCCTCATCGCGCAGCAGGATCCAGCCGTGGGCCGATGCCTGCAGCACCAGGCATTCGTCGGCCAGCCGCTGATCGAGGGTGATGCTCACGCGGACCAGGCCTGTTCTAGCCCATCCAGGCTGCGGCGCCGCGCCAACTCGGCGCAGGCCGCATCTCCATCCGGATGACCGAGCCGGTTGAATCCGTGGCCGGCCGGATAGCGATAGACAGGTACCTGTGGCAGCGCGGCTTCGATTCGCGTCACCCACTCGGCCGGGATCAGCGGATCGCGTTCGCCGAAATGGCACAACAGCGGCGCCTGCGGTCGTTCGTGCAGATAGTCGACGATCAGGCGGCCGTAGTAGCTGGCGGCCGGCAAGCCCAGTCGGGTGGCGGCCAGAAAAGCCACCGCACCACCCCAGCAATAACCGATCACACCGACCTTGGGTTGGCCCAGCTCGGCGCTCAGCCAGTCCGCCGCCGCGCGCACATCGCGCAAGGGTCGGTCCATGCCCAGTTCGGCCACGCAGGCTCGACCGCGTGTCGTGCCGGCCTCGTCGTAGTCCAGTTCCAGGCCGCTCTCCAGTCGATCGAAGAAGGCCGGCGCCAGTGCCAGATAACCGCGTGCGGCGAAGTCCTCACAGACCGAGCGGATATGTGCATTGACGCCGAAGATCTCCTGCGCGATGACCAGCGCGCCGCGCGGAGTCGCGGTGGGTCGGGCCAGCCAGGCGCCGATCCGCCCGCCATCGATGGCCTGCAGTTCGATCCGCTCGCCGCTCATGGCTCAGGTCCGCATCAGCGTGGACTTGCCGAACAGGCTCTCGATCAGGTCCACCGCCAGCTCGGCACTGCGGTTGTGGTCATCGAAGGCGGGATTCAGCTCGACGATATCCAGTGATCCCAGGCAACCGGTGTCGGCGATCATCTCCATGCACAGCTGCGCTTCGCGGTAGTTGGGTCCGCCCGGCACCGTTGTCCCGACGCCCGGGGCGATTTCGGGATCGAGGAAGTCGATGTCGAAGCTGACATGCAGATGGGTATTGGCGTCAATGTCGGCCAGCGCTTCGGTCATCACCCGGCGCATGCCCATCTCGTCGACATAGCGCATGTCGTAGATGTCCAGACCGGCCTCGTGCACCAGCTTCTTCTCACCTGGATCGACACTGCGAATACCGATCTGACGAACCTGATCGGCGCGGATGGCCGGCCCTGGTCCGTCGATCTCGACCAGTTCGCGTGGGCCAATACCGCACAGGCAGGCCACCGGCATGCCGTGGACGTTGCCGGTCGGGGTGATCTGCGAGGTATTGAAGTCGGCGTGCGCATCCAGCCACAGGATGCGCAGCTGCTTGCCCATCTGCTTGCACCAGCCGGCCACGGCAGCGATCGAGCCGATGCCCAGGCAGTGGTCACCACCGAGCAGCACCGGCAGTCGGTCGGCATCCAGTTCGCGCGATACCGCTTCGAGCACCAGGCGATTCCAGGCCACCACCTGCGGCAGGTGCCGGTAGCCGTCCACCGGCGGCAGCCACGGATTGACCGGGCCGAGTAGGTTGCCGCGATCGATCACATCCAGGCCGCGGGCTGCCAGTGCCTGTGGCAAGCCAGCCACACGAAGGGCTTCCGGGCCCATGGAGGCGCCACGATGACCGGCGCCGATGTCTGTGGGAGCGCCGATCAGGCTCAGCGCACGCCGCGGCGTGCCTACTTGCGCAAGCATGTGAATCCAGCCTTGAATATTCAGTCGGGACGCGCAGCATAACGACCGCCCCGATGGCGCGCAAATGCCGCTGAACGGGCCGTTCAGGTCTCCGTCGTGACCGCTCCGCCGCCCGCCAACGCGGCCTGCAAGGCGGCGATCGGCAAGGTCACCGCACGGCGGCGCGAGGGAAAGGCGCGCACACCGGCCAGCGCGGCCAGATCACCCAGATCCGGCGGCAGTGGCGCATCGGCGGCCGACTCCAGTGCCGCTCGGGCGTGGTCGGCAAAGTGACTGGCGGCCTCGCGGCTCATGCCTAGTACCCGCTCGGTCAGCATCGAGGCGCAGGCAATGCTCAGGGCCCCGGCTTCGGCCTCGAAGCGGGCCATTTCGATGTGTTCATCGACCAGCTTGAGGCGCAGATCGATGCGATCGCCGCACAGCACGTTGTGCCCCAGCGCCTCGTGGGTGGCATCGGGCAGCGGGCCGCGGTTGTGCGGCTGGCGGTGATGGCCCAGCACGACCCGTCGATAGGTCTCGGCCCAGTCGGTGCTCATGGGTGGCGTGGGCAGTCCGTCATGGTGGTGATTGTGGCGGCGAGGCGCCTTGGGGCCAAGGGTGGGGTGGGTATGGTTCCAGTTCCAGTTCCAGTGGCCAGAAGAGCGTCGTCTGCTGGCCGCGCATCGCCAGTTGAGCAAAAAGATCGCGAGCAAGCTCGCTTCCACGGCGCCTCGATCAGCCAGATCTCAAGCCTGATACACGAGCCCTCCGTTGAGCACTGGAGCGGTCTCGCGATCGTGACCGACGCCGGTCAGCGTAGGCCAATCCCTGATCTCTCAGCCCTTAGCCCTGGGCCCTGTACGCATCCCGTCATAACACATGCCCGCCGGGCATTTGTCCCCTTGCACTTCGAGGGTCAGACTTCCAGACGTCTAGACGTCCAATGTGGAGCTGCCGTGAACGCCATTGTGCAACCGCCGGGTGCCGCCGTGCTGGAGCGGGTCGATCAGGCCCTGCTGGGTTTGCCGGTGGACAATCTGATCTGGCTCAGTGGCTATGTCTACGGTCTGGCGCGGCAGCCGCCGCAGACCACCGCGGTGGCCCAGCGCACCGTGGCCATCTACTACGGCTCGCAAACCGGCAACGCCCGGCGACTGGCCGATGGGACCGCCGCGAGGCTCAAGGCCGAGGGCCAGAACGTGCGACTGAGTTCGCTGGCCGATCTGCGCCTGCGGGATCTGCGCGGGCTGGAAGAGGCACTGTTCGTGGTGTCCACGCAGGGCGACGGCGAACCGCCGGAAGACTGCCGCAGCTTCTTCGAGGCGCTTGATGCCGAGTCTGCCCCGCAGCTGTCGCAACTGCGCTACGCGGTGCTGGCGCTGGGTGACTCCAGCTATCCGCACTACTGCGCGGCCGGAAGGCGACTGGACGCGCGCCTGACGGCACTGGGCGCGCAGCCGGTGCATGAGCGACTGGAAGCGGATCTGGATTTCGCTCGCACGGCACCGCCCTGGCTGGCGCAATGGCAGAGCACGCTGGCACCGGTCGAATCCGCGCCTCAGGTGCTGACGGTGCCGACGGCTGCAACGGCCACCGCACCGACACCGGAACAGCCGCTGGCGCTCGAGGTGCTGAGCAATCTGCCGTTGACCACCAGCGCCGCGCTGCGCGAGGTCCGCCACCTGGAGTTGGCCTTTGACGCTGGCCAGCTCGGCTACCAGCCGGGCGACGCGCTGGGACTGCGCTTCGCCAATCCCCCTGCGCTGGTTGAGCCGGTTCTGGAGGCGCTGGCCATCGATGCGCAGCAGCCGGTACAGCTCGATGGCGACACACTCACGCTGCAGCAGGCCCTGGCCGAACGACTGGAGATCAGTCGGCTGAGCCGCCCGCTGCTGCAACAGCTGGCCCAGCACAGCGGTGACGCGCGCTTGCAGTCGCTGCTCCAGCCCGCCAACAGCGTAGACCTGCAACGCTATCTGCGCGGCCATCAACTGCTCGATCTGCTGCAGGCCTGGCCGGATGTGCTGGATGCTCAGCGCCTGGTCGACAGCCTGCCGCCGCTGCAGCAAAGGCTCTACTCGATCGCCTCCAGTCCCAGCCGGCACGCCGACGAGGTGCATCTGACCGTGGCGCTGCGGCGCGACCAGCAGGCCGAGCGGCTGGCCTTGGGTGCCTGCTCGACCGCGTTGGCGCAACTGCAGCCGGGTCAGCAGATCGGCGCCTGGGTGCAGCCCAACGAACGCTTCCGCCTGCCGAGCGATCCCAGCCGCGACATCATCATGATTGGCCCAGGCACCGGCGTAGCGCCCTATCGCGGCTTTCTGGCCGAGCGCAATGAAACCGGCGCCAGCGGCCGCCACTGGCTGTTCTTCGGCTGCCGTCGCCGCGCCGACGATTTCCTCTACCAGACCGAGTGGCTGCAGGCGCAGCGCGAAGGGCGCCTGCAGCGGTTGAGCACGGCATTTTCGCGGGACGGGTCGGCGCGCACCTATGTGCAGGATCGATTGCGCGCCGAAGCTGCCGAGCTGTATCGCTGGATCGACGGCGGGGCGCACATCTATCTGTGCGGCGATGCCTTTGCCATGGCACCAGCGGTGGAGTCGGCGCTGGTCGACGTGCTGGCGGCCGGGCAGGGCTGCGATGGCGAAGCCGCTGCCGCACAACTGGCCCAGCTGCGCCGCGAGGGTCGCTTCGCCGTGGACGTCTACTGATGGCCACGCTGTCTGAGGTCGAACGGATCAAGGCTGCCAGCGACGGCCTGCGCGGCAGTCTGGCGTTGAGTCTGGACGATGCCCCCACGGCCGGCTTGCGCGAGGACGACCAGCAGCTGATCAAGCTGCACGGCATCTATCAACAGGACGACCGCGACCAGCGCGAGGCGCGTCGCCAACGCAAGCTGGAGCCGGCCTACAGCTTCATGATCCGGGTGCGGCTGCCGGCCGGCATCTGCAGCACCGGGCAATGGCTGACGATGGATGCGCTGGCCAGCGAGCACGGCGACGGCAGCCTCAAGCTGACCACCCGGCAGACCTTCGAGCTGCAGGGTGTGATCAAGGAATCGCTGCGACCCACGCTGCAGGCCATGGACCGGGCCCTGCTCGATGCCATCGCCGCCTGCGGCGACGTCAATCGCAATGTGATTGCCGGTGCGGCGCCGGATCGGCCCGCCTTGCAGGCGCGGTTGCAGGCCGATGCGGTGGCGCTGAGCGAACATTTCCTGCCGGCCACGCGGGCCTATCACGAGATCTTTCTGGGGGCAGAACGGGTCGCCGGCGGCGAGCCCGAGCCGATCTACGGTCCAACCTATCTGCCCCGCAAGTTCAAGACGGTCATCGCGGTGCCACCGCGCAACGACGTCGATCTGTATGCGCACGACCTGGGCTTCGTCGCCATCTGCGAGGGCGACGAATTGCTCGGCTACAACCTGTGCGTCGGTGGTGGCATGGGCACCAGCCATGGCGAACCCAGCACCTATCCGCGCGTAGCGACCGTGCTGGGCTTTCTGCCGGCCACGCAGCTGTTGCCGGTGGCTGAAGCGGTGGTGACCTTGCAGCGCGACCATGGCGACCGCAGCAATCGCAAGCAGGCGCGCCTGAAATACACGCTGGACCGGCTCGGCACCGACCACTTCCTGGCGCTGCTGAACGAACGGCTGGGTGAGGCCCTGCAACCCGCCAGACCCTACGCCTTCAGCGAGCGCGGTGATGCCTTCGGTTGGCAGGCGGCCGGCGACGGACGCTGGTGGCTGACGCTGCGCATCGAGGGCGGCCGCCTGCGCGATGCCGGCGAGCAGCGTGCCCGCAGCGCACTGCGCGAGATTGCCAGCCGCTTCGACCTGCGCCTGCGGATCACGCCGAACCAGAACCTGAGCCTGATCGATGTACGCGACACCGATCGAGCGGCCATCGACGCGGTGCTCGAGGGCCATGGCTGCGCGCCACAGGCGCTCAGTCCGCTGCGCCGCGATGCGCTGGCCTGCGTGGCGCTGCCGCTGTGTCCGCTGGCGATGGCCGAGGCCGAGCGCTGGCTGCCGCAGTTTGCACCGCGCGTGGAAGCCCTGCTGGCGCAGCATGGGCTGGCTGACGAGTCAGTCGGTTTGCGCATCACCGGCTGTCCCAATGGCTGTGCGCGACCCTATCTGGCCGAGATCGGCCTGATCGGCAAGGCGCCGGGCCGCTACAACCTGCTGCTGGGCGGTGATCGGGTTGGCGAGCGGCTCAATGCGCTGTATCGCGAAAGCCTCGACGAGCCGGCGATTCTGGCCGAACTGGATCAGCTGTTCGGTCGCTGGGCAGCAGAGCGGCACAGCGGTGAGGGCTTCGGTGACTTCACCCGCCGCACAGGTCTGGTCGATGGCAGCAGTCCGCATCCCGCACCACGGAGGGAACCCGCATGAGCCTGCCTTGCGAATGTCTGGATCGCACAGCGATCGACGCCACTGACGTGCTGACTGCCAGCGACGACTGGCGCGTGCCGGTCGGGGCTGATGAGCTGAGCCGTCACAACGATCATCTGACGCAACTGGACGCCGAGCAGCGCGTGGCCTGGGCTCTGCGCAACCTGCCCGGTCAGCATGTGCTGAGCTCCAGCTTCGGGGCGCAATCGGCCGTGTTGCTGCATCTGGTCACGCAGCAGGCACCGGGTCTGCCGGTGGTGCTGGTCGATACCGGATATCTGTTTCCGGAAACCTATCGCTTCATCGACCAGTTGGTGGAGCGCCTGCATCTGAACCTGGTCATCGCCCGCCCAGCGCACTCACCGGCCTGGTATCGGGCACGCCATGGCGAGCTGTGGACGCAAGGTCTGGCCGGCATCGAGCAGTACAACCGTCTGCACAAGGTCGAGCCGATGCAGCGCACGCTGGCCGATTTGGACTGCGGCACCTGGATCGCCGGTCTGCGGCGGGATCAGTCGCAGTCGCGTGCCGCATTGCAGCCGCTGGCGCGTCAGCACGGGCGCTACAAGCTGCATCCGCTGCTGGACTGGAATGATCGACAGATCGGGCGCTATCTGCAGACTCACCGCTTGCCCTACCACCCGCTGTGGGACGAGGGCTATGTCTCGATCGGTGATGTGCATACGACGGCCCGACTGGGCGAGGGCATGACCGCCGAGCAAACGCGCTTCTTCGGGCTCAAGCGTGAATGCGGGCTGCACGAGGGCTGATATTCAGCGACCAGCCAGACAGCGAGGCGGAGTCTGCAAGGGCATCGCCTGGATGCACACCGGAGCCTGTCATGAGTGCTGCTGCCGCCATGGCCCACACCGATCCCCGGGTCGACATCAACACCACCCCGCTGGTCGACGTGATGCTGGTCCTGTTGATCATCTTCATGATCACCGCACCTTTGCTGTCCCACCGGGTCGACGCGATTCTGCCGCAACCTGGCCCACCGAAACCGCAACCGGACACGCCGATTGAGGTGTCGCTGCGCAGTATCGGTGGCCAGTGGCAGCTGTACTGGGACGGCGAAGCCGTGTCGAATGCGGCGCTGACGACGCGACTGCAGCAAACGGCCCGACTGGAATCACCGCCGCCGGTGCTGCTGCGAGCCGACGACACGGTGCCCTATCAGCGGGTCACCGACACGCTGGCGCTGGCACAGCAGTCCGGACTGCGGGCGTTGACCATCGATCCGCTGGCGCCGCAATAGCGGCAAGGACAGGGCGGTCGCCGGAAGCGCAATCCGGCGGCTCGCTGTTGCGCCTTGCGCGCCCGGGTCGATCGCGAATCCCGATGCGGTCGCTCAGCGCCAAGCCGCAGGCCGGATCGTGACAGCCGTCGGCATCGCGTCATCAGGTGCCGTCTTCGCAAGAATTAAGTCGCTCGCGCTCGAATAAGGCTTGCCTGTTTCGAAAAGGCCTCTGAGACTTGTCGGATCAACGCGTAGTACTTCATTTTTTCCGCGCGCGTGGACTGCGGCGATGTGCGCAGAATGCAGCGCCGGCCGTCTGATCGTTCCTGTTCTGCTTCTCGCAAAGGCGATTCAATATGCTGGCACGCACATACTTCGTCGTCGTCCTGTTGCTCGGCGCCGGTGCGCTGCACGCGCAAAGCACGATGACCATCGACGGCAGCTGCACTTTTCAGCTGGCGACCACCGGTTCGGCCGTCGATGTCAATCCGAACAACGGCAATGTGGCGGTGACCAGCCTGAACGGCATCAACTGCTCCACCGGTGCGCCGGGCGTGGACTTGACGCTGCCGACGACGGCGCCGATCAACAGCAGCTTTCAGGTCTCCTGGAATGCCACTGGCACCACTGGATCGACGCCATGCACCGCCTCCGGCGGCGGATTGTCGAACTGGTCGGCACAGGGACCGCTGCTCCCCAGCGGTGAGGTCACTTTGACCGCGCCAAACATCCTGGCCACCAATGTGCCATTCACGATCACCTGCACCACCGCGTCCGGTACCGTGCAGGACACGCAGACGATGAGTTTCAACGGCGAAGGGCCGTTCGTGGATCTGATTGCGACGCCCTCGTCGGTCACCCTGGGTCAGTTCATCACGCTGACCTGGCATAGCAGTGGCACCACCAGCGCCACGCCCTGCACCCCATCTGGCGGTGGCACCAGCAACTGGGCCTCGCTGGGCCCATTGGGGCCCTCGGGAAGCACCACGGTAACCCCGACCTCAACCGGGCAAGTCACCTTCGCCCTGACCTGTGCCACCACGGCAGGGGCCCTGTCTGACCAGGAAAGCGTCACCGTGAGTTCGCCGCCGCCAACATGCGCGGGAGTCACCCCGCTGCCGGGGATCTCTCCCGGGACACCGGCGACGTGGCCGGCCATCTATGGCCAACCTTTCCCGGAACCCTTCAATGAACAGAGGCAGATTTCGGTCAGTCAGGGCGTTACTCGCGTGATCAGCTTCGTCGCACCGAGTCCCGGCCAGATCATTGTCAGCAAACCGGTCAACCCGACACTGACCATGACTTACACGTTCCTCACCGTGGGATCCGCCGAGGTCGCCGCGGTCTCCACGATCAGTGAGTGTCCGAATGATTTCCGCCAGAGCGTCCTGAATACCTCGACCAACAAATGCTACAGAGGCCCTGTCGGTCGGCCGGGGCTGAACATCTCTCTGGTCAACAGCGGCACCGGATTCTGCAACCTGACACCGGGACGGACCTACTATCTGAACATTCATGTCGGATCGTCGAGTTCGCCAGATGGCACCGGCGCGTACTGCACCGAGCCTGTGTGCACTTTCTTTGGCGGTGTTCTCAACAGCTTCGTTGACGAACCCGAAGATTGATTCGGGAACAACGGATCCACGCTGCCATGGGCGGTCCTGACACCGGACCGCATCCTGCTCGAGGATGGGTGGCCAACCGACCGGTGCGAACCGGTCGCCTGGCCTGATCAATCGGGCGGGCGTTCGGCCGGCAAGCCGGACGTCCCGCCTTGGGAAGGGACGACAGGCTCGGGATCCCCGAGCGTCGAAGTGGTGAGCTCCTCGACCCCTGGCGCCTGGTGCCACCACCACAGGGCCAGACCGATGCCGCCTAGAAGCACCAGCATCAGACGAATCAGCAGCGCTCGGCGCAGTGGCGTCATGACGGGCAGACCAAGAGTCGTTGCGCACAGTGTAGTCCCGCTGACAGCGCTTACCGCGTAAGCCGAGTGCAGCAGGCGCGTTGTGGGTTAAGCTTTGTCGCTGGTGCGAGGGCCGACCGGTGGACTACCGGTGGACAGGGGCAGCGCCATCGCGACACCGATGAGGGAGGAGTGAGGCTGTGGCAGCATCTGGAACGCCCGTCCGCAGTGGCAAGCCACTGTTGCGTTATTCACTGCAGGCCAGCATGCGCAAGCTGGCTGAGCATCGGCCACTGGCGCCGCAACCCGAGCACGTAGAACGATTCCTGCAGCTGTGCCATTGGCGCCGCTACCCGTCCAAGGCACCGATCATTCGTCCCGGTGATGTGGCCAACACGCTGTACTACGTGGTCGACGGTTCGCTGGCGGTCATGACCGAGGATGAGGAAGGTCGCGAGCTGATCCTGGCCTACGTCAGCGCCGGGGACTACATCGGCGAGATGGGCCTGTTCATGGAGGCCGAAAAGCGCGAGGTGCTGGTGCGCACCCGAACGCCCTGCGAACTGGCCGAGATCAGCTACGAACGCCTGTTCCAGCTCTTCGATGGTCCGCTCAAGGACGAGTGCCCTCGCATACTGTTTGCCATCGCCACGCAGATCACCACGCGGTTGCTGCACACCTCGCGCAAGGCTTCGCGTCTGGCCTTCATGGATGTGACCAGTCGAGTGGCTCGCACGCTGATCGATCTGTGTTCAGAGCCCGATGCGATGTCGCATCCGGATGGCACCCAGATCCGCATCTCGCGTCAGGAGATCAGCCGGATCGTCGGCTGTTCGCGCGAGATGGTGGGTCGCGTTCTCAAGCAGCTGGAGGAAGAGGGCAAGATTTCGGTCTCGGGCAAGACCATCGTGGTCTTCGGTCAGCAGGCGCAGCAACCGCTGCAATAGCGATCCCATGATGCGACCGATGAGCGCAGCCGGCCATCGCCTCTGGACGACTGGCCGCTGATCGGCCCGTACGGAGTTCAAACCGCGCCGTCGATTGCCACAGACCGGGCGACTGGCCGTGAGTCGGCATCGGGTAGGGTAATCCGCATCGTCGGCGGCTACATTGGGGCATGGGCAGGCGCGGCCGACCACCAGCAGACGACCAACTCACGCCAGCCGAGTGGCGGGTCGTCGAGGCTGTCCGGCATGGTCTGAGCAATCCACGCATTGCCCAACTGCAGGGCGTCAGTGTCGATGCGGTCAAGTTTCATGTCAGCAATGCCCTGCACAAGCTGGATCTGCCCGATCGGCGTGCCTTGCGCGGCTGGTCAGGCGTTCGCCGCAGCAGTTCCTTGAGTCGGGAGTCCGGGAAGATGAGCGGGTCGGTGCAGTGGAGTGGACTGGGCCAGGTGGCCCGCAGCGTCAGCGACATCGAGCAGTCGCTGCACTTCTACGGTGAGCAGCTCGGTTTGCCGCTGCTCTATCGTTTCGGCGCGTTGGCCTTCTTCGATCTGGCCGGCGTTCGCCTGCTGTTGTCGCAGGCCGAGCAGGCCACCCCGGAATCGATCCTCTACCTGCGGGTCGGCGACATCCACGCGACTTGCGAGCAACTGCAGGCACGCGGCGTGACCTTCCTCAATGCGCCGCACCTGATCCATACGCATGCCGATGGCAGCGAGGAGTGGATGGCCTTCTTCAACGATCCCGATCAGCGCCCACTGGCACTGCAGAGTGTCGTCGCGCCGTCCGCGTCCGCACCGGCGCCGGAATGATCCCAGGCCGGTGCGAGTCGGGTACTCAGGCGCTCTCTTCGGCCAGCCGCTCGCGGATCTGTGCCTCGACCACCGCCAGCGCGCTCATGTTGATCAGCCGGCGCACCGTGCAGGAGTTGGTCATCACATAAGCCGGCTTGGCCAGGCCCATCAGGATCGGACCCAGCGCCACGCCATCGGTCATCACCCGGGTCATGTTGAAGCTGATGTGGGCCGCGTCGAGGTTGGGCAGCACAAACAGATTGGCACTGCCGGTCAGCGGTGAATCGGGCATCAGGCGGGCGCGCAGTTTCGGGTCCAGTGCCGCATCGGCGTGCATTTCACCGTCAACTTCCAGATCCGGTGCGAGCTTGTTGATGATGGCCAGGGCCTCGCGCATCTTCTTTGCCGGCGCATCGGGATGGGTGCCAAAGCTGCTCATGCTCAGCAGCGCCACGCGCGGGGTGATGCCAAAGATCTTCAGGCGCTGGGCTGCCATCAAGGCAGAACTGGCTAGTTGCTCGGCGCTAGGGTCCGGCTGCACATAGGTGTCGGTGAAGAAGAACACGCCTTTCTCGCAGGCCACCGCCGACATCGCCGACGCGCAGTGCGCACGCGGGTCCAGGCCAATCACATCCAGCACATGGCGCAGCTTGTTGCGGAAACGGCCGACCACGCCGCAGATCATTGCGTCGGCTTCGCCGCGGCGAACCATCAGGGCCGCGATCACGGTGCCGCGCGAGCGCACGATGGCCTTGGCCATCGGCGGGGTGACGCCACGACGCGCCATCATCTGGTGATATTGCGCCGCGTAGTCGTTGAAGCGCGGGTCCGAATCGATGTTGGTCAGCTCGAAGTGCTCATCGACCCGAATTCGCAGACCCAAGCGTTCGATGCGCTGTTCGATGACCGCCGGACGGCCCACCAGAATCGGTTTGGCCAGGCCTTCGTCGGCCAGCGTCTGCACCGCACGCAGCACGATCTCCTCTTCGCCCTCGGCGAACACTACCCGCTTGGGTTCGGCCTTGGCGCGGTCGAAGACCGGCTTCATCAGCAGACCGGTGCGGAAGACGAACTGGTTCAGCTTCTGCCGATAGGCATCCATGTCCTCGATCGGCCGCGTGGCGACGCCCGAGTCCATCGCTGCCTGCGCCACCGCGGTGGACACCCACACCACCAGACGCGGGTCGAAGGGTTGTGGAATCAGATATTCGGGGCCGAAGTTGATCGGCTCACCGCCATAGGCCGCGGCCGCCACATCGGAGGCGCCTTCGCGTGCCAGCGCGGCAATCGCCTTGACCGCGGCCAGCTTCATCTCCTCATTGATCGTCGTTGCACCCACATCGAGCGCGCCGCGGAACATGTAGGGGAAGCAGAGGACGTTGTTGACCTGGTTGGGGTAGTCCGAGCGACCGGTGGCCATGATGCAGTCAGGCCGCGCTTCCTTGGCCAGTTCCGGCATGATTTCCGGCACCGGGTTGGCCAGGGCCAGGATCACCGGACGATCGGCCATGGTCGCCAGCATCTCCGGCTTGAGCACGCCCGCCGCCGATACGCCCAAAAATACGTCGGCACCGGCCAATGCGTCAGCCAGCGTGCGCGCGCTGGTGTCCTGCACATAGCGCGACTTGCTGTCGTCCATTTCCTCGGTGCGGCCCTTGTAGACCACGCCCTGGCGATCGCAGACGGTGATGTTGGACACCTGCACGCCGAGACTGACCATCATGTCCAGACAGGCGATGCCGGCAGCGCCAGCGCCGGACGCCACCACGCGGACCTGATCGAGCGGCTTGCCGATCACTTCCAGCGCGTTGTAGAGCGCCGCACCGACGATGATGGCGGTGCCATGCTGGTCGTCGTGAAAGACCGGAATCTTCATCCGCTCGCGCAACTTGCGCTCGATGTAGAAGCACTCCGGCGCCTTGATGTCTTCCAGGTTGATGCCACCGAAGGTCGGCTCCAGCGAGGCGACGATGTCGACGACCTTGTCCGGGTCGGTCTCATCGATCTCGATGTCGAAGACGTCGATGCCGGCAAACTTGCCGAACAGCACGCCCTTGCCTTCCATCACCGGCTTGGATGCCAGTGGACCGATGTTGCCCAGACCCAGAACGGCCGTGCCGTTGCTGATCACCGCGACCAGGTTGCCGCGCGAGGTCATGCTGGAAGCTTCGGCGGGATCGTCGACGATCGCGTTGCAGGCCGCCGCCACGCCGGGCGAGTAGGCCAGTGACAGGTCACGCTGGGTGGTCAGCGCCTTGGTTGGCGCCACCTTGATCTTGCCCGGGGGATGTTGCCGGTGATAATCCAGTGCCGCTTGCGCCAGCGTGTCAGAGACCGACATGAGACTCTCCCCAAGCCCTTGTGCGAGGGGCGCGATGGTATCACGCAGGTTCCGGCCACCTGCCGCTGGCTGGCCCGCAGGCGGTCAAGCGCAACCGGTCTGCTGATGGGTTTCAGACCGCTCGCAGTTCAGTCGAGTTGGGCGCGTCCCAGGGTATTGCGATCGGTGCCGAACCAGATGCTGTCGGTGACCGGATCATAGACGGCATGGCGGACCACACCGCCGCCGCCGGGCACCTCGATGCCCATGCCGAAGCGGGCCCGACGTGGATCGAAGCGCTGTAGCAAGTTGGGTTGCGGTGCCGTCTCGAACAGCCAGGGATCGCCATTGGCATCAATGGCCATCGCATAGGGCAGCGAGGGTGTCGAGGGCAAAGGCCACTCGATGACCTCGTTGCTGTGCGGGTCGTAGCGTCCCAACTTGCTCTGGCTGAAATCGCCGTACCAGATCACGCCGTCGTGATCGATGCCCAGCCGCCGCGGCCGGCTGGCTGGATCCGGCAACTCGACTTCGCGAATCTGGCCGTCCTGCAGACCGACGCGAACCAGCTTGGCGGCGCCAAACAGCACCGCCCAGGCGTCGCCCTCTGCGGTGGCGATGATGCCGTAGGGTCGCGACTGCGGCGTGGCCATTGGCGTCATGCGGATTTCGCCGCTGGCCGGGTCCAGATGGGCGATGGCATTGGCCATCTGCAACGTGAACCACAGCCCGCCGTGACCGTCCATGGCCATCGTGTGAGGGTCGGCTACGCGGGCACCTTCGGGCACCGGGACTTCGATGGTTTGCTGCAACAAACCGGCGTCGTCAAAGCGCAGCAGCGTGCCATTGCCATTGCCGGCGACCCAGATCTGTCCCCGGTGATCAACCAGCACCGAATGCGGTCGGGTCTTCGGCGGCAGCTCGTAGCGCTCGAATTGCTCGCTGTCGGGATCGAACACCGCCAGATAGTTGCCGGCCTGTCCAACGAACCAGATTCGGCCGTCCGGGGCCACTGAGGGATCGCGCGGACGGGTGTTCTCCCAGGGGACCGGCCATTCGCGGATCTCGGCCGCTTGTGCCGTCAGCGCCAGACACGCGAGCAGGATTCCGAACAGGCTTCGCAGGCTCATCGGTGACTCCGTGCAGCGTCATCGAACACCGATGATAGCGGTGCGTTGCGAGCGACCCAAGGCGCGCGGCGGCACCTGATGGACTTCGTTCAGCCTTCGCTGCCAAACAGTCCCGGCTGCTTCAGCGGGATTTGGCTCTCGCCGGCGAAGATGCGCTTGAACTCGTGCCGGCTGACCGAGACGTAGCGTTCATTGCCACCGATCTCCACCTGCGCACCGGCGGTCACGGCGCGACCTTGTTCATCGACGCGCACGACCATCGTGGCCTTCTTGCCGGTGTGGCAGATGGTCTTGATCTCCTGCAGTTCGTCGGCCCAGGCCAGCAGATAGCGACTGCCTTCAAACAACTCACCCTGGAAGTCGGTGCGCAGACCATAGGCCAACACGGGCACCCGTTCGCGATCGACCACTTCGCTGAGTTGCCAGACCTGTGCCTTGGTCAGGAACTGCGACTCATCGACCAATACGCAATGCAGCGGGCCCCGGGTGGCGAGGTCGGCGCGGACAATCGCGTGCAGATCGTCGTCGGCCTCGAAGATGTGGCCGTTGGCTTCCAGGCCGATGCGCGAGCGCACCTTGCCAACGCCG
Source organism: Lysobacterales bacterium (assembly GCA_041395325.1). Classification (GTDB taxonomy): domain Bacteria; phylum Pseudomonadota; class Gammaproteobacteria; order Xanthomonadales; family SZUA-5; genus JAWLAT01. Next base: position 80,187 of record JAWLAT010000009.1, read on the forward strand.
GCACGGTCGTCCAGCTTCGGCGTCAGGATCAGCGTGCGCATGCCGCGCTCGTGGTAGTTGTGTGCCGACTGCAGCAGCGTCGTGGTCTTCCCGGCATTCATCGCCGAGTAGTAGAAATAGAGCTTGGCCATCGCTCAGTTGCCGTCGAGGCTGCGCAGTGCCTGTCGCGCCTGGCTAAGCCAGTCGGCCTGCTCACGCCGATAATACTTGGGCTGCACTTCGGCTCGCCGCAGCAGGCCCTGCAACTGTTCCCGCGCTTCTCCGTGTCGGCCCATCGACAGCAGCAGCAGCGCGTGCCTGACACGACCTTCCTCGCCCGGAATGCGGTTCTCTACCTCGGCGTAGAGCGCCAGGGCGGCTTCCTGCTGACCATCCAGCTCCAGTGCGCGAGCCCGCATCAGCGCCACCTCTTCACGACGATGGCTGCCGTCGGCCTCATCGTGATGCGCCAGCGTGGTCAGCGTAGCGGCACCCTTGCCCTGTTCCAGTTGTGCTCGTGCCAGCCCGTAGAGCAACACCGGGTCGTCGGCGTAGATCCCTTTCATGCCGTCGGAAAACAGCGTTTCGGCGTACTCATAGTCACCCAGGCGCAGACATTCCTCGGCCAGGCGGCGACGATTCTCCAGCGTGTCGGCGCGAATCAGCTCGGTCTCGATGCGCTTGCGCTCACGGGTGGGGTTGAGCGTATCGGCCACCTTGCGGCTGAGTCGGCGTCCGCTGTAGCTGCCGAAAAAGTCCGGCAGGATCTGCGTGACGATGTAGATCAGCGCGCCCAGACCCGGGGCGATGATCAGGATCCACAGCCAGGGTTGCGTACGGCCAGTGCGCACCGCATGGATGGCGCACAGGATGCTGGCGATGATGCCCAGACCGATGAATGGCATCAGTTCAGTACCGGATCGACGCTGCTGCGGGTGATGGGATGGTAGTGCGCTCGGGCCGTCGCATAGGTGCTGCGGGCGAAAACCAGATCGTCGCCACCGCGTTTGGCCAGTTCCTGATAGAGCGGCAGCACGAATTTGCGCCGGCCGATGCGCTGCAGAAAGTCTGCCAGACTCGGGCGGGCCGCCACATAACCGCTGCGGATCGCCTTTACGTACCACTGAAAAGCGATCTCGGCATTGCCGTGGCCACTCAGCCCGAACGCCTGATCCAGCTCCGCCATCCGTGCGTTGGACAAATCGTCCGGCAAGCCGTCGAGGAAGCGCAGCCATTCATGGGTCGACCAGTCACCGGTCGGGAGCGTCGTGGTCGGATCCTGCAGCCAGGCAGCGCGGGCAGCGTCGACCGCGTCGAAAGCGGCTGATTGCGCGGATTGGGCGTGCGCGGGCACTCCCGGCTGATGCAGCCATTGCTGCATCTCGGCCTCGCTGAAGCGGTCGGGTCGTTCGCGCAGCAGCGTCTGCCGCCAGTACTGCAAGAAGTCCTCCGTGCTGGCGCTGGCGAAGGCGCCGCGGTCGAACCAGCCGCGCAGGAAGGGGTCGAAGGCCGGGCGCCCGTAGCGCTGCTCCATCGTTCGCAGCAGCCAGTGGCCCTTGTCGTAGGCCACGGCATTCATGCCGTCGTCGGGATCACGGTCGGCCAGGTCCAGCACCAACGCCTGATCAGTCGGGGCCAGCTCGGGCAGTTCCAGCGCCAGCGATCGTTCCGACAACACCCGCTCCATATCGGCCTGGCGGGACCCAAAGAGCGCTTCTACCAGCCGGTTCTCGACGTAGCTGGTGAAGCCTTCGTTTAGCCAGAAGTGATTCCAGTCGCTATTGGTGACCAGATTGCCGGACCAGGAATGTGCCAATTCATGCGCGATCAGCGAGACCAGTGAGCGGTCACCGGCGATGACCGTGGGGGTCAGGAAAGTCAGGCGCGGGTTTTCCATGCCGCCGAAGGGAAATGAGGCCGGCAGCACCAGCAGATCGTAGCGACCCCAGCGATAGGGTCCATACAGCGACTCGGCCACGTCGATCATTCGCTCGGTATCGACGAACTCGTCAGCCGCCGCATCCAGCAAGGCCGGCTCGGCGTAAATGCCGCTGCGCGGTCCCAACGGCTTGAAGGCCAGTTCCCCTGCGGCGATCGCCAACAGATAGGCGGGAATGGGCTGGGTCATCGAGAAGCGATAGTCACCCGTGGCCTGATCCTGCGGATCGTTGCTGGCGCTCATTCGCGCCAGGATGCCGGCTGGTGTGCGGATGTGGGCGTCATAGGTGAAGCGCACCGCCGGTGCGTCCTGGATGGGTACCCAGGAACGCGCGTGGATCGCCTGTGACTGGCTGAACAGGAACGGGTAGCGACCACTGGCGGTCAGTTCGGCCGGCAGCCACTGCAGACCGCTGGCTTGCGGCAGGCTGTGATACTCGATGCGCACTTTCTGCGGTTGACCGGGCAACGCGACGCTCAGACCCTGCCCATAGAGCGCGTGCGTCGCACCCAGCCGAAACGTGGCCGGCTGCCAGGCGCCGTCACTGCGAACCACCCAGACCCGTTCGATAACGAGATCACGGGTGTCCAGCCAGAGTGTCCGGGCCTCCTGCCGATGCCACTGCAGCTGCAGATCGGCAAAGCCACGCAACTGGCGAGCCTCGAAATCCACCGTCAGATCGAGCATCAGATGACGGACCGACACCTCATCGGCGTTGGCATAGGAGTGGGGATCGCGGGCGTGGGCAGGCAGGCTCATGATCAGCAGGGCAAGCAGCAGCAAACGAATCATTTTGGATGCGGAGATCTGCGGACAGCCAAGTATGCCTCAGCGTCGCCAAGCACGATCTGTCCGGCCGACCACCACAAGTCCTTGCCGGGAAGGCGGGCTAAACTCTGCCACCCGATCCCACCGCCAAGGATGACCGATGCTCCTGCGCACGCCACTCAATGCCCTGCACCGTGAACTGGGTGCACGGATGGTCGATTTCGGTGGTTGGGACATGCCCCTGCACTATGGTTCCCAGATGGATGAACACCATGTGGTGCGTCGAGGCGCGGGCCTGTTCGATGTGTCGCACATGCTGGCGGTGGACCTGCGCGGCGCGCCGGTACGAGCCTTCCTGCGGCAGTTGCTGGCCAATGACGTGGCCAAGCTGAAGACGCCGGGCAAGGCGCTCTACAGCTGCATGCTCAACCACGCCGGTGGCGTGCTGGACGACCTGATCGTCTATCACCTGGACGAGCAGCATTTTCGGATCGTGGTCAATGCCGGCACCCGGGAGAAGGATCTGGCCTGGATGCGCGGGCAGGCGGCCGGATTGGATCTGCAGATTCAGGAGCGCACCGATCTGGCGATCATTGCGCTGCAGGGGCCGCAGGCACGCACAGCCCTGTTCGGGCTGCTCGATTCAGGTGACGCCGCCCAGGCCGAAGCCCTGGGGCGCTTCCAGGCAGCGCAGGTCGGCGAGCTGTTCATTGCCCGCACCGGCTACACGGGCGAGGACGGTTTCGAGATCATGCTGCCGGCGACCGAGGTTGAAAGTTGGTGGCGTCGATTGCTCTCGGCCGGGGCCTTGCCGGCGGGTCTGGGCGCCCGTGACACGCTGCGACTGGAAGCCGGCATGAATCTTTACGGTCAGGACATGGACGAGCAGACCACGCCGCTGGAGTCCGGTCTGGCCTGGACCGTGGCGATGAACGAGCGCGAGTTCATTGGTCAGGACGCTCTGCAGCGGCAGCTGGATGAGGGCGTTCCAAGATTGCTCGTCGGCGTGGTGCTGGACGAGCGCGGCGTGCTGCGGCATGGTCAGCGGGTGGTATGCGCCAGTGGCGAAGGTGAGATCACCAGCGGCAGTTTTGCGCCCACGCTGGGCAAGTCTGTTGCGCTGGCGCGCTTGCCCGCCGGGCATGGTGATTCACTGAAGGTCGACATGCGCGGGCGCGAGCTGCCGTTGCGTTTGTTTGGCCCACCGTTCGTTCGCAACGGTCAGCCCTTGCCCGGCGCATAAGGAGTCGCCGATAAGTCATCGGCGCGGTCGAGGTGCCAAGAACCGGGCGTGAAACCATGTACACTCGCGCCCCCGTCTGTCCAGCCATCGTTCAGAGTGCATGCCATGTCAGAAATACCGGCCGACCTGCGTTTCCTGAAGTCGCACGAATGGGTGCGACGCACCGACGACGGTCAGTTCCGCATCGGCATCTCCGACCATGCGCAGGCGCAGTTGGGCGATCTGGTCTATGTGGAATTGCCGGAAGTTGGGCGTCAGCTTGCGGCTGGCGAAGCCTGTGCGGTGGTCGAATCGGTCAAGGCGGCCAGTGATGTATACGCGCCCATGGCCGGCAAGGTCGTGGCGGTCAACGAACCATTGGCCGACAAGCCCGAGTTGATCAACGAAGACGCCTTCGGCGAAGGTTGGCTGTATGCGCTCAGCGCAGACGATCCGGCGGCCTTCGCGGCGTTGCTGGACGCCGAGGCCTACACCCAGTTGCTGGCCGAGAGCGATCATTGAGCGACGCCTGGATTCGGCGTCGACGGCGCAAATCCCAGACATGACAGGCGCTTGCGCCTGCCTTTAACATGCAGAGTGTTTTCATCCATGACATCGGGCCGCCATGCCCGACCCGCGCAAAAGGGGAGTGAGGCCAGATGCGCTCCATCATTGAACTAATCGTTGCCCTCGTATTCGTGGCGCTGTTCTTCTTCGGACTGGCGTACTTCCTGCCTCAGTCCGGCCACGTCGAGCGGTCCATCGTGATCGAGCGCCCGGCCAGTCAGGTCTTTGACCTGGTGAACAGCTACAAGCGTTTTGACGTGTGGTCACCCTGGCACGCCAAAGACCCGGAGATGCAGACCACGCTCAGCGGCGAAGTCATGGGCTTCGGTGCGACGCACAAGATGGTCTCGTCGAATCCGAAGATCGGTACGGTCGAGCAGCGCATCATCGAAAGTGACCCCTATCGACTGGTGAAGATCCAGCACAACTGGAATCGCTTCGGCAACGCCACGGTGACCTATCGCTTCAAGCCCGACGATCTCGGCGTACAGACCACCTGGTCCTATGACATCGATCTGGGCATGGATCCGGTCATGCGCTATCGCGGCATGTATCTGGATTCGGCGATCGGTGAGGATCTGCAGATGGGCCTGATGCGCCTGAAGGCGATGCTGGAAAGCACGCCCTTCGCGCGCGATTACAGCGACATCGACGTCAAGACCGTCGATCTGCTGCCGCGTGACGCGCTGCAGACGACGGGTTCGACGACCATTTACACGGCCGACGAAGTGCTGAACATCCCCGCTGCCATTGATGAGACGGTCGCCAAGCTGAACGAGTTTGCCCAGAAGAACAAGCTGCAGGTCACTGGGCGGCCGCAGGTCAAGATGCTGAGCAAGGATCGCTACAGCGCCAGCTACGACGTGCTGCTGCCGGTCTCCGGTCTGGAGGATGTCAAGCTGCCCAACGATATCAAGGCGGCCAAGACGCTGGCTGGCAAGTTCCTGATGGCCGAACACTGGGGCCGTCGCAGTCTGTCCAATGTGACTGGCGAAAAAATGCAGGCTTACATGAGCGTGCGAGGTATCGAGCCGGTCGGCGGCATCACGACTCCGGAGCGCTTCGAGGAACTGGTCGGTGAGATGCCGATTCCGGAAGAGAATGGCAACGGCCAGGGCGAAGATGAAGACGAGGGCGTGGCGGGCTTTGAGGCCTCCACCGCCGAAGAGGGCGCCGACACCGACCCCAATACCGAATATGTGACGCGCGTTTACTTCCTGCTGGAAGCGTTGCCGCAGGTTGAACCGGCCACTGAGGAAGGACAGGGCGAGCCTGCCGCAGAAGGCAGCGAGGCCACCGCGCAGTCCTGATTTCTCCGAGGCTTGCACCCAAAAAAGCGGCGAAGCGCAGGCTTCGCCGCTTTTTTGTTGTCCAGACGTCGATCACGTAGGCACAGATCGCACGTTGCTGCGGACGGATCAGTGGCCCGTTTCAGTTGCCCAGCGTCTGCAATACGCGTTCGGCCCAGCGGCCGTAGTCCCGGCCAGACGGGTGCAGGCCATCCTCGGCCAGCAGGGTCGGGTCCGTCGCCGCTTCGCGGGTCAGATCGGTGATGTCGATGAAGCGGACGTCCCAACGCTCGCAGACCTCATGCGCGACCGCGTTGAAGGCGTCGATCGTCGCGGCGATCTGCGCCGCACTGCGATGGTCCTCGCGGGCAAAGGGCGTGACACCCCAGTCCGGGATCGACAGGACGCGCAGGCGGGTTGGCGAACCGGCCCAGTGCGCGGCACGCTGCAGCATCTGCGCGAAGTCGCTCTGGTAGCGCGCCAGGGAGTGACCCCGGTACTGGTCATTGACGCCAATCAGCAGCGTCACCAGTGACCAGGGGATGTCCAACTCGGGTTCGATGCTGTCCAGCGCATCACTCAGCTCGGCCACGGTCCAGCCCGTCTGCGCCACGATGCGGACATCGACTGGCGCGCTCATCAGGCCCTGCGCCTGTGCCATCTCCGCCAGTTGCAGGGGCCAGCGCTCGCTGACCGGGACGGCTTCGCCGATCGTGTAGGAGTCACCCAGCGCCAGCAGGCGTGAGCTCATCGCAGGTCAATCAGGCTGCCGCGCCAGCGCGCCGGGAACTGGGCAGATGTTCCTCGATCACTTCATCCATTGCCGCAATGGCTCGCCGCAGGGTGGCTGCTTCCGGCAATAGCGTGATGCGGAAGTGGTTGCGGTAGGGGACGTTGAAGGACGAGCCGGGCACGATGAGGATGTGCTTGCGCTCCAGCAGTTCCATCGCGAACTGCTCGTCGTCGAAGCCGGGGAGCACCTGTGGATCCACACCGGGGAAGGCGTAAATGGCGCCCATCGGCGCCTGCACTCGCAGGTGACGGCTGTCGCGCACGGCCTCCAGCACGGCGGCGCGGGATTCGTGCAGCCGGCCACCGGGTTCGACCAGTGCCGAATGGGTGTCCGGGCCGTCCAGTGCCGCGACGACTGCCCATTGGGCCGGTACATTGCTGCACAACCGCAGCGCGGCCAGCAGATTCAGGCCTCGCAGGAATGGCTGAGCGGGCCGCAGCAGGCCACTGACCACCAGCCAGCCAGCGCGATAGCCACAGGCCCGATGGGCCTTCGACAACCCGCTCAGCGTGACGCAAAGCGTATCGTGGACCATCGGTGCCACCGGGTGGAACTGTTCGCCTTCGTACAGCAGCCCTTCGTAAATCTCATCGCTGAAGATCACCAGTCCGAAGCGCTCGGCCAGTCGGACCAGGCGCTGCAGCAACTCACCGGAGTAGACCGCCCCGGTTGGGTTGTTGGGATTGATCAGGACCAGCGCGCGGGTGCGCGGCGTGATCAGCGCTTCGATCTCGTCCGGATCGGGCAGTCCACCACGCTCGGGCGGGCACGGATAGTGAATCGGCTGACCGCCGTTGAGCATCACGGCAGCGGTCCACAGCGGGTAGTCCGGTGCCGGCACCAGCACCTCGTCACCGGGTTCGACCAGCGCCCGCAGCGACAGATCGATGAGTTCGGAAACGCCGTTGCCGATGAACACGTGATCGGGGTGCGCGCCCGGCACCTGACGGGCCTGCTGCACCCGGGTGACGGCTTCCCGAGCCTCGATCAGGCCCTGTTGATGACAGTAGGCCTCGGCCTGCGGCAGCAGTTCGCGCATGGCTGCCCGCAGATGAGGTGGCGCCTCGAATCCGAACAGGGCCGGATTGCCGATGTGCAGCCGGGTAATGGCATGCCCTTGGGCCTCAAGCTCGCCAGCGCGCGCATGCAGCGGGCCGCGGATGTCATAGCGGACTTGATTCAGTCTCTGGGCAGCACGCAGGGGTTGCAGCATCGGTCGGCGTCAGCGGGAATGTTGCAACGCAGTGTAAGCGCTGTAGCGGCGTTGGCAAACGATTGCGGCGGGCGGAATTGGGGCAGTTCTCGGTAAGCGAGCAGGGCTCAGGGCCGAGGGATCAGCATGGTCTGGCGTTGCGTCGGTCAGTCCAGGAGCAGATGTGCTGGCCATCGCGGCGCGACCGGTTGGCCGAGCCCTCGCCTTTTCGCGCCTGAACCCTCGCCCTTGAGGGTTCAGCCCTTCTTCTTCTTTGGCATGTAGATGTCCGTCGCTGTTCCCTCATAGACCTCGGCGGCGAAGTTGACGGTTTCCGACAGCGTGGGGTGCGGATGGATGGTCAGTGCCAGGTCCTCGGCATCGGCTCCCATCTCGATGGCCAACGCCACCTCGGCGATCAGGTCACCGGCATGCGGACACACCACGGCACCGCCGAGGACGCGGTGCGTTTCCTCGTCGAACAGCAGCTTGGTGAAACCCTCGGTGCGGCCAATGCCAATGGCGCGCCCACTGGCGGCGTGCGGGAAGACACCCTTGCCGTAGGCAATGCCCTTGGCCTTGGCTTCGGTCTCGGTCAATCCAACCCAGGCGATCTCCGGGTCCGTATAGGCCACCGACGGAATCACCCGGGCCACAAAGGCTGACTTCTCGCCGGCGGCCACCTCGGCCGCCACCTTGCCTTCGTGGGTGGCCTTGTGCGCCAGCATCGGCTGGCCGACTACATCGCCAATGGCGAAGATGTGCGGCACATTGGTCCGCATCTGTTCGTCCACGGCAATGAAGCCGCGATCGGACACCTGCACGCCCGCAGCCTCGGCATTGATCTTCCCTCCATTGGGCGAGCGACCCACCGAGACCAGCACCCGATCGAATTCGGCACTGGCCGGCGCGCCCTGACCCTCGAAGCGTGCGGTGAGGGCCTTTTTGCCCGCTTCGATCGCCGTCACCTTGGTCTGCAGATGGATGCCGCCATAGCGCTTGCCGATGCGCTTCTCCAGCGGCTTGACCACATCCTTGTCAGCACCAGGCATCAGTTGGTCGAGCAATTCCACGACGGTGATGCTGCTGCCCAGCGCGGCATAGACCTGCGCCATCTCCAGGCCGATGATGCCGCCGCCGACGACCAGCAGGCGCTTGGGCACATCGGCCAGATCGAGCGCATCGGTGGAATCCATCACCCGAGGGTCATCCCACGGAAAGGCCGGCAACTTCACCGCTTGCGAGCCGACCGCGATGATGGCTTGCTCGAAGCCAATCCGTTGCGTGCCATCGGGGCCTTCGACCTCGACGGCATGACTGCCGACGAAGCGGCCGCTGCCCTGTACGACGCGGATCTTGCGCTGTTTGGCCATGCCGGCCAGACCATTGTTGAGCTGGGTGACGACCTTGGCCTTGTAGCCGCGCAGTTGTTCCAGATCGATCTTTGGCTGGCCAAACTTGATGCCGATGTCGGCGAAATGGGCCGCCTCGTCAATCACTGCAGCCGCGTGCAGCAACGCCTTGGAAGGAATGCAGCCGACGTTGAGGCAGACGCCGCCGAGCACCGGATAGCGTTCGACCAGAATCACGTCCAGCCCCAGGTCCGCCGCCCGATAGGCGGCGGTATAGCCACCGGGGCCACCACCCAGCACCAGCAGGGCACAGCGCAGATCGGTGTCGCCGCTGCTGACCCGCGCGACCGTCGCCGCGGGCTGAGGGGTCGGCTTGGCCGGTTCAGAGGCCTCCGGACTGGCTGACGCGCTGGCCGTAACGGCTTCGGTTTCGACCTCGGCCACGACGGTGCCTTCGGACACGCTGTCGCCGACCTTGACCTTCAGCGCCAGTACCTTGCCGGCGGCGCTGGACGGGACTTCCATCGTGGCCTTGTCCGATTCCAGGCTGACCAGTCCCTGGTCCAGCTTGACCTGATCGCCGACCTGCACCAGCAGCTCGATCACCGGCACATCCTGATAGTCGCCGATGTTCGGCACTTTGATCTCTACCTTGCTCATCGCTCGCTCCCGCATCTCCGCTGCGCACCAGCGCCTGCTGGCGACCAATTCCTGGCTGGGCCCTGGGCCCTCAGCCCCGGGCCCACGATGCTCACAGCAGCAACCGCCGCACGTCGCTCAACTGCTGTGCCAGGAAGGCGGCAAAGCGTGCCGCTTCGGCGCCATCGATGACCCGATGGTCGTAGCTCAGCGACAAGGGCAGCAACAGGCGCGGCTGGAAGGACTGACCGTCCCACACCGGCTTGAGCGTGGAGCGGCAGACGCCGAGGATCGCCACTTCCGGGGCGTTGATGATCGGAGTGAACGAGCTCCCGCCGATGCCACCCAGCGAGGAGATCGAGAAGCAGCCACCGGACATGTCGTCGGGCTTGAGCTTCTTGTCGCGAGCCCGTGCACTGACTTCGCCCAGCTCGCGGGCCAGATCCAGCAGCGACTTGCGATCGCAGTCGCGCAGCACCGGCACGACCAGACCATCCGGTGTATCGACCGCGATACCGACATGGAAATACTTCTTCAGCACCAGGTTCTCGCCGGTTTCATCGAGCGAGGCATTGAAGCTGGGGAAGCGTTGCAGGGCCTTGACCACCGCCTTGATCAGGAACACCAGCGGCGTGATCTTGACGTCCTTCTGCTCGCTGCCGACCTGCTTGCGGAAGGCCTCCATCTCGGTGATGTCGGCTTCTTCCTGGTGGGTCACGTGCGGGATCATGGCCCAGTTGCGGGCCAGATTGGCGCCCGAGATCTTCTTGATCCGGCTCAGCGGCTGCTTGTCGATCTCACCAAAGCGGGAGAAGTCCACCTTCGGCCAGGGCAACAGGGACAGGCCGCCCGCTGCACCGCCAGCGGGCGCTCCGGCGGGACGCGCCAATGCCTGCTTGACGAAGCCGTTGACGTCTTCACGGACGATGCGCCCCTTGCGGCCGCTGCCGCGAACCTGGGACAGATCCACGCCCAACTCGCGCGCATAGCGACGGATGCCGGGCGAAGCGTGTGGCGGCAGGCCGCTGGGAACCGACGCCGCAGCCACACTGGGCGCAGGCGTGGCAGCCGCTGCGCTGGGCTGGGGCCTCGGGGTAGGGGCCGCCGTCTTGGGGGCGGTGTTCTCGCTGGCCGGAGCCGGCGCCGACTTGCCGCCGGACGATGTCCGAATTTTGGCCACGAGACTGCCTTCGGACAAGGTGTCGCCCACCTTGACCTGCAGTGACTCGATGGTTCCGGCGGCTGGCGCCGGCACTTCCATCGTGGCCTTGTCCGACTCCAGCGTAATCAGGCCCTGATCGACGCTGACGGTGTCACCGACCTGCACCAGCAGCTCGATCACCGGAATGTCCTTGAAGTCGCCAATGTCGGGCACGCGAGCCTCGACCACTTCGGACGACCCTTCCTGCGTCGATGTGGCGGGCTTGGCCGCAGGCGCTTCCGGTTGGGGCGCGGCTGCTGCCGTGTCCTTGGCACCGTCGCCGGCTTCGATCATCGCCACGACGGCGCCTTCGGAGACGTTGTCGCCGACCTTGACCTTGAGCTCGCGCACGATGCCAGCAAAGGGCGCCGGCACTTCCATGGTGGCCTTGTCCGATTCCAGCGTGACCAGTCCCTGGTCGGCCTTCACCGTATCGCCCACCGCCACCAGAACCTCGATCACGGGGATGTCGGCGAAGTCGCCAATATCCGGAACCGTTGCCTCGCGTATGTCTGCCACCGGACCTCCCGCTCCTGTGCTTGCGCAAGGGGAGCGATTGTCGCTGACGGGGAAGCAAAGGGCCAGTTCGGCGGTGTCGGCAGGTTACTGGCGCAGCTGGAACTTGAGCCGCGACGCATCGATGGCTCTGGTCCGCGACGTGCGATCGAAGGGCTGCAGTCGTTGATCACAGAGAGACGCTGCCTACAAGCATCCAGGCATCAGTCTGCCGCCGGTCGGCAGCTGGGAGTCCAATTGGGGCTCGTGCGGGCCTGGTTGGGCCAATGCGGCTTGCTGTGCGCCACGCTTGAGCCGGCAATCAGGGGCTTGCCCTTGTCCGTTGCGTGTTCGGGTGCTTCAGTCGCCTGGGAGGGAAATCGACAGACATAAAAAAGCGGCGCGCTCCATCCGTGGAGACGCGCCGCTGGGGAACCGGCCGGCTTTCGCCGGCCGGTGCGGTCTACGCGGGAACCGAAGGGGAGGGACGGCGGCCGCGTAGGTCCGCAACCTTACTTGGCAGCCCGGGGAGCCTTGGCCTTGACCGCGCCGTTGGCGGTCTCGAAGTTGGCCTTGGCCAGCTCGCCCAGTGCCTCGTTGGTCTTGACGACGATGCCGAGGATTTCCTGGTTGGCGGCGTACAGCTTCTCGCCGGAATCCTTCGCCAGCGACAGGCTCTTCGGCCACAGGGTCTTCAGCGCTTCCGGATCGCGCGCTTCGGTAGCCAGACCGAACAATTCGGTGGTGGCGTTGACGCGATCTTCTATGGTCTTCAGCTGGACGTCGATGACCTTCTCCAGGCCTTCGACGGCGATGCCGTTGGCCTTCAGCATGGTCTCGGCAGCCTGCTTGCCGAAGGAAAGGAACTGGTGGCTGACTTGCTCGAACATGATGAACGCTCCTGATAGATCTATGTTGCGGTGCAGCATAAGGCAGATTTTGTTGCAGTGCAACATAGACGTTTGTCGATGCCCCCACAGCTGGCCGGCGATCGTCGGCCAGCGCGGGTCATACTGGCAGCGGCGGGCTGCAACACGATGACGACGCCGGCCGGGTCGGGCGGATTGCGCGGCTGCTGGGAGAACGTCCGGCGGCTGGCTTCGGCAAAGACGCGTGGTGACGCCCTGCAACTACTGGACGGAGCGCGCTGGCCGTGGGAACATATACGGCTCGACGATGGCTATGTAGCTCAGCCGGTTAGAGCACAGCACTCATAATGCTGGGGTCGGTGGTTCGAGTCCACCCATAGCCACCATCGTCAGAGCGCCCCCGCTTTTCTGCGCGATGTCGACGTCAGTTCGACCCTCAAGGCGCAATCATTCACATCTTCAGCATCCCGTCGCGGCCGCCGTTTGCGCTTGGCTCTTGGGCGACTGCCTTTCGGCCTGGCGACCGACTCGCTGCCTCCGTTCACGCAGTCGCTCCTGGGCTGCCAGCGTCGACTCAGCGCAGAGGATCTCGAAGCTGAATACCTATGGTGCACTGCACCGTGACCGGCCCGGAAGCGGTCCGCTAGCATGATCTGGCTGATCCGGGGTCTTCCCGGCCGTTGCGCCGGGAACCGTTGGCCAGGCCCCCAGGGAGGACGAGATGCAGGGACAGATCTGGCAGGAATCGCGCGCACCCGCCATGCCGGAGGTGGTCAGCGTTGACAGCCTGCGAGGCTACCGCGAGCTGGTCCGCGAGCTCGGCGGCGACCCTGACCGGCTGCTCTCCGAGAGCACCATTGCGCCGGAGGTCGTCGATCGCAATAACGCAGTGATCGAATACCGCTCGCTGCTCGACTCGATGCGCCTGGCGGCCGAGACGCTGCAGTGCCCGGAATTTGGCTTGCGTCTGGCCCAACGGCAGGGCGGCAACCGGGGTATCGGTCCGATCGGCGTGGTGATGAAGAACTCGCGCACGCTGGGCCAGGCGATCGGCTATTGCGCCAAGAACATCCATGCCTACAGTCTGGCGACTCGTGTGCGCTTTGAACCTGATCGTCGCAAGCATGAGCTGCTGGTCGGTCTGGAACTGCTGCTCAACACCCTGCCGGACAAGCGCCAGGCGGTTGAACACGCGCTGATGCTGGCCAGCCTCAACATGCGCGAGCTGACCGGAGCACGGGCGCGGGTTCGGCGCGTCCTGTTCACTCACGAGCCATTGTCGTCAGTGCGCAGTTACCGGCAGTTCTTTGGCTGCGAAGTGCGCTTCGGCCAGAAGGTCGATGGGCTGGTGCTGACCGAGGACGATCTGCTGTGCGAAGTGGTCGATCCGGATCCGCGTGTCTACGAGATGGCGACGAGCTTCATCGACACCCGATTCCCGCACGCCGAAGCCTCGATCAATACCCGCGTGCGCGGCTTCATTCGGCAGTATCTGGGTACTCGCCACTGCACCCACGAGAACGTCGCGACCGAGTTCTGCATGCATCCGCGCACCCTGCAGCGGCGCTTGCGTGAAGAGGGCACCTCCTTCGAGAACATCAAGGACGAGATTCGTCGCGAGCTGGCGCTGCGCTACATCCAGCTGGAGGAAATGCCGCTCAAGCGAGTCGCCGAAAAACTCGGTTACGCCGAGACCTCGGTGCTGTCGCGCAGTTGCCTGCGCTGGTTCTCCGCCAGTCCGCGCCAATTGCGGCAACAGCACAAGGCGCGCTCGCAGCCCAACTGATCGGCATCGAAGGCGACGCAGAGCTAAGCAGCGCTCTGGCGTCGCACCACGTGCAGGGACTGTCGCCCGGCATCAAGACGCGTTGACGACGCAGGATCGACCATCGATCGTGTATCTCCGTCATGCCGGCCAATGTCTGCCGGCCAGCCGTCGTGTCAGGAGCCGTGGCCAGCAGCGTGCCCGCAACCATCGCCAGCAGCGCAAGCGACAGTCGGTCCCGACCGGCCGTCGGCATGCATGACGCCGCCGCCGTGGCAGCGGCTTATCGCGATGGCTGGTGGGTTCGCCAGACGCTGGCCGATGCGGCCAGGGCGTGCCTGCAACAGGACTCGGGTCGGATCGTCATCGTCGATGGCCAAACGCGCCTGGACATGGCGACACTGCATCAGCGCGCATCGGGCCTGGCGGCTGCCCTGCAGTCGCGATATCCGGTTGGCAGCGTCGTCTCCTTCATGTTGCCGAACTGGCACGAAGCGGCGGTCATTTACCTGGCCATCACGCTGGCCGGCATGGTGGCGCATCCGATCCTGCCGTCGATGCGGGTACGCGAGCTCGGCTACCAGCTACGCGATGTCCGCTCGCGCCTGATCTTCATTCCACGGCAGCACCGCAAACACGACTACGTCGCGATGATGCGCCAGCTGGCGACCGTGCTGGACCGGCTGCCGCAGGTGGTGACCGTGCGCGGCGCCGAGCCGGGTCTGGTCGCGCTGGAGGAACTCAGCGAGACGCCGCAGGAACTGCCGACGCTGGACCCGGATGCCGTGCGACTGGTGCTGTACACCTCGGGCACCACGGGCGCCGCCAAGGCGGTGCGTCATACGCACAACACCTTGCACGCGCTGCTGCGACAGATCGCGCAGCACTGGCGAGCCGACCCGGGGGACGCCTTTCTGGTGCCCTCGCCGATCAGCCACATCGGCGGATCGATCTATGCCTTCGAAGCGCCATTGCTCCTGGGTACCCGTGCCGTGCTGATGGAACGCTGGGATCCCCATGAGGCGCTGCAACTGGCACGCGACGAGCGGTGTACCCACATCTGTGGTGCCACGCCGTTCCTGCAGCAGCTGCTGCAGGCGGCCGAGCAGGCCGATGAGCACCTGCCGGCCCTGAAGCTGTTCGTCTGCGGCGGTGCGTCGGTACCGCCAGCGCTGATTCGCGCCGCGGCGGCGCACTTCTCGAACGCGGCCGTGACGCGCGTCTATGGTTCAAGCGAGGTGCCGGTGACCACGGTGGGTGTGCCAGATCGCGATCGCCTGGACCAGGCCGCTGACAGTGACGGCGAAGTCGGCATCGCCCAGGTCAGGCTGGCGCCTCAGCCCGGCTGCGCCGACGACGAAGGCGAAGTTCGGGTGCGTGGGCCGCAGATGTTCATCGGCTATCTGCATGACGCGGACACTCGCGCGGCCTTCGATGAAGACGGCTATTTCCGAACCGGTGATCTGGGCCGCTGGCAGGCCGAGCAGCTGTTGCAGATCTCCGGGCGCAGCAAGGACCTCATCATCCGCAACGGCGAGAACATTTCGCCGAAGGAGATCGAGGATCTGCTGGTCGAGCACCCTGACATTGCCGAAGTGGCGATCGTGGGCATTCCCGATCCGCGCACCGGCGAACGCGCCTGCGCCATCGTGGTGTCAAAGCGGCCATCCGCACTGGACGTGGCCGGGCTGGGCGACTACCTGCGTCAGCAGGGCGTGGCCGCCTTCAAGTTTCCCGAGACGCTGGAGATCTGGCCAAGCCTGCCGCGCAACGCCACCGGCAAGGTGCTCAAACATGTGATTCGCGCACGCCTGTGCGGATCGCCTGAACAGGAGGAAGGGGCTTGAGCGAGCAACACAAGGTCGCTCCGGTGGCCGTGATCACCGGTGCCGGCAGCGGCATTGGACTGGGCTGTGCGGTGAAGCTGGCCCAGGCCGGTTGCCGGATCGTGGGTGTCGGGCGGAGCGCGGACAAGCTTGCTGCGATGGCCCAGGCCCTCGGCGATCCCGAGCGCGTGCTGGAGCTGGCGGTCGACATCACCGCCGACGACGGACCGCGCCGCATCGTCCAGGCTGCGGCTGAGCGTTGGGGCCGCATCGATTTCCTGATCAGCAACGCCGGGGTGGGTCGACCCAAGGCCGTGCACGACACTGACGACGCGATGCTGGACAGCTTCCTGGACCTGATGCTGCCGGGCGCCGTTCCGTCTGGTGCGCGAGGCATTGCCGCATATGCCCCCGGGGTCGGCCGTGATCAATGTCACCTCGACCTACGGGGTACTCGGCGGCATCAATGGTGGCGCCTATGCGGCGGCAAGGCCGGCCTTAGCGGTCTGACCCGCCATATCGCCTGCCAGTACGGCGCGGCCGGCGTGCGTGCCAACGACGTCGCACCGGGCGTCATCCCCACCGAGATGACGCAAGGCCGGTTGCAGAACGAGATGGCGGTACGGTTGAACGAGGAAATGACGCCGCACATCCGCATGGGGACGGTCGACGATGTCGCCAGCACCGTCGCCTTTCTCTGCTCGCCCGGCGGCAGCTTCATCAACGGCCAGACCATCGTCGTCGACGGTGGTTGGACCACCACCAAGTATCTCTCCGAGTTTGCCCGCACGGCGGACTGGGTTGCCCGCGATCCAGCTGCCGGAGGCTGAGACATGCGTTCATTCGAGCACTGCTACATCGATGGAGAATGGGTCACCCCCACCGGTGGCCGAGCCCTGCCCCGGACCTGCCCGGTCTCCGAGGCCCCCAGTGGCCAGGTGCTGCTGGCCTCGGCAGCCGATGTCGATCGTGCCGTCGGCGCCGCCCGACGCGCCTTTGCCGAGATGTCCGGCGCCAGCCGCGAACAACGGTTGCAGTGGTTGCGTCGGCTGTCGGCGTTGTATGCCGAACGTAAGGCCGATCTATGCGCGGCCGTGGTGGCCGAACTGGGCTGCCCGATGTGGTTGGCCGAACAGGCCCAGGTGCCGCTGCCGGGCACCCACATCGACGTGGCCATCGATGTGCTCGAGCGCTACGAGTTCGACCTGATCCATGGATCCACGCTGATTCGCAAACAGCCGATCGGGGTCTGTGGGCTGATCACGCCGTGGAACTGGCCGGTCTCGCTGGCCATCACCAAGCTGGTGCCGGCGCTGGCTGCGGGTTGCAGCGTGGTCTGGAAGCCGTCGGAGTTCGCCCCCTGTTCGGCGCAGGTACTGGGTGAGATCTGGGCCGAACTGGGACTGCCCAAGGGCGCTTTCAACCTGCTCTTGGGCGAAGGCCGTGAGGTGGGTGGCGCCCTGAGCAGCCACCCCGATGTGGATCAGATCTCGATCACCGGTTCCACCCGGGCCGGTGTCGATGTGGCGCGGCAGGCGGCTGCCTCGGTCAAGCGCGTGCACCAGGAACTGGGCGGCAAGAGTCCGAACGTTGTGCTCGATGGTGCCGATCTGGCCAAGGTGGTGGAATCCGGCGTGCGCTACATGTTCATCAACAGCGGGCAGACCTGTTCGGCGCCGTCGCGGATGATCGTGCCGCGGGCGCGACTGGATGAGGTGCTGGCCATCGCCATGGCGGTCGCCGAATCGATCGAGGTGGGCCCGCCCGAGAGCGGCGCCTTCCTCGGCCCCTTGGTCAACGCGGCGCAATGGGGTCGGGTGCAGGACTACATCGCCAGCGGCATCGCCGAAGGGGCGCGCGTGGTTGTCGGTGGCCCGGGGCGACCGGAGGGTCTGACGCAGGGCTACTACGTGCGTCCGACGATCTTCGCCGACGTCACCTCGCAGATGCGCATCGTGCGGGAAGAGATTTTCGGTCCAGTGCTGTGCATACAGACCCACGAAGGCGTCGAGGACGCTGTGGCCCTGGCCAACGACACACCCTACGGCCTGGCCGCCTTCGTCCACGCCGCGAGCTTGAGTGAAGCGCGTGAGGTGGCGGTGCGCCTGCAGGCCGGCCAGGTTTGCCTGAATGGCGACATGGATCTGCTCGACCCCTATGCCCCCTTCGGCGGTCGCCGGCAGTCCGGCAACGGCCGCGAATGGGGTGCATTCGGACTGGAGTCCTTCCTCGAAGAAGTCGCCTACCTGGGCTACCAGCCGGATACGGCCGAGGCCTGAGTCGAGACGGCTGCGGACCCGTCGCACCGGGTCCGCGGTCGTCGTCCGACGTCAGTGCAGTGGACCCAGGCTGCACGGATACTGCAACCTGAGATCCGCGCGAGCCGACCTGGCCGGCCATTGAGGCAGCAGTCGGCAGTCCTGTAACGCGGACATCGACAAATCGCGCCGCAAGGAGCCCGCCGTGTCCGTCTATCTCTCCGAACGCATCCTGATGTTGCTGGAAGCCGAGGGCATCAAGACCCTGTTCGGCATACCCGACCCCAGTTTCCTGCGCATGTTCACCACCGCCGAAAAGCGCGGCTGGCAGGTCATCGCACCGCATCACGAGGAAGCCGGTGCCTTCATGGCCGAGGGCATGTGGCGGATGACCGGACGTCCGGGTGTGGTGGTCGGCAACCAGGGGCCGGGTGTGGCCAATCTGGTGCCGGCGGCCATCAACGCCGCCAAGGAAAATGCGCCCGTCCTGTTCATCGGCGGCCAGCGCAAGTACATCGCCGAGCAGCGCGTCCGCCGCGGCCGCATCCAGTACGTGCGGACCTCGCGCTACTTCGAAGAGGCGGTCAAGTACGTGGGCACCGTCGGCTATCCCGAGCAGATCGATGAGGTCATGCGGGAAGCCTTCCGGCAGATGCTCTCGGGCACACCCGGGCCGGCCTATGTGGAAGTGCCGATGAACTCGATGCTGGCCGAGGTCGACCTGCCCGAACCGGTCAGCCCGGAAAGCTACCGGCTGGTGCATCAGCCTTCCTCGCAGCCGGCGCTGGATGCGGCGATCGAGCTGATCAAGGCCGCCAGGCATCCATTGATTCTCGCCGGCCAGGGCGCTTTCACCTCGCGGGCGCATGCCGACATCGGCGCGCTGGCCTGCAACCTGCAGTGCCCGGTGCTGCACACCTATCCGATCAGCTCCTTCCCGGATGGGGCCGAAGCGCAGACTTTCCCCTACGGTTTCACGCCAGCCAGCATCGATGCGGTGGCCAAGTCGGACCTGGTCATCGCTGTGGGCACCGACCTGGGCGAGCCGGTCCAGAACGGCGTTGGCGGCCACTGGGCCAAGGGCCATACCGATCGCAAGTGGATCTACATCGAGCGCGATCCGCTGGCCATCGGCGTCAACCGCCCCATTGATGTACCGCTGGTCGGAGACTTGTGCGACATCGTGCCGCAACTGGTCGACCGCCTCGCCGATGCGCCACGCAGCCGTCCGCCCGAGCTCGATCAATGGATCGCCATGCATCAGGCCTGGAAGGACGAGTACCTGGCCTCCGTGCCCGACGGCAGCCAGCCGATTCATCCGGCGCGCTTCATGGTCGAGGCCACCCGAGCGATTCCGGCCGATTCGGTCTTTGTGCGCGATGGTGGCGCCACCAACATCTAGTCCTGGACCTACAGCCAGATCTCGCCGCGCGACTCGCTGTGGAACCAGAACTTCGGCCATCTGGGCACCGGCATTCCCTATGCCATCGGCGCACAGCTGGTCGTTGGCAAGGATCGACGTGTGGTGCTGGTGTCTGGCGACTCGGCGTTCCTGTTCCACATCTCCGAACTGGAGACTGCGGTGCGCAAGAATCTGCCGATTCTCTGCATCGTCTCCTGTGACTACGCCTGGGGGCTGGAAGTGCGCGCCTATCGGGCCACACTGGGCGACGACTCCGCCGAGACCGAAGCCCACTGGGGCAAGCAGTTGCGGCTGGACAAGGTGGCCGAAGGTTTCGGTGCCCACGGCGAGTATGTCGATCGTGCCGAGGACATCGGGCCGGCTATTGCCCGCGCGCTGGCCAGTGGCAAGGCGGCGGTGGTGCAGGTGGCCATCGACGGCGAAGCCAACGCACGCGATCTGCCAGGTCACGGTGAATACAAGCACTGGTACACCGACTTCGTCTGATTCACCCGGCCATCGGCAGATGACCCAGCTCCGGCGCGTTCCCGACGCGCTGGAGCGTCGTCGTTTGCGCCTGAAATTCCCGCTTATCATCAATCCAATCAATGTCTTGCGACATCTTCCGACCAGGTCGTGTCGTGCCCTGTCGCTGCCCTGTCGCACATCATCGAGACGCTGCGGGTGCCGCGTTGCTTTTCTACGCTAACGCGAACTTTGGCCTGTCGGACGGCAGGCGAGGCCAGCGACGAGCAAGTGACGGAGACCCGGCAAGGATGACCGGTGCTCCCCACCGAGGGTCTCGTCAGGCGTCCGGGTTCGGTGAACGAGCAATGCAAGTGCCCACTGCAACGGGTCGCAGAACCCGGTCGGGCGTCCAAGGCCAGAGGGGAGCAATCATGTCTACGAGCAAGGTTCTGTTGTACACGCCAGACCCGCAGCGCACGCCGGTTCGGCGCGCGCTGGCCATTGCCATCACTGCCAGCCTGATGCTGGGCAGCGGTGTCGTCATGGCACAGGAGGCCGATGCACCGGCCGAAGAAGAGAATGCGATGCTGGGTGAGGTGCTGGTCACCGCCCAGAAGCGCGCCGAGCGTCAGCTCGATGTGCCGATGTCGATTTCGGTGGTCGGCGGCTCCAAGCTGGCGGTGTCCGGTGTGGTCGCCACCGGCGATCTGCAACAGGTGATTCCGGGCCTGACCACGGTCAACAACGGCCTGGGCTTCGTGCCGGTGATCCGCGGCATCTCCTCCCAGGGCACATCGCCTGGTGACGAGAGCAATGTGTCGATCTACGTCGATGACGTCTACATCGGCGCGCCAATGGCCGGCCTGTTCGATCTGGCCGACGTGGAGCGCGTAGAGGTCCTGAAGGGACCGCAGGGCACGCTGTTCGGGCGCAATGCGACCGGTGGCGCGATCCGCGTGGTGACGCGCCTGCCGTCCTTCCTGCCGCAGGGCAGCTTCAGCGTCGACTACGGCTTCAAGTACAACGAGTGGAAGTCCAGCGCCTACCTGACCGGTGGCATCACCGACACGCTGGCGGGGTCGATCAGTGCCACGCTGCGCCAGGGCGACGGCTACATCGAAGGCATCGGCCCCAACGAGGGTCGCAATTTCGGCAAGCCGGACAACTACCTGGTTCGCGGCAAGCTGCTGTACCAGCCGAGCGACACCTGGACCTTCCAGCTGTCGCTCGATGCGCTGGAAACCGACAACGATCACGTTGCCGCCGTATGGCCGCCGGCTGGCGTCAATCCCTTCCCGGGCTCCACGCCCAGTCAGCCCTACCGCTATGCCGGGTCCACCGAACCCAAGCAGCTGGTCGATGGCACCAGTGCCGCCCTGGATGTGACCTGGGAGGGATCCGAGTTCTTCACGCTGCGCTCGATCACCGCCTATCGCGAACTGGATCTGGACTACCAATCGGACATCGATCGCACCGATCTGTCGTCGGTCGCCCTGCATTTGACTCAGTACCAGGATTCCTTCAGTCAGGAGTTGAACATCTCCAGCGTCGAAGGCAGCCAGAACGACTGGGTCGCGGGCTTCTATTACTACGACTCGGACGCCGGCAACCCCTTCTGGAGTGTCATCGGCGGGGACTCTCCGAATGGCAATCCGATCTCCAGCTTCCGCAGCCGGGTTGAGACGTCATCCTATGCGGTCTTTGCCGACTACACCTGGAATGCCTCCGAGCAACTGCATCTGACCCTGGGCGCCCGCTACACCTCCGAGAGCAAGGACTTCAGCTATCACCGCTTGGTGGGTGCGCCGCTGGACGTGGTTCGCGACGAAGACTGGTCCAGTCCCACCTATCGCGCCGTGGTCCGCTATGACCTGGGCACCGATTCGAACGTCTACGCCTCGCTCAGTAACGGCTTCAAGAGCGGCGTCTACGATGCCTACAGCCCATTGGGTGTGCCGGTGGATCCGGAAGAGGTCGATGCGCTGGAAGTGGGCTGGAAGTCGCGCATCAACGGCATCACCTACACCGCCGCCGCGTTCGCCTACGAGTACGACGACATCCAGGTGTCCTCCTTTGCGACCGTCAACGACGTGGTGGTGCTGTCGCCGACCAATGCCGCTTCGGCCCGCATGCGTGGTTTCGAATTCACTGCCGAAGGCAATTTGAGCGAGAGCCTGTACTTCAGCACGGGTTTGAGCTGGATCCCGACCGCGGAGTTCAGCGATTTCCGGACCGCCCAGGTCACCATTCCCACGCCCGGTGCCACCGGCCCGGTGATCGGTGAAGTCATCGCGCCCTTCGATGCCTCGGGCAGTCGCATTCCCCGTACGCCCAAGTGGACGGCCAACCTCCAGCTGACCCATTTCGCCGAAGTGTGGGGCGGCCAGCTGGAAAGCACGGTGACCGCCTTCCACAGCCCGGGCTTCTACTGGCAGGCCGGCAACTTCACCGAAGAGCCCTCCTACAGCACGGTGGGCATGCGCATCGGCTGGACCGATGCCGCCGATCGGGTCACCTACTCGATCTGGGGCAACAATCTGACCGATTCGGACCACAGCCTGTACACGGTGCCGAATGTCCGCGGCAACTCGTCGACAGGCGTGCAAGGACGGCAATTTGGCGTGGGACTGGCGCTGCGCTTCTGAGCGGGCCGCGGACAGGGATGTCCTTTGACCACGGCTGGCCTCACGCAGCAGCGGGCCGTGGTCGCCGGTCTGGCAGGCTTCGAGCGGGGTGCCGACCGGCAGTCTGTCTTTTTTGGAAATGATGGAGAAGCAATGTGGATCTGGGTCTGAAGGGCAAACACGTCTTCGTCGCCGGTGCCAGTCGTGGCATCGGTCTGGCCATCGCCGAGAGCTTCCTGCAGGAGGGGGCCGTGGTGTCCCTGACCGCACGCGGCGAAGCCTCGCTGGCCGAAGCGCAGCAGGCCCTGAGCGAACGTTTTGGACCGGATCGCTGCTTCAGCATGGCGGGCGACATGACCCGCACCGAAGTGATCGCCCAGGCGCTGGATGCCGCCGAAGCCGCACTCGGACCGATCTACTGCGTGGTCGGCAATGTCGGCATCGACAAGACCCCGCATGGCTGGGACATCGACGACGAGACCTTCGACATCGGCTTCGCGCAGAACTGCCTGGCGTCCTATCGGCTGGCCCGTGAGGCGGTGCGCCGTGCCCTGCAGCGGCCGAAGGCCGAGCGCGAAGGCTTCAACGTGTTGTTCATTTCCTCGTCCGCCGGCGTGGAGGCGCTGAAAACGCCGCTGACCTATGGCTCGTCCAAGGCCACGCTCAATCATCTGACCCGCGAGCTGGCCCGGCATCTGGGTGGCGAGGGCATCCGCGTCAATGCGGTGTGTCCGGCGATGACGGTCTTCCCCGGCGGCGGCTGGGCCGAGCGGCTGGCCGGGCCAGATCGCGACCACTGGATTGCCTACAACCAGCGCGAAACCGCCCTGCAGCGATTCGGCACGCCAGAGGAGGCGGCCAATGTCGCCGTTTTCCTGGCCAGCCCGCGCGCCAGCATCGTCACCAGTTCGGTGGTCATCGCCGACGCCGGACAGCTCAAGTGACGAGTGGCTCATCCCCCAACCTCGGCTCAGGAGTGCGCGAGAGATGACTTCGACCAGCCCTGTCAGCTACGACGACAAACAATGGGTCTGGGGCACCGATGACAGCCGGCCCCGCTTCCTGCACGCGATGATCCGAGTGCGCGACTTCGATGCCATGTTGCGCTTCTACACCGAGGTCATCGGCATGAAGCAGCTCGGCGAGCGCTTCGACGTGCCGGCCCGCCGGGTCACCGCGGTGTTCATCGGCTTCGACAGCTACGCCGCCGGGGGTTGCCTGGAACTGGTGCATCGCTGGGACGTCGAGGAGCCCTACACCCACGGCACCGGCTACGGTCACATCTCCATCGGGACTCCGGACATGGCAGCGACGGTGGCCCGCTTTGACGAACTCCGGGTGGAGTTCACGCTGCGTCCCACCGTGCTGCTCGAGGGTGGCCCCCAGGTGGCCTTCATCAAGGACCCCGAGGGTTATTCGATCGAACTGGTGCAGACACGGCGGCCATGACCGCCGGCACTGCCGACACGCCCATCGGCTTCATCGGTCTGGGCCGGATGGGCCTGCCGATGGCGCAACGCCTGGCCACGGCCGGTCATCGCCTGCTGGCGTTCGATCAGAATCCCCAGAGCCGCGCAGCGTTGGCCGCGGCGGGCGTCGACTGGGCGGCAGCGGTGGCCGATGTGGCCGCGCGGTGTCACACCGTGCTGGTGAGCCTGCCGACCCCGGCGATCGTCGAGCAGGTCCTCTGCGGTCCGGCCGGTTTGAGCGCGGCGGGGAAAGTTCGTTGCATTGTCGACCTGTCGACCACCGGTCCGGCGATGACCGAGGCGCTGGCTCAGCGGCTGCGCCAACGCGACATCGAGCTGATCGATGCGCCGGTCAGTGGCGGGCCGACCGGCGCCGCCGCCGGCACCTTGACGATCATGTGTTCCGGCGCGCCTGCAGCCCTGACGGAAGTCAAACCGCTGCTGGATGTGCTCGGTAGCCAGGTCTTCGATCTGGGCCCGGTCGCTGGCCGCGGCCAGCTGATGAAGGTGATCAACAACACACTGTGTGCCGTCTCGGCGCTGGCCAGCTTCGAGGGGCTGGTGCTGGGCACCAAGGGCGGGCTGGACCCGGCCACGATGCTGCGGGTGCTGAATGCCTCCAGCGGCCGCTCCTTCGCCACCGAGGTCAAGATTCCGCAGTGCGTGCTGGACCGCAGCTTTCCGCAGCGCTTTTCCACCGAGCTGCTGCACAAGGATGTGCGTCTGTGCCTGGACCAGGCCGAGCAACTGGGCGTGACCATGTGGATGGGCGAGCTGGCCCGCCAGTGGCTGGCCTTCGGCATCTCGCAAGGTGATGGCCCGCGCGACTACGGCCATCTGATCGAACGCCTCGAAGGCTGGGCCGGTGTGCAGGTCGGTCAGGTGCCGACGGATCCTTCCCCCTCATCGACGGAGACCGCCCCGTGAGCGATCGACTGGAGCAAGGCCGCGCGCTGTTGCGCGCCACCATTGGCGACGACTACTACGAGCAGCGTCGCGCCAGCACCAACGCGTTCAATGCCAAGCTGCGCGGGCTGACCGACGAGTATTGCTTCGGTGAAGTGTGGGCCGACCCGACCGTGCCGCCCAAATGGCGCAGTCTGATCGTCGTGGCGCTGCTGGCTGCGGGCGGTCGCGTGCCGGAGTTGCGCACCCACATCGGTGGGGCGCTGAACAATGGCTGCACCCCGGAGGAGTTGCGCGAGGTGCTGCTGCAGGTCGCGGTGTACTGCGGCATTCCGGTCGGGGTCGAGGGCTTTCGCAGCGCCGAGGCGGTGTTGCGCGAGCGCGGCCTGCTCGGCGAGCCAGCGGGTGCGGCGTGAAGCTGACCGATTACCACAGCTACGCCGACGCCCAGGCGCATTTTTCCGCCGAGGCACTGTGGGCGCTGTTCGACGGCGATCGGGCAGCTTTCAACATTGCCCATGAATGCGTCGATCGCCATGCCGACAGCGGCCGCACCGCGCTGATCATCATCCACGCCGAGGGCGAGGACGAGATCATCAGCTACCGCGAACTGGCCAGACTATCGGCCCGCTTCGCGCATTGGCTGCAGGACCAGGGCATCGCCCCGGGTGATCGCGTGGCGGTGATGCTGGAGCCGTCGCTGGCCTTCTACGTGGCGGTGTTCGGTGCCCTCAAGGCGGGCGCCATCGCGGTGCCGATGTTCACGCTGTTCGGCCCCGAGGCACTGGACCTGCGCCTGCGCGATTGTGAACCGCGCCTGCTGATTCACGATGGCCACAGCGCCGCGTCCCGGCATGATCTGGGTGGCACCCGCGGGGTGCACTTCGATGCGCAACTGCTGCGGGCGTTGCAGGGCTTCCCCGAGCACTTCGAGGTGCGCACTTCGGCGGCGGATCTGGCGGTCTACCAGTACACCTCCGGCACCACCCGCGAGCTGCCCGAGGCGGTGCGCCACGCCCACCGCACGCTGGTCACGCTGATGGTGGCGGCGCTGTATGGCACCGGCATCCGCCCGGGCGAGCGTTTCCTCTGCCCGTCCTCGCCGGCCTGGGGCCACGGGCTGTGGCACGGCACCTTCGCGCCGCTGGCGCTGGGGCTGACGGTGGGCAGCTACGCCGGCAAGTTCGACGCCGAGCGGCTGTTGCAGGCCCTGCAGACTCATCGTTTCGACAATCTGTCGGCGGCGGCGACGCACTACCGGATGCTGCGCAACTGCGCTCGCGTGACCGAATACAGCCACGCCCTGCGCAAGCTCTCCTTCACCGGCGAGCCGATGGACCCGGACACGGCCAGCTTCGTGCGCCAGCACTTCGGTCTGGAAGCCTGCAGCATGTATGGCACCACCGAGCTGGGGGTGGTGCTGGTCAACTATCCGGGTGCCGCGGACTACACCGTCAAGTCCGGCTCGCTGGGCCGTCCGCCACCGGCCATGGTGGTCGAGGTGCAGCACGAGGACGGCTCGCCCTGCGCGATCGATGAGACCGGCTTCCTGATGGTGCAGCGCCGTGGCCAGTGGGTACCGACCCGCGATCTGGCGCGCCAGGATGCCGATGGCCACTACTTCCACGGGGGTCGCGCCGACGACGTGATCATCTCGGCTGGCTGGACGATGAGCGCGGTGGAGATCGAGAACGCGATCCTCGGTCATCCCGATGTGCTCGAGGCGGCCGCCATCGGCGTGGCCGATCCGCTGCGCGGCGAGGTGGTCAAGGCCTTCGTCGTCAGTGCCCGGCCCGCAGACGAAACCTTCGCCGAGGAAATCCAGCAGCGGGTCAAGTCCCGCCTCAGCCTGCACGAATACCCCCGCCAGGTCGCCTTCGTTGGCGCTCTGCCCAAGACCCCGGCCGGAAAGGTCAACCGACGCGTGCTGCGCGAAGCAGAACGGGCCGGTCAAGCCGATCCCACCCTCTCCAGCTCAGCGAGCCCAACATGACCATGACCCAGCGCACATTCCCCCGCATCACCGATGCGGGCCTGGAAGATCTGCGTCGCCGCATCGGCGTGCCGATCCTCGATACCCTCGAACCCTGGTGCCACGAGGCCACCCGCGACAACATCCGCCACTACGCCCATGGCATCGGCGACGACAATCCACTGTGGTGCGATCCCGCCTACGCCGGCCGCAGCGTGCATGGCGGCATCGTGGCCCTGCCCAGCTTCCTGTTTTCCACCAGCCGCATCGTTTCCGGCTATGTCGGTGGGCTGGCCGGGGTGCATGCGATGTGGTCGGGCTCGGACTGGACCTGGCACCAGCTGGTCCGGCGTGGTGACGAGATCTCCACCGAGGCGCGATTGAAGGATCTGGTCGAGCACCAGACCCGCTTCGCCGGCCGGGCCATCCAGCAGATCTACAACGTTCGCTTCTACAACCAGTCCGGCGATCTGCTGGCCGACGCCGACAGCTGGTGCTTCCGCACCGAGCGCGACCAGGCCCGCGAGCGCGGCACCAAATACACCCATGTGCGCGAGCGCGAGCTGCCGCGCTACAGCCGCGAGGACCTGGAAGCGGTCTACGCCCACTACCGACAGGAATCTGTCCGCGGCGCCGAGACCCGTTTCTGGGATGATGTGCAGGTCGGCGACGATCTGCCGGTGCTGGTCAAGGGACCGATGACGGTGACGGGATTCATTGCCTTCGCGCAGGGCTGGGGTGGCTTGTACATCCGGGCCAACAAGCTGGCCTGGCGGCTGGTCGACGCGCACCCGGGTCTGGGCATCGGCAATCGCTTCGGCATTCCCGACGTGCCCGAGCGGGTGCACTGGGAAGAGGACTTCGCCCACGAGGTCGGTGCGCCCGGTGCCTACGACTACGGCCCCGAGCGGGCCTCCTGGCTGACCCACCAGTTGACCAACTGGATGGGCGACGACGGCTTCCTGCGCCGGGCCAGCTGCAAGATCCGGCGCCACAATCCCGAGGGCGATGCGCTGTTCTTCCACGCCAAGGTCACCGGCAAGCGCACCGAGGGGGGCGAGCACCTGATCGACATCGAGCAGGAAGGCCGCAACCAGGACGGTGAGTTGTCGGTGGTCGGCGAGGCGGTCGTACGGCTGCCGAAGCGCGGCTGAGCAAGCCCATGAGCGCGGCGGCTTCATCGAGCGGTGCCCTGGATGGTCTGCTGGTGGTGGATCTGTCCAGGGTGCTGGCCGGGCCGCTGTGCACGCAGATGCTGGCTGACCACGGCGCCCGGGTGATCAAGGTGGAGCCGCCGGGCGGCGATGAGACCCGCCGACTGGGGCCGCCCTTTGATGAGAGCGGCGACGCGGCCTATTACAGCGCCATCAATCGCGGCAAGGAGGCCATCAGCATCGATCTGCGTCTGGCCGAGGGTCGCGCGGTGCTGGAGCGTTTGCTGGCCCGGGCCGACGTGCTGGTGGAGAACAACCTGCCGGGC
Organism: Lysobacterales bacterium; assembly: GCA_041395325.1. Taxonomy (GTDB): domain Bacteria; phylum Pseudomonadota; class Gammaproteobacteria; order Xanthomonadales; family SZUA-5; genus JAWLAT01. Next base: position 108,662 of record JAWLAT010000009.1, read on the forward strand.
ACGATGGCGCGCTGGGGACTGGGCGCCGACGAGGTGCTGGAGCGGCATCCACGCCTGATCTACTGCAGCATCAGTGGCTTCGGTGCCGATGGCCCCAGCGGGGGCCTGCCCGGCTACGACGCCGTGCTGCAGGCCCTGTGCGGGCTGATGAGTGTCAATGGCCACCCGGCCACCGGCGCGACCCGGGTAGGCATCCCGCTGGTCGATCATCTGGCCGGCTATGTCGCCCTCAGCGCCATCCTGCTGGCGCTGCAGGTGCGCGAACGCAGCGGCCGCGGGCAGCATGTCGAGGCGACCCTGTTCGACACCGCGCTGAGCCTGCTGGTGCCGCATGCGGCCAACTGGTTGCATTCCGGGGCCACGCCGCAGCTGCTGGGCAGTGCGCATCCGAACATCGCGCCCTACGACAAGTTCGCGGTGGCCGATGGCGAAATCTTCCTCGGCGTGGTCAATGATGGGCAGTTCCGTCGCTTCTGCAGCCAGATCGATCAGCCCGAGCTGGCGCAGGATCCCCGCTTTCTGACCAACCGGCTGCGGCTGCAGCATCTGCCCGCGTTGCGCGAGGCGATCGAAGCGGCGCTGCGTGACCGTGCCGGTGAGCCGCTGTGCGAAGCCCTGATGCGCCGTGGCGTACCGGCCGCGGTGGTCAACTCGGTGCCAGCGGCATTGCAGCTGGCGCATGCCCGGCACCGGCAGAGCCGGGTCGAGGCGCCCGGCTATGTCGGCCTGCGCTCACCGATGCGCTTGCAGGGCACGCCGGGCCAGCCAGGCGGCGCGCCGCCGCGCTTTGCCCAGGATCGTCAGGCCGTGCTGGACTGGCTCGGCTATGACGAAGCGGAAGCGGCCGAACTGGCGCGTCTGGGCGCCGTACCGGGGCATCGCGAAGGACTCGACTGACCCGTTGGCGAGTGGCTCGTCGAGGCGTTCGGACACCGCAAATGGACCGTTGGCGGCCAATGTCGCCCGCTGTTCCCGGACGGTCGCGCACGATCAAGACAGGCGCACAGCGGCGGCGGACCATGCTCAACATGGACATCATCACCCTCGACGTCTGTTCCTGGAGCCGTCTCACCGACGCCCTTCCGACCCATCGCAGGATCCGCTCATGAGCGCCGCCGAACGGATCGAACGCGGCCGCTTGTACATCGACGGCCAGTGGTGCGCCGGTGAGCGCTGGGAGGCCAATCTCAATCCTTCGGACCTGAGCGACCGCATCGGTGACTATGCCTGGGCCTCGGCCGAGCATGTCGCCCGGGCGGTGGCGGCGGCGCGGCGCGCCCTGCCGGCCTGGGCGCGCAGCAATCCGCAGGCCCGCTCGGATCTGCTGCTGCGGGTCGCCGCGCTGCTGCGCGAGCACAGCGAAACGATGGCCGCGACGATTGCCCGCGAAGAGGGCAAGACCCTCAAGGATGCGCGCGGCGAAGTGCTGCGCTCGGCGCAGATCTTCCAGTACTACGCCGGTGAACCGCTGCGCGCCCGCGGCCAGTTTCTGCCCAGCCTGCGCGATGGTGTCGACATCACGGTGGACCACGAGCCGCTCGGCGTGGTGGCGCTGATCACGCCATGGAATTTCCCGCTGGTCACACCCGCGTGGAAGATCGGCGCGGCGCTGGCCTATGGCAACACGATGATCTACAAGCCCTCCGAAGTGACGCCAGGCTGCTCGGTGCTGCTGACCGAGTTGCTGATCGAAGCCGGGGTGCCGGCTGGCGTGTTCAATCTGCTGCTGGGTTCTGGTGCCGAGCTGGCCGAGGACCTGATTGCCGGCACCGACGGCGTCAGCTTCACCGGGGCGACCTCGATCGGTCGCAGCGTGCTGGAGCGCGCCGCCCGCCACATGAAGCGGGTGCAGCTGGAGCTCGGTGGCAAGAGCCCGCTGGTGGTGCTCGATGACGCCGACCTCGATCTGGCCGTCAACGTCGCCTTCGATGGCGTGGTGCCACAGACTGGCCAGCGCTGCACGGCGTCGAGCCGGCTGATCGTGCAGCGCGGCATCCACGACGCCTTCGTAGAGCGCCTGGTGGCCAGGATGCGGGCGGTACGGGTCGGCCACGCGCTGGACCCGGACAGCGAGATCGGCCCGGTGGCGACGGCCGCACAGCTGGACAAGGATCTGCGCTACATCGCCCAGGCGCGACTGGAGGGCGGTGAGCTGGCCTGTGGTGGCGAACGTCTGACGCGCGAACACGAGGGTTACTACCTGTCACCGGCGTTGTTCGTGGGCACCCGCAACGAGATGACCCTCAATTGCGAGGAAGTCTTCGGTCCGATCGCCGGCGTGATCGCGGTGGACAGTCTGGAGGAAGCCTGCGCAGCGGCAGTGGATTCCGGCTACGGCCTGTCGTCGGCGATCTGCACCCGCAACCTGCGCCATGCCGAGGTGTTTCGGCGGGCCTCCACGGCCGGCATGGTCGTGGTCAATGCGCCCACCTCGGGGGCGGAGTTCCATGTGCCCTTCGCTGGCCGCGCCCTGTCCGGCTATGGCGCGCCCGAGCAGGGCACCGAGTCGGCGCAGTTCTTCACCCAGGTCAAGACCACCTACGTCAACCACGGCGTCCAATGAATAGACAGAATCCCCCAACCCCAGTGGCCCGGTCAGCGACTCGCCGACCACACCTGAGCCCATCGCCATGCTGAGCGCCGAGCAGCAGCAGCTGCGCGAAGCGATGCTGCGCCAGTGCAGTGAATTCAGCGACGAGTACTGGAGCGAACACGATCGCAGCGGCGAGTTTCCGGAGGACTTCTACCGCGCCATCGCCGACGCCGGTTGGCTCGGCATCGCCATGCCCAGCGAGGTCGGTGGGTCCGGTCTGGGCATCACCGAAGCAGCCGTGATGATGCAGGCCATCGCCGAATCCGGCGCTGGCATGAGCGGCGCATCGGCCATTCACATCAACATCTTCGGCCTCAATCCGGTCGTGGTCTTTGGCACCGAAGCGCAGAAACAGCGCATGTTGCCGCCGCTGCTCAGCGGCGCCGAGAAGGCCTGCTTCGCCGTGACCGAGGCCAATGCCGGCCACAACACCGCGCAGATCAGCACCCGGGCCGAGCGCCAGCCCGACGGCAGCTACCGGATCAGCGGCGACAAGATCTGGACCTCGACCGCGCAGGTGGCCGACAAGGTGCTGATCCTGGCCCGCACCGCGCCCATCGAAGCGAGCAAACGCAAGCTCGACGGCCTGTCGCTGTTCTACACCGAGCTGGACCGCAGCCGCATCGAAGTTCGCCTGATCCACAAGATGGGCCGGCACGCGGTGGATTCCAACATGCTGTTCATCGAGGATCTGGCGGTGCCCGCCGAGGACCTGATCGGTGAGGCGGGCAAGGGTTTCGAGTATCTGCTGCACGGCCTCAACCCCGAGCGCATTCTGATCGCGGCCGAGGCCGTCGGCCTGGGACGGGCCGCCATCGAGCGGGCCGCCCGCTACGCCCGCGAGCGCGTGGTGTTCGGTCGTCCGATTGGCCAGAATCAGGGCATCGCCCATCCGCTGGCGCAGGCCTGGGCGGAGCTGGAGGCGGCCAATCTGATGGTGCTGGAGGCGGCGCGACGCTACGACGCCGGCGAATCCTGCGGGATCCAGGCCAATGCGGCCAAGCTGCTGGCCAGCGAAGCGGCCTTCCGTGCCTGCGAGCGGGCGGTACTGACGCTCGGCGGCATGGGCTATGCGCAGGAGTACCACGTCGAACGTTTGCTGCGGGAATCGCTGATTCCGCGTCTGGCACCGATCGGCAACCAGATGATCCTGAACTTCCTGGCCGAGAAGGCTCTGGATCTGCCGAAATCCTATTGAGACCCGACCGATGCTGATGCGCAGCCTGCTCTACGCGCCCGCCAACCGCCCTGATCTGTTCGGCAAGTTCGGGCGCTGGCCGGCCGATCTGTATGCGCTAGATCTGGAAGATGGCACACCCGCCGATCAGCGTCCGGCTGCCCGTGACACGCTGGCCGCGAGCGTGGCACTGGCGCGTGGCGATCGCAGCTGCCGCATCTTCGTGCGCATCAATCCGGTCGGCACGTCCGACTTCGGCCCCGACCTGGACGCGGCATTGGACTGCGGCGCCGACGGCATCATCCTGGCCAAGACCGATTGCGCCGAGGATCTGGCGCAGATCCCGACCCGGCTGCCGTTGATCGCCGGCATCGAATCGATCGCCGGGGTGATCAATGCCCGTCAGATCGCCCGCGCCAGCGGTGTGGTGGCGATCTTCTTCGGTGCCGAGGACTACTGCGCCGAGATGGGTGGTCGGCGCACCGCGGCGGGGCTGGAAGTGCTGTATGCGCGCTCGGAGGTGGTGTTGGCAGCGAAAGCGGCCCGGATCACCGCCATCGATCAGGTGGTTGTGGATTTCCGCGATGACGAGCGCTTTCTCGCCGACGCGGCGCAGGCTCGCGATCTGGGCTATGGCGGCAAGATGTGCATTCACCCGCAGCAGGTCGCCCTGGCCCATCAGGCCTTCTCGCCCACCGCGGCCGAGCGCGTGCAGGCGCAGGCGCTGGTCGAGGCCTACGAGGCGGCCCAGGCGCGCGGCCAGGCGACCATCGACTTTCACGGCCGGATGGTCGACGGCCCGCTGTACAAGAGCGCCCTGGCTGTGCTCGCCGCGGCCAGCGAGTCCGACTGAATGCGCGTCACCAGTGCCGCCGAGCTGGACCTGCAGGGCATCGTTCGTCCCGGCGACCATGTGGTCTGGGGCCAGGCCACCGGCGAGCCGCAAACGCTGACCGAGCGACTGGTTGCCCAGCGATCCCGCCTGGGGCCGCTGTCGGTCTTCGTCGGTGCCACCTTCTCCGACACGCTGCAGGTCGATCGAGTCGACGGGCTGAGTCTGAGCGGCTATGGCGCGATTGGCACGCTGGCACCTTTGGCCCGATCCGGCCAGTTGCAGATCGTGCCCTGCCATGTGGGTCAGATTGCCCGCTACATCCAGGACGGCCGCATCGGCTGTGATGTGGCCTTCGTGCAGGTCAGCCCGCCGGGCCCGGATGGCCGCTGCAGCTACGGCGTCATTCACGACTACACACCGGCGGCGGTAGCGGCCGCCCGCACCGTGGTGGCGGAGTTCAACGAGCAGGTGCCGTGGACCCATGGCAGCGCCTCGCTGGGACCGGAGCAGATCGACCTGGCGGTGCACAGTTCGCGCCCGGTGCTGAGCGTCCCACCCGCGCCGATCGGCGAGCTGGAACGTGCCATTGCCGGCTATGCCGGCCGCTACATCGACGACGGCAGCATTCTGCAGATTGGCATCGGAGCGATCCCGGATGCGATCCTGCAATCCATCCGCGACCGCCGCGACCTCGGCCTGCATTCGGGCATGGTCGGTGACGCGCTGGTCGATCTGATCGAGTGCGGTGCGCTGACCAATGCGCGCAAGCCGCTGGACCGCGGCGTCTCGATCAGCGGTGCGCTGATCGGCAGCCAGCGCCTGTATGAACACGTCCACCACAATCCGGCCATCGGCATGCGCGAGTCGGCCTACACCCATGGAGACGCGGTGCTGGCGCGATTGCCCGGCCTGGTGTCGATCAACTCGGCGGTGGAAGTCGATCTGACCGGCCAGGTCAATGCCGAACAGGCCGGCAGTCACTACCTGGGCGGCACCGGCGGCCAGGTGGATTTCGTCCGCGCCGGCCATCGCAGTCCGGGCGGCTGTTCGATCATCGCCTTCGCGGCCACCGCACGCCACGGCAGTGTCAGCCGCATCTGCGCACAGCTGTCCGGGCCGGTCACCACGGCGCGCAGCGAGGTTGATGTGGTGATCACCGAGTACGGCGCCGCCGAGCTGCGCGCCCAGCCCCTGCGCGAGCGCGCTCGCCGGCTGATCGCCATCGCCCATCCCGATTTCCGCGAAGGCCTCGAGCGCGAGGCCCACACGCTGTTCCAGCGAGGCTACTGAGATGTCCGAGGCAGTCAGCTACCAGGCCGAGAACGGCATCGCCCTGATCACCATCGAGCGGCCCGACCAGCGCAATGCGATCAACCAGGCGGTGCGCGAAGGTCTGTTCGACGCCTTTGCGCGGGTCGAGCAGAGCGCCGAGATCCGGGTGGCGATCCTGACCGGCAGCGGCGAGCGGGCCTTCTGTGCCGGCGCCGATCTGAAGGAGATGGCGGCGCAGGGTCTGTCGGTGCTGCCGCCGGGTTTCTTCCCGGTGCTGGGTGACAACGTTGTGATGAGCAAGCCGGTGATCGCGGCGGTCAACGGCGATGCCTTCGCCGGCGGCTGGATGCTGGCGCAGATGTGCGATCTGTGCGTGGCCAGCCGCAGCGCCCGCTTCGGCATCACCGAGGGCCGGGTCGGCCGCGGCTTCCCCTGGGCGGCGCCACTGATCCACATGATTCCGCAGCGGATCATGGCCGAGCTGTTGATGACGGCACGGCCGATCAGCGCCCAGCGCGCCTATGAGGTCGGCTTCGTCAATCGGCTGGCCGAACCGGATCAGTTGCTGGCGACCGCGCGGCAACTGGCCGAGGAGATCATCGAGTGCGCGCCGCTGACGGTGGCTGCGGCCAAGCAGCTGATCGCACTGAGTACGGACATGGGTCGGTCGGCTGCGCTGCAAGCAGCCGGAATCGCCTTCGAACGGGTCTATCGCAGCGCCGACGCCCAGGAAGGGCCGCGCGCCTTCAGCGAGAAACGCAAACCACGGTGGCAGAACGCATGAGTGCCACCACATCGCCAGGGGAGTGCAGTCGATGATGTCGGGCAAGGCATGGGCCGAGTGGAAGCGCTTTGGTTACCTGCCACTGGTGGCGGCCATCGGCTACGCCACCTCGATCATTCAGGTGTTCTCGCTGGGCCCCTTCTTCGCGCCGATTCAGGCCGAGTTCGACTGGTCGCGAGCGCAGGTCTCGCTGGGCGTCAGCATTGCCTCGTTCATCAGCTCCGCCTGCTGCATTCCGGTCGGCATGGCGGTCGACCGCTACGGTCCGCGACCGATCGCGCTGACCGGCGTGCTGCTGATCACCGCGGCCTACGCGCTGCTGGGCACGGCCACCGGCACGATGTGGAACTGGGTGCTGCTGTGGGTGATCGTCGCCATCGGCACGCTCGGCGTACAGACCACGGTCTGGACCAGCGCGGTGGCCAGTCGCTTCGAAGCCTCGCGCGGGCTGGCGCTGGCGATCACCCTTTCGGGCGCGTCGGCGGCCGCGGCAGTGTTTCCGTTGATCGCCTCGGCGCTGATCGAGCGCTACGGCTGGCGGATGGCCTTCTTCAGCTTCGGCGGCTTCTGGGCGGCGCTGGTCTTCCCGATCGTGCTGCTCGGCTTTCGCGGGGCGCGCGATGGTCGACGTGGCGAAGACGCGCCGGTGTTGCACGGCATCAGCTTCGCCGAGGGGCTGCGCATGCCGGCGCTGTACAAGCTGCTGCTGGCCAGCTGCCTGATCACCTTCACCGTGCTGGGCATGCTGGTGCATTACGTGCCGATCCTCACCGATGCCGGTACCGAGCCGGTGGCCGCTGCCGCCATCGCTGCGCTGATCGGCGTGTTCTCGGTCATCGGCCGCATCGCCACCGGCTTTCTGCTCGATCATCTACCTGGCCATCTGCTGGGCGCGGCCGCCTGCATTTTCCCGGTGATTGCCAGCGTGGCGCTGCTGTTCGGTGGATCCGATCCCACCAGTCAGTCGATCGCGGCGGCCTGCATTGGCCTGACCCTGGGTTCGGAGGTCGATGTGGTGGCCTATCTGGCTTCGCGCCACTTTGGTCTGCGCAGCTTCGGTGCGCTCTACGGCGCACTGGTGATGGCGCTGGGCATGGGCACGGCCTTCGGGCCGCTGGCCGCCGGCGCCGTTTTCGACAGTTTCGGCAGCTATCGGGAGTTCCTGATTGGTGGCGCCGTGCTGATGTCGATTGCCTCGATCTCGATGCTCAGCCTGGGTCGACCGCCGCTACAGACACACACGGGGGGCGGTCACTGATGCGTCCAGCCAAGGCGATAGCCCAACAGTCCCGACGATGAGCGCGGCCGCGTCGGACAGCGAGACTGCACGGCCGGCCAGCGGACCGCTGCTGGGCGTTCGCGTCATCGATCTGACGGCCACGCTGATGGGGCCCTATTGCACCCAGTTGCTGGCCGACATGGGCGCGGATGTGATCAAGGTGGAACCGCCGCAGGGCGATACCACCCGCTATCTGCAGCAGGGTCATCGACCCGGCATGTCGGAGATGTTCACCAATCTGGCGCGCGGCAAACGCAGCATCGTGCTGGATCTGAAGCAGCCCGAAGCGCTGGCCGTGCTGGAACGACTGCTGGCTGGCGCCGATGTCTGCCTGCATTCGATGCGCCATCGTGCTGTCGAACGGCTGGGCCTGGCCTACGAGCGGGTGCGGCAGCTGCGCCCGGACATCATCTACGCCAATCTCTATGGCTATGGCCGATCCGGACCCTACGCCGACTGGCCGGCCTACGATGACACCATTCAAGGCATTGCCGGCCTGGCTCGGTTGCAGGAGCGCGTGGTCGGCGAACCGCGCTACGTGCCCACCGTGATGGCCGACAAGATTGCCGGCATGACAGCCGCCTACGCGATCGCCATGGCGCTGTTCCATCGCCAGCGCACGGGCGAAGGGCAGGAGCTGGAAATCGCCATGTTCGAGACGATGGTGTCCTTCCTGATGGTCGAGCACATCGGTGGCGCCCTGTACGACCCGCCGCAGGGCGAAACCCTGTACCAGCGCGCCATCGCACCGCATCGCCGACCCTATGCGACGCTGGATGGGTATCTGTCGGTGCTGATCTACAACGATCGGCAATGGCAGCGCTTCGTCGCGCTGGCCGGTCATCCGCCGGCGCTGTGCGATCCGCGCTTTGCCGATCTGGCCTCGCGCTCGCGTCATGTCGACGAGATGTACCAGCACCTGGCCGAGGTGTTGGCCACGCGCAGCACGGCCGACTGGCTGGAAGCGCTGCAGCAGGCCGGCATTCCCGCGGTGCCGCTGCGCAGTCTGCAGGAGCTGACCGAGGATCCGCATCTGCTGCAGACCGGCTTCTTCCAGTCGCAGCAGACCAAGGAAGGCCGGCTGCGCTTTCCCGGCATTCCGACGCGCTTCTCGCGCACGCCCGGGCGCATCCGCGAGGCGGCGCCGCGCTTGGGTGAACACACCCGGGCCGTGCTGGCGGAGGCCGGCTGCAGCGCCGAGCAGATCGATCAGTTGCTGCGCAACGGCGGTGCCGCCGAGGCGCTGGACAGCGACTGAGGGCTCAGCGGCGCAGCGCGGGCAGGTCGGTGCCGAGCAGGCGCTCGGCCTGCTGCATGACGCGCTCGACCAGTTCGGCGACGCTGGGGATGTCGTGGATCAGGCCCATCGACTGGCCGGCCCAGAGCAGCCCGGCATCCAGATCGCCACTTTCCAGCAGGGACCGCCCCTTGGCGCCGCGCACCAGCGGGGCGACGTCCTCGAAGCGTGCCTCGGGCTGACGCAGGATGTCGACCACCTGATCGGAGACGCTGGTCTTGCCGACCCGCGCGGTGTTGTGCAGCGAGCGGAAGATCAGGTTGGTGTGGCGTTCGTCGTGATCGACCAGATACTGCTTGACGCGCTCATGGATCGGCGCCTCGCGAGTGGCACAGAAACGCGTACCCAGGTTAATGCCCTCGGCACCCAGCGCCAGTGCGGCGACCAGACCACGGCCATCGGCAAAGCCGCCGGAGGCGATCACCGGGATCTGCACGCGGTCGACCGCGGCAGGAATCAGCACCAGTCCGGGCACATCGTCTTCGCCCGGGTGGCCGGCGCACTCGAAGCCATCGATGGAGATCACGTCCACGCCCGCGCGCTCGGCCGACAGGGCGTGGCGCACCGAGGTGCATTTGTGGATCACCGTGAGGCCGTGCGCCTTGAAATGGGCCAGATGCTCCTGCGGCTTGGAGCCGGCCGTTTCGACGATACGCACACCCGACTCGATGATCGCCGCCCGGTACTCGGCGTAGGGCGGCGGGGTGATCGACGGCAGGATGGTCAGGTTGACGCCGAAGGGCCGGTCGGTCATCTCGCGGCAGCGGCGGATTTCTGCCGCCAGCGCCTCGGGGCTGGGCTGAGTCAGCGCGGTGAGCACGCCCAGGGCGCCCGCATTGGCCACGGCGGCCACCAGTTCGGCCCGACCTACCCATTGCATGCCACCCTGCATCAGCGGGTGCTCGACGCCGACCAGGCGGGTGAATCGCGTGCTGATGCCCATCTCAGAGCGCCTCAATGATCGTGACATTGGCCAGACCGCCGCCTTCGCACATGGCTTGCAGCCCCAGCTTGAGCTGGCGGGCCCGCAGCGCGTGGACCAGCGTGCTCATCAGTTTGGCGCCGGTGGCGCCGAGCGGATGGCCCAGGGCGATGGCGCCGCCGTTGACGTTGAGACGCTCCGGGTCGGCGCCGGTGGCACGCAGCCAGGCCAGCGGCACCGAGGCGAAGGCCTCGTTGACCTCGAACAGATCGATGTCATCGATGTGCAGCCCGGCGCGCGCCAGCGCCTGCTCGGTGGCGGCGATCGGGGTTTCCAGCATGATCACCGGGTCGCCACCGCAGACCGTCAGCTGGCGCACCTTGGCCAGTGGGGTCAGGTCGTGCTGCCGCAGTGCGCGTTCACTGGCGACCAGCAGGCCGGCTGCGCCATCGCAGATCTGGCTGGAGCTGGCCGCGCTCAGGCGCCCGTCGGGGAGGAAGCTGCGGACCCCGGCAATGGCCTCCAGTGAGGCATCGAAGCGAATGCCCTCGTCGACCTTGTGTTCGCCCTGGTCATCGGCAATCGGCAGGATCTCGCGGGCGAAGGCCTGGGCCTCGACGGCGGCGATCGCGCGGCGGTGACTGAGCAGCGAATAGGCGTCGAGCTGATCGCGGTCGAGCTCGTACTTGTGCGCCAGCATCTCCGCGCCGGTGAACTGGCTGAAGGCCTCCACGCCATAGCGTTGCAGGATCTGCGCACTCCAGGGCCCGCCCATGCCGGCGTCGGTGGCCAGCCGCGTCGGCGAGCCGATCGGCACCCGCGACATGCTCTCCACGCCTGCCGCAATGACCAGCTCCTGGGTGCCGGACAGCACCGCCTGGGCGGCGAAATGCAGCGACTGCTGCGAGGAGCCGCACTGCCGGTCGATGGTCACCGCGGGCACCGTTTCGGGCAGCGACGAGGCAAGGACCGCGCTGCGCCCGATGTGGAAGCTCTGTTCGCCGACCTGACTGACGCAACCGACGATCACATCGTCGATGGCACCGGGATCCACGGCCGTACGCTGCACCAGCGCATCGAGCACCCTGGCCAGCAGATCGGCCGGATGCCAGGACGACAAGCGGCCATTGCGGCGCCCGCCCGCGGTTCGCAACGCCTCAACGATGTAAGCCTCGGCCATCCTGATCGATTCCTGCATGTGCACTGGGAACACGTTAGCAGCGCCGCACGCGGCCTGCCTTGATGTGCCGCGACAGCCCGTTTTCTGCTGGCGTCAGCAGCGTCTCGCTCGTGCCTGCGTGCGTCGCGCGGTGCCTGCGGGCCGTCGCGCGCGGTCAAGCCCTGGCGCGCGGGCTGGTGGCAACGTCTGAATCTGGATTGGCACGCCAGCGGTTGGCGTCTTGGCCAGCGCCGGCAGCAGGGGAGCGGATCGGCATGAGCGATGAACTGCAGTTCGAACTCAGCGACGGCGTGGCCACGCTGGTGCTCAACCGCCCACACGAAGGCAACGCGCTGACGCCGACGTTGCTGGTCGCGCTGGAACAGGCCTGGCAGCGGGTCGAAAGCGATCCGGCCATCCGGGTTGCCATCCTGACCGGACAGGGCGAGCGACACTTCTGCACCGGCGCCTCGGTGAGCACGCTGGCGGTGGGGCAGGGCAGTCTGCACAACGCGCCCAACGCTGCCGTCAACCGCTTCTCGCCGCGGATGTGCCGGGTCAGCAAGCCGGTGATCTGTGCGGTCAACGGACTGGTCAATGGCGGCGGCCTGCACTTCGTCGCCGACTGCGACATCGTCATCGCCTGTCGCCAGGCGCAGTTCATGGACTCCCACGTCAGTGTCGGTCAGGTGTCCGGGCTGGAGTCGATCGGCATCGCGCGCCGGGCTGGCCTCGGCGCGGCGCTGTTGCTGGGCCTGGCCGGCCGCGGTTATAGGATGCCGGCCGAACGGGCCTACCAGCTGGGCATGGTCGATCTGCTGGAGGACGACGCCGCAGCCACGCTGGCCCGCGCGATCGAGCTGGCGCGAGCGATCTGCACCAACTCGCCGCAGGCGATGGCGCTGACCAAGCGGGCCATCTGGTCGTCGACCGAGCTGTGCGATCCGGCCGCGCCGGACCATGGCTGGGAGCTGCTGAAGTCGCACTGGGCCCATCCGGACTTCGAGGAGGGCCCACGCGCCTTCGCCGAGCGCCGACCCGCGAACTGGAATCCCGACCCGAACGCGAGACGCTAGGCGTTCGCGGCAGGCCATCCGACTGACTCGAGATCCGCAACCGCCGTTGCCAGACCACGCTTCGTGAGATTGGCGGCCTGCGCCACGTCGGTCCCGCACGCACGCCGCTGAGTGGGAGGGGCCTCAGCGACGCGCGCGCGGTTCCTTCGGCAAACCCAGGACGCGCTCGGCAATGATGTTGCGTTGAATCTCGGCGGTGCCACCGGCGATGGTCTCGGTGAAGGCGTGCAGATACTCGTAGCCCCAGCCATGCAGGCCCAGCACTTCCGGCGCTGCGATGCCATAGAGGTCGATGGCGGCACTGGTGGCGCGTTGCGCCAGTTCGGCGAAGCTCAACCGCAGCATGGAGCCGCTTGCATCCGGCACGCCACGGTCACAGTCCAGCGCAAAGCGATAGTTCATCGCCAGAATGGCCGCTGCTTCGGCGCGCAAGCCGACCAGATGGGCGCGCAACTGATGGCGCTCGCGGCTGCAATCCGCACACAGCGTTTCGATCCGCGCGACCAGTTCGATCAACAGGGGCAGGGTGGCGGTGCCGCGTTCGAAACTGAGCGTGGACATGGCCGTCGCCCAGCCGTTGTGGAGGCCGCCAACCACGTGGTCCAGCGGCACTCGGACGCTGTCGTAGAAGACTTCGCAAAAACTCTGGGCGCCGGCCAGATTGCGGATCGGCCGCACGGTGACGCCGTCGGCGCGCATCGGCAGGATCACCCAGGACAGCCCGGCGTGACCGCTGGAGTCAGGGTCGGTCCGCACCAGCACTTCCTGCCAGTCGGCGATGTCGGCATAGCTGGACCAGAGTTTCTGGCCGTCGATGATCAGGCTGTCGCCATCGACCCGACCGCGGGTGCGCACGCCGGCCAGATCCGAACCGGCGCCGGGCTCGGAAAAGCCCTGACACCACAACACCTCGCCGGCGATGATCGGCGGCAGGTGGGTGGCCTGTTGCTCGGGCGTGCCGCAGGCGAACAGCGTCGGACCGGCATGATTGAGGCCGACAAACAGCGGTCCCAGCGGTGACGGCGCTTGTGCGCGGGCACATTCCTCGAACCAGATGATCTGTTCCTGGATCGAGAGTGCCTGTCCGCCGACCGCCTTGGGCCAGGCCAGACCGGCCCAGCCACCAGCGACCTGGGTGCGCTGCCAGGCCAGCGCGAAGTCGCGGGCGGCCTTGCCGTCACGTGGTGCCGGCTCGTTGGGAACGTGGTCGGCCAGCCACGCTCGGGCGGACTGGCGAAATTGATCGGCCGAGAGAGTCATGCGCAGGTCTCCGGCCAGGCCGCTTCGGCCGCTGCGCGGGCCTGCTGGCTGGCGCCGCCCAGTTCACCGACCAGTGCGCGTAGGCGATAGGTCCAGCGATGCAGCGGATACTCCAGCGTCAACCCCATCGCGCCGGAGAACTGGTGCAGGTCGTAAGTCAGCGCATTGCTGCGGGACTGGGCGAAGGTCGCGGCCAGACTGGCGTCCAGTTCGTTGTCCGACCAGCAGGCGCGCAGGGCCAGCCACTTGCACGATTCCACCGGTTCGGCCGCCATGGCCAATCGATGCTGGATGGCCTGAAAGGCCCCCAGTGGGCGACCAAAGGCCTGTCGGGTACGGACATGCTCAAGCACCAGTGCCAGCGCCGCGGCCATGCAGCCAGCCGCCTCCACCGCCAGCGCCATCCGCCAACGACGGCGGAGCACTTGCGGATCGATCTCCGCCAGCACGGTCGGTTGCGCCGATCCCTGCAAACGGCCGTAGGGGTAGGCGAACAAGGTGTCCCCTGGCACGACTCGTTCCGGATCCACCGCCAGCGCCAACGCACGGTCACCCTGATCGACCAGCAGCACCTGCGCCTGTGGCAGAAAGCGCGCCGGCTTCTGCCAGCTGTCGCTGACCAGGGCCAGCGGTCGCAGCTCGGCCGGCAATCCCAGTGCGGGCGCAATCAACGCTGTAGCGGCGGCTTCCACCACCTGGGGTGCGCGGGCGATGCGTTCGACGATCAGCCCCGCGTCGAGCGTGCCAAAGCCGTCCTCGCGGGCAATGCTCAGATAGCCAGCGTCGGCCAGCCGCTGCTCCAAGGCCTCGCTGTAGGGTGGCGACAGTGGGTCAGTCGCGCCCTCTACGGGCTGCTGCAGCAGACCTTCCAGGCCATCGAGAATGGCCTGTTGCTCATCGCTCAATGCGAAATTCATGCGCGGCCTCCCTCGCCGGGCAGTTCCAGCCAGCGGCGCGCAGTCAGATTCAGCTGGATCTCGGCTGCGCCCGAGGCGATGCCGGCGGCGATGGCGCGCTGGTGATGCGCCTGCTGCACCGGATCGGCGCCCAACAGGCCTTCCGGCAGGAACTCGGTGAGAAACTCGCTGACGCCATTGTCGGCCAGCACCACGGCCCAGCGGGCCACGCTGGTCAACGCGCTGGGCGGCAGGCCGCGCGCCTTGCCATCGACGATCTGGTAGACCAGCAGGCGGGCGGCCTCGCACAGCATCAGCGCCTGACCGGCGCGGGCACGGATGACCGCATCCTGCCAGCGCCCATCGGCCTGGAGTTTGGCGACGGCGCGGTCCAGTACCCGCCGCGAGAACTCGTAGCGAGCCACGCCGACGCGCTCGTGCTGCAGCGCGTAGGTGATGATTTCCCAGGCCTGACCTTCGGCGCCCAGCCGGTTCTCGCTGGCCACGAAGACGTTGTCGAAAAAGACCTCGTGAATGTCGCCTTCGCCGATCAAGGCCGGGATCTGCTTGACCTGAATGCCGTCGGCGGCCATGTCGGCCAGCAGGATCACGATGCCGGCCTTGCCGCTGGCGCCGCCCTCATCGAGCGGGACCCGCGCCAGCAGGAAGCAGTGATCGGCATGACCGGCGTAGGAGGTCCAGACCTTGGCGCCGGACACGCGATAGCCCCCTTCGACCGGCACGGCACGGGTGCGCAGCGCGGCCAGGTCCGATCCGGCCGAGGGCTCGGAAAAACCCTGGCACCAGATCGCCTGGCCCTGGCGGATCGGCGGCAGATAGCGCGCCTGCTGATCCGCCGTGCCATAGCGCATCAGCACCGGGCCGATCCAACTGACGTTCATGTACTGCGGCCCGCGGGGCTCGCCCGCGGCCCACATCTCCTCGCCGAGGATGAACTGCTGCCAGACCGGCGCGTTTTCGCCGCCGTGTTCAGCGGGCCAATGGGGCACCAGCAGTCCCTCGTCCTGCAGGGCGGCACAGAAATGACGCGAATAGTCGGTCTGCAGATCACTGCCTGGACCATGCACCGACAGCGACTCCCAGTCGGCCGGCAGCAGCCGCTCCAGGGTGGCGCGCACGCGCTCCCGGTGCGCCTGCTCCTCAGCTGTCCATCCGAATTCCACGCCAGCGGCGCTCCCCAGCAGCCAGATTGCGGGGCTCACCACGGGCGACCCCGACTACAGGATCGAAGATCGGCCAGTCATGTGCCTTGATGCACCGCGACGCTTTGTTTGCGCTGGGCGTCAGGGCCTTGGGAGCCGGATGGTTTGGGCGCCGGTCCCCAGAGATTCGGTCGCTGGCTGATCTCACGTCGACCGCAGTGGCCGGATTCCCGGCGGCCTTGACTGGCGACGACGCATTGTTGGCGTGGTGCGCCAGTCATTGAAGCGGGCGTGGTCGACCGTTGAGTGAACCGCAATGATCGGGTCAGACCCACCGCCGTGATGGATCGATGGTTCAGCATCTGCACTATCACCCCCGCCCGGATCAGCGCGAGCTGGCCGAGTCCTACTGGCCGACCCTGACGGGCCTGCTGCCCCTGTCGCGACTGCACAGTGGTTCGCAGGAATCGCCGCAGGCCTGGTCGGAACTGGTGGCCAGTGGCTTGTTTCAGATGGCCTTGCCGATCGATCAGGGTGGCAGTGGTCTGGGTGCCACCGAAACGACGTTGATCGTGCTGGAGTTGGGGCGCTGTCTGGCCGCCCCGTCCGTACTGGCCACGCTGGGCGCGTCACTGTTGAGGTCCGCCGAACTGACCGAGACCGGTCCCGCTGATGGACGCTGTGCCGCGGGCTATGTGTCCCCGCAGCAGATCGTGCTGGTGCAGGACAGCAAAGCCGAGTTCCTGCTGCTGCGAGACGGTGAGCGCGCGAGCCTGCATCCCTTGCGCGGTCACGGCGAGGTGCTCGATGAATACACCTGGGGCGTCAGCTTGCACCGTCTCGATCTGCTGGCACCGGCGCTGGCACAGATCAGTGGAGCGCGCCTGCGTCTGCTGTGGTTGCAGGATGCCGCGCAGCTGGCCGGCATCGCCGATCTGGCCTGCCGCATGGCGGTTGCCTATGCCGCCGAGCGGCAGCAGTTCGGCCGGCCGATCGGCAGCTTCCAGGCGATCAAGCATCATTGCGCCAACATGGCGATGCTGGCGCGCTCGGCCATTGATCAGGTGTGCTTCGCTGCGGTCGCGGTCGACGAAGCCCGGCCGGATGCCGGCATGCAGGTCGATTGCGCCCTGCAGGTGGCGGCTGTGGCGGCTCTGCGCAACGCCGCTACCAACATCCAGGTGCATGGCGGGCTGGGCACCAGTGACGAGGCACATCCACACCGGTTGCTCAAGCGTGCGAGGCTGAGCATCGAACTGCTTGGGGGTCTGGAGCCGGTGATCGACCGTATCGCTGGCGCCTGCGCGTCCCGCCAGGCCAGCCATGAGCGCAACGGCTTCCGCTGACACCGTCAGGATGTCAGCGCCTTTCGGCCCCACGCGTACACGCGAATCGTCTTCACGCCTCGTTTGCGCAGTGCAAGGTCGCCTACACTAGGGCCAAGCCCGTTGGGGGGAGGCGAACTTGCCATCGACGCCGTCAACTGCCGGCCTGCCACCGGCGGCCGGTCATCGGCTGGAATTGCATCTGGCCGATGGCAGCCGCCAGTCCGGCTGGGTCCTGGCCGACCATGCCGACACCGGCCTGTTCCTGGTGCGTGCCGATACCGGTGCAGCGCCGGTGTTGCCCATTGGTGCTCAGCTGCAGCTGCAATGGTTGGGTGCTCGTGGCGAATCCCTGCTGCAGGGACACGGCGAAGTGGCCTATTCGAGCAGCAGTGGCTTGCGCGTGGCGCTGGCCCGGCCGCTGGCTGGTCTGGATCGATTGATCGGGCCGACGCAGCGATCAGTGGGCGAGTCGGTGGTTGCAGATGGTCTGGCCGAGGCCATCGTGGAGCTGCTGCGCACCCATCTGCGCAGCGGACTGGCGCATCTGCTGGATCAGGCCGAACGGCAACTGACCCAGGGTGCCAACACGGCCGCATTGATTGATTCCGGGCTCTCGCCGCGGCAGGCCCACAGCTACTTCAGCGATCTGCAGCAGCGGTTGCTGCCGGCTTTCCTGGATGACCTCTGCGGTCCCTGGCAGCACGTCGCCAAAGAAGGTGATTTGCCGGCACCGGATCTGGGCACCCTGGAACTGGTCGACGACGAGGAACTGGAACTTTGGCTGCTGCGCTCGGAATCGGCGGCGCAACTGGAGCAGGCACTGCGTCCGCTGCTGAGCGAACTGCAGCCCCGCTTGGCCGCATTGCCGGAGCGTCTGCCGGGTGCGCCTGCCGATGCCCTGCTGCCCGAACAGCTGTTGAACTCGATCGTTCGCGCCTGCAAGCGCATCGACTTGCCTTATCCGCTGCGGAACGTGCTGCTGCATCTGTGTCGCGACCCGGCCGCACTGGGGATCAGCGGATTCCTGGCCGCTCTGCTGGCCTTGCTGCGCTCGGCCGACGTGGGTCCCAGCCGGATCGCCCCGACCGCGCCCACCGAAGGCGATCCTGCGCCCGCACCAGCTACTCGGATCCTCGATCAGCCGATGCCGACAGCTGCGGGCGTCAGTGTGCCGGCCGGACAGGCCCTGGCCACGGCGCAACGCCTGTTCGCGCTGGCGCCTCGCGGCGTGCCGGAAGACCCCATTGCACCGCCGGTCAGCAACTTGCAGCTGGCCCAGGCCCTGGAGCGCCTGCTGGCTCAGGAAAGGCCGTTGGCCGCCGATGGTTTTGCCCAGGCACTGCGCGGTGAAGCCGCCAGTCTGGCTGGTCAGGAGAAAGTGGCGCTGGCGCCACAGCAGTCCGAAGCGCTGGCCTTGCTGGCACAGTTGCACGAGACGCTCAGTGACGACCCCATGCTGCCGGCGACTTTCCGCAGCTGGATCACGCGTCTGTTGCCGGCATTGCTGGGCACCCAGCTGGCGGCGGATGATCCAGGCCAGCAGGCTGAAGGAATCCGCAGTCTGTTCGGTTTGCTCGAGTTTGCTGCCGTGCTGTGCGAGGGGCGTCGCGACGCCGCTGCCAGCCAGCTGGCCGGACGCATCGACGCGCTGATCGAACCGATGACAGGCCATCGAGCCCTCGCGCCGCAGCTGCTGCAGCAGGCCTGTCAGACGCTGGAGCAGATGTTGCAGCGGCATCGTCGCGCGGGTGCCGCCGTCGAGCATCGGGTGATTGAATCCTGCGAAGGGCAGCAGCGGCTGGACGATGCCCGGCGCGCCGCCGGCAAGGAAATCGGCCTGAGTTTTGTCGGCCGCAAGATTCCAGCGGTGCTGGCCGAACTGCTCGATGAAGTGATCCGCCCCAACCTGGTGCTGGCCAGGCTGCAGAGCGAAGCACAGGTCTGGGAGAGTCAGCTGGCGGCCTTGCAGGCGCTGGCCGATGCTTGCCGACAGGCGCGACAGGGCGAGTTGCAGATCGCCGCCGATGACCTGGCCGGTGTTCTGGCCGAAGCCTGGTCGCAGGTCGCTGCAGCCACGCCACGCAGTGATGAGCTGCTCGCCGCGGTGGTGACTGCGCTCAGCAGTGGCGAGGGTGCCTGGATTGCCTACCATGCGCCGGACACCGGCCACACCGCCACCTCGGCCAGCACGCGACTGCCCGCGGGTTCCGGCGCCGGTGCGCTGGAACTGCTGCGCGCCGGCGACTGGTTTGGCTTCAACGTGGCTGGTGCCGATCCGCGCCTGCTCAAGCTGGCCTGGATGGCACCGGATCGCAGTCGCTTCGTCTTCGTCAATCAGCTCGGTCACAAGGCCGAGGATCTGGGCTCGGAGCAATTGGCCCAACTGCTGCGCGAGGAGTCGGTCCGATTGCTGGACGAGCGCGACGCGAGCACCATCGAGCGCGCCTGGCGGCGGATGCTGGAAGGTTTGCACAACCAGTTGGCCGAGCAGGCCACCCACGACGCCTTGACCGGCCTGCTCAATCGCACCGAACTGGACCGTCGCCTGGCCGCAGTACTGGCTGGGCCGCAGCGCGAGTCGATGGCACTGCTGTGGATCGGCGTCGATCATCTGCGGATGCTGAACGAGAACCATGGCATGTCCGCTGGTGATGCTGCCCTGGTGGCGGTGGCCCAGAACTTGCGCCGCTTCGTGGAGCAGCGTCAGGCTCAGGCAGCGCGGATTGCCGGCGACGAGTTTGCCCTGTTGCTGACCGATGTCAGTGAAGATGGCGCCACCGGGATTGCCCGCACCCTGTGTCGGGAGATCGCCGAGCGGGAGCTGCAATGGCAGGGCGAGCGTTTCCGGCTCGCAGTGAGCATCGGCCTGGTCTCGGCTGGTGCCGAGCCGACCAGCGCCGAGAGTCTGTTGCAGGATGCCGAACGCGCCTATCGGCTGGCCCGAGAGAACGGTGGTGGTCGCGTCTACCGTCACACCGACGACGATCATCGTCTGGCCAAGCTGCGGCAGACGGCGGCCTGGGTGGGCCGGTTGGAACAGGCGCTGGCTCAGCGCCAATTGCTGCTGTACGCCCAGCCGGCCTTGTCGCTCAGTGACACGGCACGGCAGGGACCGGACTATGTCGAGGTGTTGCTGCGCCTGCAGGCGGATGGCGAAATCTGGACGCCGGAGCAGTTTCTGCTGGCGGCCGAGCGCTACGGACAGATCGGTTCGATCGATCGTTTTGTATGCGAGGAACTGCTCCTGCAACTGCGCACCGTGGTCAAGGGGCCAGCGCTGCGGGTGGCCTTCAATCTGTCGGCGCGCAATCTGGTCGACAACGATTTTGTCAACGAGTTGGTCGCCCGCTTGCGGCAGCAGGAATTTCCGTTGCAGCAACTGTGCGTCGAGCTGACCGAAACGGCCGCGGTGGCGCATCTGAGCGAAGCGCGCACCGGCATGCAGCGCCTGAGCGACCTGGGACTGTCGATGGTGTTGGACGATTTCGGGTCCGGCTACGCCTCCTATCAGTATCTGAAGCACCTGCCAGTCGACTTGGTGAAGGTCGATGGCGCTTTCATTCGCGACATCGCGCAATCACCCGAGAATCTTGCACTGGCTCGATCGATCAACGAGATCGCTCACCTGCTGGGCAAACAGACCGTGGCCGAGCACGTCGAGGATGAGGACACGTTGGCGCTGGTGCGGGAAATCGGCTTCGACTACGCGCAGGGCTTTCACATCTGTCGTCCGGAGCCCTTTGCTGACTTCATGGCGCGCTTGCGCGCCGGTGCCTGAGGTCCGCTCTGCCAGGGCCAGGTCAGCCCTCAGTCGACCGAGTTCAGGCGCCAGTCGTAGTCGCTGTAGCGCAGGCGCAGTGCGCCGGATCGAAGCTGGTCCGCCTGGGCTGAGGTCAGGCCCAGCGCACCTGCGTGTGCTGCCAGAAAGTCCACCACGCTGTGCTGATCGCGCCAGCCGCGCTCGAAGTCCTCGGCGTACCACTTGAAGATGGGTGAGATGCGCAGGACCGAGCCGTCGAGATGGTTGCGCGAGCGATCGCCAAGAAAGCGCTGGGTCTGATCCGCCAGCTGCGCATCGAGCTGCTCGCTCCGGAAGGCTTCCGGGCGCAGGGCCGGGCAGCCGATGGATGCGCAGTTGACCGCGAAATGGATGCGCGGGTCGCGTTGTTCGGGATCGCCGCGCAGCCTTTCGTGTTCCACCTCGTCCAGACTGAGGGTCTGTCCGAACAGCTGGACCAGCGGTTGGCGCCACGGCGTACTGAGCCAGCCGCCAAGATCCTTGATCGACGCTGGGCGGGTGTCCGCCTGCAGGATCAATTCGACGGTCCAGGCGTTGTAGGCATTGATCAGAAAGCTGGCTCGTCGCGGCGCGGGCCAGCCCCGGAATTCGGCCTCCGGTATGGCCGACAGCGACCGCAGATAGGCCTGCAGTCGCTCTCGTTCGCCGGCGAGGCCGTCATAGTCGACCGTGCTGGCGTGACCGCCCTGGCTCCATTGCACATGGCGCTGCAGCAGTTGGTTCCAGACCTGGTCAAGGTCAGAGGCGTCTCCGGCCTGTGCCAACAGCTGGCCACCGTACAGCACCAGCAGACACAGCAGCAGTCCTCGCAACATTGATCGTCTCCACTCGGGCAGTCAGAGATGGTGCCAGAGCCTGAGCGCCTCGTTCGTGGCTTGTGCGACGCGACCAGATTTCGCCGGGATCAGGCGACCTCCGGCCAGCTCTCCGGTGAGACCGTCAGTGCCCCATCGGGCAGCGGCTCGGGCGCCGTGCCGCGATGTTCGCAACTGACGCCCACCCGGTAGGGACGCAGCAAGTGACCCAGCCCCTGTTCGAAGAGCTGCATGATCTCGTCGTCGGTCAGTGGCACGAACGCGCGGGGCGGTTGCAACGGAACTCGCATCACGGCACCTCGTGTGTCGATGGACCCGCTGCCAGCTCATCAGGTCCAGCGGCCGACCAACGGGCCAGGGCAGGGCAATTTCCGGGCAGTGCCTGCTGCGCTGAGACGCAGGGATGGCCTTTCGGTCCATTGTGGCAGTCAGGCCTTGGCACTATGCTAAAGATTAGAAGGCTTTAATAATTGTGCAGTGGTCGACAGAGCGGGGGACTCATGACCAGTCGGGAAGCAGATTTTGCGCTGATCGTCGACGACGATCCGGATACCCTGCTGCTGGTCAGCGAGATCGTCCGTCTGGCGGGCTTCTCGGCACGGGCCAGCGACAGTCTGGAAGGCGCGCTGGCTGCCCTGTCGAAGGGTCCGGCAGTGATTCTGCTCGATGTCGTCATGCCCGACGAGCTGTGCGATCGCATCTCTGAGCGTCTGGCTGCGCAAGGCTCGATGACGCCGGTGATTCTGATGAGCTCGGCCGCACCGGCCACGCTGGAAAGCAAGCGGCGCGAACTGGTGCAGAAGGGTGTCAACGCGCCCGTCACCATGGCCAAGCCATTCTGGGTGGATGAATTGTTGTCGGTCCTGGCCGAGGTCCTGCCAGGCGACCATGACGCCGGCATTGATGCGCATGCAGCATCAGCTCGCGGCGGAATTGTGTGAGAGGACGCGGCAGATGAACGCCTTGACCGTTGCGCTGTGCGGATTGACCCCGCGGAACTCGCGCCTGCTGGAAATTGTCGTCACGCGTGCACCCAATCGGAAGTTCGATTTCCGCCTGGTCAACGCCGAACAGGCGGCCCGTGCGGATATCGCCATCATCGATGCGGATCGACCCGAACATCCCGATCAGGCCCGGCGGTTGCGGACGGGCTCACCTGATGTGGTGGAAGTCTATGTCTCCGACTCGGGCCACGCCGGTCAGGGTGATTACCGGATCGCCCGCCGCACGCTGGTGCTGCAGTGTTTTCGCTTGCTTGAGTCGATCGCCGCCGCGCGGCGAGGGCGGGACAATGGCGCCGAGCGTCCGTCATCGAAGGAGCCGGCGGCGGCACCGACCGCGACGGTGACCGCCATTCCATCTGCCGTCGCGGCTCCTGCACAGGACAAACCCGCAGCGCTGACCCTGACTGCGCTGGTGGTTGACGACAGCGCGACGGTGCGGACGCAATTGGAAGTCACGCTGCGGCGCATGGGCCTGAACGTCGAAACCGCCGCAGACGGCAATCGTGCGATGACGCTGCTGCAGTCGCGCACCTACGATCTGGTCGTTCTGGACGTGGTGATGCCGGGCCCGAACGGCTATGAGATCTGCCGCGAGATTCGCAATATCCGCAGCGGCCGCCACGTGCCGGTCGCTATCCTCAGCAGCCGCAATTCACCCTTCGATCGTGCTCGCGGTGCGCTGGCCGGCTGCGATGTCTATCTGACCAAGCCGGTCCCGGTGCGCGACTTTCACGCCGCGATGCACAAGGCGATGATCAAGCGCTTTACCGTGGACGAACTGGCAGCGCGTGGTTATCGCCGGCCGGTGCCGCAGCAAAAGGCAGGCTGACAAGCTGCTTTGCCGGCTGACTGGTGGATCTGAGGATTCAGTCACGTCCTGTGATGCAGCAGTGTGTTACGCCGCCGCCACCTTTTGTTACAGCTGGCTTACGGCCGCTTAATTCCTGATGTTCTAATTTACTGCCGATGCGCTCGCACCGGCAGTCAGGCGTGGACGCACTTCGGGGAACCGTGCTCGTCACGGAGGTGCATGCGGGCAAACCCGCAGGCCCATTTGTCATCGGGGAGTGCCATGAGTGGCCTGATTGTTGCCTTGTGTGATCTGCAGCCGAAGGATGCGCGTCTGCTGGACATTGTCGTCAAGCGCGCACCGAGCCGGCGCTATGACTTCAAGCTGGTTGACTCCGAGCAGGCCGGCTTTGCCGACATTGCCATCATCGACGCCGATCAGCCGACGGCGGCCGACAATGTCAAACGGTTGCGCGAAGACTCGCCCGGCATGGTCGAGGTTTATGTTTCGGAAACGGGCAGTGCGGGCGAGGGCGACTACCGGATTGCCCGTCGCAGTCTGATCCTGCAGTGTTTTCGGCTGCTCGAGTCCATCGCCAAGTCGAAGCTGGAAGGCAACCTGGCCAACGAGCAGGCACCCGCAGTGCCGGCCGCTGCCCGGGCAGCCGTGGAACGAGAAGCGGCGGCGACGACCGGCGAGTCTGTGTCGGCGCTGGTGGTCGATGACAGCGCGACGGTAAGAACCCAGCTGGAGATCACGCTGCGTCGCCTCGGCCTGGCCGTGGAGGCCGTGGCGAACGGCGAGGAAGCGATGCAGCTACTGCGCGATCGCAGCTTCGACCTGATCCTGCTCGATGTGGTGATGCCGGGTCGCAACGGCTACGAACTTTGCCGCGACATTCGCCACCTGCGGCATTGCCGCCAGACCCGCGTGATCATGTTGACCAGCCGTACCTCGCCCTTCGATCGCGCTCGCGGCGCGCTGGCGGGTTGCGACACGTATCTGACCAAGCCGGTGGCGGTCAAGGACTTTCACGCGGCCGTACACAAGGCACTGAGCAAGCGCTACTCGGTGGAAGAACTGGCCCAACGTGGCTACCGCCGACCCTCCTGATTCTGTCTGCAAGTGAGCCTCCAATGAGCAAGAAGATACTGATCGTCGACGATTCGCCGGCGGAGTTGGCCAATCTCCGAACGCTGCTGACCGACGCCGGCTATCACACCATCACGGCCACCAACGGACGTGAGGCGGTGGCCAAGGCCGCCGCCGAAATGCCGGCGCTGATCTTCATGGATGTCGTGATGCCGGACATGGATGGCTATGAGGCCTGCCGGCAGCTGCGCGCCGGTGAAACCACCAAGGGCATTCCCGTGGTGGTCGTGTCCAGCAAGAGCCAGAAGGCTGACCAGCTGTGGGCCACCATGCAGGGCGCCAAGGCCGTCATCGGCAAGCCGGCCAAAGCCGAGGACGTGATGGCTGCCGTGCAGGCCTATGCCTGAGACGGCCGAGCCTGGATCGCAGGGTGGGCTGCGGGTCTACCTGCGCTGGCGGGAGGCGCCTTTCGCACTGGTTCTGCCTGCCGGTACGTCCTGCGAGATCCTGCTCGAAACCCGGCCCGCTCCCATTCCGGGCGCGCCGGACTGGGTGCGCGGGCTGATCAATCGGCAGGGGTCGGTGGTGCCGGTGCTGACCTTGCCGAATGCCTGGTCCGACGCCGAAGGGGATGACCAGGAGCAACTGCTGGTGATCGTGCAGGGGCGTCAGCAGCTGGCGCTGCAAACGATGGCACAGCCGGATTTCGCACCGGTTTCGAGCTGGCGCGGTGCCGAACCGGAATCGAGCATTCCGGCTGAACTGTCCGGTGAGTCACCGATCTGGCACCGATTGGAAGCCGAACAGGTGAGCTTGGGACTGGAGTGGGATCCGCTGGTGTGGGCCAGTCGGCGCAGAGCCTGAAACGGATCGATAACAGGGGGCAACATGAAGATCTTTCGAAGCATCAGAGGTCGGGTCTTGTACGGCACGTTGTTGCTGGCATTGCTGCCGCTGTTGGTGGCTGCCGGCGTCGTGGCGTATCTCGGCTACCGCAGCGCCAGTGAATCGCTGACCGAGCGCGCACAGGCCCAGCTGCAATCCATCCAGACCGTCAAGCGCGATGAAGTCGGGGCCTATCTGGAAACCCTGCAGACCAACCTGCGCGTCATTGCCGCTGACCCGACCGTGCTCGAGGGCATGCTCGATCTGAGCGACAACTTCGCCAGCGCTGGCGAAGGTCTGGCGGTGGACGAAACTGCCCAGCGCGAGGCGCTGAAGCAGTACTACGGCGGTGACTTCGTGCGTCACTACCAGGGGCGCAATCCCGGCAGCGAGGTCGAGATGGCGTCGCTGGTCGACCAGCTGTCGCCGGCCGCGGTTGCCTTGCAGTATCTCTACATCGCCAGCAATCCTCACCCGCTGGGCAGCAAGGGTGATCTGGACAGTGCCGAGGCCGGCAGCGAAGGCTACCGACGACTGCACGAGCGCCTGCACCCCTACATGCGCCAGGTGGTGCAGCAATACGGCTACTACGACGTCTTCCTGATCGACATCGACAGCGGCAATGTGGTTTACACCTTCTACAAGGAGCTGGATTTTGCGACCTCGCTGATCGACGGCCCCTGGGCCGGCACGGGTCTCAGCGATGCGTTCCTCAAGGCTCGCGACAGCGGTGACCCTGGCGCGGTGCAACTCGATGACTACCGCACCTATCGACCTTCCTACGACGATCAGGCGGCCTTCTTCGCCATTCCCCTGCAGCGCGATGGCCGCACCATCGGCGTGCTGGCGGCACAGGCGCCCATCGACCGCATCAACGCGATCGCCACCTTCCGCGGTGAGTGGGAGGCCTCCGGTCTGGGCGATACGGGCGAGTTGAGTCTGATCGGACCCGATCGACTGCCGCGCGCGATCTCACGCAGCATGGAGCAGCGACCGGACGCCTATCTGCAGGCCTTGCAGACCCTCCCCGGGGGCAGCGAGATTGCGGCGCTGGTCCGCGCTCGCGGCACCGACGTCGGTCTGGTTCCCGCCGATACCGAAGCGGTGCAGGCGGCCCTGCGCGGTGAATCCGGCGTGCTGACCTATCGCGATGGCTTCGGTCAGACACTGCTGGGCGCCTATGGCCCGCTGCAGCTGTCCGACGGCACCCGCTGGGCGGTCATCTCGCGCATTGCCGCCGACGAGGCGCTGGCGCCGGTCACGGCCCTGTTGCGACAGCAGAGTCTGGTGGCGGCCGGCATTGCGCTGGTGCTGGCGATGCTGGCCGGCCTGATCGCCAACCGACTGGCGCGCAGCATCAACCAGCCGGTGTCACAGCTGAGCGCCACGGTGCAACAACTCTCGGCCGGCAACATGGAAGCGCGTGCCGAGCTGGCCCAGCAGGATGAGCTGGGCGATCTGGGTCGAGCGCTGGACAATCTGCTGGATGAGCGCGTGGCCACGCTGACCAAGGCCGCCGCCGAGAACGAGCAGTTGAATGATTCGGTGATTCAGATCATGCAGGCGGTGACCGGTCTGGCCCAGAACGATCTGACTGTCACCGTGCCAGTCACGCCCGATATCACCGGCGCCGTTTCGGACGCCATCAATCTGTTGACCAAGGAAACCTCGGACGCGCTGCGCAAGGTGTTGCAGGCCTCCAACGAGGTGACCGAAGCCTCCAACACCCTGCGCTCGCGCACCGAGGTGGTGCTGGATTCGGCCAATGCCAATGACCGCGAAGTGCAGGCGGCGGCGACCGAGCTCAAACAGGCGGCCGAGGCGCTGGCGACGGTGGCCGCCCAGGCCGAGGGCGCCCGCTCGCGGGCCGAAGAGGCCTTGCGCACCTCGACCCAGGGTCTGCGCATCGTGAGCGAAACGGTGCAGGGCGTGACCTCTTCGCGCGATCAGATCCGCGAGACGGAAAAGCGCGTCAAGCGCCTGGCCGAGCGCTCGCAGGAGATCACCGGGGTGGTCAACATCATCAATCAGATCGCCGAGCGCACGGCCGTGCTGGCGCTCAATGCCGGTATGCAGGCTGCCGCCGCCGGTGATGCCGGTCGCGGCTTCGCTGTGGTTGCCGACGAGGTCAAGCGGCTGGCCGACAGTGCCCGCACGGCCACGGCACAGATTGGCACGCTGGTGGGTGGCATCCAGGCCGACGCGGCCGACACCATGCGGGCGATGAATGACTCGCTGTCGCAGTTCGTCGATATCACGCGACTGGCCGAGCGTGCCGGTGAGCAGGTGCAGGCCAGCATGTCGGCCACCGACGGTCTGGCCACTGCGGTGCGGGACATCGCCGAGTCGAGCTCCCGCCAGGCGCGCATCTCCGGCACGCTGGTGGAGCGCGCCCAGCGCATGGACGCCACCACGCGGCAAACCCTCGACGAGCTGTCGCGGCAGCGCGACAACGTCCAGGTGCTGCTGGAGCAGTCGCAGAGTCTGCTCAGCACTGTCGGCGTGTTCCGGCTGCCGGGCAGTAGCCGGGGCGCCTAGGCATGAGTGTCGGCCTGGAGGACTGGGTCGCCCAGCTGACGCTGTGGAGTGGTGCGCCGGATCTGACCGGTCGCGCCCTGTTGCTGCGCGACCTGCGTCCGATCTGCGAGGACGCGGCTGCGCAGCAGCGCCCGGCCTTGCGTCTGCTGCTGGTGGGTATCGCCAAGGCCCTTGCCGCTGCATCCATCGATACCGATCACGACGATCTGGCCGAATGCAGTCTGGCCGCGCTGGAATGGCAGGGTGGCGGTGATCCAGGCGAACTCGGCCTGGTGGCGCCCACCGAACGCGTGCTGGCGGCCGTCGGCATGCCCGCCAACCGGATCGCCACATTGCTGCATGCCCTGCGCCAGGAAGCCTTGGGCCAACAACGCGCGGAGGCCGTCCAGCCGGACGCATCGACCCAGGTAACGGCCGAGGTCGTGCCCGCTCAGTTGGCGAATGTCGACGCGTCTGCCGAGAGCCCGCCTCCTGATCCGAGCGAGCGCGATACCGGCGCCGGGCCAGAGTCCACCGAGACTCAGCCGCGGTGGATTTCCGCGGAAGAGCGCGACCTGATCGTCGAAACGCTGTACGCCGAGCTGTTGCCGGTGTTGTCGGAATGGTCTGGTCGCCCCTCGCCGAAGGGCCTCGATGCCTCGCTGGAGTTCTTGCTGGAGTCCAGCAGTAACGCGCTGAATGTTGTCGGCTTGCCGGCGCTCGCCGAGACGCTGTCGGCGAGCGGAGCGGCCTTGGCAGATGCGCCGGCTGACTCGCCACTGGCGGACCAGTTTGCTGCCTGGCTGATGGCCCTGGCCGCGTGGCTGGAACAGCCGGAGGAGGCGCCGCTGGCAGACCTGGCGAACGCTCCCCTGATCGGCGTGCAGGCACCGCCGGAATGGATGCTGCAAGCCCGAGCGGTGCGCATCGGCGTCGACCCGGAGCTGCTGCGGCAGAGCGCCCGTGAGGTGCAGGAGGGCGATCTGGACCTCAGCCCTGCGGACGATGTGATTCCGTCGGTTCTGCAAGGCATGCTGCGGGAACTGCCGGGCAACAGTGATCGGCTGTCGGCGGCGGTCAGCGACTATCTGGGCTCGGGGCAGCGTACTGCCCTGGACGATGCTCGCCGCGTGGCGCACACCCTCAAAGGCGATGCCAACACGGTAGGCATTCGCGGGCTGGCCAACCTCACCCATGCGCTGGAGGACATCCTCGTCGCTCTCGACGGCGGCGAGACGGCGCAGGCCCACGGCAGCACGCTGTCCTTGCTGCAGGAGGCCGCCGATGGCGTGGCCGAGATGGCCGATCATGTGCTCGGTCGGTCGCCTGCGCCTGCCGGTACCGAGGATCTGCTGGCGCGAGTCTATGCCTTCGCCAATGCGCTCGATGGCATCGTCAATGCCGAGTCGACTGCGACGGAGCGCGCGTCGACGCCGGTGCCAGCGCCGGTGGCGGAACGTCCCGACGAAGTCGCTTCTGCCAACGCCGTGGCGGCCGAGCCCGAGGAGCAGATGAGCGTTGGCCGTGGCCTGCTGGATCAGTTGCTGGAGCTCAGCGGCGAATCACTGGCCTTGTCCAACCAGACGTTGCTGGAACTGGATTCGATCGACGAACTGCGCGAGCGCGTCAAGGTGGAGCTGGATGCGCTGCAGCGAGTGGCGGCCGCGCTGGACGAGCAGGTGGCCTTGCGCGGCTCGGCCATCGGCATGGCGCAACGCGAGCGTTCCGACATCGATCCACTGGAGCTGGATCAGTACAACGAACTCTATGTGATCAGTCGGCAGCTGGCAGAAACGCAGGCTGACACGCGATTGCGACTGGGTGCGCTGGAAGAGGCGCTGGAGCGGTTGCATCGGCTCAGTCGCGGCAAGAGCCGTCTGGACCGTGATCTGCAGGCGAGTGTGCAGAGCGCGCGCCTGGTGCCGGTGCGCGACCTGCGCGGCCGCTTCGAGCGCACGGTCCGGCAGACTGCACGGTCGCTGGACAAGGGGGTCGACCTGCAGGTCAGCGGTGATGCGCTGACGGTGGACAAGCTGCTGCTGGACGGATTGACCGAGCCGCTGATGCATCTGCTGCGCAATGCGGTCGATCATGGACTGGAAGCGGCCGATCTGCGTGAGGCCATGGGCAAGCCAGCGACCGGTCAGATCGAGCTGAGCTTCGCCCTCCGTGGTGCCATGTTGCACATCGAACTCAGCGACGATGGTGCGGGCCTGGACTATGACCGCATCCGTCAGCGTGGCATCGAGCTGGGATTGCTGCAGCCCACCACGCCGGTGGATCAGGCCACGCTGCACGAACTGCTCTTCCTGCCGGGTTTCTCCACCCGCCAGGAGGTGTCGCAAGTGTCCGGTCGCGGCGTGGGGATGGACGTGGTGGCGCGCCGAATTCGAGAACTCGGTGGGGTCATCAGCATCGACAGCGTACCGGCGGCGGGCACGCGCTTTGTCATCGAAGTCTCGACCCGGTTGGGCACCGTCCAGGTGGCACTGATGCCGCTGGAGCGATCGCTGGTGGCGATTGCCTGCGATAGTTTCAGCAGCTTCCAGCCCATTTCGGCCGACGAGCGTCGTATCGATGCCGAACAGGGCTTGCAGGTGCGAGTCGGCGACCAGTGGCAGTCGGCGCTGGATGTCGGCCAGCTACTGGGCCGACCGCAGCAGATTCACCTGTCCGATCGCCGGCCGCTGATCGCACTTCAGCTGCAGCTGCCGGGTGAGGGCGAACTGGCAGTGCTGACCGAGCGTATCGAAAGTCTGGTGACCGTGGTCCTCAAGCCCCTGGGGCCGCTGCTGCCCGAAGTGGCGGGTGTGCGCGGCGCCACGGTGCTGGGCGATGGCCGCGTTGCCGCCGTGCTGGACTTGCGCGAGATGGTCCGCGCGCGGCGCGCTGAAGGTCTGCCGAGTTGGCACGCCCTGGCGAGCGAGGAGATTGCACTGCCAACCGTGATCGTTGCCGACGACTCGCTGACGGTCCGTCGCTCATTGGGCGAACTGCTGGAAGACGCCGGCTATCAGCCGGTGCTGGCACGCGATGGACTGGAGGCCTTGCTGGAAGTCGAACAGCGGCAACCCCGTGCATTGCTGGTTGACCTGGAGATGCCGCGCATGAACGGCCTGGAACTGGCTCGCCATCTGCGTCAAAGACCGGAGTACCGCGACCTGCCGATCATCATGATCACCTCGCGTGCGACCGAACGGCACAGCCAATTGGCCGAGGAAGCCGGTGTCAGTCATCTGCTTGGCAAACCGTATTCGGAAGAGGCGCTGCTGACCCTGCTGGCAACGGCGCTGCAGCAGCAGACTGTGGCCGCCTAGCGTGGTGCTCCACACGCCTTGAACGATTTCCGCGTCTTTTCCCTCTGCGGCGTCAATGGCCGTCGCCATGGGACTGCTACAGCTGCCCGCTACGGCACGGATTCGAATCCATCGGCGAAGATCGTCGCGCTTTCGCCACTGCTCTGGACCAGGATGACCAGGGCCTGATTGTTGATGGCGGTGAAACTGACAGCGGGAAACTCGATCCGGTAGCTCAGTCCATCGACGGATGGCGTCACGCTGGCGCTCTGCGTGGGATTGGCGCTGTCATTCCACAGGTGCACGTCGGCGCCAACCTGCGGGTTCTTCCAGCCGTCGGCGCGCATGTCGATGAAGTCCAGAGTGGCCTCGCCATTGGCGGCGGGCAGGACGAACAGGGCGCGCTGGTTCTCGTTGTCCGCCTCAAAGGCGTAGCTTTCGATGGTGACACTCGGGTGGCTGAGCAATCCGGGCTTGCGCTGCAGGGCCGTTGCGTCGGCGGGCATGAAGGCATGCAGTTCATTCAGGGCATCGACGCCCCGAGTGCCGGGCGGTCCATCACCGCTGGAATAGAAGATGGTCCGCGCGCGCGTCGGATCAATCCCCCGCGAGAGCCAGACGTCCATGACCCGGGCGAAGGCGCTCATCGCAACCAGGCCGCCGCGGCCTTCAATGGCCGCGCGAACGCCACCTTCTTCGGTGTGGAACACGCCTTGCGCCGTCGTGCTGCCATCGATCCAGTTGTCCCAGACGGTATTGACGGTGGCGCCATCGACGTTGATCACGTAGTGCACGTTGACGAGGTCCAGCAAGTCGCCAAAGCGCATTCCGGCCAGGCTCGCGGCCAGCGGCCGGGCAAAGTCGATGTAGGGCTGGCCATTGCCGTCCAACGGCATCTCGTAGCCCACGATTTCGTAGTCCATCAGGGCCTGCAGCCAGCCATTGTTGACGCTGCTTGATGCGGCCGCCGGCGCCATGATGGGCACCTGAAAGGCCGCTGGCGCAGCGGCATTGGCGGTCAGAATGGCCTCGATGGCCAGGGCCATCTGGTACTCGACCTGATAGCCGATGATGCCGCGATCGTTGGGCCGCTCAATGTGATTCGGGTTGTCGTTGTAGTTGGAGTTCGGGTGCGGGTAGGGCAGGTTGTTGGCGCTGACCCAGGTGCCGATCGTCATCCCCGTTTGTTCGGCGTAGATCTCGTTGCCCAGCTCCCAGTAGGCGCGATGACCACCGGCGCTGTTGCGCTGCATGCCGTCAATCATGGCTTCGGCCAGTTGCGCCACGTTGGCGCGCCAGCCGGCACCGTGGTCGGCGCGGATGGCATCGAAGTAGGCGTCGACCGCCGACTGCATGCGGTAGTTGTAGCCGTCCTGCAGATGCACCCAGTCATGCGCCGCCAGCACCTCGTCCAGACGCAGCGGATCGATGACGCTGCTGATCGAGGCGACGTTGGAGTCACGCGGATAGCCGGAGCGGACCGTCGCGCGCCAGGCTTCGGCGCTGAAACCGCCGGCGGTGTTGGCGCCGAAGTAGTCTCTCCAGGGGGCGCCGATCGCTCCGCAACATGGCCCCGCAGCCGCGGTCGGCGAACTGGACGACGCGGCCGCATCGGCCTGCGTCAAAGCCGTGCCCAATGCCGCCAGAAGCAGCCCGAGGGCCGGGCGCCGCAAGCAGCCTGCGATAGGTTTCATGGCGCGCTCCTTTCCCGGGGCTGGGTGCACTACCCATCGCGAACGCAACGCGCTGGGATGCGTTTGGTTGACAGGGTCCGCGCGCTGCAAGTGGCGGGACCGGTTCCTGCGACAGCCGGTGCCGGATCAGACCATCCAGCCCTAGGACCATCGCCCCGACTGGCTGGTGGCGCGAACTGGCGTCGATCTTCGCAGCGCGGGTGCTGGCCTGCGCGGCCCGTCCCGACGTCCAGCGAGAGCATACGGACACGCTTGCGGCTGCACTGTCCGGTCATCACGAAGGGCTTGGTCGGACACCGGCCCTGCGGGGCTGCATCGACAAGATGACAGCGACACTGGCGAGATTGTCGCCTGAACTCGTATAGCTATGCACTGACAGACAGTTTGCGGTTGTTCCGGGTGCGCGTTCAGTCGCACGCTCGAGCGGATCGCGGATTGAAATCGCCACTTAGGACAGCCCCATGAAGCGAACGCTCTTCCCGATTGCCCTGGCCGTCGTTCTGGTCGCGGCGTTGGCATCCTTGACCTGGCCGCGGAATCGCGATGGGCGCGCTGCGGTGGATGAGTTCATGCCTGCGCCGACTGCTGGGTGGCCGGGTGAGGACACCGAGGATGGCGAGCGCTTTCGCGAGCGACGCCAGCAATGGCTGGACGGCATGCTCGATGGCTCACCCGGCGTGCAGCCTGAGCTCATGGACGCCGGTTACCGCGCCGAACGGGCGGCTCGCCACCAGCGCGAACGGGCCGCCAAACTGGCCGCCGGGGAAGATCTCGACACGCTGAAGTCTTTCCATTCACCCGCCATCAGCGGTGTTTGGCGAGAGCGTGGCAGCAGCAATCAGGCCGGTCGTACCAATGCCTTCCTGCGCGTTGACAGTGCGGGGCGCGGGCTCGTGCTGTCTGATGGGGGCAGTCTCTGGCTGGGCGACGGCGATGGCTTCGCCGCGGTGAATGACAGTGTGCGCTTCGAGACCGATTACATGGAGCGGCTGGTCAGGAACGGACAGGATCGCCTGGTGTTGCCTTCCGAGCTGAGGGGGAGCTTCGGCGTTTACTACAGCGATGATTGGGGCGCCAGCTTCGTGGCCGCCACCGGGCTGGAGGAAATGGACTATATCCGCGGCCTTGCCGTGCGAGATACCGAGCACCCCGATGTCTATCTGCTGACCGCCGATTTCGCGCCGGGCGCGCAACCGCAGCGTCCGCGGTTGTGGCATTCCGGAAACGCCGCAGAGTCCTTTGAGGATCTCGGCTGGCTGGACCAGGTGGACACCCGTACAGCGCTCTTCTCGCCGCGCTATGGCTCCAGTGAAATGTTCCTGTTGAGTGGCACCCGGCTCAGTCGAATTGTGCCGGGCTCTCAGGCACTGGAGCCGGTCGGGGTCGTGCCAATCGACACCTTCGACAATCTGACCCGGTTGAGCCTGACTGGCGGTGTCGATGCTGCGGGACAGGTCTTTCTCTATGTGGTTGCAACCTATGGCGCATACAGCAGCGGATCCAGCGTGGTCTGGCGATCGCTCGATGGCGGCGTGACTTTCCAGCGGCGAGGCACCGCACCCACTGGGCCGTTTTCAGTTCAATCGATCGAATCATCGACACAGGACCCCGATGTACTGCTGGTCGGCGGGGTCGATCTGTTTCGGTCGATCGATGGTGGCTCCCGCTTTGACCGCGTCAACCGGTGGCCCGAGTATTACCAAAGCCCGACCGACAAGCTGCATGCGGACATCATGAATGTCGACTTTTTCCGCAATGCCAACGGGTCGGAGAGCCTGTGGATCTCGACCGATGGTGGCACCTACCGTTCCGATGACGCGGCGGCAACCGTCCAGAATCTCAGTCTGACTTCGGGCCTGAATGTCGGTCAGTACTACAGCAGCTACACGCGGCGCCACACACCGCACTCATTGATGGTGGGTTCGCAGGATCAGGGTTATCAGCGCGTGCTGAATCCCTCATCCGTCGGCGTTCTGGCCATGGAACAGGTGGTCAGCGGTGATTACCACTGGCTGAGCTCGACGGACGGGGGCGACACGCTGTGGATGGTCTATCCCGGTTTTGTCATGGTCGACAACGGAGGGGCGCTGCCCAGATGGTCCTTTGACGACAATGGACTCGTCGAAGAGAATTTTTTGCCACCGCTCGCCGCGGCCCCTGGGCAGCCGAATCGTGCCTTGCTGGGTGGCGGTCGGGTGACCAGCAGCAGCGGCGCCCAGCTGCTGGAGCTGACCCTGAACAATGGCGTCATCACCCATGTCGTGGACCCCTTCGTCTTTCCCTCCTTGATCGGCGTGGTGTCTTATGGACAGACCGCGCAAGACCGCTATGTCCTGGACTACGAAGGGAAGTTCTGGCGGTCCGTGGCGGGCTCGCCGTTTGCCGCCACCGAGTTTTCCGGAGAGTACTTCGTGAGCACCGACATCGTGCTGGATCCAGTCGTGCCCGGAAGAATCTATATCTCCGGTTATGGCTACGGTAATCCCAACGTGTACGTTTCCAACGACGCGGGTCAGAGTTTCACCGAGATGGAGGAAGGATTGCCGAATACCTTCGTTCGGGCACTGGGCATTTCGGCGGACGGGCAGCACCTCTTTGCGGCCACCCGGGCCGGTGCCTTCTATTTCGACCGTGCCGCCGGGCGCTGGATCGATCTGACCACGGCGGGCGCGCCGAACCAGATGTACATGCATGTCGACTACCTTGATGACCAGGGCGTGGCGCGATTCAGTACCTTTGGTCGCGGGATCTGGGATTTCGTCGTTGCAACCCCGCCAATGGGGCCCCAGGATGAGCCGCGGGTAGAGCAGTTCGTGCTGCCGTCACCCAACCCACCCAATGCGAACTGCCCCGCCGGCTACTTCACCGCCACGGTCACCGATGGTCCGGGTGAGGGCATCCAGACCGGGATCTTCGGGCTGGCATTGGAGTTGGACGCGCCCGGTAGCCGCAGGCTCGCCGGGGGATTGAATTTCGGTGGCCTGATCGATGCGTCGCAAGTCGGATTCGCCGGCGTCAACATCGCCAATGCGGCCAACGAGGACCAGCTGCTGAAGCTGAGCGTGACCGGGAATCCAACGGCCGATCCGGCGGGCGACCTGCCCGTACGGATCACGATCAATCGGCGTGGCGGCGGCCAGTCCGTCGAAGTGTTTCAGACAAGCACACAGATCAACGGGGAGTCTCCCTTCACAGCCAGCGTGCAGGTCAGCCCGGGCTACTACGAGACCCTGATCGCCGCCGAAGGCTTTCCCGATTCGGCAGCGGGGGGCATGCCTGAGGGTCAGTTCTTCTTCTCGCTGACCACCCAGTTCGTCGACCGCGTCGGTGGCGGCTTCCAGGGTGGTGCAGTCGTCGGCGGCTACCATGCGGACAACCCCTTTGGCGGCGTCTCCGGCTTCGCCGCCATCTGTATTGGCACCCCGCACAGCATCACCGCCGGTGTCTATTCCGCACCGACTTATGGCACCACCGGCGCCGGCGACCTGCAGTTGCAGTTGCTGGACGCTGCGCAGAACGTGTTTCATGTCGTTCCATGAAACACCCCTCTGGCGCCAATCAGCGACCAGGAGCCGGTGGCACAGGGTTCTGCCACCTCTGAATCGGTTCGAACTTCACAGGCCAGAGGTGTCAGTCGGATTTCACTGCTTGATCGGTGCCTCCCAGCAGAATCGGTCACTGCGGAGGACTTCAGCCAGCGGTGGTTGCAGGGTATCGGCTTCGCCCAATTGCTACACGAGCAGTGGGCGAAGCCTGAACAGACCCAATCAGATCAGCAACGGCGGATCTCGGAAGCGCTTGGCGCTTCCTGACATTCACCCTAGGCGAATACCACGACGGTGATCTCGCTGCGTGGTGCACAGCGGCCCGGGGTCTGCGCCCCGGGCCGCAGGGCTAGCGCTAGCGGCGCCGCAGGTAGCCGGCGCCGAGTCCCATCAGTGTCAGCAACAGCCCCAGCAAGGCGGCCGGCTGCAGCGCGGGGATGGGCACGGCAGCGGCGCCCAGGGTGACTGCAGCGGTCTGGTTGCCCGGCTGCGGGTCGGCGGTGTCGGACGCGACCACCCCGGACAGCTCGATCTGGCCGGGTGCGACCGCCTGCAGCAGCACCGCGACTGAGCGGCTCATGCCGGGTGTCGTGGCGCCTGCGTAGGCGCAGCTGACCTGTACCGAGCCGCCGACAGGTGCACTGGCGCAGAGGCCACCAGTGCTCGGGGTGCTGCCGACGAGCAGGGCGCCCGGTGGGACATCAATGTCGATGCGCACATTGACGGCGTCACTGGGTCCGTTGTTGCTGGCCACCGCAGTGAGCGTGAAAAACTCGCCGACGGCGACCGCTGGCGGATCGATGCTCAGCGCCAGGCTCAGGTCGGCCGCTGCGGCCACCGCGGTCGTGATGCTGCTGCTGTTGTTGGCGGGGTCGGGATCAGCAGTGCCGGCGCTGACCACCGCCGTGCCGGTCAGCGTGCCCAGCTGGCTGGCGGCGATCGCCACATTCACCGTCGCGCTGCGCGCATTGGCCGCACCGGGCAGGACGGGGCCGCTGAAGCTGCACAGCACCGGTCCGGCGCCGGCGCAACTGCCGCCGCCGCTGACCGACCCGGAGACGAAGCTGGCGCCCGCTGGCAGTGTCAGGCTGACCACCACGGCATCGCCGTTGGCGGGACCGTCGTTGCTGACCGTGGCGGTGTAGGCCAGGGTCAGACCGGCCGTCACCGGATCGGGTGTGGCCGCAAGCGTGACCGACAGATCGGCCCCATCATCATTGACGATCGTGCCCAGGCCGCTGCCATCGGTGAGACCGACGGCCGCATTGGACGGTGCGGCCAGGTTGATCAGATAGGTCTCGTCCGGCTCGAAGTCGCCATCGCCGATCACCGTCACGGAAATCGTCTGAGTCTCGCCGAGCGTGCCGACAAAGTTGAGCGTGCCGCTGACGGCCACGTAGTCCGCCGGCGCCGTCGCACTGGCATCGGCACTGCTGTAGTCGACGCTGAAGCCCCCATCGACCGCGGTATCCAGGCTCACGCTGAAGGTGGCGGTGGTGTTGCCACCGGTGCCTTCGACCACGCTGACATCATCGATTTGCAGACCGGCGGTGTCGTCGTCGCTGTTGGTGACCGCTACATCGCTGCCGTTCAGGCCGCTGTAGACGGCATCGGCGCTGACCGCCGCTGCGGTGACGATCGTATAGCCCTGATCGCCGTCGACCACGGCGTCGTCCGCGCCGGTCACGGTCACCGTCTGCGGCGTGTCCCAGTTGCCCGCGGTGAAGGTCAGCGTGGTCACATCCGGCGTACCTTCGCCGGCATCGCTGCTGCTGATGCCGATGCTCACATCGGCGGTCGGTTCCGTATCCAGGATCACCGTGAAGCTGTCCGTGCCGCCGGCCTCGGTAGTGGTCAATCCACTGGTCGGCGTGACCGTGATGCCGGCCGTGTCGTCGTCGGTGTTGGTGACCGCCACATCGGCACCGTCCAGCCCGCTGTAGACGGCATCGGCGCTGACGGCGGGCGCGGTGATGATGCTGTAGCCGCTGTCGCCATCATCGATGTCATCGTCCACGCCGGTGACGGTGACGGTCTGCGGGGTGTCCCAGTTGCCCGCGGTGAAAGTCAGCGTGGCCATGTCCGGCGTGCCTTCGGTGGCATCGCTGCTGCTGATGCCGATGCTCACGTCGGCGGTCGGTTCCGTGTCCAGCACCACCGTGAAGCTGTCCGTGCCGCCGGCTTCGGTGGTGGTCAAGCCACTGGTTGGCGTGACCGTGATGCCGGCCGTGTCATCGTCGGTGTTGGTCACCGCCACATCGGCGCCGTCCAGCCCGTTGTAGAGGACATCGGCGCTGACCGCCGGTGCGGTGACGATGCTGTAGCCGCTGTCGCCATCATCGATGTCATCGTCCACGCCGGTCACGGTCACCGTCTGCGGGGTGTCCCAGTTGCCCGCGGTGAAGGTCAGCGTGGCCAGGTCCGGCGTGCCTTCGTTGGCATCGCTGCTGCTGATGCCGATGCTCACATCGGCCGTCGGCTCGGAGTCCAGCACCACGCTGAAACTGTCGGTGCCACCGGCTTCGCTGGTAGTCAGGCCAGCGGTCGGTGTGACCGTGATCCCAGCCGTGTCATCGTCCAGATTGGTGACCGACACGTCGTCGGGGTCGATGCCGGCGAACTCGGGATCGCCCGGGCTCACCGTCGGTCCGGTGATGATGGTCAGGCCGATGTCGCCATCATCGATGTCGTCGTTGACACCGGTCACGGTCACCAGCTGGGGCGTGTCGTAGTTCGCCGGCGTGAAGGTGAGGCTGGCCGGACTGACCGTGGCTTCGCCGGTCTGGCTGCTGCTCAGCGCGATCGTCACATCGTCCAGCGGCGGATCGGGACTGAGCACCACGGTGAAGCTGGCGGTCCCGCCCGCCTCGGTGGTGGTCAGGCCAGCGGTCGGGCTCACCACCACGCCCAGCTGGCGATTGACGCCGATGGCCCAGTTGCAGGAGGCCGTGTCGCCGTCCGCGCCGGTGGCCAGGGCATCGACCGTGGTACTCACGACGGCCACATGGCTGCGCTCCCAGTCCGTCGTGAAGTTGCTGATCGGGTTGCCCGTAGTCGGTGTCATCGGCGAGCCGTTCTCGGTGGCGGCCACCGCGTTGGTCGTGGTCTGCGTCAGGGTGATCACCGTGCCCACATCAACTGGCGTCACCGAGCTGTCGGGAAACTGCGTGCAGATCGTGGTCGGGTTGCTGTAGTCGAGCGGGCAAACCACCTCGTCGAAGATCACGTTGTTGCTCGGATCCACGCCGTAGGCGCGCGTGGTGATCGAGGTCTGATTGCCGACGATGTTGTTGACGGTCATGAAGGGGCCGGCTGGCAGCCCGCTGACCGTGGTGCCGTTGTAGATCACCTCAAAACCTGTCACACCGGCGTTGCCGGCCAGCGTCACGGTCGCGGGCGAGCCGATGTTGACCGCGCCAATCGCGGCGCAGTTGGTCTGGTTGACTGGGGCCACGTGATTGACGGTCAAGGTGTCGGTGGCGGGGCCGCTGTTGCCAAAATCCGAAGTCAGATTGCCGCTGGTGTTGACGAACACCCCAGCCGCAGTGGGCCGCACGTTGACACTGACCGTGCAACTGGCGCCGGCGGCTACCCCGCCACCGGTGTAGCTGATGGTCGGGGCGCCCGGATTGGCCGTGAGCGTGCCGCCGTTGCAGGTCGTCGAGGCAGCAGCCGGTGTCGCAACCACTGTGCCGGCAGGGAAGGCATCGATGAAGCTCACGCCCAATGCCGCGAAGGTGGCGCCCGAATTGTCGATCGTAAAGGTCAGCGTGGTCGTGGCCGGCAGCAGCACGGTGTCCGGGACGTACTGCTTGCTGAAGACCGGTGCCGGCTGCTGCGGGTCAGCCAGCTCATAGGCACCCATGTCAGCACTGACGACGGCATTGAAGTTGCCATCAAAGCGGGCGGCGCCACGTTGATCCAGCGTCGGCGCGCTGGCCAGCGGGACCGTGTCGATCGCTGGGCTGGTGTAGCGCAGCGGCCGCACGAAGGTGCCATTGACCTCGGCCAGCGGATAGAGGCGGGGGTCGACGTTGCGCAGGTCGGTGGGCGCACCTGGATGGGCGGGTGTATCCGTGAGCAGATTGCGGCCGTTGCTGGTGAAGGTGAGGGTACCGGCAACCGTGCCCGGCGGACTGAAACTGGTGCCATTGTTGGCGAAGATCGACGCGGCATAGTCGACCACCAGCGTCCGGCCGGTGGGCACCGAGCGCACTTCCACACCATCCTCGCCGTTGTCGGCAAT
Source organism: Lysobacterales bacterium (assembly GCA_041395325.1). Lineage (GTDB taxonomy): Bacteria > Pseudomonadota > Gammaproteobacteria > Xanthomonadales > SZUA-5 > JAWLAT01. The sequence goes on from JAWLAT010000009.1 coordinate 149,386, forward strand.
GGTCAGGCTGCGCAGCATCAGGGTCGTGGTGCCGGCACCGGAGCCGGGGAAAATGCTGATGGCGTTGCGGGTGTTGTTGCTGAAGGTCGAGTTGCTGATGTTGGCGTTGGACGAGCTCAGATCCAGACCGTGGTTATGGTTGTTGTTGACGACCGCGCTGTCGACCAGATTGAACTGCGCAAAGGACGCCACCATCACGCTGCCGGAGGGATTGGGGTCGCTGTTGTTGCGCGCCACCACGTCGGTCAAGGTGATCTGATCATCGCCGCTGCCAGCCAGATTGATCACGTTGACCGCGTTGGTCAGGGTCAGCGAGGTGATCGCGAAAGTCTTGGCGGCGTTGGCGCCATTGAAGCCGAAGATCGAGCCGCCGTTGCCGTCGATCGCCAGCAGTTCGGGGCCCGGCCCGGTCACCGTGAGGTTCCATTCCACCTGCAGATTGCCGCCGGTCAGCGTGATCGTCGAACCGCTCAGTCCGGCGGTAAAGACGATGGCATCGGCAAGGTTGTCGGTATTGGCGGCCAGGATAGCCTCGCGCAGCGAGATGCCGTCACCGCCGTCGGTGGCCTGCAGATTGGCCACCGAAGAGGTGTCGCCATTGACCAGGTCGGTCGCGTTGCTCACCGTGATCGTGGCCGACCAGGCCGAACCGGCCCACAGCAACGAGCATGCCGTCCACGCCAAAGCCAAGGACGCGCGGCGCACGGCCGTGCGCCCGCGCGCTGTCGAGATACCGTTCATGATGGAAGTCTCACCCCCGTTTGACCAGGGCATCCTAACAGCGACTTTCACATTGGTCCGCCGCGAGTGGCTAATAAATAGGGACCGGTGTTGGACAAAGCCCACGCAAAGCACGCACCGCTCGTTTCGCCGCCCTCTGGTGGGTTCGACCTGCGGTCGAACGCTTTTGATCGGGTGCACCCCAGGTATTGGAATTGGCGAATTGAGCACCTGATTCCCGCCCGTCACCGTTTGGCCTTCTCCTGTGGGTTTGACCTGTGGTCAAACGCCCTTCCCCCGCACTCAGCAAGCCAGTCGACATCGAAAAGCCCCAAGCCAGCCCTCCAGCCGTCCGAACTCAGGCTTAAGCTGACGCCATGCGAATCAAGTTCATTCTCCCGGCGCTCACCGAGGCCACCAGCCCGTTTTTCCGGCCGATCAAATACTCGCTGTTCCCGCCGTTGGGTCTGGCCACCCTGGCTGCCTACTGCGATGCGGCGGATCAGCTCAGTCTGGTCGACGAGCATGTGGAGGGCTTGCGCTTCGATGACGAACCGGAACTGGTGGTCATCCAGGTCTACATCACCAATGCCCATCGCGCCTACGAGATCGCCGACCTCTACCGAGCACGTGGCTGCCATGTCGCGCTGGGCGGTCTGCACGTCACCTCGCTGCCGGAAGAGGCGGCACTGCATGCCGACAGCATCTGTCTGGGACCGGGCGAGGAGATCTTTCCGCGTTTGCTGGCCGATCTGCGCGCAGGTCGGCGGCAGCCCCGCTACGTTGCGCAGACCCGTACGCTGGTCGGCCTGCCGCCGGTTCGGCGCGACCTGATCAAACGCTCGCGCTACCTGGTACCGAACTCGATCGTGGTCACGCGCGGCTGCCCGCACCATTGCGACTTTTGCTACAAGGACGCGTTCTTCGCCGGTGGCAAGGGTTTCTATACCCAATCGGTAGACGACGCGCTGGCCGAAATCGAGCGCCTGCCGGGTCGCCATCTGTATTTCCTGGACGATCATCTGCTCGGTCACCAGCGCTTCGCCCGCGCCCTGTTCACCGGCATGCGCGGTATGGGCCGGCTGTTTCAGGGCGCCTCCACGGTCGATGCGATCCTGCGCGGCGACACCATCGAGTTGGCGGCAGCGGCGGGATTGCGGAGCATTTTCATCGGCTTCGAAAGCCTGTCAGAGGCCAATCTCAGCGCCACCAACAAGACCCAGAATCTGCACCGCAGCTACGCCCAGGCCATCGCTCGCCTGCACGATCTGGGCATCGCCATCAACGGCAGTTTCGTCTTCGGTCTGGACGATGATCGACCCGACGTATTCGCTCACACGGTCGACTGGGCGGTGTCGCAGGGACTGACCACCGCGACCTTCCACATCGCCACGCCCTATCCCGGCACCGCCTATCACGCCCGGATCGAGGCCGAAGGCCGATTGCTGCATCGGGACTGGCGCCGCTATGACACCCGCCACGCGGTGTTCCAACCGCGACACATGAGCACCGAGGTGCTCGAAGCCGGCTACTGGCGTGCCTATCGCGACTTCTATCGCTGGTCCAACATCAGCCGCGCCGCCAGTAGTGGCGGCCGCCTGCCGCACCGACTGCGCCGCTTCGCCTATGCCGCCGGCTGGAAGAAGTTCGAACCGCTGTGGGACCTGCTGATTCGCAGCCGCCGACTGGCCCTGATGCTGCCCCTCCTGGAAGGCATCCTCAATCGACCCGATCGGGTGGTGGCAACTGCGATCGGGAGCGGATCAACAGCGTAGCCTCGTGTCGGGGGCGGGCGCTCGCAAGGACGAGCACAGGTGACTGATGCCAGGCGATTCCTCATCCCTGGATCGGCCGATGGTTGTTGGCGTCTGCGGGCGTCATCAAACTGACGGCGAGCCGCCAGCGATCTGTTCGGTGCTGGTCGCCGGAAACCGTCCGCGATCCTCAATCCGTGTATCCAGTTTGCGGGTCCAGTGCCCGCCACCACGACCTTCGAATGGCCCAGATCGCGACCATCCATGCGACCACCAGCAGGTGACAGAGAACGGTCCTCGGAATTGAGCTGGACTGGTCACAAACCTCGGACACCCGGATGTTCCCAAGCGATAGAGACTGGGGTGCCACCGGGTATTGGCCTTTCGTCAGGCTCCAGGACGGGCCTCGCTGGGCGCGGCCAAGTTGCTGGCTTAGCGACGAAAACACCCGGTGCCGATCTGAGTGGCTGCTTCTTGGCCGCCATCGACCCCTGATCGGCAGATTCGGCGCGAGCCAAACATGGGAACTCGCGCTCCCGACGCACCAATGGGCAGCAGACCCTCCGATCCGACTTGTGCCAACCGACGCGATCGGTCCGATAGCAGAGCCTCAGCGTCGGAAACGTGTCTCGGCGGGAATTGGGTGTCCTGGGGAGGGCGAGGCGGGCGCCGATTCGCTCCCTGATTCGCCCCTCACCGCTCACCTTCGAAACTTCGCGCGTGAGACAACGTGTGCCATCGAAGCACATGGCTCTCGTCAACAAGCTGTCGAGCCTCATCAATGAAACCAGCGTTAACCGTTCTGATGACTTTGCTTGCAGTAGGCCCAACAGTGCTGAACGCAGCGAACCTGCTCTCCACCGTCCGCGAAGACCAGCGTCTGGTCGAGTTGAGCCTGACTGGTGACGGCCTGATTCTTGAGCGCTGGGTGGTGCCGCTGGACCCAAATGGCAATGTCGCGCTTGAGGAAGTGCTGCGTGGCCGATTGGAAGCACAGCGAGCGATCAACCAAGCGACGCCAGCCCTACTCGCACTGGCTACGGGCGCGGGATTGGCGGGGTTCCCCACGCGGAACAAGGCGTGCTCCAACGCAGCCGATGGTTTTAAGCTCTATTCGCAGCAAGAGAATCCGCCAAATACGCAGGACTTCATCCACAAGGCGACCGCTTTTCGTACACATTGCTTGACCCCATTAGACGTGAGCTCCACCTCGGAGGTCGTCGTATCCTATGATCCCGAACGTTTCATTGACCCGCAGGTGATTGGTCGCGCCTTGGGGGTACTAATGGTCGGCGTAGCGCCCGTGTGCACTGGGATGTTGGTTGATGGCAATCGTGTGTTAACGGCCGCACACTGTCTGCGAAACAACCAGGGCACGTTGACAGTGTTGGGCAATGAACTGAATGCTTGCGCGGCCGGCGACACTACAAACTGCTTGGCGTACTTCTCCCGCGCTAGTGAGCCTGGCAACCTCCTGCAGCTTGCAGGGATTGGCAACTTGCCAAGCCAACCTTTGTGGGATCCGTCTACTGACTTCGTGACCCTGGATTTGGTGGAGACGGTGGAGGGTGTGCCCGCTGTGGTGAAAGTCGTGGCCAGCGCACCCTCACCCCAGTTCCTTGCCGGCTGGTCCGGGTTTCTCGGGGACACGAGCGGCGGCCCATGGAGCGCGCTGATGATGTACACGTCACCGGACTGGCCATGCGCAATTGACAAGGTATGGGCCCAGACTGCACTGCACAGCTGCCAAACCCTGCGTGGTTTAGCGGCGCGCCACTGATCCACCGGACCGTGGCCGCGGCAGACAGCACACCCGACGGCACTATCGAGATAACCGGCATACAAGCGCGATTTTCGACCAAACAAGACTGGACTGATGCCGGTCAATCCACGCCCAGTGTCGCCGAGGCAGCACGCTGGAATGTCGCAGTCACTTCCATGAGTTGGTGAGGAGGCTCTATGAAAAGCCTAGCTGCTGCCATGTTGTTATGGTCCGCAATCGTTACAGTGCTAACTGGCTGCGCAGCGCAGCGCTACAAACCCGAGGAATTGCCGCCGTTTGGATCAGTGGCCTCGACTGAAACGGCGCCAGTCCCGACAAAGCTTAGGTCGCTGTTCTATGACGAGAAATGCCCACTTACCGAAGTGGACGTCAAGGCTACCGAAAATGTGGCCGGCGTTCTTACCGATTTGCTGATTGGAGGGCTGACGGACGATGCGATCGCCCAGCTGATTAGTGCGCTCACTGAAGCAGCCAAGGTGGACCGCGAAGGCTTTACCATCCGTGGTCAAACTTCGGACTATTTCTATCGCCTTTATCCAAGCGACGCGAACACGCTGCGCGTCCCGCGCTGTCTGATTATAGCCGAAGGCGTGCCAGTGGCGACTGAAGGAAGCCTCGTTCTGTGGCAGGCAGTGTAGCGACAACGTTGATCCCGCAGTCGCCGAACCCATAACCGATCTGTTGATATGTCAATCGCCTTCATTTACGCGGAAATCCATCTCAGTCCCGCCGACACAAGGGACGCAGTACGCGGACAACTAGTGTATCTGTGGTATCCCGCACCCCTTGTCAAGCGGCGCCAGGAGGATCGCAATTTGACTATCAGCGTTACGGTGCTAAAGCCCAATGCCAGCGCGGGCGATGGTGACGCGGCCAGCACAATGCTCTTCCAGCTGGACGGTGTAGTGCCCGGGCACGAGGTGAAGATCGGGCAACTGTTGACCATGGGTAGCTGGACTGGGGTACCCGTTTTTCCGTCTGAGGAGGCAATTAAGCAAGTACTCAAGATCAACGCGTCCACACCCATGCCATCGAAGTTGGGGCTGGCGCCGGTCAATGTGGAAGTCGTTATTAACGAGAAAGCTGGACCCAATCCCTTCCTGCAGTGGCTGAGCCGGGTGCTGGGAACAGATGCGAGCAAGACTAAACTGCAAACCGCGGTCCAAGCTGCGGTGGTGCCGTCGCAGCGCGCACAGGCCGAAAAGGCAGAGTCTGATGCTGCCTTTGCAGCCGAACAGGCTTTCCGAGAGGCCCGCTCAAAGGCTCTAACGGCACAGTCGAACTTCTTGCTCAAGTGCGGAGAGCTTGCCAATACGACCAACCACACAATTGCACAGCTTGCAGTTGATGTAGCCCAAGTCTTTGGGAGAAAGAAGCGGCGTCCTTGCGTGCGGCTGCGGCCAAGGTTAATGGCGAGGTCGGTGAAGAAGCCAGACCATACAAGACATGCCCGGCTTCACCATGAAAATGGCTTCTGCCAAGTCGGCTGTACAGCGGTAAGGTGCGCCAGGGGACCATTTGTGTGTCTCAGTCTGTCTCTGGTCGCTCAGATTTCCGCGAAGTGGCGAACTGGGCGCGACGGCTCAACGCTCTTTCTCGTCGCCTGAGAGAATCTGCGCAATGGCGTCACTACTTGCAGCATGGCGGTAAGCCCCGCTGCAAACAGTCAACTGCATCTATGAAGCAACGTTACATTTACTCCCAGAAGGCGGTATCCGATCCTCCGATCATGTCGCAGAAGTGCTGCAGCGGACCTTCGACCTCGGCCGCCAAAAACGTCCGATGGAATTGGCCGGTCTGGAGGCCAAGCCGTTTGCGATGCTGGACTCTGATTCCAGCGGGATGGTTCCCACAGGCCTCGATCGGGCGTGGACAGCGGAGCCGCCAGGCGATCAACCGTTCGCCGGTGCCAATACGCGCGCTGCCTGAAGTCATCTATTAATTGCCTGATCCCTTGCCAAGACCCTCGCCGGTGCGTCCAATCGTGGCGCCCGCTACGCCCGCCGTCGCCGCGGTGTCGTTCACCGTTCGCTGCGAGGACGCGGCCAGCGGGGTGCCGATTCCCGGCCAACGGGTGGTTGTCTTCGACAATTTCGCGGCCCTCACCGGCGATCAGGGGACCACCAATGGGGCTGGTGAAGTCCGTTTGACGCTCCCCAGCCAAACCATCGACCGTCTCTATGCGGAGCCGTCGGACACACATTGGGGGGCGTTCCGCAGCGCGCTTTCGATCGTGAGCCCCGTAGTGATCCGCATCGACGCGCTCTCTCCGAAGCTACACGGACGCCATTCGCCAGTTCTATACCGTACGTCGTTTTGTCCCGGGCACCGGTGTCAGGTGAAGATACTCGACACCGAGGTCGGTCCCACAGCGACCTTAACCTTAGGTGGCCGCAACACTGTCACCGGTGGAAACTCTGCTGGCTACGACGACATCCGACATCCATGGTACGCATGTGGCAGGAAGGTCTGATCGGAGGCAGCCGCGGAGGTCCGGCCACCCACGGCTGGCGCCCGGCGTGCCGATCCCACGGCTACCGCGTCTTCGATTTCCACGGCGGCCAGCTCGGCAGGCAACTATGCCATCCACAAGAAGGCCATGATTCTGGCGGCGGCCGACGGCGCACGACATCGTCAACCTCAGCCTCGGCGGCGGCCCGTGGGATGCGATCGTCGAGGAAGCTGAGCGACGCCCGCGAACAGGGCATGCTGGTGGTCGTCGCCGCCGGCAACGACGGCCGCGCGGCCGTCAGCTATCCCGCCGCGTACCCCGGCGCGACCGCCGTGTCTGCCATGGGCTTCGACCACGGATTCCCGGCAGGAAGCTACTTCGATGGGGATGTGCTGCGTCCTCCGTACGGACCTAGTGCCGCTGACTACATCGCGGACTTTTCGAATGTTGGGCCCCAGATCGCGTGCACCGGCTTGGGTTCGGGCGTGCTTTCCACGATGCCGGGGAACCGCTTCGGCCCACTCAGCGGCACCTCAATGGCGGCGCCAATGGTCGCCGGGGCGGCGGCTTCCCTGCTGTCGCAGAATCTCACCGTTTATGGCATGCCCCGGAACATCGCCCGCTCGGCCGCCATCGAAAGACTCCTCCAGTCCAACTGTCGCCAGCGTTTCGGGGGTGGCATCTGGGAAGGGTACGGCCTTCCTGATCCGGGCCGCATATGAGCGAACTGCGACGTTTCGTATTGTTCCACGCCTCCGGCGAACCATCGCCGGAGGCGCTGGCGCTCCTTGATGCCAGCCCCGGTGTGAAGATCATCGACCGTACGCAGACGCGTGCCATGCTGGTCCAGGCTTCCCTTGAAACCATCGACCTCCTGAGCCGCGAGCTTGTCGGATGGACAATTGCCGAGGAACGCTTCCACGCCGGGCCCGGTCCGGCAATGCCTGCGCAGACCCGAGATCTTGGTCCGACCCGCTCATGACTGGCAGGAAGCTGGACGCCCGCACACTTGCGTACTATTCCGCCACGAACTGTCGCCAGATTCCGCGCTGAATCCGCGCCCTTGACCTACAGGCGGCGCTGCCGGTCCGGGCCACGCTGCTACCCATGACCACCACCCGCTCCGCGAGCGCCCCTCCCGGCATCAGCAAAGGATCTGCGCCGCAATCCCGGCGACAGCCTCATAGACGTCATGCACTCTCATCGACCAGTATCGATCCTGGGGGGCGTACGTGTCCGCGGTTCTGTCAGCCGGCATGCCGCATGGACTTCCCTTGTAGCGTTGCCTTAGGCTCGCCGACTGGATCCGCACCATCACGCCGAGGTTCGCCTTGCTCCCCCTCTCCAGCAACTGGGTCAGCAGGGCGCCGGGCGAGGTCGGGCGCTTGGAGGCGTGTTTCTCGGGGCAGCCCTTCGCGCCCCATCGCCACGATACCTATGCCGTGGCGATTACCCTCGCGGGGGTGCAGAGTTTTCGCTATCGCGGCGTGACGCAGCATTCGCTGCCCGGGCAGATCGTGGTCATCCACCCGGACGAATTGCACGACGGTCGCGCGGGTGACGGCACCACCTTTCGCTATCGTGGCCTGTATCTGCGCCCCTCCGAACTTCAGAACGTCCTCGGTGGTTGTGCCCTGCCGTTTCTGGAAGGTGGCGTGTCGAGCCATCCGCCGCTCCTGCGTGCGGCATGGACGCTGCTCGACGACCTGACGCGAGCGCTCGACACGGCGGAATTCGAGGATGGCCTGCATGGGCTTGCCCTCGCTCTGCTCGGTGTCGCCAACGTCCGGTCGAAACAGGCGCGGGTCGATTACGCCGCCGTGCTCCGCGCCAGGGAGCACATTGAGGCGCATCTCGACGACACCTTCGAACTGGCCGATCTGGAGCGCGCTTGCGATCGCGATCGCTGGCAGCTGTCGCGCGACTTTCGCAGCGTGCTCGGCGCCAGTCCCTATCGCTACTGGATCCATCGTCGTCTCGACCGTGCGCGCGCAATGATCCGGGCCGGCCATTCGCTGGCGGACGTGGCCAGTGCCTGTGGCTTTGCCGATCAAAGCCACTTCACACGCCACTTCAAGAAGACCTACGGCGTGACGCCGAAGGTCTGGTGCCGCCACGAGGGAACCGCGTAGCCATGAACGTTTGAGGCGTGCATGCGGCGGTGCGTCGCAGCCACGCACAATCGTTCTATCGCCAGCGATCAAGCTGAGGCAGTGTTTGCGCCCATGAGACGCAACGTGCCGTATTCCGATACGCCCGCCTCGGGTTGGCTGCCCTGGAGCCTGCTTGCCCCGGTCCTGTGCCTGGCCTTCGCCATTGCCACGGACGTGCCGTCTTCTCTGTGGCTGGAGCGCCAGGGGCTGATCGACGAGGCGGGCGAACCGGTCAGTGCCTACGGCCTGATGGGGCTGTTGCTGGTGTCATTCCTCGCGTGGTTGGCTCTGGTGCTGGGCTGGGTGCGCGTCGTCGAGCGTCGTTCGCTGGCGACCATCGGCCTGTCTGGTCTCGGGCTGTCACCCATGCTGCGCGGCGTCCTGATTGGTGTGGCAACCATCCTCGGCGTGGTGGGGATCATCTGGATCGCGGGCGGCTATCGAATGGGGCAGGCCTTCCCCGCGCTGGCCGATGGCGGGTCCCTCCTCGCCATCGCCTTGCTGCTGCCCTGCTTCGTTGTCCAGGCCGGCACCGAGGAAATCATCTTTCGTGGTTGGTTGCTGTCGACCGTCGCGCGACGGCGCTCACTGCTGGCCGGCATTCTCATCTCCACCGCGTTGTTTGCGTTGATGCACTACTCGCGCGGACAGCCGGTCCTGGTCACCGTCAACGTGGCCCTGTTCGGCCTGTTCGCTTGTGCCTGGACGTTGACGACGAATTCGATCTGGGGGGCGATGGGCTGGCACGCCGGGTGGAACTGGCTGCTCGCGATCGGCTTCGAACTCCCGGTGACAGGCATCGACGCAGGGGTGCCGGCGTTGCTGGTCAGCCTGATCCCGTCGAGCGGCGACCTCCTGACGGGAGGCGAGCGAGGGCCTGAGGGCAGCCTGCTGTGCACGCTGTTCTTCGCAATCGGCATCCTTTTTCTGCTGCGCCGTCGCGTGCACAGACGCGACGGCGTGCCGCCGCGTCTGCAGGCAGGCGCGGACTCACCCACGGTCTGATCATGCAAGCATCCACATCTGCGCCAGCACCTTGGCGCCGCATCGTCTGCCTGATCTGCGCTGTGCTGCTCGCTGCGCCGCTGTGGGCGGCCGAGCTGCCGCTCCACTCGCATGCCGGCGATGACGGTGTGCGCGCGCCCCTCGTCATTGCACCGGTCGACGACGCCTGGCGCGCCGCGCTGCCGCGTGACGCCAAGCTGGCCACCCAGGCCTATCTCGACCGCTTGCCGAAGGAGGCTGTGCAACGCGCCAACGACTACGACGAGGGCGGCTATTGGCTGCAGCTCTGGGAAGTGCTGATCGGCCTGGCGATTGCCGCGTTGCTGCTGCAGGGCCGCCGCTCAGCACGGCTGCGCGACTGGGCGCAGCGCGTCGGTCGCTACGCCTTGCTGCGCGACGGCCTTTACGGCGGTGCATACGGACTGATCGCTGGCCTCGTGATGCTGCCCTTGCGCTTCTACCAGGGCTACTGGCGCGAGCACGCCTATGGCATGTCGACCCAGGACCCGGCCGATTGGTGGGTGGATTGGGTCGTCGGCCTGGGCGTGGAGATGGTCGGCACCATGTTCGCGGTCGCGCTGCTCTACGCGGTGTTCCGCCGCACCGGCGAGCGCTGGTGGCTGTGGGGGGCGGCTGCCTGCTCGGCCCTGCTGGCGCTGATGCTGCTCGTCAGCCCGGTGCTGATCGACCCGCTTTTCAACACCTACAAGCCGCTGGAACCAGGCCCCGTGCGCAGCGCCGTATTGACGATGGCGCATGCCACCGGCGTGCCGGCCGAGGAGGTCTATGCCTTCGACGCCTCGCGCCAGACCAAGCGCGTCAGCGCGAACGTCAGTGGCTTGGGCAGCACGGCTGCGATCCGCCTCAACGACAACCTGCTGAACCACACCTCCCTGCCCGAGATCCGCGCTGTGATGGCCCATGAGCTCGGCCACTACGTGCTCAACCACGGGCCGAAAATGCTGATGCAGTTCGGCTTGCTGATCCTCTTTGGGCTGCTGTTCTGCCAATGGGCGATGGGCCGCCTCTTTGCCCGCTACGGCGCTCGCTGGGGTACGCAGTCTGTCGCCGACGTGGCCAGCCTGCCGTTGCTCATGGCGGTGTTCTCGGTCTTCACGCTGGCGGCCACTCCGATCTTCAACACCATCATCCGCACGCAGGAAATCGAGGCCGACCGCTTTGGCCTGAGCCTGGCCCGCGATCCGCATGGCTTTGCCGAGGTGATGCTCAAGCTCTCGGACTACCGCAAGCCTGATCCGGGTGTCGTCGAGGAGTTCGTGTTCTTCCACCATCCCAGCGCGCGGCACCGCATCCACGACGCGATGCGCTGGCGGGAGGCCATGGGCACGCCTTGAATGGCCCAGCGGGGCGTTGGATCACGTTTCACGCTCGCTCCGCTCGGACTCATTCGAGCATACGATGCCCGCCGAACATGGGAATTCGTGCTTCCAGATTTGCCCAAAGCCTCAGATCGACCGACTCGGTCTTCACTGGCCTAGGCGACCGAACCAAACGAGCAGCATTCGCGTCGTCGACATAAGCAACGCTGGAAAGTTTGCGCATCCTAGGCAAGCGGTGCCCTAGGGAAGGTCTGAACAAGTCCAGCCCTGTCATGGTCTGATACGACCATCAGGATGAGGAGCTCGGCTGATGGACCAGATGAGTTTCGGTGACGCCGAGTACGCCGGCAAGCGCAGCAGACCCGCCGGGAAGTCTTTCTGGCGGAGATGGAGCGGGTGGTGCCGTGGGTCGAGTTGCTGAGCTGATCGAGCCCCATATCCGAAGGCAGGCCGTGGTCGGCACCCCTATCCGATTGCCACGATGCTGCGGGTGCACCTGATGCAAGAACTGGTTCGGGCTGTCTGATCCGGGCATGGAAGAGGCGCTCTACGAGATCACGCCGATGCGGAACTTTGCACGGCTGCGGATGACCGGCGCGATCCCCGATGAGACGACGATTCTCGTCTCCGCCGCCTGCTGGAGGTTCATGAGTTGGCGCCCAGGTCCTGGCGGTGGTCAACGGCCATCGTCGACAAAGGCTCGCTCAAGCGGGAACGATCGTCGATGCCACGATCATCTCCAGGCCCAGTTCGACCAAGAACGCCACAGGCGAGCGCGATCCGGAGATGCACCAGACCAAGAAGGGCAACCAGTGGTACTTCGGCATGAAGGCGCACATTGGCGTGGACTTGGAATCGGGCCTGGTACAAGTGCGAACCACGCCGGCCAACGCGGCCCGATGTCACCGAGGTAGCGAAACTTGCTACACGGTGAGGAGTCAGTCGTCCACGCCGATGCGGCTACACCGGCGCATCCAAGCGCGTGGAAGGATCTCAGATCACCTGGCACGTGGCCGAGCGACGGCACAAAGTCCTGTCGATCATCGACGGACCACTGCGCCAAGCCATGCAGGAGCTGGAGACCCTCAAGGCCCGAATCCGAGCCCGCGTTGAGCATCCCTTCCGCGTCGTGAAACAACAGTTCGGCTACCAGAAGGTGCGCTTCCGAGGCTTGGCCAAGAACACTGCACACGTGGTGACCCTGTTCGCATTGTCCAACCTGTGGCAGGCCCGTAGGCGACTACTGCTGATGACAGGGTAGTTGCCTCTGAAGCGAGCCAGATAAGGCGGAAAAGGCTGCGAAACCTGAGAAGAATGACAACCAAACACCGAAATCGATCCCGGTACGAGCCAATCTGGCAGATAGCGCCGGCCAAGCCTACGAATGTGGGTCGCCGGAGCGGTGCCCCGGCTTGTTCAGAGGATCCCTAGGAGTCGATCGACGAGAATACCCTTCTCCCTCTAAGGTATTTTTGCCGAGTACAACAACGACAGCACTAGAGGGAGTCCACAATGGCGACAGGAAACCGGCCGAAGATCTCGGCCGACTTGCAGCCTGTGCTTGGGTCAAGAGATGTCATTGCCGGCCTTGGAGCAGCGCCGCGAGAACTCTTGGCGGCCAGCCTCGCTCTCTACGATGATGGCAGCCTGCAAGCGCGTATCGCGGCATTGTGGCAAAAGTGGCAACCAGGGCAGCCTTCCGAACTAGCTTCGGCTGTGGATGCAGCGCGCTCCGCGCAAGCTTCCGCCAACAAGTGGTTGCAATCCGTACTGTCTGACGACGACATGCGGTTACTACTCTGGATCCAGTTGCGAGAGTCCTTTGAGTTACCTGCTTTGTGCTGTGCGTCCATGCGCAGCGCCGCATCAGTTGCCGACGATCTGGTTGCACGTGCCTTGCGTTCACTGCAACCAGGTCGTGTAGTTGGCTGGCTCGAGACGCAGGGGTTGAAGGAAGCCAAGTCTCGGCCACACACACTTGACGAGCTTGCGCGAGCGACGCTGCAAGAGATTCTCAGTGCCGTGCTTGATGCGGACGATGTGCAATCCGCACAGGTGAGAGAGCGACTGTTGCAGGAGGTTCGCGAGAAACTGGAGCGATTGGACGAAGACGCACGCAGAAATTTGCTCGATGCAGTAGGTGCCGACGAACTGAACGACGCCGCTCTGGTAAAGATCTTGGTGACCGGTGGTGGACTGGGTGTGTTCGGGGTCGGCGTCAGCCTCGCAGGATTCTCGGCCTACATCCTCGCTGCACAGCTGTCGGCCTTCATTCCGTTATTCAGTGGACCAGCGCTTGTGTCCGTTGTGTCCGTTCTCTCGAATCCCATCACCTTTGTCGCGGGCACTGTGGGCATGGTGTGGTGGGCAACCTCGTCTGCGAACGCGGACATCAGAATGGCGATATCGGTTCGAGTGATCTCATTGCTTGCGCTCAGTGGAGCACTGGCTGGCGATGCGGGTATCCGATCGATGCTCGCAGCGTTTCCGCGGATTGCCAACCTTCGTTTGCCGGAATTCGATTTCCGTGTCATCTCGCGCTACTCGGCGGACTGGAAAGTAATTGCCGCGGTTCGGCGGTCTGTCAATACGCCGGATGCGCAGATTATGGAATGGATGGAGTCCGGTACTGGCGACTCGCGCTTGGGCAACGCGGTTGCCGGTCGTGTGGACGAGGCCCAGAACGCTGCTCTCCTCGGTGTGATGACACTCGGCGACATCGTCTACAACGCCTACCGAATCGATCCGCAGGTCCTTGAGGCGGCGGATTTCTCAAGAGCCACGGATCTTGGTGATCCGATTGCGTTCGCTAGTTTTGCAGAGCAAGTTCATGGCCTTAGTGAGGCCAGCGCGCAGGGGGCTGTCAGTAACCTGAAAGGCTACGTTGCCGAAAGAGTCGTAGCGACTCAACTCGTTTCACAGGACATGTCGTCGAGTTTCCTGATGTTTCGAACGAGGCAGGTTGGGACGTCGCGGTCGACCGGCGTCCGCTATCAGGTCAAGAATGTGGAAGCCTATCTGCCCTGAATGAACACTTTGCCAGGGATATGAGTATCCCGTCATCGCAAATACCGAGCTAGCAGAGCAACTCGCGCTGCCAAAGGAGAGCTCGCGCCCGAGTGGGCTTCTAGGGTGCATTTTATCGAAGGTTACAACAGCGAACTGGTCGAACATGTCACGCGTGACAGCCTGGACGCCGGAGTGGACATGGCTCATCCTGACGTACCTGCATTCGCAGTGATATTGAGTGGACTTAGGAACTATCGCCGCGCTTCGAGAGGCGAGATCTCCGGGAGTCAGGCGGTTCAAGAAGTTCTGCTGGATGGCACCACTCGCGCGGGCTTGGCAGTCATCGGTGGCTGTATCGGCGAAGGGTCGGCCTTCTGGTATTTGGGCCGGCTGGCGCTCTGGTCCTTGGCGCTGTGTCTCCCGTGTTGAGCCAGACGAGGGCGAACTGGGTCAAAGACGGTCTAGACGCCTCACTCTCAAGTAGGGCCTACCGGGAGTGGGAAGCCCGCGCCGACGGAGCGTTGGGAGATCTTGCGAAGACGCTAGAGGAGTCACTCAAGCGTAGGGCGGCGCTGCTGGGTTCGCCGTTCCGCAAGGCGAACCGGGTGTCACCTCAAACCTACCTTAACTGGCGCCATGAGGAGGTACGTGGTTTGCGCGAAGCCTGGTGTCGACTGAATGCAATCCGGAAGAGTGATGATCGTTCTGAAATCCGAATCAGGCTTCTGATGCAGTGGCTGGGGGCGAGCTTGGTCTTCCCGGCGGAGTATCAGACGGAGTTAACAGCAATCATCGAATTTACCAGGGAACAACCAACGCTCGGTGATCGGATCACCGAAACAATGGGAGATATGGCGGACGATGTCTCGGGTTTCGTTGGGGGCCTTTGGAGCACCCTGACCGGCGGCAGGTCTGGTTCATGAGCGACCACTCTAGTTCTCTGAAATTCAAGGCCGGTACGTAACGCGCACGACGGACACAAGGGGCGATCGGATTGCCAGAGGCACAGGCGCATTCGTAGAGGACATCTGGGATTACGATACCTTGGACAGGATTAGGATACCTGGTAGGTAGGGCACCTGTACCCCTGGGACACGCAGGACACGTACGTACCTGGGACAAGGACACGTACGTACCTGGCGTACGTAACTGGGACGTACGTAACTGGGACGTACGTAACTGGGACACGCAAACCCTCCCAAGCAGATTAATCCGTCGCAAACCGACGCCATTTGCCGGCAGACGCTGCTCAGATGATGCGGCACGCTGTGCTTCATGACCACTGCGAGATCAGCGATTGCGCCGCCGCAGGTCGGCCGGCTACTACCGCTGCGTCAGTCGCTGTGTGCGGCGGGCATGGCTGTGTGGAACGGATCGGCTGACCGGCAAATCCTACGACCACCGCCGCGACTGGGTCGTGGTGCGAGTGAACAAACTGGCTTCGATCTTCGCGGTGCAGGTGCTGGCCTATGCGGCGATGTCTCAACCATCTGCATCTGGCGTTGGAGTTTGACCCAGCCTGGGTGGAACAATGGTCCGATGTCGAATGCCTGGACCGCTGGCAGCGGCTGTACTGTCCGGCTGACGCTTCTCGGAGCAGCGGAAAGGTCAACCGCACGACCGCTTGGCTGTGCCAACCCGAACGTATCGCGCAGGTTCGCCAGCGTCTGGCTTCGGTCAGCGAGTTCATGAAGTGCTTGAACGAGCACATCGCCAAAATGGCCAACCTTGAAGACGGCTGCACGGAGCCGCTTCTGGAAGGCAGGTTCAAGTGCCAGCGGCTGTGCTGGACGAGCAGGCCGTGTTGTCAGCGATGGTGTACGTGGACTTGAACCCGATCAGAGCAGCGATGGCGCCTGATCTGGAGTCCAGCGACTACACGTCGATCCAGAAACGGCTGCGTGAGACTGCCGAGCGCCTGGGTGATGTGGACAAGCTGCTCAAACCCATCGCTGGCGTGCCGGGTGAACTGGCGCTGGGGATCTCGGTGCGCCACTACCTGGGACTGGTCGACTGGACTGGGCGGGTCATGCATCCGACCAAGCGCGGCAAGATCGAGGGAACTGCACCTTCGGTGCTCGATGTGTTGGATATTCGCGAGAGCGGCGAGCAACGCCCGGTACTGTTGGACCGATTTGCGCTCTCCGACGGCGCCTGGACCAACCAGGTCAAAGGCACCGAATCGGACTTCTACCGAGTGATCGGCGCCGCCGAGCAGATCCTGGACTACGCTGAAGACATCGGTCAGCGTTGGCTGCAGGGCATCGGTGTGGCTCGACTACTCAATGAGCGGCGGGCGAAGCCCAAACCGGTCTAGTTGACGCGATGAGAGCAGCCGCCGACATGGATCGGCGGCTGAGTCGTGCCTCGAACATGGGATCACGTGCGTCCAGAGCACCACTTGGCCGCAGATCGACCGATCTGGTCTTCACCGACCCAAGCAATCCACCTTAGTGCGCGCTATTCGCATGAACCTCAGACGTGCCGCTGAGAGCGCGGGTGTCCTCGGTGTCGTTGCCCTGATGTAGTCGGCAAGGATGCAGGACACCCGCACACCTGCGGACTATTCCGCGACGAACTGTCGCCAGATTCCGCTCTGAATCCGCACCCTCGACCTACAGACAGCGCTGCCGATCCGGGCCACGCTGCTACCCATGACCACCGCCCGCTCCGCGATCGCTCCTCCCGGTGCCTTCGGCTACTACCACTGCGTATCGCGCTGCGTTCGCCGTGCGTGGCTGTGCGGCTTCGACAAGTGCACCGGCAGATCCTACGAACACCGCCGATTCTGGGCGGGCCGCTTCAAATGCCAGCGGCTGCTCGATGAGCAGGCGGTGCTGTCTGTGATGCCTGTCCTGAGCCTGACTAAGGGACTTACATCGACCTGAACCCGGTTCGTGCTGGCATGGCCGCAGATGCGGATCGTCGACACATCGATCCAGCAACGGATTCGCGAGACGGCCAGGAAGATCGGCAATATCGACAAGCTCATGGGTCAGTCGCTGGGATACCGGGGCAGCTGTCGCTGGGCATCTCGTCCCGCCACTACCCGGGGCCCCCTGAGTTTGCTCACGCGAGCCGCGTTGTAGGCCTGCGATCGATGCAGTAAGGCGTCGTTTCGGCAAGGCGTAGTCATTCTACGGCGCCGAAACGCAGCCAGCGCGGCGCAGGCGATCTGGGTCGCAGCCGTTCAGGACGGGGCTCCATGTCTTGTGAAGAAATGGGTCCGCCAGCGGCGTCGGTCATCTCGCCCAGAGCGCAGGCTATGACGGTGCCTTCTACCTGGCGAACTTCTCAGCCGCCATGCGGCGGCAGTGCGCAGCTCAGGGAGCCCCAGGCTTGGTCGACTGGACCAGTGCATCCTGCACCCTGGCAGCGGGGAAGGTCGACGCCGCGACGCGGTTGGTGCCAAGACCCTCGGTATCGCCGCCACCGAACAGCGGCGCAACGTGCTGCGTGATCTGGAACTGTCCGCGCGCCTGGACTACCCAGGTCAAGGCCACCGGGAGCAGCTACTACCGTGTCATCGGTGCCGCCGACGGCGTCCTCGCCTACGCCGAGGAGATCGGGCAGCGCTGGCTGCAAGAGCCCAGGTGTGGCCAGACTGATGGCTGAGCGACGGAAGCCGCAGGCCAGCCTGAAAGCCGAGCTCGAAACAGCCGCCGACAGCGATCGGCGGCTTCGGCGTACTGGAACCGGGATATCCGCGTCTCGCGATGTCTGGCGACGGCATCAGCGCGCGATACACGCGTCACAAGCCCAGCGCAAATCTCACAAACGGCGCGCATTCTCATCGGCCAGCCTCGACCCCGGGAAAGGTGGGTGTCCTCGGTTCTTCGATGTTTGAGGAGCGCTGGTCTGGCAACAACCGAACGTCTCAGATGCTTGCCGCTTGTCGAGGTCACTGGCATTGGGCGACACTTTAGGGTCAGCGGGACTGTTTGTCAGACCGAAGGTCAAGTTCGATGAATCATTTTCCGCGGTCCAAAACGTCCCCAGATTTGCTGAAGGTCCTCGAATACCGCGCTGACGTCGTAGTTGAGAGGGCGCGAAGGTTGTCAATGCAAAAAGTGTCTCATGCTGCGCGCCCGGAGTTATTTGCGCGGAGGTATCGCTGCAACGTTTTGCTGGCCGTCCGTCATTCGCGTTGGACATATCAATTCCAGACGGATTAACGCACAGTTTGATACAAAGCCCAGCGGATTCGCTTTCTTCGCTGTGCCGGCGAGTGCCTCCAAGTTTCAGTATTGATTCGGTCGGATCAATACTTACCGACAGAACCCCGGACTGCGAAGTTTGGGTCAGAAACCAACCTCTGTATGTACTTTGGGGACTTCCAACCACCAGCAACAATAAGTGGAGCTGTTCAAAGACTCATAACCTCAAATGCTACGGTGCCACAATTTCCAGCCGTTTCTGTTCGCGACGAACTTCTGCGGGAGCGCGTCCAGGGCCCTGGTGTTCAAGAGCGAAAGCACGCAGTTCTCACGATTTCAGTTCTACAGGTCCCCATGGGCCGTTCCGGGAAACCGAACTCTCGCCCAGAACTGTCTCTCAACTGTGCTCTCAAACCTCGGTGACCTCAATGGCGACGGGCTTGATGAATTGCTTTTTGGCGGAATGCCAAATCCGAGGGTTGTTCCCGGGAACGCTTCAATATGCAATGGGGTTGGATTCAATTGCGATTCTGGCTGGGTGATTATCAATGGAGGGCAGGGAGTACAGGAAGGTTTGAGCATGGGTGACATGAATGGCGATCTGCGAAACGACGCTGCCATTAAGCGATCGCCACTCGTACACGTTGTTTTTGGCCGGAATGGTGATATTGACCCCTTGGATCTCGCTAATCTAGCGCCGCCGACAGGCTTCAATATAGTAGCGCCCAGTTTCGACCTGGCCGGCTCAGGGGACCTGGATGGCGACGGATTGTCGGACTTGATCCTCAATCTTTCTAGCACACAGGGTGCGATCGCCGTCGTATTCGGCTCAGAATCCCCGGCCGAGACCATTGATCTTTCGATTCCAAATGATAGCCATGCCGTTATTATTGGAGCAACAGCGATGGAGGGGTTTGGCGCAGATGTTGTCGTCATGGGTGACCACAACGGAGATGGGATAAGCGACGCCTATATACGTTCCGCAGCCGACGCCCACATAGTTTTCGGCACCTCTTCGCGATGGCAGCCTGGTACCTCGGACAGTTTGATGGCCCATGCAGTAGCCATAACCGGATTGCCGTCGAATCACTCCGCGCAGGCTCTGGACTTCAATGGGGATGGTCTTACAGATTTGCTGCTCGACGGTCGCGTAGTTGTCTATGGTCGGGGCTGGGAGCTGTTTTCGGATTCCTTCGAAGATTAAGGCGCCTGAAAGCCCACACAAAGATCGGGTGCCCACTGAGCTCAAGGCAATCCGGGCAACTTCCGCTTTTCCAACAATCGGCGGGGTTGCGATACGTAACTGGGACACGCAAACCCTCCCAAGCAGATTAATCCGTCGCAAACCGACGCCATTTGCCGGCAGACGCTGCTCAGATGATGCGGCACGCTGTGCTTCATGACCACTGCGAGATCAGCGATTGCGCCGCCTGGCTCGGCGGGCTACTACCACTGTGTCAGCCGCTGTGTGCGGCGGGCATGGCTGTGTGGAATGGATTGGCTGACCGGCAAATCCTACGACCATCGCCGCGACTGGGTCGTGGTGCGAGTGAACGAACTGGCTTCGATCTTCGCGGTGCGGGTGCTGGCCTATGCGGCGATGTCCAACCATCTTCATCTGGCGTTGGAGTTTGACCCAGCCTGGGTGGAACAATGGTCCGATGTCGAATGCCTGGACCGCTGGCAGCGGCTGTACTGTCCGGCTGATTACTCGGAGCAGCAGAAGGTCAACCGCCTGACCGCTTGGCTGTGCCAACCCGAACGTATCGCGCAGATTCGCCAGCGTCTGGCTTCGGTCAGCGAGTTCATGAAGTGCTTGAACGAGCACATCGCCAGATTGGCCAATCTCGAAGACGGATGCACGGGCCGCTTCTGGGAAGGCAGGTTCAAGTGCCAACGGCTGCTGGATGAGCAGGCCGTGTTGTCAGCGATGGTGTACGTGGACTTGAACCCGATCAGAGCAGCGATGGCGCCTGATCTGGAGTCCAGCGACTACACCTCGATCCAGCAGCGGCTCCGTGAGACAGCCGAGCGCTTGGGTGATGTGGACAAGCTGCTCAAACCCGTCGCTGGCGTGCCGGGTGAACTGGCGCTCGGGATCTCGCTGCGCCACTACCTTGGACTGGTCTACTGGACTGGGCGGGTCATGCACCCGACCAAGCGCGGCAAGATCGAGGGAACTGCACCTTCGGTGCTCGATGTGTTGGATCTTCGCGAGAACGGCGAGCAACGACCGGCACTGCTGGACCGATTTGCGCTCTCCGTCCGCGCCTGGACCCACCAGGTCAAAGGCACCGAATCGGACTTCTACCGAGTGATCGGCGCCGCCGAGCAGATCCTGGACTACGCTGAAGACATCGGTCAGCGTTGGCTACAGGGCATCGGTGTGGCTCGACTGCTCAATGAGCGGCGGGCGAGGCCCAAACCGGTCTAGTTGACGCGATGAGTGCAGCCGCCGACATGGATCGGTGGCTGAGTCGTGCCTCGAACATGGGACTACGTGGGTCCAGAGCAGCACTTGGCCGCAGATCGACCGATCTGGTCTTCACCGACCCAAGCGATCCACCTTATTGCGCGCTATTCGCATGAACCTCAGACGTGCCGCTGAGAGCGCGGGTGTCCTCGGTGTCGTCGAGCGACAGCTGGAGGGAAGGTTGGTTGGGTGTACCAGTCCAAGGCATGGCGGGAAAGCGCGCATGTCCCAGGCTTCCGCACCTTCGGTGCCCGATGTGTTGGATCTTCGCGAGAACGGTGAGCAACGACCGGCACTGCTGGACCGATTTGTGCTCTCCGACCGCGCCTGGACCCGCCAGGTCAAAGGCACCGAATCGGACTTCTACCGAGTGATCGGCGCCGCCGAGCGGATCCTGGACTACGCTGAAGACATCGGTCAGCGTTGGCTGCAGGGCATCGGTGTGGTTCGACTACTCAATGAGCAGCGGGCGAAGCCCAAACCGGTCAGATTGACGCGATGAGAGCAGCCGCCGACATGGATCGGCGGCTGAGTCGTGCCTCGAACATGGGACTACGTGCGTCCAGAGCAGCTATTGGCCGCAGATCGACTGATCTGGTCTTCACCGACCCAAGTAATCCACCTTAATGCGAGCTATTCGCACCAACGTCAGGCGCGCCGCTGAGAGTGCGGGTGTCCTCGTTGTCCCTGTCCTCGTTGTCCCTGGGCACGAGCTCCGCGCGCACCCCAAGGAAGCCCCCAGACTACGAAAAAGCCGTCAGCTGGGGGTTGAGTGGGGGGAGGCGTCCATGTATGTCCCAGGCATCGCCCACCCGCCCCCGCGCCGATTGGACGAAGCCCTTGAGCAGGGATATGCTATTGCACCATGATCGCAATTTCTAATTTGGAATTTAAGATGATAGAAGTATTTACTGCTACTACGGAGTTCAGTGACATGAGCTGTCTGTATGTAGAGGCGGGCACTAACTGTCCCAAGGGTGGCGACTCTGGAGCAGGAGGCCGCACCATTTTCAGGCTACGCAACGGTGGAGGCACCGATCTTAGAATCGGTGTAAACGGTAATACGCCTCAGGAAGCGGAGGAGATCGAGATTGTTCTTGGCGGTGATTCAGAATGCCGTACGCTTATCAAGGCGTTTCAATTTGCTCTACGGACTCTCCGAGCACAGCATACGGCAAATGAACTCACAGAGAATCCTCGAGCCGTCACTTGAAGCCAAATGACCAACAGGGGTTTCTACGTGTTCGCAGTGGCCATACTCGCAAGAGCGCCGGTCTGGAGAAGATGACAAATGAGCATTCGTCGCATTATCGCTGCACAATCGCTACTACTGATCCTAGCGCTACCTGCGCACGCAGCTGACCGGATGGTTGACATCAAGGGCATCACACTTGGGATGTCACGTGAACGCGTCTCATCCACACTGGCGGCAAGTGAGATAACCTGTAACAAGGTAAGCACTGGTCATGCTGACATTGGCTGCACGCACAGAACGACTCTGGCCGGGGCAGACGCTCTATTTGTCGTTATGTACTCCAAGGGTGCTGTTGCAAGCGTGCATGCTCAGTTGAAACCCAGTGATTGGCAGTCGGTCTTCCCTGCGCTTGAAAAGAAGTTTGGTAAACCGACTCGCGCCGATCGGCGCACCCTGCGAAACGCTTTTGGTGCAGAGTTCGTCTCGAACGACGCGGTCTGGATTATCGGTGAATCGAGCATTATCGCGAGGCAGTATTTCAAGTTCGACCAAGCGGTGGTTTGGCTCGTTTCGTCTGAGGAGTTGAGACAAGCCGAGGAAGACGAACGAGCCGCTCAGGACGATCTGTAGGGCGCCGCGCTTGGGAGAGAGATAAACTTCGGACATACATGGACGCCTCCCCCCGCTCAACCCCCAGATGACAGCTTCTCCGTGGTCTGGGGGCTTCCTCAGGGTGCGTACTGGCCTCGTGGCCACACGCTACCGGCCAGCCTTCGCGCATTGATCTCGCCACCCAGATTGGTACCGTCGATCCGAAGGCAGCCGCCCAACTGCCGCGAAGCTTCCTGCGACGTCGTGGTGACTTGCCGGGCATTTTCGGACCACCGATTACTTGGGTTGCGAAACCACTCCATGCTCAAGCACTCGTCGCGGAACTTGCCGTTTAGACTCTCGACAGTGGCATTCTGCCAAGGCTTGCCCGGGTCGATGAAGGCCGTCCTGACACCAATTGCAGTTGACCCAACTCGCCTACCCAGCCGCCAACATCCTCCCAGCGAACTCCCTGAACAAGTTGTGCGGGCTCGTTGCACTTGACAGGGCGACGTGCTCCCGTTCGCCTCCTGAGGTCAAGACCAGCGCCGCAGCCGCGTAGAGCTGGCGCTCCACCAATCGCTCACAGAGGATCCGATACCGCTCTGCATAGGAGGCGTTGCGAAACTCCTGAAATACCTTGAAATGCGGTTCTCGCACGGACACCGGGGCGCGCGATGCGGCGCAGTCTTCAAGCAACATCAGCCAGCCGAGGAATGGCGGTCGCGGATCACTGATCAAGTCTGGGTTCAGCAGGCTCACCGGGGTTTCGTAGGCCGTGGGTTCGGCAACGCGCAGGCCATCTCCGCGGGGGCCATCACTGAAGGCCCGGTGGTGGTGGGCGACCCACAGGTCTGCTGCCGAGCCAATCACTTCCTCGCTGCGGTTGTTTAGATTGTTGCCGAAGGAGCCAACCTGCGATTTGAACTCGAAGACTGCCAGCAAGCGGCGCTTGTGGACCACCAGAACATCCCAATTCTTGGTGGCCCGAAAATACCCAGGCAAGACCAACTGAGGTGTTCTGGAATGAACACTTTCGTCTGAAGTCCACAATGACGCGCCACTTCGCGCACCAGTCGACGATCCGTTCATGTTCTGACCGATAACCACGGCATCCTCGGGTCCCGCCCTGCTCTGCTTGACCTTGGACGAGCCACGGGTAGCCCAGAATTGCGTGATGGCATCGCTTAGGCGCGTGTCGAAATTCGGTGGAAGCAGTTCTGGCTTCATTCGGTCTGCGCTCGGTGCTTTTGGCTCGTGACTTGCGCTTGAGTGGCGATCTGCTGCACCAGCTGGCCATCGGAATGACTGAGGCCGAAGAGCTCGAAGACAGGGCGATCCAGGGCGCTTGTGTCCTCGTCGTCCGCCAGCGCAATCAAGCGACTTCGAAGCTGCTCGGAAACATCCGTCCAGTGCGGCAGGCGCAGCCGACGCAGATATTGCGCTTGAAAACGCAGAAAGCCACCGGCCATCCGGGTGCAATAGGTCGCGACGATCGTCACGCTCAGCGACGAGCGCAGCACGCAACGCAAGGCGCGCAGATCCCAATCGCGGCTGGTGATGAAATACAGATTGTGATGTGGGTAGTAGCGGCCTTCATCGATGACGAAGGTCGCCTCTCCCTTGATGTCGGGTACCAGCAGCTTGGGAACTCGCACGAGTTCCGGATAGATCCGGTCGATCGTGCGATACCAGCCTTCGCCACTGCGCTTGGCGACATGTCGTCCGGCGACGGCGTCGTAGTGTCGGTACAGATAGCTGGCGAAGCGCGGGTAGCGCTCCAGATCTGCCAGTGAGCCATCGGCCTCGAAGGGATTGACGATGCCCTTGCCGTTCCAGCGGATACGCCCCTGCACTAGATCGCGCGCCATGACCAGTGGCAGCTTGCGTTCCGACTCGACAGGCAGATCTTCGAGTTCGTCGATGAACACTCGGTCACAGCCTGTGGCCACGCCGATGCCGACCTTGCACCCGGCTTCTTCAAGCAAGGGAAATCTGGATTCCAGACGGCGTAGCAGTCGCAATCTGGGCAAGTCGTCGAGCAGCCAGGGTCCGTCCCCGGTCAGGCTACAGAGTGCAATCTCTTCAATGCTCTTCTGCAGTTTGACCGCCAGAAGGTTCTGCACGGCGTGGCTCAGTCCCAGCCGTCGAAGTTCGACGCCCTTGGTCACCCGCGTTGGGGGGCGTGGGGCGCTCGGATCACTTGGGCGTTCGATGATAGTGATGGCTGGATAGGCGATGACCTCACTCTGGAAGGCATCGACACCTTCCATGTCCAGGAAATGAAGAAGGGCGAAGTCCTTGCCGATCTTGGCTCTCAAGGGTCCGCCATAGCGGTTCTTGATCCATCGATTGGCACAGATGAATCCCAACCGTCCACCGGGCACGAGGAGGTCCAGGGCGCGCTCGTAGAAGGGTATGTACAGATCCGCGCGATCGAATAGCGTACGAAAGCGCGACCGGTATTCGGCCAACAGGGCGGCTGGAATGCGCTCCTGGCGAACGTAAGGCGGGTTGCCAACGACCACATCGAACTCGTGTGGCAGATAGGCCAATAGAAAGTCGTCGCAAACCAGCCAGCGATCGCAAAGGGCGTCGGCGGTCGCTGTTCCGATGCCGGCGGTACAGAGTCGCTTTCTGATCGCGGAGCGCACCTCGTCGACACTCTCTCGATGCAGCTCGACGGCGCGCACTGCGTCCGTGAGATCCGGCAGCGCAGTCTCTGCAACGCCGCCGTCGCGACGCCACGCTTCCAGCAGACGTTCCACAGCAAGAAGCAGGAAGTCGCCCCTACCAAAGGCGGGTTCCAGCAAGCGCAATCGATGCAGGGCGCGATCTCCGGTGTACCCCGCCAGATCCAGGATGGCCGCCGCCACTTCTGGGCGTGTGAACACCGCGCCTCGTTCTGTCTCGGCCTCTCCCGCCAGCAGATCCAGCGCCGAGTTGATGTCGGCAGCGCGATGAGCCGAGCCGAAGACGTCCAGGAGTGAGTTCATGCCGATAGGGTGAGGTTCGCTGGCTGGGACTGCAAGACCCTCCTGAAGATCCACGTCGCGCCCATCAGCGGTGCGCCGGGAAAACCCGCATCCCCCCCAAATAAACCCCAGCCGCGACCACTAGCCCCACAAACCAAGCATACGTATAGATCGCGCCAAACACCCCCGGCACCGATTCCACAAACCCCGCGGCCTGCAGGAACCCGGGAAGGTTCGGCAGTACGCCGATCACCAGCGCCACCACCGCGACTGGGTTCCATCCACCCCGATACCCATACGGCCCGTCATGCCGGAACAGCGCGCCGACATCCAGCTCGGTGCGACGCAGCAGCAGGTAGTCGGCGAGCATGATGCCGGCGATGGGGCCCAGAAGCGCGGAGTAGCCGATTAGCCAGGTGAAGATGTAGGCGCCGGTGCTTTCCAGCAGCTTCCAGGGGAAGATGGCGATGCCGATGCCGGCGGTGATGTAGCCGCCGAGCTTGAAGGAGATCTTGCCGGGGGCGAGGTTGGAGAAGCCGTTGGCTGGAGCGACGACGTTGGCGGCGAGGTTGGTGGTGAGCGTGGCCAGCACCAGCGCGATCAGCGCGATGACCACGCCGAGGCCGCCCATGCGGCCGGTCAGGGCGACCGGGTCCCAGATCGCCTCGCCGAAGATCAGCACGGTGGCCGAGGTGACGGCGACGCCGATGAAGGCCAGCAGCGCCATCGGCAGCGGCAGGCCGAGGGCCTGGCCGAGCATCTGGTCGCGCTGGCTGCGGGCGTAGCGGGTGAAGTCGGGGATGTTCAGCGCCAGCGTGGCCCAGAAGCCGACCATGGCGGTCAGTGAGGGCCAGAAGACCTGCCAGAACTGGCCGGCGCGCTCGCCGCCTTCGGCGAATTTGGAGGGGGCCGAAAGCATGGGACCGAAGCCGTCGGCGCGGATCCAGGCCCACAGCAGCAGCGCCAGGCACATGATGATCAGCAGCGGCGCGGCCAGGGTTTCCAGCCAGCGGATCGATTCGGTGCCGCGGGCGATGAACCAGACGTGGATGGCCCAGAAGGCCAGGAAGCACAGGGTCTGACCGAGGTCGATGCCCAGCACCGGCAGCGGATTGCCGCTGATCGCGCCGCCGGAGAGCAGGTTGACCAGCGTATAGATCGCAAAGCCGCCGACCCAGGTCTGGATGCCGAACCAGCCGCAGGCCACCAGTCCGCGCAGCAACGCCGGTAGCTTGGCCCCGCGGGTGCCGAAGGAGGCCCGCAGCAGCACCGGGAAGGGGATGCCGTGCTTGGTGCCGGCGTGGCCGATCAGCAGCATCGGCAGCAGCACGATCAGGTTGCCGAGGAAGATCGTCGTCACCGCCTGCCCCAACGACATCCCCTCGGCCACCAGCCCCGCGGCCAGCATGTAGCTGGGCACACAGACCACCATGCCGACCCAAAGCGAGGCGATGGAGAGCCAGGTCCAGTTTCGCGCGGAAGCTGGGGCGGGCAATAGGTCTTCGTTGACCAGGTCGGGTGCGGTGGTGCGGCGGGTTGGGGTCATGGGTCTAGTTCCAGTTGCCTGTTCCAGTAGCGGAGAGCCAGTTCCAGTAGCCAGTTCCAGTAGCCAGTTGAAAAGATCGCGAGCGAGCTCGCTCCCACTGAGCGCCGGTGGACTGCTCGCGAAAGTGGAGTCGCGACGCGGCCTGATGCTGACGCTCAATCGCCTGCAGGGCGGGCTCACACACGCCTCGACCAGTTCTCCAGCAACCCTTGGCCCGCTCTGGCGGCTCCAACTGGCGACTGGAACTGGCCACTGGAACTGCTTCTATACCTTTCTCATCGGATTGTTCGGATGCTCCGTCCAGTTCCGATAGCCGCCCTCATCCACCCGCTCCATCGTGATGCAGCTGTCCACCGGGCAGACGTGCATGCAGAGGTTGCAGCCGACGCATTCGCTGTCGTCGACTTCGAAGTGGCGTTTGCCGTCTTTCTGGGTGGTGATGGCCTGGTGGGCGGTGTCTTCGCAGGCGATGTGGCAGAGGCCGCACTGGATGCAGAGGTCCTGGTTGATGCGGGCCTTGATGTCGTAGTTGAGGTTCAGGTACTGCCAGTCGGTGACGTTGGGGACGGCCTGGCCGACGAGGTCGTCCAGGCGGGCGTAGCCCTTGCTGTCCATCCAGTTGGACAGGCCGGCGATCATGTCTTCGACGATGCGGAAGCCGTAGTGCATGGCGGCGGTGCAGACCTGCACGCTGCCGGCGCCGAGGGCCATGAACTCGGCGGCGTCGCGCCAGCTGCCGATGCCGCCGATGCCGGAGATGGGTTTGCGGTAGGTCTCCTGGTCGCGGGCGATCTCGGCGACCATGTTCAGTGCGATGGGCTTGACCGCGGGGCCGCAGTAGCCGCCGTGGGTGCCCTTGCCGTCGACGGTGGGCAGCGGGGCCATCGCGTCCAGATCGACGCCGACGATGGAGTTGATCGTGTTGATCAGCGACACCGCATCGGCGCCGCCGCGGAAGGCGGCGCGGGCGGCGAAGCGGACGTCGGTGATGTTGGGGGTGAGCTTGACGATGCAGGGCAGGCGCGAGTGCTGCTTGACCCAGGCGGCGACCATCTCGATGTATTCGGGCACCTGGCCGACGGCCGAGCCCATGCCGCGTTCGCTCATGCCGTGCGGGCAGCCGAAATTCAGCTCCACCGCGTCGGCGCCGGTGTCCTCGACCTGCGCCAGGATCTGCTTCCAGGCGTCTTCCTCGCAGGGGACCATCAGCGAGACGATCATCGCGCGGTCCGGCCAGTCGCGCTTGACCTGGGCGATCTCGGCCAGGTTGACGGCCAGCGGCCGGTCGGTGATCAGCTCGATGTTGTTCAGGCCGGCGATGCGCTGGCCCTTCAACGTGACCGCGCCGTAGCGCGAGCTGACGTTGACCACCGGCGGGTCCAGTCCCAGCGTCTTCCAGACCACGCCGCCCCAGCCGGCCTCGAAGGCGCGGTTGACGTTGTAGGCCTTGTCGGTGGGCGGCGCCGAGGCCAGCCAGAAGGGGTTGGGCGAACGGATGCCGACGAAGTCGCAGCTCAGATCAGCCATGCTCTGCTCCCTGGCCGCGCAGGGCGGCATCGATGGCGGCGGCGGCGCGCTTGCCGTCCTCGACCGCCTGCACGCTGAGGTCCAGTCCACCGCCGCTGGCATCGCCGCCGGCCCAGACCCCGGCCAGCGAGGTTTGCCCGTGCTCGTCAACGACGATGCGGCCGTGGGCGCAGTCCAGTCCGGCTGGCGGCTGTAGCTGCTGGCCGATCGCCAGCAACAGCAGATCGGCCGGCAGGCGACAACCCTGACCGGTGCCGCGCAGGCGGCCGTCGGCGTCGAGAGCCTGTTGTTCGAACTCCACCGCGCTGAGCTGGCCGTCCTCGCCGAGGATGCGGCGCGGCGCCAGCCAGTGGCGCACCACCACGCCTTCGTCCTTGGCGAAGGACTGTTCGTGGCCGGTGGCGCTCATCGATTCGGGTCCGCGACGGTAGACCAGCGTGACCTGCTCGGCGCCCAGCCGCTTGCTCTGGATGGCGGCATCGATGGCGGTGTTGCCGCCGCCGATGACCACGACGCGACGGCCGATCGGCAGCGTCGACAGATCGCTGCACTGGCGCAACTCGTGGATGAATTCCACCGCTGGCCGGACCCCGCCAAGATCTTCACCCTCGATGCCCAGCGCGTGGCTGCCACCCAGGCCGACCGCCACGAAGACCGCGTCGTGCACGGTGCGCAGATCGTCCAGGTCGAAATCGCGCCCCAGCGCCTGACCGCAACGCAGCGTGATGCCGCCGATGCCCAGCAGCCAGTCGATCTCGATCTGGGCGAACTCGGGCAGCTTGTAGGCGGCGATGCCGTATTCGTTGAGACCGCCGGGCTTGTCCAGCGCCTCGAAGATCGTCACCTCGTGCCCGGCCAGTGCCAGCGCATGGGCGCAGGCCAGACCGGCCGGACCGGCGCCAACCACGGCCACATGGCGGCCGCTGGCTTCGGCCCGCTGGAACAGGGCAGGGCGCTCGTCGTAGACCCAGTCGGTGGCGTAGCGCTGCAGCGCGCCGATGCGGATCGGCTCATCGCCGGGCCGATTTCGCACGCAGTCCCCCTCGCAGAGGATCTCGGTCGGACAGACCCGCGCACACAGCCCGCCGAGGATGTTCGCCGACAGAATCGCCGTCGCCGCCCCCCGCTGGTCCTCGGTCGCAATACGGCGGATGAAGTGCGGAATCGGAATCGCCGTCGGACAGGCCTGCACGCAGGGCGCATCGAAGCAATACAGACAGCGATTGGCCTCCACCAGCGCCGCCTGCGGCGACAGCCGCGGCGCGATGTCGGCGAAGTTGGCCGCCAGTTGGTCGGGGCCGAGACGCGCTGGGGCGATGTCGGCGGTGG
>JAWLAT010000010.1:0-164045 GCA_041395325.1 Lysobacterales bacterium
CGCTCGAACACCGTGACCAGCGCCGGATCGCGCTCGTGCGGCTGGGTCACGTCGCGAATCAGCAGCGCCTCCGGCACGGCATGTCCGGCACGGGCGAGATAACGCAGGAACTCGTCGTACAGCGACGGTGTGCGCAGCGCGGCTTCCAGCCGGGCCAGCTGCGTCGCGTCGTAGCGGAACACCGCCAGCATGTCGGCATTCTTGTTGCCGAGCAGGAACTCAATCAGGCGGTACTGCAGTGACTGAAAGCCGCTGGCCGGACCGAGCACGTGGCGAAACTCGATGTACTCACTCGGCGTCAGCGTCTCCAGCACCGACCACTGCTCGAACAACTGTTTCTGGATGTGCTTGATTCGAGCCAGGATCTTCAGGCATGGATCGATCCGATCGCCACGCAGATGGCCCAACGCCGCCTGCAACTCATGCACGATGAGTTTCATCCACAGCTCGGAGGTCTGATGCTGGATGATGAACAGCATCTCGTCGTGATGCGGCGGATCACTCAGCGGATGTTGCGCCGACAGCAGGCTGTCCAAACCCAGATAGCGGTCATAGGTCAGCCGATTGCTCAGGTCGGTGGTGACATCCTGCTCGAGGGCGCGCTGGTTGGTGGGCTGCATGAGGGTCCTGGATCGGCAAAACGGGCTGCAGTCTACTCCGCGTCCGGGGCTGCTCGCCGCAGCTGGCTCTCCCGCAGGATCAGGTAGACACCGCACGCGGCCACCACCAGCGCACCGACCAGCACGCGGGCTTCCGGCATCACCTGCCACAGCGTCCAGTCCAGCAGCATGCCCCAGGCCAGTGCGGTGTATTCCAGTGGCGCCACCACGCTGGCTTCGCCGCGCCGGAAGGCCTCGGTGATGGCCCATTGGCCCAGCGCACCGCTGATCGCCACGCCCACCAGCCAATGCGCGTGTTCGCCGCGCACCGGCACCCAGTCGCGCCAGCCCGCTGCCAGCGCAAACAGGCTGAGCATCGTGATCATCCAGAAGACGATGGCCTGCGGGCTGTCAGTGCGGCCCAACACCCGCACCGTGATCGCGGTCAACGCGTAGCCGAAGGCCGCCACAATGATCGCCAAACCGGCCAGCGACACCATGCCTGCGCCCGTGGGCCGCAGGACGTACAGCACGCCCAGGATGCCGATGGCAATGGCCAGCCAGCGTCGCCAGCCGACCTGTTCACCGAGAATCGGCACCGACAGCGCCGTCAACAGCAAGGGCGCGACGAAGAACAGCGCATAAGCCTCGGTCAGCGGCAGCGTTCGCAGGCCGTAGACGAAGCACCCCATCATCAGCACCGACATCACACCGCGGAACAGGTGCAGCCCCCAACGAACCTTCCACAGTCTGGCGAAGGCCCCGCTCCAGGCAATCCACAGCAGCACCAGCGGCAACGACACCAGTCCGCGCAGCGCGGCGATCTGCAGCGACGGATAGTGATCGGTCAGCACCTTCAGGCAGGCGTCCATGACCGCAAAGGCCGCCACGGCCAGCAACATCGACAGCACGGGAGTGGGCGCGCGCATCCAAATCGCTCGCGGACGGCGCCGCACTGTGCCTCAGCAGTTCAGGGGCGGCAAGGGTGAGCGCAGATCAAGTTGAACCTGCCCCCTGAGAACGGACGCCAAGAAGCACAGGGTCACGCGGCTTGCTCGACCGACTTGGCGTAGTCGTTTGGCGACCGATAGCCGAGAGCGGAGTGCAACCGGGTTGGATTGTAGAAGCCGTGGATATAGCTGGCGATGGCGGCGTGGGCGGCGGCTTTGGTCGGGTATACGCCGGTGGCTTCTTCGTTCTTGAGGGTGGCGAAGAAGCTCTCGGCTACGGCGTTGTCCCAGCAGTTGCCCTTGCCACTCATGCTCGGCACGAAGCCATGTGCGGTCAGTGTCTTTCCGAAATCCGCGCTGGCGTACTGACTGCCACGGTCGGAGTGGAACAACACGCCCGGGCCAACTGGCGAGGCTGACCAAGCGTTCACGAATGCTTGTTGCACCAGATCGTCGGGCATGCGCTCGGACAGGCTGTAGCCGAGTACCTGCCGAGTGCGCAGGTCGATCACCGTGGCCAGGTACAGCCAGCCCTCTCGAGTCGGCAGATAGGTGATGTCCCCGACCCAGGCGGGTACCGGACTGTCCACGGCAAATCGCCGATCCAGCCGGTTCTCCACCAGCGGGCGGCGGTGTCGGCTGTCGGTGGTCCGAGGCTTGAAGCGTCCCTTGACCTTGCCAGCAAGCCCTTCCTCACGCATCAGCCGGGCCACACGCTTGGGCCCGACAGCATGAGCACGAGCCCGCAAGGCGTGCACCAGACGTGGGCGACCATAAGTGCCACGGCTGCTGGCGTGGATCGAGCGCAGATCAGCGCGCACGGCCAAGTCCGGGTCTGGGCGGCGTTGGCGATGCAAGGAACCATGAAATCCGGATACCGACACCGCCAGCAGGCGACACAGCATCCGGACCGGATAGCGAGTCCGTTCACGAGCGACGAAGGCGTACCTCACTTGGACTCCTTGGCAAAGAACGCCGTCGCTTTTTTTAAGATCTCGCGCTCCATCTTGAGCGTGGCATTTTCAGCCCGCAGCCGAGCCAACTCGGCCTCCATGTCGCTGACCGGCTTGCGGCCAGGTGAACTCAGCGGCTGACCGGCACGGGCAGCAGTCAGCCAGTTGGCCAACGTCTTGACCGACATATCCAACTGCCGGGACGCCTCGGCCGGACCGACCGATTCGGCCAAGGCCACGGCCTGAGACTTGAAGTCGTCGGTGTAGCGACGACGTGCAATTCGTTGCATGGGAACCTCCAGGTGGCGATCGAAGTATCGCTTCCTGGCGTCCGTTTCGGCGGGGCAGGTTCAAGTGCACTTCAACACAAAGGACACAAAGGTCACGAAGGAAAAGCCGGATCAATATCGGCTGGGCTCTGGAACCGGAATACCACGTCGATCTTGGTCGCCAGGGTCCAGAGCATTCGCGCGCCCAGCCCGCGTATCCACAAGGCAGCCGCCCGCCACCCTGTCCATCGCTTCTCGCTTCCCTTTGTGTCCTTCGTGTCCTGTGTGTTGAATGCCCTGGCCTTGGCTCTGGCTCCGACTCGGCGCTTGAGCAGTTGCGCCGACGCTCCATTGACGCCCGAACCGGTTAGACTGCGCAGCGCGCGTCGGGAGAGTTCGACCAGCCTGGCTGGTGTCGAACGCCGAAGGAGCAACCGCCCCGGAATCTCTCAGGCCCCAGGACCGACGCACCCGCCGGGCAACCGACGGACCTCTGGAAAGTGATCGCTGCGGTCTAGTCCCGCGGGTGGTCCGCCGAAGGAGTAACGCTCTCAGGCGCCGCAGACAGAGGGGGCAAGGCCCGATCACCGATCGGCCCCAAGCCCTTTGCCAGGTCCGCCGCCATGACCACGATGCCCCGCAGCAACCCCCCTGCCCTGGATTTCGCCGCCCGTCACATCGGCCCGTCGCCGATCGAGATCGAGGACATGCTTGCCGTCGTCGGTGCGCCCAGCCTGGAAGCGCTGATGGCGCAAACCATGCCGGCATCGATCCGCCTGCCCGGTGATCTGGATCTGCCCACCGCACTGGGCGAGACCGAGGCGCTTGCCCGGCTGCGCGAGATTTCCATTCACAATCAGTGCTTTACTTCTCTCATCGGACAAGGCTATTACGGCACGATCGTGCCGGCAGTCATCCAGCGCAACATTCTGGAGAACCCGGCCTGGTACACCGCTTATACCCCCTATCAGCCCGAGATCAGCCAGGGGCGGCTGGAGGCATTGCTGAACTTCCAGACGATGATCTGCGATCTCACCGGCCTGGATGTGGCCAATGCCTCGCTGCTCGACGAGGCCACCGCCGCGGCCGAAGCGATGGCCGTGGCCGAACGGCACGCCAAGGGCAAGCCGAAGTGCTTCTTCGTCGATGCCGATGTACACCCTCAGACCCTGGCCCTGCTGCACACCCGCGCCGAGCCACTGGGCTGGCAAATCATCAGCGGCGATCCGCTGACCGATCTCGATCCGGCAGCAGTCTTCGGCGCCATCCTGCAGTACCCGGGCAGCTCCGGCGAAGTCCGCGACCTGCGCCCGGTGGCCAGCGCACTGCAGGCCGCCGGGGCGCTGACCGTCGTCGCCGCCGATCCGCTGGCGCTGTGCCTGCTGACACCACCGGCCGAGCTGGGCGCCGACATCGCCATCGGCAGCACGCAGCGCTTCGGCGTGCCGATGGGCTATGGCGGTCCGCACGCGGCCTACATGGCGGTCCGCGATAGCCTCAAGCGCTCGATTCCCGGTCGGCTGATTGGCGTCTCGGTCGATCGTCGCGGCAATCGCGCGCTGCGACTGGCACTGCAGACCCGCGAGCAGCACATTCGCCGCGAGAAGGCCACCTCGAACATCTGCACCGCGCAGGTACTGCTGGCGGTGATCGCCTCGATGTACGCGGTCTACCATGGTCCGGAAGGCTTGCGCGCGATTGCCGCGACCGTGCAGCGGCGCACCAGCACACTGGCCGCCGGTCTGCGCCAGTTGGGCGTCGAAGTCCTCAACACGCATGCCTTCGACACGCTGAGCGTCAACCTCCCCGGCCGAGCCGCGGAGATTCACCAGCGCGCCCGCGCCAGCCAGATCAATCTGCGCGAGCTCGGACCCGACCGGGTCGGTATCAGCCTGGACGAGACCAGCACACCGGAACTGGTCGAGAGTCTGTGGCGAATTTTCGGCGGCGAACTGGACTACGCCAGCGTCGAAGCCGCGGCGCCGGCACTGCTGCCGGACGGCTTGCGTCGTCATGGCGCCTGCCTGCAGCACCCGATCTTCGACTGCCACCACTCGGAAACCGAGTTGCTGCGCTACATGCGCAAGCTGGCCGACCGCGATCTGGCGTTGGATCGCGCCATGATCCCGCTGGGCTCGTGCACGATGAAGCTCAACGCCACCGCCGAGATGATCCCGATCACCTGGCCGGAATTCGCCCAGCTGCACCCCTATGCACCGGTCGACCAGGCCCGCGGCTATCAGCTGCTGTGCGATGAACTCAGCTGCTGGCTGGTCGAGATCACCGGCTATGACGCCATCTCGCTGCAGCCCAATTCCGGCGCCCAGGGCGAATATGCCGGCCTGCTGGCGATCCGTGCCTGGCATCACTCGCGCGGCGACCAGCAACGCACCATCTGCCTGATTCCCTCGTCCGCCCACGGCACCAATCCGGCGTCGGCCCAGATGGTCGGCATGCAGGTCGTGGTGGTTGCCTGCGACGCCGAAGGCAACGTCGATGTGGCCGATCTGCAGGCCAAGGCCAGTCAGCATGCCGATCAGCTGGCGGCGCTGATGATCACCTACCCCTCCACCCACGGTGTCTTCGAGGAGCAGATCCGCGAGATCTGCGACATCGTCCACGCCCACGGTGGTCAGGTCTATCTGGACGGCGCCAACATGAACGCGCAGGTGGGACTGTCCCGCCCCGGTGACTATGGCGCCGACGTCAGCCACCTGAATCTGCACAAGACCTTCTGCATCCCGCATGGCGGCGGTGGTCCGGGCATGGGGCCGATTGGCGTGCGCGCCCATCTGACGCCCTTCCTGCCGCGTCACCCGCTGGCAGCCGAGGGCCCGGTCGGGCCGGTGTCGGCAGCGCCCTTCGGTTCGGCCTCCATTCTGCCGATCAGCCACGCCTACATTCTGATGATGGGCGCCGAGGGTCTGCGTCGGGCGACCGAGGTGGCGATACTCAACGCCAACTACATCGCCACCCGGCTGCAGGCGCATTTCCCGGTGCTCTACCAGAACCACCACGGCCGGGTGGCACACGAGTGCATCATCGATCCAAGGCCCTGCAAGGACAGCGTCGGCGTGAGCGTGGATGACATCGCCAAGCGGCTGATCGACTTCGGTTTCCACGCGCCGACGATGAGCTTCCCGGTCCCCGGCACGCTGATGATCGAGCCGACCGAATCCGAATCGCGCAGCGAACTGGACCGTTTCTGCGACGCGATGATCGCCATCCGAGCGGAGATCAAGGACATCGAAGCCGGCCGCTGGTCAGTCGAGCAGAGCCCGCTCCGCTATGCGCCACACACGGTCGAGGACCTGGCCGACGATGCCTGGGAACGGCCCTACAGCCGTCGTGAAGGCGTCTTCCCGGCCGGCACCCCGGCGTTGGACAAGTACTGGGCCTCGGTCGGTCGTGTCGACAATGCCTATGGCGACCGCAATCTGATCTGCACCTGCCCGCCGCTGGAGTCGTATTCCGCAGAGGAATGATCTCGAGCGCGACGCCGCCGGGTCAGGCGTCCGATCAATCGGTGCTGTGGCCGGTCTCGGTGCAGACGGGCACTGTCTGGCGCGGAACGGTCGGCGGATCGTCCGGGCGCAGCGCCAACTGGCAGAGCTCGCCAATGATGTCGGCATAGCGTCGGCCTCGTTCTTCGTACACGTGCCAGCCCGTGCCCGCCCACGGCTGGCTGTCGCACAGTGAAGCCTCCAGCAGGCTGTAATACGGCGCTCGTCCGTCGACCAGAATCACGCAGCGCAGGGCCGGGTGACCCGACGGCAGTTGCGCCTTGACGATGGGGTCGACGAAGGGCGCCACGCCGGCGGAGACACCGGCACAGGTCAGGTCGATCAGGCAGCCCTCGGCCGGCAGCGCTTCGGCACGCTCGACCTGGGCGGCGAGTTCGGCCCAGTTCGGACTGAGTTGCCGCGTTTCGTCGCGCCAACGTCCGGCCTGGCCGTAGCTCACCACGCCCCAATGCGCCGCAATGACGAGCAATGCCGCAGCCCCCACCTTCGGTGGCTTGACGCAGGACAGGCTCAGTGCCAGCAGCACCACCAGCCCCACCATGCTGGTGCAATAGAAGCGCAGATTGACCAGGATCTCGCCGGCGCCGGCCTGCCCCAGCACCTCGGACGTGATCGGGCTCATCAACAGCGGCGGCAGCAGCAACAATACCAACGCGGCCCCAAGCAAGCGTCTGTGGGGCCCCGCCACTGCCCGCAGACTCCAGGCACCCAGGCCACCGAGAATCAACAGGGCCACCACTGAGCGCCATGAGGCGGGCCCGGGCCAGCCACTCAACGCGGACGGGAGGTGCGCCAGCCACAACTGCAAGCCGGTGGCGAACTGACTGGCGGCCACGCTCAGATCCAGTTCCAGCCCGATTGGAATGATGACGCTCTGACGCAGCAGCCAGGCGATCAGCACGGGAACGACAAAACAACCGGCCCAGGCCATCCATCGCGGCAGCCCCGCGCGCCACTGCGGCAGCTGCTGCACCGCAGCCGCCAGCGCAAACACATAGCCGGTTTCCTTTGAGGTGATCGACAGGAACAAGGCCAGTGCGGCAAGGCACCAGCGCCACCAGCTCATCTGACTGGATGCCCACAGGGCCAACAGCCCGAAGGCCACCGCCAGCATCTCGTTGTGGCTGGACAACCACATGGCCGTCCCGGCGATCGGTGGGCACAGCACCAGCAACGCCCCAGCCAGCGCGGCCGCCAAGCTCGGCAGCCCGGTACTGCGCAGCCAGCCACTCAGCAGCACGCCACAGCTCGCCAGCAGCAATAGCGAGATCCACAGCTGGCCAGTCACGGACAAGCCGGCCAGTTGCTCCCGCAGTTCCCAGAACAACATCGCCGTCGGCCGATAGAAGTAGCCGAACAACAGCGTCTGCTGATAACTGGCCAGACCCGCATCGGCGTGGCGGGCAATCGCCAGCCAGCCCCAGTCATCGGTGTGCAGCTCCGA
This sequence comes from Lysobacterales bacterium, assembly GCA_041395325.1. Lineage (GTDB taxonomy): Bacteria > Pseudomonadota > Gammaproteobacteria > Xanthomonadales > SZUA-5 > JAWLAT01. Next base: position 7,740 of record JAWLAT010000010.1, read on the forward strand.
CTGCCGCAAGGGCAACAGGACCACGACACAAAGCCCGATCAACAGCAGTGCGTAGGCAGCCGGCAGTAGCCGCTGCGGCGCCCACCTGTCAGATCGAAGCGATGCACTCACTGCAGGTCGGCCGCGGTCAGCCATTGAGGAAACAGATCGATCTCGATCATCTCGCCGGACCGATCGCGCAGCCGCAGAGCGATCGGCTGACCGTCCCGCTCAAGCACGCTGGGCTGCGGGTCATCGTCCGCATGCCAGTTCACCCAGTTGGTGACCGACTCTGAAATCGTGGCAGACGCCGGATTGGGACAAGCTTGCTCAGACAGTTGCGTGCGAAGTGAATCCGTGAGCGACGGCCAGAGCGGCGACCGCTGCAGATAGATGCGATCGCCCTCACGCCATCCCACCGGAACACCAGACTGATCGTGCCAACGCAGCAAGGTCGAGAAGTCGTCCGGTGAATGGGCCTTGAGCCGATCCATCTCGGCCTGATCGAGGCAGTACAGCCTGCTCGTGATCGTGCGCCAGGCCAGCAAGTCAGCACTGCTCGACCACACGGCCAGCTGAGCCACGTTGCCAACCTTGATGCTGGACAGCCCGATTACGTAACGCCCATCGGCACTGATCGACAAATCGGTCAACGGCGGACTCGAAACACGTCTGGCCGGCTGGTCAGGCTTGCTCGAAAATTCCAGCACCGACACCGTCTCCGCTACCCCAAACGGCGTGTCCGGCGTGAAATGCAGCGACATCTTGCCATCCGGCGTCCAGATCCCCGACCAGTCGTGCCAATGGCTGACCAGCAATCCAGGCGCCTCGGCCCGCAGCGTCTGCGTCTCTTGGTAGAGGACGCGGTCGGCTTGCGCCGCGCCGCCGACCGACAGCAGGACCGCGGCGACGAGCATCAGCGTCACACGTTCGCAATCGGCGATCACTTGAGCCTTGGGAACTCGTTGCTGCGAACCACCAAATGTGGCCAACGCTCCAGATAACTGGCCGCCTTGGCAGAGAAGAGTTCTGGGTAGGGTGAAAACGGATTGGGCGTGAGCGTGCCCTCGAACAGGCCGGCCAGTCCGAACGGTGCGAAGCAGGCATCCGGACGCACAGCCACACAACACTCCAGTGCGAGAAATCGGCGAATGCCCTCCTCCGCCGAGGTCAGCGGTGCGTAGGGCCGGCCGAAGTGCTGCGGGTACCAGAGATGGACTCGAGCCTGGTTCGCCACATCGATCTTGATCTTCAACGAACTGAGCAGGCCATCAACCCTGGCCTGCATGGCCTGCTCCGCAGACTGGCTCAAGTCGCTTGGGTCGAAGTAGAAAATGTCGTAGTCCCTGATGCCCCGCTCGACATCCTGTCCAGACTGCTGATTCCAGACCGATTGGAAAAGGCAACCAGCGACCAACCATGCATTCGGCAGGTCGAGCCTTGGCCAGCACTGCAGGATTGTCGAGACCTTTGCGTTCAACGAGATCGCCTGGCGGAATCTCGCTTCCATGGCGTCAACAGAAGGCACGGTTGAGCAGGCTTCGCGAGTCAGCAAATGGGCTGATGCATCGGCTTCCATCGGCTCAGCCACCCAGTTCTCGCGCCACGCGAAAACCGACGCGTCCGCCGACGCCGCTGGCAATCGTGGGAATGCGGTAGGCGCTGCGCGATTGTTCCGGGGCGCTGCCCCAGGAGCCGCCGCGCACCACGCGGGCTTCGCAGCCGGCATTGACCCAGGCGACCGGTTCTTCCGGCGCGCGGCGATAGCTGTCATGCCAGCAGTCCTCGACCCACTCGGACACATTGCCATCGATGTCGTACAGCCCGAAGGGATTGGCTTCGTATGAGCGCACTGGCGCCGGCCCCCAAAAGCCATCGCCGTAGTTGGGGAAGGCATTGGTCCATTGATGCCGGCCCTTGGAGATGTCCTGACTGCCGGTGAGATTGGCGACCACCCGATCCGGTGCGCCATCGCCCCACCAGTAGACCGTCTGGGTGCCGGCGCGCAGCGCGTACTCGAACTCCGCTTCGGTGGGCAGCCGATAAGTCTTGCCGCTGCTGTCGGAGAGCCAGCGAGCGTAGGCGGTGGCGTCATTCCAGGAGACGTGCACCACTGGATCGGCATCGCGAGCCTTGCTGCCGCGGAAGTCACGCCGCCAGTCGACGCCGCGCCGCTTGACCAGGCGGCCACCGCGCTCGTCATAGGTCGCCGAGGAGCCCTCGCGCTCGGCATCGGTCACATAGTTGGTCGCCTCGACGAAGCGACGAAACTCGGCGACGCTGATCTCGCTCTGCGCCAGCGCGAAGCCACGCGTGAAACGCAGTTCGCGCTGCGGCCCTTCGACGCGCTCGCGTCCCGGCTCGGATTCCGGCGAGCCCATGACGAAGCGACCGACCGGGATCACCACCACGCGCGGGCTGCGACCGCCGCCGGCCAAGGTATCGGCAAAGGTCTCGCCGGGGCTGTAGCCGGCGTACAACTCGGCATTGGAGATCTTGCGATCCAGGCTGCGCAAGCGACGTTCGTCACCGAGGAACTTGCGCAGACGCTCCAGCGCCGAGCGCGCCGTGGCCACATCGCGTTCGTCCAGTGCCTGATCGAACTGGGCCAGCAACTCCGCTTCGCTCTGGGCCCGGAAAGCCATCAGCTGGGCGGAGGCGCCATCGACCAGCCGTGAACGCTCCTGCAACGCCCGCGCCTGCTCGATCAGCGTGTCGGCACGCTGGAAGTCGTAATCCTGCGAGGCGGCCAAGGCGACTTCGACCAACCGGCGCTGGACGGTCTCAACACCTTTGGTGGCGGCCGGATTGGCGTCGTCGATGGCCAGCGCGGCCTTGAAGCGCTCACCGGCCCGCAACAGGGTTTGGGCGCTGGCGCCTTCGCGGGCCAACAGGCGCTCGCCGCGCTCGATCAGACCCGCCAGCTCACGTGCCGAGTCGATGACATGCTGGACTGCGGCCACCTGTCCGGCATCGGCCTGGAGGCGCTGCAACAGCGCCAAGGTCCGTTCGGCGCCGGCCATGTCTTCAGCGGGCAACCGGCCGGCGCTGAAGGCGGTGAGCTCGTCGATGAGCCGCGTCAGCGCCTCACGCCCTTCGGCCTGATCCGGATTGACGCGCAGCACCGAATCCACCCACCACGCTGCCGAGTCGCCTTCGGGACTGAACAACCGACCGTCCGTCAGGGCCTGCTGCAAGCGCTCCAGACCTTGCACCAGATCTTCAGGCATGGCCTGCTCGACCGGCTCCTCGACGGCCGCCTCGGCAGCGTCCTCCATCTCGGCATCTTCATCCAGTGAGGCCAGATCGGTGTCGGGGGCGATCAGACCCACGCTGTCGGCCAATGGCTCGTCGCTGCTGCGACGTTCCTCGAACAGCACCAGCGGCCCGCCCGAGGTCGCCCATTGCTGCCGCAATGCCCCCAGGGCGACTGCGCCCAGTATGATGCCCAGCGCCAGCATGAAGCTCAGGTTGTTCTTGAGCGTTTGGACCACGGATGGCTGATCGAGACGACGACAAGCAGAAGGCCAGTCCCGTTACTGTAGTCGCTGCGGCTGAACCAGAGCCAGCATCGGGATGGCAATGGCTCACCGATCAGTCCGGCTGGGATGCCTTCAGTGCCCAGGCACGGGCTGCCGGCGAGATGGCGATCGACACCGAATTCGTCCGCCGCCGCACCTATCACGCGCAGCTGGGGCTGGTGCAGCTGGCTGCGGCCGGTCAGGTCTGGCTGCTCGATCCGCTGACCCAGGATCGTCGCGCGGAACTTGGCGGCCTGCTGGCCGACCCGACACTGCGCAAGTGGATTCATGCCGGCGGTGAAGACATCGAAGTGTTGGCGCGCTGGACCGGCGCGCGCCCGCAACAGTTGCTGGACACCCAGATTGCCGCCCAGCTGTGCGGCACCGGCGGGCAGATCGGCTATCAACGACTGGTGGCCGAGCAGCTGTCCGTGACCCTGAGCAAGGGCGAGCAGCAATCGGACTGGCTGCGCCGACCGCTGACGCCACAGCAATGCCGCTATGCCGCCGACGATGTGCGCTATCTGCTGCCACTGGCCCAGCGTCTGCTCGAACAGGTCGACCAGCGGCAGCGCCGCGAATGGCTGATCGAGGATTGCGAACGGCAGGTCGAGCGCGTCCTCGCGCCGGTGCCAGCCTGGATGCATCTGAGCGAACGCAATGCCGGTCAGTATCCGCCCGCGGTGCAGCATCGAATGAACCAGTTGCTGCATTGGCGCCAGGTTGAGGCCGAGCGTCGCGACAAGCCGCGCAGCTGGATCCTGCCCAATGGCAGCGTGGTCGCGCTGGCCTTCGCCGGCACCGACGACCGCGCCGCGGTGATTCGCGCGCTGCAGGAAGCCGGTCGCCGCGACCCGCAGCGAGACGCTGATCGCATGCTGGAGCTGCTCGCCAGCTTCGGGCCGGTGCCGGCCGATTTCCCGCTGGCGGGCGCACCCTTGGAGGGCGCCGAGAAGGGCCAGCTGACGCTGCTGCGCAAGGAGCTGGAGGCGCTCGCCCAGGCCAATGACCTGGCGCCGGAATTCATCGCCACCCGGGTGACGCTGGAAGCGCGTGTACGAACCGGTCAGTGGCCCGACAGCCTCGGTCGCTGGCGGCTGCAGCTGCTGGAGGGGATCGGTGAGAGAACACCGTAGGCCGCCACCCCGGAGGGCGTTCCGCAAGCGCGCCCTGTGACCCCAGCAAGGCTTCCCGTATCATCTGCGCCCCACTTGCCCTGCCCCCGCTGCCGGCACCGCCGGCCACGACCCGGAGTTCGACCTTGACGCTGAGTATTCGCCAGGCCCTGGCCACCGCCCCCGATCCCGAGCGCATCGTTCACGTCCGTGGCTGGGTGCGGACCCGGCGTGACTCCAAGGCTGGCCTGTCCTTCCTGCAGCTCAACGATGGCAGCTGCATGGCCAATCTGCAGATCGTCGCGCCGGCCGCGTTGCCGAACTACGAAGCGGAGCTGCGCCACCTCGGCCCGGGCTGCTCGATCGAGGCCAGCGGCGTGCTGGTGCCCTCGCAGGGCCGCGGCCAGACGGTCGAGATGCAGGCCACCTCGGTCACGGTGGTCGGCTGGGTCGATGACCCGGAGACCTATCCGATTCAGCCCAAGGCGCATACCTACGAGTTTCTGCGCGAGGTCGCCCATCTGCGTCCGCGCACCAACGTGTTCGGCGCGTTGACCCGATTGCGCCACGAAGTGGCCCAGGCCATTCACGGCTACCTGCACGGTGAGGGCTACTACTGGATCAGCACGCCAATCATCACCGCCAGTGACGCCGAAGGCGCCGGCCAGCTGTTCCGCGTCAGCACGCTGGATCTGGCCAATCTGCCGCGGCGTCCGGATGGCAGCGTCGATTTCGATCAGGACTTCTTCGGCCGCGAGACCTATCTGACGGTGTCCGGCCAGCTCAACGTCGAGGCCTACTGCCTGGCGCTGTCCAAGGTCTACACCTTTGGCCCCACCTTCCGCGCCGAGAATTCCAATACCACGCGCCATCTGGCCGAGTTCTGGATGATCGAGCCGGAAATCGCCTTCGCCGATCTGGCCGCCGATGCCGATCTGGCCGAGGGACTGCTCAAGCATGTGATCCGCACGGTGCTCGATCGCTGTGGCCCGGATCTGGCTTTCCTCGCCGAGCGCAGCGACAAGGCGCTGCTAGGCCGACTGGAGTCGCTGGTCGACAGCGAGTTCGTGCGCATGGATTACAGCGAGGCGATTCAGATTCTGGAGAACGCCGGCAAGCGCTTTGAATTCCCGGTCAGCTGGGGTACCGATCTGCAGACCGAGCATGAGCGCTTCCTGACCGAGGAACACGTTGGCCGCCCGGTGGTGGTCATGAACTACCCGGAGAAGATCAAGGCCTTCTACATGCGCCTGAATGACGACGAGCGCACCGTTGCGGCGATGGATGTGCTGGCCCCGGGCATCGGCGAGATCATCGGCGGTTCGCAGCGCGAGGAGCGGCTGGAACTGCTGGATCGGCGCATGCGGCAGTTCCACATCGACCCCGATCACTACCAGTGGTACCGCGACCTGCGCCGCTACGGCACCGTGCCACACGCCGGCTTTGGCCTGGGCTTCGAGCGTCTGATCGCCTATCTCTCCGGGATGGGCAATGTCCGTGACGTCATTGCCTATCCGCGCACGCCGGGCAATGCCGCCTTCTGATTCCGTTCCGCCGCGCCCGGCTCAAGCCTGCGCGCCGAGCACACAGGAGCACCGACCATGACTCCGAATTTTTCTCTCGCCGGCCGGCATGCGCTGGTCGGCGGCGCCAGTCAGGGCATTGGCCGAGCCTGTGCGCTGGCGCTGGCCGCGCAGGGTGCGCAGCTGACGCTGCTGGCACGACGCCGTGAGGTGCTGGAGCAGTTGCTGCAGGAACTGCCGGCGCCGGCCGCGGGCGAACACGCCATCCTGGTCGCTGACCTGGCCGATCCCGACGCCCTGCCGGGTCTGCTGGCACCTCGAGTCAACGCTGCCCCTGTGCATGTGCTGGTCCACAACGGCGGCGGACCACCACCCGGTCTGGCGCATCAGGCCGATGCCGATGCCTATCGGCGCGCCTTTGAAGCCCATCTGATCGCCGGACAGGCGCTGCTGCAGGCCTGTCTGCCGGGCATGCGGGCAGCCGGCTACGGTCGCTTGATCAACATCATCTCGACCTCGGTCAAGGAGCCGATCCGCGGCCTGGGCGTCTCCAACACCATCCGCTGGGCCGTCGCCAGCTGGGCCAAGACCCTCAGCGTGGAACTGGCGGCCGATGGCATCACCGTGAACAACGTGCTGCCCGGCTTCACCCGCACCGAGCGGCTGGCCAGCTTGATTGCCGGTCGAGTACGCGATGACGTGGACACGGCCACGGTGGAGCGCCAGATGCTGGCCAGCGTGCCGGCCGGTCGCTTTGCCGAGGCCGCCGAGATTGCCGCGGCCGTCTGCTTTCTCGCCTCACCCGCGGCCAGCTACATCAACGGCGTCAATCTGCCGGTCGACGGCGGCCGCACGCAGTCACTCTGATGAACGCCGATCTGCCGCTGTGGCGCAGCTACATCGACGGCGGCTTCGTCGCGCCCGACAGAGCGGCTACCCTGCTGCCGGTGCATCAGCCGGCCACCGGCGCGATCTACGCACAACTGCAGCAGGCCGAGTCTGCGCAGGTGGATCAGGCCGTCGCCGCCGCAAGACGCGCTGGGCCCGACTGGGCTGCACTCGGTGGTCCGGCACGGGCACAGTGGCTGCGCCGGCTGGCCGACCACATCGAAGCGCGGCTGGAGATCTTCGCCGAGGCCGAGAGTCGCGACACTGGCAAGCCGCTGCGGCTGGCCAGAGAGGTCGACATTCCACGCGCCGTGGCCAATTTCCGCTTCTTCGCCAGTCAGGCCGAGCTGTTCGCCAGCGAGTGCCACAGTGGTGCCGGTGCCGGCCTCAACTACAGCCTGCGGCAACCCTTGGGTGCCGTGGCCTGCATCAGTCCGTGGAACCTGCCGCTGTACCTTTTCAGCTGGAAGATTGCGCCCGCACTGGCCGCCGGCAATGCAGTGGTGGCCAAGCCTTCGGAGGTCACACCGGCGACTGCGCAGTTGCTGGCCGAAGCCCTGCAGGCGCTGCAGTGGCCAGCCGGCGTGCTGAACATCGTGCAGGGACGAGGCGCCGTCACCGGCGCGGCGCTGGTGGCCCATCGGCACATCAAAGCGGTGTCATTCACCGGGAGTACGGCGGTCGGTGCGCAAATCGCCCGTCAATGCGCCGAGGACTTCCGCAAGGTGTCACTGGAACTGGGCGGCAAGAATGCCGCCATCGTCTTCGCCGATGCTGATGTCGAGGCAGCGGTGGACACCTGCGTGCGCGCCGCCTTCAGCAACCAGGGCCAGATCTGCCTGTGTGCCTCCCGCATCCTGGTCCAGCGCAGCCTGTTGCCGCGCTTCCGCGAGGCCTTCGTCGCCCGGGCCAGCGCGCTGCAAGTCGGCGATCCCAGCGATCCAGCCACGGAACTGGGCGCGCTGGTCTCGGCCGAGCATCTGGCCAAGGTACTCAGTTACATCGAACTGGCCCAGGCCGAAGGTGGTCGGCTGCTCTGTGGGGGCGAGCGGCCTGAGCTGCCGCAGGCTCTGCAAGGCGGGTGGTTTCTGCAAGCCACGGTCTTTGATCAACTGCCCTTCGACTGCCGGGTCAATCAGGAAGAGATCTTTGGCCCCGTGACGACGATTATTCCGTTTGACGACGACGACGATGCGCTCCGCCAGGCCAACGGCACGCGCTACGGGTTGGCCGCCAGTGTCTGGACCTCCGACCTGTCGCGCGCCCATCGAGTCGCGGCCGCGCTGGAAGCCGGCATCGTCTGGATCAACTGCTGGATGCTGCGAGACCTGCGCACGCCCTTTGGCGGCATGAAGGACTCCGGCATGGGACGCGAAGGGGGCGTCGAAGCGATGCGGTTTTTCACTGAAGCCAAGAACGTCTGCCTCAATGTCTGAACCGACGTACGCGCCCGTCTTTCGCTACCCTTGACCTGTTTCCGGCATTGCCGGACCCTCATCGATCCGACCGCCCGCAGGCACCCGGAGCGCACTCTCCGAGTGACTGCGGGTCGGATCGGTGTTCCAGCTGGCACGCATTCTCGCCGCTGGCGCACCCCCAACTGACCGAACACGATCGCCAGTGTTGTGACCGTCGGGATCGACCGGACCTGTCGCCTTGCTGCGCTATGATCCGGCGCGTCGCGTTCGAGGTTGCCCAGATGTCCGCTGCTCCCGCCGCCGAACCCGTGTTGGCCAACGCCGCCCCCAAACCCGTGGGCGCCTACCCGCATGCGCGTCGAGCCGGGCCGTTGCTGTTCCTGTCCGGCATCGGGCCTCGCAGCCCGATCGACAACAACATTCCGGGCAATCACTACGACGAGGCTGGCGAGTTGGTCGGCTATGACATCGAGGCGCAGTGCCGCAGTGTCTTCGCCAACGTCGATGCTGTACTGGCCGCCGCCGGTGCGCGGCGCGATCAGCTGATCGACATCACCGTGTTCCTGACCCACATGGCCGACGACTTCGCCACGATGAATCGCCTTTACGCCGAGCAGTACGGCGCCGTGGCAGCCTGCCGCACGACGGTGGAGATCAGTGCCCTACCCACGCCGATCGCCATCGAACTGAAGTGCATCGCCTACCTGGGCGAATGAACCCGCGGAGCCCGACCATGTCCACGCCAGCACCCGACCTGCAACCGCAGTTGCCTCCATTGATCGAGTTCCAGGCCTGGCTGGCCGAGCATCGGCATCTGTTGCAGCCGCCGGTCGGCAACAAGGTGCTGTGGCAGAACCAGGACTTCATCTGCATGATCGTTGGGGGCCCCAATGCCCGCACTGACTATCACTATGACGAAGGACCGGAGTTCTTCCATCAGCTCGAAGGCGAGATGATCCTGCGCCTGATGCTGGCCGATGGTCCTCGCGACGTGGCCATACAGGCCGGGCAGATGTACCTGCTGCCACCCCGGGTGCCGCACTCACCGCAACGCATGGCCGGCTCGGTGGGCCTGGTGATCGAGCGCAAGCGACTCCCCGGCGAATTGGATGGCCTGCTCTGGTTCTGTCCGAACTGCCATCACAAGTTGTTCGAAGCCTATTTCGAGCTGACCGACATCGAGACCCAGTTCGGCGCCATTTTCGAACAGTTCTACGAGTCCACCGAGCATCGCACCTGCGATCGCTGCGGCACGCTCCACCCGCGCAAGGGCGAAGCGCCGGGCTGATTGATCGCCACCCGGTTGCCCCTCCCAGCGCCGGCCTGCGTGAGCCTGTTCGGATCAACGAAAACTGCGCATTCGCCATAGCCTGATTCGCCTGGTCAGCGTCCGACGCGTGACGGACCTTGATCCACTGGGCAAATTCACATTGATCGTGCTAAGACGTGAGGTGCAGGAAACAGGGAGGGGTGGCCATGCAAGTTGATGTCCGACAGCGGCTGTGTGCGGGTCTGGTGCTCTGGGCAACCGGAGCGCTGAGTGCCCAGGCCGCGGACGTGAATCTCGCCGTTGAACCGTTCCACACGCCAGAGCGAGCGCCCGAGGTATACGCGCCGCTCATCGCCTATCTCAACAACACCACCGGCCACAACTTCAAGCTGATCACGGCCCGCAACTATCATTTCTACTGGAGCGATCTGCGCTCGCGGGCCGACATCGACATTGCCTTCGAAGAAGCGCATTTCGTGGACTACCGCGCAAGCCATTTTGGCTATGTGCCTTTGGCCAAATCCGTCGAAAACACCAGCTACTCGTTGCTGACGCTGGACCCGCCCCCCGAAGACGAGGATTCATTACGCAGCCTGGTGGCCCGTCGCCTGGTCTGCATGCCCGCACCCAATCTGGGCTTCGCGTTGCTGCTCGAGCTCTATCCCAACCCCATGCAGCAGCCCGACGTACGCTCGTCCGCCACCTCCTGGCGTGAATCGGCCGAGATCATCTTTGCCGGCGAAGCCGACGCAGCGATGGCGCCCACCTGGCTGCAGAACCTCTATCCCAACCTGTACCCGGTTCATCAGACGCGCCAGTTCCCCGGTGCGGCCTTCTCGGCCTCACCCAGGCTGGATCCGGACATCGCCAATGCCGTGCGCGAGGCTCTGCTGAAGTTGCACGAGGATCCGGAACTCTATGAGGTTCTGAACGAACTCGGTGTGTCGCAGTTCGTCGATGCCTCGGCCAGCGAATACGCCGGCTCGGAGTCGATGCTCAAGGCCTTCTATGGCTACGGAGATGACAGCGCCCCGAAGCCCTGATCGCGCCTGATCAGGCCTGATCGTGGGGGAAGGGGAGCAACTGACGCAGATCGGTGGCACCGCCGAGCGCCAGCAGCAATCGGTCCATGCCCAGGGCAACGCCTGCGCAATCGGGCAAACCCTGTTCCATCGCCGTCAGCAGGGCCTCGTCCAGGCGTGGCAACGGCTGACTCCGCTGTCCACGCACCGCGAGGTCGGCCTCGAAGCGGCGACGCTGCTCGGCCGCATCTGTTAGTTCGTGGTAGCCATTGGCCAGTTCCACCTGACCCAGATAGAGCTCGAAACGCGCGGCCAGTGGCGGGTCTCCCGGCAAGATCCTGGCTAGCGCCGCCTGTGACGCCGGGAAATCGACGACGAAAGTCAGCTGCCGAGTCGGCAAGGCTGGCTCGATGACCGCACCACGCAGATAGTCCAGTGCCTCGTCGCGGGACCAACTGTCCATGCCCATCACGCCTGCCGCTGCCAAGCGCGCATCCAGGGCCGCTCGAGTGTCATGCAGCGGATCGACGCCGGCGTACTCGACAAACAACTCGGCGAAGCTCAGCGTGCGCACCGGCCAATGCCCCTGCCCTGCCCAATTCAGCAGACACTGCACAAGCTCGCCGACCTCGTCCATCAACCGGTAGTGGTCCCAGCCGCTGCGATACCACTCCAGCAGCGTGAATTCGGGATTGTGGCGGGCGCCGAACTCACCATCACGGAACACCTTGGCCAGCTCGAACAGATCCGTGACTCCGGCTGCCAACAGGCGCTTGTGAAAGAACTCCGGCGAGGTGCGCAGATAGCGTCGTTCGGCGTTGCCTCCGGTACCGACCAGACAGGACAGACTCTCGATCTGCGGATCGGTGGTGCCGCCACGGGACAGCACCGGCGTTTCCACCTCCAGCACGCCGCGCTGCTCAAAGAAAGCGCGCACCTGCTGGTAGGCGCCTGCGCGCCATCGCAGCGCCGACAGCCAGTCCTGATCCGACTTCATTCCGATTCGGCAGTCACGTCCAGCAAGGCGCCCAGCGCCGCCTCGTCGAGGATCGGTACGCCCAACGCTTCAGCCTTGGCCAGCTTGCTGCCTGCGTCCGAACCCACGATCACACCGGACGTCTTCTTCGACACGCTGCCGGAGACCTTGGCGCCCAGGGCCTCCAGCCGGGCCTGAATTCGGTCCCTGGGTTCGCTGAGAGTGCCGGTGATCACATAGGTGCGACCACTGAGCGGTCCCTCGCCAGGCCCTTTCGCCGGCGCCTGTTCCGGCCACTGCAGGCCGACAGCGATGAGTCGATCGATGACCGCTTCGTTGCGCGGATCATCAAGAAAATGACGCACTCTGGAAGCCACCACCGGCCCGACGTCGGCCACCTGACGCAGGCTCTCCTCATCGGCCTCGCGCAGGGCCTGCAGGCCGCCATAGTGGCGTGCCAGCTGTTTTGCCGTGGACTCGCCCACGTCCCGGATGCCCAGGGCAAACAACAGACGCTCCAGCCGGGTCTGTTTGCTGCCTTCGATATGCTCCAGCAACTTGACCGCGGACCGCTCGCCCATCCGCTCCAGACCCAGCAGGTCCGGCAAGGTCAGCTGGTAGAGGTCGGCCACATCATGGACGCGTTCGGCGTCGACCAGCTGCTCGACCAGCTTGTCGCCCAGGCCCTCGATGTCCATGGCCCGGCGCGAGGCAAAATGCCGGACTGCCTCCTTGCGCTGCGCCGGACAGATCAAACCGCCAGAACAGCGGATCACCGCCTCACCCTCGTTGCGCACCAGCTCCGATCCGCATTCTGGGCAAGCAGTTGGCAGGGGCACAGGCTGCGTACCTTCCGGGCGCTGATCGAGGACCACCCTGGCCACTTCCGGAATCACATCGCCAGCGCGACGCACGATCACGAAGTCACCGACACGCACATCCTTGCGAGCGATCTCGTCGAAGTTGTGCAGCGTCGCATTGCTGACCGTCACACCACCGACAAACACCGGCTGCAGCCGCGCGACCGGCGTGACTGCACCGGTTCGTCCGACCTGCAGATCGACCGCCAGCAACTCGGTCATCATCTCCTCGGCTGGATACTTGTGGGCCAGCGCCCAGCGCGGTGCCCGCGAGATGAAGCCCATCGCCGCCTGCTGAGCGTAGTCATCGAGCTTGTAGACCGCGCCATCGATCTCGTAGGGCAGGCTGTCGCGGCGCTGCAGCAGCTCGCGGTAGAAGTCCAGACAGCCCTGCGGGCCAATAGCGGTACCCGCCTGCGGACTGACCGGCAGGCCCCATTCGGCCAACCGAGCCAGACTGTCACTGTGGCGGATGGTCCCCAGCGGCGGGGCGACCTCACCCAGGCCATAGGCGAAGAAGGCCAGCGGTCGACTGGCGGCAATCTTCGGGTCCTGCTGGCGGACGCTGCCGGCCGCCCCATTGCGAGGATTCACCAACTCCGCTTCACCGCGTTCCCGGGCACGCCGATTGAAGGCCAGAAAGCCGGCGCGCGGCATGTAAACCTCACCACGCACCTCGAGCACGCTCGGCCAACCCTCGCCCTTCAGGCAGACCGGTATGACGCCGATGGTGCGAATGCTGTGGGTGACGTCCTCACCGACGCTGCCATCGCCACGCGTCGCCGCCTCGACCAGAACGCCGTCGACATAGCGCAGGTTGATCGCCAGACCATCGATTTTCGGCTCCACCGAGAAGTGCAGGGTGTCGGCGGAGACATCCAGGGTGTCGGCGATTCGGCGGACGAAATCGCCGACGTCCTCGTCTTCGAAGGCGTTGGACAGGCTCAGCATCGGCACTCGATGCTCAACCGCGGCGAAGCGACCGGAGATGGGCGCACCCACGCGCTGAGTAGGCGAGTCCGCCGTCAGCAACTCGGGATGGTCCGCTTCCAGCGCCTGCAACTCGCGCATCAACGCGTCGTACTCGGCATCCGGCAAGGTCGGCTCATCGAGCACGTGATAGCGGTAGTTGTGTTGCTCAATCTCGCGGCGCAGGGCCGCCACGCGCTGCTGCGGGTCCATGCCTGTACGGGTGTCCCTGTGGTCGGATCTGGGGAACGACCGGTTCAGCGTGTGGACGCTGGCCAGTCGCGATGTTGTCGGTCGTACTGGCGCATCTCGTCGCGCAAGCTGAGGATGCGCTGACGACCGAGGGCGTTCTGTTCCTCGTCCAGCAACTGGGCATCGAGCAGTTCGGCCATCCGCTGTGCCGCTGGCAACATGCTGTCCAGCGCATCCAGCGCAGCCATCGGGCCCGGCAGAGTCATGAAGAAGCACAGACCCGGCGTTTCCAGCCGCTCCATCGCCGACAGTTCGAAGTGTCCCGGCTCGTTCAGATTGGCTACCGAGAACAACGGGCTGGCCTCGGGGCGGCCGTCAATGAGGCGGTGGTAGATGCACCGATCGCCAAACACCAGGCCGGCCTTCTCGGCCGCCACCACCAGCTCCGGACCCCGAATCTTCTCGCCTTCGCGCGCCACCAGATAGAGCGTCAGAATCCGATCGTAGTCCTGCTGGACGCGCTCTCCCGGCTGGGGCTCCCGCGGTGCCGGCTCAATCGCTTCCAGGTCGACCTCGACCATGCCGGACTCATCGCCAATCAGCGCCTCTTCTTCACCTTCCTCACCCAGCCACGGTTCGCGACGACGAGATCCGTCGCCGCCCTGGCGCTGCGGCCGGCCGAAATAGTAGATCGCCAGCAGCACGAAAGCGCCGACGATCAGCAGCAGTATTCGCAGCTCATTGGCAGACATCGATCGGATCCACCGGCGCCCGGCCGGGCCCTTGGGCCGCAACTGTGCCCGCGAGCCGAACCGCATTGCAAGCCGGGTACGGCAGCAACATCACTGCACCAGCCTGGATGCTTCGGCCAGGTCGACCGAGACCAGCCGGGAGACCCCTGGCTCACGCATGGTGACGCCAGCCAGCTGGGTCATCGATTCCATCGTGACCTTGTTGTGGGTGACGACAATGAACTGCACGCTCTTGCTCATCTCCACGACCATCTCGGAGAAGCGCCCCACATTGGCCTCGTCCAGTGGCGCATCGACCTCATCGAGCAGACAGAACGGGGCCGGATTGAGGCGGAAAATGGCAAATACCAGCGAGACCGCCGTCAGGGCCTTTTCACCGCCGGACAACAGGCCAATGTTGCTGACCCGCTTGCCGGGCGGCCGCGCCATGATCGTGACGCCGGTGGAGAGCAAGTCTTCGCCGGTCAGTTCCAGATAGGCATGACCGCCGCCGAACAACCGTGGGAATATCTCCTTCACTCCGGTGCTGACCCGATCGAAGGTGTCCTTGAAGCGCGTGCGCGTTTCGCGGTCGATCTTGGCAATCGCCCCTTCCAGCGTCTCCAGCGCCTCGCTCAGATCGGCATGCTGGCTGTCCAGATAGCCTTTGCGTTCCTCCTGCTGAGCCAGCTCGGAAATCGCCGCCAGATTCACCGGCTCCAGCCGCCGCACCCGCGTTTCAACCTCACTGACACGCTGGGCCCAGTCACCAGCGCGGGCATCGTCGGCCAGCGTCGCCAGCACGGCGACCGGATCATGACCGGAAGCGGCCAGCGCAGTAGCCATGTCCTCTCGGCGCAACTGCAGCGCCTGGGTTTTCAGTTGCTCGGCAGTAACAGCCTCTCGTGCCTTCTGCAGAGCCTGATCGTGCGCTTGCCGCGACTGCTCCAGGCTGCGCATGGACTGCTGCGCCTGCTCCAGCCGTTCGCGCGCCTGTGCCAAAGCCGCCTCCACACTGACCCGCCGCTCCAGCTGACGTGCCAGATCGCTCTCCAGCTGCGGCAGCGGTGCCTCAGTCTTTTGCCGCTCGGTCGCGATCAGCTCGCTGCGCTGGCCGACCTGCGCCAGTTCCTGCTCGGCGCGACGCAAGGCCGCCTGCAGCGATTCCCGGCGTGACCGCTGCTGTTGCAGTTCCAGCGCCAGCGCGTGAGCCTGATCGCGCTGGCTGCGCTGTTCCTGACGCAAGCCGTCGACCTGCTGACGCAGTTGCTGCCGCTGCTGTTCCACACCTGGCGCCGCCTGCTGGGCCTGTTCGAGCTCGCTCAAGGCCGTGGCGACCTCAGCACGTCCCTGGCGGATCGCCTGATCCTCCTCGGCGATGCGTGCCTGCAGGTTCTGCACCTCCTGATTCAGTGCCTGCGCCCGCTGTTGCGCAGCCGCCGCCGCGGAGCGCGCCGATTTCAGCGCGGCTGCCTGTTCGGCCAGGCGGCGATGGGCCTGGTAGAGCGCCTGCTGCTGCTCGGTTCGTGCCTTCTCGGCTGCTGCCTGCAGCTGCCGACGCTCGTCGATCTGCGTCTGCAGCGCCTTCTCGCGGTCCTCCAGCGTGTGTCGCTGCAGACCCAGTGCCTCGATCTCCTTCGCCCGCGCCAGCACGCCCTCGTGACCGGCGCTTCCTCGATCGATGCGCATCCAGTCCGGCCCCAGCCAGCAGCCGTCGGGCGTGATCACCGAGGCCGTTGGCGGCAAGGTCGGCAGCAATGCACGCGCCTGCGCCAGATCGTCAGCCACATGAATGCCGTGCAGCCATTGCGCCACTGCCGCTGGCCCACGCACATGCGCTGCCAGGGTCCCAGCTGCCGCGCTGTCCTTGCCGGCCGGTGCCGACACCAGGCTCAGCACGCCAGCCGGCAGCTGCAGCAGAGGCCAATCGCGGGTGTGGGGCGCATCCACCACCACCGCCTCAAGCAGGCTGCCGAGCACACTTTCCACAGCCGGCGCCCAGCCGTCGTCCACTTGCAGCAAGGTGCCCAGACGCGGTGCATCGGCCAGTCCCTGCGCCCCGAGCCAGGCCATCAGTTCCTTGCGATCCTGGCCCAGCGCGGCGTGCTGCAGTGTCTCCAAGGAGGCCAGCCGTCCCCGCAACGTCTGCGCCTGCTGGCGACAGGCAGCCAGCGCCGACTGTTCTTCGCTCA
The DNA here is from genome assembly GCA_041395325.1 of Lysobacterales bacterium. Lineage (GTDB taxonomy): Bacteria > Pseudomonadota > Gammaproteobacteria > Xanthomonadales > SZUA-5 > JAWLAT01. The sequence continues at coordinate 24,396 of JAWLAT010000010.1, forward strand.
ATGCCGCCGCCGCCTGTTGGACCGCCTGCGCTTCGCGCTCCACCGCTTGTCCGAGCGTGTCGACGTCCTGCTGTGCGACCTGCTCCTGCGCTTCGCGCTCACGCACGCGCTCGGCATGCTGGTCCGGATCCAGTCCGGCCTGCTCGGCCTGGATCTGCTCCATCCGTTGCAGATGCTGACGCTGCTGCCGTTCCTGGTACTCGATGCGGGTACGCGCGACTTCCGCGCGCCGCTGGGTTTCGGCCAGCGCCCGATGATGTTGTTCGTACTGTTGCTGTGCCTGCTGCAATGACGACTCGGCACTACTCAGCGCCTGTTGAATGCGCTCGCTTTCGGCCTGACCCTGGGCAGCCACCGGTTCACGCTCGGCCAGCAAGCCTTCCACCTTGGCCAGATCCTGACGATCCTGCGCGTCCTGCTGTTGCAGACTCTGCTGCCGCGCGGCCAGACCCGCCTCTTCCTGCCGCAGCCGCTCGACGGTTTGGCGGCCAAACTGCTGCTGCTGCTCAAGCTTCGACAGCTCCGCGCCAACCGCATAGTGCTGACCCTGCACCTCGTTGAAGGCCTCACCAGCCTCCTGATGCTCCACCAGCCCCTTCTCGATGGCCGCGTCCAACCGGTGCAACTCGGCGGTCACCGACTCACTCTGATTGCGCGCCTTGGCTTCGGTGCCCGATTGCGTCTGGATCTCCGCATCGATGTCGCGCAGGCACAGGCTGCGATGTTCACCGTCCAGCCGTGCCCAATCGGCCTTCAGTTCGGTGTAGCGCTCGGCCTGGCGCGCCTGCCGACGGAGATGCTCGAGCTGCTTGTCGACCTCGCCACGCACATCGTCCAGCCGCGAGAGGTTTTCCCGCGTGGCGCGGATGCGACTTTCGGTTTCCTTGCGGCGCTCCTTGTACTTGGAGATGCCGGCCGCCTCTTCCAGATGGGCGCGCAGATCTTCGGGCGCCGCCTCCACGATCTGCGAGATCATCCCCTGCTCGATGATCGAGTAGCTGCGTGCCCCCAGGCCGGTACCGAGGAACAGATCGGTGATGTCGCGGCGGCGACAGCGACTGCCGTTGAGGAAATAGGTCGACACGGCATCGCGGCTGACCACACGCTTGACGCTGATCTCGGCGAAGGCGGCGTACTCACCGCCGACCTGCCCATCGGCATTGTCGAAGACCAGTTCCACCGAGGCCTGGCCTACGGGCTTGCGCTCGGAGGCACCGTTGAAGATCACATCGGTGATCGCATCACCACGCAGACGCGACGCGGCGCTCTCGCCCATGACCCAGCGAATCGCATCGATGATGTTCGACTTGCCGCAGCCATTGGGCCCGACCACGGCGGTCAGATTGGTGGGCAACTCCAGCGTCGTTGGATCGACGAAGGACTTGAAGCCGGCAAGTTTGATACTGGCAAGGCGCATGCGTCGTTGCGGTGTACCGGCGTTGAGAGGTCGGGGTGAGGGATGGGCTGAGGGGACGAAGCTGAACGGCATCCGGCCATGCTGCAGCGCAGCGTTTGACCGGCGCCGAACAGGGGATTAGCGTTGCGCGCCTTCCCGCTGACAGACGGACCCGTCGTGACCACCCAGCCCAGCAAGGCCCTGGAGAGCTTTCCCAACCCTGAGCCAAACCGCCAGTATACCATTCGCATGCGGATGCCCGAGTTCACCTGCCTGTGCCCGAAGACCGGCCAGCCGGACTTCGCCGAGTTCGAACTGGAGTATGTGCCGCGCGAGCGCTGTGTGGAACTGAAGGCCCTGAAGCTCTATCTGTGGAGCTTTCGCGACGAAGGCGCCTTCCACGAAGCAGTGACCAATCGCATCCTGTCGGATCTGGTGGCCGCCACCGACCCGTGGTTCATGCGTCTGCGCGGCATCTGGAACGTCCGTGGTGGCATCTACACCACCGTCGTCTGTGAGCATCAGCACCCCGATTACCAGCCCGTCCCGGCCGTCCAGTTGCCTTGAACGCGACCGTCGCGTTGCGGCGTCGTCAACGGTGAAAGCCCCGTCGCGGGACATGCTGCCCTTCTGGCTGATGCTGGCCAGCACCTTGAGCTTTGCCGGCATGGCGGTAGCCATTCGGTTTGCGGCCGTGGAGCTGCACGCCTTCGAAGTGGCCTTCTTCCGCAATCTGTTCGGGCTGGCCTTTGCGCTGCTGTTGTTGCGCCGGGCCTCGGGTCTGCGCGTACTGCGGACACGCAAGCTGGGCCTGTATCTGATCCGCTGCCTGATCGGCCTGGGCGCGATGCTGACCGGCTTCTGGTCGTTGGTGCATCTGCCGCTGGGACAGGCAATCGCGCTGAGCTATGCCACCCCGTTGTTTGTCACCATCGGCGCGGTGCTGGTGCTGGGCGAGGTGGTCCGGGCGCGGCGCTGGACCGCCGTGATCATCGGCTTTGTTGGCGTGCTGATCATCGTCCGCCCCTGGACTGAAACGATGTCCGCTGCTGCCTGGGTCGCTGTGCTGTCATCGGCGCTCGGCGCCAGTGCCGCCATCAGCATCAAGTTTCTGTCGCGGACCGAACCAGCCGAGGCCATCGTCATCTGGATGGTGCTGATCATGACGCCGTTGTCGCTGGTGCCCGCCCTGCCTGTCTGGCAATGGCCCAGTGGGCCAATCTGGGCCTGGCTGGTGCTGATCGGTTTGTTCGGCACTTTGGGCCACACCCTGCTGACCGAGGCCTACAAGCGCGGCGATGTGTCTGCGCTGACGCCGGTCAACTTTGTCCAACTCCCGGTCGTGGCCGTGCTGGCCTGGTGGCTGTTCGACGAAGGCATCAGCCGCTACACAATGATCGGCGCAGGCATCATCTTCGTCTCAACCTTCTACATCGCTCGCCGTGAAGCCCAGCTGGCCCGCCGGGCGACGACCGACGAGCCGATTGCCCAGCAGAGCGGTACGGCACATCGGTGAGGCTTCCTGCGCAGAATGGCCAGGCCTGAAGAGACAGGGCGCAACTGCTTGCGGGCCTGAATGACAGAAAAAGGGCGCCCGAAGGCGCCCCCGTGTTCTTCATCAGCGGCGCAAGCTGCGCCGCGGTGGTGCTTACCAGCCGAAGCCGAAGCCGATGCCGGCCTGCGCTTCATCGCTGGTGAAGGCGCCACCGAAGGTCAACGTCATGTTGTCGTTGAAGGCACGCTGGTAGCCAATGGCCAACGCGCTCTCACCACCGGCAAAGCCGGCGCCGACCGCCAGTCGATTCTCCTGCGAGATGCCGGCCGCGCTGCCCACCATCGTGGTCATTGCTGCGCCCAGTGCCGCGACTTCGTCGATGCGCTGGTTGGTTTCCGTGAAGCGACGATCCAGCGTGTTCTGCAGGAAGTCGATCTCGGTGCGGAACTGGCCAAAGTTCACGGCATCCGTGGCCTGCGAACCGGCGGCCACATTGGTGATCTGGCGCGCATTGCCGGCAGAACCCACCGACACCGTGCTGGCGCGATCGGCCACCGAGTTGTTGCCGATGGCAACGCTGTTCTCCGCCGTCGCCGAAGAATTGGCACCCAGCGCCACCGAATTGCCGCCGCTGGCGGTCGCAGCGCGACCCACCGCCGTGGCCGAACTGCCACTGGCGTTGGCACGGTTGCCGTTGGCGGTGGACAGGTTGCCTGCCGCCGATGCCTGCCAGCCGGTTGCGGTTGCGCCCACGCCCGAGGCCACCGACTGCGTGCCCACTGCGGACGAATGGAAGCCGGTCGATTGCGCACCCTGACCCACGGCCAGCGCATCGGCGTCCGAAGCCACCGCGCCTTGGCCGATGGCAGTCGAGTTCTCCGCCGTGGCCTGCGCCGCGCGGCCATTGGCCGTGCTGTTGGCGCCGCTGGCCACCGCATTGTTGCCCGTGGCAGTCGACAGCGAGCCGGTGGCCGAAGACTGCCAGCCCAGTGCGGTGCCGCCGCGCCCGGAGGCATCTGCCAACGCGCCCACCGCGGTGGAATGGAAGCCGGTAGCGGAAGCGGCCTGGCCGACGGCCGTGGCTTCCTCATCGCTGGCTACGGCGCCCTGACCCACTGCAGTGGTGCGCGCGCCGCTGGCAATCGCGCCCTGACCCACGGCGGTGGAGTCGTCACCAGTCGCCTGGGCGGCACGGCCATTGGCGGTACTGTTGGCACCACTGGCCACTGCGGCGTTACCCGTCGCCGTGGACAGCGAACCGCTGGCGACCGACTGCCAACCCAGCGCGGTGGCACCACGCCCCGTGGCGGCAGCCTGGGCACCCAGTGCGGTCGAGTGGAAGCCGCTGGCAACAGCGGTCTGGCCGATCGCGACCGCATCCTCGTCACTGGCCACGGCACCCTGACCAACCGCAGTGGAATTGGCACCCGTGGCCTGCGCCGCGCGACCGTTGGCCGTGCTGTTGTCACCACTGGCGACGGCATCGTTGCCGGTTGCCGTGGACAGCGAGCCAGAGGCCGAAGAACGCCAACCCAGCGCCGTCGCGCCGCGACCTGTGGCCGATGCCTGCGTACCCAGCGCGGTTGAGTGGAAGCCTGCCGCATTGGCCAGATGACCGAATGCCGCCGCATCCTCGTCGGTGGCTCGAGAACTGGTGCCCACCGCCGTGCTGTTCGCACCCGTGGCCTGTGACCCTGAACCGCAGGCCAGCGCATTGTTGCCTGGCGCCGAGCTGCCGCTCAGGGTTTCACAGCGATCACCGGCCCAAGCCGACGAGGTGCCCAGCGCGAGCATCAGCGCAGCCAGCAGCGGGGTGCGTTGGAGTGCCTTAGCCTTCATTAGATTCTCTCCATCAGGGGGTTTGGATGCGCCACAGACGGCGCGTTTGGCAATGGTGCCGTGGCCATCGGGAACCTGGACACGGCCGATAGTACGTAGCCACTACCCGTCGGGGGTCACTGCACTGAAGTGCCACCTGGGTGCGGAAGCGGCGGTCGGTTTACGCTCCTGTAACAACTCTGAACGCGCCACATCCTACGCCGATGTTGCCTTGGTTCAAGTCACGTTAGAGTGATTGCTCGAACGACCTGTGACACGCGGATCGGCAGCCACCGTCGGTTGTGTGCTAGCAACCGCCCAGCGAGTCCAGAACACCTCCTTACGAACGACGAAGACACACTGGATGCACGGCTCCGCACGCTTGTATTGCCCGCAGTTTGCCGACGGCAGCTGCCGCTCCTGTTCCGAACTCCCCACCCCATTGGGAGAACAACGCTCACGCAAACTGGCCCAGGCAGCCGCCGTATTCGGCACTGAGGTCGCACAACTGACGCCGGTCAGCGGGCCAGCCGAGGGCTTTCGCAACAAGGCCAAGATGGCGGCCGGGGGGCATGCGGGGAGGCTCACCCTGGGTCTCAACGGCCTGCAACAACCCGCGGTGGATCTGTGCGACTGTCCGCTCTATCCACGCTCGATGCGTCAGGCACTGGGCGTCATTCGGCGTTGGCTGAACACCTTGGGAATCCCACCCTACGACCTGAGTAGTCGGCAGGGTGAACTCAAGTTTGTCCTGTTGACTGAGGCGACCCCCGATCGTGCGCTGCAGCTGCGACTGGTGCTGCGCAGTCTGGACTGGTTGCCGCAGATTCGCGCCGCGCTGGCGACCTGGCAGGCTGACTGGCCCGACCTGCAGGTGGTTTCTGTGAATCTCCAGCCCGAACCGATGGCGGTGCTGGAAGGCGAACAGGAGACGCTGCTCACAACGCAGCGTTGGCTGGGGGTGCCTTGCGGTCGCTTTCGACTGCAGTTCGGAGTGCGCAGCTTTCTGCAGACCAATCCGGTGGTAGCCGGCGAGCTCTACGCGCAGGCGGGACGATGGATCGATGAACTGGCGCCGACTTCGGTGCTGGACCTGTATTGCGGCATTGGGGGATTTGCCTTTCATGCGTCCGCGGCTGGACGCAAGGTTCGCGGCATTGAGCTCAGCGCCGAGGCGATCGAAGGGGCCAACGAGAGTCTGAGGCTGGCCCAGTCGGATCCCGATCTGGCCCGTGCCACGGCCCAACTCAGCTTTGCCTGCGCCGACGCGACGGTGAGCGAACTCGGTTCGGCCGACCTGGTGGTCGTCAACCCACCTCGCCGGGGCCTGGGCAAGTCGCTGTGCTCAGCCTTGTCTGGCAGTGACTGTCGCTGGCTGATCTACTCCAGCTGCCATCTGCCCAGTCTGCAGCGCGACCTCGCTGACCTGAGCGTTTTCCAGCCGCAACGCTGGCAACTGTTCGACATGTTTCCGCATACGACACACTTCGAGACGCTGGTGCTGCTGCAGCGCCGCTGACAGGAATCGCCATTGATGCAAGCACTTCTCTCCTCCGACGGTGCCGTGCTGGCCGCATGGCTACAGCAACCGACCGGTTCGGTGGCCGACGCCATAGCCATGGGCGCGCGCCAGCTGCAGAGCCACGGTGTGTGCATCGGGCATGCCGCCGACAGTCCGATTGATGAAGCCGCCGCGTTGGTCCGCCATGCGCTGCACCTGCCGGAGAACTGGCCTGCCCATCTGGGTCAGGCCCGATTGCTGAGCGAGGAATGGCAACAGATCGCCGCGCTGTTCGCCCGGCGAATTGACGAACGCATTCCGGCGGCCTATCTGATCGGCCATGTGCGTTTCGGCGAGCTGCGGCTGAAGACCGATGCGCGAGCGCTGGTGCCGCGATCGCCCCTGCTGGAGCTGATCCCGAGCGGCTTCGCTGGCTTGCCGCTCCCCCCGACCGTTCACCGGGTTCTGGAACTGTGTACCGGCGGCGGCTGCCTGGCCCTGGCGATGGCGCATGCCCATTCTCACTGGCAAGTCACCGCCGTGGATCTGAGCCCCGAGGCACTGTCGTTGGCTCGCGAAAATGCAGCACTGACCGGACTGACCGAGCGGGTCCGCTGGCTGCAATCGGACCTCTTCGGAGCCGTCCAGGGAGAACGATTCGATGTGATCGTGGCGAACCCGCCCTACCTCAGTCAGATCGAATTCGAAGCCTTGCCTGCGGAATATGGGCACGAGCCGGCACTGGCGTTGCCCTCGGGGATCGATGGCCTGGATCTGACGCTGCGCATGCTGGCGGCGGCGCCGGATCATCTGGTCGACGACGGCTTGTTGCTGGTGGAGATTGGTGAAGCGGAACGGGCGCTGCGGCGCGCCCTGCCCACATTGCCGCTACTGTGGGTGGAATTTGCGGTAGGCGGCATGGGCGTGTTCGCAGTCACTTGCGAACAATTGCTCAGCCAGCAGACGGCGATCCAGTCAGAGTGCAATCGCCGTGGCTTGATCTGAACTCAGGTTGGGTTTCAAGGCAGCGGGGCAGGCCTGCCCCACTGCCTTGACCTGGTGATCAGAAGCGCAACACGCCCGACACCGAATAGGTGTCGACCAGGTCCGAGAAATCGGCCGCGGCGTCGATCTGGAAGCGATCAAAGGCCCAGCCCAGACCGAGGCTGTAGTGCATTTCGTCGTCGCCTGGGCGGAACAAGGTGGCGTCAATGCAGCCGAAGAAATTGAAGTCCGAACTGTTGCAGTCCTGCGTGATCGAGTTCGGAATCGTCAGCCGATGCTCGGGATCACGCCAGACACCGCCACGCACAAAGAACGGGCGCTCCATGTCCAGGAAGGCATATTCCACACCCAGGCGGATCTCGGTGCCGTCTTCGACTTTCAGCGTCGACTCGTCGGAACTGAACAGGTCGGTGACGCCGGCGTCGGTCAGATCGCTGTAGTGCACGCGATTGACGTCCAGCGTGAACAGCCAGTTGTCCGACGGCCGGAAGGCCACGCCGGCACTGATCACATTGGGCACGTTGAACGTGGTGCGCTCGGTCCGTGAGTTGGGATGGAAGGCGTTGCCCGGCAGGGTGGAGTTGCTGGCCTTGTAGCTGAACTCGCCGCCTTCGCGCCAGGCCAGGCCCACATTCCACTGCGGGCTCAAGCGCCACAACAAGCCTGCCGTGAACACCACGTCATTGTCGCCACCAAACTGCGTCTGCTGGTTGGCGAACAGCGGATCCTGCTGGGAGCGGGTCGTCACCGAGCTGATCTCAAAATCCGAATAGGCTGCCGACAGACCCAGGGAGAAGCTCTCGGTCATCTGGTAGGCCAGGCTCAGGCCGACGTTCTCGATGGCAAAATCCAGGCTGGTGTCATAGCCGAAGATCACGTTCGGCCCACCATCGATCGTGATCGGGGACGCGGTGTACTCGGACTCGAAATTGGCGACCCGATGATAGAAAGCCGCAAAGGTCAGCTTGTCGGCCGGATAGACCCACGAGGCAAACGACGGCCGGACCAGCGAATCGGACGAGTCGGACTCACCCACGCCAGAGGCATCGAAGGGGCTGAAGTTGACATTGCCGCCATTGGAGAAGGGCGTATCAAAGCCAGTGTAGCGACCCTCGAAGGCAAATTCCTGGGTACGCAGGATCGTCAGGCCGGCCGGATTGGCGTAGGTCGCCGTGGCATCGTCCGCCAGACCGGTAAAAGCACCACCCAGACCCAGTGAACGCGCACCCGGATTGGAGAAGTTGAACTGCAGACCGGCATTGGGCTCGAGATTGGTGACCGCATAGGCAGACGCGGATGCACCCGAAAGGATGAGGCAAAGTGCGTGGCGCAACAGCTTGGGACGCATGGAATGGCCCTGGGGCAGTGATGTCAATGGGCAACGTAGCCCGGCCATTGGCGTCCGTCAACGGTCAGCCTACAGGTGACACCCTTGTCCAGACCTGTGGTAGGACCCAGGACCTTCGATTGCTCCCGCCCACCCCGGTTGGCTATCCTCGGTCGGTTTCGTTCCCGCCTCCGGAGCTGCCCATGTTTCCAGCCAGCATGACCATTGCTGACTTCGACCCCGAACTGTCCGAAGCCATCAACGCCGAACGGCAGCGTCAGGAAGATCATGTCGAGCTGATCGCCTCGGAGAACTACGCCAGCCCCAGGGTGCTCGAGGCGCAGGGCAGCGTGCTGACCAACAAGTACGCCGAGGGTTACCCCGGCAAGCGCTACTACGGTGGCTGCGAATATGTGGACATCGCCGAGCGGCTGGCGATCGAGCGGGTCAAGGCCCTGTTCGATGCCGACTACGCCAATGTCCAGCCGCATTCAGGCTCGCAGGCCAATGCCGCGGTCTATCTGGCGCTGCTGCAGCCAGGCGACACCATTCTGGGCATGAGCCTGGCCCACGGTGGCCATCTGACCCACGGCGCCAAGGTCAATTTCTCCGGCAAGCTGTTCAACGCCGTCCAATACGGTCTGAACCTGGAGACCGAGGAGATCGACTACGACGAGATCGAGCGGCTGGCCAACGAACACCGCCCGAAGATGCTGATCGGTGGCTTCTCGGCTTATTCGCAGATCGTCGACTGGAAGCGGATGCGGCAGATTGCCGACAGCGTCGATGCCTGGTTTGTCGTCGACATGGCGCATGTTGCCGGACTGGTTGCGGCCGGTGTCTATCCCAGCCCGGTGCCGCATGCGCATGTGTGCACCAGTACCACGCACAAGACCCTGCGCGGCCCGCGTGGCGGCATCATCGTGGCCAAGGCGCACGAGGAGATCGAGAAGAAGTTCCAGTCACTGGTCTTCCCCGGCACCCAGGGCGGCCCGCTGATGCATGTGATTGCGGCCAAGGCAGTGGCCTTCAAGGAAGCGCTGGAGCCGGAGTTCAAGAGCTATCAGGAACAGGTCGTCAAGAATGCGCAGGCGATGGCCGACACGCTGATCCGCCGCGGCTACAAGGTGGTCTCCAACGGCACCCGCAATCATCTGTTCCTGGTCAGCCTGGTGGGTCGCGACCTGACCGGCAAGGACGCCGAGGAAGCCCTCGGCCGAGCCCACATCACCGTCAACAAGAATGCCGTGCCCGGCGACCCGCGCTCTCCCTTCATCACCTCCGGATTGCGGCTGGGCACACCGGCGATCACCACCCGCGGCTATCGCGAACCCCAGGCCGTCGCACTGGCCCACTGGATCTGCGACGTGCTCGACGATCCGACCAACGAAGGCGTCCTCGCCGGGGCCCGCGATAATGTCGTGCGGCAGTGCCGGGAATATCCGGTGTATGGGGGCTGATCGGATCAGTGGAGCATCTCATTCACTTCGGTAGCAGGGCCCAGGGCTCAGGGCCGAGGGCCCTGATTCAGCAGTCGGCTTTTCCCTGCGCCCTGGCTGCAATGGGGTCTAGCTGGCTCAGCGACCCCATGCTCGCGCCCGAGGCCGCCTGATGCGCTGCCCCTTCTGCGGCCACGAAGACAGCCGGGTGATCGATACGCGCGTCACCGAGGACGGCCTGCAGGTGCGGCGCCGCCGCGAATGCCCGGAATGTGCCGCGCGATTCTCTACTTTCGAGAGTGCCGAGCTGAAGCTGCCGCCGATCATCAAGCGCGATGGGCGGCGCGAGCCCTTTGCCGAGCAGAAGCTACGCGGCGGGCTGGAGCGGGCCTGCGAAAAACGCGCGGTGTCGCTGGATCAGATCGACCGGATCATCGATATCGTCGTGCGCAAGCTGCGCACCAGCGGTGAGCGCGAGGTGCCGGCCAAGCAACTTGGCGACTGGGTCATGCTGGAACTGAAGAACGTCGACCAGGTCGCGTACGTGCGCTTCGCCTCGGTCTACCGCCGCTTCGAGGATGTGCAGGCCTTCCGCGAAGAGATTGAGCGGCTGGAACGGGATCTGCCGGTCGAGTTGCGCAGTCGGCAGATGCCGCTACTGGATGAGGAAGCCTGAGCCGGTCGTGCCGGTGCGACTTTCGAGTCAACTCGAGGTCACTGCGTTGCGTGACCTGATCCCGCGGGTGACTTGCTCGCTGTCAACCTGACCGAAGATGACTTCGACCTGCCGGAGCGCCCGGCAGGTCGAAGCCAGAACGCTTACTTGACCCCGTGCATCAACTTGTTGATCAGCGGAGCCAGCAGGAAATACACCACGGCGATGATCGCGCCAGTGATGAACAACTGGTTGAAGACGCTGGAGTAGCCAGCGATGGAGCCAGCCGCTTCGCCATGACCGCCGCCGCCCGCGGCCAGCGCCGCAATCAGGCCGGCGACATAGTTCGCCATGGCGATCGACAGGAACCAGCCGCCCATGGCCAGACCCACTTCCTTGGGCCGCGCCAGCTTGGTCACCATCGACAGACCGATCGGGGACAGGCAGAGCTCACCCATGGTGTGCAGCAGGTAGCACAGCAGCAACATCAAGGCCGGCACCTTGCCGGCATCGTTCTGCATGAACTGGATCGAGAAGACCAGCGCGTAGAAGCCCACCGCCACCCCAACCAGGCCAATTGAGAACTTGCGCGGGATCGACGGGTTGATGCCCTTGTTGTCCAGTCGCGGCCACATCCAGGCAAACACGGGTGCCAGCAGAATGATGAAGATCGGGTTGGCCGACTGGAACAGCGTGAAATTCAGCCCGAAGGGCATGTCGACATAGTCGCGCGCGAAGAAGTTCAGCGATGAACCGGCCTGTTCGAACAGTGCCCAGAAGACCGTGTTGGCGCTGAACAGGATCAGCATGGCGATGTAGCGATGCAGCTGCACCTTCTCACCGCTGGCGATGCCGCTGTAGATGAAGTAGGCCACCAGGGCCAGCATCATCACGACCAGCAAGATGCCGAGCAGATCGCTGCGGCTGAGCAGGAAGAACACGGGAATCACCAACAAACCGGCGCCGACCGCCACCTGCGCAATCGGGCCATAACCCGTCTTGCCTTCGGGCGCCTGACCGACGTGCCCCAGCCAGCCCTTGAGCATCTGGAACACCATCAGGCCCAGGATCATGCCCATGCCGGCGGCGAAGAAGCCCCACTTGAAGCCATAGACCGCACCGATCCAGGTGCCGCAGATGATCGGGGCGAAGAAGGCGCCGGCATTGATGCCCATGTAGAAGATCGTGAAACCGGAGTCCCGCCTCACGTCGCCCGGCGCGTACAACTTGCCGACCATGGTGGAGATGTTCGGCTTGAACAGACCGTTACCAACCACCAGCACGCCCAGGCCAAGCAGGAAAGTGGTCAGATCCGGCGCCAGCAGCATGAACATGCCCACGGCCATCAGGGCGCCGCCGAGCATGATGGATCGTTGATAACCGAGAATGCGGTCGGCCACATAGCCACCGGCGATGCCGGTCATGTAGACCATCGCGGTGTAGCCACCGTAGGTCAGGCTGGCCTGTTCCTCGGCGCCATCCCCGAGATGGGCGAAAAAGGCGGCCGCGACATAGGGCGCCAGGATCGCGCGCATGCCGTAGTACATGAACCGTTCCCAGAACTCCGCCCCGAACAGATTCCACAGCGCTTTCGGGTGACCGAGGATCTCTCCTGGTGGTGGTGGAACGAACTCATGCTTGCTGTCGGCAGCGCTCATGCGCATCTCCCGTGTTGGGTCAGAAGGATCCAGGAATCGCGCAACGAGGCCGATGGCCGCCGCCCGCGGGCCGCGCAGGTTTACCCGAGCATTCGACTTTAGTCAAAGTGCCGTGATGCTGCGCTGCGACAGCCATCCCCTGCCCTGTCGCACTGCAGCGGCGAGACCGCGCGGGTCGCGGGCTGGTGAACCGATCCAGCCACGCACCAATCCGCAAGCGCTGAGTCACCGACGTAGCAGCAATGCCGCGCTGCGCGGTGGTCGGGCTTTCAGCGCAGCAGCGCCCATCCGGCAACCACGCACTGCAGCAGCACGATCAGCACACCGGCCATGAACCAGTTGCGGCGGGTCGGCACATGATTGCGGTGGGTGTGTTCCCAGGCATGGCAGCAGCGGGTCAGCACAAAGGCCCAGCCCAGCCCCACTGCCAGCCCACCCTGTTCGCCCAGCTGCGCCAACAGCAGCGATTGCAGCATGAACAGAACCGGCAACTGGAACTGATTGCCAATGCTGTTGTTGATCTGCTGGACACCGACCGGCCAGGCGTCGGCATACAGCGCGCGGCGGCGCTCGTCGACTACACCAGCGCGCACGGCGCGGGCCTTGGCAATCGCCAGGGCCACGTACAGCACGATCACGAGCAGAACCTGCATCAGCAGGGGCAACAGCAGCCAGCGATTCATGGGCGCCTCGGTGCCTCGTCGGTACTTGGGGTTTCGTTGGCCGCCACATCGGACTCGAAGTCGGCATGGTCGCGGGTCCAACCTTGAAGCGCGGCCAGCGTCCGTTGCCGACCCAGTTCGATCAGCTCGGTCGCGCGCCAGAACTCGTAGAAGTAGCAGGCATCGTGCGGAATGCGTACGAGCAGATCCGGTGGGTCCAGCGCCAGCTGCATCTGACTGATGCGCGACTGCACCGCGTCCAGCGACTGGCTCATCAGCTCCATCAGTCCGCCGCGCTGCTCCGGGACGGAGCCATCGCGTCCCAGCAGGCGATCGACAAAATCGCCGATGCGCGTCCCGCTGGCCGACAGCTCGTTGGCGTGCGCTGGTCGCGCTCGCGCCAGCACATGGCGGTGAGCGGGCTGCCCGTTGACGTCGACCGCGATGAGCAGGTCCGTACTGAACAGGCGGGTCGCGGCGATCGGCACCGGTGCCAGCAAGCCGCCATCCACCAGCTCTCGCTCACCCACGCGGTGTGGCGTAAAGACCATCGGGATCGCAATCGAGGCTCGGATCGCATCGAACAGCGGGCCCTGCGTGATCCAGGCCTCGCGCTGGATGCGCAAGTCCGTCGCCACCGCGACAAAGGGCATCGCCAGGTCCTCGATCAGGTGATCGCCGACCAGTTCGCGCAGCGCGCCAATGATCCGATCGCCCTTGATCAACCCGGGATGACCAAAGGCGAAATCGAGCAGCCGCAGCACATCTCCGCGCTGCAACTCCCCTACCCAGTCGCGATATTCGTTCAGTCGGCCGGCGGCGTGAATGCCACCCACCAGGGCCCCCATGGATGAACCGGCGATGGCAGCAATCTCGATGCCGCTCTCCAGCAGGGCCTGGATCACCCCGATATGCGCCAGCCCCCGAGCGCCACCGGCACCAAGCACCAGCGCCGCTCGACGCCCGTGCCAGGCATCGCGTGGTGCACCTGAATCCATCGACATTCCCCAGGCTCAGTCTCGGTGTCCGGCGCCGAGCTTACGGCAGCGCGGCGACAGTTGCTTTTGCGACACAATGCGGCCTTCGGCAAGGGGGAGTTCGGCCATGCAGGCAGGGGACCCGGGCGCAGTCGCCATCATGGGTGCGGGCAGCATTGGCTGCTACGTCGGCGGTCGGCTGGCAACGGCGGGCGCCACGGTGCAACTGATCGGGCGCCCGCGTTTGCGCGAAGCCGTCCAGCAACATGGCTTGCACCTGACTGATCTGCATGGCTTCGATCAACAGCTGCCGGTTGGCGGGTGCGAGTTTCACACCAGCGCAGCGTGCGCCGCGAGGTGTGCGCTGGTGCTGGTCTGCGTCAAATCGGCCGCCACCGCCGATGCCGGCCGGCAACTGGCCGAGGCATTGGCTGCACACCCAAGCAATCAGCGGCCGCTGGTGATCAGCCTGCAGAATGGCATCGGCAACGCCGACGTGTTGCGCGAGCAATTGGCGGGCACAACGGTCCTCCCCGGCATGGTCCCATTCAACGTGGTGCAATCGGCACCGGCCCGCTTTCATCAGGGTACGGAGGGGGCGCTGGAGGTCCAGGCGGACGACGCGCTGAAACCGTGGCGAGCGCTGTTCGCCGCAGCCGGATTGAACCTGATCGAGCACGAGGCCATGCGGCCGGTGCAATGGGCGAAGCTGCTGCTGAATCTCAACAATGCGGTCAACGCGCTGTCCGATCTGCACCTGCAGGCCCAGCTGTCGCAACGCGCCTATCGCCGCTGCGTGGCACTGGCGCAGCGCGAAGGTCTGCAGATGTTCGCACTGGAGGGCATCGAGCCGGCCCGCCTCACGCCGGTACCACCCCGCTGGATCCCTCGGCTGCTGAGTGCGCCGGACTGGCTGTTCCGACGGCTGGCCAAGCGGATGCTGGAGATCGATCCGCTGGCCAGGTCATCGATGTGGGAGGACTTGCAGGCTGGCCGCCTGACCGAGGTGGACTGGCTCAACGGCGAGATCGTTCGACTGGCAGCCCGACACGGCCGCAAGGCGCCGATCAACGCCTGCCTGCAGACCTTGGTCCACGAGGCCGAACAAGGGCGACAGCGCAGCTGGAGTGGACCAGCCTTGTTGCAGCGACTGCAATTGGCCGTCGCGGCCCCAGCCTGACCGCGTTCCCGATCAGCTGAGCGCGATAGCGGGCTTGCGAGCGCAGGCCGTGCTGCGCAAGATGGCCGATTCCAACCAGATGGGGCACCGAGATGAAACGAGTCCAGTACGCACAACGCGGTCCGGTGCCGCATGAACTGGTCGAAGTGGTGGAGTTTGACGCCGGCAAGCCCGGCGAGAACCAGGTCCTGATCGAAGTCCTGGCCGCGCCCATCAATCCTTCCGACGTGCTGACGCTGACCGGCGAGTACGGCGCTCTCCCGCCGCTGCCGGCGATTGGCGGCAACGAGGGTGTGGGACGCATCAGCGCCGTCGGACCGGGCGCCGAAGCCTGGACCAACGGCGAGATCGTGCTGTTGCCCGTGGGTTGTGGTAGCTGGAGCACGCACGTGATGGCCGACGCCAGCAAGCTGGTCGCCCTGCCCACCCGCGCCGATCCGGTGCAACTGTCGATGCTGTCCATCAACCCGCCCACCGCGGCGCTGCTGCTAAGCGGTTTTGTCGATCTGCAGCCGAGCGAATGGGTGATCCAGAATGCCGCCAACTCTGCCGTGGGCGGCTATCTGGTGCAACTTGCGCGCAAGCACGGATTGCGCACCGTCAACATCGTGCGGCGGCAGGAAGCGGTGGCCGCGGTCCAGCAGGACGGCGGCGATGTCGTACTGGTCGATGGGCCGGATTTGCCGGCGCAGGTGCGCGAAGCCACCGGCGGAGCGAAGTTGCGACTGGCGATCGACGCCGTCGGTGGGGAAGCCACCGAGCGCCTGGCGCGCTGTCTCGGAGAGGGCGGCACGCTGGTCAACTACGGTGCGATGAGCGGACAGCCCTGCCAGCTGGCGCCGGCCAGCTTTGTCTTTCGCGACCTCACCCTGCGCGGCTTCTGGCTGGCGCGCTGGTTTCGCCAGGCCACACCACAACAGCAGTACACGCTGTTTCGAGAGTTGGCGCAGGCCATCGAGAGCGGCGATCTGCACGCCCGCGTGCACGCCACCTTCGGCCTCGACCAGATTCGTGAGGCGCTGCAGTTGGCGGCCGCTGGCGAGCGCGACGGCAAGATCCTGCTGACCCCGTGAGTGAGCCTCAGGCGTTGGACCGGGCCACCGCGCTGGCCCGGCGCACCCCGGACACGCTGATCATCCTGCTGCTGCTGGCACTGCTGTGCGCTGCGGCCACCTGGTTTGTGCCGGCCGGGCGCTTCACTGAAGTCATCCCGGCGACCGATGGCGGCAAGCAGGTGCGGGTCGTGCTGCACAGCTACGAGCGCGTGGAGACCAGCTCGCCAATCGGCCTGTTCGAGTCCGGCGGCGGGTTGGGTCTGCTCAATCTGCCCTTCGAAGGCCTGGTGGCTGGCGACAAATTCGGTACTTCGGTGGGACTGGTGGCCTTCCTGCTGGTGCTGGGCGGCAGCTTCAACCTGATCCTGCGGACCGGCGCCATCGATCGGCTGATTCTCGGTTTCGTGGTCCGCTATCAGTCCCGCGCCTGGCTGCTGATCCCGGGGCTGTTCCTGCTGTTCTCGCTCGGCGGGGCCATCTTCGGCATGGGCGAAGAGACCATTCCGATGATCCTGCTGCTGGTGCCGATCCTGGCCCGCCTGGGCTTCAACGCCATCGTCGTTGTGCTGGTCAGCTATGTCGCCACGCAGATCGGCTTTGCGACCAGTTGGATGAATCCCTTCTCGGTGGTGGTGGCGCAAGGCGTGGCCGGACTGGAGCCGTTGTCCGGGGCGCCTTTTCGGGTCGCCATGTGGGGCATCTTCACGCTGATCGGCGGGGCGCTCACCCTGCGCTACGCGCTGGGACCAGGACGCCTGCCGACGACCGACATGCCTGCCGCAACCCACGTCGGCACCCTTCCCACGGAGGCGCCACCTGTCACCGCAGACTGGAGCGATGTTGGCGTCGGTCTGGCCTTGTTGCTGGGGATCGGCTGGGTCGTCTGGGGGGTCACGACCAAGGGCTACTATCTGCCTGAACTGGCGGCGCAATTCCTCGCCATCGGACTGGTGGCCGCCACGCTCGGGATGGTGCGTAGCCGCGAACGCATGCACGCCAACGATTGTGCCGACGCCTTTCGCGAAGGCGCCGCGATCATGCTGCCCATCGTGCTGGTCGTCGCGTTGGCCAAGGGTCTGGTGTTGCTGCTCGGGGGCACGGATCCGACCCAGCCTTCGGTGATGAATACCCTGCTCTACGGCCTGGCCGGATTGGTCGAGGGCTGGCCACCATTGTTGTCGGCCTGGCTCATGCTGCTGGTGCAGTCGGTGATCAATTTCTTCGTCACCTCGGGCTCGGGTCAGGCCGCGCTGACCATGCCGATCCTGGCGCCCCTGGGCGACCTGGTCGGGGTCAGTCGCCAGGTCACGGTGCTGGCCTTCCAACTTGGCGATGGCCTGACCAATCTGATCGTGCCCACGTCGGCGATTCTGATGGGTGTGCTGGGCGCAGCGCGCATCGACTGGTGGGACTGGGCCCGCTTCTTCGCCCGCTGGATGGCTGGCATGTTGGGGCTGGCCTCGCTGTTTGTCGTCGTCGCCGTGCTGATGGGCTACTGACGAGCCAGGGCCGAGGGATCAGGGCTGAGGGCTGCTGCAATGCCCGCCGACTGTCCCTGGCCAGATGAATGCGTCCGTGAGTCGGTTGCCAACCTTGGGCTGACACGCCAAGAAGGTCCGTTGGCACGTGTGCCAGTCGTTGACTGCCGCCTTGTTGTTGGCTGTGCTAGAAACCGGCTTCCGTTGTCGCTCGAGTCTGCCTTCATGCACGATCCCCGAATCCTGGTCGGCGGCCTGCTGCTGCTCTGCGCCCCGCTGCATGCCGGTGAGGCGCTGGGCCCCGGCGATACCGGCTACG
Source organism: Lysobacterales bacterium (assembly GCA_041395325.1). Classification (GTDB taxonomy): domain Bacteria; phylum Pseudomonadota; class Gammaproteobacteria; order Xanthomonadales; family SZUA-5; genus JAWLAT01. The sequence goes on from JAWLAT010000010.1 coordinate 42,361, forward strand.
TCCGTGCACCCCTGCTGGGCGAACCCGGCGCAATCGCACGCCCGGAGATCTCCGATCGAGAGCCGGAAGACCCGGCCGAATGGCGCCCTGCCCGCATGCCGCCAGCCAGACCGGCGCTGCGCGGCGGTCCGAGCTGGGAACTGCTCGGACCCCACCCAACCGAATCGGCGCAGGTCAATGTGCCGCCGGATGACGAAGTCAGTGGCGCCATCCACGCCATTGCACCGCATCCCACCGATGCCGACATTCTGTACATCGGCAGTGTCAACGGCGGCATCTGGAAGACCACCAATGCCACCGCAGCCAGACCGGTCTGGGTCCCGCAAACCGAGTCCCTGCCCTCGCAGTCCATCGGCGCGATCGAGTTCGACCTGACTGACCTGACCCGCCAGACGCTGATCGCCGGCATTGGTCGCTGGTCCAATTTCGCCCGCCGTGGCGACGACGAACTGGGTGTCTACTACACCACCAATGGTGGCAACAGCTGGTCGCTGCTGGGCGGCAACACGCTGTTGGGTCAGCGTATGTCCGGCGTGGCCGCGCGCGGTCCGATCCTGCTGGCCGCCTCGATTTCGGGCAGTGGCGGCCTGTTTCGCAGCAGCAACACCGGCGCCAGCTGGCTGCGCATCTCCGGCAGCAATGGCCTGCCCAATGGGCCGGCCCTGGATCTGGCGCCGGACCCGGCGGTACTGACCCGTTTCTACATTGCCATCGACGGCACCGCACCGTCGGTACTGCGCAGTGACGACAGCGGCGCCACTTGGACCGACATCACTGCAGGGCTGAGCAGTCTGGGCAGTACGACGAACAATGTGCGGCTGTCGGTGGGTGCAGGTGGCGTGCTCTTCGCGGCCGTAGTCAACAGCGGTCGGCTGGCAGGTGTGTTCCGCTCGCCGGATCAGGGTGCCAACTGGGATTCGATGGATGTTCCCGATGTCCACCCCGGCGGTCAGGGCACGGCCAACACCTCCCTGGTGGCGCATCCCAGCGACGCCAATCTGGTCTACATCGGCGGCGATCGCATTGGCTCCTCGCCGTTTACCGGCAACATCGTGCGCGGCAACTTTGCCGCTGCCGCCGGCAGTCAGTTCAGCCTGACCATGGATGCTGGTGGCAACGGCACATCCCCACATGCGGACAGTCGCGATCTTGCCTTCGATGCGGACGGCCAGCTGCTGGAGTCAGACGACGGCGGTATCTATCGACGTCTGACGCCGACCGGTAGTGGCAACTGGACCTCGGTGATCGGCAATCTGAGCCTGACCGAAGTCCACGATCTGGCCCACGATGCGGTCAGCGACATCGTCATCATCGGCACACAGGACAACGGCACGCACATTCAGCAGGCCAGCGGGCTGCCACGCTGGCTGTTCATCAATGGCGGTGATGGTGGCGACGTAGCGGTCGATGACAGTTCTCTGGGCGCGACCGCCAGCTTCCGCTTCTACAGCTCGCAGAACTTCGGCGGACCCCGGCGACGGCAGTACACGGCCGCCAACAACTCGGCCGGAACGACCTCGCTGCCCGGCATCGCCGATCCGCAGTTCGTGACGCCGGTGGAACTGGCCTATGACGACGACAGTCGACTGCTGGTCGGTGGCGTCAACACGCTCTACGAGTCCACCAATGCCAATGCCGGCAGTATCACGCTGAACTCGATCGGTGGCCCGGGCGCCAACCGCAACGCCATGACCTACGGCGCGATTGGTAACAACGGTGTGGCCTATGTCGGGAAGAACTCCGCTGTTCATGCGCGTTCAGGTGGCGGCGCCTTTCAGGCGACCGCGGCGTTGCCCGCTGGCGCCAACACCATCACCGACGTGGTGCTGGATCCGAATGCGCCCGAGCGCGTGTTCGCCATCGATGACAACCAGGTGTTCTTCAGCAGCAATGGCGGCAGCAGCTGGACCGATGTCACCAGCAATCTGCCCGCGGTCGCGTCGGTGGACTTCCGCACCATCGAGTATCTGCCCGGGCAAGTGGGCCCGGATCGCATCGCCCTGGGCACGCGTTCGGGCGTCTATGTCAGCAACGACGACGGCCAGAGCTGGGGCTTGCTGGGTGCCGGTCTGCCGGATGTACTGGTCTTCGATCTGCGCTTCAACAGCGGCAACCAGACGCTCTACGCCGGCACGCTCGGCCGTGGCGTCTGGCGGCTGGTGCTGGGACAGGCCGACGCGCTGTTCGAAGACGGTTTCGAATAACCGGGATCAGGCCTTGCGCGCCGCAGCGCGGGCCTGAATCTCCGCCCGCGATGTCGGTTTGTAGGCGGCTCTGGCCGCCTCGTACTGGGCCACGAAGTCGGCGACGCTGATCCGCCGGAAAGCTTCGGCCACGACGTCCAGCGGCACGTCGTCGAGCTTGCGAAAACGCACGCAGCCCTTGCCCATGTCCAGCTTCTTGCCGCTGGACTGCCAGGCCTGACGGAACCAGCCCCCATCGCCGCGCTCGTTGTCACAGGCGTTGTCGGCGTAGACGGCGCACAGATACAGCCCGTAGTGGTTCTTCTGTGCCGCCAGCGAGGCATAGGGCAGCGGTTGCCTGGAATTGCAGTGATAGCCCGCCGGATAGATCGAGTGCGGCACGTAGTAGCCGATCATCCCGTACTGCATGCCCTCTTCGAAGCCAGCGGGCAGATTGTCGAGGATCAGCTGCCGCAACGGCGCAATCACTGCGTGCTTCTCCGGCGGAAGTTCGGCCAGGTAGGCATCGACGGTCGTGGCCTTGGATTGCATGGCGAGATCCTGCAGCAGCGCTGGCGCCGATTCTAGCCCGCATGATTCACTCGAGTTCGTGCACGAGGGCGCCGAGAGCGTGGCGTGGCCCGTCTGCGGACCAGCGAGCTGCGAAGGCGTACTCGACACGGCCCGCCAGTGGTAGAGGTGCCATGGAGGAACCGGGTCGCACCCATCCCCAACTTCCGACCCGCGGCGGTTCAGCTGGGGCGTGGCAGCATGCCCCGTCCCTGACCTGCGGAGTGCCGATGAGCCAGCCGAATCGAACCCTGCTGTGGATGCTGGCCTTTCTGGCCTTGCTGGTGGCCGGCTGCGTTCTGCTGATCGGTCCGCTGCAGGCGGCCTTCCTGGCCACGCCGGCCTTCAATGCGCTGATCCTGGCGGCCTTCCTGATCGGCGTGGCCGTGAATCTCCGTCAGGTCGCCGGACTGCAGCGGGAGGTGGACTGGGTCAAGGCCTATCGGCGCTCGAATCCGGAACGCAAATTGCCGGCACCGCGGCTGCTGGCGCCGATGGCGGGCATGCTGCAGCGCACGGAGCGTCGGCCGCAGTCACTGTCGACGCAGTCAATGCGCTCGATCCTGGACAGCATTCATCTGCGGCTGGAGGAACAGCGGGATCTGTCGCGCTATCTGGTCGGCCTGCTGATCTTCCTCGGCCTGCTCGGCACCTTCTGGGGTCTGCTGCAGACCATCGCTTCGGTCAGCGAGATCATCGGTGGTCTGACCGCGGGCAGCGATGCGGCGGCCATGTTCGAAGTGCTCAAGGAGCGGCTGCAGGAACCGCTGTCGGGCATGGCGACCAGCTTCTCGACCTCGCTGTTCGGCCTGGCCGGCTCGTTGGCCCTGGGCTTCCTGGATCTGTTGTCGGCCCGCACGGCCAATCGTTTCTACACCGAAATCGAGGACTGGCTTTCGAGCATGACGCACCTGGGCGCGGCCTCGACGGTCGCCGTCGATGGTGAGGCCGGCGTGCCGGCCTATGTGCAGGCGCTGCTGGAACAGACGGCCGACGGACTGGAGCGGATGCAACGGGCGCTGGTCGATTCCGATCGCGAACGCCGCGCCAGCGCCGAACTGCTGGCCGAACTCAACCAGCAACTGTCCAGGCTCAGCGACCTGCTGCTGCGGGAATCGCAGGACCTGGGGCAGTTGTCGCAGGCCCAGCAGGAGCTGCGCAGTGCGGTCAAGGCCATCGCCCAGTCACAGCCCGCCGGCGGCAGCCAGCTCAGTGACGAGTTGCGTGCCGAGTTTCGCCTGCTGACCCGCACCATCGCTGCGGCGATGGACAGCAAGCGCGGCAGCTGAGGTGGCCAGTCTGGTCTCTCGCCGGCGCCGCGCGCTCGATTACTGGCCCGGTTTCGTCGATGCCCTCAGCGCCTTGCTGATGGTGCTGGTGTTCCTGTTGCTGGTCTTCAGCATTGGGCAATTCGCCCTCTCCGATGCGCTGACCGGTCGAGACAAGGCGCTGGCCCAGCTCAACGCCGAACTGGCCGAACTGGCGCGGACGCTGTCGCTGGAGCGCGAGGCGCGCCTGCGCGCAGATGCCCGTGGCGATGAGCTGTCGGCCTCACTGTCCAGCTCGCAGGCAGAGGCGCAGGGCCTGTCGGTTGCCTTCGCCGCCACCGGCGCGGCACTGCAGCAGTCCAGCAGTGATCTGGACGAGGCCCAGCAGGAAGTCGCCCGCCTGGATGCGAATGTGCGCGCGCTGGAGGAACTCAAGCAACAGCTGGAGGCCGAGATTGCCGCCCGACTGGCGCAGCTGGAGGAACGCCAGAACGCACTGGACACGCAAACCGAGCTCTCCGCCGCGGCGCAGGCGCAAGTGGAGTTGCTCAATCGGCAGCTGTTGGCCTTGCGGGAGCAACTGGATGAACTCAGCTCGGCGCTGGATCTGGCCAGGGCGCAGAACGCCGCCAAGGATGTGCGCATCGACGAGTTGGGCAAGGAGCTCAATCGGGCGCTGGCCGAGAAGGTCAACGAGTTGCAGCGCTATCGCTCGAACTTCTTCGGTCGCTTGCGCGAAGTGCTGGGTGATCGTGCCGATATCCAGATCGTTGGCGACCGCTTCGTGGTTCCATCCGAGCTGTTGTTTGCCTCCGGCAGCGACGAGCTGACCACCGCCGCGAGGCCGCAGCTGGATCGCCTGGCGCAGAGCCTGCGCGAGCTGACCAACGAGATACCGGCCGAGATCGACTGGGTGCTGCGGATCGATGGGCACACCGACCGCAGGCCGATCAGCACGGCCCGCTTCCCGTCCAACTGGGAACTGTCCACCGCCCGCGCCATTGCCATCGTCAAGTATCTGGTCGCCGCCGGCATTCCACCCGAGCGCCTGGCGGCCAATGGCTTCGGCGAGTTCCGCCCGCTTGATCCAAGCGACAACGATGCCGCCTATCGGATCAATCGGCGCATCGAGATTCAGCTGACGAATCGGTAGCGAGGGCTGAGGGCTGAGGAAGCAGCGTCTGCAGCTGCGCTGGCGATCCCACTCCTGCGCACTGCAGCGCCCTGGCATCACGGAGCCATCGGTGCTAACGCGCCCCAACGGCGCGCTGACGGCTCAGCTTGAAGCGGGTGCCGTCCCCTCCCCTTCGCGCTTCGGTGGCGGTGGTGGCGTACGGACGTGCAGGTCCACTTGCGGGAAGGGAATCTCGATGCCTTCGGAGCGGAAGCGACGATGGATCTGGGTGGCCAGCTCGGTGCTCACAGGCAGCCGGTCGCGGATCTCGGCGACGAAGACGCGCAGTTCGAAATCGATGCTGGAGGCACCGAAGGCCATCAGCCAGCTGGTGGGTTTGGGCTCGGGCAGCACACGGGGATGGGCCTCGGCCACTTCGCGCAGCAAGGCCAGCACGCGATCGGGATCGCTGCCATAGGCGGTACCGACCTTCAGCGTGATCCGGGTGGTGGTGTCCGACAGGGTCCAGTTGACCAGATCATCGGTGATGAAGGTCTTGTTCGGCACCATGATCTCGCGGTTGTCCCAATCCAGGATCGTGGTGGCGCGCGTGCGAATGCGCGTCACGGTGCCCGACAGCTCGCCAATGGTGATGGTGTCGCCGACCCGGAAGGGCCGTTCGAACAGCAGGATCAGGCCGGACACGAAGTTGGCGAAGATCTCCTGCAGACCGAAACCCAGACCCACCGTCAGCGCCGCGGCCATCCATTGCAGGTGCCCCCAGCGCACACCCAGCAGGCTGATGCCGTAGACCAGACCACCGATGACGATGACATAGCGGCACAGACTGGTGACGGCGTAGCGGGTGGCGTTGTCGACCGGCATCCGTTGCAGCAGGCCGATCTCCAGCAAGCCGGGCAGATTGCGGGCGGCGATCGTGGTCAGGATCAGCGTCGCCAGACAGAGCAGGCCATCGAGCAAGCTGACGCTGCGCGCCACGCCATCGGCCTCGGTGGCAGCCAGCTGCCACAGCGTCATGCCATCGAGCGCCTGCAAGGCCGGCAACAGGCCCGACCAGATTGCCAGCAAACCGAGCGCGCCACCCGTCCACAAGGTCGCACGCAGCAGCCGCCGTGCCTGCGAGCTGATGCTGGCCAGCGTCACTTCCGGCCGTTCGGCCCGGGGCGGCGCGTCGGAACTGTCGCCCTCCTCGGCCGCCTCAGCCTGGCGCGCCTCAAGCTGCTCGCGATAGCGCTGTTCGGCCAGGCGCTGCTCCTGCAGCAACAACCAGCGCAGCACCAGGCGATGCACCAGCATCAACCACAGCAACAGATAGAGGCTGTAGGCCAGCGCCTGCAGCACCATGAAGCTGACCAGTCCATAGCCGGCCAGCTGCAGCAACGCCAGCAGCACCAGCGCCCCCGGCAGGATCACGTGGGCCTTGCGGCGCAGCTGTTCGCCAGCCGTGTTGCGCGCCAGCTGGTGTTGCCAGGCCAGCGCCTCACCCGGCGCGGTGGCCCGCCACAACAGCCAGGCGATCGCCAGGGTCATCAGGATCAGCAGCGGACGGGCCAGGCCATCGATGCCCAGCTGTGAACCACGCAGCAGCTGCAGATAATTGATCAGCGACACCGGCAGCACGATCCACAGCAGCTGGGTGGCCAGGCGATGCAGCGCGAGCGCTCGAGGCCCCTCCCAACCCAGCAACCGAGGCAAGCCGCCTGGCAAGGCGTACCAGCGAATGCTCGCCAGCAACAGAAAGTTCGGCGCGATGGCGACCAGGCTGCCTCCGAGGGAATCGGTGAACTTGCCCGGTTCGCCCAGTCCCTGCAGATAGCGACCCAACAACACGCACAGCGCCGGCCAGAAAGCCGCCGACAGCGTGGCCAGCAACAGGGCCTGCAAGGCCGGCCACATCTTCCGCGGCCGCGCGTCCTCATCCAGGTGCTGCAGGCGCTGGCGCCAGCCTCGGCGCAGCCACCAAACCAGCAGTACGCCTGCGATCACCGTCGCCAAGGTCCACGGTCGGCTCTCCACATCGCGCGCGATCAGCCGAGCGCTGTAGGCCCAGCGCGAACCCTTGGCCAGATCCAGCAAGGCCTGCCAGGGGTGCCAACCCTCCAGCACCAGCACGCTCTGCGTCGGCAACCACAACAAGCGCTCATCGATGCGATCGCGCAGTTCGAGACTGTCCCGTTCGCGCCGAACCAACTCACGGCGCGTGGCTTCCAGCGTGCCCTGCAGCAGGCTGGACAGTTCCAGCGCCTCGGTCGTGAGCTGACGCTGCCGGGCCACCATCTCCTGTCGTTGCCACTGACTGCTCATCGCGCCGCCGTCGTCGTCCTCGTCGGCGTCCAGACGCAGCGGCCCGTCTTCATCGACCAGTTCGGCCTGGGCGGCACCCAGCTCGATCTGCTCCAGCCGCAACTGCGCCAGCTCCTCATCGATGGCCTGCCGCAATACCGCAGCTTCGCGCGGCGGGTCCAGGCTGCGTCGCTCCGCTGCCAGTACCCGACCGAGCTCGGCACCCCCGGCCTGCAAGGCCAGTCGCTGGCGCGTCAGATCAAGACTGCGTGCAACCCGTTCGGCCTTCTGCGACTCCTCCAGCAGCGCAGGCACGGCATCGGCGTAGCGCTCGGCCAGGGCAACCGTGCGCTGCGCCAGTTCCAGGCTCTGTTCGGCGCGCGACAGCACATCCGGTGCCGGATTCTGCAGTGCTGCGGTGGCACGCTCGACTTCCGCAACGCGTGCCTCAGCCTCCCGCACGACCCGATCCCGCTGCAGTTCCTGCAAGGCCTGCACTCGCTGTCGATAGCGACTCAGATCGCGCCGTGCCTGCTCCAGCTCGTGTTCAACGCGGATGATCGCGGTCGGCAAGCGACCAATCTCCTGCTGCAACGCCGCCACGCGCGTCAAAGCCAGCCGCCGGCGAGCCTTGGCCAGCCACTGGGCTGGCGTCGGATTGGCGCTGCTGGGCACCAGTTCGTCGCTGCCGGTGGCGACTTCCTGAGCCCTTTCGATCTCGCTGGGCGCGTCGATCTGGCGCTGGCGCAGATCCCGCAACTGCAAGGCGGCCTGATCGCGTCTGGCCTCGACCGTCTGCAGGGCCGCTTCTTCACCACGCAACATGCGCTGCAATTCGTCGACGCTGGCCCGCTCGGGCAGACTCGCGCGCCACAGCAGGAAACGCTGCAGATCGGACTCCTGGGGTGCGGCCGGGGCGACGGATGCGGCCGGCTCCGCGGCCTCTGATCGCTGCTGCAGGTCGGTCAGCAAGGCATCGGCCTGGGCATCAATGGCCAGTGCTTCCTGCAGCAGCTGGCGCCCTGCCTCATCCGCCTCCTCCAGCGCCGCCAGCACCGCCTCCATCCGGGCGCGCTCGCTGTCGGGGATGTGTACCGGCACCGGCTCGGTGGTGGCCGGCGCCGCGTCGTCGGCCGTGGCAATCCAGCGACCCCGCAAGCGCGCCTCTTCGTCGACACCGATCTGATCGAAGCCGCTGTTGATGATCCGCTGCAGCATCGGCCAGTCTGGCCGGATGCCGAAGGCGATCGGCACTTCCATGTCCAGATCTGCCGACACCTGCACACGCCCGTCCAGGCCACGGCGGCGACTCTGCTCCAGGCCGGTGACCGGATCGCTGATCACCGCATCCACCTCGCCGTCGACCAGCGCCCGCAGGGCGTCGCTGAGCCGCGGGTAATTGCGCAGGTTCAGCCGCGCGGCGTCCTCGCCCAGCATCTCGAACCAGACCGAGCCGGCCACGATGCCCAACGGCCGGCTACCCAGCTCGGCCAGATTGCGAATGGGGGCCTCGCCGGCCCGCGTCAGCAGGCTGGCACCAGGACGCAGATAGGGCTCGCTGAAGAGCGCAAACTGTTCACGCTCATCGGAAACGAAGAGGCTAGTCACCAGGTCGATCTGGCCGGCGCGAAAGGCCTGCAGGGCCTCATCCCAACTGTCGAAATTGACCCGTTCGAAATGCAGTCCGCTGTGCCGGGCCACCGCATCCAGATAGTCCTTCGACAAGCCCTGATGGCGCCCGGATTGCACAAAATCGATGGGGGCGAAATCCGGATCGGCCGCGTAACGAATGGTGGGATGCGCCTGTCGAAAGGCGGCCTGATCGCGACCGACCGAAGCTTCCTGAGCCAGCAGCGTGGTGGACAGCAGCAGCGCCACCCAGATCCACAGCGAGCGTGCCCAACCATGATGGTGGTCGCACCTGGCGGAGATCAGAGAACGAGTTGGTCGCATGCGCGCCACGGCCGGGAAACGGGCGCGCATTGTCGCATGCTGCCAGCATCGGGCTGTCCGATCCGAGGGTGGACCGACCGCCCCTGTTCAGCTCAGTCGAAGCCGCCCATGCGGGCCCGCAGTTGCTGCGCCGCACGGCGACTGACGTCGATCTCGCTGCCGTCACGCAGCCGTGCTATCAGGCCATGGCCGACATCGGGATCGAGTTGCACGATCGCATCCAGGCGCAGAATGCAGGACCGGCTGACGCGGAAGAAATAGGCCGGGTCCAGCCGCCGCTCGATGCGGTTCAGCGAGCTGAGCACATGCGCCACACCATGTCGCGTGTGCACGGCCGCATGATTGCCGACGCTGTCGAAACGGTCGATCTCGCGCAGGCGCACGATGCGACCGCTCTCGCCGAACTTCAGCAGCAGGCCATGATCCATCGGCAACACCGCGGTGCTGGTGCTGGACTGCGGTGGCTGGACACGAGCCAGCGTCCGCGCCAGCCGCTCGGGCTCGACCGGCTTGACCAGATAGTCGACCGCGTTGAGCCCGAAGGCATCGATGGCAAAACTGTCGAAGGCCGTGCAGAAGACAAACTGGCAGCGATCCTCGATCTCTGCGGCCAGCTGCAGACCGGTACTGCCCGGCATCTGGATGTCCAGAAAGACCAGATCCGGTTGCAGTGCCTCGATCGCGGCCAGCGCCTGCTCGCCGTCGGCGGCCTCGCCGACGATCTCAATCTGCTCGTGAGCAGACAGCAGCCGCCGCAGCTCGACCCGCGCCAGCCGCTCGTCATCGACCAGCAGGGTGCGAATCTGGCTCATGTCTGCACCGGCAGGCACAGCCGCGCCAGGTGGCGCCCTTCGTTGTGTTCGATCTGCAACTGCGCGCGGTCGCCGTAGCCCAGTTCCAGACGCTCGCGCAGATTGGCCAGGCCCGTCCGCGTGCCCGGCCGCCCGGCGCCGATCGGGCAGTCGTTGCGCACCTCCAGAAACCACTGAGCGCCAGTCAGCTCAGCGCGAATCTGCAGCAGGCCACCACTGGGACTGGGCGCGATGCCGTGCTTGATGGCGTTCTCGATCAGACCCAGCAAGGCCAGCGACGGCACCTGCAGCGTCAGGCAGGCCGGATCCAGATGCACCTCCACCTGCAGACGCTGCTCCAGACGCGCCTGTTCGATGGCCAGGTAGCGCTGTGCCAGCCGCCACTCCTCGGCCAGCGGGTGGGTACTGCGTTCGCTCTGGCTGAGATGAAAGCGGAACAGCTCCGACAGCTCGGTGACCAGGTCGGCCGCCTGTTGCGGAGCTTCGAAGATGGTGCCGCGGATCGTGTTGAAGGCATTGAAGAGGAAATGCGGGTTCAACTGGTGGGTCAGCTGCGCCAGGCGGGCCTGCTGCACCTGCCGCAGCAGGCGTCGCCGTTGCTGCATCGCCTGCCAACCCAGGTACAGCGCCGTCCAGATCGCGTAGCTGACCCACAGGTTGACCATGACCAGAAAGTAAAGCGGGCCACCACGAAGGTCGAACCCCATCTGGTCGTCGCCGGCCTGGAAGCGAATCGCGGTAATGCTGCTGGCGGAGGTCAGCTGCAGACGGTCGATGCCCAATCCAATCGCCATCGTGATCAGCACCAGCAACAGCAACCAGCCAGCCAGCCCCAGCCAGGCCAGCCAGCCGGGACTGCGGTTCATGTAGCGCAGTCGCAGCATCGGCCGCATGCCGACGTGGCTGATCAGCAGGAACAGCAAGGCATCGAGCCCGGCGCGAACGCAAAAACCCAACGATGGCAGGCCGCCGTCGCCCTCGACGCGTTCGAGCATCACCACGCCCATGAACACCGACGTAAAGGCCACGGTTGCCTGCACCAGCCAGTAGGCCCGCGAGGCATCCGTCAGCGCCGAGATCCACTGTCGTGCAAAACGCTGCATCGGACTTCCAGCGGCAGGAATGGCGCGCAGCGTGCGCGATTGCCTCGCTGTGGTCCAGCCTTGCCGTCCGTTCTCACTCATGGCGCAGGGCGTCGATGGGATGCAACCGGGCGGCGCGCACCGCCGGCGCCAGGCCGAACAGCACGCCGATGGCGGTGGTCGATCCCAATGCCAACAGCACGGCCCAGCCGGGTACCGTCGCCCCGGCCATGCCCGGCACGACGGCGGCGATCAGCGCAGCGAAGGCCCAGCCCAAGGCCAGCCCCACGGCGCCGCCGCACAGCGACAGCACCAGCGCCTCGACCAGAAACTGCAGACGGATGAAGCCCGGCGTGGCACCGAGCGCCTTGACGATGCCGATCTCGCGGGTGCGTTCAGTCACCGACACCAGCATGATGTTCATCACGCCGATGCCACCGACCAGCAGACTGATGCCAACCACCGCGCCGGCCACCAGCGTGACCGCCTGCACGATGCTGGAGAAGGCTTCGCGGGTGCGCTCGGCGGTCTGGATCTCGAAGCGATCGGGCGCGCCTTCCGGGGTGCGTTGGCGGCCACGCAGAATCTGTCGAACCTGCGTCTCCAGCCCGGTCAGGGCCACACCCTCAGCCGGCTGGAAGTAAATCTGCACATCCTCGGGCTGGCCGGGCGCAGCCAGCGCCCGCAGCGTGCTGTAAGGCGCGATCAGGAAGTTGTCCTGATCCAGCCCGAACAGCGAGCCACGGCTTTCCGCCACCCCGACCACCCGGAACCACTCGCCGGCAAGCTGCACGAAGCTGCCGACCGGCTGCTCGCCCAGTTGCAGTTCACGGACCACCGTCGCCCCCAGCACGACCACGCGGCGACGGCGCAGCTGGTCACTTTCGGAGATGAAGCGGCCCTGATCGGTGTAGACCCGCACCACCTCCTGATAGTGATGATCGGTGCCGATGATCTGCGCCGCCGTGCTTTGCGCACCCGCACGCACCTGCCCGCCCAGCCCCAGCGGCAGATAGACGGCAGTGATCGACTGCACGCCCTGCAAACGGTCGCGCAGGGCCACGAAATCCTCGCTGGACAGCGTGTTACGCAGGCCGATCAGCAGTTCCTTGCGCGGCGTGTGGGCGTTGACGATCACCATGTCCGACGCGAGATCGTCGAGTTGCCGGGTGATCGTGCCGGACAGGCCCTGCATGACCGCGACCACGGCAATCACCGCGGCCACGCCAATGATGATGCCCAACGCGGTCAAGGCACTGCGCAAGGCGTTGGCGGCGATGGCCGTCAGAGCGGCCCGACTGCCTTCCAGGATGGCGTGGCCCCAGGCCGTCGCCTCAGTGGCGCGCATGACGTCCCACCTGTCGCCGATCCTCGACGATCTGACCATCGACCAGTCGGATGCTGCGATCACAGTGCTCGGCGATCTCGGCCTCATGCGTCACCAGCAGCAGCGTGTGGCCTTCGGCGTGCAACTGATCGAACAGCGCCATGATCTCCAGCGTCGTCTGACTGTCCAGATTGCCGGTGGGCTCATCGCCCAGCAGGATGGCCGGTTCGGCCACCAGCGCGCGGGCGATGGCGACCCGCTGACGCTGGCCGCCGGATAACTGACTGGGCAGATGCTGCATGCGCTGCGACAGGCCCACCCGTGCCAGCGCCAGTTCGGCCCGTTCGCGCCGCTCGGCCCGGCCCATTCGCCGATAGACCAGTGGCTGCATCACATTGGCCAGCGCCGAGGCCCGCGGCAGCAGGTTGAAGCTCTGGAAGATGAAGCCCACCGAGCGGTTGCGCTCATGTGCCAGCTCGGTCTCGTCCAGTCCCGCCACATCGCGTTCGCGCAGCAAGTACTGACCGCTGCTGGGCACGTCCAGGCAGCCGAGGATGTTGAGCAGCGTCGACTTGCCCGAGCCGGAAGGACCGATGATCGCAACGTACTCGTTGCGCTCGATCTGCAGATCGATGCCACGCAGCGCATCAAATGGCGTATCGCCCAGCACATAGCGCTTGCCCACCTGCTGCAACCGAATCACCGCGCTCATGGCGTTTCCCGAATTCGCACCGGCGTACCCGGCTTCAGGCCTTCCAGCACCCGTCCCGGCCCCACCACCACGCGATCACCAGGCGCGAGTTCACCGCGGACACTCTGCGCCACATCATTGGCCAGACCGGCCTCGATGGCCACTCGCTCCGTATGGTCCGTGGCGTCCAGTCGCAGCACATGGCTGCCGGCCTCGTCTCGCCGCACCGCTGCAATCGGAACATGCAAGCCGGCCTCGCCCTGGGCGATCTCAATCTCGGCCCGGCAACTCATGCCGGGGAACAGGCGCAACTCGCCCGGCTGCAGACTCACGCGCACCTCGAAGGCCAGGCTCTGGGCCGCGCCCAGCGGCCGGGCCGAGGTCGCAATCTGCGTGACCCGACCGCGCAGCGGGCTGGTCGGATAGGCGGCGGCAAAGACCTCGACGCCCTGCTCCAGCCGGACCTGGCCGATGTCGGCCTCATCGACCCGCAGTTCGGCCAGCAGTTCGGCCGGATCGGCCAGCACCATCAGGTCCGAACCGACAATGTTGACGGTACCGGCGATGACGGTTTCGCCCGGCTTGACGTCGACGGCGACCAGCAGCCCATCGATCGGGGCAATGAAGCGGGTGCGTTGCAACCGATCGGCGGCCCGGTCGCGCTCGGCCTCGGCCTGACGCAGCTGCTCGCGGGCGGATTCGACGGCCAGTGCGGCAATCTGCTGCTGACTCTGCAACTGTTCAAAGCCGTCCAGCCCGACCAGGCCACGCTCACGCAGCTGGCGCTGTCGATCGAGCTGGCGATCCAGATCCGCTCGGGCGGCCTGCCGACTGCGAATCTCCAGCTGGGCCGCACGGACCCGGGCCTGCGTGGCACTGAGGTCAGCCTCGAAGGCTTCCGGCTCCAGCCGCATCAGCAGATCGCCGCGCTGCACCCGTTGACCTTCGCTGACCAGCACTTCGGCGACGCGGCCAGTCAGTTCCGAGCGCAACTGGATCTGCTCGGCATAGACCAGCGCGCCGGAGGCCAACACGGTATCGGCCAGCACACCCTGTTCCACCGTCGCCACATCGACCGCGACCGAATGATCGGCGCGCTGACGGGCCCACCAGACCAGCGACAGCAACAGCCCCAGCACCACCAGCGCCATCAACGCCTGACGGCCACGACCGGTTCGCGATTCACTCATGACAGCAGCGCCCAGCCGCCGTAGATGGCGATCCAGGGCAGCAGGCCGAACAACAAGGCTCGACCCCAGCCGATCCCGCACCAGACCCTCGCCGCCACGGCGCCCAGCACACCACACCAGATCTGAAACAGATCCAGGCTGCTGGCCCAGGCGAAGTGTGGCGAGCCCGGTGGCAGCTGCAGCAGCAGCGTGTTCAGACTGGCGTAGTTGGCCAGTGACAGGGGTTGATCCGGGTTGTCGGCCAGCAGCGTCAACAACAGCAGCCCCAGCGCACCCACACCCAGCGGCAGCAGGCAATAGGCGCTGGCCAGAAACCAGCGACCATAGCTGTGCCGACTGACACTGAGCAGGCGCTCGCTGCCCACGTAGATGGCCGCCAGCAGCACGCAACCCACCGGCAGGGTCACCAGCGCGGCCACTGCCGCAAGCAATCCGGTGTGCGGTGCCATCTGTTCCAGAATGGGTCGGGCCTGCGCCATGTCAGCCTCCGACATCCCGGATTGCACCTGCAACTGCTGGTCGACGATCCAGTCCGGACTCATCCCGTGCATGAACCACCAGTTGGCCAGTGCTGCGATGAGCATCACCGACAACAATGCCCACACGGCGTGCCTGACCGGCGCCTGGCGCAGCTGGGCGAAGCCAGCCGGCGGTTGCAGCAGGACATTGACCAGGGTCTGCAGGGCGCCAGGTTGTGCATCCATCATTCGTGCTCCTGTTTCGACAGGTCTGGATGCTGCCGCTACAGTCACTGGCCGGGTTGCGAAATGTGATCAGCGGTCGGCGCCCGGTGCGGACGGTCAGGCATCGGGTTGAAGCCGGACCGGCGCCCAAGCCAGACCACTGCCTCCGTTCTGCCCTCGGGTCGCCCTTGTGTTGGCCGGCGGATCAGCGAAAAGTCGGACCCAAGCCAACCACGGAATGTCGCTGATGCTGGGTCGATTGCTTCGTCTGGTGCTGCTGTTGCTGGCAATCCTGCTGGCCGCACTGATCTACCGCGTGCTGTTTCCAATGCAGCCAGCACCGGTACCCGGAGTCACCAGCAGCAGCGAGGTTCAGGCGCCCATGCACTTCGACCCCAACACCGATCCGCAACTGCAAGCGATGCGCGACTATGCCGATCAGGCTGCGGCCCGGGCCACCTTCGTCGGCGAATTCGCGCAGGTGATGGCCCTGCGTGTGGCGATGACCGAGTGTTACATGAACGATGGGCACTGGCCCGACGATGGTTGCGGCGTCCTGCTCAGCGACCTGCAGGGCAAGTTGCTGCAAACCGCGAGCATCGGGGAAGAGGGGCTGATAAGACTCGATTTCCGAGCCGGCATGGGCCTGCCTGCCATCACGGTGGAGTTGCAGCCAACGGTCAACACTGTGGGCGTTCGCTGGCAGTGCAGTTCTCCCAATCACGCCGAGATCGGTCGTCTGCTCACGGATTGCGAGTATCTGCCCTGAGCGCACCCAGGAGCGCCAGGGATCCTCTGAACAAGTCGCGTGAGCCGCGTTGCGTCCCAGATCGTTTGCAGCAAGGCGTAGTCGTCCTACGGCGCCGAAATGCAACGCAGCTGCGGGCGATCTGGGGCACAACCCTTCGGGACGGGGCTCCATGTCTTGACAAGAAATGGGGCCGCCAGCGGCGTCAGTCACCTCGTCCTTCAGCGCAGGCTATGACCTTCGGTGCCTTCCTGCCTGGCGACCCCATGTCTTGATAGGAACTGGCAGCCGCCGTCGCGGCCACGGGACTTGTTCAGAGCATCCCTAGGTCGCATTCTCAAACCAGCTCGCTGGTCAGTATCCCGCTCTGCTCGTTGGATGTCGCAGGTACGAAGGAAAGCCGCTCAGGCGTCGGCGAAGCGTTCTTCGATGGTGAAGCTCTCCCCGCAACCGCAAAGCGCCGTCGCCTTCGGGTTATTGAAGACGAACTCACTGCCCAGGCCGCGCTGGGCGAAGTCAATCTCGGTGCCATCCACCAGTGGCAGACTGGCGGCATCCACCACAATGCGCACGCCGCGGTCCTCGAAGATCTGATCACCCTCGCGCAGACTCTCGGCTTCGGCCACTTCGTAGGCCCAGCCGCTACAGCCGGTCTTGCGGACGCCGAAGCGCAAGCCGATCGCCCGGTCACTCAGGTATTGACGAATCCGCACCGCGGCCGCTTCACTCAATGTCACTGACATGCATCGCTCCAACTGGTCTACTGGGCGTCGTCCGCAGGGGCGCGACGCCGGAACTGGACGGTTATGGGGGAGAAAGCCCCAGATTCAATGTGTCACGCGTACTCAGGCGTCCATCGTGCGCTGGTGAGCTGCGCTTCGGCAATAGATCACCATGGCATGACAGTCAGTGGATCAGTGGGTTGAGCCCGGCAGGGAATGTCGGCTCGAAGGCGAAATCAGTGCTTGCCTGCGGCCGGTCAGGTCGATATAGTGGCGGGCTTTAAGTTGGAGCCCTGAGCCATGAAGGTCCTGTCCTCGCTCAAGTCCGCCAAGTCCCGGCATCGCGACTGCCGCGTGGTCCGTCGTCGTGGCAAGGTGTTCGTGATCTGCAAGAGCAACCCGCGTTTCAAGGCGCGTCAGCGCTGAGCCAATCCGCGTTGGATTGCACAAGAAGGGCCGCTTGAGCGGCCCTTTTTTGTTGCGCGAAGTCAGCGCCTAGCGCGGCACGAACAGCCCTTGGGTCGGCAGGCCGTCAAAGCCTGGAAATACCGCACTCAGATCATCCAGACCATTGCGACGGCTGAGCATTTCAGCCAGCACGGCTCGATAGTCCAGCGTCACGCGCAGGTCACCGTCTTCGAGCGCAGCGTCACTGAGTCCGGGCCAGTCGCCATAGACCTGGCCGCCCTGGACGCCACCGCCCAACGCGAACATCACACCACCCCGACCGTGATCGGTGCCGCGCGAAGCGTTCTCGCTGACCCGACGACCGAATTCAGTCATGACCACGACCGTGACCCGGCTCATCGCCGGTCCCAGATCGGTATGGAAGGCCGCCAGACCGGTGGCCAGTTCACTCAGCAGCGGTGGCAGTTCCTGCACTTCGTTGTTGTGGTGATCCCAGCCGCCGATGTCGACGGTGGCCACCTGCACCCCGAGCCCCGACTTGGTCAGGGCGGCCAGATCACGCAAGCGTTGCCCGAAGGCGCCGTCGGGATAGCTCGCCTCGTTGTCCACGGCCAACGTCGGCGCGGTGCTGCTGCGCAACTCATCGACCGCGGCGAAGGCACGTTGACCCGTACTGTCGACGAAACTGGGGCCATCGAAACTGTCGTAGAGCTGAGACTTCAGCAGTTCGGCGCGCTGCAGTGTGGATTCGATGCCAAAGGCTTCGATCGCCGACATGCCCACCACCGGCTGGACACCACTCAGCGAGCGCGACACCGCGGTGCCCATCCCCACGGCCTTGAAGGTGCCATCGCCGCTCATCTCACCCAGCGCTCGATTGAGCCAGCCATCGAAGACGCCACCCTGACTCAGCCAGGCGCGCTCCATGAAATCCTGCGCATCGAAGTGGGAACGGCTGGGCACGGTCAGGCCGACGGCGTGAACGAGCGCCAGATCGCCCTGGTCGTACAGCGGTTTGAGCGGCGCCAAGGCCGGATGCAAACCAAAACGACCGTCCAGGTCGATGGCGGCATCCTCGCCGCTGCCAGGCACGGCAACGGCAATGGTGGGGCGGCGGGCGTAGTAGGCCGATTCTGCATGCGGCACCACGGCATTCAGACCATCCATGGCACCACGCTGGAAAATCACCACCAGCGTATCGCCGCTGCCGCTGCCCTCGGCGGCCCAGCCGTAGCTGCTGGCCAGCAACGGCAGGCCTGCCGCGCCGATGCCCATGGCGCGGCAGAAGCCACGTCGATCAATCAGAGCTTCCTGACGGTTCATGGCAGTGCCTCGCATCAGCGGAAATGGAAGTAGGGGCTGGCCAACAACAGCGCGGCCAACTCCTGCACGCGGACCCGCAAGGTGCGGTTGTCGAGTGCCTTGTCGGCCGGATCGCCAGCAGCCGTCAGCGCAATCAGCGCGTCGCGATCCTCGGCCAGCAATGGCCGCTTGACCAGGAGCACGGTCAGACGATCGACCAGGTCGGTCGGTGCCCGTGCCCCTCCTGCCAGCGCCAATGCGTCCAGGCGCACGCCGACACCCAATTGCCCTTCGGCCAGCGCAAAGGCGAAGTTCCAGCGGGCCAGCCAGGCCGTCGTATTAATCCAGTAGCCCTGCGTGTCCGGATAGCCATTGGGCGCCGGCCACATGAACGGCAACTGCCCCAGCTGTTCCAGATAAGCATTGATCTGACGGTAGGGATTGGCCCCGTTGAGTTCGACGCTGCTGCTGCGCAGCGCACCGATGATGTACTCGGCCGGTCGCTTCACCTTGCGGTCGGCACTGGCCTTGAACTCGTCCGACTGCAGAATGGTGCGCAACATCGCCACCGTCTCGCCGCCACTGGCCAGGAAGGTCGCTGCGACGGCGTCGACCAGCGCAGCGGGTGGTTGGTCATCGACAAAGCGACGCACCAGCTTGGTAGCGATGTGCTGTGCGGTAGAGGGATGCGCGGCGAGGATGTCGAGCACATGCTGGCCGTCTTCGATCCCCTGCCCCGCCGGCAACGTGGCACCCAACACCTGCTTGGTGCTGAGATCGTGCGCCAGCGGCGCAAACTGAAATTCGTAGTCACCGCGGAAGTCGATCGTCCAGCCGGTAAAGGCCCGCGCCACGGCCTTGACGTCATCCTCGGTGTAGCCACCGTTGACACCCAGCGTGTGCAGTTCCATCAACTCGCGGGCGTAGTTCTCGTTGGGCCCCGTTGCCACATTGGCGTAGTTGTCCAGATAGAACAGCATCGCCGGGCTGCGTGCATTGGCGTGCAACAGATCGCTGAATCGCCCGAGGGCCAGCTGGCGGATGGTCCGGTCGTCGCCGGTCTTGAACTGTCGCTGCGGTCCGGTGACGTGTTCGACACTGAAGTGGTTGCTCCAGAATTCGACCATCGTCTCAAACAGCTGCCGACCGCTGAAGACCTGTCTGGCCATGGTCGCCAGGCGCAGCTCAATCAGGCTTTGCACCGTGTTGCCGGTCTCGCGGGCGTCGCGGAAGAGCTCGAGATTGCTTTGCGACAACGTCGGGAAGTTGCGACGGACCGCATTCTCCAGATCACTGACATCGATCTGCTCGGGTGCCAGCTGCCGCTCCAGCCAGCCGTCGTAGCCCAATTCGGAGGCTTGTGCGAGTTCCTGCGGGCGGATACCAAAGCCCGTTCGATTGAGCAGCAGCACCAGCGGATCCGGCGCTGGCAGCGGTTGTCCAGCCTTGGCCGAACCTGACTCGGACTGACCCAGCCAGCGCTCGAACAACGCGCGACGTGCAGTATTCATCCCAGCTCCCCAGCCAGCGGCCCGATGCTCAGCTCAACGCAGCATGCCGCTGCCGGTTGACGAAGGCCAGCAGCGGGCATGCAAGCGATAAGATCAAGGACCGGTCCCCGCTACACCACCGCCCGAGGAACTGCCATGCGACGCCTGCTGCTGATCGTGAGTCTGTTGCTGCTGGGAACGCCTGTCCTGTCACAGTCCCCGCCGGTCGTTGGTACGGCAGTCCCAGAGACCGTTCTGGCCGATGGCCGCAGTTTGCCGGAGGTCGCGGCCGGGCGCCCGATCGTCGTGCTGTTCTGGGCCAGCTGGTGCCCTTACTGCAAGGCACTGATGCCTCATCTGCAGAGCATGCTGGACGAATACACGCCTGAACGGCTGGAAGTGCTGGCGATCAGCTTTCGCGAAGATGACCCTGACGATGCCCGCAAGCTGATCGATGCCCAGGGCTATGATTTCATCACCGAGTTCTCCGGCGACGCGCTGGCAGCCCGGTGGGGCGCGACCGGCACACCGAGGGTCTACCTGGTCGGCCCGGATGGCGTGCTGCTGTACGATCTGCAAGCTCACGAAAGCGAGCCCTTTCGCCGTTATCTGACGGCGGCCAGCGGACACAGCGGCCGCGCGGCCCGCTCTGCCCCCCACCGTGCCGCCCAGCTGCGTCAGGCCATCGACGCGGCGCTCACCACCGAGGAAGCCGCCAGCCCATGAGTTTTGCCACTGCCGATCTCAGCGATGCCCACCCGGAGGCCCGTTGCGCCGAGCCGCTGTTCCAGAGTTTCGGTGCCCGGCTGCGCTGTCATGGGCGAGCGCACACGCTGAAAGTCTACGAAGACAATTCGCTCGTGCGGGAGACACTGGAGCGGCCGGGCGAAGGCCGGGTTCTGGTCATTGATGGCGGCGGATCCGCGCGCTGCGCGCTGGTCGGCGGCAATCTGGCCGACCTCGCTGTCGCCAACGCATGGGCTGGCATCTGGCTGCATGGCTTCGTTCGCGACCGGGTCGAACTGGCCCAGGCGGAGGTTGCGATCCACGCACTGGGGAGCCATCCACGCAAGAGCAACAAGGGTCTGCACGGCGGTGCCGAGGGCCTGATCCTGCATTTCGCCGGGATTGCGATCGCGCCCGGCGAATGGGTCTATGCCGACGAAGATGGCATCGTGGTGGCCAGCTCGCCGATCCACCTCGCCAGCTGAGGGCTAAGGTTCGGCATTCGCCAGCGCAGCCTGCAGCGCCTGGCGCCAGTGGCGATCCGCCACCTCCGTCAGTTCCACCCGCGGCGTTTGGTGCCAGTCGGCGAAGCGCTGCAAGGTTCCGGCCAGTAGACGCACCGAGTTGGCCGCTGGCCTGCTACCGGCTTCGACATGCAGGCTGCGCACCTCCATGACGCCATCGCTGCGATGGGCCTTGGCGTCCAAACGGCCGATCAGCCGTGACCCGAGCAGGACGGGCAGCACGAAGTAGCCCCAGATGCGCTTCTCGGCTGGCACATAGCACTCCAGCCGATAGTCGAAGTCGAACAGTTCCCGTGCCCGGCGGCGATCCCAGACCACCGGATCAAATGGCGACAACAGGCTGCAATGGGTGGCGCGCAAGCCACCGGCGGCGACTTGTTGCAGTGCCTCCCGATGGTCAATGTGGACGAAGCAGGGGCCCTCCAGGCCCTGCACACGCACCTCGAGCAAGCGCTCGGCCAGGCGCTCACGCAACTCTCCCTCGTCAACGCGCGGCTGCAGGCGATGGTAGTCGGCCAGCCAGGCAGGGCGGGCGACCCCCAGTGCGCGCACGGCATCCTCGATGAAGCGGCTGCGGACGTGGTCGGCCGGTGGCGGATTGCGCCAGCCATCCAACAGCGCCGAATCGCGCAGGACCCGCTCCGGCAGATCGTAGACCCGCTGAAAGGCCTGTCGGCGCGCCACCATCACGCGGCCCAGATGAAACAGCGCCTCCAGCCAGCGCTTTTCGGATTTCCAGCCCCACCAGCCGCCCTGCCCCGGACCGGTGTCGGTGAAATCGACCGAACGACAGGCACCGGCGGCCGCGATTCGGGCTTCGACTGCCGCCATGCCCTCGGCATCTGACTGAGCACTGCGCTGGGCCATGCGATGCGCCCAGTGACCGCTGCGCTCATCCATATGCCGTCGATGCAGCGGCAGATCCTCGGCCGGCACAAAGCAGGCCTCGTGCGCCCAGCATTCACCAATCTGACCGGCTGCCAGCGCCTCGTCCAGCCAATCGCGGGAATAGTCGCCCAGGCGACTGTGCAGGACCAGATAGGGACTTCGAGAGACGATGTGGATCGTGTCGATCTGCAGCAACGCCAGGCGTCGAATGGTCGCGACCAGATCGCTCTTTCGTGCCCGTCGCCGTGATGGTCGCAGCAGTCCCTGAGCCGCCAGATGCAATCGACGAGCCTGACCCAGCGTCAATTCCAGCACCGTCGCTCCGAGTCATGTGGACGTCGGCGCAATGCTCTCACATGGCTCTGGCGTAGGCGGCAGGCTGTGGCCGCTGCGCTGGCTGCAGCAGACGCCGCAGGCGCCGCTGATAGGTCCCCAGTGCGTGCGCATGGGCGGCCTGCACATACCAGTCCGACGCCGCCGACCAACCCGACCCTGTTGGCGACTCGATCGTGCTGGCGGTCGGGCAGTCGGCCGCCAGGGCGGGCTGCAGGGCGTCCAGCACACAACCGCCCGGCGGCTGACAGAACTGCGGACCGACACCGGAAAGCTCCCCGGTCAACACCTCGAATCGATCGCGCAACAACGCTGGCGGTGGCGTGCGGCCACCGGCCCGGCCCAACCAGCGCAGACCACCCCAGCAATAGGGCATGGGATCGTGACGACTGAGGCAGCGACCTTGACCAAGGCCATAGGCCGATTCGAGTCCTCGAGCGAAAACCCAGTCGCCAGCCGTGGGCGCGCCGAAACTGTGCACTCTGGAGCGCAGACGGCCGCGTCGGGCCATCTGCGTGTCCAGCCAGGGCGTCAGTACGCTGGCCAGGGCACCGGCGCGGCCATGGCCGCAAACCAGCAATTCCTCGGCTTCGCTCAAGGCGCGCAAGCCCTCCAGCAGACGCAGCTGGCCGTCCCGAATGCTGTTCAGCTGACGAACGTCGCCGAGAAAATGAGCCGAAATCTGCGCCCGCGGATCGAGGGCCCCATAGGGCCAGGGGACCATGGCACCTGCCGCTTCAGGACCGTCGAGCCAGCGACACCAGTCGATCTCGGCGAAGGGCGAACCGACGCGATCATGCAAGCACAACCACACACGGCCACGCTGACGCGGCTGTACCTCCTGAATCAGGGCCACCCGCCAATTCGCTGACTGACCGAACCAACGCAACGACCAACGCCCGGCAGCCGGCGCTGGCAACTGCAGCAGTGAGAGACGAACCGAGCCGGCCGTGGCCGAGTTCAGGCAGCCCAGCAGGTCTGCCGACACGCCGAGCAGCTCAAGCTCTTCCTGGCGGTTCATGCCCACCCGCTTCGCATCATGGCCGTCTCGCCTCCTTGCCCATGCACCAATCGTCCCGATCAGCTGGTTCTCCACTGCAAGACTGTCGCTGCAGCGGTGGATCTCTCACCCGCAGCGAGAGCAGATCAGGTCGAGATTGCTATCCTCGAACGGTTTGTTGACGTGGAGATGCGAATGCGCAGCGTGTTGGCCGTCTTGCTGTGGCTGCTGTCCGGTGGGATCTGCCACGCCGCGGGGCCCGAGCTGACCGTGGCGGTCCGGGTGGCGCCCCCTTTCGTGCTGGCCGGCGAGACGGGCTACCAGGGACTGGCCGTCGAGATGTTCGAGGAGATTGCCGCCGAGAATGGCTGGCAGTACCACTACGAAGCGGTGTCACTGCGCGACTTGCTGGATGGCGTCGCCGCCGGTCGCTATGACGTGGGCCTGGGTGCGCTGACAGTCAATGCCGAGCGTGAAGCCCGCATCGACTTCAGTCATCCGCTGACCAGCTCTGGCCTGACCGTCGCCGTCCAGTCGGAGGAACGCGCTGGCTGGCAATCCGTTGCGGCGGCACTGCTGTCGCCGGCATTCCTGCGCATCGCTGCGACCCTGTTTCTGCTGCTGCTGATACTGGGCACCCTGGTCTGGCTGGCCGAGCGGCGCCGCAACCCGGAACAATTCGGTGGCAAGGCCAGCGAGGGCATCGCTTCGGGCTTCTGGTGGGCCGCAGTGACCATGACCACGGTGGGCTATGGCGACAAGGCGCCGGTGACACTGGTGGGACGCCTGCTGGCGCTGTTGTGGATGATCGCCGCGCTGGTGGTGGTCTCCACCTTTACCGCAGCGATCACCAGCGCGTTGACTGTTGGCCAGCTCAGCGGACGGATCGAACGCATCGAGGACTTGCCGGGCAAGCGCCTGCTGACCGTGCGGGACAGTACCAGTGCGGCCTGGCTGCAATCGCACCACCTCAGCGCCGATCCGGTCGATGCCGTCGATGCGGCGTTGGACCAGCTTGCCGCCGGACGCGTGGATGCGGTGATTTACGACGAACCCTTGTTGCGCTGGACTATCGCCCAGCAGCATGGCGATCGCCTGCGGACGCTACCGCTGATTCTGGAACGGCAGGACTACGCCCTGGCCACGCCGCCGGGGAGCGAGTTGCGAGAGGCCTTGAGCCGAGGTGTCCTGGAGCGTATCGCCGAGCCCCGCTGGCGCCAGCGGCTGGCCGATTTCGGCAGCCGCTGAGGAGGCTCGACGACCAAACCCGGCGGGTTCGGCCGTCGGGCCCATGGCGTTCAACGCCGATCGAGCACGCTGTTCCATTCGGCCACGCGGTCGGCCTTGGCGGCCACGGCCGCATCAGCATCGCCCTCGATGCGCACACTGTTGATCCGATCACCCTGGCGGATGGCGTCGACCACGGCCTGATCCTCCGCGCCCAGCACCTTGCCGAAGACCGTGTGTTTGCCGTCCAGCCACGGGCACGGCACGTGAGTGATGAAGAACTGGCTGCCGTTGGTGCCAGGACCGGCATTGGCCATCGACAACACGCCAGGACCGTCGTGGCGCAGATCGGCGCGGCATTCATCCTCAAAACGGTAGCCGGGGCCACCGCGACCGGAACCCTCCGGGCAGCCGCCCTGGATCATGAAATCGGCCAGCACGCGGTGGAAATTCAGGCCGTCATAGAAACCGCGGCGGGCGAGATTGACGAAGCTGGCGACCGTCAGCGGTGTCTGGTCGGCAAACAATTGCAGCCGGATGGGCCCACGGGCGGTGTCGAAAATCGCTGTCAGCATGGCCTGAGCTGTCCTGTTTTATCGGGGTCGCGACTGTATCGCGACTTCGCGATGGCTGCAGCATCGCACTCGTGAAGGCAGCAAAGCCAGGATCGGCGTGTATCAGAACTTGCGCTGAGGTTAGGATTTCGTGAACATCGACCCTGTTCGCGTTGCCACACGCCCAGCCCAAGGAACCGCCATGTCCCGCACCCTGCAGAGTCTGCTCTTCGTCCTCCTGGCCAGTGTCGGCCTGACGGCCTGCCAGCAGGGTGACGAGGCAGCCGCACCGGCCGCGACCGAAACGGCCCCGATGGTGGCACCGGCCAATGAGGACAACGACGCCTGGAAGAAGTACCTCGCCGAGGTCGTCAAGTCCTATGTGCCGGCCGGTCAGAGTGCGCGCCTCTATGTGACCTTCGCCGCCTTTGGGCAGGATGAAGAGAAGACCGAGCGGATGATCGACAACACTGCGACGTTTGTCTCGACCGGTATCGCCAAGGGCACCTTCCTGGCCTTCGGCGGCAATTCCGAGTTGGCCGGCAATGTGGTTGAGGCAGGATTTGCCGACATCCAGGAAGGCAAGCTGGAGGGTGTCACCGTGCTGTTCGTCGGCACGCCGGAAGATGGCGAGCGTGCCAAGGCAGCCATCGAACCGTGGGGCGCCACCTACGTCTTCCATTCGATTCGCTGAATCTCGGCCCCGGGATCGATGATCCCGGGCGCCTCCGCCGGGTCTGGTGCAGCCGCTATACTTCCGGCCCGCCGGGCGGCCGCCGCCCGGCCCTGTTCATTCGGGCCAACCTGATCGATGGCGCTGTACATCACCGACCAGTGCGTGAATTGCGATGTGTGCGAACCGGTCTGTCCGAATCGCGCGATTCAGTTCGGCCAGAAGATCTATGAGATCGACCCTGGCCGCTGCACCGAGTGCGTGGGCCATTTCCCCGAACCCCAATGTGTCGACGTCTGCCCGGTTGAGTGCATCCTCCTCGACCCGCAGCATGTCGAAAGCCCCACCGAACTGGCCGCCAAGGCGGACCGCCTGAACGCCGAGGAGGCCGCCTGATGCGTCGAGTGCCGATTGTCTGTCTTGTTTTCCTGTGCCTGTTTGCCACCGTTGGGCAGGCGGCAGACATGCCACCGCAGGCCGGCATCGCCAGTGCCAATGCGCTGGCCACTGACGCCGGTCACGAGATCCTTGCCGCTGGCGGCAATGCCTTCGATGCCGCCGTGGCGGTGGCTTCCGTTCTGGGCGTGGTCGAGCCGGAAAGCTCGGGTTTCGGTGGCGGTGGGTTCTTTCTGTTGCATGTGGCTGGCGAGAACCGCCAGGTCATGATCGATGCACGCGAAATGGCGCCCCTGGCCGCCACGCGCGACATGTATCTGGACGAGAAGGGTGAAGCCGTCCGCGAGCGATCGGTCAATGGCCCGCTTGCGGCCGCCATTCCGGGTCAACCGGCGGGACTGGTACATCTGGCCCAACACTACGGGCGGCTACCGCTCAGTCGCAGCCTGCAACCGGCCATTCGCATTGCCCGCGAAGGATTTCCCTTCAGCCGCAAGAACAACGCCTTGCTGGGCTACCGGGCCAAGGTCATGGCGGGCTGGCCCGCGGCTACCGAGGCCTTCCTGCGCGATGGCGAGGCCGCTGCCGCTGGTACGCTGATCCGCCAGCCGGACCTGGCCCGCACACTGCAGCGGCTGGCTGACCAGGGATTCGACGGCTTCTACACCGGCGAGACCGCACAGGCGCTGGTCGACGGCACCCGCGCGGCGGGTGGCATCTGGCAGATGGAAGATCTGGCCGGCTATCAGGTGGTGGAGCGCGAACCGTTGCGCACCCGCCATGGCGCCTATGAGGTGATCACTGCGCCACCGCCATCATCCGGCGGCGTGGCGCTGGCCACGATCTTCAATGTGCTGGAGGGATTTCCGTCCGCCCGGCGCAAAGGGGTGACAGGCACGCACCTGCTGATCGAGGCCATGCGCCGGGCCTACCGCGACCGGGCGATCTATCTGGGCGACCCGGATTTCGTCGAAGTCCCCACCGCCATGTTGGGACACCCTTACTATGCCGCCGGATTGCGGGCATCGATCCGCACCGACCGCGCCACCCCGAGCGACGCCTTGCCGGGCATCGAGGCCGATCCAGCCGGCACCGACACGACGCATTTCTCGATCATCGATCGCGAAGGCAATCTGGTTGCCGCCACGCTGAGCGTCAACCTGCCCTACGGCAGTGCCTTCATGCCGCCGGGCACCGGCGTGCTGCTGAACAACGAGATGGACGACTTTTCGGCCAAGGCGGGCACACCCAACGCCTATGGTCTGGTCGGCGAGGACGCCAATGCGATCGCGCCACGCAAGCGCCCCTTGTCCTCGATGACGCCCACCTTCCTGTTGGGGCCTGAGCGCAGTATCGCCATCGGCACGCCTGGAGGCAGTCGCATCATCACGATGGTGCTGCTCGGATCGCTGACACTGATTGATGGTGGCAGCGCCGAGGAAGCGGTCAGCCGTCGCCGTATTCACCATCAGTATCTGCCGGATGTGGTGTCGACCGAACCCGGCGCGCTGGATGCCGAAACGACTGCGGCCCTGACAGCCATGGGACACGTCATCTCGGCCAACGAGCGTGAGTGGGGCAACATGCATGTGGTGGTCTGGAACCGCCAGGCCAACAGCGTCGAGGCCGCCAGCGATCCACGCTGGGGCGACGTGGCCAAGGCCAGTGTCCAATAGCCTCAGCCCTCTTCTTCAATACCAACCCTGGAATCACAACGATGTCGAACAAGCGCCGCCTACCCGTCCTGCTGCTGTCCACGCTGCTTGGCCTCAGTGCCTTCCCCCTGTTCGCCGCCGACGAGGCACCCACGCCGACCCATGTGCTCAACGGCCACGCGGTCTATGGTCAACCGATGACCGACGCAGGCAAGCCGGTAGCGCTGTCCGCTGCGCTGGAATCGGGTGCCAGCGAGCAGATGCAGCTGATCAGCGGGCGCATTGGCCAGGTCTGCCAGAAGAAGGGCTGCTGGATGATGCTGATCGATGGCGACCAGGCTGTCCGGGTCATGTTCGGCAAGGATGATTTCTTCATTCCCACCGACACCATCGGCGAAGCGATCGTGCATGGTCGACTGGAAGAAGTGGAGATGAGTCAGGGCCAGGCCGAGCACATGGCCAAGGACGGCGGCGGCGACGCCAAGGCCGCCGAAGCCGGCAAGGAGTGGCGGATCGTTGCCGATTCCGTGCTGATCAAGGCATCAGCCTGAGTGTCGGGCGGCCCCGTGCCGCCCTTGGTTTCACTGCCTGCTGATCAGTGACAGCGGGCTCAGCGGGGGAGCGTTGCCGAGATGGGGTATTTCGCGCGCGTCAAGAATTCAATCGTCGGCTTCCTGTTTGGGCTGGCCCTGTTCCTGCTGGCCATTCCTTTCCTGGCCTGGAACGAGAACAACGTCTACAAGGTCCGCATGGGGCTGAAGGAAGGCGCCGAGAAGGTGCAGTCCGTGTCCAGCCAACCGGATCGCCAACACGACGGCCAGCTGGTCCACATCCACGGCCGCGTCGAGACCAGCAGTGGCGTCGAGGACCCGGTCTTCGATCTCAGCTACGACGCCCTGCGTTTGTCGCGCAAGGTTGAGATGTATCAGTGGGACGAAGACAAGCGCACCAAGGACGGCAAGACCCGCTACAGCTACGACCGGGAATGGTCCGAACGCCACATCGATTCGAGCCGCTTCCACGAAAGCGGCCATGACAATCCGCCACCACCGCCCTACTCCAGCGAAGACTATGTGGTCCGTGATGCGCGCCTGGGCGGCTTCGGCATCACCCAATCGCAGATTCGCGAAGCCGGCGGGCTGGCGCCGGTCGCCGATGCACCGGTGCCGCTGCAACTGCGCAGTGCCGGCTGGAGCGCTTTTGGCAACGTCTGGTTCAAGGGACGGGGTCGGCTGGAAGACCCGCAGATTGGCGATGTGCGGGTGACCTTCAACGCTCTGGGCGAAGCCGACCTCAGTCTGGCCGGTAAACAGCAGGGCGACCAGCTGCAGGCTTGGACCAGCAGTCGCGATACCGAAGTCATGTTGGTCGAACTGGGCGATCTGCCTGCCAAGGAACTGTTCGAGCGCGCCCAGTCGCGCAACACGCTGCTCGGCTGGGCCTTGCGTGCGGCCGGTTTTGCGGCGATGTGGATCGGCCTGTCGCTGTGCTTCAACCCACTTGCCGCGGTGCTCTCATTCATTCCAGGCGTGGGCGGACTGGTCTCGATGATCGGTCGCTGGATCACCTTCATCATTGCCGCGCTGTTCGCGCTGACGACGGTCGTCGTGTCGTGGGTGGCAGTCAGGCCAATGATGCTGATGCTGGTCATCGCCGGCGTGGTCGTCATCGCCCTGATCATCGGGCGGCTGCGCGGGGACCGTGCACCAGGCGGCCCGCCGGCCGCACCGCCACCGTCACCTCCGCCGCCGCCGCCCGGATTCGCTTCGGCACCTCCGCCTCCGCCGCCGGCCGGCTGACGCTTCTGTCGACGCACCCACCATTGATCGGTGGGTGCGCGGCCCCAGATCCTCCAGATCGGCACCGCGTGCCAGCCCGAGAGCGCCTGCATGTTTCGAACCGCTACCAATCGACGTCAATGGTTGACGCGCGGCATCCGCGCACTGGTCGGCGCTGGTGCTGCGACCAGCCTGCTGCCAAGCCTGGCCGCGTGCGCCGCACCCTCGCGCCGTGCTACGGGCCTGGCCCTGCAGCCAGCGCTGGACGCGACCACCGGGAAACCGTTGCTGCAGCTGCCAGAGGGTTTTCGCTATTTCAGTTTCGCCTGGGCCGGCGAATCACTCAGTGACGGTTCGACGATCCCCCCCAGCGCCGACGGCATGGGCATCGTCCGTACCCGGGGCCAGCGTCTGACGCTGATTCGCAACCACGAACTGAGCAGCCTCACCGGTACTTTCGCGCCGGCCCCCGCACCGTGCTACGACCCACATTGTGGCGGCGGCACCGTGCGTCTGGACGTCGATCTGGCGCAGGAGAAACTGCTCAGCGCGGAAGCTGCGCTGACCGGCACCGTGCTCAACTGCGCCGGTGGCGCAACGCCTTGGGGCAGCTGGCTCACCTGCGAGGAAGTGGTCTATCTGGCGCAGGAAGAGGTACCGGCCAACCTGAATCTCGGTGCCAGCGGCCGCGGCCCCTTGTCACATGGCTACGTATTTGAAGTGCCTGCCGAGGGCCGGGCCAGCGCCAAGCCACTGGTTGATATGGGCCTGTTTCGACACGAGGCGGTCGCCTTAGACCCACGCGATGGCTGCGTCTATCTCACTGAGGACCAGTACGAGATGGCGGGCTTCTACCGCTTCACGCCGCGCGTCCCGGGCAAGCTGGCCGAAGGCGGCCGGTTGCAGATGCTGGCGGTCAAGGATCGCAGCGAAATGCGTCGCGACGTCCCCCTGGGCCAGGCACTGAAAACCCACTGGGTCGATATCGATGATCCCGGCAGGGGCCGCGTGGACGACAGCGACAAGGTCGGTATCGGTGTAGTCAGCCAGGGTCTGGCGGCCGGTGGCGCCCGCTTCACGCGCCTGGAAGGCTGTGCCTACGCCGATGGTCAGATCTACTTCACCTCCACCGACGGTGGCAGCGCCAAGGGCGGCATGCTTTATCGATTTGACCCGGTCGCACAGGAAGTGGAACTGCTGCTGGAAATCGCCGCCGATCAGCGTAGCGACTTCGACTATCCGGACAACATCACGCCCAGCCCCGCTGGTGGACTGGTCATTTGCGAAGACAGCAAGTTGCGCGGACCTGATCACGGTCAGCAACTGATCTGGCGCGCAGCCGACGGCCGCCTCGTCACCATCGCGCGCAATCAGGTCGTCCACGAGGGCACCGACTACTCGGGTGCCGAATGGGCCGGTTGCTGCTTCTCACCCGACGGCCAGTGGTTGTTCGCCAACATCTACACGCCCGGCTTCACGGTGGCCATCACCGGGCCCTGGGACAAACTCTGACCGCCGCTGGGCCGGAATGCATCGCCGGACCTCGCTCAGGACTGAAGATTCCAGCGCAAGTGGCTGAATCTGGCCCATCTGTGCGACGCAGATCGGCCATCGGACGGCGCCAAGTGTGCGAAACTTGAGCCGACACGGACGGTCGATCCCTGCATGCCCCGCTCGCCGCGCAACCAGGCTACCCGAACCGCAGCCAGGCGCCGATCCGGCCTGATCGCGACATGCTGTCTGGCCGTCGTTCTGACCGCCTGCGAACGCACGCCCGATCCCAAGGCGCCGCCAACGCCACCCGTCGCACCCACGGCGCCGCCAACCCCGCCCGAATCCGGGCTGCCAGCGCTCCTGCCCAGCAAGCCTGCGTTGCCGCAACCGATGCTCGACGGGGTTTATCTCAGCGCACGGTTGCCGCGGGAGACCATCGGCTATCTGCGTCTGCCCAATCCCTGGCATCTGCTCGGCGACCTGACTGGCCGCAGTTCGGACCGGGCCTATGGGAGCAGCAGCTGGCGATCGCAGCTGGATCAATTGCGGGTTGCGGCACCGATGGCCGCGCGCCAGCAGGGCTGGCCGGTGGGTCTGGGCGCGACGTTGGCACTGGTCGACAGCCCGATCGAGATCGTGTTGCTCGATGCCGAGGGGCAACTGGGCTCGGACAATCGCGTGCTGCTCAGCACCTCACTCAGCACTGACCGGGTCGCTGATGCCGCCCGCCTGACAGCCGAATGGGTCGCCTGGATCAGCGGCACGCCGCCGCCGCCAATCGCCATCGACGCCCGCGGCTACGGCGAGGCCGACATCGGCTTGGGCGAGCCCCTGCGACTGCAGTTCCAGCGCGGCGAGCAGCGGCTCTATCTGTATTGGGGCGAAGGGGCCGACCTTGTCACCTTCAGTCAGCTGCTGGCGCGGCTGGCCCAGCCTGTCGGCGGCCATCGCGCGCAGGCAGAGATCGAGGCAGCCGACGAGAGTGGGCGCGGCTTGTTGCTGTGGCTGGATCTGGCCGCCACCCGTCCATTGGCCAGTCAGAGCACCGGCACCTGGCGGTTGTTGCCCGATCTCGCAGGGTCTGCGCTGTTTGCCGCCGGCACCGTGCGCGGACGCGGACAGCTGACGCTCGCACTCGATGAATTGCCCAACGACGTCTTGGCGCGATTGCCTAAAACCGCAGGGCGGATTCCCGTCACCACCGCCGGCTCGACGCGCTGGGCCTTGTTTGCCGCCCTTCCCGATCGGCGCGAATGGGAAGCTCTGCGGAACTGGCTGGAGGACCGGCCCGCGGCTGGCATCGCTGCCCCAGCGACGACTGATTCGCCTGCCGACCTGGCCGATACTGAGGGCCCGCCGGAGGGTGCGGCAGCCAGCGCTGCAGCCCGTCAGCGGTTGGCCAATCCGCTCGATCAACTGGACGAATGGCTGCGGCCGCTGATTGGCGTCAACGCTGGAACGCTGTTCGATCGGATCGGCCCGGAACTGGTGCTGTGGCGCGACGCCGCTGGCGTGTTCACGGCACTGCGGGTGCGTGACGACGAGGGATTCGACAGCCTGCTCGCGCGGCTCAATCACACCCTCGATGGTCGCCGCTCCGCGCGACGCTGGAATGGCCTTGACGTACAGGAGTTCAGCCTGCCCACCCTGGCCATCGAACATCCGCAGGCCGCGGCCAATCTGATCCAGCAAACGCCGGTTGACAACGGTGGTGAGGATCAGACTGCCCCGAGCACGCCTGCAGCGGCAGAGATCGCCGCCGCAGCCCCAACGGGACTGTGGCAAAGCCTGCGCCGCATTCGCTCGCGCGCCTACTGGATCGAGGAGACGCCCTTCCTGGTGTTCGCGTCGGTGCCGCAGAGTCTGGTCGATCGCCAGTCGAGCCCGAACAAGTCCGATCTGGATCACTGGTTCGATCAGGTTCAGGGGTCACCATCGGCGGGCAGTCTGTTCCTCTACAGCGCCAGCGTTCGCGACCTGCCCCGTGACAGCTATCACCAGATGATTCGGCTGCTGCAGGCCGTCGGCGACATGCTGGAGGTGCCGGTCGATCCCTTCGCCTTTCCCAATGCCGACGAAGTCGATCTCCCCGAACGCGGGTCACTGGCCCTGCGCCTGGGTGTCGATGGCCGTCGACTGGCGCTGACGCTGCGCTATCAGGACCTGCCCTCGGAATTCGTCGGCGAACCGGTCGGACTGGCCAGTGGCATGGCCATGGCGCTGCTGGGCACGGCAGCGGTATCCGCGCATGCCGAGCATCGGGCGCGGATCTTTCTGCTCGACGTGACCGCAGCCAGTGCAGCGGCCCGGGCCGCCGTCGACGACTTCCAGCAGCGACGCCGGCGCGCTCCGCGGCAGTGGCAGGAACTCGGCAGCCAAGCGCCTTCGCTGACCGATTGGCTGCCTGGCGTCAGCGCCGACTATGCCGATGCCAGCTTGCTGATCAACCTGGCCGAAGTGGCCAGTGTGCCTTCACCACTGCGTGACAGCCGCTTGATGCTGCGCCGCGACAAGGACGGCCAATGGCACTGTGACCCGGCTTCCAGCACCATTTCTGATGCCCTGAGTGGCCCTGCCTGCGACAGTCTGATCGACCCGGATTAGACCAAGGTCCAGCTGAAACCCTGCAATTTTTTGCACCGCAGCATCGCCGCTAGCGGTAACATCGGGGGGATCCCGACACCGGAGAAGCGGCATGCTCTATCGGCTGCACGAGTTCCAGCGCGATTTGATCAGCCCCCTGGTGGCCTGGTCGGAAGCGGGCGCGAAGATGTTCGGCTCCGAGCAGAGCTGGCTGTCCAAGCTGCCTGGCTCGCCGCGACTGGCAGCCGGCTACGAGTTGTTCCACCGCCTCGGAAAGGACTACGAGAAGCCGGAGTTCGACATCCGCAAGATCGAGGCACACGGCCACGAGCTGCCGATTGTCGAATACACCGTGCTGAAGCGGCCTTTCTGCAATCTGGTCCGCTTCAAGCGCTTCAGTGACGATGCCGCCGTCATCAGCGATCTGAAAGACGACCCGGCCGTGCTGGTGGTTGCACCGCTGTCCGGCCATCACGCCACGCTGTTGCGCGACACGGTTCGCACGCTGCTGCGTGATCACAAGGTCTTCGTCACCGACTGGATCGATGCGCGCATGGTGGCGGCCGCCGATGGCCCCTTCCATCTCGACGACTATGTTCGCTACATCGAAGAGTTCATCCGCCACATTGGCGCCGAGAAGCTGCATGTGATCAGCGTTTGCCAGCCAACCGTTCCGGTGCTGGCTGCGGTATCCCTGATGGCGGCTCGCGGCGAGCCCTGTCCAAAGAGCCTGACGCTGATGGGTGGCCCCATCGATCCGCGCCAGAGCCCGACGGCGGTCAACAATCTGGCCACCGAGAAATCGCTGGGCTGGTTCGAACACACAGTCATTCACGAAGTACCGGACCGCTACCCCGGCGCAGGCCGCAAGGTCTATCCGGGCTTCCTGCAGCACGCCGGCTTCATCGCCATGAACCCCAGCCGGCACTTCATGTCGCACTGGGATTTCTACAAGAATCTGCTGCGCGGTGACCTGGACGATGCCGAGTCGCATCGGCGCTTTTACGATGAGTACAACGCCGTACTCGACATGCCGGCCGAGTATTACCTGGACACCATCCGCATCGTCTTCCAGGAGCATCTGCTGCCACGCGGTGAGTGGCAGGTGGCCGGCGAGCCCGTGCTGCCGCAGCGCATCCGCGACACGGCCATCCTCACCATCGAAGGTGAGTTGGACGACATTTCCGGCATCGGGCAAACGCGTGCGGCGCACGATCTGTGCACCAACGTGCCCAAGGCGGATCGCCAGCATATCGAGGTCGAAGGCGCTGGCCACTATGGCATCTTCAGCGGTCGTCGCTGGCGCGAGAAGGTCTACCCGCAGGTTCGCGCCTTCATTCGCGCACACGGCTGAGATCGGCGCGACCGATCTCGGCGGACAGATCAAGGAACGGACAGCCTTTCCTGGCTGTCACCAGCGGCCACGGATGGCCGCAACCTCCATCCCCGCTACAGCGCGACGCTTGGCTCCACCCGCAGGGGCAGCCGGCGGCTCATCTCGCGGCGCAGCAACAGGTAGCTGAGCAGCGCCTGCAGGCCCACTGTCGTCACGGACAGCCACCACAACTGACGCAATTCGAAGCCCTCCTGCCGACTAATCCAGATCGCCGGCAGCGCGAAGGTCAGCAGACGACTGGCGCTGCTGAGCAGCGATGGCAAGGTGTGACCCAGCGCCTGAAACAGACTGGAGCAGGTGAACACCAGTCCGGAAGCGGCGAAATTCCACGACACCACCTGCAGGAAGCCGACACCCACGGCCAGAACGGCCGGATCATCGCTGAATCCGGACAGCAACCAGCCCGCCTGCCACTGGCAGAACAAAGTCAGCAGAAACATCAGCCCGCAACACAGCAGGGCCGCCTGACGAAAGACCTCGCGCACCCGGACCGCCAGTCCGGCGCCCACATTCTGCGCCGCGACCGCCGACACCGCGAAGGCCACGGCCATCGCCGGCAAAAACACCGCCTGCATGACGCGAGAGCCGATGCCGAAGCCGGCCTGCGCGTCGGCACCGAAGGGGCGCACCAGCCAGTAGATCAGCGCCATGTAGATAAACAGCAGCAGGAACTCGCCGCCCGCAGGCGCACCGATCCGCAACAAGCGCCAGAACACCTCTGCGCGGGGCCTGAGCAGTGAGGGCTGCACCGTCACCGGCAAGGACAAGCGCCGAAACAACCGCCACATCAGCACCATGCCGACGATCAGCGCGATGCTGCTGGCCGCACCGGCACCGGCGACGCCGAAGGCCAACCTGGTTCCCCAACCCGCGATCAGGACCGGCGCCAGGATCGCGTTGAGCACCACCGTCAGCAGTTGCACCAGCATGGCCGGTTGCACCACGCCACAGCCACGCATGGCCGATCCCAGCGCGACCACTGGAAACTGCAAGGCCAGGCAAGGCAAGAACCACAACAGATAGCGCCGTCCTTCAGCCTGCGCTTCCTCGCCAGCAGCCAGTTGCGCCAGATAGTGATCGGTCAGCCAGGCACCCAGTACCCAGACCAGCACGCAGCACACCACCGACAGGCCCAGGCTTTGATTGAAGACCTGTTGGGCGTCGTCCAGGTCGCGGCGGCCCAGCGCCTGCCCGACCAAAGCGACAATGCCCACGCTCAGCGCCTGAGTCAGCGCCAGCACCATGAACATCAGGTTGCCGGCCGCACTCACGCCGGCGATCGCCGCGTCGCCCAACTGCGCCACGAAGTACAAGTCAATGAGGTGATAGAGATTCTGGAACAGCAGGCCGATGGCGATCGGAATCGCCATACGCAGCAAATGGCCGAAGATCGGTCCCGAGGTCAGATCTGGGTTGGCGCGGCCGGCGGCCGGCACGCCGGAGTGCTTTTCGGTCATGGGTGGGCCTGCATGGTGAGTGACCGGGGCACGGAGACGGTGCGCCTCCGCCCGACCGGAGCCGCAATTTACCCGGATAATAATAACGACGTCAATGCACCCGGGTAAAACTCAGGCGCCGACTCCGCTTCAGTCGCGACGATAGGCCATCAGTCCAAGCACCAGGATCGCCAGCGCCAGCAGTGACCACACCCACCCCGTCGCCGCTGGTACCGGAATGGGATCTCCCCCTACCGGGGTGCCGACCGTGGACACGTCCGGATTGTTCGACGGCACCGGATCGACCTGCTGCGCGCTGACGAAGGCCGAATTGGTGAAGCTGCCTTCAGCGGTCACGGTCACCACCACCTGGCATTGGCTGGAATCCCCGACCGCCAGATCGCCGACCAACCAGGTCAGCGTGTTGCCGGCCACGGTCGCCCCGCAGGTATTGCTGACGTAGGCCAGTTCCGGTGGCAAGGTGTCGACGACCTGCACGAGATTGGCCGGGTCAGGACCATTGTTGGTGGCCGTGAGGGTGAAAGTCGCCTGGCCGCCCACCGCGACGACCGTCGGCGTCACGCTCTTGATCAACTGCAGGTCGGCGCTGAAATCACCATCGATGATGACGTCCGCGCAGGTGCCCGGCCCATAGCCCAGATTGGTCCAGTTGGCGTCGTAGGTGACGCCGGCGATGCCGCCGACCGGGGTCGGCCGCTCACCATAGTTCTTGGCCTGCATGATGACTTCCAGGAAGCCATCCACCGGGACCGCGTTGCCATTGACGATCGCATCGATGGTCGAGTCGGTGTAGACCAGCTGACCGTTGACCCGATACTCCAGCGCGCTGCCGGTAAAGGTCACACAGAGATCGTTCCATTGCGCGTAGTTGGGCTGACCCACCGGGATGAAGCCGCCGGTGTCCTTGTCGAAGATCTGCAGGCCACCGCTGCCTGCCCCGTCGGGCTGATAGTCGGCTGGCTGGTTGTTGGCGGCGACCAGTGAGTCCAGGCCCGCGGGTGGCGCGCCCTCGTTGGTGAATCCGATGATCGCGTAGATCGCCTCCGACTGCGCAGTCAGACCGGTGGGCGTCAGCACGCCCCACATGTCCGTCCGGCGGCTGTCGGCCAAACCCGTCGAGTTGGCCCACGCTGACGGCACCCACAAGGAGCCGACGAAGGACACCGGCGCCGAGCCCCAATCCTCGATCCGCAACTTGCGGCCCTGGGTGTCGAAAAAACTGCTGCTCTGGGCCTGCGGCCGGTTGCCGGGACCGTCAGCTTCACGAATGCCCAGTTGCAGCACGTCCTCGCGGCCAAACTGCGCGCCCACGTTGGCGAAGGCGCCCGGTGCATAGCGATCCACCGCCCATTCGCTGGTGGTCACCGGTCCAGCCGTCAGCGGATAGGCCGGCAAGGCCTGCGCCCCCAGCTGATTGACCGCCAGCAAGCAGAATGCCGCACCGATCCACGCCAGTTGCTGCCGAACTACGCCGTTCATTGATTCACTCCGGCCGGGTTCTTGACAGGTAGATGGTAAACGACTGCTGCCGGCAAGTCGCAATGGGCCGACGAGCGTGCTCCCGCCCACGCCATCTTGCACCCGATCTGCGCGGAAACAACGCAGTGGTGAGCTCGCCGGCTTCCCGCTACGCTGGCGCTTTGCGCGGGGGGTTCAGATGCCAGTGGATCGACGACATTGGTTGGGACTAGTGGCCGCCACACCATTGGCGCTGCATGCCGGTCCGACGACAGATGCCAGGCATGGGCGCCTGGTGGTGTTGGTTCGCCACGCCGAGAAGGCTGACGATGATCCACGTGACCCCAGCCTCAGCGAGGCCGGCCAAGCACGAGCGAACGCGCTGGCCAGCCTGCTCGGCGAATTGCCGGTCGATCAGCTGCTGGTCACGCCATTGCGCCGCACATCTCTGACAGCCGCGCCATTGGCCAAGGCGCGGCAGCTGGAACCCACGGCGATAGGATTCGGCGAGACCCTGGACGAGCACATCCAGGCCACCCGGGACGCCGTCGCTTCGGGATCCGGCATCAGCGTCATCGTTGGGCACAGCAATACCGTCCCGTTGCTGGTCGCCGCACTTGGCGGCCCGGCTGATCTGCTCATCGAAGACGATCGTTACCAGGATCTGTTCCTGCTGCTTGGCGTATCCAGCGCGGCGACACCCTGGCTGTTGCGAGCCAGCTATGGTTGTGGCTGAGATCCCCCCTGGCACCGGCAGCGCGCCGCTGCCCTTCGCCAATCTCGATCCGGATTGCGTATTGAGTGCCATCGAGGCACTCGGCTGGCGCTGTACCGGTCGGCTGTTTCCGCTGAACAGCTTCGAGAACCGCGTCTACCAGGTCGAGATCGACGAACAAGCGCCACTGATCGCCAAGTTCTACCGCCCCGGCCGCTGGAGTGACGCGGCCATCGGCGAAGAACACGCCTTCCTGAGCGAACTGCGGGATGCCGAGCTCGAGGTCGTGGCACCCCTGGCCATTGATGGCTGCACGCTGTTTCATCACGCCGGTCACCGCTACAGCCTGTGGCCGAGGGTCGGTGGCCGGGCACCGGACCTGGAGCAACCCGCGCAACTGGAACAGCTGGGACGCACGCTGGGGCGGTTGCATCAGGTCGGTGCCGCGCAACCGTTCCGGCACCGCATTGCACTGACCCCGGCGACGGCCGCCGAGGATCTGCAGGAACTGCTGCACAGTGAATGGTTGCCAACCTATCTGGCAGACAATCTGGGGGCCCTGGGCGCCGCCCTGCAGCCGCATCTGCAGCAGGCCTGGCAACTCCTGCAGCCGGTGTCATTCCGCATCCATGGGGACCTGCATGCCGGCAACCTGCTGGCGCGTGAGCCGCATCTGTGGCTGGTGGATTTTGATGACTGCCTGAGCGGGCCAGCCGTCCAGGACCTGTGGATGCTGCTGGACTCCGACAGCGAGTTGCGCAACCAGCAGGTCGATGCGCTGCTTGAGGGCTACAGTCTGTTCCGGGATTTCGATGAGGACGAACTTGGCCTGATCGAAGCCCTGCGCACGCTGCGAATCCTCCGCCACAGCGCCTGGATCTCACGGCGCTGGGCCGACCCGGCCTTCCCTAGGGCCTTTCCCTGGTTTGCCACACCGAACCACTGGGAATCCCTGGTCCGGCACCTGCAGGAACAACTGTCGTTGCTGCAGGAAGGCGTCGGACGCTCGGGCAATCACTGAGCGGGTCGGCGCCATCAGGTGTGGGCTCGCGCTATGCTCGCCCGCCAGACCGAGCGGGAGCCTCCAGACCATGAATGCACTGTTGCTGCTGGGCCTGGGTGCCCTCCACCTCTCCGCCAGCGACGACACAGCGACTCGGACCTGGCCCAACACGCTGGCCGAAGTGCTGGCCGCCACCGAAGCCCGCGACTGGCGCACGCCCGCCGCCGACCAGACTCTGGTGATGACGATGCGCGACGGTGCCCGCATCGTCATCGAGTTGGCCCCGAGCTTCGCGCCCCGACACGTGGACAATATTCGCAAGCTGGCGCAGGCGCACTTCTTCGATGGCCTGCCCATCGTCCGCAGTCAGGACAACTATGTCGTGCAATGGGGCGATCCGGATGGCCAGGCGCCGCGCGGTGAGGCCGCTGGGCCACTGGCGGCCGAGTTCAGTCGCAGTACTCGGCATGCGCCGGTCTTCACAACGCTGATCGATGGCGATGTCTATGCGCCGGAGGTTGGCTTTGTCGAAGGCTTCCCGGCCGCTCGGGACCCCGCCACCGAGCGCCTGTGGTTGACCCACTGCTACGGCATGCTCGGCGTCGGCCGGGACGAGTCCATCGACAGTGGTGACGGCAGCGAACTCTATGTGGTCAACGGTCATTCCCCGCGTCATCTGGACCGCAATGTGACGCTGGTCGGTCGCGTATTGCAGGGCATGCCCGCCTTGGCCTCGCTGCCCCGTGGCAGCGGCGCGCTGGGCTTCTACGAAGAGGGCCAAAGCCGACCGCAGATCGCCTCGATCCGCCTGGCCAGTGAATTGCCGGAAGACCAGCGGCCGCGATTGCAGTTGCTGCGCACCGACGGCGAGGCCTTCGCCGCCGTCATCAAGGCGAGGCGCACACGGCGTGAGTCATGGTTCCACACGGGCACGGGTGCGGTGGAGCTGTGCAACGTGCCGCTGCCCATCCGTGAAATGCCGGCCGCTGACGACGATTGAACCGTCACCCGATTTCGCTCAGCCGCCCAGTGCGCCCATGTGCTGGCGATACCAGCGCAGCTCGGCGATCGAGTCACGAATGTCCGACAGAGCCAGATGGGCGCTCTCCTTGCGCAGGCCACTGGCCACCGCAGGCGCCCAGCGCCGGGCCAGTTCCTTCAGGGTGCTCACATCCAGATTGCGATAGTGGAAAAAGCGCTCCAGTGCCGGCATCTCGCGATGGAGGAAACGGCGGTCCTGGCAAATGCTGTTGCCGCACATCGGTGACTTGCCGGCAGGTACGTACTGAGCCAGGAAGTCCAAAGTGGCGCGCTCGGCGTCCGGCAAGCTGACGGTCGAATCCAGGGCACGTTGCCACAGCCCGGAACCACCGTGCTGCTTGCGATTCCATTCGTCCATCGCTTCCAGTTTCTCCAGCGGCGTCTGAATGGCCAGCACCGGCCCTTCGGCGATCTCGTTGAGCTGACTGTCGGTGATGATCGTCGCGATTTCCAGAATGCTGTCGCGATCGGTATCCAGTCCGGTCATCTCCAGATCGATCCAGATCAGGTTCATTTCATTCGGCATGTCGGTCATTCAGGTCGGTCCTGCGGTCGGGTCGGGTCTTTGGATCAGTCGCTGCTCGGCGCGGCGGCGCTGGAAAAAGGCGCTCAGCATCGCGGAAGCCTCCGCTCCCAGTACACCGCGCAACACCTCGATTCGATGATTGTGACGAGGGTCGGCGAGCAGATCGAAGGCACTGCCATCGGCGCCCGTCTTCGGATCATTGGCGGCATAGACCACGCGCTCTACGCGAGCGTGAATCAGCGCGCCTGCGCACATCACGCAGGGCTCCAGCGTGCAGTACAAGGTGGTCTGGACGAGCCGATGGTTGGCCAGATACAGCCCGGCCTCGCGCAGCGCCACGATTTCCGCATGGGCGGTGGGATCGTGCCAGGCGATGTTGCGATTCCAGCCGCGACCGATCACTCGATCTTCGTGGACCAGCAGCGCAGCGACGGGTACCTCACCCTGCGCCTCGGCGCGCCGCGCCAGCGTCAGCGCCTGCGCCATCCAGTCCTGGTCGGTCAATGCCATCACTTCCGGAAAACTGCGGGCCAGTCGCACCCCTGGGGCGCGTGATCCTATCGACAGCGGAGCGCAATGCAAGCCATTGCCCCGCGAAACGTCGTCATGGCAGGCACACCTTCGGCCATGGTCTGGCCGATTGCCGCCAGTTTTGCCTTGCGAGGATGATTAGCATCGGCGTCACCATTCGCCTCGTCGCCCCCTGGAGTCCGCCATGAGTTTTCGCCAACTGCACGTCCCTGGTCAGCCCTTCATCCTCGCCAATGCGTGGGATCTGGGTTCTGCCCGCATTCTGGCGGCCCTGGGCGCCAAGGCCATCGCCACCTCCTCCGCTGCCCACGCCTTCACGCTGGGTCTGCATGATCTGGGTGAAGTCTCCCGAGCGCAGTCGGTGCAACATGCCGCCGAGATGGCGGCCGCCGTCGAGGTGCCGGTCAGCGCCGACTGCGAGAACGGCTACGGCGACAGTCCCGAGGCTGTTGCGCAGACCATCCGCGAGGTCGCCGATGCTGGCGTCGCTGGCGCCTGTATCGAGGACATGGCCCTCGCCGATCAGCGACCCTATTCCTTCGACCAGGCCGTGACCCGCATCGAAGCGGCCTCCGAAGCGGCCAGAGCGAGCGCGACCGATTTTGTCCTGACGGCGCGCGCCGATGGCGTGATGCATGGCTGCTACGACCTGGATGAGGCCATCCGTCGCCTGCAGGCTTTCGAGCGCGCCGGCGCCGACGTGCTCTACGTGCCCATTCCTGGTGACATCGAGTCGCTGAAGCAGATCTGCCGAACGGTCTCCGCGCCTGTCAATGCGCTCGCCGCAGGCCCATTGGCGCAACACTCACTGGCCGAGTTGGCAGCCGCGGGTGCTGCGCGTGTCAGCCTGGGTGCCAGCCTCGCCCGCGTCACGCATCGGGCACTGATCGACAGCGCCCGAATCCTCCTCAGCCAGGGTGATTTTGCTGCGCTGAGCCACAGCATCAGCGGCGCGGAAGTTGAGCGCCTGATCGATCTGGGCACTGCTTCGCGGTAGCGAAACCTGTCCACCGAAGTCCGCCGCCATATCGATGCGCTGGTGCCACTAGCTGAGGATGTGCACCAGCGCGGGTCCGGGTCACTAACCGGTCAGACCGGCCATACCGGCTCGCCCAACTCCAGGCGTCGTCCTACGCATGATCACTTGCTGAGCCTTCCATCCGTGCGTATATTTGCGCAACTTTTTGGATATCTTGGGTAGCAAGGACCATGACCACGATCCTGAACTTTCTGGGCGACCTGCGACCTGGTTTCGTCGCCCACTTGGGTGAACGGCTCGTTGAAGCCATCTGCGCCGAGACGCAACGCTTTGCTGACAGCGCAGGCATCGTGGCGCCGGTGAAAACGCATTCGGCATTGCTCTA
This sequence comes from Lysobacterales bacterium, assembly GCA_041395325.1. GTDB lineage: Bacteria > Pseudomonadota > Gammaproteobacteria > Xanthomonadales > SZUA-5 > JAWLAT01. Next base: position 85,530 of record JAWLAT010000010.1, read on the forward strand.
CCTGCTCATCCAGGGCCCAGCGAGCCTCGTTGACATCGCGCGCTCCGACGGCCAGTCGCACCAGTTGGTCGCTGCTCGGCTGGCGCCGCTGGAAAAGCTGGGTCTGGTCGAGCGCATCGCCGACCCGCAGGACCTGCGTCGCAAGCCCTACAGGCTGACGGCCACGGGCAAAGACGAGGCCGAGAAGGTCCGCGCCGCCGTGGCGGCCCATGCACAGGCACAACGGGAACTGGCCCGCGAGACGGGCCTGGATCTGGTCGACGTGCTCGACCGAGCCCTGGCCTTGCAGGCGCAGATCCGCCTTTCGTCGCACATCGCTCGCCATCATGCGCCGCTGTCTGGAGCCAAGCCATGATCCAACATGCCTTGAGTCGAGCGGCAGCCGTCGGAATCGCGCTCCTGCTCTGCCCCCTGTACGACGCCAGCGCCGAGGAAGCCACGCGCGATCCAGCGTGCGCCGTCGGCTACTACCGCCTGACCGATGGTGGCGGTGTCGATCTCGGCTACGCCGGCACCGGGGAACTGCGTTGGCGCCGCACCGACGGGACCTCAGGTCTGCTGACGCGCTCAGGCGAGAATGGCTGGACCAGCACGCATGGCTGGACAGGTCGCGCCGACGGAGTCGTCGTCGACACCCGCGCATGTTCAGCCGGTGAGATCAGCTTTGACGGCCAGATCGGGCACCGGGTGCAGTTCGCAATCTCCGAATCCCGTTTCGACAGCGACGGGACAGACCTGATCGGCCGATTGCTGTTGCCGCCAGGCGATGCGCGCGTGCCTGTCGTCGTCCTGGTGCACGGATCGGAAGATCTGTCGGCTCTGCGCTACTACGCGCTGCAACGCCTGTTGCCGGCCATGGGCGTGGGCGTCTTCGTGTACGACAAGCGCGGCACCGGCGCTTCCGCCGGGACCTTCACGCATGATCTGTACCAACTGGCCGCCGATGCCGCGGCGGCATTGAACGAGGCCCGCAACCTGGCCGGTGATCGCCTCGGACGGATTGGCTACTACGGCACCAGTCAGGGTGGCTGGACTGCACCACGCGCGGCCTTGCTCGCGCCGAGCGACTTCGTGATCGTTGGCTACGGCCTGGCGGTCAGCCCGCTCGATGAGGACCGTGAGGCCCTCGCGCTCGACATGACACGGCATGGCTTCGGGCAGGTCGAAATCGACAAGGCCCTGCAGATCGGCGCTGCTGCCGAGGCCATACTCCGCAGCGGCTTTCAGTCCGGCTATCAGGAACTGGCCTCGCTACGGGAACGCGATCAGGATGAGCCATGGTTCAAGCATGTGCGCGGCAACCTCACGCGTTTGCTGCTGGAGATGCCCGAAGCCACCCTGCGTCAGATCGGTCCGACCGCGCTGAACGGCGTCCTGCCTGATTACGATCCCATGCCGGTGCTACGGGAACTGGCGGTTCCCCAGCTCTGGATACTCGGCGGCCAGGACATTGATGCCCCGTACGCCGAGACCAATCGGCGCCTGCAGAAGCTGCAGGCCGATGGCAAGCCGGTTTCCATCGTGGTCTATCCCGAGGTCGAGCACGGCCTCTACGCTTTCGAGGACATTGACGGCGAGCGCTTGTCGACGCGCCAACCTGCGTCGTTGCTGCCGCTGCTGGTGGACTTCGCCCGCAATGGGCGTTTACAGGAAGCCTACGAAGCGGCCGTCATCCGGCGTCAGCGCTGAATCTTCACGAGCGCATCAATCGCGAAATCGGACTCGAGCGGCGCGCTGAGGTGCCGCGCAGCACACGCTGCGCTCACTCCCATTCGATCGTCGCTGGCGGCTTGCCGGTGACGTCGTAGACGACGCGGGACACGCCACGGACCTCGTTGACGATGCGGCGACCGACGCGTTCCAGCAGCGCATAGGGCAGCTCGGCCCAGTGCGCGGTCATGAAGTCGATGGTCTGCACCGCGCGCAGCGCGATCACCGGTTCGTAGGCACGCGCATCGCCCACCACCCCGACCGAGCGCACCGGCAGGAAGACGGCAAAGGCCTGGCTGGTCTGTTCATACCAGCCAGCCGCGCGCAGTTCCTGGATGAAGATGTGGTCGGCTCGCTGCAACACCGCAACCGCTTCGGGGGTCACTTCGCCGAGCACGCGCACACCCAGACCGGGCCCGGGGAAGGGATGGCGGTCGATCATCTCGGCCGGCAATCCCAGCTCATGACCGAGGCGCCGGACCTCGTCCTTGAACAGCTCACGCAGCGGTTCGACCAGCTTGAGCTTCATCCGCTCGGGCAGGCCGCCGACGTTGTGGTGGGACTTGATCACATGCGCCTTGCCGGTGGCCGCGCCGGCCGACTCGATGACGTCCGGGTAGATCGTCCCCTGCGCCAGGAAAGCCACATCCTGCAGCTTGTTGGCCTCCTGCTCGAAGATTTCCACGAACAGCCGGCCGATGATCTTGCGCTTGGCTTCCGGATCGTCGACACCCGCCAGCGCCCCAAAGAAGCGTTCGGCGGCGTCGACTCGAATCACCTTGACGCCCATGTGGCGGGCGAAGGTCTCCATCACCTGGTCGCCTTCCTGCCAGCGCAGCAGGCCGGTGTCGACGAACACGCAGGTCAGCTGCTCACCGATGGCCTTGTGCAGCAGGGCCGCCACCACCGACGAGTCCACCCCGCCGGACAATCCCAGCAGCACACCGGCCGAGCCGACCTGGGCACGGACCCGGGCAATCTGGTCATCGATGATGCCTTCGGCAGTCCACAGCGCCTCGCAGCCGCAGATCTCCAGCGCAAAGCGCCGCAGGATCTCGCCGCCCTGGCGCGTGTGGGTGACCTCGGGATGAAACTGCACACCGAACAGCGGCCGTGTTTCATGTTCCATCGCGACGATGTCGACGTGCTCGGTGCGGCCAGACAGGCGAAAACCGGGCGGCAGCGCCTCGACCTTGTCTCCGTGGCTCATCCACACGTCCAGGCGCTGGCCGTCGACGTGGTCGCTGAGCCCGCCAAGCAGACGCGAATCCGGGCTCACCTGCACTTCGGCATAGCCGAACTCGCGAGTCGTCCCGGCCACGGTGCGACCGCCCAGCTCCGCGGCCAGTGCCTGCATGCCATAACAGATGCCCAGCACCGGCACACCAAGATCCAGGATGTTGGCGGGCAGCTGCGGCCGCTCCGCGGCGGTGGTCGATTCCGGACCACCAGACAGAATCACCCCTCGCGGCGCGAAATCGGCCAGAAACTGCGGATCGGCGTCCCACGGATGGATCTCGCAATAGACCCCCAGCTCGCGGATGCGACGGGCGATCAACTGCGTGTACTGCGCACCGAAATCGATGATCAGCAGTCGTTGGGAATGGATGTCCATGGGATAGGCCTCGCGAGACTTGGAGCTGTTGGTGGAGGGCTCAGGGCTCAGGGCTCAGGGCTCAGGGCCCAGAAAGGGCCGCGCGCCCGAACCCTCGGCTCAACCGAAGCCAGATCTGTTGGGCCCTGGGCCCTGGGCCCTATGCCCTGCCCTTCAGGTCACCCGGTAGTTCGGCGCTTCCTTGACGATCTGCACATCGTGCACGTGTGATTCGCGCACGCCGGCGGCGGTGATACGGACAAACTCGGGTCGGGTGCGCATCTCGTCGATGGTGCGACAGCCCACGTAGCCCATCGAGGCGCGCAATCCGCCCATCAACTGATGGATGATCTCGCGCAGCGGACCGCGGTAGGGCACGCGGCCCTCAATGCCCTCGGGTACCAGCTTCTCGGCGTCGACCTCGTCCTGGAAGTAGCGATCCTTGCTGCCTTTGGCCATCGCGCCCATCGAGCCCATGCCTCGGTAGGCCTTGTAAGAGCGGCCCTGATAGAGCTCCACCTCGCCCGGCGCTTCTTCAGTACCGGCGAACATGCTGCCCAACATCACCGTCGAGGCACCGGCAACGATGGCCTTGGCCACATCGCCCGAGTAGCGGATGCCGCCATCGGCGATCAGCGGCACGTCGGTGTCGGCCAGCGCTTCGGCGACCATCGACACCGCGGTGATCTGCGGTACGCCAACGCCGGCCACAATGCGGGTGGTGCAAATGGAACCGGGGCCCACACCCACCTTGACCGCATCCACGCCGGCATCGACCAGCGCCTTGGCGGCATCGCCGGTGGTGATGTTGCCGCCAATCACCTGCACATTGGGGAAGTGCTGCTTGATCCAGCGCACGCGCTCCAGCACGCCCTCGGAGTGGCCATGGGCGGAATCGACCACGATCACATCGACGCCCGCCTCGGCCAACAGCGTGACGCGTTCCGGCGTATCACCACCGGCGCCCACGGCCGCGCCGACCAGCAGCGCTTCGCTGCGATCCTTGGCGGCATAAGGGTTGTCACGCGACTTCTGGATATCCTTGACGGTGATCAGCCCGCGCAGCTGGAAGTTGTCATTGACGACCAGCACCTTTTCGATCCGGTGCTTGTGCAGCAAGGCCTGCACATCGTCCTCGCTGGCGCCCTCGCCCACCGTCACCAGCCTCTCGCGGCTGGTCATGATGCGACTGACCGGCTCATCCAGGTGGGTTTCGAAACGCAGGTCACGACTGGTGACAATGCCCACCAGCCCGGTCTCGTCGACCACAGGCACGCCGGAAATCTGATTGGCCCGAGTAATGGCCAACACCTCACCGATGCTGGTGTCCGGACGAACGGTGATGGGATCGCGGATGACGCCAGACTCGAATTTCTTGACCAGTCGGACCTCGGCGGCCTGACGCTGCGGCGGCATGTTGCGGTGGATGATGCCGATACCGCCCTGCTGTGCGATCGATACGGCCAGACGACCCTCGGTGACGGTGTCCATGGCCGCGGAAACGATCGGTATGTTGAGGCTCAGAGAACGGGTGAAGCGGGTGCGCAGACTGACGTCGCGAGGGAGCACATTGGAGTAGGCAGGCACCAGCAGTACATCGTCAAAGGTCAGGGCATCCGCCACGATCCGCATGACACTTCCTCGCTGGATTAAACCCGCAAGTTTAGCATTCGGTATTGACCTTGCGCCACTCTTGATCGAGCGACTCGGCGCCGTCGCGGAGATCAGTGCTCAGGACGGCGACACCCCACCCTCCAGATGAATGAGCATTCGATCGATCTCAGCGCGCAGCGTGTGGCGTTGAAAGCGTGCCTGCAGGCTCCGCAGCAACTTGATGGCTGACCCACGGCCCGACGGCGATCTGGCCAGCAGCTGCGCGGCCAGAAGCCCGTTCTTGGGCAAATGCGCGTGATCCGGACTGGCATGCAGATAGCTGTTCAACAGCAACAGGGCGGCCTTGGATTCCCCGGCCTGTGCGGCAGCCTCGGCCAACTCATGCACCAGATCCGCGCCAGCAGGCTGAAATCGTGAATCCAGCGTCTGACATTCCAGCAACAACTTGACCGCTTCGGCGCTACGCTCGTTCGCCAGCAAGACGTTGAGGTACTGCTGACCATGCGCCAGCAGCGCGGCCCGGTCATCGGCTTCCCGCAACCACTGCCGATAGCGCAGATGCACGGCGTCCGTGCCTCCGCGCTCGCGTAAATGCTCGGCCAGAACTTGAGCCGCAGCGGCAGCACCCCGCTGGGCGTGTACTGCTTCGGCCTCGTCGATGCGATCCTGATCGGGATCCAGGCGAGGGCGGCTCAGTGGCGTGGTGGGTGGTTCAGGGACATAGTCGAAGTTGTCGCGATACTGATGGATCGCCCGACCCATCAACCGGTAACTGACCAGCGCCGCCCAGCCGCCGATGAAAAACCCGACGAGCGTTCCCACCAGAGGTGGCATGAGTGCCCCGATGGTCAACTGAAACAGCAGCTCGCACAGGCGAACCAGCAGAATCAGGACGGCCAGCAGCAGATAGGGTGCACCCATCCGCTGCCAGACTTCGATCAGTCGGGCCGGATTGACGGCCTCGAACAGGCTCTCAGTCATCGCCAGCAGCATCAGCGCGGCAGGAAACATCACGGCCAACAGCAGCAGAAACAGCAACCACAGCACAAAAGGCAAGTGCAGGAATCCCGCGACGGCCGCAAAGGCAAACAGGAACTGCAGACCGATCTGCGCCCACCCTGCCCCGTCAGGGACATCTCGGCGCATCAACGGCGGCTCGACCTCCCCATCGGCGCTGGCCTTGAGCACCTCGAAGCCATACTTGTACAAGGCCACCGTCAGCAGCAGGTTGATGACGAAGCCGAGCACTGGCAGCAGGCCGAGGATGCCCGCCATGGTCAGCCCAAGCAGGGTCAGTCCGCTGTCGCCGCGCAGCGGATACAGCAAGGTCTGACCCAGATCAGACCAGAATGGTGTCTCGCGATGGTCCTGTGCCAAGGCGCCTGCTGCCGTCCTAACGGGAATAGGACATTGTACGGCTGCAGCAGCGCCGGACCTCACGCACGGGGCGGTGAGAGGTGCGCTCCAAAGCGACTGCGCGTCGCGCCTGGGTCCGTGCCTGCTCCAGATCACCGGTAGCCTGCAGCACCCGTGACAGAGCCCAGCGATACAGCGGCACGCGCCGGTCCAGCCGAGCTGCCAGCGTGAAGTGCATCAGCGCGGACTCGTGATCGCCCTTCCGCTCGTCTTGCAGTCCCATGAGGAAGTGGTGATACGGATTGCGCGACTGCGCTTTTGCCAGACGATTCTCGAACAGATCCAGTTGCGTGGAATCGGCCTGCAGCCGGTACAGGCTGACCAGATTGGACAGCACCGAGATGCCATCCGGATCAAGCTGATAGGCGCTCATGAACAGCCGCTCTGCAGCCGACACATCCTGCTGCCGCAGCTTCAGGACGCCACGATTGTTGTAGGCCGCGACCAGACTGGGATCCAGGTTCAGGGCCTCGGCCAGATGGGCATCGGCCTGCGAGTAGGCGCCTTCTTCCATCAGCTCGGCGCCACGATTGTTGTAATAGTGCGCCAACGCTCGCTGACGCGAAATCGTCTCACGCACACTGCGCAGCAACGGTCGATTCGGATCGAAGTGGACCTCGGCCGAACGACGATTGATCTGCACATTGGCATTGACGTGACCGGTGAAGATGACCCGATCGCTGTCGGCCATGGACACCAGGGCCTGCTCGCTTTCCTGCATCTCCGCATTCAGTCCGGCCAGCCGCGCCAACTCGAGGAAGGTCAGCGTGAAGGACAGACAATTACCCTTGCGATCCAGATAGGCCTGCGACACGGTCCGCGTGGTGCTGCCGTCATAGGTCATGCCCATCCCCCAGGACTCGAACATGAAAGCGACCAGGCGCTCCAGCCTCGCATCCTTGCTGCTGGCCTTGGCCAACACTTCTGTCTGGAACTGCACGATCAGCTCGGCGGGCAACCGAGTGATCTCGGCCTGCGCCGGCATTTCACTGGGCACCACGAACTCACCCACCGGCGGTACCGAAACCGGCGGCAGGGCCAGACTGTGACGCGGTGCCGCCGCCTGGGCGAGGCCGCAGATGGCGCCGAACAACGACAGACAGAACAGTCGGTGGCACAGGTTCATGGCAGCACCTCCAGTGTCCCGGCGAGCATCCCTGCCAAACATAACGCTGTGTGATATCGACGCAAGCCCATTGTCCATCAGGACTTGCGCATTCGCGAAGCTACCAGCTGCCGGTGTTGCCCATCGAGGCCCACGGCTCTGCCGGAGCCAGCGAATCGCCCTTCTGCAACAACTCGATGGAAATGCCATCCGGTGAGCGGACGAAAGCCATGTGGCCATCCCGCGGTGGCCGATTGATCGTCACGCCCGCTGCCGACAGGCGTTCGCACAATCCGTAGATGTCATCGACGCGGAACGCCAGGTGACCGAAGTTGCGACCGCCGCCGTAGTCCTCCGGATCCCAGTTGTAGGTCAGCTCCAACATCGGCGCCTTGCGCGATTCGGCCAGCGGCAGGTCTTCCGGTGCCGCCAGGAAGACCAGCGTGAAACGACCCGCCTCGGAGTCCTTGCGGCTGACTTCCTGCAGACCCAGCAGGTCGCAGTAGAAACGCAGCGAAGCATCCAGATCGCTGACGCGAATCATCGTGTGCAGGTATTGCATGGCGGCTCCATCGAGGTGGATTCGGAATACAGCCATTCAACACGAAGGGACGAAAGGACACAAAGTCTGTCACCGAACAAGTCGTGCGACGGGCTGCAAGCAAGTGCGTGCCGACCCATGGGCAGCGCCTCAATCCAGCCACATCACCACGGTGGCGAGCACCAGTGACAACACCAGCACGGCCAGTGGCAACAGCAGCATCAGGATGGACTCCCGCCGGAAGTGTCGATTGATGCTGGAGCGGGATCTGGCCTTCATCGCTCGCATCTCAAGACGTCAGTGACTGAGCATGTTGGCGCATCGTCGCTGCACTTCAAAGCACGGCATGAGCGGAAGATTGCCCCCGCACGACCGGGGAGAGGTCGGTGCGTGCGGGGGCGTGGGGAACGAAGGAATCAGGCGGCCGCGCGGGCGCCCTCGGACAAGGCTTCGATGACTGCTGCGGTCACCGCGGCGGTCGACTGCCCCTGCGCGCCGAAGACATCCACGGTGCCAATGCCTCGATCGATGCAGGCGTCGATGGCGGCTTCCACGGCCTGCGCTTCGGTCTCCAGGCCCAGCGCGTGGCGCAACAGCAGCGCTACGCTGGCCATCGTGCCGACCGGGTTGGCCTTCTGCTGCCCGGCAATATCCGGCGCCGAACCATGAATGGGCTCATACAGGCCACCACCGTTGGCGCCGATCGAAGCCGATGGCAGCAGGCCGATCGAACCGGCCAGAACGGCCGCCTCGTCGGTGAGGATGTCGCCAAACAGGTTCTCGGTCAGGATCACGTCGAAGCGCGCCGGCTGCGTCAGCAGGTGCATTGCCATGGAATCGACCAGCTGATGTTCGACCTGCACGTCTGCATGCTGCTCGGCGATGCGGCGCGTCACGGTGCTGCGCCACAGGCGCGAGGTTTCCAGCACATTGGCCTTGTCGACCTGCGTGATGCGTCCGCCACGGGCACGTGCCAGCCCCGCGGCCACATCGGTCACCCGCTCGATCTCGGCCTCGCTGTAGCGACATTCATCGAAGGCACCATCCGCATCGCGACCCTTGCGACCGAAGTAGCTGCCACCGGTCAGTTCGCGCACGAACAGCAAGTCCACGCCGACCAGTCGATCGGATTTCAGCGGCGCGCTGTCGCGCAGCCGCGGATGCGGCCGCACCGGGCGCAGATTGGCGAAGACGCCCAGTGCGGCGCGCAGACGCAGCAGTCCCTGCTCGGGACGGACCGGCGCCGATGGATCGGACCACTTCGGCCCACCCACCGCGCCCAGCAGCACGGCGGCCGCGCTGCGGCACAGCGTTTCTGTCTCGGCCGGCAATGGATCGCCGCAGGCATCGATGGCCGCACCGCCGATCAGGCCTTCGCGCAACTCAAACCGGTGACCAAACTGGCGACCGACGGCCTCCAGCAATTCGCGGCCTGCGGCCAGCACTTCCGGGCCGATGCCATCACCGGGCAACAGCGCAATCAGGGCGTCCATGCACGCGCTCCTTCGAAATTGGCGATCGCCGGCAACCGAGCCAGCAGAAAATCGAAATCGTCGACGCCCTCCATCAGACAGCGCCGCACGAAGGGCTCGATCTCGAAGCTGGCCGAATGGCCGTCGTCGAGCACGATGCGCTGCTGCTGCAGATCGATCTCCACGGCATGGCCTTGTCGCTCAACCAGTCGTGCGTGCAGATCCTCATCGACCGGCAAGGCCAGCAGGCCATTCTTCAACGCGTTGTTGCGGAAGATGTCGGCAATGCTCGGCGCCAGCACCGCCTGGATGCCCGCGTCCAGCAAGGCCCAGGGTGCGTGCTCACGGGAAGAGCCACAACCGAAATTGCGCCCGGCCACCAGAATGGCGGCACCCGCGTTCTCGCTGCGATTGAGTGCAAACTCGGGATTGGGCTGACCCTGGCGATCGAAGCGCCAATCGGCAAAGCAATGCCGTCCCAGGCCTTCGCGCTGGGTCGTGGTCAGGAAACGCGCGGGGATGATCTGATCGGTGTCGATGTCGGCCTGTTCCAGCACGACCGTGCGTGAGACCAGGCGGTTCATGGGCTGTCTCATGCGGCGGCCTCCTGCAGATAGTCGCGCGGGTCGGTGATGCGCCCGGTCAGGGCACAGGCCGCCGCGGTCAGCGGACTGGCCAGCACGGTCCGTGCGCCCGGGCCCTGGCGACCTTCGAAGTTGCGGTTGCTGGTGCTGACCGCCAGCTCGCCGGCGCCGACCAGATCGCCGTTCATCGCGATGCACATCGAGCAGCCCGCTTCGCGCCACTCGGCGCCCGCTTCCAGGAAAACGCGATCCAGACCCTCGGACTCGGCCTCCCGCTTGACCTGCACCGAGCCGGGCACCACCAGCATGCGCACGCCCGGATGAATCCGCCGACCGCGCAACAACGAGGCCGCCTGGCGCAGATCGGACAACCGACCATTGGTGCAACTGCCGACAAAGACGGTCTGTACCGGTCGGCCGATCACCGCATCGCCGGCAGCAAAGCCCATGTAGCGAAGGCCGCGGTTCTCCTCGAAGCTGGGCTCGCGCGGTGTATGCCCATCCACCGCCACGACCTGACCGGGATGAATGCCCCAGGTCAATGTCGGGCGGATATCGCGAGCATCAATGCGCACGACTCGATCGAAAACAGCGTCCTCGTCGCTGACCAGTTGCTGCCATTCGTACAACGCCCGGCGCCAGGCGTCGCCCTCGGGGGCATGCCGGCGGCCTTTCATCCAGTCGAAGGTGGTCTGGTCCGGCGCCACCAGGCCGCAGCGGGCACCGGCTTCGATGGACATGTTGCACAACGTCATTCGCTGCTCCATCGACATCGCCCGCACCGTGCTGCCCCGGTACTCAATCGCATGGCCGCGTCCGCCACCGACGCCGATCTGGCCGATGATGTGCAGGACCACATCCTTGGCGTCGACACCAGGGCCGAGTTCGCCTTCGATCTCGATGGCCATCGTCTGCGGTCGGCGCTGCAGCAGGCACTGCGTGGCCAGCACATGGCCGACTTCGGTGGTGCCGATGCCGAAGGCAATCGCGCCGAAGGCGCCGTGGGTGCTGGTGTGGGAATCGCCACAGACGATGGTCATGCCTGGCCGCGTCAGCCCCAGCTCCGGCCCCATCACATGGACGATGCCGCGGTGCTCGGACTCCCAGTCCTCCAGCGCGATGCCGTGGGCGCGGCAGTTGCGCCGCAAGGCCTCGACCTGCTGCTCGGCCTCGGTGGTCACCCAGGCCCGCTGACCATCGGGTGCCGCGGCCAGCGTCGGCGTGGAATGATCGATCGTGCCGTAGGTGCGGTCCGGCCGGCGCACGCTCAGCCCGCGCCGATTGAGCTCGGCGAAGGCTTGCGGGCTGGTCACCTCGTGGATCAGATGCAGGTCGATGTACAGCACCGCCGGCCGGTCGGCCGCCTGCGGCTCGACCTCATGCGCATCCCACAACTTGTCAAACAGCGTCCTTGCGCTCATCGCCCGGCTCCTCAGGCGGCCGCCGCCGCACGCGCGGCAGCAGCAACGGTCTCGATGTCGGCCTGGCGCTGGAAACGCCGAGCGGCACGGTTGATCGCATCCAGATAGGCCAGCGCGCTGGCCTCGATCACGTCGGTGCTGACCCCGCGACCGTGGAAGCTCTCGCCCTGCGCCTTGATGCGCACGTCGGCCTGGCCCTGGGCGTCGGTACCGGCCGACACACTGCGGACCTGGTAATCGACCACGACACCATCGATGCCCACGACCCGCGCAATGGCGCGGAAGGCGGCATCGACCGGCCCATCACCCACCGCCGCCTCACGCTCGTTGCGGCCATCCTCGTGCATCAGCACCACCGAGGCGATCGGCACCGCATCGGCGCCGGTCGCGCTGTGAATCTGCAGACCGATCAGGTTCCAGGGCCGTTGCGCTTCCGGGTCGTGACCCATCGCCAGCGCTTCCAGATCGCTGTCGTAGACCTCCTGCTTGCGGTCGGCCAGGCGCTTGAAGGCGCTGAAGATGCGATCCATCTCCGCCTCCTCCGGCTCCAGGCCCAGCCGCTTCAGGCGCTCACGCAGCGCATGACGGCCGCTGTGCTTACCCAGCACCAGATTGGAACGCGGGAAGCCCACGTCCTCGGGCGCCATGATCTCGTAGGTCTCACGCCGCGCAATCACGCCATGCTGGTGAATGCCTGACTCGTGCGCGAAGGCGTTCTCGCCAACGACCGCCTTGTTGCGCGGCACGGGCTGGCCGGTCAGGCTGGAGAACAATCGCGAGGTCGCATACAGCCGCTGTGTATCCACGCCCGATTGCAGCCGGTACTTCTCTGAGCGGGTGCGCACCGCCATGACGATCTCTTCCAGCGCCGCATTGCCGGCACGCTCGCCAACACCGTTGATCGTGCACTCCACCTGTCGCGCGCCCGCCTCGACCGCGGCCAGCGAGTTGGCCACCGCCAGGCCCAGATCGTTGTGGCAGTGCGCCGACAGAATCACCTTGTCGATGCCGCGGACTTCCTTCTTCAGGCGCGTGAACAGCGCCTTGATCTCCTGCGGCGTGGCATAGCCGACGGTATCGGGCACGTTCAGCGTGGTGGCGCCGGCCTCGATGACGGCCTGAAAGACCTCGATCAGATACTCCGGCTCGGTGCGCAGTGCGTCCTCGGCGCTGAACTCGACGTCGTCGCAGAAGGACCGCGCCGTTTGCACCCCGCGGACGGCCGCTTCGATCACCTGCGCCGCGGTCATCTTCAGCTTGTGCTCGCGATGAATCGGGCTGGTGGCGATGAAGGTGTGGATGCGGCGATTGGCATTGACTTCCAGCGCGCGCGCGGCCGCGGCCAGATCGCCGGCGTTGCAACGTGCCAGGGCGGCCACCGTCGGCCCCTGGATCTCGTTGGCGATGGTCTTGACGGCCTCGAAGTCACCGGGGCTCGCGGCCGGGAAACCGGCTTCGATGACATCCACCTTCAGCTGCGCCAGACCATGGGCCAGACGGATCTTCTGATGGGTGCTCATGCCGAATCCCGGCGCCTGTTCGCCATCGCGCAGCGAGGTGTCGAAGATGATCAAGCGATCTTGCGGTGGGGTCTGAGTGCTCATGGGAAGGCTCTTGCTGGCTAGGGGGATGTCGGGGTTGGTGAACTCGGGGCCAAAAAAAACCCCGCCCTCGTTTCCGGAGGCGGGGTTTTGCGAACTCGTCCTGCTCTTACACGCTCGCTAAACCGCGCCCCCGGTCTGAAGAAGGAGAAGAAGGAGCGCGGCGAGCACGGCAGCCGTCAGGGCCAGACGCGGCAGCTGCGATTCACCCTGACGGGCGACTCGCGTGGCGACCACATGGCGGCTGCGTGGATTCATGGGTCTGGACGCTATCAGAGTTTTTGCGCTGCAGCAACCGCGATTTGCCGCCATCACTGCAAGAATGTCTGCGGCCTGGGGCTGCAATCCCCAGACCGCAGTGAACTATCGGAACAGACCGCCGATTGGTAGTCGGATCACTCGAAGCCATCCTGCAGCAACTCGTCGCCGAAATTCAGGATCAGCACCGATCCGTCATGGTCGGAGCTGCGCAGCGGCGAGCCGGCAATGTCTTCGTTGTCACGCCGTGCGTCGGCATTGCCGCGGCCGTAACCAAAGTCGGCATAGAAGCCCTGCGCCACCCCATTGAGGATCGTGTGATCCAGCGCCTGGGCGAAGCAACCCACCGAGGTGAAGTTGACGCCGCAACCAAACAGGAACGAGTACTGGTCGTCTTCGGGCAGGTTCTCCAGCGCCTCGCTCATCGGCGGATTGACGATGTTGCCGCTGATGGCCGGATAGATGTCCTGGATCTCGAACAGCGTGTCGCGCGGATCGGCATCACCGGCCACGTTGGCGTCACCGCGGACGATGCCCATGACATCGGCATAACCGTCGGTGAACTCGAAGGCGTTGAAGTCACCCAGCGAGATCAGCGGAACGGTCGGATTGGCGCTCTGGAAGGCCTGTGTTTCCTCGGCCACCGCCACCGCCTGCTCCAGGCGCTTGCGGCGGACGCGGTTGGCATTGGCCAGGTTGCCCTGGTTGTCGATGCCGCTGAGCGAACGCAGATGGCTGACCATCACCGCAAAGGGCTGCATCGCGCCGGCCTGGGTCGTGTAGGTGCCTTCCAGCAGCAGCGTCGGGCGGTCGTGCAGCGTGCAGGGCGCGGTGCCGCTGCACTCGTTGGTCATCTGGTTCAGGCGCAGCTGGGTCACCTGACCCACCGTCACATTGCGCCAGATGAAGGCGTTGTTGATGCCGCGCGGATCATTGCCGGAGAAGATAGAACCCTGGTAGGTCACGCCGGGCTCGTCGGCCGCGATGCGGGCGATCAGCGCATCCATCGCTGTCTGGTTCTCGATTTCGATCAGGCCGACCACGTCCGGCGAGTTCATCACCTCGCGGATGTAGGCCGACAACTTGCCCAGCTTCAGATCGAATTCGGCCGCCGTCAGCACCGTGTCATCGACCGTCGGGTCATCGACGGTATCGAACAGGTTCTCGACATTGAGGCTGGCGATGCTGATCTGGTTGTAGCCGGCCATCGGCGCCGGCACCGGCAGCGTCGCCGCCTGGTCGACCGTCAGCGCGCGCGGCCACAACTCGTAGTCGCCGAAGTCATAGCCGATCACGCCCACAGCGCTGATGCGCGTGCCGGGGATCAGCACATCGTTGGGCAGGCCCAGCCGATCGACGTCGATCTCGAACAGTTCCGGATTGCCGTCCCACAACGCCACGCCGGGCGGCAGGCCGGGTTCGGAGGCCACCGCCGGATCGATACCAGCTTCGCGCTTGACGCGCGCGCCGCCGGTGGTCAGGAAGGCCTCGGCAATCGGGTCCGAACCGAAGATCTGGTGCGGTGCGTTGATCAACCCGGTGGTGGTGCTGACCAGCATGCCCTCGAAGCACTCGAAGTTCTGCACCTCGATTGCCGCACCGGACGAGATCGTGCTGCCGCTGCCCATGCAGGTGGGCACCCCCGGCACCGGCGACGGCATGATGTCGTCGAGCACGATCGGCGCCGGTTGCGCACTGGTACCGACCACATTGACCACCAGCCCACCGCCGCTGCTGGTGAACTCGGTGAACTCAAAGAACTCCACCAGATTGCCCTTGACGTCGACCAGATCGCCGACGCTGACCGTGGGCACGCCACCGGTGAAGACGACGACCGCATCGGAGGTGAAGGCGTCGCCATCACCCACCGGCATCTGCATGGCGAACAGGTTGGCACCGACCGCCGTGACCACATTGCCCAGCGTGATCTGGACGGTGTCGACGAAGGGCGAGGCCTCACCGGTGCCCTGCAACTCGGCGATGGTCCGCGGCAGCGGGTCGTCGTTGAGGATCGTGCCGGTACCGCTGTTGTCGACGCTGCCACCGCCGTTGCCGGTGACATTGCTGATCATCACGGTGAACTGCTCGTCGCTCTCGTTGACCAGATCGCCGACGATCGGCACCAGCAGCGTGTAGGTCGTCTGACCTTCGGGAATGGTCTGGCCCATCAGCATCTGGGCCTGGAAGTCGCTGCCCGCCGAAGCGGTCCCGGCGACCGTGCCGATGTTGAAGCTGACGCCGCCGACCGGGGCCGGAGCATCGAGGCTGACGGTGAAGCTCAGGTTGCTCGTGCCGCTGTCGCCTTCGGCCTGACTGGGATCGTCGATGCTGACGGCGATCGGCGTGGCGCCGTCGTCGTTGAGGATCGTGCCCACACCGATCAGATCGCCCGCGGTGGCGCCGCTGAGCGTGTCGATCTCCAGCGTGAACTGCTCATTGGACTCGGTGACCATGTCGCCGTTGATGACGATGGCCATCTGCTGCTCGTCCAGGCCCTCGTTGATGGTCAGCAGGGTCGGGCTCATGCCGACGTAATCGTTGTCGGCCTCGGTGGCCGTGCCATCGACGGTGCGGGCGACGAAACTGACGCCACCGACGCCGGCCGGGGCGCTGAGGCTGGCCGTGAAGGTCAGCAGCTTGGTGCCCATGTCGCCCTCGGTGACCGAGACGTCATCAACGCTCAGCACCGGAGCGCCACCGCTGCAGCCGACGCCCTCATAAATGCAGGACACCCACTCGGGATGGTCGATGAAGGGGTTGCGATTGCCCTGGAAGCTGAAGATCACTTCGTTGCGCAGGACTTCGGCCGGGGTCACCGGATCGGCTGCGTGCCAGGCCAGCAGCGTGCTGAGCAGGCCCATGTAGCCCACGGCCGCGTTGCCGCCGGTGTTCTGGATCAGCATCGGGTCGTCGGTCAGGCGCAGATCCGGCTCGGCCGCGCCCGTCACACCGTGGGTGCCGCCCTCGAAGCGGATGTCCATGTAGAACATCGCCCGCGCCATGTCGCCCTTGCGCGCGTTCCACACTTCGTAGAGCACGCCGTTGTACCAGTTCGAATTGCCCGGATAGGTGCCCGAACCGCCACCCTGACCATTGTTGACCACGGTCGGGTCCTCGGTGCAGGAGGCATTGCAGGTGCCGAAATACTTGTTGCCGCGATTGGAGTTGTAGCCGGTGTCGGACAAATACAGCATGTGGGTGTCCGAATAGGGCTGGTTCTGCAGCGCCGGATCGGGCATGGCCACGAACTCGGCATCGTTGTTGCCGAAGCCCAGAGAATTGGGCCAGGTGTGCTCACGGTTGTAGGCACCGACACCACCGGTGATCTTGGTGTAGGAGGCGTTGCGGTAGACGTCCAGGATCTTGGTGTCGTCGTTCGGATCCTCATCGGCCATGTTCAGCACCGCCCAGGTATTGGGCGTGCCGGCCGTGTAGGCAATGCGGGTGTGGTCGTCAATGATCTCGTGCAGGCTGTTGCGCAGCGCGGTGGCGCTGCTGGGATCGGCCGAGGCGTAGTAGTCGGCCAGTCCAGCCGCCGTGTTGAAGGTCACGGTGACGTCGACCGGCAAGTTGTCGGGCGTGCCGTCCTGATCGGTGACGAAGGCCGACAGAATCGTCAGCGTGCAGCTTTCCAGCGAATCGAAGTCGACATCCGGATCGATGACGAAGCTGCTGGGCCCGCCGCTGACCACACCGGTGTGGCTGCCGGAAACCGCGCACTCCAGCGTGTACCAGCTGCCCATGACACTGACCGGCTCGTTGAAGTTGACGGTCAGATTGCTGCCCAGCGGTACCGCGGAGGCGCCATTGGTCGGCACCGTCGAATCCACCATCGGCGGCTCGTCGGTGGCGATGGTGAAGCTGAAGCTGGCATCGGCGGCCATGTTGTCAGGCGTGCCGTCCTGATCGACGATCTGCGCCGCCGACAGGCTGACCGTGCAGACTTCGCTCTCAGCGAAATCGACGCTGGGATCCAGCGTGTAGGTCGTCGCACCGCCACTCTCGACTGCGCCCACCACTCCGCTGACACTGCAGTTGATGCCGAACCAGCCCGGGCCGACCGTCACCGGCTCGCTGAAGGTGATCGTGATGTCGGTGTTTGGCGCCACGTTCATCGCCATGTCGACGGGCGCGGTGCTGGCCACACTGGGCGGCACATCGACGCCGGCGCCGAAGGTCTGGCCGTTGTTGCAGCCATCGAAGGTCTCGCTGCCGCCGCTGGTCCAGGTGAAGTCGGCATAGACGCTGCCGGGACCGCCGCTGAGCTGCAGCGAAGTGCCCACCACCGCGGTGTTCAGTTCCGAAACACCGATATCTGTGCTGGTTGTGCCAGAAGCTGGGCCGTTCGTCGCATTGATCGTTCCTTCGTAGCTGAGGAACTGGATGACGGTCGAATCGGATCGGCGAACCAAGGCCAGTCCGTCTGGGCTGCCGTTCTGAAGCCCGTCTACCGGATAGGCGATGGTGCCAACTTGAACCGTACCCCCGCATGACACGGACATACCAACAGGAAGCGGATCGGTGTCGTAAGTACCGCCCCCGTTGCCGTTGTAGAGCACGATGTCGTAGTCCGACAGCACCTCGCCAGCAGTAGCGACAACCTCTACAGCCTCGCCGACATCGCCACCTGCGTTGTCGTAGTGGATCTCGTTGATGAAGATCGCCGCGTGCAGCGGCAGCGCCAGCAACAGGGCCGGCAGACTCAGGTACAGCGGTCGGATTGGGGACATGTCAGGGTCACAGCAGACGGAAGGGTTAACCGGAGCGGCCGGCGCGGCTGGGCGCTGGCGGCCATCGGCATGAGGGGGTGAGCGGGCGCGCACCAGAGCCGCGCATCCTACCTCAGGCCCATGACTGGAAGAAGTCAGGCCGCTCACAGCACGGGCGTAGGCCGGCACGGTGGTGCAGTTCATGCGTACTCGGATGCGCCCATCAACGCCGAGAGCTACGACAACTTATTGAATAAGTGAGCAATTTGTTCAAATCTCGGAAAGTCGGGCTAAATGCCGGGGTCATACCCCTGACCAAAGTCGGTCCGCAATTGCAGGCTGCGCACTATGCTGTGCCCAACCCAGTGCTTTCGGAGATCCGCATGTACCGCTCACTGATCCTGCTGGCCACCGCGAGCCTGCTGCTCAGCGCCTGCGCCACCGACCCGTCCCAGCCCAGCCGGGCCGATACGCGCCGAAGCCAATATGAGTCCGTCGCTGGCGAACCGGTCGACAAGATTCGGGCAGTCAACATCTACGGCTGGACCGACATCGACCGCGAACAACTGGTGCTGTGGACCCGGCCGAAAGAGGCCTGGCTGCTGGATCTGTACGCCCCCTGCGTGGGTCTGGAGTTCACGGCCAAGATCGGTATCAGCAACTTCGGCAACTCGATCTACGCCGGCTCCGATGCGATCGTCGCCTGGCACGACCGCTGCCGCATCAAGACCATCCGACCGATCGACTACACCGCCCTGCGCGCCGAGCAGCGCCGGCTCAAGTACGGCGGCGAACTGGAAGACCGCGACGCCCTGCTGGAGAAGGCGCAGAACTGATTGCCCCCGGCACCGCCGGCCACCCCCGGGGCCGGCGGTGCCATTCCGGTTGCGTCCGAGCCGCAACCGCCTGGGGAACCGGCGCCTGACCGTGATCCGCCGGATGGACTTGCGCCAGGATTCTGGTGAACATCGCGCCACATGGGCGCCACGACCAGCCAATCCCACATTCCTCGCCTGGCGCTGGCCGAACTGGTCGCCGCAGCGCCGATGCAGGCGCGCGAAATCGCCAGCCACCTGCCGGGCGATGTGGTCGCCAGTATCGTTGACCGCCTGCAACCGGATTTCGTCGATTACCTGGGCCTGAGCGCCAGTCCGGGCGACAACGCCCGCTTGCTGCCTCCGGGTCCGGACCACGCGCCTGATCATGTGGGCCACTGGATGGACCCGGCCTGGGGTGAATGTGCGCCAGAGCAGACGGTGGCCGAGGTCGTGGACGGACTGCGCCGCCTGCACGGTCGCGTGTTTGTGGTCTACCTGTTCGTTGTGCAGGATGACCGTCTGCTCGGCGTCGTCGCGCCGCGCGATCTGCTGCTGGCCCGTCCCGACGACCGCGTTGACGATTTGATGCTGCGGCAGCCGTTTTGCCTCTACGCCGATGAGGACCTGGAAACGGCCTGGTCGCGGGCACGGTTGCTGCAGTTGCCGGCCTATCCGGTCTGCGATCGGCAGCAACGCCTGGTCGGCATCCTGCGGGGCCCCGAATTGGTCCGCTTGCAGACCGAGAATCTGGCCGGCCAGGCTGGCCGCCTGGTCGGCGTCAGCGAAGGGGATCGCACGGACGCGCCCTGGTATCGCAGCTTCTCATTGCGTTTGCCCTGGGTGGCGATCAGCCTGGGCAGCGTGACGCTGGGCGCGATGGTCGTGGGCGCCGCCCAGGAAGTCATCCACCGCTTCGCCCTGCTGGCCGTGTTTCTGCCGGTCGTGGCCGGGCAGTCCTCCAATGCCGGCAACCAGGCAATGGCCGTGTGTCTGCGCGGACTGGCGCTGGGCGAGCTGGGCCAGCAGGCATTGGGATTCAGGCTGTTGCTGAAGGAAGCCCTGATCGGGCTACTGGGCGGCTGCCTGACCGGCCTGGCGGCCGCCGCAGCGATGTACCTGATGGCGACGATGTACGGTGAATCAGCGGCGATGGTACTGGCCATCGTCGTTGGGCTGGCGATGATCGGCAGCTGCGCCATCGGAGGTGCTGTCGGAGCCCTGCTCCCCGTCCTGCTGCATCGGCTGGGTTCGGACCCGGCCAGCGCCGCCGGCATCCTGATCGGGATGCTCACCGATGTGGTGAGCTTCGGGCTGCTGCTGGGCTTGCCCTGGCTGTTGCTGCGTTGAAGCTGCCCCTGCCCAGCGCGAAGTGACGCGGTGGGTCGGCCGGACGAGCCAGACGCGTCCACATGTAAGACTCAAGTGAACGTGTCCGCCGGCAACCCTTGAGGCCATCGGGCTTTCCACCATATAAGCCCGTTTCCCCATTCGGCGTGGTCACTTGAGTCAGAACCGTCAACTGAAGGTCACCTGGGTCGACCCCTCACGCCAGCGGCGTTCGCGCTGGCTGCTTGGCGGGTTGTGGCTGCTGAGCCTGATCGTCATGTATGTCGCCGTGCGCTACCTGCTGGTTCCGGAGATCGCGCCGCTGGAACGATCACTGGCCACCACCCAGGACAGCGAACACAGCCTGCGCCTGGCGCTGGAAACGGCGCAAACCGAACTGTCGCGCGAGCGCCGCGCCCGCGAGGTGGCAGAGCTGGCGCTGGAGGACATGCAGCAGTCGCTGGGGCAGCGCCAGGACGAAGTCGCCGCCTTGCGTGCCGATGTCAGCTTCTATCAGCGCTTGATCGAGGGAGGCGCACAGCAACCGGGCCTGTGGATCCACGACCTGCGCATGCAGCGTGACGGCAATGGAGCCGGCCAGGGGGGCATGTACCGCTATCGGCTGACGCTGGCGCAGAACCTCAAGCGCGGCAAGAGCGCCGAGGGTGAGGTTGAACTGGCGGTCACCGGCTCCCGCGGCGGCCAGCTGGAACGGCTGGATCTGGCCAAGCTCACCAGCGATACGGCCAGCCCCGACATGCAGTACGCTTTCAAGTACTTCCAGCAGCTGGAGGGCACGATCCTGCTGCCGGAGAATTTCGAACCCAGCGCCATCCAGATCACGATGAAGCCCAAGAGCGGTGGATCGTCGATACGTCGGGAATTCGCCTGGGCCGATGCCAACCACAAGGAAGAGAACAGCTGATGTTTGGAAGCGGCAACGACAGCAAGCGGGCGGCCCGGCCCAGCGAGACCAGCACGGTCGAAGGTCTGATTGGCCAGCGCATGGTCATCGATGGCGACGTCAGCTTCACCGGCGGCCTGATGGTTGAGGGCACGGTCAAAGGATCGATCCGCGCCGAAGACGGCTCCGATGCGGTGCTGGTGGTCACGCCGCAGGGCAGGATCGAAGGTCAGCTGCACGCACCAAAAGTCGAGGTCTCCGGCACGGTCGACGGCGACATCGTCGCTGCCGAACGTCTGATCCTCGGCGCCAGTGCCAAGGTCCACGGCAACATCTACTACAAGGTTCTGGAAATGGCCGCCGGGGCCCAGGTCAGCGGACAGATGATCTTCCAGGACGAACCGCGGCGGAGCCTGCCGGCGCCCGGCGACACCCGCGACGACGAGTGATGCCGTCACCGATCAAGCAAGGACGATGGTCATGAGCGAACACCCCATTCATCTCACCGACGCTGCCGCGCGCAAGGTGCGCGAGCTGATCGACGAGGAAGGTCGCGACGACCTGGCGCTGCGGGTCTACATCAATGGTGGTGGCTGCTCCGGCTTTCAGTATGGCTTTGCCTTCGAGGAAGGCAGCGAGGACGATGACCTGCGGCTGGAGCAATCCGGCGTGACGGTGCTGGTCGATCCGATCAGCCTGCAGTATCTGGATGGCGCCGAGCTCGACTACAGCGAAAGCCTGCGCGGCGCCCAGTTCGTCGTCCGCAATCCGAATGCCAAGACCACTTGCGGCTGCGGATCATCGTTCTCGGTTTGAGCGTGTCTGGTCCCTCCCCCACGCCGCAACGCCCGGACGACGACGAGCGCAGTCGTCGCAATCACTTCGCTGCCCTGCCGCTGGATCGGATGGGTGAGTCGCGCGAGCAGTTTGACCCCGCCGGTAATGACGCCGAACGCCGCTGGCTGCTGCTGCGCCGGGACGGCCAGATGCTGGTTCGCCGGCGGTCGCAGGATACGCAGCTCTATTGGCAGGAACAGCCTTGTGACGGCGAACTGCCGTGGAGCCTGCTCGGGCGCCATGACGGCTACGACTATCTGCTGCAGTTCATTGATGAAGACAGCCAGCTGAGCGAGCCGCTGGCCGCCGACGCCCAATGGGCGGATCTGCGCGCGCATGCCGAACGTCTGGCACCGCTGGATGCCGGTCTGGCGGCCTATGCGCGGGGTCTGGTGCTGTGGCGCGACCGCCATCGACACTGCGGTCGCTGCGGCGCACCGATGCTGATTCGCGCCGCCGGGCATCGCCTCGTCTGCACCCAGAGCAGCTGCGGCAACGAGGTTTTTCCGCGCATCGATCCAGCCATCATTGTGGCCATCTCACATGGCGACCGTCTGCTGCTGGCGCGCCAGGCCAGCTGGCCAGCCGGCCGGCATTCGGTACTGGCGGGCTTTGTCGAGCCCGGTGAGACGCTGGAAGACTGCGTCCGGCGGGAGGTCGCCGAGGAAGCCGGTCTGACCGTTGAACGGGTCCGCTATCACTCCTCGCAGCCCTGGCCCTTCCCATCGGCACTGATGATCGGATTCACCGCCGAGGCGGTCGATGACCGGCTGGCGCTTGGCGACGAGCTGGAGCAGGCTGACTGGTATGACCCGGGAACGCTGGTCGCCGCCGTTCGTGGCGGCGCGCTCGGGCTGCCCACCGGCTTTTCGGTGTCTCGACGGCTGATCGAGGACTGGTATCAGGCACGCACCGGCAGCGTCTTGACGGAGGCAATCGCCCGCCCCTGAGACGCGCTTTGTGCGGCTTCCCCGGATGCGCCGCGCCTTTGGTCAACGTCCGCTCGCGCCGCGGCGGTACAATGCCGGCATTCCGAGCGCCGAGCATCGCCCATGGCCGTGACCCTGATCGTCGTACTCATCGTGCTTGCCGTGGCCATGGCGGCGCCGGAGTTGACCCGCCTGCGCGATTTCGGCTGGTTGCAGCGCTGGGTGGTCTGGCTGAATGCCCGCCTGGGTCTCAATGCGTTGTGGACCCACGGCGCCGGCCTGCTGCTCAGTGTAGGCCTCCCCTGCCTGAGTCTGTTGCTGGTCGACCGCATTCTGGGCGGCGCGCTGTTCGGTCTGGTGGGCTTCGTGCTGGCGGTGGTCGTGCTCTATTACTGCTGGGGGCCGCGAGATCTGGATCTGGACGTCGCAGACCTGGTCACCGCCACGGATGCTGAGTCGCGCCAACGGGCGCTACGTGCCCTCGGTGCCGCCGATGCACCGGCCAGCACCATCGATCGGGTCGAACGGGTCTTCGATGAGGCCTTGCGACGCTGGTTCTCGGTACTGTTCTGGTTCGTCCTGTTCGGACCGGTCGCTGCCCTGGGCTATCGCCTGCTGCAGTTGCTGGCCGACCGCAGCGAGTTCATCGCCGAGCTGCCCTACGCCCAGAATGTCGCCGCTCGTCGTCTGCACGACGCCCTGGCCTGGCTCCCAGCTCAGCTGATGGCGCTGGCGCTTGCCTTGGCGGCCAACTTCGACGCGGTCAGCAAGGCCTGGCGCGAACACCACGCCGCCCATGGCCAGGGCCTGCTGCATCTGGATCTGGGCTTTCTGTCATCGACCGCTCGTGCCTGCATCGAGTTTGATGATGTGGACGAGGTCGATATCGACGGCGATGCCAATCCGCGCGAGATCATTGCCGAACAGTCGCTGCAACTGGCCTGGCGGATTCTGGTGGTCTGGCTGGCCGCGCTCGCGCTGGTGGTGCTGGTGCAGTTGTTCGATTGACGCACGCCAAATGGCGTGAGTCGACCGTGCGCCTCGGCTGCGCGCCCACCGCAGAATCACCGCTCATCACATAAAATGCACAAAGCGCGGATTGCGCCGCGATCCGCTGCGATGTCGCGGTTACACTGCCGCCCCATGAAATGGTTGCGCTATCTGTCCCTGCCCTTGCTGCTGTCGGCCTGCCAGTCCGAGCCGGCTGCGACCGCCGCGACCAGCGCCAACGTCGGTGAGCCACCGGCCAAGCTGGGGTTGTGCAGCGGCTGTCACGGCACCAGCGGGCGAGCCAGTCTGGCCGGCTATCCGCATCTGGCCGGCCAGGATCCGCTCTATCTGAGGCAACAGCTGCAGGCCTATCGATCGGGCCAGCGGCAACACGCGCAGATGCAGTCCATCGCCGGTCTGCTCGACGATGCCGACATCGAGTCGCTGTCCGACTGGTACGCCAGTCGACCCACCACAGCGCCGGCCGCAGCGCCATGAAGTCTTGGCTGGCGACCGTCCTGGCCACCGGCGTGGGCGCGCTGATCGGTGGGCCTTATGGTGCCGTCGTCGGTCTGGGCGTAGGCCAGGCCTGGGATCGCGGCTGGATTGGGACACGGCGGATGCCGCGTCTGAAGGTTGGCGCGGAACTGTCGGCGCTGTTCGAGCTGCTGGGGCACCTGGCCCGCGCCGATGGGCGCGTCAGCGAGCGCGAAGTGGCTTTCGCCGAAGGACTGATGGATCGCTTCGAGTTGCGCGGTGCCCAGCGGGCCCGCGCGGTGGAGGCCTTCGACCGCGGCCGGGCTGAGCAGTTTCGGATCGATGCCGCCATCGAGCAGCTGGCCGGCAGCTATCCGCGCGGCAGTGAGGAAGCGCGCCAGCTGGCCGATCTGCTGCTGCGACTGGCCGAGACCGATGGGCCACTGGTGCCGGCCGAGCGCGGCGCGCTGGCGCGCATCTCCGAGCGGCTGGGCCTGACCCACGCCGCGCCACGGTCGACCAGCGGCACGCGCTGGACCGATGACGCCGCCCGTCGCGAGCTGGGTCTGGAGCGCGGCGCCGATGGAGATACCATCCGAGCGGCCTACAAGCGCCTGCTGAGCAAGTACCATCCGGACAAGCTCGCCGCGCGGGGGCTGTCGGAGGCCGAACAGGCCGATGCCCAGGCCCGTCTGCAGCGCGCTCGGGAAGCCTACGAGCACCTGCGCCCGCGCGGCAGCTGACCTTCTTCACTGCTCAAGATCCCCGCATGAATCTACCCAGCGAAAGCCCGGCGCTGATTGCGCCCTCCATCCTGTCGGCCGACTTCTCCCGACTGGGCGCCGACATCGACGCCGTCCTCGCCGCGGGTGCGGACTGGATACACTTCGACGTGATGGACAATCACTACGTGCCCAATCTGTCGATCGGGCCGCTGGTGCTGCAGTCATTGCGCAAGGCCGGTCTGGAAGCCTTCGTCGACGTCCATCTGATGGTCGACCCGGTGGACCGGTTGATCGAGGACTTCGCCCGTGCCGGCGCCAACCTGATCAGCTTCCACCCGGAAGCCTCCCGTCATGTGGACCGCTCGTTGTCGGCCATTGCCGATCACGACATGCGCGCTGGTCTGGTGCTCAATCCGGCGACGCCGCTGTCGGTGTTGGACTGGGCCTGGGAGCGGATCGACCTGGTGCTGGTGATGAGCGTCAATCCCGGCTTCGGGGGTCAGTCCTTCCTGCCCGCCGCACTGGCCAAGTTGCGCCAGCTGCGTGAACGGGTCGAGGCGATCGGCAAGCCGCTGCTGCTGGAAGTCGATGGCGGCATCAAGCCCGACAACATCGCCGAGGTGGCCAGGGCCGGCGCCGATGTCTTCGTTGCCGGCTCGGCGATCTTCGGCCAGCCGGACTACGCCGGGATCATCGCCGGCATGCGCGAGCAGATCGAGCTGGGCCGTTCAGGCTGATAGCGCCCGGATGAACCGATCAGGGCTGGGCGATCACCGCACAGGCCAGCGCCAGCATCACCAGGGCCAACACGCGCGACTGCAATCGACTGGGCATGACGCACTCCTTCGCTGTGGGGTGCCGTCAGCATGGCGCCGGGTTCGGGCGGTGCCCGGGCTCGCTGCGGATCAGTTGCGACATTAACCGGGCAAATGAGCCGATTCTGCGCCGTAGCTCGCGTAAGGACGCACCCCAACGAAGAAGGATGCGTTCATGGCCCTGTTCCGCCTGTCCTGTGCGGTGCCGCTGTGGCTGCTGGCCACGAGCTTGTCGGCGCAAACGCCGGCGCAGATTCTGGCGCCAGCCAGTGGTCGCGTGCTGCATGTGTCGATCGAAACCGGCAACAACGGCAATGACGGCAGCCGCCAGGCGCCGCTGAAGAACATCGACAAGGCGCTGAAGCTGGCCCAGGCCGGTGACACGATCGCCGTGGCCGGCGGCGTCTACGCCGGCACCTTTGGCGTGGGCTATCTGGAGGCGGACAAGCCGGTGCGGCTGTATGGCAGCTTCAGCCTGGATTTCGACAGCCGCAGCCTGCAGCAGCACCCGACCGTGTTCGCGCCCGACAACGCCAGCGGCGCCAAGGCGCGCAAGCCGATGCTGCAGTTCAGCAAGGCCATCGATGGCGCCGTTGTCGACGGCTTTGTCTTCAATGCCGGTGGCCGCAACAGCTATTCCCCGGTCAAGGGCAAGCCAGCCGGCGTGGACAGCGGCCAGTTGCTGTTGCCCCCGTCCAAGGCCGATGGCGAGGCGCCGACGGTGCTGGAGCCGTTGCTGAAGATCCCTTCATCCGCCGCCGGCGGCGACATGCAGATCAGCCACAACGTCTTTCTCAATGGCGCCAACTTCGGCATCCAGGCCGGCCTGCGCAGCGGCACGCTGAACGTGCACGACAACCTGTTCGTGGCCAACCGCATGGCGGCGATCGAGATCTACGGCACCTGCGCGGGTAGTCCGGCCAACATGACTGCCCCCTGTGGCACGGCCGACATCGGCCACAACACGATCTTGTTCACCTGGTCGCGGCTGGATGATCTGCAGGACATGGGCTACGGCGTACGGGTCATGACCAAGCTGGCCTATCGCATCCACGACAACCTGATCGGCGGCAATGTCCGCGGCGGCATCGACCACACCCGCTTCAACCAGGACGGCTGGATCGAGATCGATCGCAACCTGTTCGTCGCCAACAAGTGGGGCGACCTCTACTACAGCCCGGCCAGCAACACGCAGCTGAATCTGCGAGTCGGCGAGTTCGGTGATCTGCCCATTGCCAGCAGCCAGGGCAATCGCGAGGGACTGCCGCCGGGTCTGGCCGTCGATCAGGCCTATCTGGAGGCCTTTCTCAGCGTCACCTATCGCGAGCAGACCGACCTGGATCGGAGCTCGGCAGCCAATCAATGGCGCTCGGCGCTGGGCATGAATCTGGTCGGCCAGATCCGTACCGAGGTGAGCATGTACGCCAACCGCTATCCCCTGCCCGCGGCGCTGAAGCTGCTGGGCCGGATCGACGGCGCCGGCGCAGCAGGACTGTAGGTCACTCGGCAGGAGGTCCCGACTCAGACCCTGGACGCCCCGGACGATGTCTCAACCGCCCGCCAGCTCGCGCTGCAACCAGGCCCGCGCCAAGGACCAGTCACGCTTGACGGTCACTGGCGCGACCTGCAGCGCGGCGGCGGTCTCCTCGACCGACAAGCCGGCAAAGAACCGGCACTCGACCACCCTGCAGGCGCGCTCATCGAAGCGCCGCAGGCGATCGAGGGCGGCATCGAGCTCGACCAGTTGCTGGGCATGCTGGACGCTGAACTCACCCTCGCTCACGTCCAGCACCTCCTCCAGGGCCAGGGGCCTCCTGCCGCTTCCCCGCTTCTCGGCCAGCACGCCCTTGGCGTGATCGATCAGCACGCGGCGCATGACGATCGCGGCGACCGCGTGGAAGTGATCGCGATTGCGCCAACGCTGGCCGTCCTGCTCGGACAGCTTCAGATAGGCCTCGTGCACCAGTGCCGTGGTCGACAAGGTGTGGTCGGCCCGCTCGCGGGCCAGCTGCCGCCGGGCCGCTGACTTCAGCTGCTCGTAGACCGCCGGAAGCAGCAGCGCCAACGGACCCTGCGCCCGTTCGCCCAGCCGATTGAGCAGCAGGGTGATCTCGCCCTCATCCATCGGCGGCCTCCGTTGCCAGTTGCTGCAACAGGGCCAGCTGAGCGGGATCCCCGGCGGCCTGCACGGCTTTGCGGATCTCGGCCTGGGCGGCCGCGGTGGGCTCAGCCACCAGGCGCCAGTGCAGCAGTTGTGCCCACAACCGCTCCAGCGGCAATTCGGCTTCGGCCAGCGGCAATGCCGCCTGCATTCGCAACAACGCCTGCCGCGCTGAATCCAGATCGCCAGCGCCCAGCGCACAGCGCGCGATGCCCAGCTGCTGATCGATGCGATCGGGATGACCGGCCGGCAGCGTCTGCTCGGCTGCGCCCAGTGCCTGCGCATAAGCGGACTCGGCGGCGCTCCAATCCTGCTGGGCCAGCAGCATCTCGGCCTGGTTCAGCGCCAGGCTGACCCGCATCGTGTGCCCATCGGGCAGCGATTGCGCGGCGATCTGTCCGGCGGCGGCAAAGTGGGCCGCGGCGGCAGCGTAGTTGCCGCGCTCGCGACTGAGCACGCCGCTGGCATTGAGCATGAATCCCACCTGCGGATGATTCTCGCCAAAGGCCTCGCGCAGCAGCCGCAGCGATTCAGCCACCAGCGTGTCGGCGCGCTGCAAGCGCGACTCGTCAACCGGCTTGGTTTGCGTCGCCAGCCGATAGTGCATGTAGCCCAGACTGCCCAGCGCCGTGGCCATATCGACGCGGATTTCCTCCAGCGGCAGCTGACGCTGAATCGCCACCACCTGCTCCAGCAGCTCCGCAGCGCGTTCGGGCTGACCTTGTTCGTCCAGCACCAGCGCGAGCGCGTCGAGCACCTGGGCGCGCAGCGCTGGCGGGGCGTCCGGCAGCTGCTCGATCTGCGCCATCGCCTGCTCGGCCGCCTGCCGGCCCTGTTCCAGCCGATCCAGCGACATCGCGATGTTGGCCAGCTGCTTGTAGACCACCGCGGCGGTCTCGCTGGGCGGATCGGTCGGGTCCTGCAGAGCGACCGCCTGCTCGGCCGCCGCCAACGCACCCTCCGGGTTGGCGAGATTCCAGTAGGCGGTGCTGATCACCGCCAGCAGGCGGCTGCGGCTGGCGCGTGACAGCGTCTCTTCGGTGGTCAACTGCGCGCGCGCACGATCGAGCAGTTCGGCGGTGCTGGTGGCGGCGGACTGCGCCCGCACCGGATCGGCCTGTTCGAACAGGCCGGCCCAGAAATCCGCGGTCGCCTCGGCGCGATCGCGCTCGGCCTGCAGCTGACGCGCCTGCGCGGCGATCCGCGCATTGCTCAGCGCCAGCACGGTCGCCAGCGCGGCCAGCGCCACCAGCGCCAGGCCCGCGGTCAACACCGGCCAGCGATGCCGCCGCACGAACTTGCCCAGCTGATAGGCCAGCGTCGCCGGTCGTGCCTGCACCGGTTCACCGGCGAGCCAGCGCTGCACGTCCTCGGCCAGCGCCGCCGCGGACACATAGCGCCGCTCGGGCTCACGCGCCATCGCCTTGAGCACGATGTTGTCCAGATCCTCCGGCAGCCCAGGCCGATGGCGGGAAGGCGGCGATGGATCGGTGGTGGCCAGTACCTCGGCCAACTGCCGCAGGTTGGCTCGCTCGACCGTGTAGGGCAGCGTGCCGGTCAGCAGCCGATACAGCACCACGCCGAGCGAATAGACATCGCTGAGGGTGGTCGGCGAATCGCCTTCGATCTGCTCGGGACTGGCGTACTGCGGCGTCAGCGGACGGCCACCTTCGGCCAGCGTCGTCAGACCGGCTTCGGCCTGATCCAGCAGGCGGGCGATGCCGAAATCGACCAGTTGCACCTCGCCATCGGGCAGCACCAGGATGTTGCCGGGCTTGAGGTCGCTGTGCACGACCAGGTTCTGGTGCGCATGCTGC
This sequence comes from Lysobacterales bacterium, assembly GCA_041395325.1. GTDB lineage: Bacteria > Pseudomonadota > Gammaproteobacteria > Xanthomonadales > SZUA-5 > JAWLAT01. The sequence continues at coordinate 115,354 of JAWLAT010000010.1, forward strand.
ACGGCCGCACAAACGGCGACGAACATGTGCAGCCGCTGCTGCACATCGAGGGTGCGCCGCTCGCAGTACTCGTCCAGCGGCAGCGCCCCTTCCAGAAAGGGCATGACCAGATAGGGTCGGCCATCCTCGCTCAGGCCGCCGCCGAGAATGCTGCAGATGTGCCGGTGATTGAGGCGGCCAAGGATCTGCCGCTCGCGCAGGAAGCGGCGGCTGGAGGTGTCGCCCGCCAGGCCGCGGCGCACCAGCTTGATGGCCACCTGCTGCTCGAAACCGCCATCGGCCCGCTCGGCCAGATAGACGCTGCCCATGCCGCCACTGCCGATCAGCTGGACAATGCGGAACTCGCCCAGAGACTGCCCGCGCATCTCGTCGGCCGACTCGCGCTCGGGCGCCGGCTCGACCGTTTCATGCAGCAAGGTAGCATCGGCCACCGCCGAGGCCAGCAGTGAACGCAGTTCCTCACGCACCTGCGGATCGGCACAATTCGCCTGCAGCCAAGCCTCCCGCTCGGCAGCCGGTACTTCCACGACAACGTGGTACAGCGAGCGAATCTGTTGCCACAGTTCAGGCGTCATGACCGAGTTTGCTGAGATCCAGGTTGATCCTGCCGGACGGTCGCGGGCAATTTGCGCAAGATGCGGTCTTGCGTGAACCAACAACCGCCCTTACCGTCCGCGCATCATGCAGGTACAGGCTGTCACTCGATGCGTTTCACGTCCAGATTGTCGCTTCTGATCGCCCTTGCACCCGGCTTTGCCAGTGCTGCACAAACCGAACGTCTGGAAGACTATCAGCGAGCGCTGGCCGATCTACAACACGTCCCTGAGACGCATCCTCGCGTTGCCGCGACCGACCCCGCCGCCAGGGTCATGCATTGGCGTGAGTTGGAAAGGCAGCTTGGGGAGCTAGGAGTACCCGAGTTGCAACCCAAGGTGCATCAGCTCGCAGTCCAGGATGCCAGTCCATTGGGACGTACTCACCCGCTGGCTGGCGAGGAAACCGATTGGCGTGTTTCCGTGAATGCGGATATCGCCGGGACCTGCCAGACCGCACTCGATCTCTGGCCCGGCAGTTCTGTCGAGCTGATTGCGGACCAGGTTGGCGGGCCGTTCGAGTCCTGGGTCAGAGTTCATCAGAAAGCAGCTCCTCAACTGCTGAGCACCCTCGGTAGTCGCGTCGACACAAGTATCGAGGTGTGGCGGGACTGCAATCAGGTTGGCAACACAGCTCTGGTGAGCAATGACGATTACGATGGCCTGCAGGCACTGGTCCGCTTGCCGGTCGACCCGGATCGTCACAGTCTGGTTGCACGCATCAAGGCGATCGGTTCGGACCCGGTCGTCAGGGCCGCCCTGGTCAATGGCGGCAATTTGATCAGCGGAACGGTGACGGTTCCGGATGTCTGGCCGCTTGGGCTCAGAGTCGAGGCATTCGCCGTCAATGGCGGTTCCTTGGGCAGCACATTGGTCAATCCGACCGATGGGTACTATGAGCTGCCAGTGCCGGGACAGGCCTTCGTGGTCCGGACCACCCAAGCAACTGTCGCCGAAGGCGGCCTGGTCATGGAGCTCTATCCCGATCTGCAATGCCACTACTCGTACGGGGCTTTCGGTAGCTGCTTTGATGCCGAGCAGGCACAGGTCTTTCAGCCAAGCATGAGCTACACCAACATCGACTTCGATCTGGACGTTGGCGGAACACTCGTCGGATCAGTGTTCAGCAGCGTCACAGGCGAGCCAGTCATCTACGCCAACGTTCGCCTGCAACTGCCCGATGAGTCGATTTTCATCTCCGACCAAACCGATGTCGGTGGTCGCTACACCATGCGGGGTTTGCCGACTCACGATTTCGCCGTGGAGGCCGACAACCACGTTCATCGCCAACTTTTTGACGGAATCGATTGCGGTACCGCGCAGTGCGATCTGAACTTGGCGACGTACGTGCCCATCGCACCAGGGTCAACCAGTCGCGCCGATTTTCAGCTGCCCAGCGGCTCCACGGTCGTGCTGTACGTTCCCGGCTTCCCGACCGGATTGGGCACTTCAGTTTCCGCCTCGCTTACGCGCGAAGACGGAAGCTACATCGGATCCGTCAACACCTATTCCAATGTAAGTGGGGTGGCCATTCTGCCGCTGGGCAATCCAGGCGTTCCGTTCCGGATCAGCGTTCAGGCGGGTCATATGATGTCTCAGGTATTCCCCGACGTTCTCTGCGCAGCCGAGCACGACTGCAGGCCGGAACTGCCGCTGGGACAGCTGATCAATCCGCCTTCGCAGGGGCAGCTGGAACTGACCATGCAACCCACTCCCTTGCCCTTGCTGCGCGGACGTGTGATCGACTCGGCCACCGGTTTGCCGATCACCGGCGTGGCCATCCGCGCCGCACCAGCGCCCCTGACCAGTATCGGTCCTGGCGGCGGCACGACCGCAACGGGCGATTTTGCGTTCGAAGCGTATCCAGGTTCGTACCGTGTCCACGCGGCGTCGGGATCCCATATTGATGTCATCTATCCCGACATTCCCTGCGACCTGAATGGTCTACTGCTGCCCTGCAGTGGTGGAACCGAAGTCAACGTAGGACTTGCCGGCAATCAGCCCATCGAGATTGGCATGATGCGCTCGGCTCGCATACGTGGTGCCGTCTTGATCGATGGCGAAGCGGCCAGCAGCAGCGATTTCCGCGTGCACCTGCTGGACCAGAATGGGTTGAGTATCAAAACACGCAGCTTGGCCGATTGGGGACGAATGGACTTCCCGGACATTGTCCCGGGTGAATACCACGTGGGCATTTCCGCTGCTTTCGACGATGCATTTCCGGGGTTGTGGCAGGACATCCATTGCCCGCTTCCCACACCTGGCGGCGACCCCTTTGAGTTTTGCCTCGAACCAGGCAATTTGTTGGTGCTTGCCAGCGGTAGCGACGTGACCAACATCGATTTCGACCTGCACAGCGCCGATGGCCATTGGGTCAGAGTCATCCGCGCCGACAATGGTGAGCCGCTGCCCAACGTCACCCTGGATAGCTGGAGGCCCAACGGTGACTACCTGACCTCTGTCTCGACCAACCTGAGCGGTTGGGCGCGCGCCCAAGGTCATGACTTCAGCGGCATAGCGGAGCCATTCCTGCTGAGCACCTTCAACAACCAGGGTTTCATCGACGAGGTCTATCGCGATCGACCGTGCCCCAACGGTCCGGCCATCTTCGATCAGTGCTCACTGGTGGGCGCGGAGATCCTGCCTGCGCGTCCGGAAAGCCCCGATGCCGAGCCTCTGGTGATCACGCTCAGCTTGCCTGATTCCGAAACGATATGGAGCAACGGCTTCGAGTGACAGGGACGTCAAGGCCAGGAACGCGGACCCTCGCGCCTGCACCAAGGCTCGAGAAGGCAGTGCAATTCACCTGAGATGTCCGGGCTAGCCGCGTTGACCCTCGGCCCGGATCACTAGCTTGGGCCGGTACAGCCCCTGATAGTCATCGACCTGCAACTGGTAGGCCAGGCGCACCGACGACTGCGGCAGCGGCTCGGCACGCTTGAACCACCAGGCGGTCAGCGGTGCACCACCGCCTTCGTGACGAACCTTCAGCAGCAGGTGCCGGCCCTTGATGATGCGCTGGTCGAGCAATTCGAAATCGTCATCGAACAGCGGTTCGGGAAAACCCTGACCGAAGGGACCGGCCGCAGCCAGTTCCTGCGCCAGCGACAGGTCGATCTGCTCCGGCTGCAGTGAGCCATCGGTCTCCAGCAGTGGGGTCTCCGGTTGTGGTCCCAGCTGCTGCTGGCAGACCTCGGCAAAAATCTCGGCCAGTGGCTGGCGCTGATCGCTGTCGGTGCTGAAGCCCGCGGCCATCGCATGGCCACCAAAGCGCGCCAGCAAGCCGGGCGCGCGTCGATCGACCTCGACCAGGGCATCGCGCAGGTGAAAGCCCGGCACCGAGCGACCCGAGCCGCGCCATTGCCCGTCGACCGGGGCCAGCGCCAGCACCGGCCGGCCAAAACGCTCGACCAGACGCGACGCCACCAGCCCGACCACGCCGGCATGCCAATCGTCCTCGGCCACCACCAGCCCGGCCGGCAAGGCACCGCCCAGTTGACTGAGCTTGCCCTGCACGGCCGCTTCGGCGGCCTCTTCCATCTCGGCCTGCAGCGCGCGGCGCTCGGCATTGAGGGCATCGAGTTGCTCGGCCAGCAGCCGTGCTTCGGCTGGACTCTCGCTGAGCAGACAGCGGATGCCGACGGTCATGTCCTCCAGCCGGCCTGCCGCATTCAGCCGCGGCGCCAGGGCAAAGCCCAGATCGGCGGCGGCCACTTGCCGGTAGTCGCGGCCGGCCACCTCGAGCAAGGCCTGTAGGCCTGGACGTGCCCTGCCCCGCCGCATCCTTTCCAGCCCCGCCTGCACCAGGATCCGGTTGTTGTGGTCCAGCGGGACCAAATCGGCCACGGTGCCCAGGGCGACCAGATCCAGGCCATCGGCGAGATTGGGCGCTTCGCGGCCGGCAAAGTGGCCATGGCCCTGCAGTACGCGCCGCAAGGCTGCCAGCAGATAGAACACCACACCGACGCCGGCCAGCGCCTTCGACGGGAATGCATCGCCAGGCAGGTTCGGATTGACCATCGCCAGCGCTGGAGGCAACACCGGTCCCGGCAGATGATGGTCGCTGACCAGCACATCCATGCCCGCCGAGCGCGCCGCGCTGACGCCAGCCACGCAGGCCACGCCATGATCGACCGTGAGCAGCACGCCTGGGCCGCCCGCAGCGATGCGCTCGGCGAAGCTGGCCGACAGCCCGTAGCCGTCCAGGAAGCGATGCGGCACGTGGTATTCGACCCGGGTGGCGCCGCAGGCCCGCAACGCCCACACCGCCAGCGCGGTGCCGGTGGCGCCGTCGGCGTCGAAATCGCCGACCACGGCAATGCGTTCGGCGCCCATGACGGCCTGCGCCAGCCGCTCTGCCGCCTGTTCGATGCCGCCCAGCGCGTCGGGTGCCAGCAGCGCCGCCAGGCGCAGCGACAGTTCCGCCTCCGAGCGCAACCCGCGGCCGCGATAGATTCGGGCCAGCACCGGATGCATCCGGCCAAAGCCGCCATCGTCGACCAGCGTGCGTGGGCGCAGGCAGACCGGTCTCATCCGGCTGGCTCCACCGGCGTCCAGGCCGATGTCCACCAGCGCCAGCGATCGCGCGGCCGCAGCAGCCAGCGCGCGCCACAGGCGAAGCCCAGCCACAGCGGTCCTTGCTTGAGCGCCTTCGCAATGCTGGCCGGCGTTGCGGTAGCGCCCTCGCGCAGCCTCGGACCCGCGCCCTCGCCCACGTTCAGCCGCAAGTAGCGGGCCAGTGCACGCAACTCCGGATCATCGACGCTGGCCCAGTTCAGGCCGCATTGCTCGATCTCCTCCCGCGCATCGCCCCACAGCCAGGGCGCCTCGGACTGCAGCACCCCATGCCCGGCCTGCGTCAGATCGCGCGGGCTCAGTGCGACCTGGGCGTCGTTGAGGAACTGTCGCCACAGACGCGCCGTCGGCAAGGATTCGAGCAGGTCGGCGCGCAGCAGCGCGTCGGGCGGCGGCGTCCCCGGCCCTTCGGGCAGCGTCCGATCGGAAAGTGGTCCATCGACGCACAGGTAGCTGCGACCACCCTGCCCGGGCTGAAGCTGCCAGTTTTCAGTGCCCGGCAACTCGCGCAGGCAGGTCTGCAGTGAATGCCATTGGTGGTCTGACCAGGGCTGGTCATGCAGCGCCACCAGTCGTAGTCGGAAGCCATCGACCTGCAGCGTGACGCGGTCCAGCCGCAGCCAGGCCCTGCCAGCCCACTCGTCCGGCAGATCCTGCTGGGCCAGTGCGCGCACCCATGGCACCTGCGCAGGCGTCAGCGACAACGCGCCGGCCACCGCCAGACGGGGACCGGCGTCGACATCGCTCAGGCGCAGACCGCGCCCCAACCAACGGCGCCATTCGCTGCCCTGCGAACCATTCGCGCAGCTGCGCAGCGACGGCAGCAACCAGCGCTCGCCTGCATCGCTGGCGCCCGGTGCCTCAGCCATGAAAAGCCCGCCAGCCAAGCGCTTCGACGCACCTGCCGTCAGCGATCAGCCCGCAAATCTGGGCCCTGGGCCCTGAGCCCTGGGCCTTCAACCACAGGCGTCGACCAGCGTTCGACAGACTCACGGCCCCTGGCCTCAGGCCTCGTATTCCACCGCCATGATCTCGTAACTCTTGATGCCACCGGGCGTCTGGATGTCGACGGTGTCGCCTTCGTTCTTGCCGATCAGCGCCCGGCCCACCGGGGAGCTGACCGAGATCCGCCGCTGTTTGATGTCGGCCTCCAGGTCGCCCACGATCTGGTAGCGCACAGTCTGCTCCGAGTGCAGTTCCATCAGTTCGACCAGCGCGCCGAAAACGATGCGGCTGCCCGGGTTGAGCTTACTGACATCGATGATTTCGGCCGAGGCCAGGGTGGCCTCGAGCTCGGCAATGCGCCCCTCGGTGAAGCCCTGCTGCTCGCGGGCCGCGTGATATTCGGCGTTCTCTTTCAGATCGCCGTGCGCCCGCGCTTCGGCAATGGCATTGATGATCTGCGGACGCACTACGCTCTTGAGGTGCTCGAGTTCGGACCGCAGCGCCTGTGCGCCCCTGACGGTCAACGGTGCTCGCTTCATGTTGATTCTCCATCCACGCATCGGGGTCTGTCCCGATGCAAATCGGACCGGTCGGCGCACTGGCCGACCGGCATGTCATTGGAATTCGCTCAGGCCGGGTTGCCGCGCTTGTCGGCAATCTCGCCGTGCAGTTCCTCCAGCGACCACACCGGCTGCGGCCCCTGATGGTCCAGCGTGCCCAGGATCGCCCGCGCGCCGGTCAGCGTGGTCGAGTAGACCACCCGGTGCTGCAGTGCCTCGCGCCGGATCGAGAAGGAATCGGCAATGGCCTGGCGGCCTTCGGTGGTGTTGATGATGAAACTGATCTCATCACTCTTGATCAGATCCACCACATGCGGCCGGCCTTCGGCCACCTTGTTGATGCGCTGGCAATCCACACCGGCGGCATTGAGCGCGGCGGCGGTGCCACTGGTGGCCACCAGCGTATAGCCCCGGGCTATCAGCTGCCGGCCCAGCGGCAGCAAACGGGCCTTGTCGGCATCGCGGACCGAGAGGAAGGCACGGCCGACCGGCGGCGCCTTGTTGCTGGCGGCCAGTTGCGCTTTGGCGAACGCAGCGCCAAAGGAGCGTCCCACACCCATGACCTCGCCGGTGGAGCGCATTTCCGGCCCCAGCTGTGGGTCCACGCCTTGAAACTTGGCGAAGGGGAAGATCGGCTCCTTGACTGAGTAATAGTCGGGGATTACCTCGCCCGCCAGTCCCTGCTCGGCCAACGACTTGCCGAGCATGCAGCGCGCGGCCACCTTGGCCAGCGCCACGCCAGTGGCCTTGGCCACGAAGGGCACCGTGCGGGAGGCACGCGGGTTGACCTCGAGGATGTAGATGTCGTCGCCCTGGATGGCGAACTGGGTGTTCATCAGTCCGACCACGTTCAACTCGCGGGCCAGCAGTTCCACCTGACGGCGCAGCTCGTCCTGCTGCGCGGCCGGCAGGGAGAACGGCGGCAGGCAGCAGGAGCTGTCGCCGGAATGCACGCCGGCCTCTTCGATGTGCTCCATCACGCCGCCGATCATCACGGCGCCACCGGCGTCACCGATGCAATCCACGTCGACTTCGATGGCGCTGTCGAGGAAACGGTCCAGCAGGACCGGCGAGTCATTCGACACTTGCACCGCATCGGTCATGTAGCGACGCAGATCGCTTTCGCCGTAGACGATTTCCATCGCCCGGCCGCCGAGCACATAGGACGGCCGCACCACCAGCGGATAACCGATCTCCCGCGCCAGCGCGACCGCTTCGTCCGGGTTGCGGGCGGTGCGATTGGGCGGCTGCTTCAGTCCCAGGCGCTCGATCAGCTGCTGGAAGCGCTCGCGGTCTTCGGCCAGATCGATCGAGTCCGGCGAAGTACCGACAATCGGCACGCCGGCTTTCTCCAGCGCCCGCGCCAGCTTCAGGGGCGTCTGGCCACCGTACTGGACCACCACGCCGACCGGCTTTTCGATGTCGGCAATTTCCAGCACATCTTCCAGCGTCAGCGGCTCGAAGTAGAGCCGATCGGAGGTGTCGTAGTCGGTCGAGACGGTCTCGGGATTGCAGTTGACCATGATGGTCTCGAAACCATCGTCGCGCAGCGCCAGCGCGGCATGCACGCAGCAATAATCGAATTCGATGCCCTGGCCGATGCGGTTGGGGCCGCCACCCAGGACCATCACCTTGCGCCGATCGCTGGGCGCGGCTTCGCATTCCTGTTCGTAGGTGGAATACAGGTAGGCCGTGCTGGTGGCGAATTCGGCGGCGCAGGAATCGACCCGCTTGTAGACCGGTCGCACACCGAGGGCGCGACGCAGCTGCCGCACCGCGGCCTCGTCGGTGCCGGTCAGCCGGGCCAATCGCGCGTCGGCAAAGCCCTTGCGCTTGAGTTCGCGCAGCCGCCCGGCATCCAGTCCGGCCAGGCCATGCTGGCGAACGGCCTGCTCGGTCTGCACCAGATCCTCGATCTCGGCCAGGAACCAGGGGTCAATACGGGTCAGCTCGTAGACTTCGTCCAGGCTGAGGCCGTCACGCATGGCTTCGGCCACCCAGTAGACCCGATCCGGGCCCGGCTCGCGCAACTGGCGGACCAGCTCCAGACGGGCCTGTTCGGCATCATCCGGCCGGCGACGCTCATCCAGTCCTTCGCTGCCGGTCTCCAGCCCGCGCAGGGCCTTCTGCATCGATTCCTGGAAGGTGCGGCCGATGGCCATGACCTCTCCGACGGACTTCATCTGCGTGGTCAGACGGGAATCGGCGGCCGGAAATTTCTCGAAGGCAAAGCGTGGAATCTTGGTGACCACATAGTCGATGGTCGGCTCGAAGGAAGCCGGCGTGGCGCCACCGGTGATCTCGTTGCGCAGCTCGTCCAGCGTGTAGCCGACGGCCAGCTTGGCGGCGATCTTGGCGATCGGGAAGCCGGTGGCCTTGGAGGCCAGAGCGGAGGAACGCGACACGCGCGGGTTCATCTCGATGACCACCAGCCGGCCGTTCTCGGCGTGAATGCCGAACTGCACATTGGAGCCACCGGTATCGACACCGATCTTGCGCAGCACCGCCAGCGAGGCGTCGCGCATGCGCTGGTATTCCTTGTCAGTCAGCGTCTGCGCCGGCGCCACAGTGATCGAATCACCGGTGTGCACACCCATCGGATCGAGGTTCTCGATCGAGCAGACGATGATGCAGTTGTCGGCGCTGTCACGCACGACCTCCATCTCGAACTCTTTCCAGCCCAACACGGATTCTTCGATCAGCACCTCGCGCACCGGCGACAGATCCAGACCACGCTGCACGATCTCGAGGAATTCCTCGCGGTTGTAGGCGATGCCGCCACCCGAACCACCCAGGGTGAAGCTGGGCCGGATGATGGTCGGGTAGCCCACATCGGCCTGGATCTGCAGGGCCTGGTCCATGCTCTTGGCCACCGCCGCGCGCGGCACTTCCAGGCCGATCTCGACCATCGCATCGCGGAACAGCGCGCGATCCTCGGCCAGCCGGATCGCCTCCTTGGAGGCGCCGATCAGTTCGACGCCATGCTCGGCCAGCACACCGTTGTCGGCCAGGTCCAGGGCGCAGTTGAGCGCCGTCTGTCCGCCCATCGTCGGCAACAGGGCATCCGGCTTTTCCTTCTCGATGATCCGCGCGACGGTCTGCCAGGTCAGCGGCTCGATGTAGGTGGCATCGGCCATTTCCGGATCGGTCATGATCGTGGCCGGGTTGCTGTTGACCAGCACGACCCGATAGCCCTCCTCACGCAGCGCCTTGCAGGCTTGCGCGCCGGAGTAGTCGAACTCGCAGGCCTGACCGATGACGATCGGACCGGCGCCAATGATCAGGATGCTTTGGATATCGCTGCGCTTGGGCATGAGCGTTCACCGGCCGCACCGTTGCCGATGGCAGCCCTGGGAATCATGGGGACGGCGGGAGTTTACTTGAATGCCCTCCTGCGGCGCAGCATTGTTCGACAACTGTGATCGTTGGCTGGCAATGGCTCCCAGCGCCGCAGCGCCAACGACCGGTCCGTTCGTCCTGAGCGGGTCGAAGGACGCAGGCCACTGCCCGTTCGCACGATGGCGATCGAAAATCCGGCCGCAAACTCCGCCGCCACTGGATCGCGTCCCCTCCGGACCGGACCTCAGGGCGAAGAGACCACCGCGATCTCCCGCCGCAATCCCGGCAGCCACAGCCACAGCGCCAGCGCCCGGCACAGCACATAGAGCACGAAAGCCCACCATAGGCCGGCATTGCCCCAGGGCTGCAGCAACGACCAGCACACACCGAATGCAGCAGCCGACAGCAGCGAGGCCCAACGCATTGCGCGAGTCCAGCCGGCCCCGATGAAGACACCATCCAGCTGAAAGGCCGCCACCGACAGCAGAATGTAGGCAGACACCGCCAGCAGCTGTTGGCTAGCCTGCGCCTGCACGCTGGGCAGGTTGGTCAGCAGGCTGACCGCCCAATCGCCCCAGAACCACGCCAGCAGCGCCAGCGCCAGAGCAGTCCACAGCGCCAGCTCGCTGGTCCGCCACAACACGGCGTCGAACAGTTGCCGTTGCCGCGCGCCGACCGCCCGTCCAACCCAGCCTTCGGCAGCGAAGGCGAAGCCATCCAGAAAGAAAGCTGCGAAGCTGATCAGCTGCAGCAGGATGTGATTGGCTGCGAGCACCGTATCGCCGAATAGCGCGCCCTGATGGGTGAACCAGGCGAAGCAGGCCAGCAGGGCCAAAGTGCGAATGAGGATGTCGACATTGGCCAGCAGCATCGGTCGCATCGACGACCAGCCACCCAGCGACCGCCAGCGCCAGCGCCATGCCTGCCCTGCCCCGCCCAGCAGCTGGTGCAGCAACCACAGTCCGCAAACCACGGTCAGCCATTCGGCCAACGCAGTCCCCACACCGATGCCGAACACGCCCCAGCCGAGCCCCATCGCCAGCAGCACATTCAGCAGCAGATTCAAGCCATTGAGCAGCAACTGCAGCTGCAGCAGCTTGTCGCTGCGCCCCAGGCCCACCAGCGTGCCCATCAGCGCAAACAGCGCCAGGCTGGCCGGCGCACCCCAGATGCGGGCGTAGGCATAGTCGCGCGCCAACGCCTCGGTGGCCGGACTGCCACCCAGCAGCCACAGAGACAGCTCGATGATCGGCCATTGCAGCAGGAGGAGCGCGAGTCCGAGACCACCTGCCAGCCACAGCGCCCGCGCCAGCACAGCCTGCACCTCTGCGCCTGCACCGGCACCGTCGGCGCGGGCGACGAATCCGGTCGTGCCCATGCGCAGGAAACCGAAGGCCCAGAAGACGAAGTTGAACAGCAGCGTGCCGAGGGCAATTGCCCCCAATGCCGCCACTTCGCCCAGATGGCCGATCACCGCGGTGTCGACCAGTCCCAGCACGGGCACACTGATATTCGCCAGCACGATGGGCCAGGCGCGCGCAAACACGTCGCGACGACTGGGCACGGCAGCTTGAACAGTCTGGCTCATGTCTGTCACGGGGGTGCAGGAAGCCCATTGTCGCAGCGAACGCGCCCACGACTTCGGCACCGACGCGGCGGGTCGAGCGGGTCATGCTGAGCGCAGATCTTGCGCATCCGGGCCATCAATTCCACTGGCCGGAACTTGGGCACGAGCGTCCGGTCGCACCCCCTCATTCATCTTCTCTGCGCCACGTCCGGGGATTCACCGCGATGTTCAGAACCTTGTCGTTGCTGGCCGGAATGGCCTTGTTGGGAAGTGCGTCGGCCGCCGAGCCGCCCGAGGTGTCACTCGACGCGCTACAGCTGGCACCCTGGGTCTACGCACTGCGACCGAATGTGGCGATCGGCAATCCGAGCATTGTCGCGATCATCGATCAAGGCGAGGCGCTGCTGATCGACGCCGGCATTCCCGACAATGGACCGGTCCTGCGCGACTGGCTGCGGGAACGGGGCGTGACGCGCGTGCGCTACATTGCGACTACGCACTATCACACCGATCACGTCTGGGGACTGGAGAGCTTCGCGGGCGACCGACCCGTGGTGCTGGCCACGGCCGAACAGGCGACACGACTGGCCGTCGGCGGCACTGCCACCAAGGGACAGGCGCTGGACACCCGCGTGCAGCCACAACTGCTGGTGGACGACCGCCTGCTTCTGCGCTTCGGCGGTCAACACATCACCTTGATGCGGCCGCCGCATCGCGCCAGTCACACCGACGGCGATCTGCTGGCCTGGATTCAGCCGGCCAATGTTCTGGTCATTGGTGACCACTACATCGCTGATCGCTTCCCGGTCATTGACCTGGGGGGCGGCGGAAGCCTCTGGGGCTATCTGGCCAATCTCGACTGGCTGCAGCAGTTGGCCAATCCCCAGACACAGTGGATCCCGGGTCATGGCCATTTCGAACCAACGCCCTGGCGCAGCTATCGAGGAGAAGAACTGGCGCGTTGGACCCAGCGGCTGCGTGACTCGGTTGCGGTGGTCGCCGCCGCTCGCCTCGACGGATTGGATCTGCCTGCGTTGCAGGAACGGGGCCTGGGAGAAGCCTTCGCCGATCTGCACCAGCGACCGCGCTTCGTCAAGGAATCCGCCTGGATTGCCACTGTGCACGCCGCTCTGGAGCAATGCGAAGCTCGACTGGGCGAGCCCGTCCATGATGCTGCGCTGTGTGAACTGGCAACAGCCAGCCCCTGACCGAACAGGGACACAGCACCAGGGCAGCCGGCAGCCGAGCTGCCCCGATGTCCGAGAATCAGCGGGCGTCAGCTATTCCCGCACTGGTGTGATCTGTACGCTGACCACCCGCCACTGACCGTCCTGCAGCGCATAGACATCGATGTAGCGATAGTGACTGCTGAAGGCCGCCCCATCGTAGTGACCGGTCATCTGTGTGCGGCCGCTGAGCAGCGCCACATCGCCATATCGGCGGATGTCGAAGTCCTCGACCGTGTAGGGGTCGATCTGCAGTTTTGGATCGAGGATGGCGACGAGGAAGGCCTGCCCGTCACGCGTGCCGCCGGCACTGTCGATCTGCCGGAAATCCTCGCTCATGTTGGCCTCGATCTCCGTCGCCTGACGCGCCACGATGGCCTTGTCCCAGCGGTCCGCCTGCGCACGCAGTTGCGCTTGCCAGTCGGGCTCCGCGGCCAACAGCAGGCCTGAGCAACCGGCACAGATCGTCGTCAGCAACCATCGCCATTTCGACATCATCAGCTCCAGCACTCTGTGCATCTGATCAGCGGGGCCAGCAGCATGCCGAGCGGCATTTGCGCTGGCCAGTGCCGAAGACACCGGCGCGTTGCAGATCCTGCTGGCCGGCGCCTCGACTTCGCTGCAACAAGGGCGTCTGACCATCAATGCTCGTTCGAAGACCGGGATGAGTATCAATCCCGACCCGGACCAAGGTCAGCCGCGTGTGCGTCTGGATGGACCCAGGCGCACCCGGGCTGGCGATCTGTGACAGCAATGTCAGCATTCGCAACCCCTTCACTCACACGGATGCCCAGCGACGGAATTCGCGTGGGTACCGTTGCCGACGGCCGCCGCCACTCGAAACATCTTGGGTCGTTTCAGTCATGCATCGCGATGTTGCGGTAGACCTGCAAGGTACCGTCCAGGCCACGCTGATACAGGCAAATCCCCTTGCCCATGCCTACACCCGAATGTCGACCGCTCTGCCAGCGCAGCTGGTAGCTCAGCAGTTCCAGCACGCGATGGCCGTGCACATGCACCCAGTGGGGGTTCACGTCGACGAAATGAAAGGGCGGCCAGCTGGCTGAATAACCCTGGAAGAACTCGGCAATCGCCGAGCGGCCAACCACCGGCGGCGAATCATGCGGCACGTTGATGGCGTCTTCGGCGTAGGCCAGGCTCAGCAGATCGTGCTGCCCCCGCAGCATCTGAACGGCGTTGAAGCTGTGCAGCGCGGCCAGTTCGTAGGGGATCGGTCCATCGACCGGGAGGATCGGCTGATGGGCGTAGTGCACGCCAGTCCCATCGTCCACACGCAGTAGCGATTGCCAATCATCGAGCGCTTCGGCGTAGTTCCAGGCCTGGATTCTCAATCGCCAGTCGCCGTTGGCGGGGCTGTCCCAGATCTCGAAATAGGTGCCGGGCAGCGTCCGCTCTGCGCCATCGTCACGCTGCAACCGCAGCTCGAAGTCGCCGATCTCCAGTTGCTGTCCTCCCAGATCGAAGCGTTCCTGCATCGCGCGCCGATAGCCGATGACATCGACCTGCTCCAACAGCGTGGCGTAATAGCGCTCCGCGGCGAGCTTGCCGATCCGGGCACGGCCCTGTTCCGGGAGTATTTCGACGCTGTCCGACAGCATCCCGGCAAGATCGCCCCAGGATCCGCCCTGCAGGAGTTCGCCGTAGACCTGGGCGAATCGCTGCGGAGGATCGGTGGCTTCGGCATTCGCTTGACTGCCGGACAGACACACGAATGCCACGCAGGCGAAGGTCCACTGGGCGAGACGCATGGCGAACTCCAGTCGCGGCGACTGGACGCCAACATGCCAGAGCTGTTCGAGTGGGCAGTCCAATCGACCGGTCTTTGCGACCAGGCGACCGCCCGGCACGCCAGACGGTTCAGCCCTGCCCGACCCCGATCTCAGCTCGTCATGCGCTCGAAAAACCCTTTGACGCTGTCCAGCCAGGACTGACTGCGCGGACTGTGGTGGGAGGAATCGCTGGCGCCAAATGACTCTTCCAGTTCGGTCAGCAACTCGCGTTGCCGTGCAGAGAGCTTCACCGGCGTTTCGACCACCACCCGGCAGAGCAGATCGCCGGTGCGATGGCTGCGCACGCTCTGCACGCCCTTGCCGCGCAGACGGAAGACCTTGCCGGTCTGCGTCTCAGCCGGAATCTTCAACACTGCGCTGCCACCCAGTGTAGGCACGGTGAGCTCGCCGCCGAGGGCGGCCGTGGTGCAGCGGATGGGAATCTCGCAGTACAGGTCATCGCCATCGCGACGGAAGATCTCGTGCTCTTCGACTCGAACCTCGACGTACAGATCACCGGACGGCGCGCCCGCGGGCCCGGCCTCGCCTTCCCCGGACAGCCGGATCCGGTCGCCCGAATCGACGCCGGCTGGAATCTTCACTCGCAGCTTGCGCTCGGTCTCCACCTGACCACGACCGCTGCAGACCCCGCAGGGATCGGCGATGCGCTGACCGCTGCCGCCGCAATGTGGGCAGCCTTGCTGGATTGAGAAGATGCCGTTCTGCACCCGGACCCGGCCATGGCCGCCGCAGGTCTGACAGGTTTCAGTCTTGCCGCTCTCCGAGCCACTACCGGCGCAATGCACGCAGTTGACCAGGCTGGGCACATCGATTTCCCGCTCGATGCCCGCCACGGCCTCTTCCAGCGCCAGTTCCAGGATGTAGCGCAGGTCGGCGCCACGACGCGGTCGACCGCGGCCGCCACCACCGCCAAAGATGTCGCCAAACAGATCACCGAAGATGTCGCCGACATCGGCAAAGCCAGCGCCACCGGCACCTGCACCACCGCCTTCGAAAGCCGCATGGCCATGCCGGTCGTAGAGCTGGCGACGCTTGGGATCGCCCAGCACCTCGAAGGCCTCCTTGGCCTCCTTGAACTTGTCCTGAGCGTCGGCGTCATCCGGATTGCGGTCCGGGTGGTACTTCATCGCCAGCCGGCGAAAGGCCTTCTTCAGCGCCTCGTCGTTGGCGCTGCGCTCGACCCCCAGAACTTCGTAGTAGTCACGCTTGGACATCGATTCACCTGTTCCTCGGAGCCCCGCTGCGCTCAAGGCACAGGACCCGGGCGGGGTTCCCCACCCTCACCCAACTCTCAATCTCTAAGCACAACAGCCGGCGACCGGAATTCCACCGGTCGTCGGCCGTTCGGACCTCAGAGTCCGGACTTTGAGCGTTTCTAAGCCCAGCCCTGGACCCTCAGCCCTTCTTGCTGTCATCCACCTCGGTGAACTCGGCATCGACCACATCGTCGGCCGCCTGCTCGGCGCCACCGGCAGACGTGGGACCGGGCTCTGCGCCGGCCGAGGCCGCCGCCTGCAGCGCCTGCGCGGCCTCCGCCAGAGCCTGCGCCTTGGCGTCGATCTTGGCCTTGTCATCACCCTTCATGGCGCCTTCGAGTTCGGCAATGGCCGACTCGATGTTGCCAATGACGCTGCCGTCGACCTTGTCACCAGCATCCTTGATCGCCGTGCGCGTGGCGTGCAGCAGTTGGTCGGCCTGGTTGCGCGAGGTCACCAGTTCGTGGAACTTCTTGTCCTCCTCGCGGTGCGTCTCGGCGTCCTGCACCATCTTGGCGATCTCATCCTCGGACAGGCCCGAGCCGGCCTTGATCTCGATGCGCTGTTCCTTGCCCGACTTCTTGTCCTTGGCCGAGACATGCAGGATGCCGTTGGCGTCGATGTCGAAGGTCACCTCGATCTGCGGCATGCCGCGCGGCGCCGAATCGATGCCGGCCAGATCAAAGCGCGCCAGCGACTTGTTGAAACGGGCCTGCTCGCGCTCGCCCTGCAGCACATGGACGGTCACCGCACTCTGGTTGTCCTCGGCCGTGGAGAAGACCTGACTGGCCCGGGTCGGGATCGTCGTGTTCTTCTCGATCAGCTTGGTCATCACGCCGCCGAGGGTCTCGATACCCAGGCTCAACGGGGTCACGTCCAGCAGCAGCACGTCCTTGACGTCACCGGCCAGCACGCCGCCCTGGATCGCCGCACCGATGGCCACGGCCTCATCCGGATTGACGTCCTTGCGCGGTTCCTTGCCGAAGAACTCGGTCACGGCGCGTTGCACCGCCGGCATGCGGGTCATGCCACCGACCAGAATCACCTCGGAGATGTCGCCCACACGGATGCCCGCGTCGGTGATCGCCGTGCGGCAGGGTTCGATCGTGCGCTTGACCAGTTCCTCGACCAGCGATTCCAGCTTGGCCCGGGTCAGTTTCAGATTCAGATGCTTCGGACCACTCGCGTCGGCCGTCACATAAGGCAGGTTGATCTCGGTCTGCTGCGATGAAGACAGCTCGATCTTGGCCCGCTCGGCGGCGTCCTTCAGGCGCTGCAAGGCCAGCGGATCGGCCCGCAGGTCGATGCCCTGCTCCTTCTTGAACTCCTCGACCAGCCAGTCGATGATCCGCGCGTCGAAATCCTCGCCACCGAGGAAGGTGTCGCCATTGGTGGCCAGCACTTCGAACTGCTTCTCGCCATCAACGTCGGCGATTTCGATGATCGACACGTCGAAGGTGCCGCCGCCCAGGTCATAAACCGCAATCTTGCGATCGCCAGCACCCTTCTTGTCCAGACCGTAGGCCAACGCGGCCGCGGTCGGCTCGTTGATGATGCGCTTGACCTCCAGACCGGCAATGCGGCCGGCATCCTTGGTGGCCTGACGCTGGCTGTCGTTGAAGTAGGCGGGCACCGTGATCACCGCTTCGGTGACCGGCTCACCGAGATAGTCCTCGGCGGTCTTCTTCATCTTCATCAGCACCTTGGCCGACACTTCCGGCGGCGCCATGCGCTTGCCGTTGGCCTCGACCCAGGCGTCGCCGTTGTCGTGCTCAAGAATCTTGTAGGGCACCAGATTGATGTCCTTCTGCACGACGCCTTCGCCAAACTTGCGGCCGATCAGACGCTTGACCGCAAACAGGGTGTTGGTGGGATTGGTGACGGCCTGGCGCTTGGCGGACGCGCCGACCAGCACTTCGCTGTCCTTGGTAAAGGCCACCACGGACGGCGTGGTGCGGTCACCTTCGGAGTTCTCGATCACCTTGACCGAGCCCCCTTCCATCACCGCCACGCACGAGTTGGTGGTTCCCAGATCGATACCGATGATCTTGGCCATGTTCAAACCTCTCGCTGGATTTTCAAGAAATGCGGTGCCAGGCACCGTCGCTGAATCGTTAAGTGGGGCCGACTGTGCCGATCACAATGGCCTCAAAAAGCGCCGCCGGATCGTTCAGTGAGCGCGCCGTTCAGGGAGCCCGGCTGACGATCACCATCGCCGGTCGCAGCAGTCGGTCATGCAGGCGATAGCCCTTCTGCACCACCTGCAGCACCACCCCTTCCGGATGCTCGGCGCTGGGCTGCATGGCCATGGCCTGATGCAATTCCGGATCGAAGGGCTGACCCATCGGGTCGATGCCTTCAACGCCCTGACTGGCGAACAGCTTGCTCAGCTGGCTCAAGGTCAGCGCCTTGCCTTCCTTCAGCGTTTCAACGGTCACGCCGTCCTGCTCGGCCGCCTGCAGACCACGCTCCAGACTGTCGGCCACCTGCAGCAGGTCAGCCAGCAAGCGCTCGGCCCCAAAACGACGGGCCTGCTCGATCTCGCGCAGACTGCGCTTGCGCTGATTGTCCATCTCGGCATGCAGGCGCAACACCTCGGCCTCCAGCTCATCGACCCGCTCGCTCAGGCGCTCGGCCGGATCGGTACCGAAACCCTCGTCTTCGGCGGCGGTAGCTGCGCCCGCGGCGCCCTGCGGATCCTTGCGTTCTTCCTCACTCATGCGCGTACGTCCATCCTGCACTGACTCGATGGCCACCGGGATGGGGTTGCCGGACGGGAAATCAACTATTCCCGAGGGCCAGGGCTGAGAGATCAGGGCTGAGAGGTCAGCGTGGATCGGCAGCCTGTCGCCAAGTTGCCGACCCTCCCATCACGCCAAGGCCTGACTCAGCGCCCTCGCTGTCGTCTCGACGATGGGGATCACGCGTTGATAGGGCATGCGCCGCGGCCCGATCACACCCAGCACACCGATCTGTCCGCCGACGCGGTAGGGCGCGGTGATGACGCTGCAGGGACCCAGCGCATTCAGGCCGCTTTCCTCGCCGATGAACAATCGCACTCGCTCGGCGGCGGTGCTGCGCTCGAGCAGATGCAGCAGCGAGCGCTTCTCGTCGAAGGTCTGGAACAGCGCGCGCACGTGGCCCAGATCGTCCAGATCGCTGTGCTCCAGGACGGTCCGCTCACCGGCCATCACCACACCCTGATCGCTGTCCTCGAGCAGACTCTCGGCCGCGCCGACAACCGCCGTCATGGCCTGATCGATGGCGCTGCGGGTCGCCTTCAGATCACCCAGAATGCGTTGGCGCACTTCGGCCAGCGTCAGGCCGGCTATCTGTCGGTTGAGCGCTCTGGCTGAGCGGGACAACTCCCTCAAGCTGTACTCGCGATCGGTGCGCGCGATGCGGTTCTGCACCTCACCATCGCGGAACACCAGCACTACGAGCACGCGTTGCTGCCCCAATGGCAGGAAGTCGACCTGGGCCAGTGCCTGGTCCTCGCGGCGCGGCATCCGCACCAGACTGACACAGCGGGTCAGACCGGACAGCAGATCGGCCGCCCGTCGCAGGGCGTCGCGCGGATCGCCGCAACTGGCCAGAGCCTGGCCAATGCGTTGCTGCAGCGCCTCGGGCACCGGCTCCAGATGCACCAGCGCATCAACGAACAGCCGGAAACCCTGCGTCGTCGGGACGCGACCGGCAGACGCGTGTGGCGCAGTGATCAGCCCCTGCTCTTCCAACTGCGCGAGCACATTGCGCACCGTCGCTGGACTCAAGTCCAGCCCGCACTCGCGTGCCAGCGTCGCCGAACCCACCGGTTCACCGGCACGAATGTAGTGCTCAATCAGATCATGCAGCAGCTTACTGGCGCGCGGATCCAGGGGATTGCTCATAGGCATCGCAAGGCCGACCGATGCGTGCCAGATGGGGCCAACTCTCGCCGATGCAAGAGCCGCCCCAAGGAATGGGGCGACCGCCCGGCCATGAAACCAGCGGCCATCGCCTGCTACGCTGCGCGCCCCTGAGTTCGACGACACCGACGGCATGCTACGGCGCTTGTCCATTCGCGATCTGGCCATCATCGATCAGCTGGAGGTGGAGCTGAGCGAGGGCTTCACCGTGCTCAGTGGTGAAGCCGGCGCCGGCAAGTCCATCATCATCGATGCGCTCGAATTGCTGTCCGGCAGCCGCGCCGACGCCACGCTGGTGCGCCCTGGCGCCGATCGCACCGAAGTCAGCGCCGAAATCGATCTGACCGCGATGCCACGGATCCGGGACTGGCTGGTGGGCGAGGAGTTGGACGAGGACGATGGCAGTTGCCTGTTGCGCCGTACGGTTCGCGCCGAGGGCGGCTCACGCGCCTGGATCAATGGCCGTCCTGCTTCGGCCCAGCAACTGCGTTCGCTGACCGAGGGCTTGCTGGAGATCCATGGACAGCACGAGCACCAGGCACTGCTCGATCGCGAGCATCAGCTGCAATTGCTCGATGCCTACGGCCAGCTGGATCTGACCGTCACGCCGGTCCGCGAAGCGGCCGCACAACTGGCCGAGTTGCGCAGTGAGCGGCGGCAACAGGCCAGCCGTGACAGCGAGGCACTGCGCCTCGAATTGGCGGACCTGCAGACACAGATCGACGCCCTGGAACAGCTGCAACCCACGCCGGAGCGCATCGAGGCGCTCGATCAGGAGCAGCGGCGCCTGTCGCATCGGGAAAGTCTGCTCGGCGGCCTGGCCGAAGTCGGCCAGTGGCTCGACGGTGACGAAACCGGGACGGTTCGGCGACAGCTGTTGCGCGCCGAACAGGAATTGCGTCGGCTGGCGGAACTGGATGCCACGTTGGCACCCCTGGCCACTGCGCTGGAAGAGGCCCGCATTGCGGTCGAGGAAGTCGCGCGGGACACCGGCGCCCGATTGGAAGACGACGAGTTGGACCCTGCCCGTCTGGCCGAGGTGGAACAGGCGCTGTCGGCCCTGCATGCATTGGCGCGACGTCACCGTGTGCTGTTGTCGGATCTGCCGGGACTGCTGCAGTCGCTGCAGACGCAAGTGCAGACATTGACTGGACGCCTGGACCGCTTGACCCGACTCGACGAACTGGAGGCGACGGCCGTGCAACGCTGGCGGACGGCGGCCACTGCGCTCAGCCAGGCCCGCCAGCAGGCCGCCGCAGGGCTGTCCAAGGCCGTTGAGACGCTGCTGGACGAGTTGGGCATGGCCGGTGGCCGCTTCCGGGTTCAGTTCGATGCGCGCGCCGAGGACGGCTCGGCCAGCGGCGCCGAACAGGTTGAGTTCCTGGTCAGCAGCAATGCGGGCATGCCGCCGCGACCGCTGCGCAAGGTCGCCTCGGGCGGAGAACTGGCGCGACTGTCACTGGCCATCAAGGTGGCGACAGCCAGCGTTGAAGGCGTACCCGTGTTGGTCTTTGACGAAGTGGATTCCGGCATTGGCGGGCCGACGGCAGAGATCGTCGGCCGCCTGCTGCGGATGCTCGGCAAGCACCGTCAGGTACTGAGCGTGACGCACCTGCCCCAGGTTGCCGCCTGTGCTCACCAGCATCTGCGTGCCAGCAAGCAGGTCCGTGACGGACAAACCGTGGCGACACTGGACGCGCTTGACAGCCACGGAAGGAGGTCGGAAGTGGCCCGCATGCTCGGCGGTGTGGAGCAGACCGACCAGTCGCTGGCGCACGCCGATGAAATGCTGCAGCGAGGCCAGCGCGTTCGTTGAACGATTGGGTCTCCTTGACGAGATCAGACCGATCCGTTCACCCATCCGCGTTGCCAGCGCGCCGCCTGGAATGCGATCGGCACGCCGTTCCTGCGAATTGCTGCGAACTGGCTGAGCAGGCCGATGGAACCGCTGTCAGCCCTTCTTCGGCCGCACGTACAGGACCAGACTGTGATCTTCCAGCACGTAGCCGTGCTGTTCGGCGATCTCGCGCTGCAGTCGTTCGATCTGCTCGTTGTGAAACTCGATCACCTTGCCAGTGGAGACACAGACCATATGGTCGTGATGGCCGCCCCGGTCCAGCTCGTACACCGACTGGCCGCCCTCGAAGTTGTGCCGCATGACCAGCCCGGCGGCCTCGAACTGGTTGAGCACCCGGTAGACGGTCGCCAGACCGATTTCGTCACCGGATTCCAGCAGTACACGATAGACGTCTTCGGCCGTCATATGCTTCTGCTGCGTCGTCTCCAGGATCTCCAGTATCCGCATGCGCGGGTGGGTGACCTTCAAGCCGGCCTTGCGTAGATCCTGGGATTCCACCGACGCCTCGCAGTCAGCTGCCATCAGACCTTGGGAGTGTATCATCCGCGTTCTTTTTCGCTGGCCGGAGAACCCTGTGGTCCGTCGCCTCACCCTGATGCCCGCGCTACTCGCGTGTTCCCTCAGTGCCTGTGGACTGATCTATCACCAGCCCATCCAGCAGGGCAGTGTTCTGGAGCAGGACGACATCGACCAGCTCAAGCCCGGCATGACCAAGCGTCAGGTCAGTTTGATCATTGGCTCACCGGCCGTGATCAGCCCGTTCCGACAGAATCGTTGGGAGTACGTCTTCACCTTCCGCAATCAGGACGACGAAATCGAACGGAAGAACTTCACCGTCTACTTCGAGAACGGCACATTGGCGCGCACCGAAGGCGACTATCAGCCGGGTGGATCAGGCGAGGACAGTGCCGGCTCCGGCAGCGCCGAGGCGGCTGTGCGCGATGTCCAGATTGAGAAGGACTGACTCCGAACCGATGGTTTTCGCCGCAGGCCTCTGCCCACCCGCGGAGGCCGCTGCACTCGCCTGACGGCGCTTTGTCGCGGCGCCTTTGCAGCAGCGGCCCTCGCCGCCCCTCAGTCTCGCCAGGCCCGCAAGCGTGAATCGGACCGTCAGCCCGCCCTGCCAACTCGACCGGCAGCCGTCGCTGCCGGTCGCTGTGTAGACGTCAACCCTTGTCGGCGTCTTCTTCCTTCGCCTTGATCACGTACTTGCGGCCGCCTTCGGCTTGCAGTTGCTCGCCATTGAGGTCGAATTCGCCGAGCAGCCAGTAGGCCTTCTGCGAACGCACGACCACGACGGCATCGTCGTAGACATACAACTGGTCGCCGGGCTGCAGATGTTCGGGACGCAGCTTGGCGGTCAATCGTTGCCGACCGTTGAAGATCCGCTCCAGTCGCAAGCGTGACTGCGCGTTGACCGGCAGCTCGGCCAGTTCCATCACCTTGGCTTCGATCACCGCAGGTGCGGGCGCCGGCACTTCGGTTTCGACCGGGGGCGGGGCTGCAGGTGGAGGCGGGGCGACCGCGACAGGTGCCGGTGCAGGCGTCGGTGCTGGCGCAGGCGCTGGAGCAGGTGCCGGCTCTGGTTCGGGTTCCGGAGTCGGAGCGGGCGCTGGCGCCGGCGGTGGCGTGACTACAGGCGCCGGCGCAGGCCGAGGCGTCGGAGCCGGTGCCGGTGCCGGTGCCGGAGCTGGAGCCGCCACTGGGGCAGGTGCCGGAGCGGGTGTGGGTGCTGGCGCTGGAGCTGGTGCTGGTGCTGGTGCTGGAGCTGGTTCAGGTTCCGCAGCGACCTGGGCGGCTGCGGGAACCACACGCACGGTCACCATTTCCACCGTGGTATCACGATAGGAAATGGGAATCGGAAGCCCGGCGGCACCACGCTGCAACTGGCCAGCGATCAGGTCATGCCAGTATTCGGGCGCACTGACCTGCAGACCTTGACCACTGCGCGCGGCATCGCCGGCGATGGCCTGCAGCCGGCCGTCCGCACTGCCCTGCAACAATTGATCGCCGGTCACATCCAGCGTCTGCGCTAGAGCGCTCAGGGGGGCCAGCATCGCCAGGGCCCACCACCTCAGCTTTCTCATTCTTGTCCCCTTTCATTCGTGGCTGCAGCGCAGCCAACCTCAAAGCGCCCAAGTATGGCACTGCGTAAAGATGTGGAGCTTAACGGTCCGCTGAACATGGTCAGCGCCCGCGACCCTAGCCCAAAAGTCGCCTGACTCGATAGCCGCCGAAGGTCATGGATTGTGCCCACGACGCCGCGGTCACAGGGTGGAAAACTCAGACCAGACCGCCGTGTGCCAATTTTTGCGGATCCAGCCATTGATCCAGCTGCGCCGCGTCCAGATCGGTGTGCTCCAGCAGCACGTCGCGAATGGTGCGACCTTCGCGGTAGGCCAGCTTGGCCAGCTCGGCGCCGCGGGCGTAGCCCAGTTGCTGGTTCAACGCGGTGATCAGAATCGGATTGCGGGCCAGCAGATCGTCCAGCCGATCCTGCCGCACACGCAATCCGGCCATGCCCTTGTCGGCCAGATGGCGCATCCCGCGATCGAGCAGTTCGATGCTCTCGATCAGGGCATCACCGATGACGGGCAACATCACGTTGAGCTGAAAATTGCCCGACTGACCGGCCAGGGTGACGCAGCTGTCATTGCCGATGACCCGCGCACAGACCATCGCCAGCGCCTCGGGAATCACCGGATTGACCTTGCCCGGCATGATGCTCGAGCCGGCCTGCAGCGCCGGCAACTCGATTTCGCCCAAGCCGGCGATCGGGCCGGAGTTCATCCAGCGCAGGTCATTGCAGATCTTCAGCAGGCTCACCGCCAGCGTGCGCAACTGGCCGGACAGCTCGACGCATTCGTCCTTGGCGGCGATGTGCTCGAAAGCGTTCTCGGCGACGCTGAACTCCACCCCTGTGAGTTCGTCCAACGCCACCACCGCCAGGTCGGCAAACTCCGGGTGACAGTTCAATCCGGTGCCCACCGCGGTGCCACCCAAGGGCAATCGCGCCACCCGGCACAGCGTGTCCTGCAGCCGCTCTCGGTTGCTGCGTAGCTGTGCGGCCCAGGCTCCGAACTCCTGCCCCAGCGTCAGGGGCACCGCATCCATCAGATGGGTGCGACCGGTCTTGACCTGATCGGCGTGCGTTTCAGCCAGACCGTCGATGACTTCAATCAGATGCTCCAGTGCGTCCAGCAAACCCTCGCAGGCCAGGCAGGCGGCGACCTGAATTGTGGCCGGGATGACGTCGTTGCTGGACTGCCCGAAGTTGACGTGATCATTGGGATGGGCCTGCAGGCCTTCAGCCGCCACCAGCGCGCTGATCACCTCATTGGCATTCATGTTGGTCGAGGTGCCCGACCCGGTCTGGTAGACATCCAGCGGGAACTGATCATCGTGCTCGTGCCGGGCTACCGCCAGCGCTGCCCGTTCGATGGCCAGTCCCAGATCGGCCGGGAGCAGGCCCAGCGAGCGGTTGGCTCGAGCGGCGGCGGCCTTGATCAGACCCAGCGCACAGATCAGCGGCGCCCGCCAGGGCTTGCCGGAGATGGCGAAATTGTCGATGGCCAATCGCGTCTGTTCACCCCACAGGGGTTCGCTAGCCATGGCGTCGCTCCAGCCGGGTCGAAGCTTCAGTGTAGTGGACGCGCTCGCCGCCGCGGGGCCGAGGGGGTACCATCCGCAGCCCTTTCGAGTACCCGCCGGGACCTCGCATGTCCGCGCTTCTCGCCCTCTCTCCGCTGGACGGTCGCTATGCCGACAGCGTCGCCGCACTGCGCCCGCATCTGAGCGAGTTCGGCCTGATCCACAACCGCGTCCGGGTCGAACTGGCCTGGCTGCAGGCACTCGCGGACTGCCCCCAGCTGAGCGAATTGCCCGCGGCCGATGACGCGGCGCGGGACTGGCTGGCCGCCCTGGGCGAGCACTTTGATATCGCCGCCGCAGAGCGCGTCAAGCAGATCGAGGCGACCACCCGCCACGACGTCAAGGCGGTCGAGTACTGGCTGAAGGAACGTCTGGCCGAGCACCCGTTCTGGTCGACCCACGCAGAATTCGTCCACTTCGCCTGCACCAGTGAGGACATCAACAACCTCGCCTATGCGTTGATGCTGCAACAGGCCCGGGCCGAGGTCCTGCTGCCGACCCTGGATGCGCTGATCGAGATGCTGCGCACACAGGCGCATGCGCTGGCCGATCTGCCCATGCTGTCGCGCACGCATGGCCAGGCCGCCTCTCCCACGACGCTGGGCAAGGAACTGGCCAACGTCGTCGCCCGGCTGCGGCGGGCCCGCCAGGGTCTGGCCGACGTGCGCATCGACGGCAAGCTCAATGGCGCGGTCGGCAATTACAACGCCCATCTGGCGGCGGCGCCGGAGATTGACTGGGAATCGCTGGCCGCGGGCGTGATCCGGTCGCTGGGCCTGCAGTTCAACGCCTGGACCACGCAGATCGAGCCGCACGACTGGATCGCCGAGCTGTGCGATGCGCAACGCCGCATCGACGTGATCCTGATCGACTTCTGTCGTGACGTCTGGGGCTACATCTCGCTGGGATACTTCCGCCAGGCCACGGTCGCCGGCGAAGTGGGCTCGTCGACGATGCCGCACAAGGTCAATCCGATCGACTTTGAGAACGCTGAAGGCAATTTTGGCCTCGCCGATGCCCTGCTCGGCCATCTGGCGCAGAAGCTGCCCGTCTCGCGCTGGCAGCGGGATCTCACCGATTCCACCGTGCTGCGCAATCTGGGCGTTGCCTTCGGTCATGCGCTGCTGGGCATGCACAGTCTGCGTCGTGGCCTGGGCAAGCTCAGCGCCGATCCGGCTCGCCTGGCGGCAGACCTGGAGCAGAACTGGGAGGTGCTGGGCGAAGCCATTCAGACCGTGATGCGCCGCCACGGCTTGCCCGAACCCTACGAGCGCCTCAAGGCGCTGACCCGCGGACAGCGCATCGACGCCGAGCGACTGCGGGCTTTCGTCGATGGCCTGGAACTGCCTGCTGATGTGCGCGAGCGCCTGCGCAGCATGACGCCGGCCGACTACACCGGCCTCGCGGCCACCCTCGCCCGTCGCATCTGAGCATCCCCATGTCGCTGCCCATCGAGATCGAAGGCGCCGGCCAGCTGTTGGGCATGCCGGTCGAGGACTTTCTGCGCGACTATTGGCAGCAGCGTCCGCTGCTGATCCGGCAGGCTTTCGAAGGATTCCAGTCACCACTGAGCGGCGATGATCTGGCCGCGCTGTCGCTGCAGGAGGAGGCGCTGTCACGTCTGGTACTGCACGACCGCCGCCGGCGTCGCTGGACGCTGGAAACCGGCCCTTTCGACGATGATCGCTTCGACGATCTGCCCGAGCGGGACTGGAGTCTGCTGGTGCAGGACGTCGACAAGTGGGATCCGGACGTCGGTGCCCTGCTGGCCGAGTTCGATTTCCTGCCGCGCTGGCGCATCGACGACATCATGGTCAGCTTCGCCGCGCCAGGCGGATCGGTTGGCGCCCACGTCGATCAGTACGATGTGTTCCTGCTGCAGGGTATGGGGCAGCGCGAGTGGGCCATCGACGCCAGCCCGAATCCCGACCTGAGTCTGCAGCCCGGCGCGCCACTGAAGCTGCTGCGCCAGTTCAAGGCCAGCCATCGCTGGCGGCTGCAGCCGGGCGACATGCTCTATCTGCCGCCGGGTGTGCCACATCACGGCGTGGCCATCGATCCCTGTCTGACCCTGTCGGTGGGCATGCGCGCTCCGTCGCTGCAGGAACTGCTGCTGGCGGTCGTGCAGGCGCATGCGCGGACGCTGCCGGAAGAAGACCGCTATCGTGATCCCCCGCTGCAACCGGCGCGGGATTCCGCTGAGCTCTCGCCATCCGCATTGGCTGGGTTGGCCGAGGCGCTGCAACAGGCCCTGCAGGGCGCGCCGACGGCGGGACCGGCGCTGCAGGCGATCCTGCTGCGCTACCTCAGCCACTATCGGGCGCCACGCGAGGCACAGCCGCGCGCACGCCCCATGGGACCTTCAGCATTGTTGGGGCGTCTGCGTGAAGGGGCCCTGCTGTGGCCCGACCACTGGCTGCGCTGGCTGCACGATGGCGGGGATCCGGCGTTGCTGGCCGTGGCCGGACACAGCGTGACGCTATCGGGCGAACTGGCCCGCGACCTGTGCGCCGGCGCCGCGATCGACGCTGGCGACTGGGCCGAGCTGAGCCCGGCTGATCAGGAGAGCCTGCGCACATTGCTCAACCTTGGTGCGCTGCAGCTGCGCAAGCCCTGAGCGCACTGTGGCAAGCTGAAGTCCTCGCCAGCCCCGACCGCTGCCATGATCGAATCGCGCTATTTCGTCGAGCCTGCCAACTGGGACCACGATGCCGAGCAGTTGAGGCAGCTGCGCGAGACCGTCTTCATCATCGAGCAGCAGGTCAGTCGCGACGAGGAGTGGGATGGGCTGGACCCAGACTGCCTGCACGTGCTGGCCCGCACTCCGGACGGCACTGCCATCGGCACCGGACGCCTCAGCCCGACCGGCAAGATTGGCCGCATGGCCGTGCTGGCGCCTTGGCGAGGTCAGGGGGTGGGCTCTGCCCTGTTGCAGGCGCTGATCGACCTGGCCCGCGAGAAGCACATGACTCGGCTGTACCTGCACGCCCAGGTCAGCGCGATCCCTTTCTATGAACGTCACGGCTTCATCGCCCAGGGCCCGCTGTTCGAAGAGGCTGCCATCGAGCACCGCAAGATGCAGCTCGATCTGCCCTACCCCGAACCCATTCCACGCGGTGGCCAGACCGAGGCCGCCGACGAGCGCATTGGCCGCCTGCTGACCTGCGACACCCTGGTCGGCTGTCGCGAGGTGACGCAGGCCATTGCCGAACGCGCCCGCCACGAGCTGTGTCTGTACACGCGCGATCTGGAGGCCCCGCTGTATGACCACGATGCCTTCATCGAGCAATGCCGCCGCATCGCGCTGTCCGGCCGTCACGCGCGTCTGCGTGTGCTGCTGCAGGACACCGCCAGGGTCGCTCGCGATGGCCATCGGCTGGTCGGTCTGGCGCAGCGATTGAGTACGGCGATTCACATCCGCCAGCCGCAAGGTGACGACCTGCAATACGCCGCCGCCTTCCTGCTCAACGACCGCGCCAGCTATCTGTTCCGCAGCGCCGGCGACCGCTGGGAGGGCGAGGGAGACCTCTATCACCCACCGCGTCAGGGTGAGCTGCAGCGCTATTTCGATGCGGTCTGGGAGCGCTCGCCGGAACCGGCCGAGCTGCGCCGGCTCAGCCTGTAGGCCTCAACCGTCAGCCGGCGTCGTCATACGCCTGGCGGAGCCAGCCTACGAGTTCGGCATCGACCTCGGCCGCCGTGCTCAGGCGAACCCGGTGGCTGACCATCGCATTGAAGCTGCCGGAGGCTTCCAGCCGTGCGCCGGCCGGCACGCCCTTGAGCTGCACGCCGACATCGACCCGGGTCTTGGTCGAGGGCTGCACCAGCGCGAACTGCCGCTTGCGACGCAGGCTGACGTAGGCCTTCTTCGGCGCCTCTTCGACGTCGTCGCCAAAGCCCTGCACGGCCGCCAGCAGGGCATCATAGATGGGCCGCAGGCTGGCCTTGTCCCCGCCGTACTGTGCTTCCACCAGATCCGTTTCCGGCGCACCCGCCGCCGCGGGTGTTGCAGCCGACGCTTGCCCCAGTTTGGCCAGCAGGGACGGATCTCGCGCCGACAACGCGATCAGATTGGCGTAGCCGTGCGTCAGCCCCTGTTCGCCCTTGAGCCACTTCATCATCTCGCCGTGCTTGACCGCGCCCGTCGCCAGCGTCTGCTGCACCCAATCGCCGAGACTGCGCCCGGTATTGCGCTGCAGGTTGGCCACCATCGTCAGTGCCGCCTGATCCACGTTGCTCATCGCCACTCCCCGTTGCCTTGAGTTCCGCCGAGTCGGCCGGCGCAGCCTATCCGGCCCGCCGATTCGTGGCCACAGCATAGGCCACCGACCCTCTCGGCACTCGTGTAGTCTTGCGCCAAACGCCCCTTTTTGACCTGGAAACCCATGCGCGAGAGCCTGCAACAGCTGCTCGACGACCCCGCCATTCCCGACAGCGTGCGTCAGGCGCTGGCGCCGGAGTTCGAGGAGATGCGACAGATGCTGGCGCGGCTGGACGAGGGCGAGCTGCATCTGGCGGTGTTCGGACGGGTCAGTGTCGGGAAATCGGCATTGCTCAATGCGCTGCTGGGGCAGCCGTTGTTCGAAGTCGGCGTCCTGCACGGGACCACCACCCGCGCACATCAGGCCCGCTGGGAGGAGCAGATCGCCGCTGGCGTGCATTTCATTGATACGCCGGGCATCAATGAACTCGATGGTCAGGCCCGCGAGCAACTCGCCGTGGACGTTGCCGAGCGCGCCGATCTGGTGCTGTTTGTCGCCGATGGCGATCTCACCGCCAGTGAGCTGAGCGCCCTGGAACGATTGCAGCAGACTCAGCGCCCGGTGCTGCTGGTGCTCAACAAGGCCGATCGCTATACCCGGGCGGAGCGGCAGTCGCTGCTGGAGCGGCTGCGCCAGCATGTGCAAGGCTGGATCCGCGCCGAGGACGTGGTCGCGGTCAGCGCCTTGCCGGCCAGTCGTACCGTGATTCGGATCGATGCCGCCGGCGTCGAGCACGAGCAACAGGAACAGCCGGACAGTGACGTGGCCGAACTTCGCGAGCGGATCACCGCGATTGTGGCGCGGGAGGGCAAGACGCTGTCGGCGATCAACGCCGGCCTGTTCGCCGGGCGGCTGGCCGATCAGGTCGGGCACCGGATCACCGAGGTGCGCCAGGAACTGGCGCAGAAACTGATCCGCAACTACTGCCTGGCCAAGGGTCTGGCGGTGGCCGTCAATCCCATTCCGGTGGCCGATCTGCTGTCGGCGGCGGCGCTGGACGTCAGCATGGTGCTGCACCTGAGTCGGCTCTACGGCCTGCCGCTCAGCCGCACCGAGGCCGGCAAGCTGGTCACGACGATCGTGGTGCAGCTGGCGGCATTGATGGGCGCGATCTGGGGTGTGCATCTGGTGTCGGCGGCGCTGAAGGGCCTGTCGGCAGGCCTGTCGACGGCACTGACAGCCGGCGCGCAGGGCGCGTTGGCCTGGTATGCCACCCGCATCATCGGCGAAGCGGCAACCGACTGGCTGGCCCGCGGCAAGAGCTGGGGTGAGCAGGGCCCGAAACGGGCGTTGCAGCAGATCCTGTCGGGTCTGGACCGCGACTCCATCCTGCGTGACGCGCGCGAACAGATCCTGGCCCGATTGAAGGGTTGAGGCAGAGCTGATGTCGACACCCGAGATGATTCTCTACGGCAAGGCCGACTGCGGTCTCTGTGACCAAGCGCAGCAACTGCTCGCCGCAGCGGGCCTGGAAGCCCGCCACGTCGATGTGGAGGCCGATGACGAACTGATGGCGCAGTACGGGCTGCGCATACCCGTGCTGGCCGACAGCCAGGGCCGCGAGCTTGACTGGCCCTTCGACGAGCTGAGCCTCGCTGACTGGCTGCATCCGGACTGAGCCCACCCGATCTCCTCGCCCTTGTGAAGCGTGCGCTCGATCAATATATTAGCCTTCGTTGATTTACAAACGAAGGAGTTTCCCGTGAGCAGCGTGCAAGCCCTGGTTGAAGCCGCCAAGCGGCAGATTCGTGAGATCGATCCCGCCGAACTGCAGCAACTGCAGCAGACCGGCGTGCCGATCATCGATGTGCGTGAGCCGGCGGAGTACGCCGCAGGCCATTTCCCCGGTGCAGTCAACATTCCCCGCGGCGTGCTGGAGTTCGAGGTGGATGGTCACCCGGCGGTCAATTGTCAGCGTGACCCGGCACTGGGTCATCGCGGACAACCGGTGGTCGTGGCCTGCCGCAGTGGCGGTCGTTCGGCCCTGGCTGCCGCCGCGCTGAAGCAGCTGGGTTTTGTCGAGCCGTTGTCTCTGAGAGGTGGTTTCCAGGGCTGGATTCAGGCCGGCCTCCCGGTCGAGAAATAGCACCTGGAAGCGTTCAACTCACACCCTTTGAACATCGGTGAAGATTGCAACTTTCTGTGTTGTCTCAATTACTTACAGTTTATTAGACCCCTCGAAAGTGCGACGCAGTTCGCATTCGCCCGGGGGGTTGCAGACGGTTACAGGGCGTGAGTGCCCAATTCACGTACGGGGTCCGGATCGCGGTGCTACACAGCGCGCACCTTTTCCGACCGGGCCTTCCCGATGTCCTTCTTCCGCACTGCGATTGTCTCGATCACCCTGTTTGTCTCTGCCCTCGGCGGCGCATCCTCTGCGCTGGCCGCCGGGGGCTGGGAACTGCAATCCGCTCCCTTGGGACGCGCAGTGGCTTTGTCGCCCGCGGCCGTCAACGCCCACGCACTGTCGCTGCAGCAGACACCGCCGGCCGTCGGCGCTCGCTGGTCGATTCCGCTGCCGGAAGGCTGGACCGACTGGCGAACGACTTCGGTGAGCTACCAGGACGATGGCGGCTTTCGCTGGCAGGGCAAGGCGCTGGACAACGACGCGCATCAGGCCGTGCTGGTCAGCCACCGCGGCGCGCTGAGCGGCGTGATCTGGACTCGCCATGGTCACTATGAGGTGGCCAGCGACGCCGAAGGCAGCCTGCTGCTGACGCTCGACGATTCGCTCTATCCCGGCTGTGCGGGTGGCGAGGACGCGACGCACCTGCATGGCCACGTGACCTCCGCCGCCACATCCCCGGCCCCAGCCGCGACCACCGGCAGCGGCCAGCAGATCGACGTGCTGATCGTCTACACCAGCCAGGCCCGCGATGCCGCCGGTGGCGAGGCACAGATTGAGGCAGTCTCACAGGCCGCCGTCGACGCCGCCAACCTGGCCTTCGACAATTCTCAGGTCTTGGCGCATCTGAATCTGGTTGGCACCCGCCTGACCTCGCGCAGCGACAGTGGCAACAGCAGCACCGACCTCAGCTGGCTTTCCAGTGACGCCACGGTGGCCCAGTGGCGCGATGAACTGGGAGCGGACATGGTCGCCCTGATTGCCGATGACATCGGCAACACCTGTGGCAAGGGCTATGTGATGCGCAATGTCGGTAGCGCCTTCTCGGCCAGCGCCTTCCAGGTCACCGCGCGCAGCTGCGCGGTCGGCAATCTCAGCTACGCCCATGAGCACGGCCACAACCTGGGTCTGGAACACGATCCGGCCAACGGCACGACCGCCAGCGGCGCTTCCTATCCCTGGTCCTTCGGTCATGTCGTCGATGGCAGTTTCCGCACGCTGATGAGCTACAGCACCGAATGCACTGGCGGCTGCACCCGGCTGCCCTATTTCTCCAACCCCAACGTCAGCGTCGATGGCCAACCCAGCGGCATCGCCAACCAACGCGACAACGCCCGCACGCTCAATTCGGTCGTCGCTACCGTGGCCGCCTTCCGCGACAGCGTGCAGGCCGAGCTGTTCGCCGACGGTTTCGAGTAGCGCCGCCGCGTACGGGTCGCGGCCATGGGATAATCGCGAGCTTTGCATCGCCGAGCCCAGCGCATGAGTCAGCGTACCCTCCTCGTCACCACGGCATTGCCCTATGCCAACGGACCTCTGCATTTCGGTCACCTGACCGAGCAGATCCAGGCCGACGTCTGGGTCCGCGCGATGCGGCTGGCAGGCCACAGCGTACGTTTCGTCTGTGCCGATGACACCCATGGCACGCCGATCATGCTCAAGGCCGAAGCGGAAGGACTGACGCCCGAGGCGCTGATTGCCCAGATCCAGGCCGAACACGAAGCAGCGATCGCCGGCTTTGGCATCAGCTTCGATCACTACTCCAGCACGCACAGCGACAGCTGCAAGCAACTGGTCGAGCGGATCTACAAGCAGTTGCGCCTGCGCGGCCACATCAGCACCCGCGAAGTGGAGCAGTTCTTCGATCCGGAACGGCAGATGTTTCTGCCCGATCGTTTCATCAAGGGCACCTGCCCCAAGTGCGCCGCCAAGGATCAGTACGGTGACGGCTGCGAAGTCTGCGGCATCACCTACACGCCCACCGACCTGCTCGAGCCCTATTCGGTGGTCTCCGGTGCACGTCCGGTGCGACGCAGTTCCGAGCACTACTTCTTCAAGCTCGGCGATTTCGAAACCATGCTCACCGAATGGGTGCGCTCTGGGCGCTTGCAGGAAGAAGTGGCCAACAAGCTCGATGAGTGGTTCAAGGCGGGCCTGAAGGACTGGGACATCTCCCGCGACGCGCCCTACTTCGGCTTCGAGATTCCGGGTGCCAAGGGCAAGTATTTCTACGTCTGGCTGGATGCACCCATCGGCTATCTCGGCGCCCTGCAGGAGCTGGCCGCGCGCGATGGACTGGATTTCGAAAGCTGGCTGGCACCGCACAGTGACGCCGAGCTGGTGCACTTCATCGGCAAGGACATCCTCTATTTCCACACCCTGTTCTGGCCCGCGGTCCTGCACGCCGCCGGCCTGCGCACCCCGACGCTGGTGCATGCCCACGGCTTCCTGACCGTCGACGGTCAAAAGATGAGCAAATCGCGCGGCACCTTCGTCACCGCTGCGGCCTATCTGGAGCGCTTTGCGCCGGACTATCTGCGCTATTACCTGGCCGCCAAGCTGGGCCCGTCGCTGTCGGATCTGGACCTGAACCTGGCCGAGTTCGCCACCAAGGTGAACGCCGATCTGGTCGGCAAGGTGGTCAACCTGGCCAGCCGCTGTGCCGGCTTCATTCACAAGCGCTTCGATGGCCAGCTGGCCGACAGTCTGTTCGAGACTGCGCTGCAGGAACGTTTCGTCGACGCCGTGGCCGAGGTTCGCGCCAGCTTCGAGGCGCGCGACGCCGCCCGGGCAATCCGGCAGATCATGCAGCTGGCCGACGAAGCCAACCGCTTCATCGACGAGCACAAGCCCTGGGTGCTGGCCAAGGACGAGAGCCGGCTGGACGAGCTGCACCGCGTCTGCACGCAGGGCCTGAACCTGTTCCGTGTGCTGATCGGCCTGCTCAAGCCGGTGATTCCGTTTACCGCCGACAAGGCCGAGGCCTTCCTGCAATCACCACTGACCCATTTCGACGCGCTGGCCGAGCCCCTGTTGGGCCGCGCCATCGCGCCCTTCGAACCGCTGCTGACCCGCCTAGAAGCCGCTCAGACGCAAGCACTCGTGGCCAGCGCACCCGGCCCGCAGGAGGCCAGCGGCGTACTGGCGCGATCGGACACACGCGCCAGCGAGCCGGCCACAACACCCGAGAAGCCGCCGAAGGCCAAGCCCAGCGAACCCGAACGGGCCACCATCGGTATCGAGGATTTCAGCAAGGTGGAGTTGCGCATCGCGCGGATCGTCGAAGCCGAGTCCGTGCCCGAGGCCGACAAGCTGCTGCGGCTGCTGCTGGACATCGGCAGCGAACGCCGACAGGTCTTCGCCGGCATCAAGAAGTCCTATGATCCGGCGACGCTGGTTGGTCGTCTGACCGTGATGGTCGCCAATCTCGCCCCGCGCAAGATGCGCTTCGGGCTGTCCGAAGGCATGGTCCTGGCCGCCTCCGACGAGCGTGGCGGGCCCTTCCTGCTCAGTCCGGACGCCGGAGCGGAACCGGGGATGCGGGTGAGTTGAAGGTAGGGTTCAGGGATCAGGGCTGAGGGGTCAGGGATGGGTGTCTTGCGGCGAGCAGAGGCGCTTGGTGGTCCACTGCTCTGTGCCCTAGTCCCCGACTGCCCTAGCCCCCCGACTGCCCTACGCCCTGACTGCCCTACGCCCTGACTGCCCTACGCCCTGACTGCCCTACGCCCTGACTGCCCTACGCCCTGACTGCCCTGAGTCCTTCGCCCTGACTATCCCAGACGCCACCCGGATCGACGCCGAGCTGCCGCAGACGCAGTGCACGCGCTGCGGCTATCCGGCCTGTCGGCCGTATGCCGAGGCCATCGCCGAGGGCACGGCGCCGATCAATCGTTGTCCCCCGGGTGGCGCAGCGACCATCGCCGCACTGGCGCGATTGTTGAATGCGCCGGTCCTGCCATTGGACCCGGAATGCGGTGTGGAGGCGCCGCGGCAGATTGCCTGGATCGATGAGGCGATCTGCATTGGCTGCACCAAGTGCATCCTGGCCTGCCCGGTCGACGCCATCGTCGGTGCGGCCAAGCGGATGCATACGGTCATCGCCGAGGACTGCACCGGCTGCGAGCTGTGCATCGCGCCCTGCCCGGTCGACTGCATTGAGCTGCATCCGGACCCGCGACCGGACACGCTCGCGCTGCCCGCTGGACAGCGGTCGGAAACCGCGGAGTTCCGTGCCCGCTTTGAAGCCCATCAGCGACGCGAGGCCGCGCGGCAAGCTGAGCAACAGGCGAAAATTGCCCGCAAGCGTCGCGAGCTCTTGCTCAGCACCGCCAGTCAGACGCTCGGCGAGGCCATCGCGCGCGCCAAGGCCCGACGACGCGGCGAGGATTAGCGGCGCTGCCGATGGGGTACTGGCTGTCAGTGCTCAAAACCTGGATCGGCGATCAGTACGCCCGTTGCACCGTGTAGTGGGCCAGGTCGGCCAGGATCGCGCCATGCTCGCCGAGCGGCTGCAGGGCATCGAGTGCCGATTGCATATGGGATTGCGCCAGGGCCTGCGCCTGTTCCAGGCCGATGATGGCCGGATAGGTCGGCTTTCCGCGAGCCTGATCGGCGCCCTGTTGCTTGCCCAGGGTCTCGGTGTCGGCGAGGACATCCAGCACATCGTCGTGAATCTGAAAGGCCAGCCCCAATTCGCGGCCGTAGCGGCTGATGGCGTCCCACCGGGGGCCCTCAACCGCACCGGCGGCCAGCGCACCCAGCTGCACCGAAGCCAATATCAACGCCCCGGTCTTGTAGCGGTGCATCCGCTCCAGCTGCGGCAGATCCAGTCGCAGACCCACCGCGTCCAGATCAAAGGCCTGCCCGCCGGCCATTCCGGCCGGACCGCAGGCGGCGCCCAGCAGCCTCAGCATGGCCACCCGCTGTAGCGACGCGACGGTGTCCAGTGCCGGGGCAGCCGCCAGATGCTCGAAGGCCAGCGCCTGCAGCGCATCGCCGGCCAGGATTGCCATCGCCTCACCAAAGGCCTTGTGGCAGGTCGGCTGACCGCGGCGCAGATCGTCATCGTCCATCGCCGGCAGATCGTCGTGGACCAGCGAATAGGCGTGGATCATCTCCACCGCACAGGCGGCCGGATCGAGCACCGCCAGTGGCGCCCCCAGGGCGCTGCCGGCGGCATAGACCAGCAACGGCCGCATCCGCTTGCCACCGCCGAGTACGGCATAGCGCATGGCTTCGTGCAGGCGCTCGGGCGCCAGCGTGGCCGGTGGCAATGCCGCAGCGAGCGCCGCCTCGGCACGCGCGGTCAGTTCACTCAGGCTGGGCGCGGACATGAGCCGGATGCCATCAGTGCAGGTCTCCAATGAACGTAGCGTCGCCGACGAAACGCCGCCACGGCGTGACGACGGATCGCACCGCGGTCAGCTTTAGGGCGTTTGATCGTCGAAGGGCACGCTTTTCTGATAATCGCTGGCCTTGAGCATCAGCTCGACCCGCTGCTGCGCCAGATCCAGGGCCTGCTGGCAATGGCCATGCAGACGCATGCCGCGCTCAAATTCGGTCAGCGTCTCTTCGAGGCTGAGGTTGCCCTCCTCCAGCCGCGACACCAGTTGTTCGAGCTCATCCAGCGTCCGCTCGAAGTCCTTCAGGTTGGCGCCATCTGGCGCCTCTGGAGCTGTCGAATTCATGGGCGCAGAAGGTAACGTCCGCTCCCGCGCAGAGCAAGCAGGATCCGTCGCTGAACCACCCGCCTGGCGAATGCGGGCTATACTCCGCGGCCGCACGAGCGACGGCCTTCACGGCCCACCAAGCCGTGACCGTTCAGGGACAGACACACGACTCGATGAATCCGAATTTTCTCGATTTCGAACAGCCCATTGCCGAACTGGAAGCGAAGATCCAGGAGCTGCGCCATGCCAGCCATGGTCAGGCGATGAACATCGACGAGGAGATCTCGCGACTCAAGGACAAGTGCCGCGCCAAGACCGAGCAGATCTTCGCGCATCTGTCGCCCTGGCAGATCACTCAGCTGGCGCGACATCCGCAGCGTCCTCATGCGGTGGACTATCTGCCATTGGTCTTCGATGAATTCGAGGAACTGGCCGGCGATCGTGCCTATGCCGAAGACGCGGCCATAATCGCTGGCCTGGCCCGATTGTCCGGGCGCCCGGTGATGGTGCTGGCGCAGGAAAAAGGTCGCGATACCCGCCAGAAGGTCAAGCGCAATTTCGGCATGCCCCGACCCGAGGGCTACCGCAAGGCGAAGCGCTTGATGGAAATGGCCGAGCGCTTCCGCCTGCCGATCGTCAGTTTCATCGACACCCCCGGCGCCTATCCCGGTGTCGGTGCCGAGGAGCGTGGGCAATCCGAAGCCATCGCCACCAACCTGGCCCTGATGGCGCGCCTGCGGACACCGATCATCTGCACGGTCATCGGCGAAGGCGGCTCCGGTGGCGCGTTGGCGATCGGCGTGGGCGACCGCACCTTGATGCTGGAATACGCGATCTATTCGGTGATTTCACCTGAAGGCTGTGCGTCGATCCTGTGGAAGAGCGCCGAACGGGCCCGCGAGGCCGCAGAAGCCCTGGGTGTCACCTCGGCACGATTGAAGGAACTGGGCCTGATCGACGAGATCATCAAGGAACCGCTGGGTGGCGCGCATCGCGACCCTCAGGCCGCTGCCGAAGCGCTGCGTCAGGCCGTGTTCCGCCAGCTCGACGCCCTGCAGGGACTGGATGCCACCGCACTGATCGAGCAGCGGTACGAGCGTCTGCGTGCCTACGGATCCCAGAAGCTGCAGTAGCCGAGCAGCGCTTCAGGCTACCCGCTCCGCACCTGCCTACCCGCGATCGACCGTCTTCGACGGTTGAATGATCGGGCTTTCGTTGGCCGGTTCCACCACCCGCGGCACCGGGCCGGGCGTCAGGGACGAAGGTTGCATGGGCGGCGGCAAGGCCTCGTCATCATCCAACACCGGCAGCGCACAGGGTTCAGCATCTTCATAGGGCGGTGACTGCGCCGCGGCCCGCAGCCGCGCCTGCAGCCGCTGTTCCTTCACCAACGCCTTGCGCCGCTGATAGACCTCGGCGGCACGCCGGATCAGAAAATAGGCAATCAGCGCCACAATCACCGAGACGACGGCCGAGCCGACGAACAGTTTACCGCCCAGGCTGGCGACGGTATTGAGGATCTCGATCTTGAACTCGGTCTTCTCGGTCTGCCCCAGCAGCAATTGCCCCAGCGGTAGCGCGAAGGCCGGGTACAGCGGCAAGACGAACAGCGGATTCCAGACCACCACACTGGCGACCAGACTCAAGCGACTCATCCGGACCAGACCGGCGGTCGCGAAGGCCAACAGGATCGACAGACCCGGGGTCGGCAAGATGCACCAGAAGGTTCCGCAGGCAAAACCCAGGGCGATGTCGTGCGGCGTCGCGCGGGCACGCAGCATCTTGCGAACAGCGATGCGGGCCCTACGCCAGGAGGTGCGAACCGGAATGAGTCTTCTCCAACGCTACGGTCGCAACCGCGGCCGGTCATCTTACATGCGGGCCGTCTCAATGAGTTGAAAGGGCTGTTGCAGATTGCAGGCCGTGAACCTCGCCCCGAGTCTGATGACTTACCTCAGGCCGCCGCCTCCAGCGCCGGCAGGAAGAAGGCCTCCACGGCCGCTCGCTGTGCGTCGGCCTGCTCGATTCGGGCCATCGAACGCCACGCCTGATCGCCACCGGGCTCGCGCTGCAGCACCCAGGACAGGTGCTTGCGCGCCACCCGCACGCCCAGGCCCTCGCCGTAGAACTCGTGCAGATCGCGCACATGCTCCAGCAGCCAGCGACCCACCTGTGCCTGGCTGGGCACGGGCAGCAGGTCGCCGTGGCGCAGGTAGTGGCCAATCTGACCACACAGCCACGGCCGGCCCTGCGCCGCGCGGCCAATCATCACGCCATCGCAGCCGGTGTGAGCTAGCACGTGGCGGGCCTTCTGCGGCGTATCGATATCGCCATTGGCCAGCACCGGCAGGCTCACGGCCGCCTTGATGGCAGCGATCGTGTCGTACTCGGCCTCACCCTCGTAGCGATCCTCGCGGGTGCGCCCGTGCACTGCCAGCGCCTGAATGCCGGCAGCCTCGGCCAGCCGCGCAATCCGCACCCCATTCTTCTCGGCACGACACCAACCGGTACGGAACTTCAGCGTGACCGGCACCGGCACGGCCTCAACCACGGCAGACAGGATCCGCGCGACCAGCGGCTCGTCGCGCAGCAATGCCGAGCCGGCATCGACCTTGCAGACCTTCTTCGCCGGGCAGCCCATGTTGATGTCGATGACCTGGGCACCATGATCGACATTGAATCGGGCCGCTTCGGCCAACATGCGTGGATCGTAGCCGGCGATCTGCACGATCACCGGCTCAGGCTCGCCGGCATGATCCAGCCGTCGCCGCGTCTTGGCCGTGTGATAGAGCGACAGATCCGAGGACACCATCTCGCCCACCACCAGATCCGCACCCAGTCGGCGACACAGCTGCCGAAAGGGACGGTCGGTCACACCCGCCATCGGCGCCAGCACGACGGCCGGCTCGAAGCAATGGGGGCCAAGGACGTAGGGCATCGGGGATTCAGCCAATGGGTGGCGGGCGAGTATGCCATCGCAGCAGAAAACGTCTGCATGAGTTCACTGGAGAGGACGGGATCAGAGGGGCTCTGACGCACCCGGAGTCGCGGCCTCGAAGCCATCGGCATGGAGCATCTGGCCGCAGTCGACGTCCCAGAATACCGCGCGCTCCCCGCCGCTACTGGCCTCAACGCAGGCCACGCGTCCGCGCTCATGTCCGGGAAGGCATTGCAACGCGATGGGCACCAAGGCCGGCCCGGGAACGGCCTGTTCGCCACCGCCAACGACAGAAACTGCGCTGTCACCTCCACAGCTGATGGCCAGCGGTGCCTGAGCACTGAGTTCGAGCAGCGCCAGCGCAATCTCGGACTGCCCGGCCGAGTCGACGATCACTTCGGTCGATTCTGCGCGGCAACTCGGATCGGGCGGAGGCAAGAACTGAAGCACGCCACTCCCAGCGCCCGAATCGAGCACCTGCAGGACGTTGCCGACCACGTTGACCGCAACGGCTTGCCCTGACAGATCCACGGCCTCCAGTGCCTCGACGGCCAACGGCCGCAAACCCACCGGTGTTCCCGGCCGGACCCGCAACGCCATCTCGCACAGCAACTGGTCCTGGATCGGCGAACCCGGCTCTGCCAGCTGGTCGACAATCACTCGCCCACTGGCACTTTCGTAGTGGCACTGTGCCTGCGACAGGCAGTCGATCACTTGCGGTGGCAGGAAAGTGCCCGTGGGAAATGGCAGTTCCAGATGAATCGCAGCCATGGACCCGGTAGTCCCGGACAGAAACAGCTGCAAGGTGGCCGGACGGCTGCTGGCCGGGTCGTGCCCGCCCACTTGAAAAGCCAGGTCAGCGGCGGTGGACATCTGTGGCGCTGCCACCAGCAAGGCAGCAACCACAGCAAGACGACAATTCGCGTGCAACGACACCTGGCCGTCCCCAATGAGGTCAGTATGGGCCGCCATGGTATGCCAGCCTCAGGCGCACGACATGGACGGACATGTCTGCCTGGGTCGCTACACTGCTCTTTCCCCCGAAGACGCAGAAGCCATGCCCATCCATCCCCATGCCGGCCTGCTGTTGACCCTGGAAGGGATCGATGGCACCGGCAAGTCCACCTTGCAGTCGCTGCTGGCAGATGCACTGAGCACGCTGGGCTGGACGGTCCGGTGCTCACGCGAACCCACCGACGGCCCCGAAGGCACAGCCCTGCGCGATGCCGCCCGGTCGCAGCAACGCTTGCCACCCGCCAGGGAGCTTGAGCTCTTGCTGGCCGACCGCCACCGTCATCTGAGCGATACCGTCTGGCCGGCGCTGGCGCGCGGCGAGGCCGTGCTGCTCGACCGCTACTACCACTCCACGGCCGCCTACCAGGGTGCAGCCGGGCTGGATCCGCAGACGCTGATCGAACTGAACGAGCGCTTCGCACCACGACCGCAACTGGTGGTCGTGCTGCGGCTGGACCCCGAACAGGCGCTGCTGCGCATCGGTTCGCGTGGTGAAGGCAGTGACGCTTTTGAGCGGCTCGACAACCTGCGCCGCGTCGACGCGATCTATGCGGGCCTGAGCGGTCCGTCGATCGTGCAACTGGACGCCAGTCGCCCGCCCGAGGCCAGCCTGCGGGACATCCTCGCCGCCCTGCGTGAACGCGACCTGCTGCAGCCCGCGCGGGTCAATGCCGCACTCAGTGCCGCGCCACCGGAGGGCGCCGAAGCGTCCCCGGCTGCCGCACGCAACGCCGGACCGATCCTGGCCGTGCTGCGCGCCGCACTGTCCGGGTCGACGAGGTTGTTGGAGGTGGGCAGTGGATTGGGCCTGCATGCACGGCTGTTCAGTCGGGCCCTGCCTCAGGTCCAGTGGCAGTGCAGCGAACACCCCGACGCCCTGCAGGAACTGCGTCGCGAACAGTTGCGCCTGGCCCCTGAGATGCCGGTTCCGATCGAACTGGACGCGAAGGAGACGAACTGGCCATCGGGTTCATTTGACGCGGTCTACAGCGCCAACACCCTGCACATCATGGGCCGCAGCGAGTTGCCGGGCTTGTTTGCCGGTGCGGCCAAGGTGCTGGCCTCGAACGGGCAGCTGATGATCTACGGCCCCTTTCACCGCCTCGGGCAGGCCACCAGCGCGGGCAATGCCGAATTCGATCAGCGCCTGCGCGCAGAGAATCCGGAACGCGGCATTCGCGATATCAGTGAACTGGATGCGCTGGCAGCCGCCAACGGCCTGTCGCTGGCGGCCGACATCCCGCTACCTGCCCACAACGCGCTGCGCATCTGGCAACGCGCCTGAGGCGGGATCACTGGTCTCACCCGCGGGACGGCTGATCTCCGTGACACCGGGTGCGCGTCGAGACTGCTTGTGTGCGTACATCGCCTCGTCGGCGCGCCGCAGCAGCGAAGCCGCGGTATCACCCCGGCGCAGCTCGGCCACCCCGACGCTGCTGTCCAGCAGCGCACCGTGGTCATCGACTCGCACTGCTGCACGTCGCAGCGCCGCGCGGATGCGCTCGCCGATGGCGAGTGCCGCGGCCGCATCGCTGCCGGGCAGCGCCACCACGAACTCCTCACCGCCGTAGCGACCTGCCAGGCCCTGCGGCAGCACCTCGGCGTGGATCAGCTGGGCCAGCAGCCGCAGGGCCCGATCGCCGGCCTCGTGGCCCTGGCTGTCATTCAACCGCTTGAAGTAGTCCAGATCGAGGAACAGCACGCTCAGCGGTTCGCGCGTCGCTCTGGCGCGCGTCAGCATCGGGTCCAGACGCTCGCCCCAGGCGCGCCGATTGAGCAAGGCCGTCAGCGGATCGGTGTCGGCCAGGATGCGCGCCAGATCGCGTTCGTGCCGCAAGGCCAGGGATCGACCGGCCAGGCCCAGTGACAGTACCAGCGCCTCGAAAGCGCCGGCCGCGAGCATGCCGGTGCCCAACCAGGTGACACCGGCCAGCGCCGGCAAGGAGGCGCTGTCGAGCATGGTCAGGATCAGCAGAGGGCTCCAGCCCAACACAAAAATGCCGGCATAGCGCGACCCCCGCCACCAGGCCTGCAATGCGACCGACAGAATCAACGGTGCGCCCAGCGCCAACAGGGGATTGATCAAGACACTCGGCAGCTGTTGAACCGGCGCCCAAGGCACCGCGCCTGCAAGCATCAGCGTGACCACGCTGCCGGCCAGGCCCAGCGCCAGCCAGCGCCCGCGCGGCGCATAGCGGCGCAGCGTGGCAAAACGATCGAGAAAGAGCACTGCAAACAGCACTGACAGTGCCGTCACCGCCCGCCCCACCGGCGAGAACCACTGCCACACGTCGGTAACGCCCAGCGGGTGGACCAGAAAGCCGCTTTGCAACAGCAGAATGCTGCAGAAGCACAACCCATAGCCGGCGTAATAGAGGAAGGTGATGTCGCGCAGCAGCGTGGCGAAGCACAGGGCGACAATCGCCATCGCCAGCATGATGGCGAAGCAGGCGCTGGCGAAGGCCAGCCAGCGGCCGTTCTCGAGCACAAACTCGCCGTGGCTGACCACGGCGAAGCGCAGACTGGCGGGTCGTTGTGGCAAGGGTTCCAGCCGCAACAGCAATGGCCCATCGAGTGAACTCAGGGGGAAATGCAGCCGCCCGTAGCCTGGCTCCAGGTCTGCCGGTGCCTGACGCAGCACTTGCAGACTCAGTGCAGGCTCGGCCTGCCGATACAGCGTGACGCGCTCTACCGAGGGATGACGGACCAGCAAGGCAAGCGCTTGCGCCGGCCACGGTCCGGCCGCGGGCCGCAGCCGGATCCAGACGCCGTCGGGATTGCGTGGAAAGGCACGCAGTAGGGTGGGATCAAAGGGCTCAAAACGTC
Organism: Lysobacterales bacterium; assembly: GCA_041395325.1. Lineage (GTDB taxonomy): Bacteria > Pseudomonadota > Gammaproteobacteria > Xanthomonadales > SZUA-5 > JAWLAT01. The sequence continues at coordinate 159,477 of JAWLAT010000010.1, forward strand.
CGTCAAATGACCCCGTTGCGATGGCGTGGGCGTCGATGCCAGGCCCACCCGGCAGCCATTCACCGGTCAGCGCCAGTTCGGCCTGAACCGGCAGTGCAAACAAACACAGGCACAGGCCCATGATCCAGCGGCTGGCGCGCCAGGCGAGCTGTCGCAGGGGCCGATTCAGATCCAAGCCGTTCCTTTGCGCAGTCCGATCGCGGGCGGCGGCCAGTGATCTGGCCGCCACCTGACCATGATGCTAGATCTGCGCCCGGAGCGGGACCACAGACCTAAGGACAGGGGAGCGGTCCCTGCCCGCTCCCCTGGTGGATCTGGATCTACGCGTAGTATCGGCGCGGCGGCTCGTAGACGGCGGCGTCGATGATCGACCACAGGTGAACGATCCATCCCAGCAGCACCAGCCACAGCACGGCGGCCAGCACGAACTGCACGATCGCCAGGAACAATCGCCCCTGCAGCAACTGGCCCAGCCCGGGAATGAAAAAACTCGCCAGCGCGGCGATGACGTTGCCAGCCGAACCTTGTCCAGTGCTCATGCGGCCTCCTTGTTGGGGATCGAGACAACCCATCCATGCAAGAACGACGCCATGCTGTTGGCGCCCGCAGTCGCGGTGAAACAGGCCCCTGGGTGACGACGCCGGTGTCAGACAGACCCAGTCATCGTCATTCTCGCCAAGACGCACTATTTCCCGGAACGGCGTCGTGGCAGCCAGCGCCACCAGGTCCAGATTACGAGGGCAGCGAAGCCGCTGTAGATCAGCACGAATACGGTCGGCGGTGCGTTGTAGAACAAGCAGCGCCCGACCCAGTCCTCGATCAGGCCTCGTTGGTAGCCCTGTCCGCCTGCCTGGACCCGCAAGGCGGACTCCCACAAGGTCAGCGGACAGGTCTGCCCGAGCCAGCTCTGCAGCACCACAAAGCCGATCGTCAGCAGATGCAGCAGGCGCAACGACCTACTACGGGCCAGCCGCCAGCCGCGCCAGCCGCCGATCCAGATCAGTGGCGGCAGCAGGACCACGAACAGCACGATCAGCGCGTGCAGCAGCAGAATCAGATCGGCCAGCCAGCCGGCGGCTGTGGGGGACAAATTCATGTCCATCGCCGTGTTGCGCAGCGACCCAACCAGAACAGAAAGGCCACGCTGCCGATCCACAGCAGCAGCACGACAATCAGCATGGCCGGCACCACCAGCCAATCGGGATGCTCGCCAAAGACGCCGGTCCAGGCCCAACAGACGCTGTAGATCAGGGCCAGCGGCACCCCGGCGATCAGCTTCAGGACGATCATGCCCAAGGGGCCGCGCTGCCAGATGCGCCGGTGCGCCAGAAACCCCTGCACACCGGCCCACGCCAGCAGTGGCACAAACGGGGCCACACGCAATGCCCACTGCACTCGCTGCTGACGACATTCGCGTTGCTTGAGGCTCAGCTCGTCGGCGATCAGCCCATCGAGTTCAGCCGCGCTCGCGTTGAGACGTTCGATCTGACCCACATCCCAGGCCCAACTCGAAGCGTTGTGCGCCACTTCAACCGATCTCTTCGCCTCAGCAGCCTTGGCCGCGCGGGCAAAACGGCGGCTCAGTACGAGCAGATACTGGCCCTCCGGCGCTGCTCCGGCCAATGCTGCAAAAACCTCGTCGGCCAGCGGATCCGCCGCACCGACCTCCAACGGCACCCAACAGTCTGGCCCCAAGAGAGACCGCCTCTGCAGCCTGACTCGCGGGCTGCAGGTCCCTTCGCTACAAGCGAAATAGTGGCGCTCGTCGTTGCGCATCAGGTTGCTGGCCATTAGGGGCGGGCACAACAAGGCCCAGAGAATCCAACCGATGCACAACCTGCCCATTCACGCGCTCCGCGAAAGCGTGCATTCACGGAGCGTTGTCGGTGCGCCGAGTTCCATCGAGCAAGCGGGTGCGCAAGCCGCCGTGGCGCTCACTGCGCTGGGCCAAAGCCGCATCCACGCTTGGCTCGGTCGACCAGAGCTCCACACTGAAGCGGGCGCGGGAGATGGCGGTGTAGAGCAGTTGCCGGGAGAGAATCCGATGACTGGCCTCTGGCGGCAGCAGCACGGCCACGTGACCGTACTCCGACCCCTGACTCTGGTGGATGGTCAACGCATAGGCCAGGTCATGATCGGGCAATTCGCGTGGCGACAGCCAGCGCCAACGTGGCCGACCGTCGGCATCGACCGACGCAAAGCAGACGCGCAGCTCATCACCCTGCCCGCAGGCCAGACCGATGTCGCCGTTGAACAGCCGCCGGCCATAGTCGTTGTGACGGATCAGCACCGGCCGTCCGGGATACCAGCGCGCGCCACCGGCGACCGCTCGCAGGCGCTGGTCCATCAGCTCATTGATGCGCTCGCTGCCGAAGGGGCCGCCGCGCAAGGCAGTCAGCAGCTGGCGTTCGGCCAGCGCAGCAAAGGCCGCTGCCGGATCACTTTCCTGGCGCTGGCGGGTCAGCATCTGCACGCTGGCCCAGCTCTGGTCGTCGCTCCAGTGGTCCAGGCGTGCGTTCAATTCATCGATCGACGCGACCTCATGCAAGGCCGCGCCATCGACTCGCTGCAGTCGGCGGCGCAACGCCGCTGCGTCCCCGTGCCGCGCTGCCTCGTAAACCGCAGCCAGATCGTGTTCGGCACGCCAGACGTGACGCAAGCGCATGCTGCAACGGCGGAAGCCGTCATCACGCTCGGTGACGTGCACGATGTCGGCCAGCACCGAACCGGCCGAGACCGACACCAGCTGGTCCGGATCACCAACCAGGATCAAGGTGGCCGTCGGCGCCAGCGCGTCCAGCAGCGCTCGCATCGTGGCCAGATCGACCATCGACGCCTCGTCAACCACCACGACTGAATACGGCAAGGGCTGTGCCTGATCGTGGGTGAAAGCATCGCGTGCCGGATTCGCACCCAGCAACCGATGCAGCGTTTGCGCCGCATCGGGGATGGCGCCCAGCAGAGGGGACCAGTCATCGCTGGTGGCCTGCCCATCCAGAAAGCGCCGCAGCCCCGCCTTGCCGTCGCGAATCGCCTGCGACAATCGCTGAGCAGCCTTGCCGGTCGGCGCTGCCAACGCCAGCGCCGGGGTGCCCCGCCCTTCGTTCTGCGCCTGACGCAGCAACATCAGCAGCATTCGCAGTACGGTGGTGGTCTTGCCGGTGCCCGGTCCGCCGCTGAGGACGAACAGGTGCTTGCCAACGACCCGCTCGACCGCCCGGCGCTGCAAGTCGCAGTGGTCCGGATCCATGCCAGCGAAGAGCAGATCCAGATCCGCCACCAGGCTGCCAAAGGGCGGCTCAGTGCTGGCCAGGCGGCGCGCGTGCAACGCCTCGGCAACGCAGGCCTCGTGCTGCCAGTTGCGCCACAGGAAGCAATCACCCTGGTCGGTCAGCACGCCAGCGCTGATGCGGCTGCCGTCACTGATCCAGGGATGTGCAGCCAGTTCGCTCAAATCACCAGCAGGCCAGTGCTCGCCGGCTGGACCGAGTCGGACGCAGGCATGACCCTCCATCTCGGCGCGCGCGGCCAACGCCAGAGCCCGGGCCAGGCGCTTTGACCCAGTCTTGCGCAAGACCCAGGCCTGAACGGCGGCACCCAGGTCGGTTCGTTCCGGCGGCGCTTCCGCGAGCAGGCTCATGCGGCACTCGCCTCGCTGTCGAAGAGTCGGTCCAGCGCCTCGATCAGCGCCACCGGGAATTTCCGGCGCCAGACGCCGGCGCCCTGGCCCAAGCCACAGGCTCGAACGAACAGGTACCAGCTCTCGCCCAGCTGCCGGGCAGGGTCATAGTCGTCCAGGCGGCGACCCAGGTAGCGGTGCAAGGCCACACTGTAGATCAGCGCCTGCAGGCCGTAGTGATGCGCGACCATGGCCCGATCCACGGTCTCGAGGCCATAGTCGCTCAGCTGCGTGCCGAGGAAATTGGTCTTGTAGTCCAGCACGTGATAGCGCCCATCCCAGCCGAACACCAGATCGATGTAGCCCTTCATCAGTCCGTTCAGCCACTGGGTCTGCTGCACTGCCGGCCACCAATGACCAAGCTGGTGTCGCTGCAGCAACGCCGACAGGCCATGCCAGCCGGCCCCCTCCAGACTGAAGCTGAACTCGAACTCGGCGCGGCGTGCCGATCCTGGCAACTCGACCAGCCGCAGTCCGGACGCCAGCTCGGTCTCGACGCAGCGGTCGAGCATGGCTGCCATGGCGGTCAGCGTCGCCTCTGGCGACGGGCTGTCCAGCCGCACAGCCTCTGCGTCCAGCGCGGCGCGGATCCGGTCCAACTGCTCAACGTAAGGAACCTGACCGCGACCGTCCTCAAGCAGGCGATGCATCGCGTTACCAAAGCGGGGCCCCTTGACCGCGGCCAGCGCGAGCAATTCCGGATGCGCCGAATCGGAGTCGATCTGCGCCGTCGCCACACTGGCGATCGGCAACTCGTCGATCGCCGCACTCTGCTGGCCCAACGCGTCGGCGCCTTGGCGCATCAGGCTGGTAAAGCTGTACAGCGCGTAGTCCCGCCGCACCGAGGGTAGCGGTCGGCGCGCCTGGCGTGGCCTGGACACAGTGGGTGG
>JAWLAT010000011.1:0-135778 GCA_041395325.1 Lysobacterales bacterium
AGGTCGACGACTCGCCGCGCTACGGCGGTGTGGGCCAGTGGCAGCATCACGGCAACTATTCCAGCTGGGAAGGTGGCGAGGGTTGGCGGCCGCTGCCGCGGCGCGAATGGAGCGTGCGGGAGGACTACCAGGTGCTGGTCGGCAGCAATCGCCACACCATCACGCCCACCGGCTGGGTCCATGAGCAGCAGAACAACAAGGTGGCGCTGAGTGGCGCCGGGCAGCTGCGCGCGGACACCCCGGTGCTGGCGCGGGAGTTCGGCTACAACCGCTACGAGCGCATCATCGGCACGGACTTCCAGGCAGGCGACGACTATCTGGCGGCGACCGACGCCTTCTGGGCGGCCATCCGGGCCGACTGGGAGCGGCGCTTCATCGCGGCGGGCAGCCTGCAACTACGCGGCGCCCCGGATCAGGACCGGCTCTTCCACACGGCCTTTCAGTACGCGCTGGGTCTGCAGCAGGACGGTCGCTCGCTACCGGCCGACGAACTGGCGCGCATGGCCCGCGAGATCATCGATGCCTATCTGGGGGAGCCCGACGCGTCCGACTAACTCCCGGTCGCAACGAGGCTTGCACCTAGGCCCGAGGGCCCGGTAAAAGCGCTGTTTCCCATGCTGATCGAGCGGAGTGCCTGATGCGCCTGAAGCTGCTGCTGAGTCTGTTTGCCCTGACTGGCCCGGTCGCCCTGGCGGCGCCGATCGCCGGGCTGCAGCCGATGGATGTGTTCGAGTTGGAGTGGGCCGATGCGCCGCAACTCAGTCCCGACGGCATACAACTGGTATGGCAGCGGCGTGGCTACGACCGCATGCAGGATCGACGCCGCAGCACGCTGTGGTGGCAGACCTTGGGTGCGCAGAACGGTCAGCCGCTGGCCGAGGAAGTCGATGCGGTGGCCTGGTCGCCAGATGGCAAGCGCTTGGCTTTCGTCGAGCGCAGCGAGAGCGGCAGCCAGCTGGTGACGATGGACCCGCGCAGTGGCCGTCGCACGGTGGTGGCGCGTCCTGACGGTGGCATCAGTGCCCTGAGCTGGTCACCCGATGGCCGCCAACTGGCCTTCCTGCAATTCGTGCCGACCAGCCGACCCGATTGGGCCCGCTTGCCGAAGGCACCCAAGGGCGCGAAATGGGCGCCGGCGGCGACAGTGATCGAGGCTCCACGCTATCGGGTGGATGGTCGTGGGTATCTGCCCAGCGGGTACCGCCAGCCCTTTGTGGTGTCGGTTGATGGCGGCTCGCCGCGACCGCTGTTGGGCTGTGCCAGCGTCGACAGCGAGGCATTGAACGCGCCCCTGACCGCCATCCAGCAGCCGCTGCGCCAGCGCTGCCAGCAGGGCGATCAGCAGGACTATCAGGGCCCGCTGGTCTGGGTCGATGGTGGGCGTGGCCTGTTGGCCACGGCCAATCGCCAGCCGCATGAGGATGCCCGCGACAGCGAGATCTACCGGATCGATGTCGCTGACGGCCGCGTGCAGGCAATCACCGATCGCGACGGACCTGATCGCGCGCCGGCCCTGTCACCGGACGGTCGCTGGCTGGCCTGGCTGGGCTTCGACGAACAGGATCTGCCGGCGCCGTCGATGCAGCTCTACGTCCGTGCCTGGCCGGATGGAGAGCCACTGCGCCTGCTCGACCAGCTTGATCGTTCGGTCGATGCCTTCGAATGGGATGCCCGTTCTGATGGCCTGATCTTCAGCTACACCGATCAGGGCCAGGATCGGATCGGCTGGGTCGATCGCCGCGGCCGCGGTGAGATCCGTTCACTGGCCACCGATCTGGGCAGCACCGCGATGGGCCGGCCCTACGGCGGTGCGGCCTTCAGTGTGGCCGCCGGGCAACTGGTCTACACCAGCGGCGACAGCCAGCGGCCCGCCGATCTGAGCTGGCGCGATGCGCGGGGCCGGCGGCAGCAGCTGACCCACCTGAATGTCGATTTGCTGGCGCAGCGGCAACTGGCTGCCATCGAAGAGCGCTGGTTCACCTCCAGCGCTGGCGGTCAGCGGATCCAGGGCTGGCTGGCGTTGCCGCCCGGCTTCAGCGCAGACCGCAGCTACCCGCTGTTGCTGGAGATTCACGGCGGACCCCATGCCGACTACGGCCCGCGCTTTGCACCGGAAACCCAGCTCTATGCCGCGGCCGGCTATGTGGTGCTCTATGTCAATCCGCGCGGCAGCACCAGCTATGGCCAGGCATTCACCAACCTGATCCACGATGCCTATCCGGGTCAGGACTTCGATGATCTGATGAGTGCCGTCGATGCGGTCATCGCCGAGGGCTACATCGACCCGGCGCGGCTGTTTGTCACCGGTGGCTCCGGTGGTGGCGTGCTCACCGCGTGGATCGTCGGTCACACCGACCGCTTCCGCGCGGCGGTCGTGGCCAAGCCGGTGATCAACTGGATCAGCTTCGCGCTGACTGCCGATATGTACAGCCTGTTTGCCAAACACTGGTTCCCGGCGCTGCCCTGGGAACAGCCGGAGCACTATCTGCGCCGCTCGCCGCTGATGTACGTCGGTCAGGTGAAGACGCCGACCATGCTGATCAGCGGCGAAGCGGACTATCGCACGCCGATCAGCGAGGCTGAGCAGTTCTACCAGGCATTGCAATTGGCCGGCGTGGACACCGCGATGGTGCGCATTCCCGGTGCCTCGCATGGCATCAACCTGCATCCCAGCCACATGCTGACGCAGGTGCTGCACACGATCGGCTGGTTCGAGCGGGTCGAGGCCGGCGGGCAGAAGCCGTAGGCGATCCGGGCTCGCCGATCAGTCACGCAGTCTCCAGGCCGCCAGCACTTCGGCCTCGCGTTCCGGGCTTAGACCTGCGCGCAGGCTGGCGCGCCGCTCTTCAGGCTGCTGGTCGTACCACTGCAGCAGGTCCGCAGTGGTGGTGGCCAGTGGCCGAAAGCTGAGGCCCGCCGCGAGCGCACGAGCGATGCTGGTGCGGGCGAAACCGGCGCTGTCGCCCTGGCCGGGGACCCAAACCGGCATGTCGGACCAGGGATTGACGTTCTGCTCCTGCAGGAACTCGGTGGGCAACCAGTGCAAACGGGCGCCCGCGGTGGTGCTGGCTCGGATGCCATAGAGCATCGCCAGCGTGCTCAGCTCGTAGTCCGGTCCGGTGGCGTTGTAGGTGCCGGCCTGCGGCTGTTCGGCCATGCGAATCGTCCATTCGGCCAGATCGCGGGCGTCGATGAATTGCACCGGATCGCTGCCATCGCCCGGGGCAACCACGTCACCACCGCGACGCAGGCGCAGCGGCCAGTAGCTGAAGCGGTCGGTCTGGTCGCCCGGGCCGACGATCAGGCCGGGCCGAATCACCGTCACCTGGTCGGCACCGAACTGCGCCCGCGCCTCGGCCTCGGAGGCGGCCTTGAGCGGGCCGTAGAGCGCCATGTTGGCACGCAGGCCGGTCATCGTCTCCGCATAGCGATCCTCGCCGGTGTACTGGGCAACAGCAGCGTCCTCAGTCATGCCGGGCTGGCTGTTGTCGTCGTAGACCGAGATCGTCGAGATGAAGATGTAGTGGCCGACCCGGCCCTTGAGTACCTGGCCGGCATCGCGCACCCACACCGGCACCGAGGTGGGATTGTCGATGCACACATCCCATTCGCCTTCAGCCAGCGAGGCCAGATCGCCGGTGTCGCGATCGCCGGTCAGTTCGACCACCTCGCCTGGCCAGTCCTGCGGTCGCCGGCCACGATTGAACAGGGTCAGGTGATGACCGCGGGACAGGGCGTAGCGGACCTGGTGAGGCCCGGTGAACCCGGTGCCCCCGAGAATCAGGATGCGCAGCGGTCGCGTGGGTGGCGCGGCCGCGAGGGCGGCATGGCCGAGTGCAAGATGGGCGCCTCCGAGGGCGGCCAGCGTCAGCAGTTCACGACGATCCAGTGGCATGGGCTTCTCCTGAGGCAGACGGTGGGACAGTGGCCGACACGTCAGGCGTCGGCGCGATAGGGTCGAGGGTCAGTTGACGGTGTCGCCGGCCCAGCCAGAAGGCCAGCGCCAACCAGCCTGCGCACAGCGGCAGTCCGAGCAGCGCAGTTGCTGCGATGCCCGCGCCGACGGTGTTCAGGCCGGCCTGGGTCAGCGCGCCGATCTGATCACCGGCGCGAAAGACGAAGGTGTCGATGAAGTTCTTGACCTTGAATTTCTCGCCGCGCGGCAGTGGCACGTAGAGCAGTTCACGGGTGGGGCTGGCGATGGCGAAATTGATGGCGCGACGACCGGCCTGCACGAAGATCAGCAGCGCATAGGCTGGCCAGATCGCGAGTGCGGCAAAGCCGAGCAACGACAGCAGCGGCAACAGGGCCAGCGTCATCGGCACACCCATGCGGGCGATCAGATGCCGGGTCAGCAGCAGTTGTGAGGCCAGCGTGGCGATGTTGACGAACAGGTCGATGCGGGCAAACAGCGTGCCGCGCGCCTGGATGTCGCTGGCCATGGCCGCAACGATGCCCGCCTGCAGCAGATACAGAAAGGTCGAACCGATCGTGTAGAGCAGGATGAAGCCGGCGACGCCCAGCAGATAGGGCGACCGCAGCAGGCCGGTCAGCACTTCACGTACCTGGCCGCCGACGGCTTGTCGATCGATGCGGGCCTGCTCGGGTGACTCCGCGGCCGAGCGCAGTGTCAGCGCCTGCATCGCTCGCACCGCTGCCTCCAGAAACAGCGCCGCCAGCAGCATCGGAATGCCCATTCCATGCGATTCGGTCAGCACGCCGGCCAGGGCGCTGCCAGCAATGCCGCCCAGAGTGCCGCCGGCGCCGATCAGCGGAAACAGCCGTCGCGCTTCGCGGTCCGGGAAGCTGTCGGCCATCACCGACCACATCAGTGAGACCGCGAACAGGACGTAGACACTGAGCCAGACGAAGAAGGCACGCCCGATCCACAGACGCCAGCTCTCGCCGGACAGTGTCCAGGCCAGATAGAACAGACCCAGGCAGATAATCAGCAGCCGATAGCTGACCCCGACAAACTGGCGGCGTGACCAGCGTGACACCAGCCAGGCAAACAGCGGACTGACCAGCACTGTGGCGCCAAGCGTGCCCATGAACAGCCAGGGCAGGTTGTCGACGCCGCCGGCCACACCCATGGCATCGCGCAGCGGGCGCAGCAGGTAGTAGGAGGCGAGTACACAGAAGAAGAAGCAGGCAGCCAGCGCCAACCGACGTCGCTCGTGCTGCTGCACACCCAGCAACAGGCGCAGCGGAGAGGCATCCGGTGACGGCGACAAGCGGCACTCCCGTGAAGGCAATGATCTTGCAGCTTACGAAGCGGACTGCCGGCCGCCGCGGCCCGAAAGTCAGGGTGTGGGCGGCAGGAGTTGCCGCAACGCTGGCAACCGGCGCAGCGCTTCGACAGCCCTGGGGCCTTCGTTCAGCGGTGCGTAGCGCCAGCTTCGAAAACTCAATTGCAAAGGTCGCAGGGCGCCGTGCTCTCTCAGGCTGCGATGCAACTCGCCCAGACGACCGCGCACACCATGCGGTGCGTGCGTCAGCACGGGCGTGCCGGTGGCACAGGCTTCGCTGAGCATGTTGACCGAATCCGGCGTGACGATGATGCGGTCGGCATGCGCCAGCCAGCCCGGGTAGGGATTGGCACCGTCCTCGGTCCCGCGCCAAAGCCGGTGGGCACCGAGGCGAGGCAGAAAGGACTCCACCAGCCTGCGCCAGGCGGCGGGCGTACGTCCCGACAGGCTGATCCACAGGCAGCCGGCATCGCGCGCCTGCCAGTGCTCGACGATGCGCAGCAACTCGCCCAGTTCGCGGGTGCCGAAGCCGGTGCCCCGGCGCGGCCCGCCCAGTAGCAACAGTGTCCGTGGCGCATCGCAGTCGGCCCATTCCGGTTGCTGCTGTCGTTGCCTCTGCAGCCACGCGGCATCGACGCTGTGCAGGCTGCCGGTCAGCGCGATGACGTTGTCGCCCTGCAGACGATCGTGCTCGGGAACGATCACGGCGTCGAAGCGATTCGGAGCAATGTGCGGGTCGAGGATCTGGATGCGCCTGGGCCCGCCGTTGTTGGCGTCGGGCAGGGCGTCCAGCGCGGCGGCTCCAATGCGCCCGCAACCGATGGCCAGTGCTGGCCAGGGCGGGCTCATCGGCGGTTGCAGCGCGTTCGACGGCGCTCGCATGGCCCATGGTGACAGCCAGCGCCAGGGCGCCGAGAGCGAGACAGTGACGGCACGGGCTGGCCGTTGCAGCCAGTCAGCCAGCGCCTGGGCCTGTCGCAGATTGCCAGCCTTGCCATCGGTCAACAGCCACGTATCGCTCACGCTCAGGGTCTCGGCCATCGACGCGAAATGGACCTCATCTCGCTACCATGGGCCCATTCGATGACCACAGGGAGCCACGCATGGCACTGGATCAGGCAGGACTGGATTTGCTGTTCAACGATGCCCGTACGCATAGTCACTGGAAAGACGAGCCAGTGTCAGACGATACCTTGCGCAAACTCTATGAGCTATTGCGGATGGCGCCGACCAGCGGCAACTGCAGCCCGGGCCGGTTCGTGTTTGTCCGTAGCCCGGAGGCCAAGGCTCGACTCAAGCCGGCGCTGGATGAAGGCAATGTGGCCAAGACCATGGCCGCGCCGGTCACGGCCATCGTGGCCACCGATTTCGAGTTCTACGAGAAGCTGCCGAAGCTGTTTCCGCATACCGATGCGCGCAGTTGGTTCGCCGGCAAGCCCGAGGCCATTCTCTGGGGCGGTTTCCGCAACGGCACGCTGCAGGGCGCCTACTTGATCCTGGCTGCCCGTGCGCTGGGGCTGGACTGCGGTCCGATGAGTGGCTTCAACAACGCCCAGGTCGATGAGACTTTTTTTGCCGGGACACCGTGGAAGAGTAATTTCCTGGTCAATCTGGGCCATGGCGATGCCTCGCGCCTGCATGCGCGCAGCCCGCGGCTGGATTTCGAGGAGGCCTGTCGAATCGAGTGAGGTCAGTGCCCGCGCGTTGACGGTCAGCTCGAGTCGGCCAGCGTGATGCCGAGTGCCTGCGGCGGCGGTTCAGCCGCCGTAGGCTGATTCGGTCAGCACCAGCAGCGAGCGCATCTCCTCGCGCAGACTGGCCGGGGCGATGACCTCGCAGTCAGGGCCAAAGCGCAGCACATCCATCAGCAACTCGCGCGAGTTGGCGTAGGGCACCTTGAGCTCATAGCTGCCGTCCTCGCGGAAGCGGCCGCTCTGCTCGCGATGCCAGCGCTCTTCGGCCACCCAGCGCGCCGCGTGTGCCGTGAAGCGCAGCGTCGCCACGGCGCGAGGCGCACCGGAAAAGATGCCGTAGCCAGCGCCCAGTTGGGCATCCAGACGTTCTTCCGGCAGATCTTCGGCGGCGTCGTCCAGAATCTGCACCTGTCCGATGCGATCCAGCGAAAAGCTCCGTAGCGCCTGGCGGTCGTGGTCGAAGGCGTCCAGATACCAGTTGTCGCGGTAGTGGATCAGTCGTTGCGGCGACACCAGCCGTCGGGTGCGTTCCTCGGTCGAACGGGCCCGATATTCGAAACGCAACTGGCGCCGTTCCAGCACACCGTTGGCGACCGCCGAGAAAACGCCTTCAGCGACCCGGCGAGCGCCTTGTTTGAGGACACGGATACGGCCCAGACGATCGATGCGATCGCCCATGACCTTCTTCAGCCGGGGCCGCAAATCGCCCAGCGCTTCGGCCAGCAGACCATCGCTCTGCGCGCTGAGCGTCTGCTGCGCCACCAGCAGCGCATAGATCTCTTCTTCGCTCAGCCACAAGCCGGGCAGTTCGAACTGCTCGCCCGGTTGCGGCACATATTTCCAGCGCTGCGTCTCGTGGTCGTGTTCGATCGGCGCACCGAGCGCGTCGCGCAGGAAGGCGATGTCGCGATAGACCGTCGCGCGCGAGCAGTCCAGCTCTTCCATCAGCGTCTCCAGCGCAGCGCCAGTCCGGGCCACGCTGAGCCGCCGATGCAGCCGGGTGATGCGCTCGAGTCGATCCATGGCCGGGCTCAGTGATCCGCCGTGGGCGCTGCGTCCTCAAAGCCGTCGTCGAACATCGTGCCCTGGGTCAGCAGCGCATAGGCCGCAGCCACGTCGATGCGGCCGTGCCCGAATACGGGGTTGGGGATGGTGGTGGTCGGGATGCCGCCACAGGTCTGGGTGGAATTGATCGACACCGCGGTCTGCTGCAGCAGATCGATCACCCGATCCGGATCGCGCTTGAGGGTCTCGTCGACACTCATCAACAAGGCCGCCGCGCCGGCCACATGCGGGCCGGACATGCTCGTCCCGCTGAAGCTCTGATAGCCACCACCGCGAACGCTGGAGCGGATTCCGGTACCCGGAGCGGTGACATCCGGCTTGATGCGATTGCTGCCATCCACCGTCACCGGCCCGCGGCTGGAAGAGCCGGCCATCGTGTCGGAAAAGGTGCTGTTGCCGACGGTGAAGCTGGCTTCGTAGATCGCCGCTGGCGTGTTGACCGAACTGCAGCTGCTGCCGGAATTGCCGGCAGACACCACGACCAAATGCCGGCGGCGCGAACGTTCTCCACCAGCGTGCGCATCACGTCCGGATCGGTGCAGCCCTCGGAGGTGGGGCAGCCCCAGGAGTTGTTGATCACATGCGGTGCGCGGGCCGGGTCGGGGTTGTTGCCGGTCGAATCGGTGGGTGCCAGATAGAACTGGAAGCACTCCGAGTAGGTGGTCGGCGTGCCGTCACCCTGGTTCATGTTGCGGCAACCGATCCAGCGGGCTGCCGGGGCGACGCCGATCTGGTTGCTGCCGCCGTCGTCACCCAACATTGTGCCCATCGTGTGGGTGCCGTGATCGTTGTCGTCGCAGGGGGTGGCCGAATCGGGACCGCAGACACCGCCACCGCTGTGGATGGCATCCCACCAGTGGTAGTTGTGGTCAGCCGATTGCCCGTCCCAACCTGCGTAGGCCGCCTGCAACGCCGGGTGCGTCCATTCGTAGCCGGTGTCCTGGCCGGCGATCAGTACCCCTTCACCGCGAAAGCCGGCGGCCCAGACCTGATCGGCGCCAATGTGGGTCACGCCCTGTTCGATGGCACGGGTACTGTCGGTGGGCAACTCCGCTACAACCTGCGGGACGCGACGAGTCGGGCCATCCCACGCAATCTCGGCCACTTCGGGCCGGTTGGCCAGCCATTGCAGGGTGGCGCTGTCGGCCTGCAATGACAGTGCATTGACGGCCCAGAAGCTGCGATAGCGGAGCCCGCGACGATCCAGTTCCTGCCGGACCTCGGCCTGATCGGCCTTGGCATGGTCACGAAGCGTCGAGACGACGGCGGCTACGCGGGCGTCACCGTGAACCACACTGCGCATGTTGCTGACGTCCGGCTGGGCGCGCATGACCACATAGATGGGCGCAGAGGGCTGGCGCTGCAGAGCCGAGAGCACACGCGGATCCACCGCTGAGGTGGCGGCCAGGCCCAGGGCCGGCAACGCGAGAAGGGTGGACAGCATGCGGGCGGCTCCTGGGCTGGAAAGGGCGCAAGTGTGCCACGACCCGTGCCGCCACCAACTCGCCGGCCAGTGCCGATGTGATCATTGACAACCTTGCGACCTCCTGTCTGCCCGATGGCGGCCTTCGCGGGCATAATCCGCCGCGCGTCGAAAGCGGAGTGGGAATGACAGCGCAGCGGCTGGACGGCAAGTTGATTGCCGACGAACTGATTGATGGCGTGCGGCGGCGGGTGCAGGCGCGCACTCGCGCGGGCCTGCGCGCTCCGGGGCTGGCAGTGATCCAGGTGGGTGACGATGCCGCCTCGCAGGTCTATGTGCGCAACAAGCGTCGTGCCTGCGCGCGGGCCGGACTGCTGACCCGGGATCACGACCTGCCCGCCGAACTGAGTCAGGCAGCACTGTTGCAGCTGATCGACGCACTCAATGCCGATCCGGCCATCGACGGCATTCTGGTGCAGCTGCCGCTGCCACCTCAGATCGATACCCAGGCGGTGATCGGTCGAATCGACCCGGCCAAGGATGTGGACGGCTTTCATGCCGAGAACATCGGCCGGCTGGCCCTGCGTCGGCCTGGCCTGCGGCCGTGCACGCCCAAGGGTGTGATGACGCTGCTGGCGCATACGCACAAGGCCGTGCTGGGCAAGGATGCGGTGGTGGTCGGCGCGTCCAACCATGTCGGCCGGCCAATGCTGCTGGAATTGCTGCTGGCCGGCGCCACCGTGACCTGCGCGCACAAGTTCACCGCTGATCTGGAGCAGCAGGTAGGCCGGGCCGACATCCTGGTGGTGGCCGTCGGTCGTCCAGGTCTGGTCAAGGGCGAGTGGGTCAAACCCGGTGCCGTGGTCATCGATGTGGGCATCAACCGCTTGCCCGATGGCGCGCTCACCGGCGATGTCGAGTTTGCTGTGGCCGCCGAGCGGGCCAGCTGGATCACCCCTGTGCCGGGCGGTGTGGGCCCGATGACCGTGGCCAGTCTGCTGCAGAACACGCTGCAGGCTTGCGAGTTTCGCGAGGCCCGGGTCGCCTGAAGCTCGCGCAACTTCAACAACACGGTCGCTGGGCCGGGTCAGTCCTCCGCCCGTCGCAAAACTGCTACCGCGCGGAATCCCTGCGCGCAGCCCCGGCTGACGAGCCTCTAACCTGACGACAACCAATGGAGACTGCCATGCGTGCATCTTTCCGAACGTCCATGCAGGGCTACACGCTCTTCGAGCTGATGATCACGATCATCGTGCTGGCCATCATGATGGGTTTCGCCGTGCCGTCCTTTCAGGAGGCCGTCATGAATGGCGCGACGTCGGCTCAGACCAATGATCTGGTTGCCGCGCTGCAGGGCGCACGTTCGGAGGCCACCAAGCAGGTGCGGCCCGTGCGGGTCAGCGCGCTGGGCGGGAACTGGGCCGCAGGCTGGGAACTGGCCACCGATCGCGACCGGAGCGGTGGCTTGAACGGCGATGACGTGCTGTTGCGCACCGGCGATCCGGTTCGCGACGGCTTCCAGGTGAGCGTGCAGGACATCGGCGGTGTGGGCGTCAACCACATCTGGTTCGACGCCAGTGGTCGCCTGCTGGGTTCAGCCCAGCCCATCATGCTGACCGTGCGGCGCCCGGATGGCGATCTGGACAAGTCTCGGCGGCTGTGCATCGCGCTCAGTGGCCGGGTCGAGAGCAAGATAGGAGAAACGGCGTGTCTGTGAAGCGCACTGACCATGGTGTGAGATTGACGGCAGGACGTCGTCAGAGCGGGTTCACGCTCATCGAGTTGATGGTGGCCGTGGTGATCTTCAGCATCGGGCTGATTGGTCTGGGCGCCACGATGGCGCTGTCGATCCGGTCAAACAATACGGCGGTGCAAAGAACCCAGGCGATCTTCCTGGCCGAGGCGCTGGCCGACATGATGCGCGCCAACGACCGTGGCATGTGGGCGCTCGCCTACGACGGTGCCTATCCAACCGGCGGCAGCGCCAACTGCGATGCGGGTTGCACCTTCCAGCAAATCGCCGTTCGAGATCAGGATCTCTGGAGCCAGATGCTGCAGCAGACGTTGCCCGGCGCGGCGGCACAGGTGCAATGCGCCATGAACGGCGGACGGACGCCGGGCGTGGGCATTCGGCGGCCGCCCTCCGGGCTGTGCACGATCACCTTGTCGTGGTCGGAGAATGTCGATGCCGAGGGGCAGGCCTCGGGATTGAACCAACAGACCTTTGCATGGGCGTTCAATCCATGAGCACATTGTCTACTCATCAAACGAGCGCCGGGCCGGAACAGTCGCGGGCTTTCACGCTGATTGAGCTGTTGGTCGCCATGGCCGTTGGCGTGGTCGTCCTCGGTGCGCTGGTCACACTGCTGGTGGAAACCAACCAGGCCAATCGCGTCAGCAATGGCGTGGCGCGCATGCAGGAAAACGCGCGGTTTGCATTGGATCTGATGGCCCGGGAAATCAAGGCCTCGACCCTGCAGCACTGTTCGGCCTTCGACAATCGTTATCCGGAAAGTGGTGTGAATACGGCCCGTGCCTTGCGGGTCCACTTTGGTGGTGCGATGCCGCATGGATTGCCGGATGGGGGCACCGTGCAGCCACCGCCGGCTGATGTGAATGATTTCCTGCTGAGTCCGAGATACTTCATGCAAGGTCATGAATGTACGGCGGGTGGTTGCTTGCCCGACTTCACCGAAGTCGGCGCAGACAGTACGAATCCGCCAGCCATGGGCGTTGCAGCAGGTCTCCGACCTTTGGGTTCGGATGTGTTGACCGTCCGCTATCTCGCTCAGGAAGGAGTCAATGTTGACGACTCTACCCGTGGCGGAAGTGTTGAATTTGATCTGTCGACACGTTTTTCGGCTGATCCGCTCGCCGAGATTGGGTATCAGGCGGGAGATCTGTTGATGATCAGCAATTGCTCGGTTGCTGAAGTATTTCAGCCGGTCGCTATAGGTGTTGAGATCCATCCAAGTCCGGTCATTCTCTCGCGCTATTCAGAGGCTGAAGATGCGAGAGTGACCAACTTCACGCGTGGCTTTCGCACCGTCAGCTATTTCTTGCAAAATCGTGCCGATCCGGATCAGCCGGGTCGATTGATTCCAGTGCTGATGCGGCAAGTCAATGGCGTGGCGGAAGAATTGGTCGAAGGCATTGAACGGCTCGATTTCCGCTATGTGGTCGAAGATAACGCTGGCGTGGAACATGTTTTGACCGCCGACCAGGTCAATGCCGGCGTGAGTGCCGGAGGCGGAGCGCTGGTATGCCAAGCGTCACCAGAAGGATTGCCGGGCGTTGAACCTGGCTGTTTGTGGCGTTCGATATCGGCGGTCGAGATCGGCATGATGGCCACCAGCGTCGACAATGTCCTTGCGGTGGCGGCCCCCAATTACACTTACGCGTTCGCCAATGAGGTCGACGTAACGCCGGGTACAACGATGCCGAACGGTTTGCCGTCTGAATTCGTTTTGCGGAGAGAGTTCCGCACAACGGTTTCTCTTCGTACTTACAACTATTGAGAACGGCCATGTTGAAGACATCTCATTTGCACGCAATGCCGGTTCGGCAGCAGGGCGCAGCATTGGCGGTCGGTTTGATCTTCCTGGTGGTGTTGACGCTGTCGCTGCTGATCGCGTTTCGAGCCGCCATTTTGCAGGAGCGAATGGCTGGCGGTTTTCGGAATGAGTCGCTGGCCGAATCCGCTGGCGAGAGCGCGCTCAGGGCTGGTGAGAACTGGATCTGGGATTGGATCGTGGACCATCGCGGTGCACCGTTGACGGCGGAAGAAAAGTACTTTGTGCACAATGCGGAAGTGATGGATAAGGAGGCCCGCAACTTCCGGTCATCGCCTGATCTTCGCCCGCTTGCCGATACCCTGGCGTTTGAAGATGCCTCGATTGCATCCACGACACATGGAAGTCTGGCGCAAATGCCGATCTACATGATTGAGGTGTTGGGCGCGGGCGCAAGGCCTGGTGCCGCCGGATCGGCATCTGGAACGCCGGTGTCGCACTCCGGCGTGGGTGGCGGTTCTATTGGCGAGATTCTTTATTTCCGGGTGACGGCTCGTGGGACCGGCGGAACCGATGGGGTCGTCCGCACCTTTGAAAGCACATTCACTGCCACGCGCTGACAGGCAGAGGAGCAAATGATGATCGCTCAATCAAAGCCCAATACGAAGACGGTTTGGTTCAGGCAGGTATTGCTGACATCGCTGCTCGCCTTCGGCCTGGGAGCGCCTGGCGTGCAGGCGCAGGAAGTGCCGACGGGCACCTTGACGTTGACCAAGGTGCCATTGTTCCTCAATCAGGCAGTGGACCCGAATTTGTTGGTCAGTTTTGACGATTCGGGGTCGATGACCAACGGCTTCATGCCGGACACCGTGGATGACAACTGTGGTTGGCGCCATCCGCGCTACTACTGGTCGGGTTACAACAAGGTCTATTACAACCCGAATACCGTCTATGTGCCGCCGTTGCAGCCGGACGCAACGCCGTTTCCGAATGCCAATTTTACGGCGGCCTGGCTGGATGGCTATGAAGCGGCGACAGCGATTGTCTCGGGTGCGGGTGGCTCGTCGACGGTCAATCTGTCGAATCGCTATTTCCCGACGCGGAGAAAGAATGCGCGTTCGGGAACCAACGCCAACACCATCGTCGGCCACGATTATCGGGCGGTCAATACGACCGACTGCAACAATGACGGTGGCGCGAATAACAACAATGCAGCTTTGCCATTTGGCCCGACGGGTACCAATTCCAGCGATCGCGGCACGGGCGTCAACTCGGCGGCTTTCTATTATCGATTTACTGGTAGCGATCCGACCGATGCCACCCAGGTGGCCGATCCGACCAACTACGTCGCGGTCAATGTTGCGTTGGCTGGGGCTACGCAACGTCAGAACTTTGCCAACTGGTTTGCCTACTATCGGACGCGTTTCCTGTTTGCCCGTACGGCGGCGTCTCGCTCATTTGCCGTGCTGGACAACAACATCCGCGTGGCCTGGCAGAACTTCAACAACAACCAGTTGAGCTCGACTGATGAAATTCGCCCGCTTCAAGGCACGTGGCGGCAGAATTTCTTCGACTGGCTCTATCGCACCAATGCCAGTGGGGGTACGCCGCTGCGAGCATCGATGATCCGTGCGGGCAACTTCTTCGAGCGGTCGGGCTCCAATTTCAGGAATCCCTATTGGGAGCCGGCCACGGCGACTTCCCCGGCGCGAGAACTGACTTGTCGGCAGAACTTCCATATTGCACTAACCGATGGCTTCTGGAACGAAGGTAATCCCTCCCATCCTTCGGTGAACGGTAGTGATGACGACGACTCGACGTCCTGGACGCTGCCGGATGGCACTGCGTATACACCCGGATCGACAGATACTCGAATCTATTCGGCTGAACCGACGACGATCGGGAATGCGCCGACCATGGCCGACATTGCCTTTTATTATTGGCGGCGTGATTTGCGCCCGGATCTCGATGATGCGGTTCCACCCTATTTCCCCGATCTGAGCACCGGTGTCACCGGACCATCGATGGCCCCGGGTTTTGATCCGCTGACCGTTCCCGAGGTCTACTTCAATCCAGCCAACAATCCGGCCTCCTGGCAGCACATGGTCAACTTCATTGTGGGCCTGGGTGTGGCGGGTGGGTTGACCTACCCGAGCGATTACGACCAGTTGCGTACAGGTCCTCTGACATGGCCCAACACGCTCAACAATCACTTCACCGGCGTGGATGACACCTGGCACGCGGCGATCAACAGCCGCGGTGAGTACTTCAGCGCGCAGGATCCTCAGGAGTTGGTGACGGCCTTGACGCGGCTTTTCAGCAGCGTGCAGGCGCGCAGCACCTCGATCACGCCGGTGTCGGTGTCGTCGGCCTTGCTCACCTTGGGGGCGCGAGCCTTCCGCACCGGGTTTGATACTTCCGACTGGAGTGGCAGTGTGATTGGACTGGACTTTGTGCCAGACGATCCTGCTACGCCGTCGATTAACGAGGAATCCTTCGTGGAGCGTTGGCGTGCCGAGGATCTGCTGACGGCGCGCGATCCCGACAGTCGACGGATCTGGACCAGTGCCAATCGGGATGGGTCTTCGATGGTGGACTTCCAGTGGAGTCAGCTGAACTCCGAGCAGCAGGATTTTCTGCGCTTCAACGTAGCCACGGCGACCTTGGATAGTGCGGCGGTGGGTGAGGCCAGATTGGAGTACATCCGTGGTGCCCGGGATGAGGAGTTCGTCAACGGCGGCACCTTCCGCAATCGCAAGTCGCTGCTCGGAGCGGTAGTGAATTCGGGTGCCACGGTGATCAGCCAACCGATTGGCCTCTATGTGGACTTGCCGATTGATGGGGATGAGGCGAACGCAGTGCGCGGGGATGAGGATGCTTTCTCGTTCGAGGACGGATCGGCTGAGCGCAATGCTCGCTACGATGAGTTTCGGCGCAGCTTCCGGTTTCGGCCGGAACGGGTCTATGTGGGAGCAAACGACGGCATGCTGCATGCCTTCGATGGCAACTCTGGCGAGGAGATTTGGGGCTTTGTGCCTTACAAGGTCTATCCTAATCTGTCGCGGCTGAGCAGCCCACAGGATCTGGATTTCCAGTCCTATGTCGATGGCACGCCGGAAGTGCGTGATGCCTTCATAGGGGGGAGCTGGCGAACCATTCTGGTGCAGACGCTGCGCCTGGGCGGCCAGGCGGTGTTTGCGATGGATGTGACCGATGCGAACAATCCCTCGCTGCTGTGGGAGTATTCCGACGCATCGTCGGGTGGCGAGAACCTGGGCTTCACCTACGGGCAGCCGTATATCACGCGCTTGCACAATGGCCGCTGGGCCGCGTTGGTGCCGGGTGGCTACAATCCGGAAATCGCCGACGGCAACGCCGGTACGCGTGAGGCATCGCTGTATGTGATCGATCTGCAGACCGGGAGTCTGGTGCGCAAGTTCCTGCTCGGCAATGGGACGATTGGTCTGGGCGGTGTGGTGGGTGGCGACTATGCGCTGGAATGCGATCCCGGCAATCTGGAATTTTGCACGGTCACGGGTGCCAATGTGCGTGATGTCACCGATGTGGCCTTCGCCGGTGATCTGACGGGTAATCTCTGGCGCTTCGATCTGACCGATTCATCGCCCGGCTCCTGGACAGTCGATCGGATGTTCCAGGCCAGAAACGGTGACGGCTTCGCTCAGCCGATCACCGCGCAGCCCTGGTTGGCCTTCACCGAGGACCGCCAGGTGGTGGTGCTGTTCGGCACGGGCAAGTACCTCGAACCCAAAGATCGGACGCTGAGTATCCCTGTGCAGTCGATGTACGGGATATTCGATCAGGGGCCGGCAGCGGCTGGCTATCCGGTCGTTGGTCAGAACCGCTTGTTGAGGCAGAATCTCTCCGTGCTTGGCAGCGGGCGAACGTTGACCGTCAGTACGATCGACCATTCACAACACAGAGGTTGGTATTTTGATTTCCTGGATCAGGGTGAGCGGAATATCGTGCGTACCGGTGTCCGCGTGGGTGCGGGTGTAGGAATCACCCCCACGCTGATTCCGACCTCGGATGACCCGTGCAATCCGGCTGCACGCAGCTTCCTGCTGTTCTTTGACGTCACCAATGGTGGCATCCCTGGTAGCGCGCGTCCGACGGATTCAAATGGCGACGGAATTCCGGATTACATTGTGTCCTTCGACACCAATGGCGATCGGATGATCAATGGGTCCGATGACGCGCAGGTGATCGGTGAGTCGGTTAATGACTTCATTGCTGCGGTGACGCCCGTGACCATGCCCGGCGGTGGCGAGGGTCGTATCATTCTGCCCGGTGGCAGTGCGGGGGCGACTTCGCTGGTGGTGCCGGAATTCGAGTGGCGACGCCGCTCCTGGCGCGAGTTGTTCAGGGAGTGATGAGCATGAATGTGGCGACGGTGAGTGATAAGTGCGCCCGGCGACGGCAGCGTGGTGTCACGCTGCTGGAGTTGATGATCGTGCTGGCCTTGATCGGGATCCTGGCCAGCATTGCCTATCCGGCCTACGGCAACTATGTACAGCGGGCGCGGCGAGCCGATGCTCACAACATGCTGCTGCAGGCGGCAGCGGCGCAGGAGCGATTCTTCACCAACAACAACCGCTACGCGGCAAACATCGCTGATCTCGGCATTCCGTTGTTGTCGGAGAATGGCTTCTACACACTGGCGACCGCGCCGGGTCCCAGTGGTGACAATCTGACATTTTTGCTCACGGCCACGCCCTTGGGGGCACAGCTGACAGATGGTTGCGGAGACCTGAGCTACAACAGTTTGGGGGTACGCGCTGCGGCCGGTGTGACCGACAACGGGACCTGCTGGGCCAACTGAGCATTGCGTTGGGCGTGATGGCAAACGGGGGCTGCGGCCCCCGTTTTTTCTGATGGTCCCGACGCTTCGCGATTGATCCCGGTTGGTGGCTCAGCCATACCAGCCATGCAGATACCACTGTGTTGGCTGACGCGGGTCGTTGTAGACCCAGGCCTGTGCACCGTCGGCGTCGCGCAGGCACCAGTAGTCGCGGCGGATGTCCTCCCCATCCCACCAGCCGCCTTCGATGCGTTCGAGGAAGGTCCCGGCCGCTGTGGCTGGCGGGCCAGCTTCAGTCGGGTCGGTCAGCCACAGTGGCTGCTGTTGCAACGGCGGTGCGGCGGCTGCGCCAGTGGCTGATGTGTCGGTGCCGGCCAGGGTGACCGGGACTAGTGTGGCGGCATGCTCGGGTCGATGATCGGGCTGGGCCTGCAGGCGCAGCAGCGCGGTTTCTCCCAGCCGCGCGCGCAGCCGTTCGAGCAGGGCTGGCCAGTCCTGTTGTTCGTGCAGGCGGCGATCAAACAGATCGCCCTGCAGCGCCTGATGGGGTTGCAGCACCGGTGCCAACAGACGCAGGCTCAACACTCGGCCGGGCAGGGTCAGCGCTTCCAGGCGTTGCTGGACGATCTCTTCCAGCTGTCGAGGATCACGGCTGGGGACCAGCAACTGAATGCTCAGCTCGACCTGGGTCTGGTCGCGCGTTGAGTCTTGCCGTTGTGGCCGTCGGGCGCGCTGTAAGCGTGCCAGTGGACGTGGCGTGGTCGGCAACGGATCGGCTTCACTGCCATCACGTTCGAGTTCGAGTTGCAGTTGGAAGGCGGGCACGCAGGCATCGCGGGCGCGCAGCGCCAGGCACAGATCGCCCAGCAGCCGGCGCAACGGGAAGCGCAGGCCTTCCCCCTGGGCCGTGGGTGCCGGCAGCTCGATGCTGGCCTGGTGACTGGCGGCTGGTCGCCAGAACTGGCCGGGTTCGGCGCGGCGGCCTTCGAGTCGATCGAGGAGTTCGCACAGCTGGCGACCGAAGCGGCGCCTGAGGCTGTGCCGCGGCAATCGGCGCAGGGCACCGAGCTGATCGATACCACTGCCCAGTAGCGCCTGCTGCAGCGCGGCGGGCAGAGGCAGGGCGCTGATCGGCACCGGGTCCAGTGCGGGCAGGCGTGGCTGGCCAGAAGTCTGCGTACTGAAGGCCGAGTGGATCCGCCCGTCGGCGGCCAGCTGTGCTCGCCAACGGGCCGCCATCGCGGTGCGCCCCAGTCCGCCGACGCTGTGGAAGCCCAGTTGCTGCAGGCGCTGCTGCAGGGTCGGCAGCAGGATGGCCGTCGTATTTCGATACAGCCGCAGACTGCCGCCGATTTCCAGCAGCAGTCCGGCCGGTGGATCCAGTTGCAGCTGGGGACTGTACTGATAGGCACAGGCGGCCAGATGCAGCAGTGCCTGTTGTTCGGCCAAGGGATCGCGTTCGATCACGATGACCTGCGGCAGCAGGGCCTGGGCCTGGGGCAATGGCTGACCCGGGCACAGGCCGGCTTCGCGGGCCTGTGGGCAGGCCAGTACGACCAGACAGCGTGAGCCCTGGCGTTCGACCAGCACCCGCGCGGCGGTGTGGGGTGGCAGGGCGGGATCAGCCGCTTGCAGCTGCCGGGCCAGATCCAGACCGAGCTGAGGAAACTGCAGGCCGAGCCAGAGCATGGTCTCAGCCGGCGCGCCGGGTGGTTTCGTCGTTGGCCGATGATTGCAGCGGTCGTTGGCGTTGACGTCGCCAGGGACCGATGGTGGTCGGGCTGATTGCCGTCAGGGGCTCGCTCCAGGGACTGTCACCACGCCAGCTCTGGCTGTCACCGAAGGGTCGCAGCGGTGCGCTCGTCGAGCAATTCAGGCCACGGGCCTTGAACAGCAGCAATTCGCTCCGCTGGTCGCTCGCTTGCAACAGCAGGCGCAACTGGGCCGGGGAGGCCTGTAGACGGCAATCCGGATCCCGATACAGTACGGTCAGTGTCTGGCTTTGTTCGGCCGCCAGTTGCAAGCGGCGCAGGTCCTGGTCCGCACAGCGCCCTGGCCACAGCAGCAGGCAGCCGAACAGCCCAGAGCGCAGGCATTGCTCGGCGGCCCAGCGTCGCTCGGCTGCGGTGGTGCAGCGAATCAGCAGGAGTTGCTGCAAGACCACGCCACGGGCAGCCAGGGCTGGCCCATTGGGCAGCAGTGGCGGGGCAATCAGAGCTACGCGTTGTGCCGACTGACTGCATTGACGCAGCACCGGCAGGAACAGGCTCAGCTCACCCAGGCCAGGCCGCGGATAGAGCAGTTCGGTGAGCGCGCCCACGGGCCAGCCGCCGCCCGGCAGCAATTCGTCCAGCGGCGGGTGGCCGCTGGGCAGTACCGAGGTGCCGGCAGGGCCGGCGCCACGACCGCGCCAGAGTCGGGGAATCTCCGCCTGCAGACGGTCGAGTGCGTCGGATCGGCTGGACATGGCTCAATGTCCACCGCCACTGGCTGGCCATCTGTGTCTGCTCACGACAGTCCCCGTCGCAACACACCCACGCCCAAGCCCTCGATGCTGCAGGGTTCGCCGTCGGCATTCACTTCGATGGGGGCGTAGGCCGGGTTGGCAGGCAGCAGCAGGATGCGGTCGCCAGCGTGATGCAGGCGCTTGACGGTGACTTCCTCGCCCAGCCGGGCGACCACGATCTGGCCATCGCTGGCCGTCTGAGTGCGGTGGACGGCGAGCAGATCGCCATTGAGGATGCCGGCGTCGATCATGCTGTCACCGCGCACTCGCAACAGATAGTGCGCGGTAGGCTTGAAGCTCTGTCCACCCAGTTCGATCTCGTCCTCGACATTCTGTTCGGCCAGGATGGGACTGCCGGCAGCCACCTGGCCGATCAGCGGCAGGCTGCTGCGACGACCGCTGCGTGCCGGGCTCCGTTCACTGCTGCCGCGCGCCGGCAGGCGAATGCCGCGCGCCCGTCCACCGGTCAGATCGATGGCGCCTTTGTCGGCCAGGGCGCGCAGATGGGACTCGGCGGCATTGGGCGAGCGGAATCCGAAGGCGCGACAGATCTCCAGTCGCGTCGGCGGCGCACCCTGATCACGCTGGAAGGCGATGATCCAGTCGAGGATCTGGCGTTGCCGTGCGGTCAGTGTGGAGGGCTTGCTCATGCTGTCAATTTATACAGCTTTTCGGGCCACTCGGGAATGCTAGCTGTCGCCGCGGACGAAAGTCTGCCGCCAGCCCACTGACAGGGGTGGGCGCACCGTCGTCCGGCGGGGCGATCGTCTACACTTGCCGGCCTGATGCCAGCCAGCAGGTGATCGCTTTGCTGATCAATGAGATAACAGAGTTCGCGCTGCGCGGCCGGTGCGGCAGCGGAAGCAGGGCATGAGTCGACGCGTTCTGCAGCGACCGGTTTCCGATCCCGCAACGGCGGCCGCCCGCCCACGGGTACGTGCCTCGCGGGCATCGCGCTGGCGCGCGCTGGTGCTGGTACTGGTGCATCTGCTGATTGCTGCCCACATCGCCCACTGGCTGACCACTGGCAGTTCGGTGACACCAGTGGAGCCCTCCGAAGCGATGGCCTTCAGTCGCGATTCGATCATCAATACCGGCCTGATCTTCTTTGCGCTGATGATCCTGTCGACGGCGCTGTTCGGTCGTTATTTCTGCGGCTGGGCCTGTCATCTGCTGGCGCTGCAGGATCTGTGCAGGCACTGGATGCTCAAGCTCGGCATCCGCCCGCGGCCGCTGCGCTCGCGGGTGCTGGCCTGGGTGCCGACGGCTGCCTTCCTGTACATGTTCATCTGGCCGCTGGTGTATCGCTGGTGGGTCGGGGATTCGCTGGCGGTGCGTGGCATGGAGCTCACCACCGCCCACTTCTGGGCCACCTTCCCCGGCTGGATCGTGGGGGCGCTGACCTTCCTGATCTGCGGCTTCGCTTGCGTCTATTTCCTCGGCGCCAAGGGTTTCTGCACCTATGCCTGTCCCTACGGCGCCGCCTTCGCCGCCGTCGATCGCCTGGCGCCCTGGCGCATCCGGGTGACCGATGCCTGCCAGCAATGCGGGCATTGCACTGCGGTGTGCAGTTCCAACGTGCGGGTGCATGAGGAGGTGCGCGACTGGGGCATGGTGGTCTCCCCGGGCTGCATGAAGTGCAACGACTGCGTCAGCGTCTGTCCGACCGGTGCGCTTTATTACGGTGTTGGCACCATTCCGTTGCTGGCCCGCCGCCGTCAGCCGGTCACCCGATCGGCACGACCGGCCTGGCGCTGGGGCGAGGAACTGGCGTTGCTGCTGCTGTTCGGTCTGACCTTCCTGATCGTGCGCGGACTCTATGGCGTCGTGCCATTCCTGATGTCGCTCGGGGTAGCCGGGGTCGTGGCCTTCCTGGGCCTGCAGACCTGGCGGCTGCTGCGTGGCGAGCAGATCGATCGGGCCGGTTTCCGTCTGCGCGGTGCCGATGGCTGGCGACCGGCCGGGCGGCTGTGGCTGGCCGGTATGGCGGTGTTGATCGCTTTGCTGCTGCATTCGGCAGTGCTGCGCTGGCAGATGGCCACGGCCGATGCCGCTGTGCAGAGCCTGCTGCCGGCTCGATTGGCGTTGCTGGCCAATCCCGGCCAGACCCCGTCCCTGAGCGATGCCGAGCAGGCGGCTGCCGAGTCAGCCATCGAAGCACTGCAAAGGGTCGATCGCTGGGGCTTGTTCCCGACGCTGGGCAATGCGGCCAAGCAGGCCTGGATGCAGGTGCTGATTGATCGGCCCGACGCTGCGCTGGCGCAGGCCGATGCAGCGGTGGCCAATGATGAGCTGAGTGAGCAGATGTGGCAGCTGCGCGCACACATCGCCTTGCAGCGGCATGAGCTTGAGGCTGCACTGGCAGCCTGGCAGCAGGCGATCGACGCCCGCCCCGATCTGCCCGAGGCCTATCTGGCCATGGGTATCGGGCTGGCCGGACAGGGCCAGTTGATCCAGGCGCAGGCGGTCTTCGATCGTGGTCTGGCAGCGGTGGGCGAAACGCCGGAGCTGCTTTACAACGCCGGTCTGGCGCGGGCGCTGTCGGGTCAGTTGGGGGCATCACTGAACTTCTTCGAGCGCGCTCTGGTGTTGCGCCCGGTCTATCAGGAAGCGCGCGAGAATCTGGCCGGCGTCCATGCCGAACTGGGTCAGTTCGACGCGGCCGCCGCGCAATTCCGGATCGCCGCGGAGCAGACGCCGGACGATGCGGACACCTGGTTTCTGCTGGCGCGGGCCAGCGCCGCAGCGGGTCAGCGGGCGCAGGCGCTGGAAGCACTGGATCGGGTGCTGCAGCTGCAGCCGGATCATTCAGCTGCGTTGCAATTCAGGACAGAACTTGCGCTTCCCTAGGTGGTAGTGGCGCTCGAATCGGAGTAGGTTTCAAGATTCACTTTCCGGGCAATCCGGTACTTTCGTGAATTCGAATTTGGGAGAAGGCCGATGATCGACGCACAACGTTGGTACAGACGACTGCTGGGCGGGTTCTTGCTGCTGTCGGTTTTGCCGGTGGCGCAGGCGGCCGAAGAAGCTCCGCTGATCGACGGCGCTTCGACCGGCCCTGATGTGACGGTTTTCTCGCTTTACGACACGCAGAATTACGGCTTGTCCAACGGCAAGCGCGGTTATTCGATCGGTACCCGCTCCTGCAATATCGGCACGGCGCCGCTGAACTGGTGCGACAACGCCGGTGGTTGCGGTGCGGGCACGACGCCGCAGGAGCATCCGGTCATTGCGCAGAACATGTATCGGCTCAAGGATGGTCGTTTCAATCAGATCGGTGCCAGCTGGCTCAAGCACGGCTTCCTCTCGACCAATTCGAACACGGCCGGCTGCGGTACGGGTTCCTGTCAAACGCCGCCTTTGGGCTCCGATCAGTTGGGCGTGGGTTGCACCGACCCCTATGGTTCCAGCTTGAATGGTTCCCGCCCGCTGGGGCGCAAATCCGAGGTGAATGCCGCGACCGGCGTTTTCCCCTTCCCCTATGGTGGGGGCGGTGCCAGCTCGGAGAGTTGGAATCAGCGCGTGGCCGTGGCCCAGGACGATCTGGTGGCGGCCTCCAATCCCGGTGCACGCTATTTCATCGAGGGTCACTACATTGCTTCGGATGATGCGGCGGCCGGCAATGGCCTGAACAACGCCTCCTGGCGTGAGGTGACGGTCAGCCAGAGCACCTTCAATTTGACGTTGAGTGGCAGCACCGTGCGTGAACAGGTCGCCATTCAGGCCTGGCCGACGATCGATCCCACCGTCGAACTGGTCAACGTCGATGTGCCCGGCACCGATCCGGTCGAGCGCTACCATGTTGCGCGCAAGGTCACCGAAGTGTCTCCGGGGCTTTGGCACTACGAGTACGCCGTGCACAACATGAACTCGGATCGTGCTGCCGACCGCATGACCGTGACCTTCTTCGGTGCGACCAACTTCTCCGGCATCGGCTTCAGCGATGTCGATGCGCATTCCAACGAGCCTTACGACACCACCGACTGGCCGGCGACGACCTCGGCCAACAGCATCGAATGGGCGGCGCCACCGTTCCCGTCGTCGCCCAGTGATGCCAACGCACTGCGCTGGGCCACGATGTACAACTTCTGGTTCGATGCCGATCGCCCACCCAGTGAGATCGGCATGCACGATCTGGGCATCTTCAGCGGCCCGGTGTCGGAAGTCCGCTTCCTGGAAAACTCCGACGTGCTGCTCGAGGATGGCTTCGAAACACTCGTTCCGTAGTCGCCCCTTGCCCATATCGAGTCACCGAACGCCACCCTCGCGGTGGCGTTTGGCTTTCTGCACCACGAACGCCGGTGATTGTTGCTGCTGCAGTTGCGACGGCTAGGAATGCCAGCATCCGCTGGCCAAAAGCGTCGCCGTCTAGCGCTGGCGGTGCAGGGCGTAATCCGCCAGGAAGGCCAGGCCATCGCGGCAGGGGCCCTGGGGTAAACCGTCCAGAGCCTGCAGGGCGGCCTGCAACTCGGTCTCGGCACGAGCCTCACAGGCCTCCAGGGCATCGGTGCTGCGCAGCGCCTGGACCACTGCCGGCAGAGCCTCGCGACGGCCTTCGCGCAACGCATCGGCGATGCACTGCACGACCTCGTCACTGCCCCGTTGCAGCGCCAGGATCAGCGGCAGGGTCAGCTTGCCCTCGGCCAGATCATCGCCCAGATGCTTGCCGATGCGTTCGGCATCGCCGGTGTAGTCGAGCAGGTCATCGGCGATCTGAAAGGCCATGCCCAGGTGATGCCCGAAAGCGGCCGCTGCCAGTTCGGTATCGCTGTCGGCGCCGGCGCTCAACGCGCCCAGGCGGCAGGCCGCCGCGAAGAGCACGGCCGTCTTGCGCTCGATCACGTCGCGGTAGCGCGCTTCGGAGGTTTCCGGATCGCCCAGCTGCATCAGTTGCAGCACCTCGCCCTCGGCGATGCGATTGGTGGTGTCGGCCAGGATCCGCATCACCGCCATGCGGTTGACGCCGACCATCAGCTGGAAGGCCCGCGAATAGAGGAAATCGCCGACCAGCACGCTGGGTGCGTTGCCCCACAGGGCATTGGCGGTGGCCCGGCCTCGACGCAGATCCGAGCCATCGACCACATCGTCGTGCAGCAGCGTGGCGGTGTGAATGAACTCGACCACCACGGCCAGTTGCACCGCATCCTCCTGCAGACTGCCGCAGGCCTGGGCGCACAGCAGCACCAGTTGCGGACGCAGACGTTTGCCGCCAGCGGCGATGATGTGCTCACCGATCTGGCGAATCAGCAGGACGTCGCTGTAGAGCTCGCGACGGATGGCTGCATCCACGCGCGCCATGCCGGCGGCGGTCAGTGCGGTCACATCGGCCAGGCTGCTCACGCCAGTGGCGGGACTCAATCGATCGGGTGCATTCGGCATGCCCGAATTATAGCGATGCGCGTCGTTCCCGGTGGCGCGATTCCGATGTTCGCCGGATGGCAGATTTTTCGGCCCGTCCACAGCGCCGGAATCGGCCGCCCAGGCGTGCCGTTGGCGACTGGTTGGCGGGGAGGCACATGCTATGCTTCAGTCTCACGCCAGTCATTGGCGGACCTGACAAAAAGCAAATCAATTCAAGGATATAGACATGGCTCGTGGTGTGAATAAGGTCATTCTGATCGGTAATCTGGGCACGGATCCGGAAGTCCGCTATACCGCCGGTGGATCGGCGATCACCACGATCAAGCTGGCCACCTCGGAGAACTGGACCGACAAGCAGGGTGAGCGGCAGGAACGCACCGAATGGCACCGGGTGAAGTTCTTCGGTCGGCTGGCTGAAATCGCCGGGGAATACCTGAAAAAGGGCCGGCAGGTCTATATCGAGGGTTCGATCCGTACAGACAAGTACACCGGCCAGGATGGCATCGAGCGCTACGCGACCGACATCATCGCCAATGAGATGCAGATGCTCGGTGGGACCGGTGGTGGCGGTGGTGGCCAGTATGACGAAGGCGGCGGCGGCGGTGGTGGCGGCCGGCCGATGCAGCGCGGTGGTGGTGGTCAGCGCCCCTCCGGCCAGGCCCCCAGTCGACAGGCGCCCCCGCCGGCTGATGATTTCGAGGACGACATTCCGTTCTGAGGTCGCGCCCCGGGTCCAGGCGCTTCAGCGCGCTGACTTGAGGTCGCTCAGGCGTTTCTGGGCGGACATCAGGTCATGGCCGCGCTGCTGCAGCCAGGCATTGTCATAGAGCGTGTCGGCATAGCGTTCGCCACTGTCTCCGAGCAGCGTGACGATGCTGCCGCCCAGGCCCCGCTGTCGAAGCTCGGCAGCCAGGCGCAGGCAGGCGATCCAGTTGCAGCCGGAGGAGCCGCCGTAGCGGCGGCCCAGCAGGGCTTCCAGGTCACGCATGCCGATGACCGAATCGGCGTCATCGATTTCCTCGACCCGGTCAACGATCTCGAACTGGAAGCCGGGCTCAACGCGAGCCCGGCCCACACCTTCGATGATGGTCGCGCGGCTCGCCAGCGCGTCCCGGCAGCCGCCGGCTTGATAGGCCTGGGCGAAGGCTGCACCGCTCGGTTCGGCCACACACAATCGGGTTGGCCAACCGCGATAGCGCAGGTAACGCCCGATCGTTGCCGAGGTGCCACCCGTACCGACGCCACAGACGATCCACTCGGGTTGCGGGTCGGGTTCGGCCGCCAGCTGTCGGAGAATGGACTCGGCGATGTTGTTGTTGCCGCGCCAATCGGTGGCGCGCTCGGCCAGTCCGAACTGGTCCAGATAGCAGGCCTGGTGGGTACGAGCGAACTCGCTGGCGGCGGCAGCTGTATCGGCGCCCACCGGCAGCAGCAGGCAACGTGCGCCCAGCTGCTGCAGGGCCGCCACCTTGGCGCTTGCCGTGCAATCAGGCATCACGGCAACGAAAGGCAGCCCCAGCAAGCGGGCGAACCAGGCCTCTGAGATGGCGGTGCTGCCGGAGGAGGCGTCAACAACGGTCTGTCCGGGTCGCAGCCGGTTGTTGCACAACGCGTACAGGAACAACGATCGCGCCAGCCGGTGCTTCAGACTGCCGCTGGGATGGGTGGATTCATCCTTCAGGTAGAAGCTGATTTGCGGAAACTCGGGCAGGCAGAGCTGCAGCAAATGCGTGTCGGCCGAGCGCAGGGCCTCCCGTTGCAGTTGCTCAATGGCCTGGCTCTGCCACTGCCTCAGATCCAGGTGGCCGGTGCGAGTCCCATCGGCAGCCATCGATGTCACCCACGCGGTGCGAATGGCCGCAGTGTGTCCTCGCATTGCTGCGATTCGGTTGATCTGAGTCAGCTGAGGTCGGTCACGAGCAGCGCCTCAACGCTGACAGTGAATTCGAGCCTGTTCCCGATAGTGGTCACTGTCACCATCCGGTGAAGCTTCATAGCGCCAGTGGAATTCGCCTTGACCGATGTCGCTGAAGGTGATGCGTACGTGGTGTGCGGGAAATGCGCCGCTGGCCTCGCGCTCGCCGGTCATGATGATGCGGCCATCTTCGACCTGTGCCTCAAAATGATCAAAGTGCGCCTGACGCGAGGTCGCCCAGACCATCATCCAGCGATCGGAATCGGGGTCATAGGTGCGCAGATTGGTGCCGGGTGGCCCCTGGCTTTCCGCCGGGGGATACCAGAAGTCCTGCACTGCGTGGCCATCCAGGACGTACTGGAACAGCCAGCGAGCCCGGCCCGGAGAATCCTGCCAGGCGCCGTCGGTTTGCAGATTGCTGCCCTGGCAGGACCACGCCGGGCCGACCAGTTGTCCGAAACCGGCGCGGACACCGGCCGGCGCCGCAGGGTTGGCTTCGGCCGACAACGGCGGAGGTGCGGCGAGTGCAGTCAGAGTCAGCAATGTTGCGAGCATCGTGGATTCCCCTGGATGTTGTTTGCAGCATCTTCGATGGCTACAGCCGTTGCCAGCCGATGGCTGCGCGCTGGCTGATCAGTCCTTGCGAGCCGAGGCTCGACCGGGTGGCTGTTTCGAACCTTTGCCGCGGCTCAGCGGGGAAGGCCGAAAGCCGCCGGGAGCAGCGCGTCGATGGGCAGGCATTGCAGTTCACCGTCCGCGCCGCGGAAAACCACCTGCAGTGCGTGACCAAACTCCCACAGCAGCTGGCGACAGCCGCCACAGGGCGAAGCGGCCCGATCCTGGCCGTCGCTGCGCGCCAGCACCACGGCGCGCACGATCCGCAGGCTCGAGCCCTCGGCGCGGACGGCGGCCGTCACTGCAGCACGCTCGGCGCAACTGGTGAGCGGATAGGCGGCCGATTCGACATTGCAGCCGCTGTGCAGCTGTCCACTGGCCGACAGCAGTGCGGCACCGACATGAAATCCGGAGTAGGGCGCATGACTGTGCTGCAGGGCGGATTGCGCGAGTTCGATGAGCCGATCGTCGTCCGGGTGGAAGGGCATTGGTGCCTCCTGCGGATGGTCGACCGGACCCGGCGACAGGTCCGGTACGTCAGCGTGCGCTGTCCAGCACGTCGATCACATCCTGCCACAGGGCACTGGCGCCGATGCGGATACGACTCGAATCGACCGCACCCAGATACTGCTGGGCAAGCCGCAGATAGTCGATGGCCGACGCCAGGGTTCGGATGCCGCCGGCGGCCTTGAAACCGGCAGTACCACCATGTTCGCGCAGGACCTCAAGCATGATGCAAGCTGCCGCTGGTGTGGCGCCGATGGCGCGCTTGCCAGTGGAGGTCTTGAGGAAATCGGCACCGGATTGCAGCACCAGTTCGCTGGCCAGTTGAACCTGTGCCGACGTCAGTTCACCGCTCTCCAGGATGACCTTCAGAATCTTGCCGACCGTGGCTTCCCGCGCGGTCCGCAGGGCCAGGCGAACGTGGTCGAGTCGGCCCTCGATCAGGGCCCGCCAGGGCATCACCACATCGATCTCGTCGGCGCCGGCGGCCACGGCGCGGTGACATTCGCGCTCGATCCGCCCCCGGTTGCCGCTGCCGTCCGGAAAGTCCGCCACGCTGGCGATGGCCATCGACGTCAATCCCAGGCGCTGGCGTTCGGTGCAGGCCAGATCGATCCACTCGGGATAGACACAGATCGCTGCCGGCGAGCCGTACGGACTGGCGGCCTGCGCGCACAGGGCGATGATGCGGCCGCGGTCATCGCTTTCGCCCAGCGAAGTCAGATCGATGCAGCGCAGAATCTGTTGGGCGGCAGCGATCTGCTCGGACGCCGGATCGATGGACTCAGCCAAAGGGGGCCACACCGATCCAGCGCACATGCAGATACAGCGCGAAGGCTGCCCACAGACCGCCGCCGACAACGACGCTGATCAGCGTTGGCAACAGCTGGCCGGCCGGATAGCGCACACCGGCCGAACGGTCGCGCCGACGTGACACGGCAAAGTCGGCGATGGCCCAGACCAGGAAGGCGCCGAACAGCAGCAAGTCATGCAGCATGCCGTTGGCGAGCAGGTGTGCCAGTGCCCACAGTTTCACACCGGCCAGCATCGGATGGCCGATCCAGGCCTTGAAGTGATTGCCGGGCACATAGGCAGCGACCAGCAGGATGAAGGCCGGCAAGGTCAGCAGCGCAGCCAGATGGCGCATGAAGGTCGGCGGTGACCAGATCAGCGTCGGGGTGCCTCGGGCCTGGCCAAAACCATAGATGAGGACGATGAATGCGGCAATCGAGACCAGGCTGAACAAGACGCGCCAGCCATTGGGCCCGAGCCGGCTGCGCCAGCTGTCGCGGACTGCAGGCGCCAGCAATCGCAACGAGTGGCTGCCCAGAAACAACAGCAGGCCCAGCAGTAACCAGATCATCGTTCGCTCCCGTCTCGTTCAGTACTGCATGGTCCGGCCTGCCGCTCTGCGCGGCAAGGGGTTAGAAGCTGCCCAGCCACCAGCCCAGCCAAACGCCGCCAAGCATCAGAGCCAATCCGGGCAGCAGCGCACGGCGATAGTCGGTGTGGCCGGCACTGACCGTCAGCAACGCCTTGGTCACGGTATTGGTGGTCAGCGCCAGCAGCACTGCGATGGAACCGCTGGTGGCCGTGAGTTGGCCGCCTGCGGCGAGTTCCGCCATCGAAATCGTCACCGCGTGGGCGTCAGCGAAGCCAGCCGCGGCGGCGGTCAGCAGCGCGCCGCCGCTGCCCAGCCAGTCACTGAGGAACTGGCTGATGAGCAGCACCACCGCGATCAGCGCGGCAAAGCTCAATGCATGACCAAAATGAAAGGGGCGTTCGCTCAATCCGCTGCCATTGCCTTCGCCCGGCAAGGGCGCGCGCCGACCCAGGAACACCGCGTAGCCGACTGTCAGGCATCCGCCCAGCAGCAGCCCGATACCCAGCCGTCGCAGCAGTGTCGGATCACCCGCGCCCAGCAGCAGTGCGATCAGCAACAGTGTCGAGATGTTTGAAGCCATGCCCGCGGCCGCGCAGGCGCGCGCCAGCGCCGGCGTCTGGCGGGAACGCTGCGCCATGCCGCCGATCGTCGCCGAACTGGAGACGAAGCCGCCGGCCAGTCCGGTCAGTGGCAGGCCCAATCGCGGACCCAGCAGCCGCACGGCGGCGTAGCCAGCGGCATTGATGGCCATGACCAGCACCACCAGCAGCCACAGTTTGCGCAGATTGAGCGCTTCGAAGGGACCGATGGGGCCATCGGGCAGCACCGGCAGGACGATCAATGCCGAAGCCAGCAGCAGCAGGGCGTCGTTGAGCTCGGTCTCGCTCAGCGTTTCGCGGGCAAAACGATGCAGCCAGGCCTTGGATTGCAGCAGCAGTGTCATCGTTACCGCCAGCGCCGCGGCCAGCGGTGCGAACTGCATGGCCAGCGCGCCGATCAGGAAGGTCAGCAGCAGCGCCACTTCGGTGGTGAGGCCTGGGTGCTCGGCGCGTGTGGCGTGGTAGCCCGAGGCGATGATCAGCGCAACGAAGCCGCCGACCACGCCCAGTGCCACCGGCCCCAGCAGGGCCGAGATGCCGCCAGCCAGCGCCAGCAGGCCGCAGGTGCGAACCCCGGCCGCGCGACGTCCGGCGTGCTCACCATGCTGCCGCTCCTGCTCGCGCTCGACACCAATCAGCAGGCCGCAACCCAGTGCTACCACCAGGCCCAGCGCTTCATCGGGAAATGCCCACTCCATCTGCCACACTGTGCCCAGCGCCGGGTCGTACCGCAATACGGTTGGGCCCGGACAGCAGGGGAGCGCGCATGCAACGCATACGAATCGACCGCCCGGGTGGTTACGAGGCGCTGCGCCTGGAGACTGTCGCCACGCCGGAGCCTGGTCCGGGCGAGGTGCGTATCGCCGCGCAGGCCTGTGGAGTCAACTACGCCGACGGCATCATCCGGATGGGCCTGTACGCCTCGGCCCGCGAGCTGCATGGGTACCCGATCACGCCAGGCTTCGAAGTGGCCGGACAGATCGACGCGGTTGGTGCTGATGTCGACCAGTGGCGCGTCGGCGACCCGGTCATCGGGCTGTGTCTGTTCAACGGCTATGCCTCGCATGTGGTGCTGCCGGCCGGGCAGGTGTTTGCACGGCCTGCGGCGTTGACACCGGCACAGGCCGCGGCCCTGCCGACGGTGTTTCTGACCGCCTGGTTCATGGTGCACCAGCAGGTGCATCCGCGGACCGGTGAACGCTGGTTGGTGCATTCCGCGGCCGGCGGCGTGGGCTCGGCGTTGTGTCAGCTGGGCCGGCTGGCAGGCTGTCGGGTGTGTGGCGTCGTGGGGCGGCCAGACAAGCGCGAGCACGCGTTGACGATGGGCGCCGAGCAGGTCATCGATCGCTCGGCGGACCGGCTTTGGGCGGAGGCCGAGGCCTTTGCACCGAATGGGTTCGATGCCATCTTCGATGCCACCGGTGTGGCGACCCTGCGGCAGAGCTACGCCCATCTGGCACCGACCGGTCGACTGGTGATCTATGGCTTTCACAGCATGCTGCCGCAGAACGGTCGCCTGAACTGGCTGCGGCTGGCTTGGGACTGGTTGCGCACACCGCGCTTCAACCCGCTGGACATGACGCAGTCCAACCGCAGCGTGCTGGCGGCCAACCTCAGCTTTCTGCAGGGGCAGGCGCCACGGCTGGCGGTCGGCATGCAATGGTTGCTACAGCGGCTGGAGGCCGGCGAATTGTCGCCATTGCCAGTGCACTGCCTGCCATTGGCCGACGCCGCACGGGCTCAGGCGTTATTGGAGTCGGGGCGAACGGTGGGCAAGCTGGTGCTGCTGCCGGCAGGGGATGAGGGCAACTAGCGCTCCTGCGCGCTGGACAGGCGCACGGACTGAAGCCATTCGGCGGTCGTGACGGCGAACCCGGCAAGCGCTGCCCGGGCTGGCTATGCTGCTTTCTTCACGAACGAGGCGGCGGAGCGAAGATGGTGGGAATTCGCAGTATGAGTTGGCTGGTGATCTGCTTTTTGCCAGCAGTAGCCTGGGGCGCCAATGGCTGCCTGCCGACGGACTTCCAGGACCGCCGCGACCAGAGCCTTCTGATCATTGCCAACGACAATGCCGGCAATCCGCTGCAGTACCGGCCACGCTGCGCGCGGGTGAGTGCCGGAACGACCATCCTGTTCCAGGCGATTCCGAACTTTGGCATGCACCCGCTGTTTGCCGGCGATGTGGTCGGAGGCACGGCAACCTTCGATCCCACCAGTCCGATCGGCAGTGCCACCACGGGCACCGAGCACATGGTCGTGCTCGATGAGCCGGGTGAGTACCCCTACTACTGCGACTTCCATTTCCTGCAGGGCATGCAGGGCTCGATCCTGGTCGATCTCTCGTTGTTCAGCGATGGTTTCGAGGATCCCTAGCGCCCGCGGAAGTTCGGCGACCGCCGTTCCATGAAGGCACGGACGGCTTCGGCAAAATCCTCTGACTGAGTCAGCAGTCCGTTCATCGTGGCCGCTTCCAGATTGCCTTGCGCCACGCCAGGCGCCACGCGTTGTGCCATCACGCGCTTGATGGCGGACACCACCAGCGGCGGGTTGGCAGCGATTCGCCCAGCCAGAGCCCGTGCCGCGCTCAACAGCGCTGCGTGATCATCACAGATCTGATTGACCAGGCCGATGGCCAGCGCCTGTCTGGCATCGATGTCGTCACCGGTCAACGCCAGCCAGCGGGCCCAGCCCTCGCCGACCAGGTGCGGCAGTCGCTGAATGCCGCCCAGATCCGGGACCAGCCCGACTTTGACCTCGCGCAGGGCAAATCGCGCGTCGGCACTGGCCAATCGCAGATCGGCGGCTGCGCACAGCTCCACACCAGCACCGATACACCAGCCCTGAACGGCGGCGATCACCGGCAGACGACTGGCGGCCAGCGCATCGAAACCGCGCTGCATGCGCTGAGCCTCGGTGATGACGTCGATTCGTCCACGAGCACCATTCTCCAGCAGCGGGCCAACCAGCGCCGCGGTGGCGGGCAAGTCCAGCCCGAAGCAGAAGTGCTCGCCCTGCCCGGTCACCAGCAGTGTGCGGGTTTGCGGATCGGCTTCTGCCTGTGCCACCGCGGCGGGTAGCTCGTCCCAGAAGGCAGGCCCCATCGCATTGCCGCGGCCGGGACCCAGCAACTCGATCTCCGCGGCGTGGCCGTCGATCTGCAGGCGCAGAGTCGTGAACTCGGTGTGTTGCTCGGTGTGCTCGGACATGCTCGGCTGACTCAGGCGAAAGCAGGCAGCCTAAAGCCCGAATGGCAGCGTACGGCAGTCGAGTCGCCTTGCGACTTGTTCAGAGGGTCCCTAGCGCGCGACCCGCAGCAGGCCCAGCAGTTCAAGCCAGTGGCGACCGTCCAGGCGCAGGCTCAACACCACTTCGGCGGCTGGAATCCCATCACGCTCGATGAAGCGGGCTGACTGCAGGCGGCCATCCAGCAAGCTGATGGCGCTGGGTAGCCACCAGTCCTGCATGGCCTGATGGCCTCGCTGCAGGCGTTCCTGCAGCAGTTCAGTCAGTCGCGTGCCGCGCAGACGCAACCAGCCTTCTGCGAGATCGCCCAGATCACCGTCCGCACGTACGGCCAGATCCGCCACCTGCAGTTGCAGATGATCGGATGCCGTGTGCAGTCGCAGGAACAGGCCCAGGGAGGCATGACCGTCCAGATTGGCCTTCAGGTTTCGACCGAGCAGCCGCTCGCACCACCACAGCTGTACCGGCAGATCGGCTTGTAGCAGCAATTCCTCGCCGCGCAGCGCCAATTCAAGTTCGGCCGGTCCGGCGCTCCAGTTGTCCCGTCCGGGCCGGGCGCAGCGATCGTGCGGCAACTGCGCATCGATCCATTGGCTCAGTGGTGCGTACAACTGACCGAGATCCAGTTCCACGCGCAGTCGGCTGCTTTCATTGCTCTTCGTGCCTCGCAGCAGACTGAGCACGTAGTGCAGTTCGATCTGTTCCTCGCCCAGATCCAGGGTGGTGCTCATGGCGTTAGGAATGGCCGAGCCAGCGCCCAACGACTCGACCTGAGCGCCACTCACGCAGGCCAGCAGCAGGAACGGCAGCAATGGCGAGCGCAGTGACATCCCTTCAGCTTGCCAGCGTGGCGCTGAATGGCGACGGTCTCAGCTGGCTGTCGAGCCCGCCAGTGGTCGCAG
This sequence comes from Lysobacterales bacterium, assembly GCA_041395325.1. Lineage (GTDB taxonomy): Bacteria > Pseudomonadota > Gammaproteobacteria > Xanthomonadales > SZUA-5 > JAWLAT01. The sequence continues at coordinate 34,792 of JAWLAT010000011.1, forward strand.
TGGTGCTGCCGGCAGATCTCGTCCCAACGGCCGCTGAGGTCGACCCAGCAGAGCTTGCAGCTGCTGGCCGCGGGCGAGATTGTCGCGGGCCAGCAGTTCGAGATGGCCAAAGGAAAAGGGCGTGAGATGGAGCAGATCGCACAAATGAGCGACGCCGCGTGCCAATGCATGGGGTACCGGGACCTGCCGGGCGGGCGGTCGCGCTCCGCGCAGGTGCTGCAGATACTGCGCCAGCGTCATCGCTCGCTCGCCGCCGAGTTCAATCACGCGGTGCGGTGCCAATGTGCGTCGCTGTTCGGTGTTGCAGGCGAACAGCGCGACGATGGCGTCCGCCAGATCGTCCACATGCAAGGCCGATATGCGGCCCGAGGCCGAGCTGGGCGTGGCTTGCAGCGGCAAGCGTGCGACCGCGCGTAACCAACGCGAGCCAAAGCCGTCCGGTCCATCGAGCAGCGAAGGGCGTACGACCAGGCAGGGTTCGCCGGCGGCACGCACGCCGGCATCCCCGGCCAGCTTGCTACGGATGAAGCCGCTGCAGGCTGGCGCGTCCAGGCCCAGAGCCGAGATGTGGAGCAGGGGCATGGCACGCCTGGCACAGGCTTCCGCCAGTGCAGTCGGGGCGCGCTCATGGACGTCGACATAGCGACGCCAAGGGGATTGCCGCAGGATGCCGACGGCATTGAGGACCCCATCCAGGCGGCCCAGGGCAGGCAGCTCAAGAACCTGGTTCCAGCTTTCGTGCGTCAACAGGCCTTGCACTGGCAGCGCTTGGGGCAGACTGGCGGTGGCTCGTCGTCCGGCCACGATGACCTCGGCGCCGGCCCTTTGCAGGGCAGCCACACAATGTCGACCAATGAAGCCGCGACCACCGAGCACCAGGTAGCGACGCCGCAGCAGTGGGGTGTGACTGGGCGGAGATGGATCAGTTCGAAGCGGCATGCGCCGATGATGGCAGCTTTGTGATGGCAGCAGTGGTCGCGAATGCGGTTCGCGACGGTGCTTTCAGCGGGACGGGAGAATGATTCGTCGGCGTGGTTGGCCGACCAGATCCAGGAAGCCATCGAAAACCGGTTCGGCAAGTGCCTGCATGCGCGCGACGTGCCGTGTCGTGTCGCGGCGAATGGTCTCGCCGCTGGGGTCCAGTCCTGCGTCAGCCAGTTCCTGCAGACAACTGGGCGTACTCAGCCAACGTTCGATGAGGGCCTGATCCACTTCCAGATGAAACTGGAAGCCCCAGGCCCGATCACCGTGCCGAAAGGCCTGCTGCGGCCAGTTCGGGGAAGAGGCCAGCGCGACGCAGTCGCTCGGGAGATCAAAGCCACACCCATGCCACTGAAAGATGGACTCGCGTTGCTGCAGCGGCGCCAGCAAGCGGTCAGTCGTTGTGTGCTCGGTCGGATCGAGCGGGTGCCAGCCGATCTCCGCCTGCGCCAGGCGCCGAATCGGGGCTCCAAGTACGTGCGCCAGCAGTTGCGCGCCCAGGCAGATGCCCAGTACCGGCATGTCGCGGCGCAGGGCCTGCTCGATCAATCGCAACTCGGTGCGCAGATGCGGGCGTTCGTGCTGCTCGTCGACGTTCATCGGACCGCCCAGCACGATGAGTGCGTGATAGCGGTCCAGAGAGGGTTGGGCCAAAGGATCGCGTTCGAAATTGACGAAACGGATCCGATGGCCCCGCGCCCGGATCAGGGCATCGAAGCTGCCCAGGGGCTCGGCCGCGACATGCTGAAAGACAAGCAGTCGCGCCATGGCCAGATCAGCGGCTCTCGAAGCGCGCCCGGCAGCCGCGGTCTACCCAGATCTCTCGCTCACGGCGCGAATAACCCCAGTTGCGGCCTTCGACACAGCGGGTGCGGGACAGCTGTTCGACCAGTTCCGGTTCGCCCCAGCGCCGCGGCCAGTCACAACGGGTGTAGCGCTCGTCGATGCTCTCGCAGACGATCTGGCCGTAGTCGTCGCGGCGACGGCGACGATCATCGTAGTCGTCGTCATGGCGCGGGCGGGAGTCCGGTACGCCGTAGCTGCGGTCCCGGTCTCGCGGTGGGCCGCCGGCCATCGCAAAAACGCCGCGGCAGCCCCGATCAACCCACACGACCTCATCGTTCTGACCCCAGCCGTGGTTGTAGGCACAACCCGCCTCGGACAGCTTCTGCTGCAACTCGGCCGGGCCACGCCAGGGCTTGCGGCATTCGGCGTAGCGGTTCTCGACGCTGGAGCAGACGAAGTTGCCTTCGCCACCACGCTGCGCGGCGGCGGGCAGGGCGATCAGCAGGCACAGCAACAACAGCAAACGACTCAACATGCGTGACTCCTGATCAGTCGGCGGTGTTGCATCGTCGGTCCAAGCGGGTGCCGTTGGCAACCGGTCGCAGCCCAAGCGTTCAGCTGTCGCTGGATTCGCGGCTGGCAGCGGGGGCCTTGGCCTTGACGCGAGTGAGCAGTTGCGCGCAGACACGGACATTGCCGGCGACGATGGCCCCGCGCTGCAGGAAGTCCTCGTTACCGTCGAAATCGCGGCAGACACCGCCCGCTTCGCGGACCAGCAAGGCGCCGGCAGCCATGTCCCACGGGCCTAGCCCAATTTCCCAGAAGCCGTCGATGCGCCCGGCAGCCACATAGGCCAGATCCAGCGCTGCCGAGCCGGTCCGGCGCAGGTCTTCGGCGTCGGCCAGCACCGCGCGTACCACGCGCAGATGGGCCGGTAGGTGCTCACGCTGACGGAACGGGAAGCCGGTGGCCAGGACTGCACCGTCCAGCCCCTTGCGTTGCCCCACGCGCAGTCGCCGGTCGTTGAGGAAGGCGCCACTGCCCTTGCTGGCGGTGAACAATTCCTCGCGCAGCGGATCGTAGATCACCGCGTGGATGGGCTGGCCATCCTCCAGCAGCGCGACTGACACGGCGAAGTGGGGAAATCCGCGCAGGAAATTGCTGGTGCCATCGAGCGGGTCGATGCACCAGACGTGGCGCGACTCGCCCTGGGCGCCGCCTTCCTCGGCAAGGATGGCGTGATCGGGGTAGGCGCGCCGCAGTTCCTTGACCAGTTCTGCCTCGGCCTGCCGGTCAACTTCACTGACGAAGTCAAAGCGGCGCTTCTCCTCGACCTTCAGCGTGTCGAGCCGATTGGCATAGCGAAGGATGACCTGGGCGGCCTTGCGGGCGGCGGTGACCGCGACATTGACCGCTGGTTTGCGCATAGACTTCGTAGGCTTGGGCCGCGGAGGGCGGCGAAGGGTAGCAAAGGGACCTGGTGGAGACCAGTCAACAGATCGTACCGCAGAGCCCGGCTGTCGCGCCGGGATTGGCGCCGGAACTGGCGCAACTGCGCCTGGTGCTGGTCAATACCAGTCATCCGGGCAATCTGGGCGCAGCGGCCAGGGCCGCCAAGACCATGGGTTTGCGTCAACTGTGTTTCGTCGCACCCAAGGTGTTTCCACATCCGGATGCCACCGCGATGGCTTCGGGCGCCGACGACCTGCTGGCGCAGGCGATGCTGCGTGATTCCCTGGCTGCGGCCACCGATGACTGCGGTGTTGCCTATGCGATCAGTGCACGCAGACGGGGCATCCGCCTGGCCGAACTGACGCCGCGAGAGTTCGCCGCGCACGCGTTGTCGCAAGCCCGGTCGGCGCCGGTGGCAGTGGTCTTTGGCAACGAGCGGGTGGGCCTGAGCAACGAGGAAATCGAACGCTGCCAGTATCTGGTGCGGATTCCCTCCGATGCCGACTACGGCTCACTCAATCTGGCAGCCGCGGTGCAGGTGATCAGCTACGAGCTGCGTCTGGCGGCGATGCAGCGGCCGGATGTGCCGAAGCCGCCGCCCCCGGCGCCGCTGGCGGATCTGGAGCGCTTCTTTGAGCATCAGGCGCGGGTGCTGGAGCAGATTGGCTTCTACGGCTCAAAGTCGCCGACCAAGATCAATCGACGCTTGCGCCGCTTGTATCAGCGTGCCTTGCCGGACGCGCAGGAGATCAGCATTCTGCGCGGGATTCTGAGTCAGATTGAATACGCGTTGGGTCCGAACGACGATGAGCCTGGCGATGGAGCTGGGACATCGACTTCATCCTGAGCTCGTTGGTCGCCTGGAGCACGCCTTCGGTCTGCGACCGAGCTGGCGGCGGCGCAGGCCGTCTCTCTCGCGCGCTATGATTGCAAGTTGATCTGGCTTTTCCGGATGCGCCATGCGTCGCTGGCTGTTGCTCACGCTGCTTTGCTGGTCGTCCATGGTGCTGGCGATCCCGACGCCGCCCAGTTCGGACATGCCGGACGGACAGGGACCGTGGGTGGTGCGGGCCTATTTCCCTGATCGGGCGGCGCTGAATCTGTTGGCGCGCCGCAGCGCACCCTGGCAGGTGAATCATCACGAAGGCTGGGTGCTGGTCGAAGTGGCCAATCGCTTCGAGTATCAGCGGCTGCTGGACGCCGACTTCAAGCTGCTGCTGGACGGTGAGCGCACGCGCATTCTGAGGGAACCCGCAGCCCTGCGCAGCATTCCGGGCTTCGCCTGCTATCGCACGGTCGAGGAGACCTCGCAGACCCTGCAGCAACTGGTGCTCGATCATCCGGATCTGGCCCGGATGCAGACCATCGGCGACAGCTGGGAGCGCGCCCAGCAGCCTGCGGAAGGCTACGCGCTCGAAGTACTGATCCTGGGCAATCAGAACGTGCCCGGCCCCAAGCCGACCCTGTTCATCATGGGGGCAGTGCATGCCCGCGAATACACCACGGCGGAACTGGTAACGCGCTTCGCCGAGGGATTGCTGGCGGACTATCAGGACAACGCCGGCGTGCGCTGGTTGCTCGACACGCACGAGATTCACCTGTTGCCGCAGTCCAACCCGGATGGCCGCAAGCAGGCCGAGTCCGGCCAGCTGTGGCGCAAGAACGTCAATGAGAACTACTGCGGGACCACCAGCAGCAATCGTGGCGCCGATCTGAACCGCAACTTCCCCTATGAATGGGGGGCGCATGAAGGCTCCAGCCCGGAGCCGTGTGACAGCACCTATCGCGGACTGTCGCCGGCATCGGAACCGGAAACCGATGCCATCGTCGATTACGTCCGCAGCATCTTCCCGGATCGGCGCCCCGACGACCTGGTGACCCCAGCGCCGGCGGACACCCAGGGCATGTTCCTGGATCTGCACAGCTTCTCGCAGTTGGTCATCTGGCCATGGGGCTTTACGGAGACACCCGCACCGAATGGCACCGAGCTGACGACCCTGGGGCGCCGTCTGGCCTGGTTCAACGGCTACACGGCGCAGCAGGCGATCGAGCTTTATGTCACCGACGGCACCACCGATGACTTTGCCTACGGCGAACTCGGTGTTCCGGCCTACACCTTCGAATTGGGTACCGAGTTCTTCGAGGACTGCAGCACCTTTGAAGAGCTCATCCTGCCGCAGAATCTGGCGGCGCTGCGTTACGCCCTGAACGTGAGCAGCCTGCCTTACCAGTGGCCTTCCGGACCCGACCTGCTGAGTCTGGCCGCCGCGCCGATCGAGCCGGGTGAGCAGGCATTGTTTTTTGCCCAGGCCGACGATCGTCGCTTCCAGCAGGCCAACGGGCAGGAAGCAACGCAGCGAATCATCGGTGCGCAGATTCGCAGTGATGCGATTGACGGGCCAGTCGTTGCCTTCATGAGTGCTTTGGATGGCAGCTTTGACGATGACCACGAGGTGGTGGTGGGTTTCGTCGACAGCAGCGGTCGCAGCGTCGGTCGACATCTGTTGCTGGCGCAGGCCGAGGACGAGAGTGGGGCTGATGGTCCCCCCGCGGCCCAATGGCTCGAGGTGGTCGATGTCGGGACGACCGGACGCGTCCAGGGCCAGGTCCTTGATGCCGTCACGCAGCTGCCGCTCTCGACCGGTTATGTCCAGTCTGATCCCTATGCCACGTTGAATGGGGGCGGGGGGTACGCCCTGCGCTTGCCAACCGGTCTGCGGGAAGTGCGCGCCCAGGCGGAAGGTTACGTGCCATCGCCAGCGGAGACGGTGGACGTGCTGGCCGGACAGACCGCCCAGCTGGATTTCAGCCTCTTGCCCGAGTGTTCATTGCTGGCGAGCGATGCCGAAAGCGGAGAGCCCGAAGGCTGGACCTTCATCTTCCCGTGGGCGCCCAGCAATACGCACAGTTTCAGCCCCACCCAGGCCTTCACCGACAGTCCCAGCGGCGACTACACCAATGGCGCCAACAACTGGATGCAGTTGCCGGCCATGGACCTGAGCGACATCAGCACGCCACTGCTGCGATTTGCCTCACGCTGCGACACCGAGGCCGGGTTCGATTTCGGACGGGTTGAGTACCGGATCGACGGTGGCAGCTGGGTCGAAGTCTGGCGCTGCTCCGGTTCGCCGACCTGGTCCGAAGTTGAAGTGGACCTGTCGGATCTGGCCGGAGTGAGCAGCGCCGAAATTCGTTTCCGCCTGACCAGTGACGGTTTTCAGACCGCCGATGGTTGGTACGTCGACGACATTGAGCTGGTGGGCGGCACGCTGAATTGCCCGTCTGCCCCGGATTGGGAAGGATTCGCCGACGGCTTTGAAGCGCCCTGATCAACCCACCCGGGCGTGCACCAGAAAACGCGATTCATACAGTAGATCTTCGACGCGCTCGTGCTGACCGTCCTCGAACAGAAAGGCGAGGTGGTCCTGACCTTCTCGGACGATGCTCGCGCGCAGCGCAATGACGGTGTCCTGGTCGAAGATGAAATAAAGGATGGCCTTGCGTGCGACGCCCTCCGGCCAGATCGCAGGTCGCCCCAGCCGGGCACCACCCGCGGAGACGTCTTCAACGGTGGTCAGATAGCCCTGGTCGGGCAGGGCGACCAGCACCGCCGCGGCTGACAGGCCGATGCGGGGGTGGCGGCGCTTTTCACTGCCAGATTCACTCAAGACGTCACGGCTCCCGGGATGCTGCTGCAGCGAGTTTGCCACGGTCAGCGTGCAGAGGGCGCCAAATGGATCACGCCGTCGAGGGCAGAGTCCCCAGCAGGATCTCGCGCTCGCGCCAGTCGCGCAGCATCGTCATGCCGGCCTCGATCACGGCATCAGCCTGCTGGCTGCCAATGGCTGCGGCCAGCTGCTGCAATTGCGCCAATCCGCTCAGTGTGGGGTTCTCGGCCAGCTGGTTCAGCAGTTGCGCAGCAATGGGGTTGGTGCGCAGGAAGCGAACCTGATCACTGCGATCACGCCAGACCACCAGAAAGGTGGGTTGCGACGGCGCTTCAGTCGGTTGGAAGCTGGTGTCGAGCTGCTCAACCGGAAAGTGGTAGGCCAGCCGCCAGGCCAGCGGAGAGACCACCGGAATGCCGTTGGCGAGGTCCCCATCTGGATCCGTGCTGACCGAGTCAATGGACTCATTGGAGATGGCCAGGGCCAACTCGACCCACTCGTAGTGCATCAGCTCATACAGGAACGGCCATTGCTCGGCCCAGTACTGCGGCTGCTCCTCGACGAAGCGCAGCATCTCGCGGGCGATTTCCGGAAACAGCGGGGTGTGGCTCTGATGCTCGGCGTAGAAGCGACGCACCATCTCGGCGAATCGTTCCTCGCCGAGGATTCTCCGCGCCACGGGAAAGTTGCCCGCGAGCAGGTTGATGACGTTGTTGATGAACAGGCGTCGGTAGATGGCAGTCCGACGCTCTTCCCAGCCCGCAGGGGCGGGATGGGCGTCGGGATCGCGCAAGTGCGCAGCGAGGCTGCGCGTGAGCTGCTCGGCCCGCTGCATCAGGCGCTGGCTCGAAGGGTCGTCGCCGGCGTGTGCAGCCAGGGACGTTGAACTTCGCGCAGGCGGTCGACCTCGGTCAGCAACTCGGCCAGCGGCGGCAGGTTGAAGTCGCGCTCCAGCAGCGTCGGTCTGGCGCCGATTCGCTCGTAGGTGTAGGCGAGCAGTTCGAACACCGGGTCGATGATTGGCGCACCGTGCGTGTCGACAATCAGATCGTCGGCCTCGTTCTCGTGACCGGCCACATGCAGATAGGCCACGCGCTCGGCCGGCACGGCGTCAATGTAGCTGCGCGCGTCATAGCGGTGATTGACCGAATTGACGTAGACGTTGTTGACGTCCAGCAGCAGCTGGCAATCGGCACGTTCAAGGATGGCCTTGACGAAATCGATCTCGGCCATGTCACTGGCCAGTGGCGCGTAATAGGACGAGTTTTCCACCGCGATGCGCTGTCCGAGCAGGTCCTGCACGCGACTGATGCGATCGGACACATGCACGACTGCATCTTCGGTGAAGGGAATCGGCATCAGATCGTACAGATGCGCGTCATCGGTACAGGCACTGAGATGCTCGCTGTAGAGCAGCGCGTCGTGACTGGCCATCAGTTGACCGACGCGACGAACGAGGGTTTCGTCCAACGGACTGGGGCCACCCAGCGAGAGCGAAAGCCCATGACAAATCAAGGGGAAACGCTCGGTCATCTGGCGGAACTGCCGGCCCCAGCGGCCGCCCAGCCCGATCCAGTTCTCCGGCGCCACCTCGAAGAAATCGACCCGCTCGGCCAGATCGTCCCGAGCCAGCAGCGAGGTCATCAGACCTCGCCGCAGGCCCAGGCCGACGCCGAGCGCCGACAGTGGTGAGCTTTCACCCATGTGCAGCGTCTCGCCGGAGGCTCAGCAAAGGGGCTTAGCCGCCGCAGCTGCCTTCACCACCGCACTTGCCTTCCTTGCCCTTCTCGCCGCAGCTGCCTTCCTTGCCCTTCTCACCACAGCTACCTTCCTTGCCCTTCTCACCACAGCTGCCTTCCTTGCCCTTCTCACCGCAGCTGCCTTCCTTGCCCTTCTCACCACAGCTGCCTTCCTTGCCCTTCTCGCCGCAGCTGCCTTCGCCGACCTGCATGTAGCCAGCGTTCATTTCGTCGGCGGCAAACGGATTGGCCGAATTGGCATAGGCGGACATGGCGACGGTACCCAGCAGCGCGGCGCCCATGGCAACGGTCAGCGGCTTGACGATCTTCGACATTGCTCTCTCTCCTGGTAGGAAGTTGGCCCTTGCAGGACCTTGAGTTGACTCACGCCCCGCGAGGGACGAACCGCGTGGTGAGCGGTCGGGCAAACCATACCCCCCGAACCATGTACGCAACAAGCGCACAATCGCCACACGCCGCAACAGACCCGCTGAGCTGCAAAGCGCTTTCAAATATTGATCCTGGCCATTCAGCTGCGCTGAACGCGGCGGCCAGGGCGGTTGCGCTCAGGTGCTTCCTGCCTTGGCCTGACGCGTGGCGCGGCGCAGTTCGGACTGCCGTTGCCGGCACAGATCGTCGACCGGGCACTGCTCGCACAAAGGCTTGCGGGCCTTGCAGACATAGCGGCCGTGCAGAATCAGCCAGTGGTGTGCGTTCTGCAGATACGCCTCCGGCACGCGCTTGAGCAGCTTGAGCTCAACCGCCAGCGGCGTCTTGCCAGGTGCCAGTCCGGTGCGGTTGCCCACGCGGAAGATGTGGGTGTCGACCGCCATCGTGGGCTGTCCAAACGCGGTGTTCAGCACGACATTGGCCGTCTTGCGACCGACGCCAGGCAATGCCTCCAGCGCGGCGCGATCGGCCGGAACCTCGCCACCGTGGTCGCGCAGCAGAATCTCGCAGGTCTGCAGCAGGTGCGTGGCCTTGCTGCGATAAAGGCCCAGTGTGCGCAGCGCGGCGCTGAGTTCATCCAGCCCCAGATCGAGAATGGCCTGCGGGGTGTTGGCGCGTGGAAACAGCCGCTGGGTGACCTTGTTGACGCCCACATCGGTGGATTGCGCGGACAGCAGCACGGCCACCAGCAGTTCGAAAGGCGTGGACCAGTGCAGTTCGGTCTTCGGATCGGGTTCGATGGCGGCCAGGCGCCGAAAGAACGCTTCGCGCTGTTGGGCATTCATGCCGCGTCGGATTCCCCCCATATCAGTGCCGGCTGGCACGGGCTGGTGCAGCGCGGGAGGCTATCATTCCGACCCTGCGCATCGCCAAGGTCCGTCATGTCCGTGCCACGCCCGATTTTGCTGCTGATCCTCGATGGCTGGGGTTATTCCGAAATCTCCGAACACAACGCCATCGCGGCGGCGAACTGTCCGAACTGGCGCCGTCTTTGGCGTGAGCGGCCGCATGGCTTGATTCGCACCGACGGTCTGGCCGTGGGTCTGCCCGAGGGGCAAATGGGCAACTCCGAGGTTGGCCACATGAATCTCGGCGCCGGTCGGATCGTCTATCAGGACCTGACCCGCATCGATGCGGCGATCGCCGACGGCAGCTTTGCTCAGAACGCGGCACTGCGGCGGGCAATCCTGGATGCGCGCGATCACGGCGGGACCCTGCATCTGCTCGGTCTGCTCTCGCCTGGTGGCGTGCACAGTCATCAGGAGCACCTATTTGCGCTGTTGCGGCTGTGCGCGCAAGAGGGCCTCAAGCGCGTGGCCGTGCATGCCTTTCTCGACGGTCGCGATACGCCGCCCCGCAGTGCAGAAGCCTCGCTGCAGGCATTGGCTGAGTGTTGTCGCGAGACCGGAGCGCAGATCTACAGCATCGGCGGACGCTACTTCGGGATGGACCGTGACAAGCGTTGGGACCGCGTCCAGCGAGCCTGGGACGCGATCGTCAACGCACGCTCGGATCACCGCGAGGCCGACGCCCTGGCGGCCCTGCAGGTTGCCTATGCGCGGGGCGAAAACGATGAATTCGTGCAGCCGACCGTGCTGGACGGTGCGCAGCCGATGGCCGATGGCGACAGCCTGATCTTCTTCAACTTCCGCGCCGACCGCGCTCGACAGTTCACCGCTGCGCTGTCGCAGCCAGCGTTCGACGGTTTCGATCGCGGGCCGCGGCCGGCGCTGCGCCATTGCGTGACCTTGACCGAGTACGCCGCGGATTTGCCGGTTGAGGTCGCCTTCCCCAATGAGGACCTGCGGCAGACCTTGCCCGAACTGGTGGCCGAGGCCGGACGACAGCAACTGCGCATTGCCGAGACCGAGAAGTATGCCCACGTCACCTTTTTCTTCTCCGGTGGCAGGGAAAGCGAGTTTCCCGGCGAATCTCGCATTCTGGTCGCCTCGCCCAAGGTGGCGACCTACGACCTGCAGCCGGAAATGAGTTGTCCGGAAGTCACTGACAAGCTGGTCGAAGCCATTGGCAGTGGCCGCTTCGATCTGATCGTCTGCAATCTGGCCAATCCGGACATGGTCGGGCACACCGGCATCATGGCGGCCGCAGTGAAGGCGGTGGAAACCGTTGACGCAGCGCTGGGGAGGCTGGTCGAGGCGATCGAGTCGGCCGGCGGCGCCATGCTGGTCACCGCCGACCACGGCAATCTGGAACAAATGTGGGATGCGCAGAGCGGGCAACCCAACACGCAACATTCGACCAATCCGGTTCCGGTCGTTTTTGTCGGGCCAGGCCGTTGGCAGATTCGCGAAGGTGGCAGCTTGCGAGACGTCGCGCCGACGCTGTTGCAATTGCTGGAATTGCCTGTGCCCAAGGCCATGACCGGGCGCAGCCTGCTGATCGCCGCCGACTGAGGTGCGTCTCTGGCGTCGAGTCTGGATGGCGGCAGCGCTGTGCCTGGCGATGGCCGCTGGCGCTCAGGCTCCGTCCGGTGAGGCCGACGAAGCGGCCTTGCGACAACAACTGGAGCGATTGCGACAGGATCTGGGCGCGATCAAGGCCGAGTTGCGCCAGGCACAAGGCAACTCCGATCAGCTCAGTCGCGATCTGGAGTCCCTTGATCGCCGGGTGGCCAGCAGTGCCGGCGAAGTCGAGCAGGCTCAGGCGGCCGTCGAGCAGGTCGAGCTGGATATCGCGTCATTGGAGTCCGAACAACAGGCCATCGAGCGTCAGCTGCTGGCACAGCGCGATCAGATCCGACTGTTGCTGCGTTCGGCCTATGCCGCCGGACAATGGGCGCCGCTGAAGCTGTGGCTCGATCAGGCGCGCTTTGCCGACGCCACCCGCGCGCTCGGTTATCACCAGTATCTGAAGGAACGGCAGTTGCAGAGTTTGCAGGCGTTGCAGGCACTGGCAGTGCGTCAGCAGGCAGTCGCTCAGTCGTTGTTGGACAAGCGCGCAGAAGCGCTGGCCGCGGTCGAAACGCTGGCGGGACGACAATTGGCACTGGAGTCCGAGCGGGCCGAGCGCGCCGAGCATCTGGCTGCCGCCATGGGCCGACTGCGTGGCAGTGAGGAGAATCTGCGAGCGCTGCAGAAAGACGAGAGTGCGCTGCTGCAGCTGATCGAGCAGGTCAGCAATCGCATCGCCGACATTCCACGGCGCCTGCCGCAGGCAGAGTCACTGGCCCGGCAGCGTGGGCGCCTCCCCTGGCCGGTACAGGGGACCGTGCGCCAGCGTTTCGGCAGTCGCGGCGGCGATGGTCGCGCGTTGCAGGGCATCCGCATCGCCGCAGACGAGGGAACTCCGATCCGTGCGGTCGGTCATGGGCGGGTGGCCTTTGCCGATTGGCTGCGCGGTCATGGCCTGCTGCTCATCATCGATCACGGCGAGGGCTATATGAGTCTGTACGCCAACTGCGAGACGCTGACGCTGAGCGAGGGCGACTGGGTCAACGGTGGAGACCCGATCGGCACGGTCGGGCGTTCCGGCGGCCTGGCGGACTCAGGCCTTCATTTTGAGTTGCGTCAGGGCCGCAAGGCGATCGACCCGCTGCCCTGGCTGATCCGACGGCAATGAGTTTCAGTGCGCTCGCGCTCTGGCTGGGTGGGGCACTCTCGCTGACCTCGACAGCCAATGAACCGTGGCGCTACAGGGCCGAGTTTCAGGCCGACACTCAGCTATTGCGCGTGCAGGTCTGTACGCCATCGGCAACGGTGCCGCTGGTGCTCCGTGCGTTGGATCGCCCGGCGCTGGAACATCTGCAGATCGGCAGCGATTGGCAACTGGACGAGCGTCGCTGGCAAATTCGGCATACCGGTGGTGCCTGTGGTGGCTATGCCGTCGATCTTGGGCGCCTGGCCGATCGGCGCAGCAGCGGTCACGGCTATCGAGTTGGTGCCGATCTGCTGACCTGGCCGGATGCCTGGTTGTGGTGGCCCGCCTCGCGATCAGTCGAGGCGGTCATCGAGTTTGAGTTGCCTGACGGATGGCAGATCAGTACACCGTGGCCGCAACCGGACCCATCGCGATCTGAGTTTCGCTTGGGCGGCTGGCCGCGCGACTGGCCCGGGCTGGTGGCATTGGGTCATTTCGATCGGCGCTTGCTTGCAGGGTCGGCCGAAGGCGTGCGGCTGGCCATGCTCGGCAACATCGAGCGCAGTCGTCGCGACGAGCTCGCCCGTTGGGTGACGCATCTGGCCGAATTGCTGGAGCCGGTCGGTGGGCTGCCCTTGCCCCAGGCCCAGGTGCTGATCGTTCCGATGAATCGCGGCAATGGCCCGGTTCCCTGGGGGCAGGTGCACCGCGCCGGTTTCGGTGGCGTGCACTTCTTCGTCAATCCGCAGCATTCGTTGCAGGATTTCATCGATGACTGGACCGGCGCGCACGAGTTCAGCCATCTGCTGCATCCCTATCTGGGCCGGCGCGGTCGATGGCTGTCCGAGGGTTTGGCGTCCTACTACCAGAACGTACTACGCGCCCGCAGTGGTGATCTGAGCGAGTTCGAGGCCTGGGAGCGCCTGCTGTCGGGCTTCGGGAGGGGGCGCCGAGACGCCTCCGGTGGCACGGCCTTGCTCGAGGTGGCGCGGCAGATGCAGCAGCGGCGTGCCTTCATGCGGGTCTATTGGTCGGGTGCCGCCTGGTGGCTGCAACGGGACGTGGAGCTTCGCCTGCAACTGGGAACGGCGAATGGGCTGGATGCGCTGCTGCGCCGTTTTGCGATGACCCGGCTGCCAGCCAATCGGACCTGGTCGCCGCAGGAATTTGCTGCCGAACTGGATCGACTGGCGGGTGTCAGCGTCTTCGTGCCAGCGCTGGCACCGGCCGAGTCGGAACTGCAATTTCCCAACGTCGCGCCGCTGCTGCAGCGACTGGGTCTGATCTCCGATCGCTCCGGTGAACTGCGCCGTCTCGATGACGAGGCCGAACTGGCCGCTCTGCGTCAAGCCATCATGGCATCCTCAGGGCGCCCCGCAACTGGGTCCTGAACTGGGGTCAAGCAGGGCGCCGCGCACCGCGCTGGCCAGCGGACTGCCAGCTTGCCGACGCTGCTGGTAGGCCTCGACACAGCTGCTCGGGCAACAGCCACTGGTGCGTCCGTCGCCACAGCGTGGCAAGGCCGCCACACAACGATCCATCGCCGCCGGCTTGTCACTGGCACAGGCGAGGAAGCGTTCGGAGCACACCGCGATCAGCTGTTCGGACACGCTGCGGTACTGATAGCTGGGCGCCGCTCGGCGAGGTGCGCCGCCGGGTTTGGGCGGCGCCGGCTTGGGCGGTGCCAGGTCCTCGAGCCAGCTGCGCAGTGACTGCAGGTCCTGATCTTCACCGGAGAATTGCTTGCCTCCGGTACAGGGCTGGTCCTGATAGCGTGTACTGCCATCGGCGGTCGGGCAGCGATAGATCTGTCCAGGTGCCTGCAATGCAGTGACCAGGACCGCGGCGGTCAGCAGTCCGACCATGCTCAATCCCTGTAGCCGGGAGACGTTCGGTCCAGCAGGCGCAGCAGCGCTGGCCAGGCCAGTTGCCGCGCCATCTGCCGGGCCAGCTCAGGGTGATTGCCCTGAGCAGCGGTCTTCGCCTCAATTCCGGGCATCACGGGATGCGGTACAGTGGCCCCCAGAGCCGATAGCGTGGCGACTTGCATGGCACAGGCCCGTTCCAGGAAATAGATCTTCATGAAGGCTTCGGCAATGCTGGGACCCAAGGCCAGCGTGCCGTGGTTCCACAGCAGCATCAGTGACTTGTCGCCCAGATCGCGCTGCAGGCGCGGACGCTCTTCGTGATCGACTGCGACTCCTTCGTATTCATGCCAGGCCAGTTCATCGCGAACCAGCAGGGCAGTCTGATTCAACGGCAGCAGACCGCGTGGATCGCTGGCGACCGCGGTACCGGCGACCGTGTGCAGATGAATCACACAGTGCGCGTCATGGCGTACCTGGTGAACGGCCGAATGGATCGTGAATCCGGCCGGGTTCACCGGGAAGGGCGAGTCGTCGAGCTTGTTGCCGGCCAGGTCCACCTTGACCAGCGAGGAAGCGGTGATCTCGGAAAACAGCATGCCGTAGGGGTTGATCAGAAACTGATCTTCGGTCCCCGGAACCCGGGCCGAGATGTGGGTAAAGATCAGGTCGTCCCAGCCGTAGTGGGCCACCAGTCGATAGCACGCCGCCAGATCGACTCGGACGCCGTGTTCGCTGTCTGCGGGTGATTGGGACATGATCTCTCTCCGGCCGGTACCAAGAGGACTGTACCAGTCCGCCGTGTCCGCGCGCTCACCGTCAGGACGGTCCGGGCGCAGTGATCAATTGGCGCTCGGTTTGCCGCTTTCGATGAATTCCCGAATGACTTCCTCTTTCGTCTATTCAGCTGCCATTATTGATTGGCGTCGATTGATTTTATTGGGGAAATGTAAATGCGAATGAGACGGCTTTGGATCGCCGTGGCGGCAGTGACTGCGAGCGGCGCAGTGTGGGGAATTGGCGATGGTCCGGTGATCACCGAACATCTGGACCAGGCCCGAATTGAAGCAGGGGAGGTGTCGTTTGATGCTTTGATGGATGCCTGTGGCAAGATCTTCAGTGCCAAGTTCAACCAATACGATGGCCAGGGCCGGCCGGCGACGACCGGTGGCGGCGCGCCTCGTGTCGCGGGCAGCGCGCCATTGTTCCTGCGCACATCCGGCCCGGACTCCAATTCCTGCGCGGGTTGCCACAACGATCCCTTCCCTGGCGCGGCCGGTGACGTGGTGGCCAATGTATTTGTCCTGGCGCAGACGCTGGATCCGGTCACCGAATCGGTGTCCGGTCAGTTCAGCAACGAGCGCAACACGCTCGGCATGCATGGCTCCGGGCCAATCGAGATGCTGGCGCGCGAAATGACGGTCGATCTGCACGCCACCCGAGATCGCTTGCTGGCCACCGCCGATCCGCAGTCCGGCGGCTCCGCCGTGCTGTTCAGCAAGGGGGTGTCATTCGGCAGGCTCCAGGTCGATGGTGACGGCAACCTCGACTTCAGCGAAGTGCAGGGCATCGACAATGACCTGGTGGTCAAACCCTTCCATCAAAAGGGCGTGGTCATTTCATTGCGCGAGTTCAGCAACAACGCCATGAACCACCATCACGGCATGCAATCGACCGAGCGCTTCGGTGAGGCCCGTACCGGCACCACCGACTTTGACGCCGACGGCGTGGTCGATGAACTCACCGTAGGCGACATCACCGCCGTGACCCTGTGGCAGGCGGCTCTGGGTACACCAGGTCAGGTATTGCCGACCGACAGCGACGCGCTGCGCGCAGTCATTGTCGGTGAGCGCAAATTCGAGGCCAATGGTTGTGCCGACTGCCACTTGCCGACCATGCGTCTGTCCAGTCGCGAGTTCGTCGAGCCCAATCCCTACAATCCGGCCGGCAACCTGCAGTCCGGTGATGTCAGCCAGAGCTACCGTTTCGACATGACCCAACAAGGCTTCGGGCCCTTTGTCGAAGGGATACCGGGCAGTGGCGCGCTGGTTCGAGCCTACACCGACCTGAAGCGACACAACCTGTGTGACGATGAGATTCGGCATTACTGCAATGAACAGGTCGTGCAGGCCGGGGTGGGTACGGAGATGTTCCTCACGCGCAAGCTGTGGGATGTCGGCAACACGGCGCCCTATGGACACAAGGGCGACCTGACGACGATCACGGAAGCCATTGACGTTCATGGTGGCGAGGCCCGTGCATCGCGCGATGCCTACATGGCGCTGGACCAACGCTCGCGCGACGAGATCGTGGAGTTCCTGAAGTCGCTGCAGATCCTGCCTGCAGGAACTGCCTCGCTGGTTGTAGATGACAAGGGACGCGTGGTCGATGCCAAGCATCTGGCGCAGTTGAAACGGTCCATACAGTAAGGCTGGGTTGACCTCTGGCTGCCACCGTGAAGCGCTCGGTGGCAGCCAGATTTCAGCTCAACATCGGCAGGTCGGACCGTTTGGCCCATTGCGGGCGACCGGTCAATCTGCGCTACCATCGAATTGTCATTTTCACCGGGCTTGGTGTGTGCAGAGTTCCCCCGATCCGCATTCGTCCGATCGATTGAGCACCGCCTGGACCTTCTTTCGGCACTGGCTCCGCTCGCCGTTGACCACTGCCTCGGTGGTGCCCAGTGGTGAGGAGCTGGCCGCGCGCATGGCCGATCAGATTCGGCCCGAGGACCGGTTCGTCGTTGAACTGGGACCGGGGACCGGTGCGTTGACGGGCACGCTGCTGCAGCGTCTTCCCGATGCGGCCGAAATGGTCGCCGTCGAGCTCAACGCGGATTTTGCCCGGCAGCTGTCAGAACGCTTTCCGCAGCTCGACGTGCTGGAAGGTGATGCTCGGAGTCTGGGGCAGTTGCTGGCCGGGCATGAGCGCGCAACGCAGGGCGTTGACCTGGTGCTCAGTGGTCTGGGCATTCTGATCATGCCTGAGGCGGTGTCGCGGGCCATACTGGCCGCGGTCTTCGAGGTGCTGTCGCCGGAAGGGCGGTTTGTGCAGTTTACCTATCGTCCGCGCAGCCCCATTCCCAAGCCGCTGTTGCGCGAGTTCGGACTGACGTCCCGTCGCGTTGCCTCGGCCTGGCGTAATCTGCCGCCGGCCTTCGTCTACGAATATCGTCGATCCGCTGGCACACAATGACCGCGGCGCCAGGTGCGCCGGACTACGCAAGCGGAAACAACAACGGCGCCCGTGGGCGCCGTTGTCATGTTCAGATGAGCCAAAGGCTCGAAGCCATCAGCCGTTGGCCGCGCTGTCGAACTGTTCGGCTTCGGTTGAGCCCTTCAGTGCGGTCACCGACGAATCGGCGCCGGCAATGACCTGGGTGACCTGGTCGAAGTAGCCGGTACCGACCTCGCGCTGATGGCGCGTGGCGGTGTAGCCCTGGCTTTCGGCCGCGAACTCAGCCTGCTGCAGTTCCACATAGGCACTCATCTGACTCGCCTTGTAGCCCTTGGCGAGCTGGAACATCGAGTAGTTGAGGGCGTGGAAGCCGGCCAGCGTGATGAACTGGAACTTGTAACCCATGGCCGCCAGCTCGCGCTGGAACTTGGCGATCGTGGCGTCGTCCAGGTACTTCTTCCAGTTGAAGCTGGGCGAGCAGTTGTAGGCCAGCATCTTGCCCGGATACTTGGCATGGATGGCATCGGCAAACTGCTTGGCAAAGGCCAGATCCGGTGTGCCGGTTTCGCACCAGATCAGGTCGCAGTAAGGCGCATAGGCCAGACCGCGGGAGATGGCCTGCTCGGGGCCGATCTTGGTCACGTAGAAGCCTTCCACGGTGCGTTCGCCGGTGCAGAAGGGCTTGTCGTTGTCATCGACGTCGCTGGTCAGCAGGTTGGCGCCCAGCGCATCGGTACGCGCCACGATGATGCTGGGAACGCCCATGGTGTCGGCGGCCAGACGTGCCGCGACCAGCTTCTGCACCGCCTCGCGGGTCGGAACCAGCACCTTGCCGCCCATGTGACCACACTTCTTGGCGCTGGCCAGCTGGTCTTCCCAGTGCACGCCAGCCGCACCGGCCTCGATCATGTGCTTCATCAGCTCAAAGGCGTTCAGCACGCCGCCGAAACCGGCTTCTGCGTCGGCCACGATCGGCTGCATCCAGTCGGTGCTGTCGTCGCCTTCGGCATGGTTCAGCTGATCAGCGCGCAGCAGCGCATTGTTGATGCGCTTGACGACGTTGGGGACCGAATCGACCGGATAGAGCGACTGGTCCGGATACATGGCGCCGGCGGTGTTGGCATCGGCAGCGACCTGCCAGCCGGACAGATAGATGGCTTTCAGGCCCGCCTTGACCTGCTGCATCGCCATGTTGCCGGTCAGCGCGCCGAGGGCGTTGACCCAATCTTCGGTGTTCAGGTAGCGCCAGAGCTTCTCGGAGCCCTGCTTGGCGAGACTGTGCTCAACCGGAACGGTGCCGCGCAGTCGTACGACCTCGGCGGCGCTGTAGGGGCGGGTGACACCGGCCCAGCGCGGATTATCGCGCCAGTCCTGTTCCAGTTCGGCAACGCTCTTGAAGGCCATCAGTGCTTACTCTCTCTTGCTAGCAGCCGGTCATAGGCCGGCAGGGTCAGGAAAGCCGGGAACTGGTCGTCGCGGACCATCGACCGGAGCAATTCGGCCGCCTCTGCGAGGTCTTCCGGAGGTGTCGCGCCCGGCTCGGAACTGCTTTGGAGTGTGGTCAGTTCCTCGCCGAGCCATTGCTCTATTTGCGGCAAGCTCAATTCGGTACCGCTGTCGGTGCGGGCGCCGGTTCGGGCCCATTGCCACAGCTGTGCGCGGGAGATTTCGGCGGTCGCCGCATCTTCCATCAGGTGGTGAATCGGTACGCAGCCGCTGCCACCCAGCCAAGCCGCCAGATAACGGATGGCCACCTCGATGTTGTTGCGCACACCGGCTTCGGAGATGAAGCCAGTCGGTGCGGCGATCAGATCGGCTGCTGCCAGTGCTTGCGCTTCGAAGGGTCGATCCAGCTGATTGGGGCCGTCCAGGTGGCGGTCGAAAATCCCCAGTGCGATCGGCACCAGGCCTGGATGCGCTACCCAGGTGCCATCGTGTCCGTCGCCGGCTTCGCGTTCCTTGTCGGCGCGAACCTTGGCCAGCGCCTGCTCATTCGCCTGCGCATCACCCTTGATCGGAATCTGCGCCGCCATGCCGCCCATTGCGAAGGCGCCGCGTCGATGACAGGTGCGGATCAGCAGCTGCGAATAGGCGCGCAGGAATGGGGCGGTCATGCCGACCTGACCACGCTCGGGCAGCACGCGTGTCGCGTCGTGCTGGAAGGCGCGGATGTAGCTGAAGATGTAATCCCAGCGGCCACAGTTGAGACCGACAATGTGGTCGCGCAGTTCGTAGAGGATCTCGTCCATCTCGAACACGGCCAGAATGGTCTCGATCAGTACCGTGCAGCGCACGCTGCCCCGTGGCAGACCCAGAGATTGCTCGGCGTGCTCGATGACCAGATTCCACAGCCGCGCCTCAAGATGGCTCTCCAGCTTGGGCAGGTAGAAATACGGACCGGTACCGCGGCGCAGCAGCTCTGCGCCGTTGTGGAACAGGTACAACGCGAAGTCGAACAGCGAGCCGGAGACCGGCTGACCATCGACCAGGACATGAGCTTCGGGCAGATGCCAGCCGCGCGGACGAACCAGCAGCGTGGCCGTTTGCTCGGCCAGCTGGTAGGCCTTTCCTTCCGGACTGGTGTAGTCGATCTGCCGCCGCACCGCGTCGTGCAGATTGCGCTGACCCTGCAGCAGGTTGTCCCAAGTGGGCGCGCTGGAGTCCTCGAAATCGGCCATGAACATCCGTGCGCCGGAGTTCAGTGCATTGATCACCATCTTGCGATCCACCGGCCCGGTGATCTCGACCCGCCGGTCGAGCAAATCGGCTGGAATCGGCGCGACCCGCCAGTCACCGGCGCGAACGGCCGCTGTCTCGGGCAGAAAATCCGGCAGTTCACCGGCGTTCAGGCGCTTTTGACGCGCGCTGCGTGCCTGCAGCAAGCGCTGTCGTTCGGGCTCGAAGCGCTGGTGCAGGTCAGCGATGAAGGCCAGTGCGGCCTCACTGAGCAGAAACTCGGTGCCGGCCGGTGCCGGCAGGGTCAACACGGGCCGAGTGGCCGCGCTGGTCGGGGAGGGTCGGGACACGCGCAATTCCTCGTTGGACACGACGATGGACATTCGCTGCCGACGAGCCCCTCCCGCAGGTCGGCAATGTGAACCAGAGGTTAGCGCTTATGTTGCAGTGCGGCAACCGGACCAAAGTCGCAACCGAACAGCACTGACCCCGAGTCGGGTTTCGCGGTATTTTTGGGACTTTCCCCGGGAGGAGATTCGGCGATGAGCAAACCAGAAGTGCTGGTCCTGGCCGCGCAGCGATCAGCCGTGGGCAGTTTCGGTGGTGGCCTTTCGGACATCGAACCGCACGAGTTGGCCGGTCAGGTGATGAAGGCGACGATTGCTGCGGGCGGCGTCGATCCGGCCCTGATCAACTATGTGACCGTTGGCAACTGCATTCCGACCGGGCCGCGCTACGCCTATGTGGCCCGCGTGGCGGCGATCCAGGCCGGACTGCCGATGGAATCAGTGGCGATGGCGGTGAATCGGCTCTGTTCGTCGGGCCTGCAGGGCATCGTGACCACCGCGCAGAACATCCTGCTGGGCGATTGCGAGGCGGGCGTGGGCGGCGGTGTCGAGGTAATGTCGCGCGGCGCCTATCTTTCGACGCACATGCGCAGCGGTGCGCGCATGGGTGATGTCAGCATGCTCGACGCGATGGTCGATGCGCTGACCGATCCCTTTGGCGTGGGTCATATGGGCATCACGGCCGAAAATCTGGTCGACAAATGGGGCATTAGCCGCGAGGAACAAGATGCCTTGGCCGCCGAGTCGCACCGCCGCGCCGCCGCCGCGCGCGAAGAAGGCCGCTTCAAGTCGCAGATCGTGCCGGTGGTCAAGCAGACCCGCAAGGGCGAGGTGGTGATCGACACCGACGAGCACATTCGTCCGGATACCACGGCCGAGGGCCTGGCCAAGATGCGTCCGGCCTTCAAGAAGGATGGCTCGGTCACCGCGGGTAATGCCTCGGGCATCAACGACGGCGCGGCATTCCTGGTGCTGGCGGCATCGGGCAGTCAGGCGGCCGCCGGCAAAACGCCTTTGGCGCGACTGGTCAGCTATGCGGTGGCCGGTGTCCCCAACCACATCATGGGTGAAGGCCCGATCCCGGCAACCAAGCTTGCCTTGCAGAAGGCGGGGCTATCGCTGGCGCAAATGGACGTGATCGAATCCAACGAGGCCTTTGCGGCCCAGGCCATTGCGGTGGCACGCGGACTGGATTTCGACATGGCCAAGGTCAATCCCAACGGTGGCGCCATTGCATTGGGTCATCCGATCGGTGCGTCGGGCGCGGTGCTGGCCGTCAAGGCCATTCACGAACTGCATCGCGGCGGCGGGAAGTACGCGCTGGTGACGATGTGCATCGGCGGCGGGCAAGGCATCGCAGCGATCTTCGAGCGGCTCTGAGCGAATGAACTTCGAGCGCGTCGGTCGCCGTCGCACGGCGATCTGGGGCTTTGGTGCCGAAGGACAGGCGGCGTTGCGCGTGCTGCGCCGCCTGTTTCCGGAGAAGCCGGTCGATTTGATCCTGACGGAGGCTGAAGCCGCGGCCTGGGATTTTGGTGGTGACCCCTTCCTCACCGTGCAGACCGACGATCCCAGTTCGGGTTTGCTGGCCCAGTATCAGGTGGTGATCAAGTCACCGGGTATCAGTGCCTATCACCCGGCCATCGAATGGGCCAATTTCCGTGGCAGCCGAATTGTCAGCGGCACGCATCTGTGGTTTGACGAGCATGCCGAGGACCGCACCATTGCGATCACCGGGACCAAAGGCAAGAGCACGGTCAGTGCTCTGGTTGCCCATCTTCTACGGGCCGGCGGGCACCGCACCGCGCTGG
This sequence comes from Lysobacterales bacterium, assembly GCA_041395325.1. Classification (GTDB taxonomy): domain Bacteria; phylum Pseudomonadota; class Gammaproteobacteria; order Xanthomonadales; family SZUA-5; genus JAWLAT01. Next base: position 57,341 of record JAWLAT010000011.1, read on the forward strand.
CTGGCAACATCGGCATGCCGCTGCTGGAGCTGTTTGATCCAGATCCGGCACCCGAAGTGTGGGTGATCGAGTTGTCCAGTTTCCAGACGGCGGACCTGGGTGAGGGCGTGCCCACGGTGGCCACGATTCTCAACCTCAGTCCCGAGCATCTGGACTGGCACGGCACGGCCGAGCAGTACTACGAGGACAAGCTGGCCATCCTGTGTGACAACGAGGTGGAAGTGGCCGTGATCAACGCTGCTGACGCCGAGCTGATGCGCCGAACCGCGAGCGTCCCCAGCCGAGTGCTGTTCAATCACGGCGCAGGCTGGCATGTCAGTGGCGACTGGATCATGGACGGCTCGGTGCAGGTCCTGCCGCTGAGCGATCTGCCCTTGCCGGGCGCGCACAACGCCAGCAATGTCTGCGCGGCGCTGGCTACTGTGGAAGCCGCGGGGATGGACGCTCGCGCACTGGCACGGCATGTGCGCAGCTTCCGCGCCTTGCCGCATCGGCTGCAGCCGTTGGGCGAGAAGGCGGGCATTCGCTACATCAACGACAGCATCGCCACCACGCCAGCGGCGATGATCGAAGCCGTGCGGGCCGTCGCGCCGACCGGCCCGCTGGCGCTGCTGATCGGCGGCAAGGATCGTGGGCTGGACTGGCGGCCGCATGCGGCGGAACTGGCGCAGCTGGCACCGACCGTCATCGTGGGCATGGGGGAGTTCGGCAAGCGCCTGGTGGCATTGCTGGCCGAGCAGGGCATCCCGCCCGAGCGACTGGCGCACGGCGAGGATCTGGCGCAGGCGATGGCGATGGCGACGGCGCGCCTGCCGGACGGTGGCACGGTGTTGCTGTCGCCCGGGGCGCCCAGTTTTGATGCATTCCGTGACTATCGCGAGCGCGGTGAGCGCTTTGCCGAGCTGGCCGGTTTCGATCCGGCTCTGATTGGCCGAATCGAAGGTCTGGGCATCGCCTGAGGGAGCGACCTGCTGCGACCTTCGCAGCAGGTCGGACGAATCAGCTGGGCTCCATGATGAAGCAGTTGAGCTTGTTGCCATCCAGATCGCGGAAATAGCCGGCATAAAAGCCGGGGAAGCGCTCGCCCGGCGGTCCTTCGCAGGTTCCACCCAGCTCCAGCGCACGGGCGTAGACCTTGTCGACCATGGCGCGATCGGCGCCGGCGAGCGCGACCATCACGCCGTTGCCCACGGTAGCGGCATTGCCGTCGTAGGGCTTTGCAACGCAGAAGCCCGCGGCTTGTGGATTGTTGGCCCAGGCGATGAAGCGGTCCGATTCCATGAATCGCTTGGCGCCCAGCAGCGACAGTAGATCGTCGTAAAAGGCGGTGGCGCGAGGCAGATCATTGGTACCGACAGTGACGTAGCCGATCATGAGCAACTCCGTGGTCAGGGGCGTTCACAATCAGGCATCGACGGATGCCTCACCAGTGGCGAAAGTGACGCCGCAATGGCGAGATCAGACATTGCTGCCGTGACGATGGCGGCAATGTACGGCCTTGGTGCCGGAATTCTCCAGAACCACCGAGCATCCGGGCTGTGCGATTGAATCGAAGGTTTGCCGGTACGTCGTACTCAGCCCACCAACGCGCCGCGCACCCATTGCAGCAACTGCGGCAGTGGCATGGCACCGCTGATCCGATTCAGCTCACGGCCTTGGTGCAGCAGAATCAAGGTGGGGATGCTCCGAATACCGAAGCGTCGACCCAGTTCGGGCTCGGCCTCGGTGTCCAGCTTGGCCAGGCGCACTTGCGGATGCAGTTGTGCTGCAGCTGCCTTGAAGGTCGGCGCGAAGGCTCGGCAGGGCGCACACCAGGGCGCCCAGCAATCGACCAGCACCGGCAGATCGCCACGCTCCAGCAGCGCGGCGGCGTTACTGCTGTTGAGGACGACTGGCTCGGGGGGCAGCAATGCCTGGTGGCAGCGACCACAGTTCGGCTGCTGCGCGAGACGGTCGGCAGGCACCCGATTGGCAGAGAGGCAGTGCGGGCAGGGAATGATGAGGTCGGACATGAGTCGCGCCAATTCGATGTTGGCCACAGATCTGGGGGCGCAAGCCCCACATCCAAGTCGCCTCAGCGGTAACCGCGAACCACCAGATCCTTGGCGTTGAGCCGCATGTGATAGGAAAAGCGGTCGGGACGGTAGAGTGCGCGCAGATAGTCAAATGGGCGACCGCGCTGGTCTCGGGTGACGCGTGAGATCAGCAGCAGCGGAGCGCCCAGTGGCAACTCCAGCTGGTCAGCCAATGTGCCGTCAGCGGCTTCGGCCGACAGGGTCTGCTCCACTTCGCTCAGTTCCAGTCCCAGGCGGCGAAACAGCTCCAGGCGCGAGCTGCCGCGCAGATTCTCGGCACAGAAAACGGGCCCCAGCGGCACGGTCCAGCTGGTGTAGTGGGCAAAAGGGGCACCGTTTTCATTGTTGCGTACCCGCACGGCGCGGTCGCACAGATCGGTGGCGCGCAATCCCAGCGCGTCGCAGACCTGGGGCGGCGGATTGACGCGGGCGAAGTCCAGCAGACGGATGCTGGTTTCGCGACCGATCAGCGCCAGGCTGTCGATCATGCTCAGCAAGGGGGCCTGCAGGATCTTCGGCGGGTCGCGGTAGGACACATGGCTGCCCAATCCGCGACGGCGAGTGATCAACCCTTGACGCGCCAACTCGTCCATGGCCCGCTTGCTGGTGATCCGCGAGACGTCGAAGAACTCGGCGAGCTCGGCTTCGCCCGGCAGGCGCCAGCCCAGTCGCCACTCGCCGATCTCGATCTTGCGCTTGAGCACCAGAAAGAGCTGGTGATAGAGCGGCTCGGGCTGATCGCGATTCAGCGCCGCCCGGTCGGCGTCGGTGAATCCGCGCATGGCCTAATGTGGGATTCCGCAATGACGTTGAGGCGTAGCCACGCGATGACAACGACGAACAACGCCATGTCCTGGGAAAAGGAAATCGTCAAGGGGCATCGCGGAACACCACCTAGCCCGGCTGGATCGTGGCGTCGCCGTCGTCCTGCTGCAGCAGCGCCAGATAGGCATCCAGTTCGGCGTCATTGTCGAACAGCTGATCGACGGCAAGATTCTGCACCGCGGCAAAGACCCGCTTGACCTGTGCGCTGGCATTGGCCGCGACCACGCGCCGACCCAGCTTGGCCATGTAGTTGCGCGCCTTGAGGATCAGACGCACGCCGGCGGAGCTGATGTACTCGACGCGCTTGAGGTCGAAGGCAACGGCCTTCGGCCGGTCGGCCAGCACCTGATCCAGCTGCCGCTCCAACTCGGTGCAGGTTTCTGCGTCCAGGCGACCGATCAGTATCAGTACGGTGGTGCCGTCCGCGCGTCGATCGATCAGCATCGGGGTCATCATGGCTCCAGGCAGGGTCAGACGGCCGTGCTCAGGGGCACGGTGAAACTGAGATGGTTGAAGTCGCCGCGACGGTCGTAACTGCAGTCGCGGGCGAAATGCCGCACCAGGGGCAGGCCAACGCCGCCGTCGGCGGAGGGCTCGGCCAGTGGCGCTTCGAAAGGATCGAAGGACAGTCCGTTGTCGATCCATTCGCACCAGATCGTGTGATCGTCGGCGATCAGCGACAGCCGGCATTCCAGCGCGCTTTCCCGTCGCCCGCTGTGGTTCAGGAGGTTGACCAGCAGTTCCTCGAGGACCAGCACCAGATCGTCCAATGCGTCCTCGAACTGGCCGGCAGCCTCGGCGAACTCGGTCTGCATCTCGTGCAACTGCCGCAGCACGCCGCCCACGTCCTTCAGACGAAAGGTCCATTCGGTGCGGCCGCTGGCGTGTTGTGGCGCGCTTCCGGGCATGCGAGAGCGATGGCGAGGGGATGGCGGATTGTAGACCGGGTGACGGTCAGCTCCAATCGAAACGGCCCAATCCAAACGGGAACTGAACACGAAACCATGACTTTTGGCCTATTCATCCACCACTCAGCCTGAGCGCGGCAGCGTCGAATCACGCCGTCCCACAACGGCGGCGTTCCCTAGGATTCGAAGGAGACGGCGCGATGACGAAGGTGGCTGTGGGTGCAGGGGGCCAATGGCCGTGGGTTTTGCGGGGTGGTCGAATCGTGGCACTGGCCGGGACTGTGATCCTGCACGTGCTGGTGCTGGGATCGCTGTTTCTGGTCAGACCCGTCGGCGAACTGCCGCGCAAGCCAATTCCTCGGGATACCACGATTGCGCCGGTGGACATCGATCCACCGCCGCCGCTGCGACCGCTCGTGGTGCCTCCCAAGCCACCGACTCCGGTGACCCGCGTCGACCCGATTCCGATCCCGATTCCCATCCCCGTGATCGATCCGGAACCGGCGCCGGCAGAGCCGATTCCGATCGTCGCGCCGACGGTTGCACCGACCACCGAGGTCACGCCGACAGTGGCTACGGTCACCGAGGCCACGCCGGTCACGCAGGACCTGCGCGCCGGTGTGGACTACCGCTGTCCGAAGTTGCGCTATCCAGCCGCTGCCAGACGGGCGGGCGACGAGGGTACGGTGCTGCTGCGATTGCGCTTGCGCCATGACGGCTATCTGGCGGCCCGTGAAGTGCTGCGCTCCAGCGGCTCTCGCGCACTGGACGGCGCGGCGTTGGCGTGGGTGGACAAATGCAGCTTCAGTCCGCCGGCGACGGATGCGGGCACGATGGAAGTGATGGCGAGCTTGCCGGTGAGCTTCCAGTTGCGCTGACGCGATCGGCGGCCTTGCGCTCGCCTGCTGCCGTTGAAGCGGTGGGCGAGCTTTCCTCGGCGACCGGTGGCAAGATGCAGCGTCGGCCGTGACGCGGGGGGGAAATGGCCTGGCGCAGCTGCTGCGCACTGCTCGTGGTTGGCCTGGCCCTGGCGCTGGCACCGCTGGCGCATGCCTTGGCACCGGGCGTGGATCAGGTCCGCTTCCGCGTCTACAACGAAGACGATGGACTGCCGCAATCCTCGGTGTCGGCGCTGGTCGAGGATGATCTGGGATTCGTCTGGCTGGGTACGCAGGATGGCCTCGCCCGCTTTGATGGACACGAGTTTCGCATCTTGCGGCGCGACTCCGAACGCACCGACAGCCTTGCGGACAACTACGTTCAGGCGCTGGCTCTGAGCGGCGACAGCCTGTGGGTGGCTTCGCCGGCGCTGGGTCTGAGTCAGGTTGATGTGCGCAGCCTGCGCACGCGGCGCCTGGTGGGTGAGCGCGCACGCGCCATGGGGCTCGGTGAGGACGGCTACAGTGGTCTGCACGTGGACAGCCAGGCGCGGCTGTGGGTGTCGCAGCGCAGTCTGGGTGTGCGTCTGTACGATGCCGCCGCCGACCGGTTCATTGACCCGCCCTTTCAGATTCCTTTCGAGCGCCGACAGCGCGTGCTGGGCGAGAGCCGCAGCCACGGGCTGCTGATCGCTGTCGATGATGATCTCTGGCGCTGGCGCGAGGGCGCCGCCGAACGGATCTATGTCGCCGAGGCTGGCGCGCACGCCCCGGTGTTGGCTGTGGTCGATGCCGGTATCGATCAGCTGTGGGTCGCCACGCAGGGCAACGGGCTGTTGCTGCTCGATGGACAGGGCGTTCTGCGGCAGCAGTTGCGGCGGACCGATGGACTGGTCGATGACGAGGTGCTGCGACTGCTGCTGGATCGCCGCGGACGGCTTTGGACGGGGCACGTCGGCGGGCTTTGCCTGTTGGACCAGACACGGCCGACTCAGTGTTGGCAGCATCAGCCATCCGCTGCCGGCGGATTGCCGGGTAATCGGATCACCGCCTTGCTGGAGGATCGGCAGGGCCATGTCTGGGTGGGTACGTGGACCGGCGGAGTGGGTATTCACGCGCCGGATGACGAACGCTTCCTGCGGGTGGGCGTTTCCAGCGCCGCGGCCGGTTTGCCGACCCAGGCCGTGGCTTCGATCAGCCAGGCGGCCGCAGGTGGCTATTGGTTGAGCCTGATCGATGGGGGCGGTCTGCTGCGCTTCGATCTGCAGCAAGGTGTGCTGCAGCGTTGGGAGGCGGTCGATCCGGCCCTGCAACAGGTGACGCCGCTGGTCAGCCTGAGCGACGCCGACACATTGTGGGTTGGAACGAGCAACGCAGGTTTGCTCCGACTGCTCTCCGACGGCACCGTGAGGCACTACCCACCAAGGCCCGAGGATCCGACCCTGGGTCCACCTGGCCGAATGGTCCAGAGCCTCTATACCGACCCGCAGGGCCGGCTGTGGCTGGGGACCGCAGGTGACGGACTGGCCATGTTGTGTCGGGACTGCGAACGCTTCCGTCACTATCGCAGTGATCCGGAGGATGTCGGCAGCCTGTCGTCGGCCAGCATCAACGACGTCCTGCAAACGCGCGACGGGCGTGTCTGGGTCGCCCTGCGTCGCGGTGGCGTCAATCGACTCGATCCGCAAACCGGGCGCGTTGAGCGCTTCCGATTGCGAACCGCAGACGGCGATATCGAGTTCTCTGCAACGGCGCTGCTCGAAGACCGCGCCGGCCGACTGTGGGTCGGTACCCAGGGCTTTGGCTTGCTGCAGTTGTTGCGCAATGAGCAGGGCGAGTTCGTCGGCTTTCGCGAGCTCAATGTCCGCCAGGGGCTGCCGGCCGAGTCGATTGGGGCCATGTTGGAGGACGCGGCCGGCTGGCTGTGGGTCAGCACCACCGCCGGACTGGCCAGGGTGCAACCCGAGCAGGGACGAGCGGAGTCCTGGCGACCCTTCAGCCGCGGTCGAGGCGAGGACTATTTCGTCGGTTCTGCGCTGGCCGACAGCGATGGTCGCTTTCTGTTCGGGGGCGTATCCGGAATGACGGTGTTCCGGCCCGATGAGGTGCTGCTGACCGATGCCCCGCCCGACGCGATTCCGGCCGACATCTACGTCGATCAGCAATCGCTGCCGCTGCTGGCGGCAGGCGCGACTGCCGATCGTACGCAGGACCTGTCGCTGCAATTACCGCATCCGCAGGCGCTGCTCGGCGTGGAATTGGCGACACAACCCTTGCTGACCTCAGCGCCGGTGCGTTTTGCCTACCGGCTGGATCCGCAGGACGACGACTGGACACTGCTGCCGCGCAATCGTCGTCAGGTCATCCTGAGCCACCTCGAAGCGGGTCAGTACACGCTGAAGTTGCGTGCCCGCTTCGATGAACAGGAGAACTGGGGAGCGATTTCGCAGATCGATCTGGTCGTGTTGCCGCCGTGGTGGCGCAGCCAGGCTGCGATGCTGGCTTTTCTGTTGGCAACGCTGCTGGCGCTGGGCTCCATGGGCTGGTTGGCCCGTCGCTACCTGCGGGAAAGGCGCGCGGCCAGTCGTGCCCTGGCGCAAAGCAACACGCTGCTGAAGGAGTCCCTTTGGGGCAGCCAGGGGGAACTTTGGGATTGCGATCTGCGTTCGGGGCAGATCGTGCGCGAGAACCGCTTGCCCCACTTGAAGGTCGACCAGGTGGGCGCCCCACAGACCCTGCGCGGGTTGCGGCCGTTCGTACACCTGGAGGACCAGGCCAGTTTCGACGCCGCTCTGCGGGCCTGCGTCGAAGGCGAAAGAGAGTTCCTGCACGTCAGCTATCGAACTCAGGATGCCGACGATCAGTGGCGCTGGATGCTGACACGCGGCAAGTTGCTGGAACGCGATGACGGTGACCGCCCCGTTCGCCTCGTGGGTACGACCTTCGATGTGACCGAATTGCGGGCCCAGGAGGATGCTCTGCGCGAGAGTCAGGCGCGCTTGCGCATGGCCCTGTGGGGCAGTGGCGACGAGTTGTGGGATCTGGATGTTCGGGCCAACCGGGTGCATCGCGAAAATCCACTGCCACGTGTGCGCCTGTCACAGGATCTGCGCTTCAGTGATGCGCTTGAGTATCTGGACCTGGCCCATGAGCAGGATCGGCCCGGCTTTCGGCAGGCCCTGACCCAGCATGTGCTCGGGCGGACCGACAGCTTCGAGGCCAGTTTCCGCCTGCCCGCGGTCGAGGGCGGGTGGGTCTGGGTGCTGTCGCGTGGTCGGGCCGTCGATCGGGACGAGCAGGGGCATGCGAGTCGAGTGGTCGGTACCAACCGCGACATCACGGTCATCAAGCAGACCGAGGCGGAACTGAAGGCGCTCAATGACCAGTTGGAAGCGCGAGTGGGCGAGCGCACCTGGGAACTGGAGCAGTCGGTGCAGGAACTGCGTGCCACGCTGCAGCACCTGCAGGCGGCGCAGGCGCAGCTGGTCGACGCCGAGAAGATGGCAGCGCTGGGCAATCTGGTCGCCGGCGTCACCCATGACATCAATACGCCGGTGGGCATTGCGGTCACGGCTGCCTCGAACATGCGAGAAGAGGCCGCACGGCTGCACCAGGCCCTGGATGCACAGCGCCTGAAGCGCTCGGAACTGGCCCAGTTCGTGGCGCTCGCCCAGCAGTCCAGCGCCATGATCGAAACCAATCTGCAACGCGCGAGCCACCTGCTGCGCAGCTTCAAGCAGGTCGCCGTCGATCAAGCCAGCGAGCAGGTCCGGGTGATCGATCTGGCGGCCTACATCGACGAGATCCTGCGGTCGCTGGGGCCCGAGCTCAGACATCATCACGTGCAGGTGTGCAATCGTTGCCCACCGGGCTTGCAGTTGCGAACCTATCCGGGCGCCATTTATCAGATCGTTGCCAATCTCGTGCTCAATGCCAGCGTGCATGCCTTTGACGATGGTGCGATGGGCGAGATCGAGATCGCGGCGGTGCCGGATGAGGGCGGCTTGCAGCTCAGCGTCAGTGACAATGGACGCGGGATGGAGGAGGGCGTTTCCCGCCACATCTTCGAGCCCTTCTTCACCACCCGCCGGGAATCCGGGGGCAGCGGCCTGGGTCTGCACATCGTCTACAACCTGTGCACCGAAGTGTTGGGCGGGACAATTCGTTGCCTGACCGCCCCGGGTCAGGGCGCCCGCTTTGAGATGCGCTTGCCAGCACAGGTCGATGCCTCTGTGGAGGCACCATGATCAGGGTCCTTGTCGGGATGTGCGTCTTGCTGGCGTCCATGTCGGCCTGGCCACAGGCCCAGAACGTGGCGGAGGTCCTGCATTTTCGTCAGGTGGACGAGCGCAGCGGCTTGTCGCAGAACACCGCGCGCGCGCTGGCACAGGACGATCTGGGCTTCGTCTGGGTCGGGACGCAGGACGGTTTGAATCGCTTTGACGGGCTGCAATCGCAGCTGTTTCGCCGCGATGACGACTCCGGCATGACGGACAACCACATTCTCTCGTTGTTGGTCGATGGGCAGGATCTGTGGGTCGGCACGCAGGCTGGCGGGCTGTTGCGTCACCGCGGTGCCAGCGATCGATTCGAGACGGTGGCCGGGTCCTCGCTGAGTGGGGCGACGATGATTCCGGCGCTGGCGCAGGACAGTCGGCATCTGTACGCGGCCGTGGCCGGCCGTGGCTTGCTGCGGCTGGACAAGTCCTCCGGTCAGGCCGAACTGCTGGAGGACCCGCCCAGCCTGCGCTTCATCCAGTCACTGGATCTGCGCCAGGATGTGCTCGCGATCGGCACGCGGGATGAGCTGTTGTGGTGGCCTACGGACGCGGATGCTCCGCAGGCGGTGCGCTTCAGCGAGGGCCAGTCACCCACAGTGTCAGTGGTTCGCTTCGCGACTGACGGCCAGCTATGGGTCGGGCTGAGTGAAGACGGCCTGCGCCGCGTGCAGATCGATGGTGGTCGGCTGCAAATCAGCAAGCCGCCCGCGGCCCTGTCCAGCCCACAGGTTCGTAGTCTGCTCATCGATCGACGCGGGCGTGTCTGGGTCGGCAGCGAGAGCGGACTGACCCGTTTCGATCCGCTGACCGGAGAGAGCGTTCAGGCGCGTCACGACCCGGACAGCGAGACCAGCCTGCCGGCCAATCGGGTGCCCGCATTGCTGGAAGATGCCGAGGGACTGATCTGGGCCGGCACCTGGACGGGCGGACTGGGCATCTATCGGCCAGACAGCGAAGCGGTGCAGTTGTACCGCCGTTTCATCGATGTGCCGCCAAGCCTGCCGGCCAATCCCGTTCGTGCCTTGCTGGCCGAAGACGATGGCCGCCTGTGGCTGGGGGTGCTGGAAGGCGGTGGTCTGGTGCACTTCGATCCCCGGCAGGGTGTGCTGGAACGCTTCCAGCACGATGCCGATGATCCCCACAGCCTGCCCGACAACCGGGTCGAAGCGCTGCTGCGACGGCGCGACGGCAGCCTCTGGATCGGGACTGGCAATGGCGGTCTGGCGCGTTTGCGCGCGGACGGGCGCTTCGAGCGGTTCCGGCGTCTGGCCGATGGCAGCGGTGAGTTACCCAGCAATGCCGTGGTTTCATTGTATGAAGACGACGCGCAGACGCTTTGGGTGGGGTTTTCCGACCTGGGTCTGGTTCAGCGATGCGTCGACTGCGCCGACTTTGCACCACTGCCGCTGGCCGAAGACTCGCCGGTGCAGCAGGTGTTGGGTCGCATCAATCAGGTGCTGCGTAGCCGCGACGGCTACTACTGGATCGCCGGCATGCCGAACGGTCTGTATCGCTACGATCCGCTGCGCCAGCACCTGCTGCGCTACAGCCGCAACCCCGACGATCCGGCCAGTCCCAGCCACGACTCCATCACGGTGCTGGTGGAGGACCGCCGCGGTCGGCTGTGGGCGGGCACTCAGGGCGGAGGCCTGCTGCAGGTAAAGCGTGATGATCAAGGCCAGGCAATCGGCTTCAGCGCGATCACCCGCGCCGATGGCTTGTCCGGGGACGCCGTTGGCGGGCTGCTGGAGGCGCCGGATGGGGCCATCTGGGCAGCCACGATCAGCGGCCTGACGCGGGTGGATCCGGTCAGTGGCGCGCTGCGCAATCTCGATGCCAGCTTTGGTGAGTTGGCGCGCGGCTACTTCATCGGTGCCGCGGCGGTGGGGCCAGATGGCGTCCATTATTTCGGTGGTCTGCGTGGCCTGACGGCGCTACGCCCCGCGCTGATGCCACCGGCCCGTGGCTTGCCGGCGGTGCGGCTGACCGGAATTGCACTGGACAACACGCCGATCGCAGCGGTGGCGGTGCCAGGTCTACCCATCCAGCCGGTGGTCAGAGCCACTCGGGTTCTGGTGCCGCCTGGTTACGGCATGGTCGGGGTGGAATTCGCTGCACTGGACTATCTGGCGCCGGAGGCACTGCGCTACGAGTATCGCCTGCGCGGCCTCGACGACACCTGGTTGAGCACACCGGCCAATCGCCGCTATGCCGCATTCACTCGTCTGCCAGCCGGCCAGTACCAACTGGAATTGCGTGTCAGCCGACCGGGGCAGGAAGGCCAGTTTGCCGAGCACGCGGTGGATTTCGTGGTGATCGCGCCACTGTGGCGGCGCCCCCTGGCTCAGCTGGCCTATGTCATTGCGGCCCTGTTGTTGGGCTATCTGTTCTGGCACCGGTTCGAACGGCGTCGCGAGCGGGATCAGGCAGCGCAACTGGCGCTGCGCGACAGCGAGGAACGCTTGAAGCTGGCACTGTGGGGCAGTGGCGACGAGCTGTGGGATCTGGACCTGGAGAACGGCCGCCTCCACCGCGAGAACCCATTGCCGGGTCTGATGGTCACGCAGCACCCGCCAGACAGCATCGAGGCCTATCTGGAACAGGTCCATGGCGCGGAACGCGAAGCGATTCGCACCGCCTTTCTTGAGCACGTGCGCGGGCAGCGTGACCATTACGAGTTCACCTATCGGGGTCTGGCGACCGATGGCAGCTGGCGCTGGCTGCTGGCCCGCGGTCGGTCAGTCCGACGCGATGCGCAGGGGCATGCCCTGCGTGTGGCCGGGACAGTGCGCGATGTGTCCGAGTCGAAGGCCAACGAGGATGCGCTAAAGCGTTTTGCCGATGAGTTGGAGAGCCGGGTTGAGGCCCGCACCGCGGATCATCGATTGGCGATCGCCCAGCTGAAGCGAACCGTGGAGGAGCTGACGCTGACCCAGCGACAGCTGGTGGAGTCCGAGAAAATGGCTTCGCTGGGCCAGCTCGTGGCCGGTGTGGCGCATGAGATCAACACGCCGATCGGCATCGGCGTCACTGCGGCCTCGCACCTGCAGCACGAGGCTGCCCAGTTGCAGCAGGCCTTGCGTGACGGTCGGCTGGGCAAGGTGGCGTTGGAGCACTTCGTCGAAACGGCGACCAGTTCGGCTCATCTGGTGTTGGCCAATCTGGCCCGCGCCTCGGATCTGGTTCGCAGCTTCAAGCAGGTCGCCGTGGATCAGTCCAGCGAGCAGAAACGCAGTTTCCTGCTTGGCGAGTACCTGGACGAGATATTGCTGTCGCTGCGCCCGCGATTGAAGCGAAGCCGTCACCAGGTCGAGGTCGAATGCGATCCTCGGTTGAGCGTGAGTACCTATCCCGGCGCGCTGTACCAGATCATCGTCAACCTGGTCATCAATTCGCTGGTCCACGGCTTCAACGGCATCGACATCGGTCACATTCACATTCGAGCGCAAGTCGATGGTGAAGGGGTGCTGTTGCAGTATCGGGACGATGGTGTCGGCATGGATGACGGCACCCGCCAGCGCATCTTCGATCCCTTCTTCACCACGCGCCGTACCGAGGGGGGCTCGGGGCTGGGCATGCATCTGGTATTCAACCTGGTCACGCAACTGTTGAAGGGCAGCATCGAGTGCACGAGCGCGCCGGGGCAGGGTGTGCGCTTTGAAGTGCGGCTGCCGGGCGTCGTGGAAATGCCGTAGGCGCTTGCCGCCAAAGGTGAAAGCGATGTCACGCGGACGGGGTCTGAATGAGCAGACCCGAACCGAGCGTCCGCCATGAATTGCCCCGAGCCCGCCGCCCCTGCCGCCCCACGACCGCCCAGGGTGGTGCTGCTCGGCGCCGGTTTTGCCGGTGTGCAATTCGCCCGCACGCTGGCCCGGGAGATGCGCCGGGACGAGCTCGAATTGACGGTGTTCAACCGCGACAACCACATGGTTTTTCAGCCGCTGCTGGCCGATGTGGCCGGCTCTTCACTCAATCCGCGCGCCGTCGCTGCGCCATTGCGCCAGCTGCTGCCGCACGCCGAGATTCGCAGCGAGGAGGTGCTGGACATTGATCTGGAACTGCGCGAAGTCGTGCACGCCGGTGCCGACGGTCGACCGCGTCGCTTGCCCTTCGATCATCTGGTCATTGCCTGCGGCAATCAGGTCAATCTGAATCTGTTGCCCGGGATGGCGGCGCACGCCCTGCCGCTGAAGACCATAGGCGATGCGCTGGCGCTGCGTGCCAGGGTCATGGCGCAACTGGAACAGGCCGCCGTGGCCGAGGACGCCGAACTGCGACGTCGTTGCCTGAGCTTCGTCGTCATTGGCGGCGGCTTCAGCGGCGTGGAAGTGGCGGGCGAACTGATGGACCTGGTGCAGGGGGCGCTGCGCTACTACCCGCAGCTGCGGCGCGAAGAGATCAGCGTGCGGCTGCTGCACAGCGGTGACCGCTTGTTGCCCGAGCTCAACGAGCGGTTGGGTCGCTTCACCGAACGACGGATGCGTGCCGAAGGTGTCGAGGTTCGGCTGGGCAGCCGCGCCGCCGAGATCAGCGCCCAGGGCGTGGTGCTGAAGGACGGTGAGCGCCTGCCGGCGGCGACGGTGATCTGCACCATTGGCACGACGCAGTTGCCCTTGCTGGGAAGGCTGGACCTGCCGCAGGAGCGGGGCCGGTTGCGCTGCGAAGCCGACATGCATGTGAGCGGCCAATCGTCACTGTGGGCGATGGGTGATTGCGCCCACATTCCCAATGCCCAGGACGGCCAGATCAGTCCGCCGACAGCGCAATTCGCCGAGCGGCAAGGTCGCCAGTGCGCGCGCAATCTGCTGCGACAGTTGCGCGGTGAGGCAACTCGGCCTTTCCGATTCCGGGCCGTCGGGGCCGCCTGCGGAATCGGAGCCCGACGGGGCGTGGCCGAGCTGTGGGGTTGGCGCTTCTCCGGCTTTCTGGCCTGGTGGCTGTGGCGCAGCGCATTTCTGGTCAAGCTGCCGTCGCTGTCGCAAAAGCTCAAGGTCGGTCTGGATTGGGCCTGGGAGCTGGTTTTTCCGCGCGACGTCAGCCATTTCCGCAGCGAACCCTCCGAACCGGTGCAGCGCGAGCACTACGTCGACGGGGAAGTCCTGCTGCGCAGCGATTCGCAGCGAATGGACCTGGTGGCCATCGAACAGGGCGAGGTTCACATTCGCAGTCGCCGAACGGACGGCAACTGGGTCGACGAGGCCACCTATGGCGCCGGCACCTTGCTGGGTCGGGTCAGTCTGGAGGCCTTTGCGGCCGACGAAGTGGAAGTTGTCGCGCGCGGGCCGGTCGAGGTGGTGCGTCTGCCCGAACAGGTGCTGGGGCGGGTTGCCGATCTGCTGGCGCCCTTCGACGCGATCGTGCAGCGCGCCGCCGCCCGGCCCGAGCGTGTCATCTGGCGCCACCATCCGGCAGCCATGGCGGCATTGCGCGAGCGCACGGTCGATGAGCTGATGTCGCCGTTGCCGCCGATGGCCGAACATGACCTCGGTCTGGGCGAGTCCTACCGGATGCTGGCCAGTGCGGCCGCCCCTGCCCTGCTGGTCACTCGGCAGGGGCGCCTGCTGGGCCTGGCAACGCGTTCGGATCTGCTGACTGCCTTCAGTCGGGGCGCCACCCGTCACAGTCCGCTCGCAGACGCCACCAATCTTCATGCTCAGTCGGCCACGCTCGGCGACAACGCTGCCGCACTGGCGGAGATCATGGCCGCCGAGGATCTGAAGCTGGTGCCGGTCTGCGACGCCCAGGCACATCCTGTGGGTGTGGTGCTGGCCGATGACATCGTGCTCTTCGCCCTGGGCCTGCCGCGTGCTGCCTGATCTCGCTGTCGCCGGCCGGTGGCTGGCCAGCGGATTGTTGCTGGGGCTGCTGCTGATGCTGGGCGGTTGCGGCGAGCGCTCGCTGCGCCCGGATCTGGCGCGTCTGTACAGCAGCGAGGTGACTGGGTCCAAGCCGCCGCCGGTGATCCTGATTCACGGCCTGATGGGGTCGAGGCTGCGCGATCGCCGCACCGGTGAGGAAGTCTGGCCCGGGCCCTTGAGCCGGCTGTTGACCAGTGACTACCGAGAACTGGCCCTGCAGGGCGAGGACGACACGCTGGAAGCCCACGCGCTGTTCGAGTCCGCCGCCGGGCGCGATTTTTACGGCGCCATCGTCCGCACGCTGGAGCAGGCCGGTCAGTATCGCCCCGCGGTGGCGGGTTCGACAGTCCGTCCGGGTGAACGGCGCTACTACCTGTTGTTGTACGACTGGCGTCAGGACAATCTGCAGGCGGTGCGTGCGCTGGATCGCCTGATCGAGCAGATCCGTCTGGACTACGGTCAGCCCGAACTGCGGGTCGATCTGGTGGCCCACAGCATGGGCGGGCTGATTGCCCGTTACTACCTGCGCTACGGCAGCGTCGACGTGCTCGATCGCAACGACTTTCCGGTCAATGGCGACGGCGCTGCCAAGGTTCGCCGCACAATTCTGCTGGGCACGCCGAACTTTGGCTCGGTCACGGCGCTGACGGGCCTGATCGATGGCGTTCAGGTTGGCCTGCGACGCATCCCGCCGGAAGTGCTGGCGACGCTGCCCAGCGCCCCGCAGCTGTTTCCGCACGCGCTGCACGACTGGATCGTGACGCCCGCCGGCAAAGTGCTCGACCGTGACCAGTTCTCGGCCGAGCTGTGGCGGCGATTCGCCTGGGGGCCATTCGATCCGACCGTGATGGCGCGGGTGCGAGCGCAGGGAGGTGAGGCCGCCGTGCGCGAGTTGCAGGCACGCTTTGGCGTCAACCTCGAGCGGGCGCGGCGCTTCACCTGGGCACTGAGTGTGCCGGTGCCGCAGCAGACGGTGCGGCTGATTGTTTTCGGTGGCAACTGCCAACTGACGCCAGCGCGCCTGGTGGTGGAGCCCACAGCCGATGACTTTGCCCTGCGCCGCTGGCCGAAGGAGGTGCGTCATCCCGTGCCCGGCGTCGACCTGGACCGACTGATGCTGGAGCCCGGTGATGGCACCGTCACCAAGGCCTCGTTGCTGGCTCGGCATGAATTGGACCCGAGCGTGCCTCGGCACCGACACAGCTTCTTCCCGCTCGATTACTCAGTCTTCCTGTGCGAGCGGCATGATCGCCTGACAGGCAACCCGTCTTTTCAGGACAATCTGTTGCAGGCCTTGCTGCAGGTGGATGAATCCAGCTGAGGCTTGCTCAGAATCCGCCAGTTGCGCCGAACCAGTCACCCAGTTCCGGCAGCCAGTCGATCAACCCGTGGAAGGTCGCCACGAGGACGCCGATACAGGCGGTCGCAGCGACCCAGCCGAACACGATCAGGGCGCCGTCACGTTCGATCAGTCCCAGTGCGAACAGGCACAGCACAATGCCAAAGGGCCAGTTGGTGAACGGGATGGGCAAGGCCAACAGGGTGCCGAGGACGATGACGGTCAAGCCGCTGAGCAGCTGACCTGGACCCTCGCCACACCAGGGCCAGCGTGGCCGGGCGAAACGCTCCACGCGACGCAGGCCGTTGCCCAGCCGCTGCGACAAACGCTGCAGCCGCGCTCTGGGAATCGCGAAGCGGCGGATTCGCTGCGGCAGCCAGGGTTGGGCAAAGCCGAGCAGCAGCTGCAGCCCGGTCAAACCCAGCATGGGACCAAGGAAGATCCCGAAAGGCGCCGGAATGAAGGCCGGCAGCGTCAGGAACAGCACCAGTCCGCCGAAGCCGCGTCGACCAAACCGGTCCACAACGCGTCCCAGCGGAATACCGTCTTCGCCGTCGCTGCGAGCTTCCTCCAGCAGCTGATCGACGATATCGCTGGTGCCGTGCTCGCGCGCGCTCACGCCGCTTCGTCAGGCAGGCCGCGCCCGGGTAGCGGGGTGATCAGCAGCCGGTCGATGCGGGCACCGTCGAGCTTGGTGACCTCGACCCGGTGGTCGGCCCAGTCGATGTGCTCTCCCACGGTGGGCAAGTGACCCAACCGCCCCATGATCAACCCGCCCACTGTATGCACCGCCTCCTCGTCCGGGGCCAGCGGCAGATCCAGCACACTCAGCAGCTCCTCCACCGGCAGTGCGCCGGCCACCAGCCAGGCGCCGTCGCGACGGCGCACCAGCGCGCGTTCCAGCGGCTGCAGTGCATGTGTGCCCTGGCCGAGAATGGCCCCGAGGATGTCGTTGGGCGTCAGCAGGCCAAGCAGGTCGCCGTATTCATCGACCACCATGGCCATGGCCGCCGCCTGGTCGCGGAAGCTGGCCAGGGCCGACAGCGCCAGCGTGCCTTCGGGCAGATAAAGCGGCGTGGTCAGATCCTCGAACAGCCCTGCCTGTCCCGTTCCCGGGGCCTGCAACGTGGCCAGATGCACCGCCAGTCGCCGGGACTCGAGAATGCCAACGACCTCGTCATCGGCCCCACGCATCACCGGGTAGCGGGTGTAGGGCGAGCTGCGCAAGGTCTCCAGGTTCTCATCGAGTGGCGCTTCCACATCCAGCCAGCAGATGCGGCGGCGTGGTGTCATCAGCGTTTCAACGGTGCGATCGCCGAGCTTCAGCACGCGGTCGACCATCGCCTTCTCGACCGGCTCGATGACGCCCTGTTCGGCGCTCTCGGCCACCAACAGGCGAATCTCCTCTTCGCTGACCCGCTCTGCGGCCTGGCCGTCGCGGATACCGAAAGGGCGCACCAGCCAGGCGCAACTGCGCGCCAGGATCGACACCAGCGGGGAGGCCAGACGGCTGAACAGGGTGAAGGGCAGGGCCAGCGCCATGGCGAGCCGATCGGCATGCGCCAGCGCCACCCGCTTGGGCACCAGTTCGCCCAGAACGATGGTCACGAAGGTGATCAACATGACGCTGAGCACGATGCCCAGATCGTCCGCGTAGGCGCCCAGCCAGGGCAGGGCACGCAGCCCGTTGGTCAGCAGCAGGCCCAGCGGTTCGGCGCCGAGCAATCCGGTCAGAATCGCGACCAGCGTAATGCCGGCCTGGATTGTCGACAGAAAGCGCTCGGGCGAATCGGCCAGTCGCAACGCGGCGCGGGCACGTCGACTGCGCGGCGCCAGCTGCCTCAGCCGGGTCTTGCGCGCCGTGATGATCGCCATCTCGGCCATCGCCAGCAGCCCGTTGAGGGCAATCAGTGCAGCCAGCAACACCAGCTCGAAGGGCATGGGATCAGGCCGTGGCCTCAGGTGATGTCGGCACCCGGTACCAGCATCGCCTCCAGCCGGTCAGCCAATTCGCCGAGTTCATGCACCAAACGCTCCAGCTCCTCACCGTCGAGATGGCGGAACTGGCGGTTCTCGCACAGTTGCAGGAATGCTTGCCCATCCAGGTCGTTGGTGGCCAGGTAGCCCATCCGCTGTTCCCAGTTGAAGCGCAGGCAGCGGGCGGCGTCGATATTGCCCAGCGGCGCCACCGGCGAGCTGATCCGCAGCATGGGCGCGCCATCCTCGGTGTTGATCTCGGCCAGATACACGCCCTGGCGCCGCCCGCCCGACGTCGGCACGTCGAAACTGAGAAGATAGGGATCGTTGTTGCGCAGCGACCAGTTGCTGAGCGCGTGGGCGCGGACGTCTTCGAAGCTCTGCACGGTTTGGGGATCCAGGGAGACAGTCAAGGGAGGCGCGATGGTAGCAAGGGACGATGACAGCGCGCGCGCCAGCCTGGATCCCGCAGCCCTCGAGGCTGCTCTCCGTGCGACCTCGGCAGGCGAGGTGCTGAGCTACGCGGAGCTCGCCCGCCGCGCAGGACATCCTCGTGGAGCCCGCTGGGCAGCGCGCTGGCTGGCTAGTCTGCCGGACGGACACAACCTGCCCTGGCACCGCGTGTTGCGTGCCAGCGGCGAGATCGCCTTTCCCGCGGGCAGCGCCAGTTATCGCGAGCAGCTGGCCCGCCTGCAAGCCGAGGGCGTGGTCGTCACCCGCGGCAAGGTCCGCATGCAGCGGCCCAGAAGCTTGGACGAATGGGTGTTTTTCGGTGAGGGCTGAGCGGTGCGAGCAGTGCCGCAGGTGTCACCGACCTCTCAGAGCTGATCCCTGATCCCTAGGCTCAATCCGGATAGTCCCGCCTGATCTGGTCGAACAAGTCCCAGTTGTGCAGCAGCTTGTCGACCAATTCCGGGTCGAACTTGGTACCGGACTGGGTGGTGATGAATTCGCGTACTTCAGCGGCCGGCCACGCCTGCTTGTAGCAGCGGGTTGAACCCAGGGCGTCGAAGACGTCGGCCAAAGCCGTGACCCGGCCGGCCAGGCTGATCTGCTGGCCGGCCAGCCCCTTCGGATAGCCACTGCCGTTCCAGTTCTCGTGGTGCTCGCGGGCGATGGTGGCCGCCAATCGCAGAACGGGCCGACGAGAATCGGCCAGCAGTTGTGCGCCCAGCTCGGCGTGGGTGCGCATGACCGTCGTTTCCTCGGCGGTATGCGGGCCGGGCTTGTTCAGGACTGCATCGGGAATGCCGATCTTGCCGATGTCGTGCAGCGGGGCGGCGAAGCGGATCAGTGTGCATTGCTGCTCGTCCATCCCGCTCAGCCGCGCCAATTGTTCGGCAATCAGGCCAACCCGACGCACATGATTGGCGGTCTCCTTCGAGCGGGTCTCGGCGGCGCCAGCCAGCAGATGCACCATTTCCAGCTGACTCTCCATCAGCTCCTGATTCAAGTGCAGATTCTCGAAGGCGATCGACACATTGGTGCAGAAAAGCTCGACCAGCCGGTAGTCCAGATCGCTCAGCCGCCAGGTCTCACCCACGTAGAGCAGGCTTTCGGTTTGCCGGCTGTCGGTGAAATGCAGCACGTAGTGATCGTCCTGAAACAGATTCTGCTTGTGCTCGTAGGCCTGTTTGAGCGAACTGACGATGCGCCGCGGCAGCTTCTCGTCGGCATGGTTGTCGACATAGCGGCTGTAGTCGCCGGTGGCGGCGGCGACAACGAAATGCTCCGGTGTTTGTTCGCCGGGGTTCTGGACCTTGCAATACAGCGCGCCACGCTCCAATCCCACCAGGTTGCCCAGCTGGTTGAGTACCGCTGAAGCGAACTCGTGTGATTGCTGGTGCGAAAAGATGTGCGCCGAGGCTTCGATGACGCGTTCCAGACCCTGCTTGTTGCGCTCGATGAACATGATGTCGCGATAGGCGCGCAGGGTCGCGTAGACCGTGGTGCGCAGCTTCTGCGCCGTCAGCTCGGTCTTGTCCTTGTAGTCGTTGATGTCGTACTCGGCGATCACCTCGTGCTCGGGTGCCTGTCCCGGCTGACCGGTGCGCAGCACGATGCGGACGAAGTGGTTGCCGAGTTCCTCGCGGATGAAATGGACCAGGTCCAGCCCGGCCTGATCGCTTTCCATCACCACGTCCAGCAGGGCGACGGCGATGTCGTCGACCTCGCGCAGCAATCGACGGGCCTCGTCGGCGCTGTAGGCATGCAGGAACTGCAGCGGGCGATTTTCGAAGCGGAAATTCCCCAGGACCAACTTGGTGACGTCGTGCACCGCGGGTTCGTCGTCGACAATCAGCAGGCGATAGGGCTGTTCGGGGACGATCGTCTCCTCGGCGAACTCGAACAGCTCGTCAGCTTCGGACATGACCGACCCCCTGTCGGTGCGGTGACCGGACCAGTGTAGCAATCTGCATCTGTGGTCGTGACGGGCAGGCGACGAGCCTGCGGGCGTGGCTGGTGAAGTCACCGACTTCGACCAATTTCCGCTGCGATCACTTCGGACTAAACGTTATACTTGCGGACTTTGTAGCGTACTGGCGTGGCTCGCCGCGTCGATCGACTGCCCCCTTTCCCCTGCAGAGCCTTGTCAACGACCGCCCGTGAGCGCATTTCTCGATCAGCTGTACCAGTCCTCGCCCCTGTCGGGTCTCAATGCCGATTATGTCGAGGCGATCTACGAACGATATCTGGTGGACCCGACCTCGGTGGATGCCCGCTGGCGGTCCTATTTCGAGCAGCTGCGCAGCGGCGTCGGCAGCGAAGTGCCGCATGGTCCGATCATTGAGCGCATTGGCCATCTGTCCCGCCATCAGCGCCAGCTGGTCAGCAGTTCCGGTGGTTCGGATGCCGATCAGGCCCGCCAGGCCGGCGTGCTCAAACTGATCAACGCCTACCGCATTCGCGGCCATCTGGTGTCCCAGCTCGATCCGCTGAACCTGACCCAGCCGCAAAGCGTGCCGGATCTGGATCTGGGCTTTCATGGCCTGTCCGAGGCGGATCTGGAGACCGAATTCGATGCCGGCCCGCTGGTGGGTCCGCGTCGGCGCAAACTGCGCGACATCGTCGATCTGCTGAAGGCCACCTACACCGGCACGATCGGCTCGGAATACATGCACCTGACCGACCTGACCCAGCGCCGCTGGATGCAGGAGCGGCTGGAAGGGGCGGGCGGTCGTTTCGGGTTCTCGGCCGACAAGCGCAAGCGCATCCTCGAGCGGCTGACGGCGGCCGAAGGCATGGAGCGCTACCTGCACACGCAGTACGTCGGTCAGAAGCGCTTCTCGCTGGAGGGCGGCGATTCGCTGATTCCGTTGCTCGATGCCATCGTGCATCGGGCCGGTGGTGGCGGCGCCAAGGAAATCGTCATCGGCATGGCCCACCGTGGCCGCCTCAACGTGCTGGTCAATCTGGTCGGCAAGCCGCCGCAGGAGCTGTTCAGTGCCTTCGAAGGCAAGGATCAGAACGACGACCCGAACTACTCCGGTGACGTCAAATACCACCTCGGCTTCTCGTCCGATCTGAATACCAGTGGCGGACGCGTGCACCTGGCGCTGGGATTCAATCCCTCGCATCTGGAGATCATCGATCCGGTGGTGGTCGGTTCGGTGCGCGCCCGCCAGACCGAGCGCGGCGAAGCCGGCCGTTCCCAGGTGATCCCGATCCTGATCCACGGTGATGCGGCCTTCGCCGGTCAGGGCGTGGTCATGGAACTGCTGAACATGTCGCAGGCCCGCGGCTATGCGGTCGGCGGCACGGTCCACATCGTCATCAACAACCAGGTCGGTTTCACCACCAGCCATCCGCAGGACGCACGTTCGACGCTGTACTGCACCGATGTGGCGAAGATGGTTCAGGCGCCGATCCTGCACGTCAACGGCGATGACCCGGAAGCGGTGGTCTACGCCGCCCAGATGGCGCTGGACTTCCGTGCCACCTTCGGCAAGGACGTGGTGCTGGATCTGATCTGCTACCGCCGCCACGGCCACAACGAGGCCGACGAACCGGCCGCAACGCAGCCGATGATGTACCAGGTGATCCGCAGTCGGCCGACCACCCGCGAGTTGTACGCGCGGCAACTGGTCGAGGCCGGCGTCATCGGTGCCGACGACGCCCACCAGCTCAGCGAGGCCTATCGTTCTCGTTTGGCCGAGGGCAAGGTGGTGGCACCAGACATCATTCCGCATGGCGAGGTGACCCAGTTCACCTTCGACTGGCGCCCTTATCTGAACGGCCACTGGGATGATGCAGTGGTCACCGGCATGCCGATCGAACGTCTGCGCGACCTGGCGGTGCGGCTGAATGCCGAGTCGGACCACACCAAGCTGCATCCACGGGTGGCGAAGATCTATGCCGACCGTCGGGCGATGGCGGCCGGCGATATTCCGATGGACTGGGGTTTCGCGGAGACCTTGGCCTATGCCGCGCTGCTGGACGAGGGTTACAGCCTGCGCCTGTCCGGACAGGATTGCGGCCGTGGCACCTTCTTCCATCGTCATGCGGTGGTCTACGACCAGAATGACGGCCACAGCGAGATGCCCTTGCGCCGTCTGGTCGACGACGACCGTCGCAGCGTCATCATTGACTCGCTGCTCAGCGAGGAAGCGGTGGTCGGCTTCGAGTATGGCTACGCCAGCGCCGATCCGCGTACGCTGGTGATCTGGGAGGCGCAGTTCGGCGACTTCTGCAACGGCGCCCAGGTGGTCATTGACCAGTTCATCAGCTCGGGTGAAAGCAAATGGGGCCGCTTGTGCGGTCTGGTGATGTTCCTGCCGCACGGCTATGAAGGGCAGGGCCCGGAGCATTCCTCGGCCCGTCTGGAGCGCTTCCTGCAGCTGTGCGCGTTGGACAACATGCAGGTCTGCGTGCCCACCACGCCGGCGCAGATGTATCACATGATCCGGCGGCAGATGCTGCGCGGCTTCCGCAAGCCGCTGATCGTCATGACGCCGAAGTCGATGCTGCGCCACAAGCTCAGTGTGTCGACGATGGAAACGCTGGCCAATGGCAGCTTCCAGCTGGTCATTCCCGATCGGCTGTCGAAGGACGACGCCAAGGTCGAGCGGGTCGTCCTGTGTTCGGGCAAGGTCTATTACGACCTGCGCCAGGCCTTCGAGGAGCGTCAGCCCGACAACGTGGCGGTGATGCGGGTGGAGCAGCTGTATCCCTTCCCGCGGCCGCAGGTGAAGGCTGAGATTGCCCGATTCGCCAATGCCCGCGAGATCGTCTGGTGTCAGGAAGAGCCGATGAATCAGGGCGCCTGGTTCCAGATTCGCCACCATCTGCAGGCCTGCATCGGCGAGCAGCATGGCCTCTATTACGCCGGCCGTGGCCGTTCCCCGGCACCGGCTGCCGGCAGCTTCCAGATGCACCAGCGTGAACAGGCCGCGCTGGTGGAACAGGCTTTGTTCGAACCGCAGAGCGACGAACATGTGCCGGATTGATCCATCCCTTACTCATAGCCCCCAGTTTGCAAGGACGTTTCCATGAGCATCGAAGTCAAAGTTCCGGTTCTGCCCGAATCGGTGTCCGACGCCATCATCGCCGGCTGGCACAAGAAGCCCGGTGACCCGGTTCGGCGCGACGAGAACCTCGTTGATCTGGAAACCGACAAGGTCGTCCTGGAAGTGCCGGCCCCCGTCGATGGCGTGCTGAAGGAGATCCTGCGTCCAACCGGCGAGACCGTCACCAGCGAGGAACTGATCGCGGTGATCGAGGAAGGCGCCAGCGCGCCGGCGCCCACGCCCGCGGCTTCCGCACCGGCGGCAGCGGCCGCGCCGGCGGCCAGCGGCAGCAGTCAGGCTGCCGGTGAGCCCAGCCCGTCCGCGCGTCGGGTCATGGCCGAGCACGGCATCGAGGGCCAGACCATCGAGGGCACCGGCCGTGGTGGTCGCGTGACCAAGGAAGATGCGGTCAAGGCCGCCAGTCAGCCGGCCGCCAAGTCCGGTGGCAGCAGCGAAATTGCCAAGGTCGCCGGCACCTCACTGGCGATGCAGGGCCAGCGCGCCGAGCAGCGCGTGCCGATGACCCGCCTGCGTGCCCGCATTGCCGAGCGCATGATGCAGAGCAAGAACAGCACCGCCATGCTGACCTCGTTCAACGAGATCAACATGCAGCCGGTCATGGACGTGCGCAAGAAGTACGTCGAGGCCTTCGAGAAGGCGCACGGCGTGCGGCTGGGCTTCATGAGTTTCTTCGTGCGCGCTGCCACCGAGGCGCTGAAGCTGCACCCGATCGTCAATGCCTCGGTCGACGGCAATGACATCATCTATCACGCCTATCAGGACATCGGCATTGCCGTGTCCACCGAGAAGGGTCTGGTGGTGCCGGTGCTGCGCAATACCGATGCGCTGTCGCTGGCCGATGTGGAGCAATCGATTGGCCAGTTTGCCCGGCAGGCCCGTGAGGGCGGCATCGGCATTGAGGATCTGCAGGGCGGTACCTTCACGATCACCAACGGTGGCGTGTTCGGTTCGCTGTTTTCCACGCCGATCATCAACCCGCCGCAGAGTGCGATCCTGGGCATGCATGCCATCAAGGAGCGCGCCGTGGTCGAGAACGGCCAGGTCGTGTCGCGGCCGATGATGTACGTGGCGCTCAGCTATGACCATCGCATCATCGACGGCAAGGATGCGGTGCTGTTCCTCGTCGCGGTGAAGAACTTCCTCGAAGATCCGGTGCGCCTGCTGCTGCACCTGTAAAGCCAACCCGACCGGGTTGCGGGGAGCGAAAGGGCGCCTGTTGGCGCCCTTTCTCATTTCTGGGGCGGTTGAGCCGTGTCCTTCAGCACCTGCGGGCGCGGCTCGTTAGGGATCCCCTGATTTACTTACGTGGCCGCGACGACGGCTGAAAAGGTCGCCAGGTAGGAAGGCGCCGAAGGTCATAGCATGCGCTCTGGCCGAGGCGACTGACGCCTCTGGCGGCCTTTTCAGCCCCGTCCCGAAGGGTTGTGCCCCAGATCGCCCGCAGCTGCGTTGCATTTCGGCGCCGTAGAACAACTACGCCTTGCCGAAACGACGCCTTGCTGCGGACGATCTGGGTCACAACGCGGCTCATGTAAGCAATTCAGGGGATCCCTAGGCCCAATCTTGGGCCGAGTTCCCATCTGGTGCACGATCGACTAGGATTCGGCATTCAATTCATTAACGCGTGAGTGAATATGTGGTGATGTGGTGAGCCTCACGCACACCGCTGAACTGCACAAAGCTGCGCCGCTGCTTTGGATCAGGCCAGGACGGCCTGGTCACGACGTGGATGCGGCGACTACACACAGGTTCAAAGCCGGGGGAGGGCCACTTGAACGATCACACTGTCCATACCGATGGGCCGACGCGGTCGGTCGCACCGAATCAGCCAACGCGATACAGCAGTCCGGCCTACCGTTACTACGTGCTCGGAGTGCTGACCGTCGTCTATGTCTTCAACTTTCTCGACCGCCAGTTGCTGGTGATCCTGCAGGAGCCGATCAAGGCCGAGCTTGGCCTGTCGGATACGCAGCTGGGTCTGCTGACCGGCTTTGCCTTCGCCCTGTTCTACGTGGTCTGTGGCATACCCATCGCCCGCTGGGCAGACCGCGGCGTTCGCCGCAGCATCATCGCCTTGTCGCTGACGGTGTGGAGCGGCATGACTGCACTGTGTGGTCTGGCCGGCAACTACACGCAACTGCTGCTGGCTCGCATGGGCGTCGGTGTGGGCGAAGCCGGCGGCAGTCCACCGGCGCATTCGATGATCTCCGACATTTTCAGCCCCAAGCATCGTGCGCTGGCCCTGTCGATCTATTCCATCGGCATCTACATCGGCATCCTGACCGGCTTCGCGCTGGGTGGCTGGATTGCCGAATCCTTCGGGTGGCGCTGGGCCTTCGTCGTCGTTGGCCTGCCCGGCATCGCCTTGGCCGTGCTATTGCGATGGAGCGTGGCCGAACCCGTTCGCGGTTGGTCGGAAGGCCCCACCCAGGACACACGTCCGGCGCCACCCATCGGCGAGGTGGCGTGGCTATTGTGGTCGCGCGTGTCCTTTCGCCATCTGGCGCTGGCCGCGAGCCTGCAGGCATTCATCATCTACGCCATCGGCAACTGGCTGCCGTCCTATTTCCTGCGCGAGCACGGTCTGGGCCTGTCGACCGTCGGCACCTGGCTGGCGCTGACCACCGGCATTGGCGGGGGGCTGGGATCGTTCTTTGGCGGATGGCTGTCGGACCGGCTCGGCGCGAAGGATCTGCGCTGGTATCTGTGGGCACCGGCGATCCTGACGTCGCTGACGGTGCCGGTCATCGCCATCATCCTGCTCACCGACTCCCCCCGGCTGGCGTTGCTGCTGACCGCCCCCTTCAACTTCCTCACCGCTGCCTATCTGGGTGCCGTACTGGCGGTCTCCCACAACCTGGTGGCGGTGCGCATGCGCGCGTTGACCTCGGCGGTGTTGTTCTTCTTCATCAATCTGATCGGACTGGGTCTGGGGCCGGTCAGCGTCGGCTATCTCAGCGATCGCTTTGCAGCCAGCCAAAGTGCCGCCCCGTTGAGCCAGGCCATGTTGATCTGTGGCATTGCAGCTGCACTGTGGGCCTGTCTGCACTACGTGCTGGCAGCGCGCAGCATCCGTCAGGACATCGCCCGGCTGGAAGCATGAGCGTTCGTGCGGTCAGCGGGCGGCTGAGCCTCGGGCTGATGCTCGGATTGACGGGCTGTGAGCTGAGTACCGATGCGCCGGGCCCGGGTCCGCTGGCGGTGCTGTCCGTAGCCGCCACACCCACGCTGGCCCGGAGCGCCGATGGCCAGCACATCAGCTGGCGCGAGCACCTGATTGACGATGAGCAAAGCAATGGCGGCGTGCCCATCCGCGGTGGCGATGGGCTGGTGGTGGCCGATCTGGATCGCGACGGCTACATCGACATCATCTCGGTGCATGAGGACTCCAACCACCTGCGCGTGGCCTATGGCAGCGGCGAGCCCGACATCTGGCACAACGTGACCATCGCCCATGGCAGTGTGGTCGCCGCCATCGAGGACGTTGCCGTCGGTGATCTCAATGGCGATGGCTGGCCCGATCTGGTCGCCGCCTGCGAGGAAGCGCACCTGGCCTACTTCCAGAACCCGGCCAGCGGCGCACGCCAGCAGTCCTGGCCGCATCTGATTCCGGCCATTACCCAGGGCCGTGGCTCCTGGTTGCGGGTCTTCGTGGCGGACCTGGATCGCGATGGGCGACTGGATGTGCTCGGCGCCAACAAGGGGGCCGCCGACATCATTGATCCGGCCGCACCCAGCGCCAGCCGCCCGACGTCGCTGTTTCTGCTCGATGGTGATCCGCTGCTGCAGACCAGCTGGCGTGAGCAGGAACTGTCCCGCGAGGTGGTGCCCAACACCGCCATGCCGGTCGACATCGATGGCGACGGCGATCTGGACGTGCTGACGGCGGCGCGCCTGCAGCAGCGAATGGCCATCCTGGAAGTGACGGGATCCCTTCCGGACGGCGGCGTGACGCTGCAAGCCCATCCGATTGCGATCGAGGCTGGCTTCCCGGTGCCTGCCGACTGGCGCGGCAGTTCCAGCGCCTTCCAGTCCGCCTTTGCCGACCTCGACGGCGACAGTCGTCCGGATCTGATCGTCGCGGTCTACGAAGGCCCGCAGCCCGAACCGGCGTCGCCATTGCTGGCTGGCCTTGGCTGGCTGCGGCAGCCGGAACGGCTGGACCAGCCGTGGACCTACCATCGTATCGGCGACATCCTGCCGGATGTGGTGGTCGGCATCGCGCTGGCCGACATCGACGGCGATGGGGATCTGGATGCCATCACCGGCGGCTACTCCGGCCTCAACATCCTGGCCGGCAGCTATTCCGGTGCCTCGCGCGAGTTTGATGAGCCCAGCGTCACGGCCAGTTCCACAGTCGGCCGCATGGCCTGGTTCGAGAACCCGGGCGATGCTCGATCCAGGTGGAAGCGTCACGACATCTCGCGCCGGGTTCGCGGCATGGTCGATGCCTTCGTGCCGCGCGACCTGGATGGCGATGGCGATGTTGATCTCATCGCCACCCGCGGCAACAGCGGCCGCCTGGATGGGGTGTTCTGGCTGGAACAGGTACGAACGGACGGTCCGCAGCCGGCCTTCCTGCCGGCACGCAGTCAGGACAGTCGCGCCCTGCCGCTGCCACCGTCGGATTGGCGCGATCACTACGTGGCGGCGGTGCGCTTCGTCGCACCCAACAAGGACGCTCCGGAAACCCCCGCGGGCGATCAGCAATAGTCCATCGCTTTTGCCCGATCGGGCGCGTTGGCGCCTCGATGTCGTTTTCCCGCTGGTCGCTCGTAATGCCTCGATGGGACCGGATCGAGATGGGGCAGGGCAATGGGGATACAGTCGAATCAGCGGCGATCAGGACGCGCGTGGGGACGTCGCGGCGTAGTGCTGTGGCTGTGCCTGCTGAGTGCGCCACTACTGGCGCAGGACCACATCTACAGCGATGGCTTCGAGTCCAGACCGGACTTCCCAACCTCCGATGGCGAGGCCGCACGCTTCCTCACGCAGGCCAGCTTCGGGCCGACCTGGGCGGAGATCCAGTCTCTGCGCACGCAAGGCTACAGCGCCTGGCTGGACGCGCAGATGGCGGCGCCCGCCTCGCACATCGTGCCCTATCTGGATTTCGTTGCCGCGATTCCCGAGCCAGTCTTCCAGAACGCGCGGCTGGAGGCGTGGTGGCTCAACGCCGTCACCGGCCCCGATCAGCTGCGTCAGCGGGTGGCCTATGCGCTCAGCCAGATCCTGGTGGTATCGGATCTGTCGGCGGCGCTCGACATCCAGGTCTATTCGGTCTCGCACTACTACGATCTGTTGATCGACCGTGCTTTCGGCAATTACCGCACGCTGCTGGGCGACATGACGCGGACCCCGGCAATGGGGACCTATCTGAGCATGATCGCCAACCAGGCGCCGGATGTAGCGTTGAACATCCGGCCGGACGAGAACTTTGCCCGGGAGATGCTGCAGCTGTTCTCGATCGGCCTGGTCATGCTCAATCCCGACGGCACGCCGGTGCTGGTCCAGGGTCTGCCCGTCCCCAGCTATGACCAGTTCCACATCAAGACCTTCGCTCACGTCTACACCGGATGGCATTTCGCCGGCTGCACCGATTTTCTGTTCTGTGGTCCTGGCGCCGGTGACGGGATCGGCTGGACCCAGCCGATGCAGACTTTCAACGCCTTTCACCACACCGAGCCGGACGCTGATCCAGACAACCATCAGTTCCTGCTAGGGATGCAGCGTCCGCCGGGTGGCGATGCGGCCAGCAACCTGGAACTGGCGTTGGACAACATCTTCGCCCATCCCAATGTCGGGCCCTTCCTGGCTCGGCGACTGATCCAGCAACTGGTGACCAGCAATCCCAGCCCGGCCTATGTGGCCCGAGTGGCCGCAGTGTTCGATGACAACGGCACTGGCGTGCGCGGTGACCTCGGCGAGACCGTGCGCGCGATCCTGCTCGACGGCGAGGCGCGCGAGGGTCATCTGCTGCAACCCACGCGCTTCGGCAAGTTGCGCGAGCCGCTGCTGCGGCAAACCCATCTGTGGCGAGCCTTTCACGCTGCCTCGGCCGACGGGCGCTATCGCGACCACAACCCGGAAGCAAACTACGGACAGGCGCCCAACCGATCGCCCTCGGTCTTCAATTTCTATCTGCCGGATTACCAGCCGCCGGGCGAGTTGGCTGCGGCGGAGCTTTACGCGCCGGAACTGCAGATCGCGACCGAGACCTTCGTTACCCGCACCGCCAATCGTCTGGTCGGATTGTCGGTGTTCGATCACGTCGGCTCGCCCTTGCAGCAGAACCCGCCACCGGACCGGGTACTGATCGATTTCACCGACATCCAGCCGCTGGCCGTCGATCCCGCTGCACTGCTGGATCGCCTCGACGTGCTGCTGCTCAATGGTTTGATGTCGGCACAGATGCGCGGCGTGCTGCTGCCCTATTTGAGCGCCATCCCCTTCACCGCGGCCAACGACAACGGTGGCCGGCGCCGCACCTGGGAGGCGATCCATCTGATCGTTACCTCGGCCGAATACAGCGTTCAGCGCTGACCAGGAGACCCACATGAATCGTCGTCAATGGCTTTCTCGCCTGATCGGCTCCTCGCTCGGTGGCGCTGCCCTGTACTCGCAGTTCGGCCAGCTGCAATTGCTGCAGGCCGCCGCCCTGGAGCAGAGCAGCATTGCCAGCGGCAGTGACTACAAGGCGCTGGTCTGCGTTTTCCTGCTCGGCGGCAACGACAACGTCAATACGCTGATTCCACGCAACGCCACCGCCCACAGCCAGTACCAGGCCGCGCGTCCCAATCTGGCCCTGCCGTTGAGTGACCTGGGACCCACCACCCATCTCAATCCGCTGACGGCGCAGGCCGGTGGTCGCCAGTACGCCATGCATCCGTCGCTGGTCGAGCTGCGTGAGCTGTTCGAGGCCGGGCGCTGCGCCGTGGTGGCCAATGTCGGGCCGCTGATCGAGCCGGTGACTCGACCGGCGTACCAGAACGGCACGGTGGCGGTGCCGCCGCAACTGTTCTCGCATGCCGACCAGCAGACCTTCTGGCAGACCTCCCGGCCGGACACGACGCAGAAACTGGGGTGGGGCGGTCGCATCGCCGATCTGCTGCAGGCGCAGAACAGCAATCTGTCGCTGTCGATGAGCCTGTCATTGAGCGGCCAGAACACCTTCCAGGTGGGTGAGCAGGTGCAGCCCTACAGCATCGGCGTCAATGGTGCCGAGCAGCGCAGTGCCTATTACGGCAGCGAACCCGACGAGATCGTCCGACGTGCTGCCATCGACGCGCTGATCGATGCCAACCATCCGCATCTGATGACCCGCAAGCTGGCGCAGGTGCAGCGCCGGGCCATCGATGCCTACGAGCAGGTCAGCGCTGCGCTGGACGGGATCACGTTGGGCACCCCGACACCGCCGTTGCCGGGGGGCTTCGGCGCGGTGGCGCAAGGCGCCTACAACGCACTGGTAGGCCGGCTGCGCATGGTCGGCCGGCTGATTGCCGCTCGCGCGGCCCTGGGCCAGCAACGGCAGGTCTACTTCGTCGGCATGGGTGGTTACGACTTCCATGACCGCCTGCTGGCCGACCAGCGCGATCTGCTGCGGGCGCTGTCACTGGGTCTGTCGATGTTCCAGCAGATCACCGACGAGCTGGGCGTCGCCGACCAGGTCACCACCTTCACCGCGTCGGATTTCGGCCGCACCTCGTCGGCCAATGGCGATGGCAGCGATCACGGCTGGGGCGGCGAGCACTTCGTGCTGGGCGGTGCCGTGCGCGGACGCGACATCTACGGCGAGATGCCGGATCTGGCCCGCGGCGGCCCCGATGACGCCGGCTGGGGACAGATCATTCCCAAGCTGGCCGTGGACCAGTACGCCGCCACGCTGGCACGCTGGTTCGGTTTGAGCGAGAGCAATATCGATCTGATCCTGCCCAGCCTGGCCGGACCCATGCCGCGATTCGGGCCCGCCACCGGTGGCTTCATCGGCTCGCACCGGGATCTGGGCTTCATGATGTCGAGCTAGCAATCAGGTTCAGTCGGAACCTCGGTGGCCGATGGGGCGTCGCTCGGTCGAGCCCAAAGGGTCAGAGTTCGACGTGACGACGTTGGGCGGGGCGCCTTGATCCAGCAGAGCCTCCAGCCGCGGATTCAGTTCCTGCCCTCGATCCGAGTTGGTGAAGAAGACATAGCCGATGCCCAGGTCGCGGTAGAACATCATGCCGGACTGAAAGTCGCCGTTGTTGCCGCCGTGCTCGTAGCGCGTGCCATAGGGCGTGGGTTCGATCGCCAGGCCCAGTCCCCAGGCCGTGGCGCCGGTCAGTTCGCGCGTCCGATCGCCAGGTGGCAACTGGGTCTGGGCCGCATACAGCTGATCGACGAGTTCCTGTGGCAGTCCGGTGCCGGCCATCAGGGCCAGCATGAAGCGGGCGTAGTCCTTCACCGTGGTATGCAGCCTCCCCGCGGCGCCGAAGGTTTGCGGCGTGTCGTCGGGGAAGGATCTGGGCCAACCGTCGTCCGATACCCGTCCCTCGCGATGACCGCTGACCTTGTGCGCCGCGACGCAGGGCGAGCGCACAAACGAGGCGCAGGACAGGCCCAGGGACGCCACCACGTTCGCCTGAAACACCTCATCCAGCGTGAGCAGATCCTTCCCGCGAACGGCGGCCACGGCCTGAGCGAGCCATTGATATCCCTCGCCCGAGTAGCCGAAGTGCCCGGGTTCAGACTTCAGGTACAGCGTGCCGCGGGGCAGGTCGGGCGAGGGATCGAACCAGCGCCAGTTGGGCAGTCCGCTTTGGTGACTCAGCGCCATGCGCGTGGTGATCCTCAGGTGTCGCGGATCGTCGGCGAGTTCCGGCAGCGCCTGGTACTGGTGCAGCGGGACGTCCAGATCGATCAGGCCCGCGGCGACCTGCTGCAGCACCAACCAGGCGAACACCGGCTTGGACAACGACGCTACTTCGAACACCGATTCCGGCGTCAGCGGCTCGCCACTGTCCAGATTGGCGACGCCGCGCGCTGCGGTGTAGAGAATCCGCCCGTCGCCGATGACGGCCAGCGCCAATCCCGGGATCTGCAGCTCACGCATCTGGTGGTCGACAAAGGCGTCCAGCTGGTTGCGATCAATGGCCGTGCCGTTGGCGGCCATGAGCAGGGTGGCCGGCTGCCGAGGGTCCGACTCCATTGGCGTGGCAGCGGCGCCGGCCCAGGCCAGAAGACAGGGTCCGATGAGCGACTTGAGGTGCATGGTCTTCCCGACGTTGATTGAAGGCGGCAAGGAGGCGATGCGGCGGTGATCTGCCGATGGCATCGGACATCCATTGCGGACTTGGACGTGTAGCCGGGAGGGCGGGTTAGCTTGAATTGATGGCCAACGCCGCACGCGCGTTGCCGAGGCATGGCCGCGAGTATCAGCGGCCGTCGAAAGCCCTGGATCAGCGACCGCTGAAACCGATCCCGGCGTCTGCCTGGCCAGCGGCCGTGACCATTCCGAGTGGCTCAGAGCCACCCGGCGCGCTTGAGCTTCCAGTACAGCAGTCCGCAGGCCGTCACCGTCACGGCGATGGCCGCGGCGTAGCCGTAGCGCCAGCTCAATTCGGGCATGTGCGCGAAGTTCATGCCATAGATCGCCCCGGTGGTGGTCGGGATGGCGAGGATGGCGGCCCAGCCGGCCAGGCGCTTGGTGACTTCGTTCTGGCCGACCGAGACCATCGACAGGTTCACCTGCAGCGCCGCCAGGATCATCTCGCCGAGCGTGCTGATCGCCTCACTCATGCGCACGGCATGGTCAAAGATGTCGCGGAAATAGATCCGGATGTCGTCGGAGATCAGGCCTGGGTAGAAGCGCTGCAACTGATTGAGAATGTCGTGCATCGGTGCCACCGCCAGTCGCAAGGTCAGCAACTGACGCTTGAGCGTGTACAGCCGCTCGATCGTGCGGCGGTCGAACTTCTGATCGAAGATCTTCTTTTCCAGTTCCAGCAGTTCGGCTTCAAAGCTGCGAACGATGGGAAAGTAGTTGTCGACGATGAAATCCAGGACTGCATACAGCCCGAAGCTCGGTCCCAGGGCGAGCAATTCCGGTGATTGCTCGCAGCGCAAGCGGGTCGGGGCGTAGCTGAGCGAGGCGCCATGGCGAACCGTGGCGATGAAATTACGGCCGAGGAAGATGTGCGTCTCGCCGAAGCGGATCTCTCCCTCAACGAACTGCGCGGTGTGCACGACGAGGAACAGGACATCGTCGTAGACCTCGATTTTCGGTCGTTGATGCGCGTGCAGCGCGTCTTCGATGGCCAGTTCATGCAGGCCGAACTCTTCCTGCATCTTCAGCAGCAGCGCTTCGTCCGGTTCACACACCCCCATCCAGACGAACTGGTCGGAAGTCTGCAACACATCGCTGATCGCCTCCACGCTGATCTCGCCGACGCGACGGCCGTTGACCGAATAGGCAAAGGTGTTGACCACCGCCGCCCTGCCGATGGCCGTTCGGCCAACCTGTTGAACCAGCCGCTCGGCGTCGTGTTCGCATTTGTGCGTGTTGATGGCGAGACTCCGTGACCGGTACTCGCGCCCGATCATGCAGCGCCTCGCACCCTTTTGGCCAGCGGTGCTCTAGCTGGCCTCCCGCTCAGTCCGATGGCAGATCCAGCGCCGCGCATTGATAGTCGAGCAGCGGCTGGGCCTGGACGGCGCAGTCCACCAGCCAGGGCAGCAGGCGATCGCTGCAAACCAGCGTGTCGTCGACCGGTCGGCTGACAATGAAATCCTTGCGCTTGAGGTCCTCGATCAACGGGTGATCGGGCGGAAAGCCGCGCGGTGGGCGAGTCAGGCTGTCGCCGCCGAAACTCAAGCCAGCCTGCAGAACTGCATCACGGGCCTGCGCCCAGGCGCGCGGGTTGTCGACAATGAAGTCGCGTAACTGCCGCAGCACCGGGGCCGGTGGGTGGTAGATCCCGGCGCCGAAAAAGCAGCCATCGGCCGCCAGATGGAAATACAGCAAGGGACTGCCGTCGGCGGCCTCGCGGTGCTTGATGGCGGCGCCCGCGTGGGTCTTGTACGGGCGCTTGTCGTTGGAGAAACGGGTGTCGCGATGGATTCGGAACAATGACCCGCCCACGGGTCTGGGGTCGGGTACGAAGGGCGGCAGCTGCGCGCTCAGCGGCCCTTGCAGGTCGGTCAGCAGGCGCAGGAACGGCTGCCGCACGCTGGCTTCATAACGGGCCTTGTTGGCCTTGAACCAGTCGCGGTCATTGTTGGCACTCAGGTCCTCCAGGAAGCGGAGGCTGTCGGCACTGAAGTAGGCGGTGGACATGCGAATTCCCAGTCTGATCAAGCGTGTCAGAGTGCGCGGGCATAGTAGCGATTGCAGCCGAAATGGCCGGTCTCGCCCATGGGTGCATCGAGCGGCTTGAAGCCGGCCTTGAGGTACAGCTTCTGCGCCTGATCCATGCCCGTGAGGGTTTCCAGATACATGCGCCGGAAGCCCAGTTCGCGGGCCTTGCTCAGGCACAGCTCGATCAGCTTGCGACCGACGCCAAAACCGCGAACACGCGGCATGATGTACATCTTGCGCAGCTCACAGGTTTGCGCATCGGCACCGGCCAGCGGCGCCACACCGCCGCCACCGACCACGTCGCCGCGATGGATCACGACGAAGTACTCGGCGCGTGCATCGGCATAAGCCGCGCTCATGGCCGACACCTCGGGGTCATGGATCGCGAAGCCCGGCCCGTCGGCGCCAAACTCGGGCATCACCGAGCGAATCACGGCCGCCATGCCGGGGTCATCGGAAGACTGGATCGCGCGTATGTCGAACAGCGGCGCTGGATCGAGTACGGCCTCGTTGGCCGGTTGCAGCAACTCGGCGGCGGCCAGGCTGTCGCCAGACAGCCATTGCGCATAGTGCGCCGGGTCGATGATCACCGGCATGCGGTCGTGAATCGGTGCCACCGTGGCGTTGGCGGTCGTGGTCAGGATGGTGACACTGAGCAGACTTTCGCCATCCGGGCGACGCCAGCGCTCCCACAGGCCGGCCAGGCCCAGTGGACCGGCACTGCCGCGGAATTCGATCGGTCGCTTGCCCTGCTCGTCGGTGCGCCATTCGTAGAAGCCGGTCGCTGGCAGCAGGCAACGGCGCTGCTTGAAGGCGGCCCGAAAGGCAGGCTTCTCGGCCGCCGTTTCGGCGCGAGCATTGATCATCCTGTAGCCGACCTTCTCGTGCTTGGCCCACGCCGGAATCAAGCCCCAGCGGGCCTCGAAGAGGTGGTTCCTACCCGCATCGTCCAGCCCCACGACGGGCACCTCGGTGCCCGGGCGGATGTTGTAGCGGGCCGGGTAGACCGGGTACTTGTGTACCCGGAACTGCTGCTGCAGCAGTTCGGGAAGGGTGTCGAGAAAATAACGACCGCACATGCTGGTCAGCCCGCAGGGCAGTGGCAACCAGCACAGCGTGCCAATTTCCAGTGGGACTGACCAGCACCCGACCAAAGACCCGCGTGGCAGTTCCATACGGCCAGGTATCGGTCCGGCCGCCGTGACATAATCGACCGATCCGGTCTTGCTTCGATGGGGCATTGGATGCCCGCACGACCGGCCGACTGACTAGGGGAGGCTAAGAGACCATGCGCACATCGTTGTTCCGTCGTTCCTTGCTCACACTGGGACTGGCGACCGCACTGGCGTTGCCGGTGCAGGCCCAGACCATTCAACTGGACGGCCCAGGCCTGAAGGCGCCCGGCAGCATCAGCGTCGATCCGGAGGGCGTACCGACCATTCTGGCCAGCAATGACTTCGACGCGGCCTGGCTGCTGGGTTATGCCCACGCGCAGGCACGCTTTTTCCAGATGGACTTTTCCCGGCGTGGTTCCAGCGGCACGCTGGCCGAACTGGTGGGTCCGGCAGCGCTGAGCAACGACGTGCAGATCCGCACGCTGGGCCTGCGTCGCGCAGCCTGGGCGACCTATGTCGCGCTCAATGACGAGTTGCGTGGCGTGCTCAAGGCCTACGCCGACGGCGTCAACGCCTGGCTGGCGGCCAATCCCCTGCCGCCGGAATACGCCGGGCTGGAGATCAGCCGTGCGCAGCCCTGGACGCCGGTGGATTCGCTGGTGATCGGCAAGATCCTGGCTTTCAACCTGTCCTTCGATCTGGACATCGATCCGACCCTGCGGCTGGCGGCCTATCAGGCGGCCGGGCAGGCGGCCGGCTTCAATGGCACTGCGTTGTTCTTTGAGGACACCCATCGCACCGCACCCGGCGACGACCGCATCTCCATTCCCGGCTTCCTGACCAAGGCCGGCGTCAACCGCGATGCGTCCAAGTCGGTGGTGGATCAGGCGCCGGTGATCGATCCCAGCCTGGTTCGTCTGGCCAGCAACTACCGGGCGGCCATTGAGAACCATCCGCTGATCGCACCCACGCTGCAGTTCCGCGAAGGCCGTGGCGCCAGCAACTGGTGGATCATCGGCGGCCAGCACACACAGAGCGGCAGCCCGATCCTGGCCAATGACCCGCATCTGTCGCTGAACACGCCGGCGACCTTCATGGAAACGCACATCACCAGCACCGATGCGCGCTATCCCAATCCGATGAACGTCGTCGGCACCTCGGCGCCCGGTACGCCGGTCAACCTGATGGGCTGCACCGATTTTCACTGCTGGGGTCTGACCACCAACCCGCTGGACGTGACGGACGCCTACCAGGAGCAACTGCGGCTCAATACCTACGGCTTGCCCAGTCACACCATCTATCAGGGGCAGTTGGAGCCGGTCGTCATCGTCTTCCAGAGCTACTACGCCAACAGCATTGGCGATGGAGTGGCCGACACCGTTGGCCGCGTCAACGACATCGGCTATCTCAACGGCGCCGCCACCGTGCTGGTGCCGCGCCGCAATTTCGGGCCGATCGTCAGTATCGACACGGCCAGCAGCACCGGTCTGTCGGTGCAGTACACCGGCTGGGGCGCAACCTTTGAGCTGGAGGCCTTCCGCCGCGTGTCACGCGCCGAGAACCTGAGCGAGTTCCGCGAAGCGCTGACCTATTTCGACGTCGGCTCGCAGAACTTCGCCTACGCCGACAAGGAAGGCAACATCGCCTACTACACCACCGCCGAAGCCCCGATCCGCGACGATCTGCAGAATCTGCTGACCGCTGACGGTGGCCGGCCGCCGTTCCTGATTCGCGATGGCTCCGGCACCTTCCGGCACGAGTGGCTGCCGGTGAGCAACCCGCAGCAGAATCAGGCCGTGCCTTTCGAGGTGCTGTCGTTGGCCGAGATGCCGCAGTCGGTCAATCCGGCCAGTGGCTACATCGCCAACGCCAACAACGATCCGGTCGGCGTGACCCTGGATAACAATCCGCTCAACCAGCTTCGTCCGGGCGGTGGTCTGTACTATCTGGAGAAGGGCTATTCGGCCTATCGGATGGGTCGCATCGATCGCATGATCCAGAGTGCCATCGCCTCCGGTCAGCCCATCAGCGTCAATCAGGTCAAGCAGATGCAGGCCAACAATCAGCCGCTCGATGCCGAGTTGCTGACGCCCTATCTGCTGACAGCCGGCAGCAATGCGCTGGGTGATGGGGCCTGGGCACCGCTGGCCGCGCTGGGTGCCGACGCCGGTGTACAGGCCGCGCTGGTGCGACTGGCACAGTGGGATTTCTCAACGCCCACCGGTATTCAGCAGGGTTTTGATCCCTTCGACAATCCAACGGCGTTGCCGGCCCCGAGCGACGCCGAGATCCTGAACTCCACGGCAGCGACGGTATTTGTCGGCTGGCGCAGCAAGGCCATCCGCAACATCGTCGACGCGACCTTGAGTCAGGTCGGTCTGGGCAGCGCGCTGCCCGGCAACGAGGAATCGGCGCGGACCCTGAAGAATCTGCTCGACAACTTTGGCGCCGCCGGTGGCGTGGGTGCGTCAGGGCTGAACTTCTTCAATGTGGCCGATGCCCCGGACGCCGCCTCAGCCCGCGATTTCCTGTTGTTGAAGAGTCTGCGCGATGCGCTGGACATGTATGCGTCGGATGACTTCACCGCCGCCTTCGCCAATTCCACCAACATCGACGACTATCGCTGGGGCCTGCTGCACCGCATCGTCTTCGATCACCCGTTGGGTGGTGCGCTGAACATCCCGGGTCCGAACCCGTTCCCGTTCACCGATGTGGGCCCGGGTCTGCCGGGTCTGGCGCGGCCAGGTGGCTATGAAGTCGTCGATGCCTCCAGTCACAGCCTGCGTGCCGATGGGGTCAACGAGTTCATGTTCGGCAGCGGTCCGAATCGGCGTTTCGTCGGTCACATGACGCCGACCGGCGCCACTTATGAGCAGATTCTCCCTGGTGGGCAGAGTGGCGTGATCACCGATGGTGCCGCGTACATCAGTCAGTTGCCGCGCTGGCTGACCAACCTGTACAAGCCTCTGGTTATCGATGTGGATACCGTTCAGGCGATCGAGATCCAGCGCGTCGATTTCCAGCCGCGCTGATACGCTCCATCTGGCCCGGCGTGGCATGCCACGCCGGGCCTTTTTGCGATTGGGAATGCATCATTCGATGAGCGACAACCTGCTGCAGTATTTCCTTCTCAGTGCCGCGCAGACGATCAAGCTGCACGCCGAGATCCTCAAGCCTGTGCCTCAGAACGCACCCTGTCAGGCGCGTGTCGAGCTGAAACTGATGCCCGCACGGCACGAGGCTGACGCCTCGGGCAGCCCGAGTTTCGTGCTCGGCATTCGTCTGGCCTGCGATGGATTCCCACCCGGCAGCCAGGACCAGGAACGGCTGTTTGCGTTGGAATTGGTGGTCAACCTGATCTACACCCAGTCCGCTGGTGAACCGATCAGTTTCGAGCATTTTGTGCAGCATCACGGAACGCTGGCCCGGCAGGCCTATCCGTTGCTGCAGACACAGGCCAATGGTCTGTTGCAGCAGCTTGGACTGGGGATGGTCCGTCTGCCATTGGACATCATGGGTTCGCCGCCACAGGACAGTACGGTGCGCCTGCACTGATGAGACGGGAACATTGCGTGACCGGGCCAATGCACGCTGTTATGCTGCCCGGCTGAGTCTCGATCAACCAAGGAAATGTGATGGGCAAGGGTGACAAGCGTTCCCGCAAGGGCAAGATCTATCGTGGCAGCTACGGCAATTCGCGTTCGCACAGCGAACCCAAGCCGACCGTCAAGGACGCCGGCAAGGGCAAGAAGTAAGCGCAGACTGCCGGGCTCGGTGCCTTCGGCCCGAGCCCCATGCCGCGGATCAGCAAGCGGTCCGCGTCAAACCGGCCAATGCATCTGGCCGTTGATCCATATTCTTCGTGCTGGCGTTCCGCCCAGCCAATAGGCCAATTCCACAGGCGATTCCAGCGGCCACCAAACCAGGTCGGCTGCCTGCCCGACGGCGATCTGCCCGCATTGTCCGTGCAAACCCAAGGCGCGTGCGGCATGCACGGTGACGCCGAGGAAAGCTTCGGTGGGTGTCAGGCCGAACAGAGCGCAGGCCAGGTGCATGGCCGCCCGTAGCGACAGCAGCGGTGAACTGCCCGGATTGAGGTCCGTGGCCACGGCCATCGGCACATTGGCCTGACGCAACGCGGCAATCGGTGGCTTCTGCGTCTCTCCCAGCACCACGAAGGCCCCTGGCAGGATCATGGCCACAGTGCCGGCCGCCGCCAATGCGGCGATGCCACTCGCGGAGGTGTACTCGAGGTGGTCGGCAGACAAGGCCGAATACTCGGCGGCCAGCGCCGCGCCACCGGCATCGCTGAGCTGATCGGCGTGCAGTTTGACCGGTAGCCCCAGCTGGCGAGCACGTTCAAACAGCGGCCGTAGTTCCTCGGCACTGAAGGCGATGCCTTCGCAATAGGCATCGACCGCATCGATCAGACCGCGCTGGTGCAATGTGGGCAGGTACTGGTCGATGATCTGACGCAAATAGTCTGCGCGTACACCGCTGTATCCCGGTGGCAACGCATGCGCGCCCAGATAGCTGGTGCGAATCCGCTGCCCGGTGTGCTGCCCCACGGCACGGGCGGTGCGCAATTGGCGCGCTTCGGTCTCCAGGTCCAGCCCGTAGCCACTCTTGATCTCCAGCGTCGTCACGCCATCGGCCAGCAAGGCCTGGGCGCGGGGCAGGGCGCTGCGCAGCAGTTCGGTCTCATCGGCCAATCGGGTCTGGCTGACGGTGGAGCGAATGCCGCCACCACTTTCGGCGATCTGCGCATAGCTTTCGCCGGCCAGTCGGCGCTCGAACTCATCGGCCCGGCGGCCGGCGAACACCAGATGGGTGTGTGCATCGATCAGACCGGGTGTAAGCAAACCGTCCGGCAAGGTCTCCACCCGATCGGCCAGTTGGTCGGGCGCTGCCGGCAGTCGATCGCGTGCGCCGACAAAGCAGAAGCGACCCTGTTGAATCCCAATGGCGGCATCGTCGATGAGCCCATAGCCACCGCCGTCGGCTGTGGCGACACGAGATGCCAGGATCAGTCGGTCCCAGCGCTGATCAGCAGCAGATGAAGGCATTCAGTTCTCCGGGTGCCGATGGGGCCGGTCGGGGCGGCTACCCAGCCAGGCCAGCAACAGGGCCAGCGAGAATGGCAGCCAGCGCTCCAGCCAGTCGCCAGGCGTGTCGGGCAGCCAGCTCAGCAGAATCGTCCCCAGACTGCCGGTCAGCAAGCTCGCGCTGATGGCCGCTGGTGCGATGCGCCGCCCGGCCAGCAACAGCAATACCAGTGGCGTGAAGGCGGAGCCGACGGCGTGCCAGGCGAAGAGCACGCGCTGGAACACGCTTTGTGGCGCGTACAGTGCCAGCAACAGTGCCACCGCGCTCAGCAGCAGGACGGTCCAGCGCGCCAGCCGCAATGCGCCTGGTCCGCCGGGTCGGGCGGGCAGGTCATGGGTCACGCAGGAAGCGGCCACCAGCAGTTGTGAGTCGGCCGTGGACATGATGGCCGACAGGATCGAGGCCACCAGGATGCCGGCAATGACGGTCGGGAACAGTTGCTGGCCCAGCCCGAAAATGACGCCTTCGCCCGTCGCGCCGGCCGGCAACAGCACGCGGCCGCACCAACCCACCAACAGCATGCCCGACAGCACCAGCAGCATCCACGTCAGCCCGATCCATTGCGCGCGCCGCATCGAAGTCGGCCCCTCGATGGCCATGAATCGGGACAGCACATGTGGCTGGCCCGAATGGCCGGTTCCAATGGCGATGCAACCGGCTGCAAAGCCCAGACCCGCCAGGCCCACTCGGTCGCCGAGCGGTTGGACCAGCAGCGGGTCGATGTCCGCCAGTGCCTGCCACAAGGCCTGTGGTCCGCCAACGCTCCACAGAGCGGCCGCCGGCAGCAACGCCGCAGTTGCGGCCATCAAAAGCCCCTGCAAGAGGTCGGTCATGCTGACGGCCCAGAAGCCGCCCAGCAGCGTGTAGCCGACGATCACCGCCACGCCGATCAGCAATGCCTGGGTGGCGTTGATCCCCAGTGCCTGTTCGAAGGCAATGCCAGCGGCGGCGAACTGCGCGGCGATGTAGAAGGCAAAGCTGACCAGCACGATCAGCGCCGCGATGCGCCGGTTGCGCAGCCCACCCGGCGATTCGCGCGGGCCGCAGAGCACGTCGATCAAGGTCAGATCGGTGTCGCCAGCGCGTTCGCGCAGGCGCGGCGCCACATACAGCCACGCCACCAGCATGCCGGCCATCACGCCGATCAGCAGCCAGATCGCCGACAGGCCCCAGGCGTAGGCAGCACCGCTGACGCCCACCAGCGTCCAGGCCGAGGAGGAACTC
Organism: Lysobacterales bacterium; assembly: GCA_041395325.1. GTDB lineage: Bacteria > Pseudomonadota > Gammaproteobacteria > Xanthomonadales > SZUA-5 > JAWLAT01. The sequence goes on from JAWLAT010000011.1 coordinate 99,783, forward strand.
GCATTGGCGCTGATGGCGGCCACCCACGGACCCAGGCGGCGCCCGCCCAGGTAGAAGTCGTCTTCGTCACGCGTGCGGCGGCTGGCCCACAGGCCGATGCCCAACAGGGCAACCAGATAGGCCAGCAGGGTCAGCACGATCGCGCTGGTATCGGTCATGGGCGGTGCTTGGAATATGTGAGCGAGGACCGCGACCTTGCGGCTTCAAAACATAGACTAGCAGCCCGCGTGAACGGCGCGGGACGGCTGGGGAGCCGCAGTCCAATGGGGGAGAAGATGAGCAAGCGTGCATTGATGCTGGTATTGCTGCTGTGCAACTGGCCCGGCTGGCTGGCGGCGCAGACCTTCTATGTCGCCACCAATGGCATCGACGACGCTGGGCGCGACGGCAGCATTGGACAGCCCTGGGCCACGATCACCTTCGCGCTGGATCGTGTCCCCGATGGTTCGACGGTGCTGGTGCGGCCTGGCCTCTACCTGGGCCGTGTACGCATTCGCGGCAACTTCGCCACCGGTGTCACGGTGCGCTCTGAATTGCCCTACCAGGCACAGCTGCGGGCCGATGAGGCGATTCTGACGGTCTACAACGACAACGCCGATATCCAGAACATCACGATCGAGGGCTTCGATGTGGCCCACAGTGGGCCGGGTGCGGCGCCGCTGCTGGTGCAGATCCAGGATGGCTTCGGCCACGAGACCCGGCGCATCACGCTGCGCGACAACATCTTCCACGACAGCTACAACAACGATCTGGTGAAGATCAACAACGGCGCCAGCGAGATCGTCGTCGAGGGGAATCTGTTCTACAACCAGAATGGCTCGGATGAGCACATCGATGCCAACAGCGTCGATCAGGTGCGGATCGAGGGCAATGTCTTCTTCAACGATTTCGCCGCCAGCGGCCGACCGATCCCGACCAACACCGCCAGCTACATCGTGGTCAAGGACTCCAACGGTGGCGACGACGAGTACCTGGGTGCGCGCAATGTGACCATCCGGCGCAATCTCTTCTTCCACTGGGAAGGGTCGACCGGCAGCAACTTCGTGCTGCTGGGCGAGGATGGCACGGCCAATTTCGAGGCCGACGGCGTGCTGATCGAGAACAATCTGATGCTCGGCGACAGCGGCAACACGATACGTGCGGCTTTCGGCTGCAAGGGTGTGCGCAACGTGGTGTTCAGGGCCAACACAGTCGCCGGCAATCTGCCGTCGCTGGCCTTTGCCATGCGCCTCAATACCGAGGGCGCCAACCAGCCGAACAGCAACATCGCCTTCTACAACAACATCTGGTCAGATCCCGGCGGCACGATGGAGGATTTCAGCGATACGCCGTTGGGCCAGACCAACAGCTTCGCACTGGACCGAAACCTGTACTGGAATGGCGGGCAGCCGCTGCCCGAGGACCCAGTGGAACTGGTCAATCCGTCTGACGACGCCAATGCCCGCACGGGAGACCCGCAACTGCCTGGCCAGGGCGGGTTGATCCGTCCGGTTTGGCAGCCTGCACAGAACCAGTTCAACGGCGGGCACGCGCGTGTGGCCGACGTCTTTCAGGCGTTGGCCACGCAGTACGGCCGGATCGGCTCGGCCAGTGCGGCCATCGGCCAGGCCCGGGTCGATCAGATGCCCGTCGATGATCTGCTCGGCCAACCGCGCGACAGCAGCCCGGACCTGGGGGCCTGGGAGCGACAGTCCGACGACGGGCTCTTCAGTGATGGGTTTGAGAACTGAGGGTCATGTCGCCGCCGGGCTGATCGCAGGCATGCTCGTGCATTCTGCCTGCGCTTGAAACTTCGTTGACTTCAAGTCGTTGAATTTGAAGGGCTGAAAAATCTGGCACGGCACGTGATTGGCTGATCTCAGGCACTGACGGAGGGCCTGAGATGCGTACACAGCACGAATGCCGTTCTCGAATGGGAAGTTTGCGCCTGGCGCTGATCATCGGCGGTCTGGGCGGCGCCAGCCTGGCGCTCGCTGGCGGTAGCGATCAGCCGGGCGACCTCATGGGCCCCCATTGCGAGCCCTGCGGCTATGTGGCGCGGGTGCAGCAACACAATGTCGCTGATCCCAGCGCGGGGCCGGTGCGACTGATGTACATGCCGGACGCGACCGAGCCGCTGCGCCATGTACTGGCCGGACTGGACCCTTTGAGCGGCCTGCATCTGGCCGATGTCGGTCGCAGTCAAACGCCGCCGTTTGAGGTCCACGTGCAGTACCCCGACGGTCGTCGGGAGATCCGCCTGGTAGACCATCCGTCGCGGTATCCGGTGGGCATGCCCATCGCACCGCCGACGCTGCCGGTCGAATCGGAACTGGCTGATCTTCGCTAGATCAAGCGGCTGCGGGAACGAACGGATCGGGCATCGCCCGATCCGTTCGTTTGGGCTCAGGCTGCTGCCGCGGCACTCGGACCGGGCTCGCGCGCCAACTGGCGCAGCACATAGGGCAGGATGCCGCCGTGCTGGTAGTACTCGACTTCCTTCGGCGTCTCCAGCAGCACGCGCACGTCGAAGTGTTTGACGCTGCCGTCCTCGGCCGTGGCCGTGACGCGGAGAATCTTGCCACCGCCGTCACCAATGCCCTCGAAATCGAAGGTCTCACGACCACTCAGCCCCAGACTGGCGGCATTCTCGCCGTCCATGAAGCGGCAGGGCAGCACGCCCATGCCAACCAGATTGGACCGGTGAATACGCTCGAAGCTCTCGGCGATGACGACTTTCACGCCCAGCAGCAAGGTGCCCTTGGCAGCCCAGTCGCGCGAGGAACCGGTGCCGTACTCCTTGCCGGCGAGCACGACCAGCGGGGTGCCAGCGGCCTGGTAGCGCATCGAGGCGTCATAGATCGTGCTGACTTCGCCGGTGGTGAAGTCGGTGGTGAAACCACCTTCGGTGCCCGGTGCCAGCTGATTGCGCAGGCGGATGTTGGCGAAGGTACCGCGCATCATGATCTCGTGATTGCCACGACGCGAGCCGTAGGAGTTGAAGTCCGGCTGCGCGACGCCGCGCTCGACCAGATAGTGGCCGGCCGGGGTGGCGGCCTTGAAGGAACCAGCCGGGGAAATGTGGTCGGTGGTGATGGAGTCACCCAGCACGGCCAGGGCACGGGCACCCTTGACGTCGCTGACCGGTTGCGTCGCCAGCCCCATGCCGACGAAATACGGCGGGTTCTGGATGTAGGTGGAGTCGGCTTCCCAGCGGTACAGATCGCCATCCGGGCTCTGCACCGACTGCCAGCGCTCGTCGCCACGGAACACGCCTTCGTAGCTCTCGGCGAACTGTTCGGCGCTGATGCTGCCGGCGATGGTCTCGGCGATTTCATGGTTGCTGGGCCAGATGTCACGCAGATACACCGGCTTGCCGTCGGCGTCCGTGCCCAGCGGGTCGTTGCTGAGATCAATGTCGACCGTGCCGGCAATCGCATAGGCCACCACCAGCATCGGCGAGGCGAGGTAGTTCATCTTCACTTCGGCGTGCACGCGGCCTTCGAAGTTGCGGTTGCCGGAGAGCACCGACACCGCCACCAGATCGCCCTCGGCAATGGCGGCACTGGTCTCTTCCGGCAGCGGACCGGAGTTGCCGATGCAGGTGGTGCAGCCGTAGCCGACCACATGGAAGCCCAGTGCCTCCAGATCATCAAGCAGGCCGGCGCGCTTGAGATAGTCGGTCACCACCAGCGAGCCAGGGGCCAGCGAGGTCTTCACCCACGGCTGCACCTTGAGGCCGCGCATGGCGGCGTTGCGGGCAACCAGACCGGCGCCCAGCATCACCGCCGGGTTGGAGGTGTTGGTGCACGAGGTGATCGCGGCGATGACCACGCTGCCATCGACCATGTCGACCGCGGTGTCGCCCTTCTTCAGCGTGCCATGGCCCGGCTTGGCCACCTTGCCCTTGACCGCGCGGGCTTCGGCCATCGGCGCCAGATTCTTGCGGTAGTCGGCCTGCACATCTTCCAGCAGGACGCGATCCTGCGGCCGCTTGGGGCCGGCCAGCGACGGCTTGACCGTGGCCAGATCCAGTTCCAGTACCGCGCTGTATTCGGGTGTGGCCGAACTGGACTCGTCGAACATGCCCTGGGCGCGGCAATAAGCCTCGACCAGTGCGACCTGCTCGGCGCTGCGGTTGGACAGCGCCAGATAGCGCAGCGTGTCGGCATCGACCGGGAAGAAGCCGCAGGTGGCGCCGTACTCGGGCGCCATGTTGGCGATGGTGGCGCGATCGGCCACCGGCAGGCCGCGCAGGCCCTCGCCGAAGAACTCGACGAATTTCTCCACCACACCGTGCTTGCGCAGCATCTGGGTCACGGTCAGCACCAGATCGGTGGCGGTGGCACCTTCCGGCAGGCGGCCGACCAGCTTGAAGCCGACCACTTCCGGAATCAGCATGGTGCTCGGCTGGCCGAGCATGGCGGCCTCGGCTTCGATACCGCCCACACCCCAGCCCAGCACGCCGATGCCATTGACCATGGTGGTGTGCGAGTCGGTGCCGAAGACGGTGTCAGGATAGGCCTGCATTTCGCCGTTGACCTCACGCGAGAACACCACGCGGGCCAGAAATTCCAGGTTGACCTGATGCACGATGCCGGTGCGCGGCGGCACGACCTTGAAGTTGTCAAAGCTCTTCTGGCCCCAACGCAGGAAGGAATAGCGTTCCTTGTTGCGGTTGAACTCGATTACCGCATTCAGATCGACCGCATCGGCGCTGCCGAAGGCATCGACCTGCACCGAGTGGTCAATCACCAGCTCGGCCGGGATCAGCGGGTTGATTTTCTGTGGGTCACCACCGAGCTGCTTCATCGCATCACGCATCGCGGCCAGATCGACCACGCAGGGCACGCCGGTGAAGTCCTGCAGCACCACGCGCGCCGGCATGAAGGCGATCTCGTGGGTGCTCTTGACCTTCGGATCCCACTTCAACACCGCTTCGATGTCCGCCGCGGTGACGTTCTCGCCATCCTCGAAGCGCAGCAGATTCTCCAGCAGCACGCGCAGCGAGTAGGGCAGGCGAGCCACGTTGTACTTGGATTCGAGCGCCTTGAGGCTGCGGTAGTGATAGGTCTGTTCACCGACCTTGAGCGTGGCGCGAGTGCCGAAACTGTCCATGAAGGCTCTCCGAGGCAGCAGGGGAAGGGGGATCCGGCCGATCCGGCCGGTCATAGCAGCCCTTTATTATGAAAGATCCGGCGCCCGGCGTCTTCCGACAATGGTCGAGTTGGGGCGATTGGATGCCGTCAGCGTGCCGCCCGGACGCAACGACTTGCCGCCCGGACGCAGCGATTTGCCGCTCGAGAGCGGGCGACTCCGAGGCGCGCCAATCTGGGTAGGAGCGAGCCCTGCTCGCGACACGCCAGTCTGCAGAAGCGCGTCAGTCAGCCACCTCACCGTAGGTCGGCAACGATTCGCTACCGAGCACGTACGAAATACTGTGCCTGACTGGAACCCGGCAGCTGCCGCTGTTCCACCTCGAACAGTGTGCTCTGCGCCTGCACCAGCGCGCTGAGCTTGCGGTAGCCGTACAGGCGCGGATCAAAATCCGGCTGCAGTTTGGTCAGATAATTGCCATAGGTGGCCAGGTCGGCCCAGCCATCTTCGTCGCTGGCGGCATTGAGGGTGTCGATCAGGAAGGTCTTTGGCAGTCCGCCGTCGGTGGATTCGGCCGGTGATTCCTGATTGCCCTTCTTGCCCTTGCCGCCGGATTTGCGCCGTGCGCTGTCGCGGTCCGCAGAGGCTTTGGTTGCGGCGTCGGCATCCGGGCGCAGCAACTCGGTGAAGATGAACTTGTGGCAGGCGTTGCGGAAGGCGTCCGGCGTCTTGCGTTCGCCAAAGCCCAGCACGATCAGCCCCTCTTCCTTGATGCGCAGCGCCAGACCGGTGAAATCGCTGTCGCTGGAGACCAGGCAGAAGCCACCGAAGCGGCCGGTGTAGAGCAGGTCCATCGCATCGATGATCAGCGTGCTGTCGGTGGCGTTCTTGCCGGTGGTGTAGGCGAATTGCTGCACCGGCTTGATCGCGTGCTTGTTCAGCGCCTTCTTCCACTGTGCACTGGTGGGCGCGGTGAAGTCGCCATAGATGCGCTTGACCGTCGCTTCGCCGTACTTCGCCACCTCGGCCAACAAGGGCTCAATGACGGCCGCCTGGGCATTGTCGGCATCGATCAGCACGGCCAGGTGTGTGGACTGGCTGCTGGCGTCGGCGAGTGGCAGGCTCATCGATGGCTCCGTGGCGAAGGCATCAGCGCCGCGAGAACAACAGCAAACCCAGGCCGACAACGGCTGAGATCAGGCCACCGATCAGATAGGCCATCGTGCTGTCCGAATAACGCCCGGTCACGCCTTCGACCAATTGCTCACCGAGACTTTCGGTGGACTGCCAGCCGAAATACAGCATGACCAGACCGGCCAGCAGCAGTGCCAGTCCCAGAATTCGACCGACCATCCATGACTCCCAACAGCGCGCAACAGTCAAGTGTAGGCCCGTAGCCGATTTGGTGCGAATCGCTGCCAGGACCGCCTGCACTTCTTGCGGTCCGGCTCAGCCATTGCTCATCGGCGCGCATCTGGCAGGCACATCGGCTCGACGGGGGATCGACCGGCTAAGCTCGGGCACTGCAATGCAGCCGGAGAGAACCGATGAGCAGACTGGGGCGCTGGCTGTGGCTGTTGCTGTTCGCTTGTCTGAGTTCGACCGCGTCGGCGGCCGAGTATCTGGAACTGACCGACTTCACGCTGATCGATGGCACCGATGGGGCGGCCCGAACCGTGCAGCGCATGCTGATCCGCGACGGGCGCATTGTGGCGATTGATCCCGAACCCATTCCCTCGGCAGAGCCAGGTTCGACATGGACTCGCATCGACCTGCAGGGAACCTGGGTCATGCCTGGCCTGGTTGACACGCATGTGCACGTGGCGCGCTTCCCCGATGCGCACGCCAAGGCGGTGACCATCCTGCAGCAGGCGCTCGCCGGTGGGGTGACGCTGGTGCGCGATCTGGGTGGCGATGCGCGGGCCTTGGCCGAGTTGGAAAGGGCCACCGGTCGCGCTGAGATCGCCGGCCCGGACCTGGTCTACAGCGCCATGCTGGGTGGTCCGGACATCCACGCACAGGGGCCGACCGCCCAACTGGCCAGTGGCCGGGTGGCCGGTGAGGCGCCCTGGGCGCGGATGGTCGATGCGAACAGCGATCTGCGCCAGATTCTGGCCGAGGCGCGCGGGACGGGTGCGCGCAACATCAAGCTCTATGGCGACATGACGGCGCCGTTGGTCGCCGCAATCGTGGCCGAAAGCCGGCGTCAGCAACTGCTGACCACGGCCCATGCGACGGTCTTCCCGGCGGCGCCGCAGGATCTGGTCGAGGCGGGAGTGGGATCGCTGGCCCATGCGGCCTATCTGGTCTGGGCCGGGGTGGATGAGGTGCCCGCTGACTACCAGCGCCGCACCTCCGGTCCGTGGGAGGCGATTCCGGCCGATCATCCGCGCCTGCTGGCGTTGTATCGACGCATGGCCGAACGCGGCGTCAGCCTGGATGCCACGCTCTACGTCTATGAGGCGATGCAGAGCTATCCGGGTCTGCCGCCGATGCCCTGGACTCGACAGGCCTCGGCCTGGGGCGCAGAGGCCACCCGTCTGGCGCATGCCGCTGGCGTGCGGGTCAGCACCGGCACCGACTGGTTCGAGCCGCGCCATGACCGCGAGCTGCCGCACACCCACGAGGAACTGGTGCTGTTGGTGGAGAAAGCCGGATTCACCCCCGCCGAGGCCATTGTTGCCGGGACCCGCAACGGTGCAATCGCGCTCGGTCTGGGCGAGAGCCACGGCACGCTCGAGCTGGGCAAATGGGCCGATCTGGTGGTGCTCGAGGCCGATCCGCTTGAGGACATCCGCCACACCCAGCAGATCCGCTTCACCATCCGCCACGGACAGCGGATTGAGCCGATGCGCTGATTGACCGCAGTGCAGCGCGGACCGGCGGCGTCAGCCCTGGCGACGCTGGTCCTTGCTGCCGTACATGCTGCTGTCGGCCCGCGCAATGGTGCTGGCCAGGCTCTCGCGTCCCTGCCGCTGTGCCTGACCGACGCTGAAGGCGCAGCTGGCGTGCTCCCGGTTCCGCTCCAACTGGCGCTGCAACTGTTGTGCGGCTGCGGCGTCGGTCGAGGGCAGCAGCAGGATGAATTCATCGCCTCCCGAACGCACGAGGGCGCCATCGGCCGGCAAGTGCTGACGCAGAAAGCCGGCGAAATCCCGCAGCACCTGATCGCCATGTTCGTGGCCATGGGCATCGTTGATCCGCTTGAACTGGTCCAGATCGATGACCAGCGCCGCCCAGCCGGGATCGCTCTGCTGGAGCTCGAACAGCGTCAGATAGCGGCGATTGAAGCAGTCGGTCAGTGGATCGCGCAGCGCCATGCTGCGCAATTCCTCGGCCTGTTCGACCTGATCGGTCACGTCCAGTGCCTGCATCAGCACCAACCGACGTTCGCTGTCTTCGCCGAAGGCCCGGGCAGAGACCCGCCAATGTGCATGGCTGCCGTCACTGCGGCGGAAGCGCAAGGTCATCTCGGCGTGGCCCTGCTGGCGCAGCTGGGTCAGATAGTCCTGCAGGCCATGCTGGGCGGTGTCGACAACCACTTCGTCCAGGTGATGCGTTTCGGCGGCGCCCGCAGCAATGCCAAGCGCCTCGGCCGCACCGGGATTGAGATCGACCACCTGTCCGCGCAGGTTGTGCAGACAGACCATGCCCGAACTCAGTCCCAGATATTCACGGGCTCGGGTACGACTTTCCTGCAGATCGGCCAGCGTTCGCGCGAGGCGACGGTGGCTGCGTCTCTGCAAGCCAAACAGGGCCGCCAGGATCAACAGGCCGGCGAGCGTGGCCAGAGCCAGCCAGCGGGTCAGACGTTCTGTCTCGGCCAGTCGTTCGGCGCGCTGCTGGGTCAATCGGGTGTCGGCTTCCAGGCGGATCAGTTCGGCCTGCTGTTCGGCACGTTCCAGGCGGGCCTGGAAATCGGCCGCCGATTGGGCCCGGTCGGCCTGAATGATGTCTTCATCCAGCGCCATGGTTTGTCGAATGAGCGTGTGCAGGCGCACATCATCGTCGCCGTGATCGAGCAACAGACGCAGCAATTCGCGGCCCACACGCAGCTGGTCGCGGTGCAGTGCCAGATCACGAAAGGCGGCGTAGGCGCGATCCAGCGTGCCGATGGCCTCGATGGGCTGTTGTTCGTCCAGCGCCGCCAATCCCAGGACCTCCAGTCCCAGCCCCTGCAACTGGCTGTTGCGCAGGCGTTCGCCCAGCGCCAGCACGGCCTGACCATATTCGCGCTGGGCGGCATGGTCCGCGTCGATGCGGGCCATGCGCGCGGCTTCCAGGTAGAGCTCAGCGCTGAGCTTGGGATCATCGAAACGACTGGAGATCTCGGTAGCCTGGCGGAGCAATGCCCGGGCCTGCAGCCGATCGCCGAGTTGTGCCAGTGCGCGACCACGATTGCGCAGCAGCCGCACGCGCATCGGCAGGGCCTGGTTGGGGTCACTGAGTGCGTCCAGACCCCGCTGGGCATAGTCAGCTGCTACCGCATGTTTGCCCAGCGCGTGGCTCATGGACGAATAGCCCAGTGCCACATCGGCCTGTAGCTCGGCATTCGGGTGTTCACGCAACAGCAGCTCTGCCGCGGCCAGGCGTTCTTCGCCGTGGTGATAGTCCTGGATGGCGATGGCACCTCGCGCCTCGGCAATCAGACCTCGTACGGCCAGATGGGGTACGCCGGCTCGCTCCGCGGCCTGCGTGGCGGCGCGGCCGGCATCGCGCTGACACTGCCAGTCGGCGATGACCCGACAGGCGTTGGCCTGGGCCAGCAGCAACAGCGCTCGCTCATGGTCGTCCTCAGCCGGCAAGTGGGACAGCTCGTCGGCGATGCGTTGGAGTGCACCATCGGGATCGAGCAGGGCTTGCCGCTCGAGCGGATGGCGGGGCAGAGCGGAACTGTCCTGCGCGCAGACCATCGGTGGCAGCCACAGCGCCAAGGCGAGCAGCAGCGGGCTCGCAGTTCGCAGCATCCGGCTTGGCAAGGCGTCAGCGCGATCGCGCACGGCAGGCCCACTGTGGACGATGGCTGTGCCGAAGTGTAGTGCAGTGCCAGCGGCGATTCCGGAACAGTTGCAATCTCTTGCACGTCCGGGCCCCGTCCTTGTGCAGTCGCTGGCGGCTGCTCGACGCGGTGCGATCGGATCGGTCTCCATGCGGTGCGGATTCGGGTTAAGAATAGTGGCCTTGTCGTGACCGGGACCTGCCATGCACTTTCAACCCAGTGAGCGTTGCCAGGCGCTGCTCAAGGCCATTCGTGACTTCATGCGCCGTGAGGTGCAGCCGATCGAAGCCGAGTGCCTGGCCACTGCACGCGAGATGGGCGCCGACTGGCGCCAGTGGCGTGTACTGCCGGCCATCGAGGCCGCCAAGGCCAAGGCGCGCGAGGCGGGCTTGTGGAATCTGTTCCTGCCCGATGCCGACCTGGGCGCGGGCCTGAGCACGCTGGAATATGCACCGCTGGCCGAAGCCACCGGTCACAGCCTGATCGCCCCGGAGATCTTCAACTGCAATGCGCCGGACACCGGCAACATGGAAGTGCTGTACCACTACGGCAACGAAGCGCAGCAGGCGCAGTGGCTGCAGCCCTTGCTCGCTGGCGAGATCCGCTCGGTCTTCGCCATGACCGAGCCGGAGGTGGCCTCCAGCGATGCCACCAACATGCAGGCGACCATCGTCTCGGACGGAGACGACCATGTGCTCATCAACGGCCGCAAGTGGTGGGCGACCGGTCTGGGACACCCCAACGCGAAGATCGCCATCGTCATGGGGCTGACCGATGCGGCCGCCGATCGCCACCATCGCCACAGCATGGTGCTGGTGCCACTGGACGCGCCCGGGGTGGAGATCGTGCGGATGCTGCCGGCGATGGGCGAGTACGACGCGCCCTATGGTCACGGCGAGTTGCGCCTGACCAACGTGCGGGTGCCGCGCGGCAACCTGATCCGTGAGTTGGGCGCCGGCTTCGAGATTGCCCAGGGGCGGTTGGGGCCGGGTCGCATCCATCACTGCATGCGCTGCATCGGCGCCGCCGAGCGGGCGCTGCAGCTGCTGATCGAGCGCGGCGCCAGCCGCGTCGCCTTCGGCAAGCCGCTGATCATGCTCGACGGCAACCGCGAGCGTATCGCCGAGCTGCGCATGGCCATCGACCAGGCGCGTCTGCTGACCCTGTACGCGGCCTGGAAGATTGACCAGGTCGGCGCGCTGCAGGCGCTGACCGAGATCTCGGCGATCAAGGTCATTGCGCCCAATGTGCTGGAGCGGACCGTCGATGCGGCGATCCAGATGCATGGCGGTGCTGGCGTCAGCCATGACACGCCATTGACCAGCCTGTACTCGATGGCCCGGGCGCTGCGCCTGGCCGACGGGCCTGATCAGGTGCACAAGGCGATGATCGCCAAAGTCGAGTTGCGCAAGTACGCGCATCTGCTTGGGCGTGGACCAGCCGCATGAGTGGCTCCGCGCGCCCGGAGGAGCGGTTGCCGCTGGAGCGACTGGATCCGTGGCTGAAGGCGCAATGGCCCGACCTGCAGGGTGAGGCGGAAGTCACCCAGTACAGCGGCGGCGCCTCCAACTGGACCTATCGGCTGAAGTATCCCGAGCGGGACCTGATCCTGCGCCGGGCGCCGGCCGGGACCAAGGCCAAGGGTGCTCACGACATGGGGCGGGAGTACCGCCTGCTGGCCGCGCTCAAGCCGGTCTATCCGCTGGTGCCCGAGCCCTACCTCTACAGCGATGACGAATCACTGATCGGCACCGAGTTCTTCATCATGGCGCGCATCGATGGCTACATCCCGCGCCGCGATCTGCCGCGCGAGGTGCAACTCGATGCGACCGGTGTGCGACGGTTGTGCCTCAGTGCACTCGATGCTTTGATCGATCTGCATGAGGTCGATCATCAGGCGGCTGGGCTGTCGGGGCTGGCCAAGGGCAGCGGCTATGTGCAACGCCAGCTGGACGGCTGGAGCGAGCGCTATCGCAAGGCGCGCACCTGGAATGTCGGCAAGGGCGAGAAGGTCATGGCCTGGCTGCAGGCACATCGACCCGACGTAGAGCAGATCTGCCTGACCCACAACGATTTTCGCTTCGACAATCTGGTGCTGGACCGCAATGACCCCACCCGCATCGTTGGCGTGCTGGATTGGGAACTGGCCACGCTGGGTGATCCGCTGATGGATCTGGGCAACTCGCTGGCCTATTGGGTGGAGGCCGGCGACGACTTTCTGGCGCAATCCACCCGCCGCCAGCCGACCCACCTGCCTGGCATGTTGAGCCGGCGGGAGGTGATCGACTACTACTGTCAGCGCCGCGGCATCGACGTGGCCGACTGGCGCTTCTACGAGGTCTATGGCCTGTTCCGGCTGGCTGCGATCGCCCAGCAGATCTACTACCGCTACCACCATGGCCAGAGCCGCAATCCAGCCTTCAAGCGCTTCTGGCTGTTCGTCAACTATCTGTTGTGGCGCTGTGGGCGGGTGATGCGCCGCCCGGTGTCGAAAGCTTGAGGTCAGGCCGCGGGAATGGATGACTGGCGTCGCTATCCGCGGGTCGTCTGCGAGGTGTACAGATAGGCCAGGATTGATTTGGCGGCGGGATGTTTGCGCAGCCGGTCGCGCAACTCGCGCATCTCGGCGTAGTCGCTGCCCAGTTGTTCCTCGTAGCGCTGCTCGGCGCGCTGGGCCGCTTCGCTCTTGCGAACCTGCTGCTGCCAGCGATCGGAGAAGACGCGGCTGAGCTGGCCGGTGCGGGCCAGGTGTTCGAGCTGCGTCCACTCGCCCTTGTCGAACCACACTTCATCGCAGTGCGCACACAGATCCAGCACATTGCGGGCGTCGGCGCTGAGACGATACTTGGTCATCAGCCCGCGACACTTGGGGCACAGCAGCGCGTGGCGACTGTCGGGCACTTCGGCCGCAGGAATGTTCGGCGTGCTGCCCGGCGCCAGCTGCACCTCCGGGTGACGATCGCGCCAGTCCACGTAGGTCACCAGCGACAGCAGGATGCCGCCGCAGCTCGTGCAGCCCTGGGCCGGCAGATCGTCGCGCAGGCGCGCTGGCGTGAGTTCGTTGCTGCGGCAAACGGGGCAGGTCAGCGACATGGCGGCGTTCCGGTGGCGTGATGCGGGCATTGTCCAGCATCCATGGCATCCGGCGCGAGCGCAGGCGCCAACCGACGCACGGCGTGAACGGCGCTCCCGTGCGAGAATCCGCGCGCCGCTGGCGCGGAAGGACCCGTGCCACGGTGCACGGTGATGGGGGAGCGCGTTGGGCAGGCAGTCAGAGGCGAGTCAGCGCCAGAGCAACGATGGCAGCGGACAGGGCGTGATCGACAGCGCGTTGGTCGTGACCGCCGTTGGCGCCGTACTGGTGTTGTCGGGTGTGGCGCTGCATCAGGAACTGGGCGATTCCTTGCGCTGGGCGCTGCTGTTGGCCGGTGCTGCGCTCGTGCTGGGCTTGCTCTATCTGGCCTGGCGAGTGCGCTGGAAGGCCATTGAGGCTCGTCAGCTGGCAGAAGATCTGCGCCAGACCCGCGCCCGTCTGTCGGCTTCCCTGTGGGGCAGCGGCGAGGGCCTGTGGATCTGGGATCTGCAACGCCGGGAACTGCAGTCCATCGCGGCCAGCGATGTCACCAACACCCGCATCGCCTTCACCGTCAGTGAGCAGGAATGGCGTGACCGGATCGTGCATCCGGAGGATTTCGCGCTGATCAGGGAGGCGCTCGCAGCATTGGTCGATGGCCGCGACGAGATCTACGACCGCGAGTACCGCGCCCGCAATACCGAGGGAGAATGGGTGTGGATTCGGGCCCGCGGTCGCATCACCGAATGGGACGAACAAGGCCTGCCCATCGAGGTCGCGGGTACTTACCGGCTCTGTGGTGACGCCCGTGAACGGGCCGAGCAACGCCGCATTTCGGTGGAGATCGTGCGTCTGATGAGCGAAGCGGTCACCGTGACCACGCCGGATTTCCGCTTCGTCCAGGTCAACCCCGCTTTCACCCGCATCACGGGTTACGCGGCGGACGAGATCCTCGGCACCGATGCGGTGGTCCTCAACTCGCCACGACAGGAACCGGGACGCTTTGCGGCGATGCGCGAAGCATTGCTGCGCAGTGGCGAATGGCGTGGCGAGATGTGGCAGCGGCACCGGGATGGGCGCGATTTTCTGGCGGCACTGGAGATCCGCGAAGTGCTTGATGGCCAGGGGCGGCGCAGCCACTTCCTCGCCGTCCTGGAAGATGTCACCGAGCGGCGGCGGGCGGAGCAAACGCTGCGCTATCTGGCCAGTCACGACATGCTGACCGGGCTGCCGAACCGCAGCCTGATGGTGCAGCGACTGCAGCAATGGCTGTTGCAGTCGCGTCGCCGCGGCACACAGCTGGCCCTGTTGTTTCTGGACCTGGATCGCTTCAAGCACGTCAATGACTCGCTCGGCCATGCCGCCGGCGATGAGCTGTTGCGGCAGGTGGCGCGCCGGATCAGCGACACGGTCGGCCATCGCGATCGCACCGCGCGTTTGGGCGGTGACGAATTCACCGTCGTGCTGCCCGACGTCTACGGTCTGGATCAGGTGCAGCATCTGGCCGATGCGCTGATCGACGCCTTTGCCGCACCGATTCAGCTGGAAGCGCAGGAGTTCATGATCTCGCCGTCGATCGGCATTGCGCTGTTCCCGGAGCATGCCGGTTCGGTCGAAGGCCTGCTCAAGTGCGCCGACGAGGCGATGTATCAGGCCAAGCGTCGCGGCCGCAACATCGCGCAGATCTATTCGCCGGAGCTGGCCAGCGGTTCCAGCCAACGTACGCAGATCGAGTCGGCTTTGCGGCGGGCGCTGGACCAGGACGAGCTGCGGCTGGTCTATCAGCCCAAACTGGACGTCGCCAGCCGCCGCATCACCGGCGTCGAGGCATTGCTGCGCTGGCATAGCGAACGGCTGGGTGAAGTGCCGCCGGATGCCTTCATACCGGTGGCCGAGGACACCGGGCTGATCCTGCCCATCGGAGAATGGGTGCTGCGTCAGGGTCTGGCGCAGCTGGCGCGCTGGCAGCAGGATCCGGCACTGGCCGGTCTGCACATGGCCATCAACGTCTCCGCCGCGCAGGTGCACCGGGGTGATTTCACCGCGATGGTGCAGTCGCTGCTGTCCAGTCAGGGCGTGCCGCCGGAGCAGCTGGAACTGGAGATCACCGAAAGCGTACTGATGAGCGATCCGCTGCAGGGTTCGCTGGTCGGCGGTGATCTGCGCCGCCTGGGTGTGCGCATCTGCATCGATGATTTCGGCACCGGCTATTCGTCGCTGTCCTATCTGCAGCGGCTGAGCATCGACCGATTGAAGATTGACCAGTCTTTCGTTCAGGCCATCGATGGTGCCGGTGATGGTGGCGTGCTGGCCTCGACGATGATCCTGATGGCCCATTCGCTCGGTCTGAGCGTGGTCGCCGAGGGTGTCTGCAGTCGCGAGCAATGGCACTACCTGTTGAACGAACATTGCGACGAGATCCAGGGTTATCTGGTCAGCCCGCCGCTGGAAGTGGCCGAGTGCGAAGCCTTCCTGCGCGCCCATCGCCAGGGCTTTGAACTGGCCCCCGAAGAATCGGCCGAGTTGATCGCTTGAGCAGCAGCCACCGACGGGAGGACCGATGCGCTGGAGTCTTTGTGCCTTGTTCTGCCTGTTGCCGCTGGCCGTGAGCTGCGCCAGAGATCCCGCCGAGCGCGTCGCCGTGGCCCGAGTGGCTGCAGAGGAACGGTTGGGCGATGAACTGCAGGCGGTGGGTCTGGGCTTCGGTGCGCCGGTGTTTCTGCGCGCCTTCAAGCGCGAAGGCGAGATGGAACTATGGCTGCGCCAGCCAGAGGACGGCCCGTGGGTACTGCTCAAGACCTACCCGATCTGTGCCTGGTCCGGCGAACTGGGACCGAAACTGGCCGAGGGCGATGGCCAGACCCCGGAAGGCGTCTACCAGGTCAGCGCCAGCGCGCTGAACCCCGCCAGCCGTTTCCATCTGTCCTTCAATCTGGGTTTCCCCAACGCTTTCGATCAAGCGCACGGCCGCACCGGATCCTTCCTGATGGTCCACGGCAGCTGTG
This sequence comes from Lysobacterales bacterium, assembly GCA_041395325.1. Classification (GTDB taxonomy): domain Bacteria; phylum Pseudomonadota; class Gammaproteobacteria; order Xanthomonadales; family SZUA-5; genus JAWLAT01. Next base: position 115,936 of record JAWLAT010000011.1, read on the forward strand.
TCTCGATTGGCTGCTATGCGATGACCGATCCGGCGATCGAAGAAATCTACAGCCTCGTTGATGCGGCCCTGAGCGCCGGGCAGGGCACGGTCCCGGTGCACCTGTTCCCGTTTCGGCTGGAGGATGATGCGCTCAAGGCCGAAGCCGATTCGCCCTGGCAAGCATTCTGGTCAGATCAGCTGCAGCCGATCTACCAGGCGTTCGAGCAGGACCGGATGGTGCCGAAGGTCTGCGTGCGGGATGGGGCGTATCGGGTTTGCTGATATTGGGCTCGGGCTCTCTGATCGCCGCCGCCTCGCGAGCAAGTATCCCGACTGGAGGTCGCCCACGAGCAGCCTTGTGCGTTGCATCGGCTTTTGGTGAGGTCACAATTCGATAGTTCTGCGCTACCTTGTCGAATCGCATGGTCAACCCACTTTCGATTCGCGATTCGCACGACGAATGGCGGCAGCTGGCCGAGGCTGGAGGTGCCGAAGCGGAGCGCTATGCCCGGCGCTGTCTGGCCGGTTGTGCTCGCGCGGTTGATCGGCTGGTGATCAATTTGTCCGCAATCGGATACCCCTCGATTCCTGGCCGAGTGCCCCCCGAGATCAACGTTGACGAGGTCGTAGCGAATCTCGAAAGTCAGCTGCAGGACCCGCTACCGACCATTCTGAAGCTGTTCTGGGAAACGGTGGGCGGGATCTCCCTGGTGGACTTCGACGGCTATCGCCACGTCGACTTCTGGGATTCGCACGATGTGGAGGGCCCCAATGGCTACAGCGATGGCGTTGTGGTGGAAGCTTACCAGCCAGATTGGGTGGACATGGTTCTGAGCGAGCACGACGCCTTGCAGGATGACCCCGATGTCCCAGCGGACGATACCTTCCTGATCTGCCTGGCGCCGGATGGCTATCACAAGGACGACATCAGCGGGGGCGCGCCCTACGGCTTGCAGGTGGGCGACGGTTGGCTGGCACCCTGGCTGCACTTCCGCTGGTCGGGTGCGGCGATTCCGACCAGTGCGCAGCCTGGCAGCCCGGACCTGCTGGGCTATCTGCGCACCTCGATACTGGAGTGCGCCGGCTTTCCGGGGCTGTTCGGCGTGGCGGAGTTTGAGCCGTTCCGAGTGCGGTTGTTGGACGGGATTGAGGGCTTCTGAGCGCTACGGCGTTGATCTGTCAGGGGGTAGTGCCATTGTGGACATCGAGCGACTTCGCGCTAGGCGCCAACTCGACGTTCAGGCGCAGAATGCGCTGTCCAAGGCCAGGATGGCCGAGTTCGCGCGTCGATTTCGCAACGGCGACCCGGGTCTAGATTGGGTGCGCCAGATCCTGATTCGTGAAGGTATCGATCCAGCTGATGGCTTGTTGGCCGAGGCGAGTTCGGTGCCTTGTGGTGGCGGCGATGAATCCGCTGACGCGACCTGGGTATCGCACCGAGGCCAGGTCTATGCGATCGAGGCGACGATCTCGAGGCAAACGGGGTCGGGTGGAACTCGATGAGATGGTGGACGTGACCGATCAGCTCGGTCCTGCGCGGAAACCCGGAACTGGCAAGTCCCTGGGGCTGCTGGCCCTTGAGCTGATGACTTGTCGGGAATCTTCGGCGCTTTCAGATGGTCGCGAGGATCTCGATGATCTGATGGGTACGCCGTGAAGGAAAAGATCTGTTTGGGTTTTCTCGCTGGTGCCCTTGCCACGGTGGCGGTCATGTGGCAGGTCGCGCTCCCGCAGGCTCGAGATCACTATTGGGCGCTAGGACTCAACGAGGGACGGATCATCACGCAGGCGGAAATTGCCGAGATGATCCGAACGGAACTCGGATCGGATCTACGTCCGGCTGAAACCGGAGCGCCGTTCTTCGATGTCAAATCAACTTCGGTGGTCGTGGTGGAACGAGACGGAACCAAGACCCTTCGAAGCATCAGGTAGCCGATCGGCTGCCTCCAGGCGCTTGGCGATTCCGCTGCGCGCAAGTGGATCTCGAACGGCTCAGTTCCGAAACAACTCCGGCAGCGCGGCACTGAACAGCAGGTAGGTCATCAACAGGGCCAGCGCCAGGCTGGCGATGCTCACCAGCAGACGGACGGGGTCGAAGGCACGGCGCCGAGCCTGGCGTTGCAGGCTGGCCTGGAAGCGCACTCCGCGTTGTTCTGCCGCGCGCCGTCTGGCCATGCGAAAGCTCCTGCTCGATCGGGCACGCGGATGCGCGCGGGGGTCGCTATTCTGCCTCAGCGGGCGGCTGTGCGGCCAAACCGCGACCAAACGGGCATTTCATCCGGCCGTTGCTCAGGATCTCGGCACGCGACGCTTGGGTGGACGCGGCGCGGGATTGGCTGGCGCTGCACGACGACGGGCACCGACCGGTCGCGGTGCGGGCTTCTCCCCTACCAGCCACTCCACCGAACGTCGCGCGTAGCGGCCTTGACCAAGGTGGGCGAGCAGGGCATCGAGGATCTCGGCCAGCGTCTGTTCAAAGCGCCAGGGTGGGTTGACCAGCAGCATGCCGCAGCCATTGAGCCGCAACGCGCTGTCGTCCGGGTGCAGGCAGAGCTCGCCAACCAGCATGCGGGTCATGCCGGTGTCCTGCAGGCGGCGATGGAAACGCCCGATGGTCTGCCGCAGCTTGATCGGGTACCAGATCGCGTAAACGCCGGTGGGCCAGCGCTGCCAGGCCAGGTGCAGCTGGCGCACGATGGTGTCGTACTCCTGCTCCTGCGTTTCGAAGGGCGGGTCAATCAACACCAGGCCTCGACGTTCCTTCGGCGGCAGCAGTGCACCCAGGGCTTCGTAGCCATCGCGACAATGCACATGGACGCGCTTGTCCGTATGGAACAGCCGTCGCAGCTCTGCCGCCTCGGCTGCCTGCAATTCGCACAGCACCACCCGGTCCTGCGGGCGCAGCAGACTGGCGGCCAGCAAGGGCGAGCCCGGATAGTGCTGCAAGGCACCGCCAGCCTGGGAATTGAAGGAGCGCACCAGGTTGAGAAACACATGCAGGGCTGGCGGCAGTTGATGGGCGCCGAGCAGCGGACGGATGCCGGTGCCGAACTCGAGTCCCTTCAGCGCCGCCGGATCATTGGCGTCATAGCTGCCCGCGCCGGCATGGGTGTCCAGATAGCAGAGCGGGGTCTGCTTGTGCTTGAGCTGCTCGATCAACGCCACCAGCACCGCATGCTTGACGGCATCGGCGAAGTTGCCGGCGTGGTAGATGTGGCGATAGTTCATCTGGATCCCTGCGCTGGCACCGATGACAGATTCGGGGCCAGCGGCAGTATAGGCCTACCGGAGCGGTGGACAGCCGCTCAGGCCAGCAGACGGCTCTGGGCTGAGGTCTCGTGCACGGTCTGCACCAGCAATCCAACCTGCTCGGGATCGATGTCCGGCGTGATGCCGTGGCCGAGATTGAAGACGTGGCCCGGGCCTTGACCGAAATCGGCCAGCGTCTCGCGCACCAGCCGGCTCAGTACCTCCGGTCGCGCCTTCAGGGCCACCGGATCGAGATTGCCCTGCAATGCCACGCGTTCGCCAACCCGGCGGCGGGCATCGCCCAGTGACGCGGTCCAATCCAGTCCCAGGGCCTGGCAGCCGCTGTCGGCCATCACTTCCAGGTGCGCCTGCGCACCCTTGCTGAACAGGATCACCGGCGTTTCCGGCGCAGCGCTGCGCAGCGCCTGGGTGATCTTCTCCAGGTAGCGCAGTGAGTACTCGCGATAGTCGTGATAGGGCAGCGTGCCACCCCAGGTATCGAAGACCATCAGCGCCTGCGCACCAGCCTGCTGCTGGGCCAGCAGATAATCGATGACCACATCGGCCAGCATATTGAGCAGGCGGTGCATGGCGTGCGGCTCGTTCCAGGCCCACTGGCGCGCTTCCAGAAAGCCGCTGTCCGAGCGCCCGCCGAGCATGTAGCAGGCCAGCGTCCAGGGACTGCCGGAAAAGCCGATCAACGGCACCAGACCACTCAGCTCACGGCGGATCATCCGCACCGCGTCCATCACGTAGCGCAACGAGGCCTCCGGGTCGATGCGGCCAAGGCGGTCCAGATCGGCAATCGTTTGTAGCGGCCGCTCGAAGCGCGGGCCTTCGCCTTCGACGAAATGCAGGCCCAGGCCCATCGCATCGGGAATCGTCAGGATGTCCGAGAACAGAATGGCGGCGTCCAGTTCGAAGCGGCGCAGCGGCTGCAGCGTGACCTCGGTGGCCAGCTCCGGCGTGCTGCACAGGGTCATGAAATTGCCGGCCTGGGCGCGGGTAGCGCGGTACTCAGGCAGGTAGCGGCCGGCCTGACGCATGATCCACACCGGGGTGGCATCGACCGGCAGGCGCTGCAAGGCGCGCAGGAAACGATTGCCCCGGTAGCTGGGGGCATTCAACAGCTCGTGATCGGTCATGGTTGGGCGTCTTTCTGCAAGGGGCCAATGCGACGGGGCCAGGCCCCGTGGCTGCGGGCGGCGTCGGGCAACTGCGCCAGGGCCGCCTGGGCCTGAGCCAGATTGGCATGGCGACCGCTGCACAGCAGCCACCAGTCGGCATCGGGATGACGCAGGCGGATGACGAACAGCGACTCACTGGCCAGACCCGCCTGGCGGGCGAACTGGTCAAAGCCCTCCGGACTGGCGGCGGCGACCAGCTGCACCGTGTACTCGTTGGATTGCCAATCGGCCAGCGAGCGTGGCCGCAGATCCAGCGGCGTGGTCGTTCGGCTGGGTACTGGCGCGGCCACTGCGGGTGCCGGTTGGGGAGGCGGCGCCGTTGCAGACGTTGGCGCGGGCGGGCTGGCCGCGGTCGATCTGGTCGCGGTCGAGGGATCTGCCGGCCTGGTTTGCGAAGGTGCGGGCGCCACAACGGCTGCCGGTGCTGGCGCCGGAACGGGCTCTGGCTCCGGCGTCGAGGTCGCCGCGGCGGCCACCGGCGCTGGCTCCGCGGATCGGTCGGGCTGGAGAGGCGCAACCTGAGCCGGAGCGGCGTCGGCCACTGCGGCCGTGGCGGCGGGTTGCGACACCGCGCCCGCTGGTGCGGTCGGATTGGCGCCGGACGGCGGCGTCGGGCTGCTTCCGGCTGACGAGGCTGCGGGTCGAGTCTGAAGCCAGGCTTCTTCCGGTCGAGGCGGTGGCGCAGTTGCGGGTTCCGCGGCCGTCGACGATGCCGAGTTCGGGCCGCCTGCGAAGCCTGCGGCCGCGGCGCTGTCATACTCAATGCGCGGCAGCCGCGACGGGTCGATCAGCAGCGGCGGCGGCAGACTGCGGTTGTCGCTCTCCTTGCGGATTCGGCCGGGCCGGACGTTGGCCAGTTCTTCGGCCGTGCCACACCGCCAGCTCTGGCCATCGTCGGCGATGATGCAGGTGGTTTCGGCCATCACCGGGCCGCCGAGCCAGCAGGCGATGGCCGTCAGCCAAGCCGTCGAGTTGAAGCGTCGAAGTCCATTCATCGCCGCGCCGGTCCTTCGCTGCCCTGACTGAACATCACCTGGAAACCTTTCTTGCGTTGCGCCTCGCGAGCCTTCTGCAGGGCTTCCTCGGCGCTGTCGAAATCCAGGTACTGTTCGCGCTTGAGGCTGGTTCGGGTGCCTGGCTGACCCCATTCACGGGTCAGCAGCCAGCCACCCAGCAGGTCCTGCTGCAGGGTCAGCTGGTAGTACTTCGGAGGCTCGCCGCCGCCACTGGGCGTCTGCATGTAGATGCGCATGGCGAGATTCTAGCCGCGTCGCCTGGCCGTTGGGCAAAGTTCGATCGATCGTTGGGCGTCCATGGCGCCTGACGATGGGAGGGCTCAACTGCCCGCACTTCGCCTTGTCAGCGCGCGCTAGACTCGCGCCGCCTTCCCACCGTGATCCCGTCGATGCGCCTGCTTCAGTCCACCGCCATCGTCAGTGGCATGACATTGCTGTCGCGCATGCTCGGTTTCGTGCGCGATGCGGTGATCGCGCAGCGCTTCGGTGTGTCGGCGGCGACCGACGCCTTCTTCGTGGCCTTCCGTATTCCCAACCTGCTGCGACGCTTTTTCGCAGAGGGCTCGTTCTCTCTGGCCTTCGTGCCGGTGCTGGCCGAGGTCAAGGCGAGGGGCGACGAGGCGGAGTTGCGCGAACTGATCGACCGGGTCGCCGGCACGCTGGGCGCGGTGCTGCTGGTGGTCTCGGCGCTGGGCGTGCTGGTCGCGCCGCTGATCGTCATGCTGTTCGCCCCCGGCTTCATCGACCGGCCGGAACAGTTCGCGCTGACGGTGGAGATGCTGCGGCTGACCTTTCCCTACATCCTGCTGATTTCGCTGGTCGGCTTTGCCGGCGGCATCCTCAACAGCTACGGACGTTTCGCGGTGCCGGCGGCCTCGCCGGTGCTGCTCAATCTGGCCCTGATCAGCGCGGCGCTGTTCGGCGTCTACTGGTTCGATCCGCCGATCGTGGCGCTGGCCTGCGGTGTGCTGCTGGGCGGTTTGCTGCAGCTGCTGATGCAGATCCCGGCGCTGTCCCGGCTGGGCTTGTTGCCGCGGCCGCGCTGGGGCTGGCACTTCGCCGGGGTGCGCAAGATCCTCAAGCTGATGATCCCGACGCTGTTCGGCTCCTCGGTGGCGCAGATTAACCTGCTGGTCGATACGGTGATCGCCTCCTTCCTGATCGCCGGCAGCGTCAGCTGGCTCTACTACGCCGAACGGCTGCTGGAGTTTCCGCTGGGCGTGTTCGGCGTGGCGCTGTCGACGGTGATCCTGCCGAATCTGTCGGCGCACCACAGCAATGCCCGCGGCGAGGATTTCTCGCGGGCGCTGGACTGGGGGCTGCGCGTCGGGCTGCTGATCGCCATTCCGGCCTCGCTGTCATTGCTGTTGCTGGCCGAGCCGCTGCTGTGGACGCTGTTCGGCTATCGCCAATTCGGCGCCGAGGATGTGCGCATGGCCGGTCTGGCCTTGATGGCGCTGGGCCTGGCGTTGCCGGCCTTCATCCTGGTCAAGATCCTGGCGCCGGGCTTCTACGCCCGCCAGGACACCCGTACGCCAGTCAAGGCCGGCATCCTGGCGATGCTGGCCAACATGCTGTTGAACCTGCTGATCGTCGGCGCACTGGTGTGGCAGGGTTCGACTGCGCCCCACGCTGGCCTGGCAGTGGCCAGCATGCTTTCGGGCTGGCTCAATTTTGCGCTGCTGCTGCGCTGGTTGCGGCAGGCCGGCGCCTATCAGCCGCGTGAAGGCTGGCCGCGCTATGCACTGCAACTGGGACTGGGCGGCCTGCTGCTGGCCGGCTGGTTTCTGCTGGCGCCGCGCTGGCTGCAGCCATTCGCTGAACTCGGTGGGCTGGCCCGGCTGCTGCAGGTGTTGGCGGTGCTGGCCGTCGGTGGGCTGCTCTATGGCGCTGCACTGCTGGCCAGCGGCATCCGGCCAGCCCAGTTTCGTCGCTGACCGGGCCGTCATCGGTCCAGCGCGGCGATGTTGCACTGCGGGATCGCTGCCCCGCAACCGCTATACTCGCGCGCCCGATTTGACTGCCGACCCACGCATGCGGATACACCGTCAGCTCAGCGGCCCCACAGTGGCTCCCGATGGTTGTGTCGCGACCATTGGCGCCTTTGATGGCCTGCATCGCGGTCATCAGCAGCTGCTGCAGTCCGTGGCAGAACTGGCGCGGGCGCAGCAACGGCCGGCTGTGGCGGTGACCTTTACGCCGCCGCCGCGGGCGCTGTTCCAGCCCGCCACGACGCTGCAACTCATGTCGCTGCACGACCGGCTGGCCGGCATGGCGATGCTGGGTCTGGATCGGGTCCTGCTGCTGCGCTTCGATGCCGCATTGGCCGCGCGCTCTGCCGAGGACTTCGCTGCGCGCTTGACGGCGCGCCTGGGTGGCGGCGAGTTGCGGCTGGGACCGGGCTTTCGTTTCGGTCAGGGTCGGCGTGGCGATATTGACAGTCTGGCCCGGGCTGGCTGGAACGCGGCGGAAGTGGCTCCGCTGCTGGAGGACGGTCAGCCGGTCAGCAGCACGCGTGTGCGCGCTGCACTGGTGGCGGGGCAGTTCGACCAGGCGGCCCACTTGCTGGGTCGGCCGTATCGCTATTCGGCGCGCGTCCAGCGAGGTCAGCAGCTCGGACGGCAGCTGGGTTTCCCCACTGCCAATCTGCGCTGGCCGTCGCAGACCATGGCCTTCAGCGGCATCTTTGCCGTCTGGGTCAGTGGCGCCGGACTGGAGCGGCACCCGGCCGTGGCCAGTCTGGGGGTACGCCCGGCGGTGGGGGGCACCGAGCCACTGCTGGAGGTGCATCTGTTCGAATTCGACGGCGATCTGTACGGCCAGCGGCTGACCGTGGAGTTCGTTGCCAAGCAGCGGGATGAATGGCACTTTGACGGGCTGGATGCGCTGACCGCGCAGATCGCCAAGGATGCCGGGCAGGCCCGGCAGATACTCGATGCGGCAAGGAGTGGCCGATGAGCAACGACGGTAGTAAGCAGGACGCCAAGGCGGGCAGCCGCTACAAGGACACCATTCACCTGCCCAAGACCGATTTTCCGATGCGCGGCGACCTGCCCAAGCGCGAACCGGAGGCGCTGGCGCGTTGGGAATCCACCGATCTCTACGGCCAGCTTCAGCGGCACGCCGAAGGGCGCCCGCGCTTCGTGCTGCATGACGGCCCGCCCTATGCCAACGGCGAGATCCATATCGGTCATGCGGTCAACAAGATTCTCAAGGACGTCGTGGTCAAGTCGCGCCTGCTGGCCGGCTATCAGGCGCCCTATGTGCCAGGTTGGGACTGCCACGGCCTGCCCATCGAATTGCAGGTCGAGAAGCAGATCGGCAAGGTCGGCGTGAAAGTGGACGCCGCCACCTTCCGCAAGGCCTGCCGTGAGTACGCCAATCGGCAGATCGACACGCAACGTCGCGACTTCAAGCGGCTGGGTGTGCTCGGCGACTGGGACCGTCCCTACCGCACGCTGGATTTCCGCTTCGAGGCCGACATGCTGCGCTCACTGGCGCGGATCATCGACAACGGCCATCTGCGTCGCGGGTCCAAGCCGGTGCACTGGTGTTTCGATTGTGGCTCGGCCCTGGCCGAGGCCGAGATCGAGTACATGGACAAGACCTCGCCGGCGGTCGATGTGGCCTTCCTGGCGGTCGATCCGGCCGAGGCCGCGCGTCGACTCGGTCTGCCATTCCAGAACGGCGACCGCTATGCCGTCCCGATCTGGACCACCACACCGTGGACGCTGCCGGCCAACCTGGCGGTGGCGCTGAATGCCGAGCTGCCCTATGCGGCGGTAGAGATCAGTGATCCCAACGGTGCGCCGCTGCGCATCATCGTCGCCGACGGACTGGTGACCGATGTGCTGGCCCGCTACGGTCAGCCGGACGCCAGCGTGCTGGCCCGTGTGGATGGGCAGGCGCTGGAGCATCTGGTGCTGCAGCATCCCTTCTACGAACGGCCTTCGCCGGTCATTCTGGGTGATCACGTCACGCTGGATGCCGGTACGGGCGCGGTGCACACGGCACCCGGCCATGGTCAGGAGGACTTCGAGGTCGGTCAGCGCTATGGCCTGGAGGTGCTCAACCCGGTTGCCGGCAACGGCTGTTTCGTGCCGGGCACCGGTCTGTTCGAGGGCATGCACATCTGGAAGGCCAACGACGCGGTCATCGCCGAATTGCAGGCGCGCGGCGTGCTGCTGGCCAACCAGCGCTACGAGCACAGCTATCCGCACTGCTGGCGACACAAGTCGCCGGTGGCCTTCCGCGCGACCCCGCAGTGGTTCATCAGCATGGAAGCGGCCGATCTGCGTCAGCAGGCCATGGCCGCGATCGATACGGTGCGCTGGGTGCCGAGCTGGGGCGAGGCGCGCATCCGCGGGATGATCGAGAACCGGCCGGATTGGTGCATTTCGCGCCAGCGCACCTGGGGCGTGCCCATCGCCTTGTTCATCGATCGGCACAGCGGCGAGCCGCACCCCGATTCGCCGGCGCTGATGCGCCAAGTGGCCGAGCGGGTCGAGCAGGGTGGCGCCGACGTCTGGTACGACCTCGATCCGGCGGAACTGCTGGGCGAGGCGGCCGGCCAGTACGAGAAGGTCACCGACATTCTCGATGTCTGGTTCGATTCGGGGGTCACGCACGCCTGCGTGCTGGAGCGCGATCCGAATCTGGGCGTGCCGGCCGATCTGTATCTGGAGGGTTCCGATCAGCATCGCGGCTGGTTCCAGTCGGCCTTGCTGACCGGTGTCGCGATGCGCCAGGCGGCGCCCTATCGACAGGTGCTCACGCACGGCTTCACCGTCGATGCTTCCGGTCGCAAGATGAGCAAGTCGCTGGGCAATGTGGTGGCCCCGCAGCAGGTGATGAACACGCTCGGCGCGGACATCCTGCGCCTGTGGGTTTCGGCCACCGACTACCGCAACGAGATGAGTGTCTCCGACGAGATCCTCAAGCGCGTGGCCGATTCCTATCGCCGCATCCGCAACACCTGCCGCTATCTGCTGGCCAACCTGGATGGCTTCGACCCGACCGCGCATGCCTTGCCGACCGAGTCGCTGCTGCCGCTGGACCGTTGGGTACTGGATCGGGCCCACGGGCTGCAGCAGCGTCTGGCGCGCGCCTACGAGGACTACCAGTTCCATGTGATCTACCAGGAACTGCACCAGTTCTGCAGCGTCGATCTGGGTGCCTTCTATCTGGATGTGCTGAAGGACCGGATGTACACGCTGGCCGAGAACGCGCCGGCGCGCCGTTCCGGCCAGACGGCCATGTGGCATGTGCTGGAAGCGCTGGTGCGGCAGATGGCGCCGATCCTGTCCTTTACCGCCGACGAAATCTGGGCCCACATGCCGGGCGAGCGCACGCCCAGCGTGCTGTTCCAGACCTGGTACGAAGGGCTGCCCGCGCTGGCGGCCGATGCGCCGCTCGATGCTGCACTGGTCGAGGACCTGCGGCAGTTGCGCGACGCCGTCGCCCAGGTGCTGGAACCGATGCGCCAGGTGCAGAAAGTGATCGGCTCCAGTCTCGATGCCAAGGTCACGCTGTCGTTGTCGGCGGCGCTGATCGAACGTCTGCAGCCCTGTCTGGCCGAGCTGCGCTTTCCGTTCCTGGTCAGTGCTTTGCAGTTGCAGCCGCTGACGCCGGACAGCCCCGGTGAGCGCATCGAGGTCGACGGAATCGGCGCGGTCGCCGTGGCCGCCGAGCGTTCGGAGGACCCCAAGTGCGTGCGCTGCTGGCACCACCAGCCGGACGTGGGCCAGCACGCCGAGCACCCGGAGCTGTGCGGTCGCTGCGTGGCCAATGTCGACGGTGAGGGTGAGCGGCGTGAGTGGTTTTGAATTGAGGGCTGAGGGATCAGGGCTGAGGGATCAGGGAACGGCGATCCTGGTCAGCGCGCGCCTGTGCGCAATCGCCAAGCCGCACTCCGTAGGAGCGTGCCTGCACGCGACCGGTGAAGCGAGGCGCACGCGCGGACCGCAATGCGCCGACCGCCGCAAGGTTTGGTGTCAGGTGACTACCCGTGGCTACTGACGCCTCACTCGATCGCGGCAAGTGGGCCAATCTGCCGTGGCTGGCGGTCAGCGCCGTGGTGGTGCTGCTCGATCAGCTGACCAAGATCTGGGCACTGCAGACGCTGCGCTATGCCGAGCCGGTGCCGGTGATTCCAGGCCTGAACTGGACGCTGGTCTACAACCGCGGCGGTGCCTTCAGCCTGTTCCACAGCGCCGATGGCTGGCAGACCGTGTTCTTCCTGGCGGTGGCCTGCACGATCAGCGTGGTGCTGCTGGTCTGGCTCTGGCGCGAACCGGCGCGGGGCTGGCTGCCGCGCGTGCCCATCGTGATGATCATCGGCGGTGCCGTGGGCAATGTGATCGACCGGCTGCGGTACGGCCACGTGATCGACTTCATCGACGTCTACGTCAGTGACTGGCACTGGCCGGCCTTCAACATCGCTGACAGCGCCATCAGCGTGGGCGTGATGCTGTTGCTGGCGTATGAGGTGTTCTTTCGGGGCAGTGCCGGCCCGAAGTAGGCCTTCTAAAGGGCCCAGGGCTCAGGGCCCAGAGGTGCGCGACGTTCAGGCTTTCGGCGCACGAGGCCGCAACCAGTTGGCCTGGTACTTGCCGTGCCAACTGGGCCCTGGGCCCTATGCCCTGGGCCCTGATCCAGGGAGAATCGACATCTACCGCTTGCAGACCAGCGTCCTGAGTCCCCGTTGAGATGAACATCCTGCTGGCCAATCCACGTGGCTTCTGCGCGGGCGTCGACCGCGCGATCGAGATCGTCGAGCGGGCGCTGGATTTGTTCGGTGCGCCGATCTACGTCCGCCACGAAGTCGTGCACAACCGCTTCGTGGTCGGTCGCTTGCGTGATCGGGGGGCGGTCTTCGTCGATGAACTCGATGCCGTGCCCGATGGCGCGACGGTGATCTTCAGCGCCCACGGGGTGTCGCAGTCGGTACGCCGCGAGGCCAGTCGACGCGGACTGCGGGTTTTCGATGCCACCTGTCCGCTGGTGACCAAGGTGCACATGGAAGTGACCCGCCATGCCCGTGCCGGCCGCGATGTCGTGCTGATCGGCCACGCCGGGCACCCGGAAGTGGAGGGCACGCTCGGTCAGTGGGATCGCGAATCCGCGCGAGGCGACATTCACCTGGTCGAAACGGTGGCCGACGTGCAGACCATGCAGGTGTCGCAGCCGTCCCACCTGGCCTACACGACCCAGACCACCTTGAGCGTGGACGATACGCGCTCGGTGATCGAGGCGCTGCGCGCGCGGTTCCCGGCGATCCAGGGACCGCGCCACGACGACATCTGCTACGCCACGCAGAACCGCCAGGATGCAGTGCGGGCGCTGGCTGAGCAGACCGAACTGGTGCTAGTGGTCGGCTCGGCCAACAGTTCGAATTCCAACCGCTTGCGCGAACTGGCTCAGAAGCAGGGCGTGCGCGCCTACCTGATCGATGGTCCGGAGGACATCGATCCGGACTGGCTCAACGGGGTGACTTCGGTCGGCGTAACCGCCGGCGCCTCCGCGCCGGAGTCGTTGGTGCAGCAGGTGGTGGCCCGATTGCGCGTGGCCGGTGGCGACAGCGTGCGCGACCTCGATGGCGTGGACGAGCACATGGTCTTTGCGCTGCCCAAGCAGCTCAGGGTGGCGGTGGTCACGCGATAGCGCTAAGGGGCGGACCGGTCGATCGCGCCGCAAAGGTCCGCCCACAGATCCTCCATCGCTTCGATGCCGACACTCAGTCGCAGCAGCGTGGGGGGCAGGTGGCTTTGTCCGGCGAGGGCGCCACGGCGTTCCATGGTCGATTCCACCGAACCCAGGCTGGTCGCGTGACGGATCAGTCGGGTGTTGCGGCACACGGCCTCGGCCATCGCCGCGTCGCCGTGGAGATCAAAGGACAACATGCTGCCGAAGCCGCGCAGGACGCGGCAGGCAACCGCATGGGTGGGATGAGTGGACAGGCCGGGATAGCGCACCACTGAAACCTTGGGATGGGCCTGCAGCCGCTCGGCCAGTGCCATCGCGTTGTCTTGGGCTTTCGCCAGTCGCAGGGCGAGCGTGCGGACGCCGCGAACGGCGAGGAAGGCTTCCAGTGCGCCCGGCGTCGCCCCGTTGAGTTCGCGCGAATGACGCAGACCTTGATACAGGGCTTCGTTCGTGGTGCTCAGACTGCCGCAAAGCAGATCCGAATGACCGCCGATGAACTTGGTGGCCGATTGCATCGACACGTCGGCGCCCAGCGCCAGCGGCTGTTGATTCAGTGGCGTGGCAAAGGTGTTGTCGACGGCCAGAATCGCGCCGGCCTTGCGCGGTGCCTGGCAAATGACTGCCAGATCGGCAACGGTCAGCAGCGGGTTGGAGGGGGATTCCAGCCAGATGAGGTCGGCTTGGCCGGCTGCCTCGACCCAGCGAGCGGTGTCGATCGCGGCCAGCCGCGTCACTTGCCAGCGGCCGCGGTTGGCACCGTCATTGGCCAGCGTCGCCACCCCTTGGTAGACGTCATCAGGCAGCACCACGCGCGCGCCGACCGGCAGTTGATCAAAGACGGCGGCTACGGCCGCCATGCCGGAAGCGAAACTGATGGCCTGACCGCCTTCGAGGCCACCGATGATCGCCTCCAGCGCTTCCCAGGTGGGCGTGCCCTCGTTGCGGGCGTACTGGCGTCCGGCGCCGATGAGGAAGTTGGACGCGGCGATCAAGGGCACGTTCAGCGGTGCGCCGGCGCTATCCGTTCGCCCCGCGGCGATCAGCCAGGAATCGGTTTGCAGCGAATCTGCAGCGTGAGACATCGAGATACCTTGATGGCCGTAGTGGCGGGTGAGATCGGAGCCTGTTTTGGCTTGGGCAGCACACTAGTCCGCGGACTTTCCACGAACAAGTGCGGATTGGTCGCCTGGTTGACAATTGGGCACAACGCAACCTTGGGATGAGGTTCTGCAGGATCGGGCCGATTGATGGGTCTGGCCAGTGACGCGCGCCTGCCTCGGTCGTGGTGAACGTCATTCAGCCAACACGAAGCGCCTCACGACCCAGCGGAAGGTCAGCCAGGAGACCAGCGCGGTCAGCAGGAAAGGTATGCCGATCAGGCTCAGCTGGTACGCGCCGAAATCGTGCACGGGCACCCACATGGCAAGAAACATGACCCAGATTGCGTTGAAGGCAATGCTCACGATTGAGACGATCAGGAAGTACACGGCCCAGGACCGCAGCAATGTCCGGTTCGACACCGACCGCTGCTCCGTGTGGGTCAGCTCAGTTCGCGGTGGCGCGTAGGGGCTTTCGGACATGGCATCTCGTGTAGCGTGCAGCGGAAGCTGAGCTACGCTAGCGTCGGCAAAGCTGCTGAGCAAGGGGCGCGAGCCAACACGGCCGAGCTGACGTCGACCGACCGTTCGAGCCCGTTGGTTGAAGTTGCTTCAACGGCCCGCATCGCCCAATGCGGCAACGCGTTGTCGTCCGAGGATCCACGCTTGGACCGTTGCCGCATCCAGACGAAGTCGATCGATCGAGATGCCGATTGACGACACACTGTGCCGAGCCATTGCCGGATTCCGGGCCATGAGCAGAGCGATGTTCGGGAAACGAGATGTTCAGGTCAGTTCAGGGAGGCGTGTGGTGATTTTTGGCGTGCACAGCGGCAGGACACGTGGGCATTCGCCCCGAGGTGTTCAGCCGAAGCCGAAATCGGCCAGTACATGGCCGCCAGCACCTGAGTTGCGCCGAGCATGACGTCGGCTCGCCGTCCGCGCTTGCGCGCAGCGGACATCGATGCCGTCATGGTCGCCATGCGCGCGGGTGCCACGATCCTGCGTGGTGGCTCGAGGGCCCATTCGACGCTCGGTGTGGATGAGCAGGGATGGTACTGGGAGCATTTTGATGAAGGCGCCGTCGAGCGGGTGCCGGCGGACGAGCGCGCCTTCCGGAGTCTGGTCCATGATGACCCGAGCTTGCTGTTGCCGTTGCTGCGGCGGCCCCACTGGGAGGCTTTTCAGCGCGCTTTGATGTCCGATGACATCCCGGCTGCACGCAAGGCCCTGCGGGGCTGGCTGCGCTGGGGCGATCCGATGCGGCACGGGTTCACCTGGTTGGCCTTGCTGAATTGGCCCAGGTGCCAGCCTGATCCCTCAGTGATTGACGCCTTGCGGGAACGCATTCGCGACTACACGCTGTGGCATCTGTTCATGGAAGCTCATGCCTGGACTCGAGGCCCGGAAATCCGCGAAAGGGCACTGCGCTTCCTGGATCAGGTGCTTTCGATGGTAGGCGATGAGGTCGATGGGACCGAGCGATTGAGGAAAGCCTTCGCGGGGCTGTAACCGCTGGCTTGTCGGATCAACCTCGACCATCGGTCAGCGGGTTGAGCAACCGCGATCATCCTTTCGATGACCGCGGCTGCGGGATCCGTCTCAGCCCAGATCGAACTTGATGCCCTGAGCCAGCGGCAGTGCATCGGACCAGTTGATCGTGTTGGTCTGGCGCCGCATGTACACCTTCCAGGCGTCCGAGCCGGACTCGCGACCACCACCGGTTTCCTTCTCACCGCCGAAGGCGCCGCCAATCTCGGCGCCGGAAGTGCCGATGTTGACGTTGGCAATGCCGCAGTCCGAACCGGAGGCCGACAGG
The DNA here is from genome assembly GCA_041395325.1 of Lysobacterales bacterium. GTDB lineage: Bacteria > Pseudomonadota > Gammaproteobacteria > Xanthomonadales > SZUA-5 > JAWLAT01. The sequence goes on from JAWLAT010000011.1 coordinate 131,989, forward strand.
AAGCGCTCGGCAGCCTTGACGCTGTCGGTGAAGATCGCGCTGGACAGACCCTGTGGTACCTCGTTCTGGATCTCGATGGCTTCTTCCAGATCGCGATAGGGCAGCACGTAGAGGATCGGCGCGAAGGTCTCGGTGTGGACGACTTCGTGGTCATGCGGCAGGCCGGTGATCAGTGTCGGCTTGACGAAATGACCGGCGCGGTCGCTGAGGGCTTCACCACCGCAGACGATGGTGCCACCAGCCGCCTTGGCGCGTTCGACCGCGGCCAGATAGCGATCGACCGAGCTGCGATCGATCAGCGGCCCCATCAGCGTGGCGGGATCGGTGGGATCGCCGATGCGCTTCTCGATCTGCTGATAGGCCGCCGCCACCTTGCTCACCAGCTCATCAACCAGCGATTCGTGGACGATCAGGCGGCGGGTGCTGGTGCAGCGCTGGCCGGCGGTGCCGACCGCGCCGAAGACGATGGCCGGGATGGCCAGCTTCAGGTCGGCGGTCTGGTCGACGATGATCGCGTTGTTGCCACCCAGTTCCAGCAGCGAGCGACCCATCCGGCGGGCCACGCGCTCACCGACCAGGCGACCGACCTGCGAGGAGCCGGTGAAGCTGATCAGCGGAATGCGGTGGTCGTCGACGAAACGCTGCGCCAGCTCGGTGCCAGCGTCGTTGAACAGGAAGAACAAATCCGGGAAGCCGGCATCGGCCAGCGCCTCGTTGCAGATCTTCATCGAGGCGACCGCCGTCAGCGGGGTCTTCGGCGAGGGCTTCCAGATGCAGATGTCGCCACAGACGGCGGCGATGAAGGCATTCCAGCTCCATACCGCGACCGGAAAATTGAAGGCCGAGATGATGCCGACCAGCCCCAGCGGGTGCCACTGCTCGTACATCCGGTGGCCCGGACGCTCGGAGTGCATGGTCAGGCCGTAGAGCTGACGCGACAGGCCGACCGCGAAGTCGGCGATGTCGATCATCTCCTGCACTTCGCCATCGCCTTCGGCCTTGATCTTGCCCATTTCGGCGGCGACAAGCGTACCCAGCGCATCCTTGTGCTTGCGCAGGGCTTCGGCGCACAGGCGGATGGCCTCGCCGCGGCGCGGTGCCGGCGTGCTGCGCCAGACCTTCAGGGCGGCCTGGGCGCGCTCGATGATGGTCTCGTAGTCACCCTCGGTACTGGCGTACACGGTACCCAGCGTCGCGCCGGTGGCGGGGCTTTCCGAGACGATGGCCGCCCCGCGATGGCTGCTCCACTGGCCCTGGCCCAGATAGGTGCCGGACTCTTCCTTGCTCAAACCGAGTGGCGTCAACAGATCCATGATGTTTCTCCTGCAGCTGAAAGGCGCTGCCCGGACCGCCCATGGGTGGCCCGTTTGCCTGCGCCTGATGAATGAAACCGATGTCGGGGTTTTGGCGTCCCGGACAGGAGTCGAACCTGTGACCTGCGCCTTAGGAGGGCGCCGCTCTATCCAGCTGAGCTACCGGGACCGCGCGATGGGAGGCGATTCTAGCGCGTCCGATGGATGTGGCCCAGCGAACAGCCTGAACAGGGTTTCAGCGCTTTGAGTCTGCCAAGGCCGTTCCGACTGCCGGTCCGTCCCAACCCTACTGTGGCCGCACGGTCTCCAGCGTCGCCCACGGCCGCGTTTCGCCTTCGGCGGCCGGAAACTGGACGGTGTGCCAAAGGCCATCACCGCCCTTGACGGCGTTGAGATCAAAGCGGAAGCGCCAGGTACCCACCCCGAAACGGGATTTGGCGAACTGCAGCTCGCGTGCCTCCGAGGGTAGAAAGCGCGGAGTGGGTCCGTTCTCGCCGTCCTCCAGACCGTTGAAGCGCAGGGTGTTGGCCGTCCAGCCACGCACCTGCCACCACAACGGACTGGCGGCATCCGGCGGTGCCTGATCGGGCTGATCCAGTGGCCATTCACCCAATTGAGCTGAGACGTGCAGCGCGCGCGGGCCATCCAGTTTGGGTGTATCCAATGCCAGATCCAGCGTGCCAAAACTCAGTTCCGGCAGCCCCAGGCACATCCACACATAGTCATCGTTCTGATAGACCCACAGGCGTACGCCCTGGTCCAGGTCCTGGCTGAGCGCGCCCAGTTCGGCGTACTCCGAGCAGCGTCCGTCGAGCAGCGGCGTCTGCAGTGCAGCAGCGGACTGGAAGGGCAGCAGGGACAGGCTGGCCGTCGCCAGCAGGCATCGAATCATGGGCTGAGCAGGGGCTTGGGTAGCGGCCCATTGTGGCATGGAGTCCGCATCTGGGGGCTCTGCGAGCGGGGCTCGTCCCTCGGCCGCTCTCGGTCGCCGAAAGACGTTAGGCTATGAGCGGCCGGGGAGGGCGCTGACGACATGAAGATCAAGACACTCAATCCGCTGGATGCTTCGTGGCTGCTGGTGGAGTCGCGCGACACGCCCATGCACGTCGGTGGCCTGATCATCTTTCAGCTGCCCGAAGACGCGCCGGAGGATTTTTTCCGCGACCTGGTGGCCGATTTTCGCAACTCGCTGAAGTTCGCGCCACCGTGGAATCAGAAGTTGCGTTCGCCGACGCTGAAGGGTCTGATGCCGGTGTGGGAAACCGCCGACGACATCGATCTGGAGCACCATCTGCGTCACAGTGCCTTGCCTCGCCCGGGTGGGGAGCGAGAACTGGGGCAACTGATCGCTCGGCTGCACAGCCAACCGCTGGACATGCATCGACCGCTGTGGGAATGCGCGCTGATCGAAGGGCTGGAGAACCGCCGCTTCGCCATCTACACCAAGATGCACCACTCGATGATCGACGGCATCAGCGGCATGAAGATGCTGGTGCGCTCGATGGCCACCGACCCGGAGGCCAGTCGGGCTCTGCCGGCCTTCTGGACCATCGGGGCGGCCGGTGAAAAGCCCAAGGGCAAGCTGAAGAAAAAGCTCAAGCAGGCCCAGGCCGCGGCGCCAGCGGCACCCTCGGCGGCCGAAGTGCTGGCCGAGGCGTGGGATCTGGTTCGGGGGCAGGTGGGCTCGGTGCCAGGTGTGTTGCGGGCCTTCGGGACGATGCTGGGCGGCCTGACCCGCAAGGCCAACAAGCTGATGATCCCCTTTGACACGCCCAGTTCGATCATCAACGGGCGCATTCGCGGTCAGCGCCGATTCGCCACCCAGATCTACGCGATCGAGCGCCTGCGACGTGTCGCCCATGCCGGTGGCGGCACACTTAATGATGTCGTGCTGGCGATCTGCGGCAGCGCCCTCCGGCGCTTCCTGCTGGAGATCGACGAGTTGCCGAAGAAGCCGTTGACGGCTGGCATTCCCGTATCGGTCCGGCCCAAGGATGACGAGGGCACCGGCAATGCGATCACTTTCATCATTGCCACGCTGGGCACCGACATCGCCGATCCCATCGAGCGCCTGCTGGCGATCCGGGATTCCACTCGCCGGGCCAAGGAACACATGCAGAACCTGCCACGGCAGGCGATGACGCAGTACACGATGGTGCTGATGGCGCCGTACATCCTCAGCCTGGTCAGCGGCATGGGTGGCCGCACCCGGCCGATGTTCAACGTGACCATTTCCAACGTGCCAGGTCCGGATCAGCCGCTGTATTTCCGCGGCGCGCGGATGGAGGCGACCTATCCGGTGTCGCTGGTCTCCCATGGGCAGGCACTCAATATCACCTGCCAGAGCTACGCCGGGCAGCTGGCGTTTGGCTTCACCGGCTGCCGCGACACCTTGCCGCACATGCAACGGTTGGCCACTTACACCGGCGAGGCGCTGGAGGAACTGGAGGCGCGGCTGCTGGGCACCGAGGTGATGC